>DASRHB010000019.1:0-88181 GCA_035650755.1 Candidatus Acidiferrales bacterium
TCTTATCTGCTCGAATAGCTCCACCTTCCGTCTCCTATTCATCGCCCTCCCCATCCCGAAACTCGGGACAGGGTAGGCGATCGGTTACGGGGTGGGCCAAATCAGATGATCAAAGTGGGCCAATTCAGAGTAGCGAAATCAGCGCGCCGTAAACGACGTGGGTGCGCTTGAACGATGCCTTGCTCGATCAATTCATTCGCCTCCGCGGAAAGCAGGTCCGCCAGCGCGGCGAGATCCTGCTCGATATCGACTCTGAAGATGCTGAGTTGCTGCTGGCCATGCGTGGGATCGTCGGTGCGACCAGCACATGTATCACCCCATGCTCGTCTTCGAGCGTCACACGGGATCCCTGCTGGCCCTACGATCGCGACCGGGCAATGCCTCCAGTCATGCGCGCATTGTCCCGATGCTGCTGCGGCTGGTGCCGCGACTGGAAGCCGCCTTTCCCGGCGTGCCCATCAAGCTGCGCGGCGACGCTGGTTTCGCTCTGCCACTGCTCTACCAATTCTGCGAGTTTTTCGGCATCCAGTATGCATTGGGCATTGCTGCCAACGTGGTCTTTCAGCGGCAGGCCGCACCGCGGCAGAAACGTTTGGCGCGCCTCTATCGCCGCACCGGAGTTCCGCAGCGCAGCTTCTCCAGTTTTCGCCATCGTGCCCGCAGTTGGCCACGTCAACGCCGCATCTGCTACAAGGCCGAGCACACGGCCACCGGAATCAACCTGCGCTTCGTCATCTCCAACTGTCCCGGCCGGCCTGCGGAGGTCTTTGCCTTTTACAACGATCGCGGCGAGTGCGAGAACCGCATCGAGGAGTTCAAGAATGGCTTCCGCGCCGACCGGCTCAGCTGCCACCGTTTTCTGGCCAACGCCTTCCGTCTGCTGCTCCACGGCTTCGCCTACAATCTCGTCAACCTGTTTCGTCTGCTGCAGCTTCCGAAGGCGTGGCGCTCGGCGCAAATTGAAACTCTACGTGTACGCCTGTTCAAACTCGGCGCTCGTGTGCGCCAGACCGCTCGGTGCATCCGCGTCCACCTGGCCACCGGCTGGCCGTGGCAATCTCTGTTCCGCGAGCTGGCCTTGAGCTTTAACACTGGCTAACCAGTTCAGTCCTCTCCCGAATTCGGCTCTGCGGTGAGTTTAGGGCGAAGCCTTCGCCGAAAACCGTTCTTTCTCTCTCGTCCGGGAGCTTTGAACGCCGCCGTCAATCCCCGGATGGCGAGAATGCAAAAATTCAACTGCAGCAAGACAAATCGTCAGATCTCATGAATTAAGCGGCTTAGTCGTTGTTTCGATCTTGACGATGGGTGTCATTGCGCTCACTACGCACGCGAGAACTTCCGAGGCAAATCCACAAACAATCGATACGGGCCTAATCCGTCTCCTGTATGGCGTCCCTCGCCGAAAAACAGTACGTATAGTAGACCTGCCCTAGGAGTGTAACGATGCGAGTGGCGTTTAGCGCGAGCCCTCTTTACTTGCATAGGCTCCAGCACCTTTTCAAGACGTTGGCAGCCCGCTTTCCGGATAACGAGCGCGTCTCGGGAATCGGCTTTGGGAAGGTGCAGCGCGCCGCTTTTCGATTCCGCTCGGAATGTTGGACGAGAGGGTGGCACAAGGCTCTCTCGGTGGTGGAGCTTTTTGTTCCTCTCACGCCATGGGACGCGCGCGTTTATCGGGCACGTTCTTCGGATGCGGAACGCAAAATTCTTGCCCTGCCGAAGCGGCCAGACCTGATCTTCCATCTATTTGGGATGTATGCTCCCGTCTGGCGTGGCCATTCCATTCCGTATGTAATGGCACTCGATTTCACGGAAGAGATCGCCCGACGGGAATGGGCGCCGTGGGCTCCGTTTCTGAATGACAAAGCTTGGAAAGCATGGTGGGAATGTGAGCGCCGTGCATACAACAGCGCCACTCACCTGTTTCCATTCGGCCAAAGGACGCGCGATTCTCTGATCGAGGATTACGGTGTCGCGCCCGAAAAAATAACGGTGGTGGGCAGCGGAGGTCATTTCGATGAGTTCTACGAGGGCGCGCACAGCTTCGGCAGCAAACGGATCCTTTTCTACGGCGATCCAGCCGACTTCGGTCGGAAGGGCGGCGACCTTGTTACCGCTGCATTTGAATTCGTGAGGCAACGAATTCCGGATGCCAAGCTGGCCGTCGTGGGCGGAGCCAATATCCCGCACGCTGCGGGAGTGGAAGAGCACGGCTGGGTTTCACGAGAGAAAATGCGCGAGTTATTTTTGACCAGCGACCTGGTGGTTGCACCCAGCCGCTGTGATCCTTTTCCTACGTTTCTGATCGAAGCGATGAATTTCGGAGTGCCCTGTGTAACTTCAGACGTCGATGGCATGCCGGAAATTGTCGAGAACGAGGTGACCGGTTTGGTGCTTTCAGACTTTTCCGGGGAACGCCTAGGTGCCGAAGTCACACGACTGCTAAACGATACTGGGCGACTCGCATCGATGTCAGAGCAAAGCCGGCGGAAAGTTCGCGAGAAATTGAATTGGCATACTATTGGCAACGCCATAGCCGACAAAATTGAAGCACTTGCTCTACTCCCCGCGTCGGAACCCAATGCCGATAAGCCGCCTTACAGGCGAGTGGCGTGGAGCAGTTCGGAGGCTTCGTAACATCGACCACCTACGGACAGGCCGCACTATGCAAACTGCACGTCCAGGCCTGCGCCGGCAGTGTGGCGCCAATCCCGTACGCGGATGCCGAGTATATTCTCGTCGATAAAATCCTGAACCGCGCCATCGGGCCGAAACTTCCTCGCAAAGTGCGCGCCGGATGCCATGATCTTTGGCACATCGGCCACCTCGAGCAATTTCGGGTGCTTCCCGTCGCTTGACCAATCCTCATATCGTTTGTGGTCTTTGCAAATCCGCAAATCCGCCTGGTTGCAAAGCAAGGTATGAAATAGCGATTCGTCGACGTTCCACCGGTGCTCGAAGTAACGGATCAGTTCAGGCAGGAAAAGGGAATTCAGAAGGCGCTCAATAGCCTTCCGGTTCGCCTGAAACCAAAAGTCTCCGCCATAGATGTGCTGTGGGCGCTCAGGCTGCAACCGGCGAAGCACCGATGGACTCCGCAGAAACACATATTTCTTTTGTAGAGGGAACTTGCCCGAGAGCAATAGCGTCTTGGAAAGACGCGGCCACCAGAATAAGGGGACTCCGAAGTACCGATCGTAAGCGAGGGAAATCCACGCAGGGCGACCGAAACCGTCGCGCGCCGTTTGGCCCGGCGGGACGGAACGAAACAAGATTTCCCGACAATCCAAGTACGCGTCATATTCACTGCCCCCTAGCTCGTCGATGATTTGGTCGGCTGAACGGACCGGGTAATCGCTGCCGCTTAAAAGCACAAACCAATCGGGCTCGTCGGATTCCATGAGCAAGCGGAAAGCGCGCAGCGCAGCCAGTGGGACGCTTATATGACCCCAGCGGGTGACAAGATGAGGCCGGACAAACCGCACATTTTGGGGAAAGAGCTTTTCTTCGACGGCGCATTTGCTGAAATCGTGATGGCAAACGATGGGAGCATTTGCAAATGCCGCATTCAGCGTTGTCGTGAGCCGAAGCAGTTGATGCGGCTGATCGTGTGAAAGAACGGCAAACCCGATTTTGATGGACATAGTTCCCGGAGCCGGTTTCATCAAGCTGTCTTGTTTGCGGCCGGGCGGGCTGCGAAGCCATACTTCAGCAAGATAGTTCAGGCGTGAATACCATCGTCTTGGGCAGAACGCTTGCTGACTTCTATCACGTTCTCCGAGGAGGAGCGGCCCTGCTACAGGTTACGGATGAAACGATGCTAGGGAGAAATACGGTATCGATGAATCAAAAACGAGGGTAACACGCAACAGCCGGTTCCAGTGAAGGACCTCAAGCCGCAGACTGGTCTACAGAAGCCACCAATTGCGGCTTTCTTCGGAGCGCGAAGGTGAGCACTAAAATGCTGCCAAAGACCTGAACGACAGCGCCAACCAGATTCGACAGCACCGCACCCGTCAAGCCAAGGCGAGGGACCAGAACGTAGCTCGCACCGGCGATCGCCAGAACGACGGTAGCGAAGAGCGGAATCTGGTGCACAAAGTAGCGCGCAGAGGTCATGGCGGTGCCAAGGAATTGCGATATGTAACTCATCCAGGCTACCACCATGAACCAGACCAGCACATGCCAATGCTCCGCATATTCGGGACGATAAAGTATCCTCAGCAACTCCGGTCCGGCGATCCAGGCGAATGCAACGCCGCCTGCACCGAGGACGGTGCCAATGCCGGCCATTTTCAAAAGAAGCATGACGAACTCAGAATTGCGCCCTTCCGCATGTAACCTCGCAAGTCGCACAAAAACTGCTTGTGCAAGCGCGGCCGCGAACAGGTTGCCGGCTGACATCATGAAACCAAGAGCGGAATAGATGCCGAGTTCGCGCGTTCCTAGAGACCATTGAATGAAATAGCGGGGCACATTTGAATTCAGGTTGACCAACAAGGCTACGACGCCCAGCGGCGACGCAAGCCAGAAGATTCGCGCCATGGTTCGCGGTTCCCAGCGGGGCTTCAGCAGTTGCTTCATTTCATGGAGCTGCTCGCTGGCCTGCTGAGGAAACCCGTTTAAGGGCAGCAGTGAGTGCGTGCCCGGCCGCATATCATACGCAATCAACACAGCCAGTCTGGCGATGACCATGCCGGCAATACCCAGGACCAAACTTCCGGTGAAATGGACGAGGAGGCCCAGCGCTGCCAAGGCTAATGGCGCGCGCACAATTTGGGACTTGGCGATGCGGTCCATGCGGTCAATGAACTGCAAACGCGCAAAGTAAAGGTCGCTGACGGATTCAAGAGAAAGAGCCAATCCCACCAAAATAACCAGAGGCGTCTCATTGGGCCCGCTGCGCACTACAAGGGCAATGGCGACAACTATTAAACTGGCCAGAAGTGTGGCCATGAGGCGGAAGCCGAGATAATCGCCGAAGCGATATTTCTCATGCACATCCGAAGCGATCACCGGCCGCAACTGCAGTTGCGACAGAGCAATCACCGGAGTCGCAATGGCAACGCCGAGCGCGTATTCTCCGACCAACACAGGACTGCCTAACTTCGCGAGGACAACGACAATCCCCCACTGGCATGCGGAGTAGATCACGTTGCCGACAAAGGTCCAGCTAAAGTTGGCGCGAAGCGAGAGCCTGTGGGAATCCGCTGACTCGGCAAACGATGCCGCCGAGGAACAAGTTTCACCCATTTCGTTGTCTGGTCCTATCCTGTGAAGTCGCTGCCGATCATCTGACCAACGATGGAGATTGTTTGCCGGATCCGCTCGTCGCGCTCGACAGACTTTCGGCTAACAAAAGCCTCGACCCGAGACACACTGGTGTGCAGCTTTCGCCGCACGGTCAGATCTGCTTACAGGTATACGATGCGTCGTGCGCCCGCTCCGGACATGGCGATAAACGCGTCGAAAAAAGCTCGGCCTGCGAAAAATGCACGTTCCACGGCAAGCAGCACTTGGAACCGCTTAAGTGGTAAGCGGTGGATTTCGACTACAGTCCCAGCACACGCTTAACCGGCGATCTGCGATATATTCCGGACAGAATGGCGCCTGCGGCTATCGCGGTTAATATGCCTTTCCCTCTGTAACCCAAGGGCGCGAAAATAGCGGCGGCCGCCGCTGCCGAACCAATACCGAGGCGAATCTTCTGCTCCAGGTCTCCCATCTCGGTGTATTCCCGAATCGCAGTTCTGACGTCTTCCATGCTGTTCCTCCCGGATAGAGTCGCTGCTTCAGAAATTCTGAAAACTTATGTGGCTCAATTGGATTCGATCAAGCAAACGAGGCTGTAGTATTCATAAACCAATCGATCAATCCAATACAGCGATCTGAGTAAACTGGAACGCCGCCACCGCGGGTAATCGAATTACCCAGCACCATGCAAGTTTCTGCAGTTCGCCTGCGCGATCAGGAATGGTGCAGCTGCTTGCATCGTGCGTCTGAAATTGGTCGGCCATGCATGGAGATGGTGAAATGCACCTAGGCGTTCCCGCCTGGGGATCGATCCAGAGTGCCGAAATGATAATGTCGATGCGAGCACCACTACTTGATGTAATCGTGTCATCCCGTTAGCCTGCCAGCAGTCACTCTCCGCACTCCAGTAACAAAATAAATACGCTGCCAGGAGGCTGCCTATGCCAACTATGACGGCTCCAATGCCGACGACCCAGGCCGCGAAAGCGCCAAATTCACAGAACGTGGTGCGTTGTCAGAGTTGTGGAGGCATGCGCCAAACTGCACGCATCAGCTTTCACCGGAATGTAGGCATGCTCTTCATTCGCCGCACATATAAGATCGAAGGAAATCTGTGCAAGAGCTGCATCCGCAAACATTTCAGCGATTTTATGGTCAAGAACCTGTTGCTCGGGTGGTGGGGCACGATTTCGTTGATTGTGACTCCGATCTACGCCGTACAGAATATTGGGAGCTACATCGCGGCAATGAAGGCCCTGAGCGGAGTGCCGGAATAGTGTCGGTTTCGGGCTGCCGTTCTTGCCGCCGATCACCCAATTGCGCGGATCGGATATCCCCCGAGGAACGCGCGAATATCTTCGACGGCGTCGGCGTAGCATTTTCCATAATTTTCGACTGTTACGTACCCTAGATGAGGCGTGAGCACGACATTATCCAGTTTTCGCAGCATGTGATCGGCAGGCAAGGGCTCTTCATCGTAAACGTCCAGTGCGGCGCCAGCGATTTTGCGACTTCCGAGGGCATCGATCAAGGCGCGCTCGTCCACAATGGGCCCCCGGGAAGTGTTGATCAAATATGCTGTGCGCTTCATCAGACCAAGTTCGTGCGCTGTCACCAATCCTCGGGTGCGCTTGCTCAAAATCAAATGAATGGTGACGAAATCGGCACGCTGGAATAGCTCATCTTTTTCGACCCTGGTGGCGCCCAGCGAGGCAGCGTGCGCAGTGGTCAAATTCTGGCTCCAGGCGATCACTTCCATCTGAAATGCGCGGCCGACCCGAGCCACTTCCGTGCCGAGCTTGCCCAAGCCCAAAATCCCGAGCACTTTGCCATTCAGACCGACACCGATCGTAGTCTGCCAGCCGCCCCGGCGCATGTGACTGGCCTCTTCGGGAATATGGCGTGCGAGCGCGAGAATCAACCCCCAGGTGAGCTCCGCAGTGGGTTGGGTAAGCATTCCGGTCCCGCTGACCACGATTCCCAGTTCGGCGGCAGCTTTCGAATCGATGGCTACGTTGCGCGTGCCGGTAGTGACGAGAAGCTTTAGCTTCGGAAGGCGTTCGAGGAGCGATCGTGGAAAATGGGTGCGCTCCCGCATGGCCACGACTACGTCGAAGTCTGCCAAACGCTGCGCGAGCGTTTCCTCGCCCGAGAGCCTTTCGTGAAAGGCATTCACCGTCACCTCGGGGCCGAGGCTTTTCCAGTCGGCAAGGCCAAGAGCCACGGCCTGGTAATCGTCGAGGATCGCCACCCGCGTCATCTTAGAAGCCCAGCACTGATCTGGCATCTTACCTTCCTATGCCGTGACATCCCGCATACAGATCACGAAATTATGCTACAAACGCAGGGCGGAATGCCTACGACCATCATTTTGCCGGATGCAGGATTGCGTTCCACGCGCCGCATTGCCCGTCGCCTGCTGCCGTTTTTGTTCGTGCTTTACGTAGTCGCTTTTCTGGACCGAGTCAATGTCGGCTATGCGGGCTTGGAGATGTCTCGCGACCTGCACTTCAGCGACAAAATCTTTGGTCTCGGCGCCGGCATTTTCTCCATCGGATATTTCCTATTCGAAATACCCGGCGCCCTGATCGTGGAACGCTGGAGCGCCCGTAAATGGATCGCTCGAATCCTCATCACATGGGGCATCGTCACAATTTTGATGGCTGCGGTGCATACGCCCCGGCAGTTCTATCTCGCTCGCTTCCTTCTTGGCGTCGCGGAAGCCGGATTTTTCCCCGGCATCGTGGTGTACCTTACCCACTGGTTTCGGTACCAAGATCGCGCCAAAGCGGGAGCGATCTTCATGGCTGCCATTCCCATGTCCAGTATCGTCGGATCTCCACTGGCCGGATGGATTCTCAGCCAGCATTGGGCCGGAGTTGCCAGCTGGAGATGGCTGTTTGTGGTCGAGGGGATCCCGGCAATCTTGTTCGGTATCTTGACGCTGGTCTATCTCACGGATTGGCCTCTGCAGGCAGACTGGCTGGCTGCCGATGAACGCGAGTGGATCAATGCGGAATTGCAGCGGGAAAAAACGGCGAAGGGCCTCGTTCGCGAGTGGACGATCTGGCAGGCGATTCGCAGCCGGGAAGTAATTCTGCTGACGCTCGTCTATTTTTTCGCGATTATCGGAATTTATGGATTTGTGATCTGGTTTCCCACCATTGTGCAACGCGCCACAAATCTTTCCAACATGGCCGTGACATTGCTTGCTGCATTACCGTACGTGGTCGGCCTTGCAGCCATGATCTGGAACGGGTGGCACTCGGATCGGACTGACGAACGAAGGTGGCACACCGCTTTCCCGCTATTTCTGGGAGCGGGCTGCCTCGCTCTGGCCATTTATTCGAGCACCCATCTAGCGATAGCTTTCACATGCATGATCGTAGTCGGTGCGTGCACAACCGCGTTTATGCCAAGTTTTTGGGCGCTACCGACCGCCATCCTCAGCGAATCGGCGGCAGCTGCTTCGATCGGCCTGATCAATTCCGTTGCCAACCTGGGCGGATTTGCCGGCCCTTTCTTTATCGGTTACCTGAGGACGAAGACGAGCTCTTTCACGCCCGGATTACTCCTGCTCCTCATATGCATGGTTATTTCGGGGCTGCTGGCTCTGCTTCTGCACCTGCCTGGCCCGCGCGCTAATCAGCGCGCGGACGCCAGTACCACGGGTGCTAGCTCGGGCGCAGTCTCGGTGGCCATGAGTTGAGGTTGCACAGGCTCAATCAAAGCCGGGTGAAGTTCGGCGTGTTGAGGCTGATAGGAAAGTATCGGAGAGACGAAAACCGGCGTTAACCCTTTCTCGACATATCCCAGCTCCTTGGCTGCGGCCTCGGAAAGATCGAGAATACGGTGCAGCCTGAGATTCGGGCCTCGGTCAGTGACCGTGACCGTAACAGACCTGCCGTTTTCCAGATTCACGACCCGGAGAACTGTTCCCAGCGGCACGTACCAGGAGGCCGCCGTCATCTTTCTCCGGTCGAATCTCTTACCATTCGCCATCTTGCGGCCCTGATGCTGCTGACCATACCAGGAGGCAATTCCCACAGCATGCGTCTCCACACGAGCTTTTCGGGCTTTCGCGTGAGACACCGCGGAAATCGTCAACGCGGGGAGCAGGCTTGCTGCGAATATCAGGAATGTTGTTCGTAGCTTCGTCTGCATAGCTTTCAGTCCTCCGAATCCTTTTAACGTCCTGGGTAGCCGCTTACGGGCCGATTTACCTCTGCCTCCTTTAGACTTTCGATTCGCGATTGAGCAATTGTGGACAGCTTTTTCTGTCTTAAACTTCTTGAAATCTTTGGGATACTGACCAAAGACTCCATATGATGTTTGCGATGGTAAGAATTTACCGCAAGCCACCGTCACGCTTGTATGGCCGAAAAGCTACATTTCCGCGGGTACGGGCGTACTAGGAAGAGGGATGGCAGCTCCAGCTATATTCGCTGCCTTTTCAGCAGGATAGACACGCGACCATCAAGAGAGAGCCAACATGAAGTTAAGTGCCATGAGATCAGCTACATATATGTAAGGACGGTGTAATCAGTCAGTTACAATGAAACGCCGGTCAAACCTTCAATGTGGATTCGAGGAGTTCTGCCCAAGGAGCGAGATGGCTTCGGGAAGGCTCGTGCGTGCGCTCCAGTTCCACAGGTGTAATAGACGCCTGCCCAGAGAAAACGGCAGCATAGTCGCTCTCGGGGTCGGGCGTATCGGAAACAGGCTCCTCGGTCAGCCAGTAATAAACCCGGCCTCGGGGGTCGGCACCTTCCTGAAGCACTGTTCGGGTCAACTTGCCGGACTGCCGTGTGAGTCGGACGCCGCCTTTCCAATCGAGCGGCACGTTGACATTCAGCAGTACGCCCGCTGGTAAACCCTTCTGCAGGATGAGCTCTGCCAAACGCCTCGCAAATAGGGCTGCCTGTGTGAAGACGATATCAGGGCCGCGGTATGCCAAAGAGATGGCGAATGCTGGCACGTGATTGATGACAGCTTCCGTAGCGGCGCCGACCGTCCCGGAATAAAAGATGTTTTCGCCTAGATTCGGTCCCCGGTTGATTCCCGAAATAACGATATCGGGAGGCTTTGGGAATAGGCGATGGAGCGCGACCATCATGGCGTCGGCGGGAGTGCCTTCCACCGACCACTCGCGTTCGGCTATTTGCTCGCAAAAGATGGGCTGGCGCACGGTGAGTGACTGTGCTGCGGCGCTGCGTTCGCTGGAAGGCGCAACAACGCTGATCGTGCCTAGTCCCGTCAAGCCCTTGACGAGCGCGCGCAGACCGGGCGCGTGAATTCCGTCGTCATTGGTAACTAGAATATTAGGCATCCGACCTTCGGATAACGGCGGGTGTTGCTGGCGAACAGATGGAATCAATCATTCCCAGGTTGTCGGTAATGTATGGTCGGGACGACTGGATTTGAACCAGCGACCTCACGCACCCCAAGCGTGCGCGCTACCAGGCTGCGCCACGTCCCGACCGGGTAACAAGCGCTTGTCTCACCTACGTGCCATGACTGGAATGACCGCTTTTGAGCCTATCACTCGCTTTCCAGCAGCGTCAAGAATGCGCGGAGCGAATCGCGTAAATCGAGGAGAACTTTGCGGCTGACGTTCGCCGGTGCCTCAAGAGGAGGGACCTCATCGTGCTTGGGCCGATCAGCGGTGGTTATGGACTCGGCTTCGCTGATTTCGCGGAGATGACGGCGGGCGCCGGCAATCGTGAATCCTTGGTCGTATAACAGCCGCTTGATCAGCAGCACAGTTTCGACGTCCTGGCGGCGGTACAACCTGTGTCCTTTCGCACTTTTAACAGGCTGCAAGGTGGGGAATTCAGTCTCCCAATACCGCAGGACGAATGGCTTGGTATCCGTGATGCGGCTCACTTCACCAATTCGATAGAGGCTCTTCTCCGAAGAGAGTTCCTGATGGCCATTGCTCGACATTACGGACCTATCCTATGCCGATTCGCGGCCAAGTCAATCGGCTCTGCGCCTCTTTCGAGCGGAGCGTCCCTTATCGTCGCGTTCACGCTCGCGAAAGCGTTGGATAAAACGGACGGGCGAACCAAAAAAATCAAAATGCTCTCGCAATCGATTTTCCAGGAAGCGTTCATAGCTGAAATGCAGCCGCTGGCGCTGATTTGTGAAGAGGATGAAAGTCGGTGGCGAAACAGAAGCCTGTGTCATGTAATAAATCTTCACCCGGCGAGCGGCCGGCGAGGTGCCACGTGCGAGATCGACCGTGCCCAGCCAGCGATTCAGGTCTGCGGTGGCTATTCGTCGTTTCCGAGCCTCTGCGGCATGGTCGATCAACGCATACAGTTGTTCAACGTGTTCGCCGCTAAGGGCAGAAATGAAGACAATAGGCGCGTACGAAAGAAATTTGAGCTTTTCGCGCACGAGCGCTTCGTATTCGGCAGCGAGCCGCCGTGGATCGGTTGGCAGGTTCTCTTTCGTTTCCTGCCTGGTCGGGCTTTGCCTCTGCGCTTTCTGACCGGCTTGCCGCGCCTCTTCGAGCGCCAAGTCCCACTTATTCATAACGACAATGACAGAGCGTCCCGACTCTTGGGCATAGCCGGCGATCGTGGCATCACCGGCAGTGACGCCAATGGCCGCATCGCATACAAGAAGGGCCACGTCCGCAAGCTCCAGATGCTTGCGCGCCATGACAACGCTCAATTTTTCGGCAATCAGGCTCGTCTTGCCTTTGCGGCGAATGCCCGCGGTGTCAATGAAGCGATATCTTCTGTCGCCGCGTTGAACGACCGTATCCACCGCGTCGCGCGTCGTTCCGGGTTCGGCGGATACAATCGAGCGCTCCGCGCCGGCGAGTCGGTTGAGCAGCGTGGACTTGCCCACATTCGGGCGGCCGATGATGGCCACCTCGGTTTCGCTCGGCGCGCCGTCCTCGCTCTCGCCTTCTGTGATTGCGAAATCGGTGGTCACCCGATCCAGCAACGCATCGACGCCCATCCCGTGTTCCGCCGAAACCGGAAAGATGTCCGCGCCAATTTCGTAGAACTCAGCCGCCAGATCCTGCTGCCGCAGCGAATCAACTTTGTTGGCGGCGATGACGAAGGGCTTGCCGGTGCGGCGCAGGTTCCGGGCCAGTTCGAGATCGAGCGGAGTGGCGCCGGCGCGGGCGTCTACCACCAGGACGAGGGCCGCTGCGCCGGCAATCGCCGCTTGAGCTTGCTTCAGAATTTCGCGCGGAATCGCGGCGCGGTCATCGGGCACCAGTCCGCCGGTATCCACGATTTCGAACTGACGCCCGCGCCAGTTCGCGCTTCCATAGATACGGTCGCGGGTAATGCCGGGCTCGTCCGTAACGATCGACCGGCGACTTCCCGTGAGCCGATTGAAAAGCGTCGATTTCCCCACGTTCGGGCGCCCGACAATGACGATGGATGGAAGCTTCTGGTTCATCTCTCTGCGGCGCTTTCGCTGCCGTTCGTTCAGCTTATCCTATAAGATGTGCTCGGCATAATGATGTCCACCGCAGAGATAAATCACGCCGATCGCAAGCCGTCTCGATTGAAAGACCGGCTGCTCGAAATTCGCCGCGGTTTCGAACCCGCCTTTTGGGTCGCAAACACCACCGAGCTTTTTGAACGGATGGCCTACTATGCGCAGTCGGCCGTTCTCGCAATTTTTCTGCACGAATCGCTTCATCTTTCGACCGAGCAGACCGGAACGCTCATGGGCGTGTTCGGCTTTGCCGTATGGTTTCTTCCAATCCTCGGAGGTAGCCTGGCAGACCGCTTCGGATTCCGCAACTCGCTGGCGATAGCATATTTGACGCTCGCCGTCGGCTATTTCCTGATGGGCTCGCTGAGCGCGAACTGGCTCGCTCCGTTGCGGGCGGCGCTTCCGCTCTTCTGGGTTGTGCTTCTCGTGCTGATGGTTCCTGCGCTCGGCCCATCAGTGGTAAAGCCGTGCGTGGCAGGGACGACCGCGCGTGCTTCGACTGAATCGGTGCGCTCGATCGGATACTCGATCTACTACACCTTGGTGAATATCGGCGGCACGCTCGGCCCCATCGTCGCGTTCCTTGTTCGGAGATCGCTTGGAATTGAAAATGTCTTCCGAGTCTCGGCGCTTTTTGTCTTCCTGATGTTTTTTGCGACGCTGCTGTTTTACAAGGAGCCGCGCCACGCCGATGAGAAACCCGTTCCGACAGTCCTTGCAGCACTCGGGAATATGGTGGTGGTCCTGTCGAACGTTCGATTCATTACATTTTTGCTCATTTTTTCCGGCTTCTGGATCATCTTCTGGCAGGAATTTGTAGCTTTGCCGCTTTTTCTTCGCGGATACGTGAATCCCAACGCCAAAGTCGATCTCTTGCTGGCGGTTGATCCGGCAACGGTAATTGCGTTTCAAATCCTGGTGAGCTATCTCACGCGAAAAATCCCCGTATTCAGAGCAATGACACTGGGCATCTTGATTTCCAGTTTTTCCTGGCTGGTATTGGTGCTGCATGCCAGCACGCCGTTTGTGATTGCGGCGCTTTTTTTACTCGCCGTCGGTGAAATCACCCAATCGCCGCGATATTATGAATATGTCTCGCGGCTCGCTCCGGGCGGACAACAAGGAACGTATATGGGCTATGCTTTTCTTCCGATAGCGATTGGATACCTGATCGGGGGCAAATTAGGAGGCTATCTGGTGCACTATTTTGGCGACCTTTTGCACCGGCCAAACCAAATGTGGTGGGTTGTTTCCGGCATTGGGTTTGCGACAACACTGCTTATGTGGATTTACAATTTGACCGTAAAACCGATGGCAACTGCAGACAATTCTGCCGCTGCGAACTAGCCGTAAGCCAGGTTGAAACACTTTTCTCCAAATCGTTACGCGCAAAACCGCAGCGCCACAGCTCTGGTCTTCGCGGCCATACTCGCGTGCGTCTTCGTTCCCTGTATGCTCGCCGCTCAGAGGCCAAGTAACGAGACAGGCAGAACGCCGGCGTCATCCGAAACTCAAGCACCTTCAGGGAAGCAGCTTTTTCAGCAGCACTGCGCCTCGTGTCACTATGCGAAGACTGCGGCTCAGAAGATTGGCCCCGGATTAAAAGGACTATTCGCGCGCGGAACCTTTGCCGATCACAAAAAGGTGACCGACAGCAGTCTGGCAAAGTGGATCGAGGATGGTGGCAAGAACATGCCCGGCCTGAAGGACTCCCTGAGCGCCGAGCAAATTCGCGCGGTGATTTCCTACATAAAGAGCTTGTAAGCACTCCCAGGCGGCCCTAGACCAGCGTCACTTTCAGCCGGCAACTGAAGCAATCGCGTCACGCGCGGTAACCATTGTGGCTCCCGCCGACCTCAACTCGGCGACCGCGCTCGCGCCATCCTCCGCCTTCAAGGTCTTGATCGCATCCTCAACGAGCGAGACTCGCCGGCCGCGATCAAGCAGGCCTTTTGCAACGCAGCGGACGCAGTATTCGGTGACCACTCCAAAGACAAAGAACTCGGCATCGCGGTCGGTAAATTTCGCAAGCCGCTCGAGCACAACGTCTGTGAGCGGATTATCAAAGACATCAAGCGTCTGCTTTTCGAGGATCACCTGCTGATATGGCGTCAGGTCTTCGGGAACTTTCGCGTCACGGCGGTTTGGCAAAACAAGAAAGCGATCGGCAATTGTCTGGGGGATGATTTCAGCGCCTTCAGTGCCGCGAACACAATGGGGCGGGAACCGCTGAAACTCGGGATCACCGGGCGAATGAACGCATGCGTCAGATACAAGAAAAACACGATCTTTGCGAGCCTGCTCGGTCAGCCGCTTGAGGTTGGGGATCAGCTTTTCGGCGTCGGGAACGTATAGTTTGCCCCCGGGCAGCATGAAATCTCGTTGTGTGTCCACATCCCAAAAAATGACTCGGCGCGAAACCACGCGTCACCTAGCGGCGCGGTGAAGGGCGCGCCATGCGTTCGCGAACCTCTTCGAGCATGTTCTCAAGACGCGTACTGTGGGACACCCGGTAGCCCTGCTCGGGGACTTCAAGACCGCGGAGGGCCACAGGCAAGTGTTCTACTTGCGCCTGGCAGCGTTTCTGCAGGTCAGGAAGCGGGGCCACCGGCTGCAGGCGCTTTCCTTCGCTCATTACACGCTCGAGCAGAGGCTCGCCATCCTCGTGCTCATTTTCCAATGCAATCACATCCTCGAGGTAGTCGCCCTTTGAATCAGCCTTGCGGTATATCTGCTTACGGCCCGGATACGTCACCTTTGCAGCACTGAATTTGGCGGCCTCACGAATCTTTCCGGCTCGCTCGATTTCAACCAGCTTGTATAGCACACCCAGTGAGGGCGCATCGGATGACGTCGAAAGAGATGTGCCAACGCCAAAGGTATCCACCCGCGCACCACCCTCAAGCAAAGATGCTATCCGCTCTTCATCCAGATCGCCGGAGATAAAAATCTCAACGTCGCCCCAGCCGGCCTGATCCAGCTTCTCGCGGATCCACATGCTATCTGCCACCACGTCGCCGCTATCCAGGCGTACACCTCGAGGCTTGCGCCCTAGCGCAATGATGGCTTTAAGCGCGGCACGCACATCGTAGGTATCCAGGAGCAGCACGGAATGACGCGGGAAGATGTCCATGAACTGGGCGAACGCCTCGTCTTCCCTGTCGTGAGCCATGATCCACGAATGGGCCTGCGTGCCATAGGTCGGGATGTCGAACAATTGACCTGCGCGCACGTTCGAGGTTCCCTTGCATCCGCCGATATACGCTGCACGCGCGGCGAGGACGCCGGACTCCGTGCCGTGAGCCCGGCGTGTGCCAAACTCAACTACAGGCCGTCCGGCCGCGGCTTTGGCCACACGCGCCGCTTTGGAAGCGATCATCGTTTGAAAACTGATCGTAGCCAGCAACGCAGTTTCCATGATCTGGGCTTCGGCGATTGGGGCAGTGATACGTAGAAGCGGCTCGCCGGGGAAACATACCGTCCCCTCCGGAATGGCCCAAATGTCTCCTGAAAATCGAAATTCGGCGAGATAGTCGAAAAAGCTGTCGCTGATCAATGCAAAAGCGGGATGCTTGCGCAGATAGGCAATATCCTCCGGGCGAAACCGAACTGTTTCGAGAAATTCGAGCGCCTGCTCCAAACCCGCCGCGATCAGGAAGTTCCGCTTCGGCGGGAGACTACGAACGAAAACCTCAAAGGTAGCGCAGGCGTCAAAATGGGTCTCAAGATAGCCGGCCGCCATCGTCAGTTCGTAGAGATCGGCAAGCAGGCCCGAGGGCCCGACAGTATTCTGCGACAACATGTTTATGCGACCATTATGCCACTGATTGTGCCGGTGCAGCTTAAGGGCAGGAAGAGAAGAAAAAAGCAGCCGCTTAACGAGGTCAAGCAGTTCGGGCGATCCCGAGTGTACGACTCCGGATCGCCCGCAATCCTCTCATTTTCGGGTAGAAACAGATCTTGATGGACGATCAGCCCAGGACAGCGTCTTTAAAAGCCTTAGCCGGACGCAAACGGACGACGGTCTTTGCCTTGATCTTGATCGCTTCGCCTGTCTGCGGATTGCGGCCCATGCGCGCTTTGCGATGCGCTTTCACTGCCCGGCCCAGATTCGGAATCACGAATTTGCCGGCACCGCCCTTGCACTCCTTGACCGCGAGTTTGAAGAGTTCGTCAAAAAATGAATTCACGGTCTTTCTGGGCGTTTCTAATTTCTCCGCCAGATGGCCCACAATCTTAGACTTGCTCATTGGCTTTGCCATCTCGATCCTTCCCCTCCTCAGACGTTCTTTTGGAATTCGAGCCTTCGTGGAGGCCCGAATCAGGGCCGCGCACGCGCGACACTATAAAGAGAGTCCCGCCGCAACGCAAGAGAAAATGCAGAAAACCCGCAGAAAATCGACAGTTTCGCGCGATTATGAAGTTTCTTAGCCCGCAGATCTGAAGAAGAGCCGTTCCGGTACATTTCTGCTCGATGTAGGAACAGTACAGCCCCGCAATTCCAAAACGACCGATAGCTTGCTGTTTTGGAGCTATAAATGTTGCGCGGCCAGAAAGAAAAAACCAGAATTGATCTAGGCTTCCGCCAATCCTTTGTAAAAATGGGCGATAGCTTTGATTCCGCCAAAATAATTCTCGAGTAGGATGTGCTCGTCCGGCGCATGTGCATTTTCATCTGGTAGCCCAAAACCCATCAAAAGGCAGGGCACCTTGAACGTGTCGTGCATTTGCGTGACGAAAGGAATCGATCCGCCTTCCCGGATAAAAACAGCACGCTTGCCGAAGCCGGTTTCCAGCGCCTTGTGAGCTATTTCGAAATAGGGGTGCGTGTAAGGAGCAACCCAGGGTTTTCCGGTGCTTAGCACCTGAAAATCACATTTGACCTGTTTGGGAAGCAGCTTGCGGATGTGGCGCTCGACCAGTTTCGAAATCTTTGCCGGATCCTGATTGGGTACGAGGCGCGTAGAGAATTTCGCGTGCGCTATCGATGGTATGACGGTTTTCGCGCCCTCGCCAGTGTAGCCACCCCAAATCCCATTCAGTTCGAGCGTCGGGCGGATCCAAAGCTGTTCTACCACGGTATAGCCTTTTTCACCACAGAGCGCGGGCGCTCCCACCGTTTTGCGAAATTCCTTTTCTTTGAAGGGAAGATGATTCAGCGCCTTGCGCTCGGCGCGGGAAACGACCGCAACATCGTTGTAAAAGCCGGGCACCGCGACCCGAAAGTTCTTATCGTGGAGCTTGGCGAAAACCTCAGTGAGTATGGTGAGCGGATTTGGTACGGCTCCGCCGAAAACGCCTGAATGGAGATCCTGGCCTGGCCCGGTGATATCCACTTGATAGTAATTCAGGCCCCGCAAGCCGTAGGTAATCGAGGGCACTCCGGGCGCCAACATGGATGTATCGGAAACGACCAAAAGGTCAGCCTTGAGCTTTGCTTTATTTTCATTGACGTAATCCCACAAGTTCTCGCTGCCGACCTCTTCCTCACCTTCAATAATGACCTTGAGATTAATCGGGAGAGTCCCCGCCGTATGCTTCAAGGCATCCAGCGCGCGGAGATGAATGTGCACCTGCCCTTTATCATCGGCCGTGCCCCGGCCGTAGAGATTGCCGTCGCGAACCGTGGGCTCAAATGCCGGCGAACTCCACAGCTCCAGTGGTTCAGGAGGCTGCACATCATAGTGACCATAGAAGAGTGCGGTCGGCTTGCCCGGCGCGTGGAGCGATTCCCCGTACACGAGCGGATGCATTTTTGTAGGGATAATTGCAACGTCCTCCAAACCGGCGCGGCGCAAACGCTCCGCGACCCACTGTGCGGCGCGCTCGACGTCCTGTTTGTGATCGGCCTGCGCGCTGATGCTGGGGATACGCAAGAATTCGTACAGATCGGCGAGATGCTCGTTGTGCTTCTGCTCGATGTATTCGTTCAGGTCCATCTCTCCTCCGCGACGCGTTCCGATTCTAGGTGCCAATACAGTAGCGGTGCAAGGTGCGTCGCATGCCTTAACTAAATACCGCCCAACTGAGAGGAACTGCGCCTGATAAGCCTGTACACATGGCCAGTTTTCGTCAACGGCACGCGGCGCTCAGGCGAGATTGACGTGTGGCGCTGCATGGCTGACCATCAGAGTGTCATGTCGCCTCTGGTCTACGAACGCGAACGCCGCAGCTCGCGAATGTTCATGCGCATACGCGTGATGCTGGCGGGTAAGAATCAGCAAGGACGCCGCTTTCGACATGCCTACGAAACGATCGTCGTCAACGCGCATGGAGCTCTGCTTTATCTGGACCAGGAACTCGAGATGGGATCCCTTCTCGTCGTGACAAATCCGTTGACCCAAGACGAAGAGGAATGCCGGGTGGTGTATCTCGGTGAGGATTCCGAGAAGGGCCGCCGCGTCGGCATCGAATTTCTCACGCCTTCGCCGCATTTCTGGGGCATCGAATTTATGCAACCGGACTGGGCCGTACAGCCGGGCTCCTTCCAGAAAAACTAATCCACCTTTATCCGGGCACTCCCGGATTTCAACGGCCAAAGTTCGCGGGGCAAATTCTGGGGCCTCGCGATAACGCTGTTATACTTCCGCGCAGACATACGCAGGTTAATATCGGATTTAGCTGCGGGCGGTAAGGGCGTTTCGGAAATCGATGATGTGGCGTATACTCCGGCCAATTGAAGGAATTGTCAGGTGAATAACACAGAAGCTTCGGCTCTGGATGTGAGCACGGCGCCCCGCGCGCAGGCGGGCACGCGTTCGGTCGCCATCGCCATGTACTGCATCCTGCTGCTGTCGTACGTTTTAATGGCAGCGGACCGTTATCTTTTCCCCGTGATCGCACCTTACGTTCGCCGGGAATTTTTGTTTTCTCCGGCCCTGACCGGCTTGCTCACAACGATTTTTACTCTGGGCTTGGGTTTCGGCGGCCTTACCACGGGGTACATCCTGGCACGATTTTCGCGTAAGTCCGTGATTCTCGTTGGCGTGGCGATTTTTTCGGGTGCGACGGCGTTGACGGTGGTAATGCATGGATTTTGGGGCATGCTCTTCTGTCTGGCGTCCCAGGGAATCGGCATGGCCATGCTGGCCACCTCCATGTTCGCGCTCGCTGCGAGTTATTTCGCTACTTACAAAGCAGCAGCGATCGGGTCCGTAAATTTCTGCTATGGAATCGGCGGGTTCGTCGGCTCCTCGCTGGCAGGCGTGCTGCTGATGAAGTACGGATCATGGCGCGTGCCGATGCTCGCATTCGGGCTATTCGGGTTTCTGATGATCGCCGTGATCGCGCTCACGGTGCGCTCCTGGTTCAGCGAAACTCAAGGTGTAACCCAGAAGAAAAGTGCAAGCGGCGGTGCCGAGGGTCTATTGAATAGGAATACCGTCCTGCTGACGATCCTCTGTGTGATTCATGGGCTCAGCATGTATGGATTCCTGGGCAGTTATGCGTCTTTCCTTCAGGAAAATCTGCGCTACACTCCGAGCGTGGCGGGTTTCGTGGTCGGCTTTTTCGCAGTGGGCGCGCTCGCATCAATTGCCGGCGGCTGGGTGGGAGACCGCTTCTCTCCTCGGCTCGTACTCGCCGGTTCGTATGTTTGCATCGCTCTATTGGGATATGTTTTTTATCAGGCCGGGCCGTCGGCGTTAACGCGGGAAATCCTGAGCTGCGTGTATGGAGTGATCGGCAGCGCGATCCTGTACGTAAGCCTCGCGGCATATCACGTCAAGGCATTGCGCGGTACTCTGGCCAGCAAAGGTTCGGGAATGTTTGTAACAAGCCTTTATGGAGGTGCCGCGTTTGGTGGTTATCTCATCCGCGCTCTAGCGACCCATGGCGGTTGGCTATTCGCAGGGGTACTGCAGATGTCGCTGCTGTGCATCATCGGGGCTGTTCTGTCGCTGGCCTTGCGGCCAAGTGAAATGAGTGCGTAAGAGCAGCGAGAAACCAGCAGAACGGGAGCCAGCTTAGTTGTCAAGTTTTTGGCGCGGCGCATTGCTTGGGTTTGTAGGTTTGCTCATCGCCATTCAGGCGATTCGGCCGGCGCGAACGAACCCCACAGTGATCCCCTCTCGCACGCTGGAAGCGATGATATCTGTGCCGCCCCAAATTGAAGGAATGTTGCGGCGCGGCTGCTTCGATTGCCATTCCGACCAGACACGTTGGCCGTGGTACAGCAGCGTGGCTCCGTTTTCTTGGTTTGTCATCGATCACGTGGATAGCGGGCGGCGTCACGTAAATTTCTCAGACTGGTTGCGCCGAAACACAAAGGACCCCACGCAATACACGCGGGAGCGCTTCGAATCCATTTGCAAAGAAGTGCAGTCGCACGAAATGCCCTTATGGTCATATCTTCTACTTCATCGAGACGCGTGGCTCTCGCCAGCCGATATCAAGGCGATCTGTCAATGGACCCGGACCGATTTAGTGCCACTGAATCCCAACCGGACTTCGGAATTCCCGCCGCCAAAGCGTAACTGAACCATGGGCCGGCTTTGAGTATAGCGTGCTAATGCGGCGTGTCGGAGCAAACGAACCTCGGAACGTAAGAACTTTGCTTCTCTGCGCGAAGCCGCGCCTGGATCAGGTCAGCTTAGCGCGGCTGCGCGAAGTTACGAGGAGCACACCGGATTGGGAAGAACTCCTGGCGATCGCCTCTGATCACGGGCTCACGCCTATTTTTTGTAAGAATATTGAATGCGCTGCTACAGATGCTGTCAGCTTGTCATGGCGCCGCCGCTTCAGACGAGAATTTCTTCGCAACTCGTGCCGCAACCTCGCGCTCACCTCGGAGCTGTTTAACCTCCTACAGGCTTTCGAAAGCCACGCTGTATGCGCAACTGCATACAAAGGACCCGTTCTGGCGGTCCAGGCGTATGGCGATGTGACCATGCGCCAATTCTCGGATCTCGACATTCTGGTGCCACACACACAGATCGTCGAGGCCGAAAATGCGCTTTGGGGGCTGCGCTATCGGCCTGTAGTCAAAGGAGCGACGGCCACAAGGGGATTGAGGCAAATTCCGGGGCAATACGCATATCGCAAAGACGCTGAAATGATTGTTGAGCTGCACTCCGAATATACGCTCCGCTATTTTCCCCGGCGCCTCAATCTACAAGAGATGTGCAAGCGCCGCGTGCCGGTGGACTTGACAGGACGCGAAGTGCTGACGTTTTCACCGGAAGATACGCTCCTGCTGCTGAGCGTGCACGGTTCAAAACACTTTTGGGAACGCCTGAGTTGGATCGCTGACATCGCCGCCCTGATGCGGACCGGGCGTCCGATTAACTGGAACGTGGCATTGGAGCGAGCGCAAGCATGGCGAATTCAACGAATGGTCTTGCTGGGTATCGGACTCGCAGCTGAGATTTTTGACGCCGATTTGCCCGCGCAAGTGTCAGATTGCCTGAAGCGCGACGCCTATGCGCAGCAGATGATTGCGGACATCCGCAATTTGGTTCTTGCACCGGTTCCCGAGCAGCTGGGAATCTTTCGCCGGTTTGCCTTTCGCGTGGGGATGCGGGGTTCGCTTACCGCGGGAATGCCGTATGCGATCCGGCTGACCTTCCAGCCCACGGAACAAGACCGAGGGCGCCATGCGCGATTTCTCGAACCGCTTTACGCGTTGGGACGACCGCTGAGATTGGCGCGCACTTACGGCTGGCGCACACGAGCGGGCTCCTGAGCCTGAGCGCAGTACCAATCCCAAGTCTTCTGCAGGCCTTCCTCAAATCTGATCCGCGGGTCATATCCAAAAGCTTGACGAGCGCGAGAAATATCGGCTTGTGAATCGCGGATATCACCCTCGCGTGGCGGGCCGTACTTTGCCTTGGCAGAGTGTTTGGAGAAACCCTCCAATAGTTGGAGAGTGTAGTTCAAAGTGTACCGTCCGCCGGTGCCCAGATTAAATGCGCGGCCGCCGATGCCGGGGGTCTCGCAGGCCTGTATATTGGCCTCGACAACGTTTTGCACGAAGGTGAAATCGCGCGACTGCTCGCCATCACCATACACGGTGGGTTCAGCGCCATTACGCATGGCGCTTATGAAAAGCGAGAGCACGCCTGAATACGGCGACCCCGGGTCCTGGCGCGGCCCGAACACGTTGAAATAGCGCAGCGCAACGAAATCGAGTCCGTAAGTCCTGTAAAAGACGCTGCCGTATAGCTCGCCCACGAGCTTGCTAACGCCGTAAGGTGAGATCGGCGCCGGCGGCATGCCCTCATGTTTCGGCAATGTGGGCGTATCACCATAAATCGAGGAGGAACTCGCAAAAACGACGCGGCGCACGCCAGCATCTCGGGCGGCGACCAGAACGTTAAGTGTGCCGTCAACGTTGATTTGATTCGTTTCGATGGGCTGCTTCACCGAACGCGGAACGGAAGTCCGGGCAGCAAGATGAAGTACATAGTCTGCGCCACGGCAGGCGCTGTCGACTGTGGCTCGGTCGGTGATTGTGCCGCGAATCAATTTGACCTGATCCCGGACGCTGGCAAGATTCTCCTCCTTGCCGGAAGACAGGTCGTCGAGAACGGTCACAGATTGGCCCCGGCGGACCAGTTCATCAACGGTATTTGATCCGATAAAACCGGCACCGCCGGTGACGACATAGTGCATGAGAAATGACCCTCCCGATTGGCCTTGAACCGTCGCTGCTTCCGAAGCCGACGTTACTTTCCAGACTGCTGGTCCACCACTAAGGTTCGACCCGCAGCGCTCCGGCCCGCCGCGAATACCGCGCGTAACTGAGTTTCCCAGTGCGGCAACGATATGCCAAACGTTTCGTTGAGCTTGCGATTTGCAAGCACGGAATATGCAGGCCGCGCAGCCGCCGTGGGAAACTCGGAGGTCACGATTGGTCTGATGCCGCGCGCGATCAAAGGCCGATTCGCAGTCGCTGCCCGAAACCAATTAGCATCCGGCCTGTCTCCAGCCAGTTCCAGAATGCGGCAGGCGAAATCATACCAAGTCGTTTCGCCGCTCGCTGTCATATGGTAGATGCCGGTACTTTCAGACCAAGACCGCTTGCCGCTTTCGGATGACGAGGCTTGGGACAGCACCTTTGCCGTTGCCGCGGCAATCTCCGCGCTTGACGTGGGAGCGCCCTTTTGGTCTCGGACAATGGGCAATTCTTCCTTTTCGGTGGCGAGACGCAGGACCGTTAGCAAGAAATTGCGCCCTTCGCGCGCGTAAACCCAAGCCGTGCGAAAGATGAGGTATGGCGGCCCGATCTGCTGAATGGCTTGCTCACCCTCGAGCTTTGTTCGTCCATACACGTTCAGCGGATTGGGCGCGTCGTCCTCGGTGTAGGGGGCTCGTTTCGTTCCGTCGAACACATAATCAGTCGAGTAATGGACGAAAAGGGCGCCTATTTTCTTGGCCTCCTCAGCGAGGATGGCGGGCGCCACCGCATTGACCGATCGGGCCACGTCTTCGTCGGATTCTGCCCTATCGACAGCCGTGTAAGCGGCGGCGTTGACGATTACATGGGGCTGTATGTCAAGAATTGTTTGGCGGATATCCTCGCATTTACTGAGGTCGAGCTGCCCGCGGTCGACTGCTGTTAACTCTCCCATCTGCGCCAGCAGCGGCGCCAACTCGCGTCCGATTTGGCCGGTTTTTCCGGTCAATAGGATTTTCGTTCTCCGCCGCGTGCCAGTCATTCCGTTCGGTAGGAAGGGAGGAATTGTCGAGGTATCTCCGCCAGAATAGATGCTCGCTGGTCCTTCTCGGAAACCAGAGGCTCGGAGATATTCCAGCGAATGCCGATCTGCGGATCGTCCCAGCGGATGGCGTGCTCATCGGCAGCATCGTAGAAATCACTGCACTTGTATAGAAACTGAACTCGTTCGGTCAGCGCGAGAAACCCGTGCGCGAAGCCCCGCGGAATATAAATCTGATTCTGGATGTGGGCGGAAAGCACAACCGCAGCCCACTTTCCGAAACTCGGCGAACCGGCGCGTATGTCTACCGCGACGTCCAGGGCCTCTCCTTCCACGACCCGGCAGAGCTTGGCTTGCGCGCGGTGCAATTGATAATGAAGACCCCGAAGCGTGCCCTTGACCGAACAGGAGTGATTATCCTGCACAAAAGTATCGGTGATCCCTGCAGCAACAAATCTTGCTTGATTGTAACTTTCGATAAAAAAACCACGCGCGTCGCGAAACATCTGGGGCCGAAGTTCCCACACTTCGTCCAGTGATGTGGCGATTTTCTGTAAACCAGTCTCTTGTAGCGCAGACCTCAAAGCACTCAAGACTTTACCAGAAGTTCATCGCACCGGGGTTTATCAGTGCGGCTCTCGATCTCGAGTGATAACGGCGAAATCATTTCCCAGCGGCAGGGCGCCGCCGGCCGCGTCCCCGTTACCGTGCGGATGTTCACGGGAATCCCGAGAAATTGACGATCCGTTTTAAAGTTCGCGCGATGCCGATGATCGTCTCATCCGGGAGCGATTCGTAAATAGGAAGACTCAAGATGCCATCCGCGAGAAATTCCGTCTGGCTGAGATCATCGTGGCCGCCATCATGGAATTTCGTATAGAGGGTCTGTTGGTGAAGCGGGGGATAAAAGTATTTTTTGGTTTCGATATTGTCGGCAATCAGCGCATTTGCCAGTTCATCACGTGTGATGCCCGACGTTTCCGGTGTGATATGAATTGAATAATCCTTATACGTAGAGGTGTCGTGTGGGTCTGTCTTTTGAAAGAGGACTCCACTCAGGCCTGAGAGTTGGTCGGTGTAGAGCTCGGCTATCGCATTCCGCCGCTTTACTTTGGCATCGATAAGCGGCAGCCCTTGCAAGGCAAGGGCCGCGTTAAATTCGCTCATGCGGGCGTTCATGCCCAGCCATTCCGGGTTATAGGAGCCGACGTCTCCATAATTGCGCATGGCACGCACCGCCGCGGCGAGCTTCGCGTCATTGGTGGTGACGAGTCCGCCTTCTCCGGCGACGAGCAGCTTGGTTGGCGAAAGCGAAAATACTTCGGCGTCCCCGAACGAGCCGATTGGCTTCTCGCGATAAGCGCTGCCAAACGCATGAGCGGCGTCGAAAATCAATTTGAGGCCGTGGCGCTGGGCAAGCGCTTCAAGAGCACGAACATCGCAGGGATTGCCGTAAAGATGTACGGCCAAAATAGCGGATGTCTTCTCGGTTATTTTGCGCTCGGCGTCTTCAGGACTTATGTTCCAGGTATCGAGCCGCGAATTGGCAAACACTGGCCGCAACCCGTTCCAGACGACGGCGTGACCCGTGGCAAAAAAAGTGAAACTAGGGAGAATAACTTCACCGCTGAGACCGAGGGCACGAATGACCATCATCAGCCCGCTAGTACAACTCGACACGGCCACACAATATTTCACGCCAAGTCGTTCGCAGACGGCGGCCTCGAGTCGCGCAACAAGTGCACCGTTGGTGAGAATGCCGTTTCCATAGGCCACTCGGTACTCGGCCACAACATCCGCGAATTCCGGCAGTGTAGGGCGCATAAAAGGAAACCGCTCAGGGAACGCCGGACCCTCGTTTTCAGTGGCAGGGAAAGCTTTCGGCTTTGAATTGATCGTTAAGGACATACCTTCCTCCGACGAAGGACGTCAACACGAATGAACATGAGTTTTCACCGGCAGAGCACAGGCTCCTGCCGGAGCTCAGTTGGAAACGGGGCTCACCCTTAGCGCCCATTCCGCCGTTGGCGCTGGGCCTTCACGCAGGCCCTTTGCCACTGTAGATAGAACACCTTGCCACTTCAGCCGTCCATCCGATGCGGTACCTATGTCTGTAGCGCGGATTCTGTACCTGATGGTTTTCGCTCGATCCCCGCATTCCCCGGGCCGCGCCTTAAATGATGAGCGTTTAGACCCGTGTAGACCCTCCACGAGAATATGATCTGCCGCCGGGAAACCCTGATGCCAACTGCACCATAGCGGAGACAGCTTTCTTAAGCGAATTACGGTAGTCAGCCGCAAGGCGCCTCGGGAAATAACCGTGCGGCTCTTACGGCAGCATCGGTATTCCACACGTACAAGGTTCTGCTTACTGTTGCGGAGTCTTCCGACTATCCGAAGAGACTCGAGTTTGGACAGACAGACTGGCTGGAAGGGACTATGTTCACAACCGTTTCTGAGTCGCGCCGGATCTTCTATGCGGTGACGTGTTTATGTAGTTTTGCGCTCGCCTTGTGCGGCACAGGGCAGGCGCAGGTTTTCTCTCCACCAATGAATGTCTCCTCAGCCGCCAGTGGAAACGCGTCGTATCCGGCGATGGTCATCGATACAACAGGCAGTATCGATTTGGCTTGGATCGACAGCACTTCAGGGATCAACTTCACTCAGCTGAATACTGCTGGCCAAGTGCTGCTCCCGGCGCCGATTGTGATCGCGAATAGCGTGGGCGCCGCGTTTCAGCCGCAAATGGTGGCGGACCCAACCGGGACGATCTTTGAAATCGCTTGGGCGAAGCCCAGCGCGACGCAAACGGGTCAAACGACCACGTACGACGTGTTCGTAAGCCGGTTGCTGATCACCGCGCAAGCGCAAGGCTTTACCACAGTGCAAGTTTCACCAGCCGCAGATCCTCCCTTATTGGTCGATGGCCCGCGATTAGCGTTTGCGGGAGCGGGAGTTGATGTCGTTTGGGGCAATACTGCGACATGGATCAGCCAATCGGGAGACGGCATACACTTTGGCGCGCCCATCCTTCTTTCCATCGCTGCCCAGGACTCAGGCGGCCCACGAATCGCTGTCGACAACTCGGGGAATATCTTCGTGGCCTGGACCGACAAGCTGGCCGAGGATCGGATGACACCAGGAAACTACTGCACGTTTCCTACCGGCACTCCAGATCCGAATGGCGTCATTAACATGTACACCAACGGCTCCGGAGGCAATTACTATTTGAACTTTACACCTGGCGGCGCGAATGCATTTCCGAGCGCCGCAAATACGCGGAGCCTTTCCAGCAGCGACTGGATAAACAAAGATCCAGCGTATCCGAACGGGTATTTCGGATGTTCGTACGATAATCTTCAGCTATTTTTTGATCCTCAGGACAAGCTTCATCTGATCTGGGCGGACGAAGCGCCGTTGGAAGACCTGCTGACGAGCACGGCCACCACAGCGCCGCCATATCAAGGCGGATCACCGACATTCTCATTCCCGGTTGGCCCTTCAGGCGGTGAAGGAGCTGGCGCCCCAAGCGTCGCTACCGATGCCAACGGGATTGTTTACATCGTGTACCCTTCAGGGCCAAACGCTTCCTCTGCTACACAAGGCATCTACTTCAATCGATCCGATCCCGGTACGGCCACTAAATTCAATGGCAGTCCCACCTTCGTCCTTCCCGAATCCAGTGTCGTCAGCGCCCCGGGGGCGCTATCGCCGGCTTACCCAGTGGTTGCCGTGGATTCGAACGGGGACGTAAATGTCGTTTGGGAACAGCAGGACCTGCCGACTACGCCAACGGGCAGCAACACTTTTCACCTGTTCTTTGCGCGCTCGACGGATAAAGGCGCCACATTTCCAACAATAAGACCTGTCGTGCCTTTGTCATCAAATCCCTCAGCGTTCTGCATTCCTCCAGCTCCTGGCTGCGGAACTGTACAGATGGCGTTAAACGCGAATTCGGATCCCGACTTGGCTTGGGTAAACAATCCGGGTTCGGCCGCGAACATCGACTTCACGAGCGCGAACCTGGCAGGTCCCCCACCGCCGGCTGACTTCAGCATCAGCGTGACCTCGCCGACAACCCCCGCTTACTCCGGGCAGACGATCAGCTATACGGTAAGCGCACACGCCACGAGCGATTTCACCGGTTCAATCACGCTCGGCTGTGACAATTTCTACGACATTTCAGGCGTAAACGGCAGCACTGTCAGCCGATCCGACTACACTTGCACGGCGGCTCCTCTTAATGCGGGCAGTTCAACAACGCTTAATTTGGCCATACCCGCGCAACTGCCGCTAGGTACCTATCCCTTCGCAATTGACGGGACCAGCGCAGGGACGACTCATCGGGTGATGCTCAGTTTCACAACCGCAGGTCGGCCAGGCTCGATCTCACCAGGTTCAGCGGATATACCGGTGGGCGGCTCTTCTCAGTTTAGTGTCACGCTCAATCCTGGGCCGTTTACCGGAACCGTCAACTTCCAATGCGTAGGCCAGCCAGCCTGGATCAAGTGCGGATTCAACCCTTCCAGCGTCACGGCCTCCACTGCAGCAGTCAGCACGACACTGACCGTCACGGTCACTTCCGCGCCGAGCGGATCGATGTTGACTCATGCGTGGCCTATAAACCCGCTGCGGATTCAACAACTGGATGCGGTGTGGACCACGGTATCGGGTCTGCTGTACCTGCTGATTGTGGTTGCGATGTGGATCTGGCAGCGTGACCGGCTTAGAGCGTCGGTTCTCCTGAGAAGATCTGCGGTTCTGGCGCTTGTTCTGGTGTTTTCCATTGGGCTCGTCTCTTGCACCGGCGGCACTGCGGCCCCATCTACAGGCAATGCGACCACTGTAGCTAACGCTGGAGGTTCTGCCGGGTCTGGCAGCACAAGTGGGTCTGGCAGCACCGGCGGATCGGGCGGTTCTACAGGCTCCGGGGGAAGCGGAGGAGGAGGATCAAGCACCCCGGTCAGCGCAGTGTTTAGCATCCAAGCGACGGGAAATACGACAGCCACCCTCGGAACCGTATCGATCACTACTCCATAAGGAGCGTCGATTCGTGCTCCACCGCTGCGAACCGCGCGAATCTGGGGAAGAGCTTCAACTCTTCCCCTTTTTGTTGCAATGTTCGGTTTGCAGCCTGTTGTTTATTCGGGCGAGCCCGGAACTAACGGCCCGATACAGCATGTAGCGGAACCGTCCTTCGAGCCAACTCTCGTTACCTACAGGGTCACTCTTGCTCTCGATGTGTTCTTCAAGCACGTGAGCGCAATCGCCTCCTAACCGGGTTATCTCTTGTTCGAGCCGCTGGCGTGCATGAGCCATGAGTTCTTCATAGCAGCGCCCCCATAACTCGCCACTATGGATAAGCGTGTGAGCCACGCGACGACTGGTTGCTTCGACTGTATGCTCGCCCATCGGCTCTGCGTCGGCGGGAGGTAAATCACGATGCCAGCAAATATTCGGAGGTTTTGACGGATGAACTACGGAACCGACAACAATACGCGGGGCGCGGAGCTTTGCGGTTTGGTCAACCGACACGCTAGCGTTTAAGCCATGCCCCGCGCCCCGGTGGGATTCAATCGCCTCTTTACTCCTCACATCCCCACCTCCTTGCAGTCTATTTTTACTCCAGCACTTTGGATTTTGCGGTGATGCCGGTCACCGCCGGCAAAATCTCTTGCTATTAAGGCACCATACACTCAAACATGGAAGGCAAGTTGCCCCGACTGTGCAGGATGGCAGGATCAACACATCATCGATGAAATTTTGATAAGGCGTTTCGCCAGAAATTCCAGTTCGGAGAATTTCGAAACGTAACGTGTTGGTGCCCAAGAGAGGATTCGAACCTCCACGCCGTTGCCGGCACTAGACCCTGAATCTAGCGCGTCTGCCAGTTCCGCCACTTGGGCATAGGTGGGAACTAACTCGAGGCAAAACCAAAGCCATTTTGCGCGCCGCTTTGAGCTTTGTCAACGAAAGCACCGATGCACACGCCTGTGCCCCGTACGCGCCGTCAACATTTCGGTGATCATGAATCGGCTCGAATACAGGCTCACGCGGTTAGTTACATGGACGTCAGGCAGCCCCTCTGCAGCCGCTCACTCCTAGTTGACTCCGTCGGCCCCCCACCGGTGTATAATCGCGCCACCAGCGGAGGCCATACCTATGGCAGCCGCAACTTCCAAGTAAAAACAACGCGGGCTGTCGACTCACGCAGGGAGGAAACCATGGGAGATATCTCGGGTCCATTGGCCTACCTGTTATTTTCGTGGGGCTTGATCACCGTGGCATTGGTGATCCTGCTGATCTACCGAGTGACGCTTTCGAGCAAAGAAGACGATCAGCTTTACCTGAATAAAGCTGAAGTCGAAATGATGGGCAGCGATCAGGCTGCCGTCATTACCCGACTAAACAGACTTAGCAAGCCCATCCTGACGCTGGCGATTCTTTCCGGCATCTTGCTGGTGGCCAGCGTAAGCCTCTGGGTTTGGATCGGATTCAACAATCCGTAAGTAGATAAAAGTCAGCAGCGCGAAAAAGGGCTATCGCCCGGTTGGCGCGAGCGCGCTCGTCGGCTGACCGGCTGGCGAGGATGTTTGCGTTGATAGATCATCGGTTGGAACCGCCGATGTGTGGTTCACGGTGATCAGCCAATTGCCGGCACGTTTTTCGAGGAAGAGTGTGGTGTGACCAAGTGCCTGCGTGCGCTTGCCATCAACGTCACCCACAAATTGCCACTGGTAAGCAACGACCGCCGCATCACCGACGGTTTTCACGTAGGAATTCGTCCTCTCAAGGCGTGCTCCGGAGCTTCTCGCAAATTGAGTCTGATAGGCTTTGGCGTAGTTCGCCCAGCCGAATAGCGGCGGCTCCCATGCCCCGCTGATCACCATTACGTCATCAGCATAAAATTTGTGCATGCCTTCGACATCCCCCGCCTGCCAGGCCCCTAACATCTGCGACACCAAAAGATCGATACCCTGATTGTCCGATAGCAATGAAGCCGCCGTAACGTCCGCTTGCGGATCTTTTTTTTCTTTACCTTTCTTCGTTTTCTGATTTTGCGCGAATGCGAACCCCGGCCCGCTTAAAATCGCCACCAGCAACACCGGAATGAGAACTCTAATAAGCTGCCGCGGAGTCCGCCGACCCGGGCGGGCCTGCGCAGTGGCCCGCTTGCCCATTCTGTACTTTTGCAAGTCAAGTTCTTCTGGCATGTGTCCTCCGCTTCGTCCAGAGGACGATAACAGAAGCTCCGCGGGCGAGTCCGATTCTCTATTTGCCGAAGTGACTAATCGCTTATCCAGTGTGTGTCGGTGATTGAATTCCGGGAAAACGCGCCTTGGCCTCGGATTCCGAGCAGGAAAGCAGCTTCAGCATCACCGTTGTAGTTCTGCCGAAACCCGCACGGTAGCCATGACACATCGCTTCATACTGTTAGCGCCACACGGAAGCCATAATCTGAGTACTGGAATCCTGGCGGGATACTGGAGCGAGCCGCGCATCTGGACACCTTGATGTGGTGCCGCCACGCTCCTCCACGGGATGCGCGACGGCTGCCTTGCTCCGCCCCGTGGGGATTGCGATTGGGGCTGTGCTCGTAATAACGCGCGTCATACCAATCGGAGCACCATTCATGAACGTTATCGCCCATGTTGAAGAGGCCATATGAGTTCGCCGTGTAGATGCCGACGCACTCCGGACCATTTTTCCATCGGATTGAATAGTCCGGGAGATTCTCAGGAGCGCCGTTTCCCCAGCTATAAAGCTGCCCCTCGATGCCACCGCGAGCGGCGCGCTCCCATTCCGCTTCCGTGGGCAGGCGGTATTTTCGGCCGGTGTTGTTGCTCATCCATTCGCAAAACGCAACAGCCTCGAACCAGGACGGGCCTACCACGGGCTGCCGCAGTTCCTGAAAATTCGGGTCATGCCAGAAGGGTGGAGCAGCGCGCTCGCTTTGCCGGAGAAAGCAGGCGTATTCGGCCCGGGTGACCTGGTGAATCCCCAGGGCGAAGGCATCGACCCAAACGCGATGCGCCGGCTTCTCATCATCGCGTCCGTCGTCGGAACCCATTGTGAACCAGCCTTCGGGGATCATCGTCGTGCGCGGCTCAATGAATTCGGGCGTTCCAAGCGCACTGCCGTCTAGTTGACGCCGCGTTTCCGACATGGCTCACCCCACCCGCTGCTTGATCTTGATAATGTGGCGACTCGCTGCTCTTTGCAGAATAGCAGAATGGGCAATCCTAAATCGCTTTCGCTGCGATAACATCAAAACGGATGGTCAACCTCGGCGTAATTCTGTTTACCGCGACCGTTGCCATGCTCGTCGCGGAGTTCTTCCGCCGGCGTAGCCGTGCCTATCCGGCATACGGTTGGGTCGGATTGGCCTCACTCGCGATTTCGGAATCGTTGATGTTTCGCGGCATCGAGCCGGTGGCGACGTTCTTTACGCCCATTGCGTGGACTTGCTACGCCCTGATTGCTGATGCCGCGGTTTTCGCGATTCGCGGGCGATCGCGCCTGCGCGACGCTCCCAAACAATTCGCAAAGCTGGCGCTACTTTCGATCCCGCTGTGGCTCATTTTCGAAGCTTACAACTTACGGCTCGCCAACTGGACGTACGCCGGCGGTATCCCCCTGCCATTGCCGGTCACGTGGCTCGCTTACGGTTGGGCTTTTGCGACCATTTGGCCTGGGATCTTTCTGACCGCCGACCTGATCGAATCATTCGGCTGGTGGGATATTGCGTTTCGGCCGGTCCGATTCTCGCGCGCTACCCAAAACGTGTTTATGATTGCGGGCGCGCTTCTGGCAATCGTTCCCGTGATTCTGCCCGCACGGGTGGGCGCGTATCTTTTCGGCGCGGTATGGGTGGGTTTTGTCTTTCTTTTGGATCCCATTAATTTTCGCCTGGGACTCGCTTCGTTTGAAACCGACTTTGCTTCTGGACGGTACGGCCGTTTTTTCTCGTACCTGGCGTCCGGCTGGGTGTGCGGGTGGCTTTGGGAATTCTGGAATTTCTGGGCCGCAGCCAAATGGCACTACACCTTTCCCATCATGCAAGGCCAGAAGATCTTCGAAATGCCGGTGCTTGGCTACCTTGGATTTCTGCCTTTTGCGCTCGAATGCTTTGTGATGTATTACTTCGCAGCCTGGATCCTCCGGTGGGAGAAGCCATTGCGAGCCCAAACGGACCGCGAGTCACAACCGCAAACGTCCACAGCCGTACTACGGTCCTGGCCAATTGTTATCGCGGTCCTGATCGCCGGCATAACAGGCGCGCGGCCGGCGCATGCTTCATCTCTTAATTTGCCCGAAGCCGCAAAAGATGGCCTGCAGATGCTTTACGCCGGAGCTTCAGATGCCGCCGGCGCAGCGTTCCGTCGAGTGCAGAACGAGCATCCCGACAGTCCTCTCGGTTATCTGCTCGAAGCGGAGGCCCGTTGGTGGCAGATTTATTGCGAAGCTTGCGAAATCAAATGGAACACGATTGACGCCTGGAACCGGCCCAAAATCGCCGCAGACGAGGGCTACCTGGCCCTCGCAGGCAAAGCGATCTCCATTTCCGAATCGCGCATTGCGCAGGAGGACTCAGCGGAGATGCGCCTGTATGCCGGCATCGCATGGTCATTCCGTGCGCGACTGCTTGGTTTACGCGGCGACCGCCGTGGCACGGCACGCGCCGGAGTCAACGCACGGACGCACCTTTTGCGTTGCCTGCAGCTCGACCCGCAGATGGCCGACGCCTACGCCGGACTCGGGCTCTACAACTATTACGTTGACACGCTTTCACCGATTGCCAGGATTCTACGGTTCTTCATGGGGATTCCCGGCGGTTCGAAACAAGAAGGGGTCCGACAGCTGGAAATGGCCATGCAAAATGGCGAACTCACGCGTGTCGAGGCGCGCTTTTATTTAGCGAAGAACCTGCGAACGTATGACCAGGACTACGGGCACGCTCTCGAGGTCGCTTCGGCGTTGGTTGATCAGTTCCCCCGTAATCCCATCTTTCGTCTTCTTGCGGGAGACATTCAGGCGAAACTTGGACATTGGGAACCCGCCGCCGGCGATTTCCGTCAGGCAGGCCAGTTCGCAACGGGCGAAACGGCTTGTGATCGCCACATTCGAGCTCTGGCCCAGCAGTCGACTACGATCCTCGCGGGCTTTCGTCCTGGACCGTAGGTCTGTGGCATCGCGGCATTGCAAGCGCAAGAGCAACAATGCTGCTATCAGTGGCATCTTACGCCGTTGCCCGCGTTTGACTTGACCCTATCGCAGTGGTATCAGAGAGCGTTTGGTTCGGCAGCGGGAGAATTGCGGGCATTTTGAAACTTAGCAAAACGTTTTTTGAAAATACATCTCGAGCGAAGTCAAGTAAGCGGCCCGCACGCCGTAAACGTTTCGCCGTGCGCGTGTTGCGTTTCGCCAGCACGGTGATCGCCTCGTGTGCACTTCTGGTGTCGAGCGGTTGTTACGACTACAACCCATATCTCGGCGCTACTCCAACCGTGAGTTCGAATATCAGTTCGATTACGCCGAGCGGCGCAACCGCAGGTCACGCCGATATCCTGTTGACGGTAAACGGCTCAGGATTTGTCCCCGGATCGTCAGTTACATGGAACAGTTCCGGCAGCACCAGCACGAATTTGGTTTCTAACGTCTTGAGCTCGACACAAGTGCAAGCCAATATTCCAGGGTCGTTGCTAACCACACCGGGTACCTTTTTTGTAGGCGTTATCGCGCCGGGGCCCACCAGCGGCAACAATGCGGGAAACAATATTTCGAATTTTGTCCCCTTTATCGTCTGCGGGCCGAGTTGTTCCGCGGTTATGCCTACTGAGAGTGCGAAAATCGCAAGTTCTTCTGTGGTGGCAGCTTCTGCGGCGTCCAGGAACGCGCCTGCGGTGGCTCGTTACGAAGTCGCCGTCGCAGATTCCGCAGACGGTTCCATCGATACGGGCACTGGCATTGCCAGGGTTTTCCTGCACGATAGCTGCTCAGGGGCAACCGCAAGTTGCCTACCTCGGATGATCCCGATCTCCGTGGGGTTCAGCGGAGCCGATCCTAACGGCCCGAGTAGTTCGGCATCCGTAACGAGTGACGGCCGTTTTGTCGTTTTTGCTTCCGAAGCGAATAATCTGGTCAGAGGCGACAGCAACGGCTGGAGTGACATTTTCCTGCGGGATACGTGTATCGGCGCGGATTCCAGTTGCATGCCTACCACCACCCGTGTTTCGGTCGGGTCCGATGGCGCGCAGGCGAACGGACCCAGTTATTCTCCCGCCATCAGCGTGGACGGCAGATTTATCGCTTTCAACTCCGCGGCCACAAATCTGATGAAACTCGACTCGCTGAATTCGCTGCCCGCAACTTCGAACCCGCCGCTATTCCTGCGGGACACTTGCTTCGGCGCACCACGCGGGTGCTTGCCGGCAACTTCACGGGTCGTCTCTGCACCGGCGTCACCCCATTAGCCAACACCTACTTCACAAAAGCGGTCGGTCATCCCACCCAAACGGTAGAGGGCGGGTGCGCCGCCGACTGACCTAATCAGGTAAACCAATCGGTATACGATGCAGCCGAAACAAAAGACTTTATATCACTAGGGGTTCAGTTGAGCCGAAGCAGCTTGGTCAAACGCATGGTAGGACGAGCGAACAAGGGGTCCGGACTCGACGTGACGAAATCCCATCTCACGCCCCAGATGTTTGTATTCTGTGAATTCCTCCGGATGCACGAAGCGAACGATAGGTAAATGCTCGCGAGTCGGTTGCAAATATTGACCGAGCGTGAGGATGTCAACGTCCTGTTCCGCGGCATCGGCCATTGTTTCCAGAATCTCCTCGCGTGTCTCGCCAAGTCCCAGCATCATGCCTGTCTTCACGGGCATATGCGGCGCCCATTGTTTAGCTCGATGCAGCAACTCGAGCGAGCGTTCGTAGAACGCGCCCGGACGCACTCGCCTATATAAGCGCGGCACCGTCTCGATATTGTGATTGAGCACATCGGGGCGAGCCGCCACCACCGTTTCCAAAGCCGCACGATCGCCGCGGAAATCCGGGATCAAAACTTCCACCTTGCAGTCTGGTACCCGCTCCCGCAGAGCCGTGATCGTACGAGCAAAAATTCCCGCGCCACCATCCGGTTGATCATCGCGGTTAACCGAAGTTACGACTGCGTATTTCAGTCTCATCTGTGCTACAGCTTCCGCCACCCGCTCGGGTTCCTTTTCATCCGGTGGTCCCCCGGGCTTGCCGGAAGTCACGGCGCAGAAACCGCAGGCGCGAGTGCAGACGTCACCAAGAATCATGAATGTAGCAGTGCGGTGCTCCCAACATTCACCTTGATTCGGGCATCGCGCGCTTTCGCACACAGTGTGCAGATTAAGGCTGCGCATGATGCGCTTGAGTTCCTGGTAATTCTCGCCCCCAAAAAACCGCACCCTCAGCCACGCTGGACGAGGATGCAACTCCGCAGGCGGAGTCTCAGCCATGGATGATGTGTTCTGGAGAATCTTGAATGATAGCGCCATGGAGTATCTTGCTGGATTTTACGCTGGCGGTGCCGACCTCGACAAGGAGCCGCGCGGCTAATTCAAGTCTAGGGTCCGCTGCAGTAGTACAGTGAGCACTGTACGCCACGCAGAATTACGATTCTGTGGCATTTATACAACATGCCGTTCGCGACACACGCTTCGTGTCTTTCTAAGCACATGAATACAAATAGCTTGCAATGCAACCAAAAGGATAGCTAAATGCACCTTACATCCGCATGTCTAGTCAGACGACTATAGAACGACCGGTAGAGATAAGCGGAATCGGACTTCATACCGCAGTTCCGGGCCACCTTCGTTTGACACCTGCTGCCCCAGACACTGGGATCGTCTTCCGCCGAGTCGATCTCGATAATTTCGAAATCGAGGCCCATGGTCGCAACGTTGCTCGCGTGAGTTACGCCACCAGCCTGATGAAGAAAGGCGTTCTGCTCTCGACGACCGAACATCTTCTTGCCGCGCTCTACGCCTGCGGAATCGACAACGTCTATGTGGATATCGACGCCATCGAGGTCCCGATTCTCGACGGCTCTTCGCAGCCATTTGTTCAGATGCTGGAGCAGGCTGGGATGCGCCGGCAGCGCCGACGCCGACGGTATCTGAAAGTGTTGCGGCCGTTGGAAATCTCGGATGGCGACCGGTACATCGGCATTTATCCTTGCGAAGAATTCCGCGTGCATTGTTTGGTGGATTACACCCACCCGATGATCGGACGTCAGCAAGTGGAGATGGTCGTCAATCGAGACAGCTTCAGCCAGCGATTGGCTCGGGCTCGGACTTTTGGATTCGTCGACGAACTTGAAAAGCTCCGCGCCGTAGACTTGATCCGTGGCGGCTCGCTCGAAAACGCAATCGTCCTGACCCACGACGGCATCCTGAACGGTGAACTGCGCTATACCGACGAGTTCAGCCGGCACAAGACCTTGGACCTGATCGGCGACCTCGCGCTTATCGGGCGCCCATTATTGGCACGGGTTGTCGCGCACAAGGCCGGTCACGCGCTACACACGCAACTGGTTGCGCGGCTGCTCGCCGATAAGTCGCTTTGGACCCAAACCACGCTGATCATGCCGCGGCGCCAATCCGTTCCGGCAAACCTTTCGGCCATACCCGCGTAAGATCTCTCGTATTCGTCTAAACTGAAGTGGGTTATTGTTTCTTGCCTTTTTCTGTCACGTTTGTTGCGAACGCGAATCCAAAAAACGGAGAATAAATACCAACTACCTATGGCTCTGTCTGATTTTGCCGTCGTTATTCTCGCCGCGGGTAAGGGAACACGTCTCAAATCTTCCCTGGCCAAAGTTCTTCACCGCGCCGGCGGCCGCACTCTGATCGAACATGTCGTTCGCGCGTGTCAGCCTCTGAAGCTGCCTACCATTGTGGCCGTTGTTGGGCATCAAGCCGCGGAAGTGTCCGCCATTCTCAAGCCTCTGGGTGTGCAGGCCACGATACAAAACCCGCAACGCGGCACAGGCCATGCGGTGCTCATCGCTCGCAGGGTGCTCGGCAGCCGCGCGAAATATGCAATCGTCCTGCCTGGCGACGCGCCCCTGGTGCGCTCCGAAACCCTCGCGGAACTTGCGAAACTGCATCAGCAAAGCGGCGCTGCGGCCACGATTCTCTCGGCCCAATTGGCAGACCCGGGCAGTTATGGCCGCATCGTTCGACGCGAAGACGGGACCGTTGAAGCCATCGTTGAAGACTCGGCGCTTACCGCTGACCAGCGCGCCATTAATGAAATTAATTCGAGCATATACGCGTTTACGCTGGAAAAGCTGTGGCCCTGCCTGGGCCGGCTTCGTCCCAACAACAAACATCGCGAGCTTTACCTTACCGACGCGATCGCCTTGCTGCGTACCCAGGGCGAAGCGGTGCACGCCATCGTCGCCGCGGATGCGGACGAAGTCCTCGGCTGCAACACGCGTGCTGACCTGGCAGGCGTAGACTTGGCATTCCGCCGCCGCAAACGCGCCGAACTCATGTCCGATGGAGTGAGCATGCTCATGCCCGAATCCATACTGATCGATGCCGATGTGACGGTGGGTCCGGACACGCTGCTGGAACCCGGCGTGCAACTGCTCGGCAGAACACGTATCGGCACTGGGTGCACGATTCACACCGGAAGTATTCTGACCGACGTTACGGCGGAGGACGGCGTTCTGATCAAACCTTACTCCATTCTCAATTCGAGCTATCTCTCGGCGGAAGCGCAGGTGGGCCCTTTCTCGCACTTCCGAAGCGACGTGCGCCTGCTCAGAGGCGCGCGCGTTGGAAATTTCGTTGAGGTGAAGAAGAGCACGCTGGCTGAGGGCGTAAAGGCCATGCACCTGACCTATTTGGGGGATGCGCGCATCGGCGCCGAGACCAACGTCGGCGCCGGCACGATCACTTGTAATTACGATGGCCTAAACAAGAACCCAACAACGATTGGCCGCCGCGTATTTATCGGCAGTGATACCGCTCTGGTGGCGCCCGTTAAAGTCGGAGACGGCGCGTACATCGGTGCAGGATCGACGATTACAGACAACGTTCCCGCGGATGCCCTTGCCATTGCCCGCGGACGCCAGGTCAACAAACCTGGATGGGCGACCGCACGCCGTCGTCAAATGAACGCGGCTGCAAAGCAAAAGACCGGGCACAAAACCAACCGAGGCGTTTCTCAAAAGGCCCGCCCGCGCCGCCGGATTCGCTCGGCACGCGTATCCAAAGGCAAAGCTGCGGCGGCCGCAAAACGCGCGGACAAGCCACTTTCCCGCCGCTGATTTGCACTTTCCAAATTAGTCGCTCGTCGCGGCAACCTGCTATAATGTAGTTTCCCCAGGAGCTGGAGAGCGTGACCAAAGTTGGTGTCGTCGTATTCCCCGGGTCCAATTGCGATCACGATGCGCTGTATGTTTTCAGCGAGATTTTACACACGCCAGCCGAATTCATCTGGCATCAATCACAGGATCTCTCGGGATTTCACGCCGTTGTTTTGCCGGGCGGCTTCTCCTATGGAGACTATCTTCGCACCGGCGCGATCGCGCGCTTCTCGCCAGTGATGACCGCGATTGCCCGCTTCGCTCGTTCCGGTGGCCTGGTGCTTGGCGTTTGCAACGGATTCCAAATTCTCTGCGAAGCGGGCCTGCTTCCCGGCGCCTTGATGCGCAACAACGGCCTGCGCTTCATCTGCCGCCACGTCCACGTAAGAGTGGAGACGATCGATACGCCGTTTACCGCCTCGGCGGCGAAAGGCCAGGTGCTGCGCATGCCCATCGCGCATGCCGAGGGCAGCTACGTTTGTGATCCTGCCACTCTGGCGGAACTGAAGCGCAACGGCCAGATCGTTTTTCGTTACTGCGCCCCCGACGGTTCGCTCGATCCGGCCTCGAATCCAAACGGATCACTCGATGCCATTGCCGGAATCTGCAATCGCGAGTGTAACGTCATGGGCATGATGCCGCATCCAGAGCGTGCGGCGGAAGCTTCTCTCGGCTCAACCGATGGCTTGGTCGTTCTCAGCTCGCTCGTTCAATCCCTTACGCGGCAACCTGCCGCAGCCGCGAGCTGACGCTTGTCTCAGGCCGCGCGCACGCCTTCCATGCTCGCAAACGAGATCCAAGTGACGCCCGAAGTCGTCGCAGAGCATGGCCTCACGCCTGCGGAGTACGCCCGCATACAGAAAATTCTCGGCCGCGAACCAAACTTCACCGAACTGGGCATCTTTACCGTAATGTGGAGCGAGCATTGCTCGTACAAGTCCAGCCGGGTCCACCTGAAGCGGCTTCCGACGCGCGCGCCCCAGGTTCTACAAGGCCCCGGTGAAAACGCTGGCGTGGTCGACGTGGGCGAAGGCCTCGCCGCTGTTTTCAAAATGGAATCCCACAACCACCCCAGCTACGTCGAGCCGTTTCAAGGAGCGGCGACGGGCGTCGGCGGAATTCTGCGCGACGTTTTCACCATGGGTGCCCGGCCAATTGCGGTGCTTGATTCATTGCGCTTTGGTTCTGTTACTTCGAATGCCGGCTCTTCCGCGAATGGCGAATCACCCGAGGTGATCGCCCGCAATCGGCGTCTGGTCGACGGCGTCGTTCGCGGAATCGCATTTTACGGCAATTGCTTTGGGGTACCCACGGTCGGCGGCGAAGTTGAATTCGAACCCGGCTACGCGGGCAACCCTCTGGTAAACGTGCTGGCGTTGGGCATCGCCCCGAAAGACAAGCTATTTTTCGCCCGCGCGAGCGGGGAAGGGAATCCTGTGATTTACGTCGGCGCGAAGACCGGGCGCGACGGCATCCACGGGGCTTCGTTACTGGCGTCTGCCGAATTTACCGAGGGATCGCAGCAGAAACGCCCTAACGTTCAGGTGGGTGATCCCTTCCTCGAAAAGCTCCTCCTCGAGGCGTGCCTCGAAGCCATGGATACAGGTGCGATTGTAGGCATTCAGGATATGGGTGCCGCCGGGCTTACCAGCTCCTCTTGCGAAATGGCCTCCCGAGGCGGCGTCGGCATTGAAATCGAGCTGGATCGCGTCCCGCAACGGGAAACCGGAATGACCGCGTACGAAATGATGCTCAGCGAATCGCAGGAACGGATGCTGCTGGTAGCCGAACGCGGCCGTGAAGCAGAGGTGTTTCGCGTCTTCCGCAAGTGGGGACTCGACGCAGTCGAGATCGGCCGCGTTACCTCGGATGGCATGCTGCGCGTCTTGCACCACAGCCAAATCGCAGCGCAGATTCCCGCCGACGCGCTCGCCGAGCAGGCACCGGTATACGAGCGACCGATCGCGCCGGCGAAGCCATCTGTCCGCAGCGAGGCGCGTGTACCGCTGGCGGCCATGGGAACCGATTTGTCGGACAATTTCCGGCGCTTGCTTGCCGCACCCTCGATAGCCTCAAAGCGCTGGATTTTTGAGCAATACGACCACATGGTCCGCACCAACACGATTGTCTTTCCGGGCGCGGGCGATGCCGCGGTCCTTCGTCTTAAGGGCACGAGCCGCGCCCTCGCGCTGGCGACCGATGGCAAAGGCCGGTGGTGCGCCCTTGATCCGCGCGCTGGCGCCATGCATGCCGTCGCCGAAGTTGCGCGCAACGTCGCGGCTGTCGGCGCCCGCCCCTGGGCCGCCACCAATTGCCTCAATTTTGGTAATCCGGAAAAACCGGAAGTCATGTGGCAATTCAGCGAAGCCGTCGATGGCATGGCTGAAGCTTGCCGCACGCTTGCCATCCCCATCACTGGCGGGAATGTCAGCTTCTATAACGATACTCTAGGCAAATCGATCGATCCGACGCCCATTGTTGGCGTGCTCGGCGTGATCGACGAGGCAGCACATACGCTCAGCATGGCCTTTCGAAACGAAGGCGATGCCATCGTTTTGCTCGATGGCCGCAAGAGTGCGCCCGAGTTGGCCCAAGGAGGCGCCGACGGTTTGCGCGAATTCTCTTCTTCCGAATATGCTCGCACCATCCACGGCATCGTCGGTGGCCTCCCCCCCGCCATTGATTTGGCCGCCGAATCCCATCTGATTGACGCCCTTGTCGGGCTTGCCTCCGAAGGCATTCTTGCCTCCGCACACGACGTCAGTGATGGCGGCATCGCTGTCGCACTCGCGGAATGCGGCTTCGCTTCGAATGGGCTCACTGCGGAAGCGTCTTGGCACAGCGATCAACCCGTCGAACTCGCGCTTTTCGCCGAATCCGGTGCCCGCGCGCTTGTTTCTTTGCCTCAGGCGTCACTTGCCCCGCTGCTGACCCTTGCGGCAAAATACGAGGTGGCTGCTCTCGTGATTGGTCGCGTCACGCGCGGGCAGTTCCATATCTCTCTTAACGACACGACAGTAATTCGGGATGACTCCGCCTCGCTTCGGGACATCTGGCGCGGAGCGATCGAGCGGGCAATTCTTGGCGAGCAAGCATCAAAACAAACATGAACCATCTTGACGACGATCGGTTCCATGATCACTGCGGTGTCGCCGGCGTCTTCGGCCATCCCGAAGCCGCCAAGCTCGCCTACTTGGGCCTCTATGCCCTGCAGCACCGCGGTCAGGAATCGGCCGGCATTGTCTCGTCCGATGGCTCCAAGCTGCATCTCGAGAAGGGCATGGGGCTGGTGCAGGAGGTCTTTCAGCCACGCGTGCTGGCGCGGCTTCCTGGCACTTCAGCCGTAGGACACACCCGCTACTCAACGGCTGGTGATACCTCGCTCACAAACGCACAGCCGATCGTTATCGATTGCAATAAGGGCAAGCTGGCCCTGGCGCATAATGGCAATCTCACCAATGCCGGTAAATTGCGCCGCAGTCTTGAACACCGCGGCTCGATCTTCCAAACGACCAGCGACACGGAAGTGATTGTGCACCTCGTCGCCCGCAGTTCCGCGCACAACCTTCAGAGCGCCCTCGGCGATGCGCTGAACCAGGTGGAAGGCGCATATTCTCTGCTCGTCCTCACGCGCGACGAACTTTATGCCATCCGCGATCCCCGCGGCTTTCGCCCGTTGTGCCTGGGCCAATTGGGCGATTCGTGGCTGGTCGCATCGGAGACCACAGCTTTCGATCTTATCGGTGCTCAGTATGTTCGCGAGATCGAACCCGGAGAACTCGTGCGCATCTCGCGCAGCGGCATTGAATCACTCCGGTTTGCGCCGCCCAAACAGCATCAGTTCTGCGTTTTCGAACACGTCTATTTTTCACGGCCTGATAGCCTGGTTTTCGGCCGCCCTGTCGACCGCAGCCGCGAAATGCTTGGCCGATTGCTGGCGCGCGAACAACCCGCCGATGCCGATCTTGTGGTACCGGTTCCGGATTCGGGTGTGCCCGCGGCCATCGGGTACGCTTTCGAATCGGGATTGCCCTACCGCATGGGCCTGATCCGCAGCCACTACATGGGCCGGACATTCATTGAACCTGAGCAATCGATTCGCGATTTTGGCGTGAAGCTCAAACTCAATCCTGTGCGCGCGATATTAGAAGGCAAGCGCGTCGTCCTCGTCGACGACTCCATCGTTCGCGGCACAACCAGCCGCAAGATTGTCCGTATGATGCGAGAAGCGGGAGCAACCCAGGTACACATGCGCATCAGTTGTCCGCCCACCATTTCCCCCTGCTACTACGGCGTGGATACGCCTACTCGCGAGGAATTGCTCGCTTCCGGCGCCTCGGTGGTTCGCCCCCGCCTGCCCGAAGCCAGCCGCCCCGATCTGACCGGCGCCGCGCGTACTCTGGAAGAGATCCGGCTGTTCCTCGATGCCGATTCGGTAGGCTACGTCTCGCTTGAGAGTCTGCGCCGTGCTGTCGGCGATACCACCGGGAGCTTTTGCACTTCCTGCTATACCGGCTCTTATGTCCCGGAAAACGTGCAGCTCGAGGTAACCATGCCGGCCGGCAACCGCGAGCAGGTCACGGTTCCGGAAGCGGGAGGAAAAAACCGTGAGCGATGATTACACCATCACGGGCCCAGTGAGCTCAGATCCCGGCGCCGATTCTGCCACAAGCACTGACGCGGTGGTCACCTCTGCACCAACGCCGAGCGCACGTCGGGGTCAGACCAGGACGCTACGCCAGATCGTCGTGCGGGAACTGCTTTCCTGGGTTTGGGTCGCGCTCGCGTTTTTACTGATTACCGGCACGATGGTACAGGCGCGCGTGATTCCCTCCGCATCGATGGAAGGCACGCTGCTTGTCGGCGATCATCTGCTGATGAGTCGGTTCGGGTACGATATCGGCCTGCCCTTCACGCGTTATCACATCAGGCTCTGGCGCGAACCGCGGCGCCAGCAGGTTGTCATCTTCCATGCGCCGCTTCCCGACCGCGATGAGGACTTCATCAAGCGCCTGATCGGCATGCCGGGCGACACCGTGCAGATCCGCCAGGGTCGCGTCTTCGTTAATGGCCAAGCCCTTAGCGAGCCTTACCGCCACGATCCGCCGAATGCCACCGATAATTTTGGGCCCGTCACGGTGCCGCCGCGCAGCTATTTTGTTCTAGGCGATAATCGCGAAGACTCCTGGGATAGTCGCGATTGGGGATTTGTACCTGAATCCAACATCATTGGCACGCCCGTCGTGATTTACATGTCTGTACAGGCAAATGAAGACGCGTGGCAGCCGGGGCAAGTTCGCGAGCGTATCTACGCCTATACAAATGCATTGCTGCATCCTCGTCTGGTGCGATGGCAGCGGCTGCTCAAGACGTTCTAATTGACTTTGTTTCTGAGACTGGCTGGGGCTGTTGTAACTCTCTCTGAAGTTTTAAACTAGCGCGCGGTCATCCGGGTTTCCAAACAAGGCTTTTAACTCATGCGCTATGCCGATGCCGGCGTGGATATCTCTCGCGCCGAACAAGCGAAAGAACGTATCCGCCGCATGGCCACGCGCACCTTCACGCGCGGGGTTGTCGGAGGCATCGGAGCGTTTGGCGGCCTGTTTGCGCTCGACCTCAAACGTTGGCGCGAGCCGGTCCTGGTCTCGAGTACCGACGGGGTGGGCACGAAGCTCAAAATTGCCGCAGCTACGGGAATTCACTCCACAGTTGGCGGCGACCTCGTCAATCACTGCGTCAACGATATTCTGACACTGAATGCCGAGCCACTCTTCTTCCTTGATTATCTTGCGCTCGGCCGGATGGATCCCGATATCGTGGAGCAACTCGTGGATGGCATTACCCGCGCCTGCCATCAGGCGGGTTGTGCGCTTGTCGGCGGCGAAACTGCCGAACTGCCCGACACCTACGCGGCTGGCGAATATGATCTCGCCGGCTTTATCGTCGGGGTTGTCGAGCGCGGCCGTGTACCCAAAACCAATGCCGTCCATGCCGGCGACGTTCTTCTGGCGCTGCCTTCGCTCGGTCTCCACACCAACGGCTATTCGCTCGCGCGGAAATTGATATTCGAAACCGCCGGGCTCGCTCCCGATGCATACGTCGCGGATATCGGCAACAAAGTCGGCGCGGAACTGCTCATGCCCCACCGCTGTTACTGGCCGGTACTGAAAAATATCGTCACCCAGGGCCTTCTCACGGGCATGGCACACATCACCGGCGGCGGAATTCCCGGCAATTTGCCCCGGGTTTTGCCCCGCAGTACGCAAGCCGTGGTCGAACTCGGATCGTGGCCCGTGCTGCCCATTTTTTCCTACCTTGCCAAACTGGGGCATATCGAACGAGACGAATTGCTGCGTACCTTCAACATGGGCGTGGGCATGATCCTCATCGTGCCGCCCGCAAACCTGCGTGCCGTTGAGACAGAACTCAAGCGCCGGCGCGAGAAGTATTACCGCATCGGTGAAGTCCGTAATGTCGATTCGCGCAAGGCGCCCATCGTCTTCACCGGCTCGCTGCCGGTTTGACATGAGCCTACCGCCAACCGTTGTCATTCCGAGCACGCCGCGGCGCCTGATTTTTAGGAGTCGCATTCCTTATTGGCGTGCGAGGAATCCCTCTTGGATTGTGAAGAGCTCTTCAAGCCATTTGAAGGTGCTGCTCCGGAGTTACCACGCGACGATTTCGCCCTGAGGAAAATTCATGCTTTCCATCCGCGCTGCCACGGCCAATGACGCTCCGCTGCTCGCCACGATGATTCTAGAGCTTGCCGAATACGAACACCTGGCGCACGAAGCCGGAGTCACCGCCGAATCGCTGGCCCGTGACGGCTTCGGCCCAAAACCTAAATTTCGCGCACTGATTGCCGAATTCCACGGCCAGCCGGCCGGTTACGCCGTCTTTTTCGAGTTTTACTCAACCTTCCAAGGGCGTGCCGGGCTGTTTCTCGACGATATCTATGTGCGCCCGCAACTGCGGCACAAAGGCATCGGCTACGCCTTGCTCGCGCACGTCGCTCGCATCACCTGTGAAGAGGATTATTTTTGCCTGCGCTGGGAAGTCCTCGACTGGAATAAGCCCGCTATCGATTTTTACAACCGCCTGGGCGCCGTCTTCATGGACGAATGGAAAAACGTCATGCTGATCGGCGAGGCTCTCGAATCCGCCGCCAATTCTGCAAAATAGCTCAGTCCATCAAGTGGCGCCAACCTCGTTGGGGAAAAGGTCCATCTCCATCCGCTTTGCAAAACTCTCGAATCGCTCTGTGACAGGGTTACGGCCCGGCTTCACCTCTTTGAGTAAGGGCACAACTGAACTTGACATGGACGCGAGCATCGACCTATTGGCACCGTAGAAGCTGTCGAAGATGTCAGACAACCGGAATCGATCCAAATACGCCAGAAGATTCTCCACATCTGCGATGCTTAACGTAAACAGCGGAGTAATGGTCTGGCGGAACTCGCGCCGCGGGAAGCCGGCCCGAAACTGATCGCTGAAGTAACGCCCCATTAAGGGGACCTCAACACTGCTGTCCAGACACACCATAACCGGATATACCTGCCGTATCCCACTCGAGGAAACCCCATGAATAGGTTCCCCGCGAAGAAAACGAATCAAACCTCTAACCAGCTGAGCGATCCCCTTTGCTCCCTCATCATCGCCCTCCACAAATTTCAGATGCAGTTCCTGTCTCAGTTTTTCTACATCACCGCCGTATTTGCAGTCTGCGCGAAGTGTGCTGCTCTTGTGCTCGAAGACAATGAGACGCCCACCTTCGATCAAGCACGCGTCGAATGCAACCTCACCGTTTGGAAACCGCGGCTCCGGGATGAACTGACCGCCTGCAGAATAGCTTTCGCGAATGATTGAGTTCACATATAGCTCGAAAATCGCTCCCCAGAAAGATGCCAGCTTCAATCTCTGCTGTTGGGGCAGCTCCATAAACATAGTCCAGTAGAGTGCTCTGCCCGCCTTCTCGACCAAAAAACCCGGGTCCAAGCATGTAAAAGCGTTGGGAGCAATCTCAACAAACGGTGAGCCCTGAAGAACGGTGAAATCATCGGCCGGGCGGTTCGAAGACACCTGCACTAACCGCTGGACTAAAGCACCCTCCGGAACCGCCAGCTTGGTAAAGAAGCGCTCTACTTGATCAACAGATACAGCTGACTTCTGAAAGAAGGTTTTTCTTAAAATCAAGGCTTCGGGAGACGCCAAATCCTCTGTCTTGACGTTGAGGAACTTGGTCGCACAGCCGAAAACTAACTCGGAAAACGTGAGATGCGAAAGCCCCAAGACGCCCTGGAAAAGGCCTCGTACATCCAAAAAATCAGACCTCGACGCGAGTGCGGGCGCTTGGGAGATTTCGTCAAACATACAATATGAGCGTCCAATTTCCATGGAATAATGATCGCGTGAAATGTAGTCAGAAAAAGGAAGAAGATTAGCCAGACGCTCCAAGGTTCCCTGGGCCGGCGAAGGCAGAAACGGTAAAAGGAGATCATTAACCAGCAAGCAGGACATTCCGATATCAACAAACGCGGGCACCCCGTATGGTGGCAGCCCGTCCTCGGGACAAACCTGGCACGCCTGCTTGACCAAATACAAAATAGTTATCCGCGAGAATACAATTCTTTGCGCCTGCCCGCGCCGTAAGCCCTCGATCTGCGAGAAATAACCCGGAATAAGGATCTGCGTTATTCTGCGGTCGATATCGAATTGCGGTGTGTTTTGCCACGTGCCGAGCAGGCAGTTCAGTTTTGCCAACAAAAACAGCACTTCCCGACGCTGATACTTGGCCAGTATTCGATGTAAGTCAGCGAGCTTCGGAGTAATTCCAAGGATCTCACGAGCTGTGACGAGAACCGCGAACTGCGGCAAGGTGTCCCCCGAATTCAGAATCTAAACGATACACGCAAAGCCGGCCTTGTCTGCGACTCCGTGTATCATATGGCTCGCCCAAGCTGCATTTGACGCTCACGATAAAATAGAAATACGCTCGCAAAACAATATCTGCGAACGGCGATTGGGCTCAGGAAGCGTCTTTTCGAACGAATGCGGCTTCATCGAAGAAACTTGGGTTATAAAACCGTAAAGCATTTAGATTGATATCGTTGTGCGAAAACAAAGGATAACTCCCATTGAATGATATCCTTGCGTAAAAAACCGGGGGGTAGGGTGGGGGTCAAACACTTTCAGGGCCACTCATTCGCCCAGCGAAAGCGCCGAACGAACGATTTGTAGCCACGGCATCTATGGCGCCGGCAGCGCAAATTGACCATCGCATGAGCGTCTCCTAGAATCTAAAATGTAGCGGCACATTTCGCCACAGTTGCGGCAATCATGTTTGAAAACTTAACGGAAAAACTACAGCGCGTTTTCAAGAACCTGCGCGGTCAGGGCAAGCTGACCGACGAACACCTTGACGCCGCGTTGGGCGGGATTCGCGAAGCGCTGCTCGATGGCGACGTAAATGTGGACGTTGCCGACGAACTGCTTGCCCGCATTCGCGCCAAAGCGCTGGGCTCGGAAGTCATGCTGCAACTGTCGCCCGACCAGCAGATCCTGAAAATCGTACGTGACGAATTGCTGGAACTGCTTGGCCGGCACGCCAGGCCGAACTTTACCTCGCGGCCGCCTTCGGTCTGGCTGATCGTCGGCCTGCAAGGTTCGGGCAAGACGACCACTACGGGAAAGCTCGCCAAATGGCTGGGCAGCCATGGGCATCGCCCGCTCGTCGTTTCGACTGACGTGTATCGCCCCGCCGCGCGGGAACAGCTGGCGCAAGTGGCAAAAGCAGTGGGCGTGAGTTGCTGGCCGGGAGCCGGCACCGATAAGCCCCTGGAAATTGCCAAAGGCGCCATTCGCGAAGCCAAGCTGTCAGCGTCGGATGTGATCCTGGTCGACACCGCCGGGCGGCTTCATATAGACGACGACTTGATGGCTGAACTTAGCCAACTCAAGCGTGATTTGCAGCCGACGGAAATCCTCTTTATCGCCGACGCAATGATCGGACAGGACGCGGTCCGCTCGGCCGGCGAATTCCACCGCCGTCTGGGCTTGACCGGCGTCATCTTGACGAAGCTCGACGGCGATGCACGCGGGGGAGCGGCGCTTTCGATTGGCAAAGTGACCGGGGCGCCGGTCAAATTCGTCGGCGTCGGCGAAAAATACGACGCGCTCGAAGCTTTCTACCCGGACCGAATCGTTTCGCGCGTGTTGGGCATGGGCGACATGCTTACGCTGATCGAGCGCGCCGAGCAGGCCATTGATCAGAAAAAAGCCGCGGAGCTGGAACGCAAACTTCGCCGCAGTGAATTCACGCTGGGCGATTTTCGCGATCAGCTCAAGCAAGTTCGCAAGATGGGGCCGCTCGAACAAGTATTAGGCATGCTTCCGAAGATTGGTCCATTCGCGAACCTGCCAAAAGATGCCACGGTGGACGAGTCGCGCCTCAAACATGTGGAAGCAATCATCAACTCCATGACCAACGCCGAACGCGAAGACCACGATTTGATTGACGGCAAGCGCCGCAAGCGCATCGCCCGCGGCAGTGGCACTTCCGTGCAGGAAGTGAATCAAGTTCTGAAGCAATACATGCAGATGCGCAAGATGATGAAGCAGTACGGGGCGCTGGCCGCTCAAGGCCGCTTGCGCGGCCTGGGCAAAGCCCGCGAGGCGCTGCAGCAAATGCAGCAAGGCGGCGGCGAGGCAGCGGAAGAATGAGTGAGCCGAAAGCCGCGGCAGGCGGGAAACCCCGCTGCGCCTGGCCGTCGAGCGAGATCTCTATCGCGTATCACGACCGAGAATGGGGAGTGCCTCTCAAGAATGACCACAAGCTTTTTGAATTCCTGGTGCTGGATGCTGCCCAGGCGGGCCTGAGTTGGGAGATTATCCTTCGCAAACGCGAGGGATTCCGCGCTGCGTTTGACAATTTCGATCCCGAAAAGATTGCGCGCTACGATGAAAAGAAAGTTCGCGAATTGCTGGCCGACGCCGGCATTATTCGCAATCGCCTGAAAATCGAATCTGCAATCAGGAATGCTCAGGCCTTTTTGACCGTGCAGGAAGCCTGCGGCAGTTTCGCAAGCTATATCTGGCAATTTGTAGGCGGCAAACCAAAAATCAACGAATGCCGCTCTCCCAAAGACATTCCTTCCACCAGCATGGAATCCGATGCCATGAGCCGCGCCCTGAAAAAGCGAGGTTTCTGCTTTGTGGGCTCGACGATTTGCTATGCTTTCATGCAGGCGGCGGGAATGGTCAACGATCATCTTCTCGATTGCTTCCGCCACCCGGAACTTTCAAGCCAAATGCAGCGTTGGCGAATCCGTTGTTCCGGGATACAATAAATCAGGAGAAATTAGGAGGAATTTGAGTGCTCGCTATCCGCCTGGCTAGATATGGCAAGAAGAAGATGCCGAGCTACCGCATCGTCGTCATCGAAAAAAGCCGTTCACGCAACGGCCGCTTCACGGAGATTGTGGGAACTTACGACCCCCGCAAGAGCCCGGCAGCAATTAACTTGAATGCCGAACGGATTCAGTATTGGCTTGCTCGCGGTGCCCAGCCCAGCGACACCGTCCGCAGCTTCCTGGAAAACCAGAAGCCCGCCTAAGCGCCGCGCTCCCATTCGTCCAGTCTCTCATCTCATAATAAGAAGGTTCCGCAACGATGGACCTTCATGCAAGTGTGACGAGACCGGTACAACCGAAAACTCCTGTTACTGCTGATCCTGCGAATGGCGGAGGGCCCATGAAGGAACTGGTTGAAGCCATCGCGAAGGCGCTCGTGGATAATCCTGAACAAGTGCAAGTTCGCGCTGTAGAGGGTGAACAGGTGACTGTTTTGGAGCTTCGCGTTCACCCCACCGATCTGGGTAAAGTGATCGGACGGCAAGGCCGAACAGCAAAATCCATCCGCACCATTCTCGGCGCGGCGGGAATGAAGCTCAAAAAGCGCCTGACGCTCGAAATTCTCGAGTAAGTGTGCGCTGACTCATTCACCCCGCTTACCCTGGCACGGATTGTGCGTCCTTGGGGGCGACGGGGCGAGGTAGCCGCTGAGATCCTCACGGATTTTCCTGAGCGGCTCACCTCGATGCGGGAAGCTTGGCTCGCAAGCGAGCAAAGTGCTCCTCGCCACGTGCACATTGCTTCCTGCCGCATCCATCTGCGACAGGCGATCTTCCATTTTCAGGGAATAGATACGATCTCGGATGCGGAAGGTCTCCGCGGGCTCGAGGTGCAAGTACCCCTTGAGAGGCGGGCACCTGTAAGCTCTGATCGCTATTACATAAGTGATTTAATTGGTTGCCGAATCTGGGAACAGGGCGCCGCCGCTGCGCTCGGCGTTGTTGAAGATGTGCAAGGCGCCGGGCCGGAGCAGCATTCCACACATGTTGAATCTTGGGTCCTCGTTGTCAATGCTGCCGGGCACGAGCTACTGATCCCGCTCGCCTCTGAAATTTGCACGCGCGTCGATACAGCCGCTAAACGAATCGACGTGCATTTGCCCGCGGGGCTGCTCGAGCTCAACCATTGAGCTAATATCCGCAAAACGTTGTAATCTCTGCGAGAAGGGGAACTTTCAAAATCCCATGAAATTCGATGTGGTAACAATATTCCCGGAATTTTTCGCCGGCCCTCTGCACTATGGAATCGTACGCCGGGCCCGAGAGGCCGGTCTCATAGAAATCCGCGTGCATGATTTGCGGCAATTCACCAGTGACCGCCACAGGACGGTCGATGACCGCCCCTTCGGCGGAGGCGAAGGCATGGTGCTGAAACCCGAACCTCTTTTTCGGGCTGTGGAGACAATTTTGAGCGAAGCAGCGCCGCAGAGCATCGACATAAACGATATGCGGAATACCGCCGTTGTGTTGTTATCGGCTTCCGGCAAGAAATTCACACACGAAACGGCGCAGCGGTTCGCGGCATTGCAGCGCGTGATCCTGCTATGTGGACGTTATGAAGGCGTTGACGAACGCGTTTCCGACCACCTGGCTACCGATGAGATTTCCGTCGGCGATTTCGTTCTTTCCGGTGGAGAGCTTCCTGCCGCAATGGTCATTGATGCGGTCACACGGCTTTTGCCCGGCGCATTGGGAAATGAAGCCTCGTCCCTGCATGAATCCTTTTCCGCCGGTCCGGAGGGCGCAATGGCTCGAAATCGATCGGCTCGAGAGCTTGGTTCGGCAGTCAGTCCCGACCGTACCTCAGTGTTACTCGATTATCCACATTACACCCGACCCGCGGATTTTCGCGGCTGGCAGGTCCCAGAGGTTCTGTTAAGCGGCGATCATGAGGAAATTCGCCGCTGGCGCGAACGGCTGGCTTCCGAAAAAACGCAACGCAACCGGCCGGACCTTTTACCGCCAACAACTTCATAATCGACTCTTAGTTCGTCGCAATTTGAGCAAAATCTGAATTTTGCCTGTGCAGCCTACGGGGATTCCGTTATAATTTACGCGTCTTCTGTGGCGCTGGCCCCACCGTAGCGGGTCTGCCCGGGTGAATCCATATGAGTCGCATAATTGAGAAGGTCCGTCAGGACCAGGCTCGCCAAGATATCCCCGCGTTCCGCCCCGGTGATACCGTACGCGTGCATGTTCGGTTGAAGGAAGCGGAAGGCGAAAAAGAACGCGTTCAACCATTTGAAGGCGTGGTGGTCAGCAAACGAGGTCAACAAGCCGGCGCGACGTTCACCGTCCGCCGCGTGAGCTTTGGAATTGGTGTCGAACGAATTTTCCCCGTCAACTCCCCGATGATCAGCTCGATTGAAGTGTTGCAGGCCGGGCGGGTGCGTCGATCGAAGCTCTACTACCTGCGTCAACTGAAAGGCAAAGCTGCTCGTATCCGTCGTGCCGAACAGCCTGTCGAGGCTGCCGCGGAAGCTGCGGAAAAGGCCTGAACCAGTAGGGCACATCCGTTATGTCCTCCCGCCGAACGAGGCGTATTGTCAGCGCGGACGCTATGCTAGAATCCGCGCCGATGGAGCGGCTCTGTTCCTCACGGTTCGAGCGCAAGGCGCGGCACCATGGCTGGCAGCGGATCGCCGGACTGGACGAAGCTGGCCGAGGCTCGCTATTCGGGCCCGTTTTTGCTGCGGCGGTAATACTGAATCCACGGCGCCGCATCGTCGGACTCGACGACTCCAAAAAGCTTTCCTTCAAGCGTCGTGAGGTTCTAGCCGAGCGAATCCGTGAACACGCCCTTGCCTGGTATGTCGCTCAGGTGGATGCCGGTCGCATCGATGCGTGGAATATTTATCAGGCGAGCCGTCAGGCGATGGTTGATGCCGTTGCACAACTCTCAATACAGCCTGACTTCCTTTTGATCGATGCCCTTCATCTTGACCTTATGGTGGAGCAGAAGCCGATCATCAAGGGTGACGCACGATCCGTTTCGATTGCAGCCGCCTCAATTCTGGCGAAAGTGGCGCGAGACAAAGCCATGACGGAATTCGCCGAAATATACCCGGTTTACGGATTGGCTTCGAATAAAGGATACGCCACGCGTGCTCATCTCGAGGCACTGCGCACCCACGGACCTTCGCCTCTGCACCGATTCTCCTTTGCGCCAGTGCGGAATGCAGTCTGTTGGGCTGCCGCGGCTACACAAGAAAGTCTGCCCCTGCCCTCACAAAGCAGCCCCTGTATTAGCACCTGCCCCCCTGTGACTAGCGCGAACGTCTAGCCGCTCGTTTCGTTGACGCGTTCTGGAGCCGCATGCTAGCGTAAATTCCGGCTGATGTTGCGGGACTTACGCGGCTGGTTCTCGATCGTTTGCGCGAATGGGGTGAGTTAGCCGGTTAGGCGTGTAGCGGTTCGGGATTCGATCCTACTCAACCAAATTGGCCCGCTCGTTGGATGCTTGAGCGGCCGCGTGGAAGGCACGCAGAAATCGCAGATGGCGTACAACAAGTCCAAGCTCATCGCAAACGCCCAAAAGCTCCTCCATCAAGGCAAGATCGTCCAAGCCATTCAGGAATACGTGCAGATCCTGAAGCAGGAACCGAAGGATCAGGCCACGTTGATGACTCTTGGCGACTTATATGTCCGCCAAGGCGACACCTATCAAGCCCTTGAGTATTTCGAGAGGCTCGCCCAGATTTATCTCGCTGATGGGTTCGTAACGAAAGCAATTGCCATCTACAAAAAGATTTCCAAGCTGGCCCCCGAGGAGACGCATCCGATCGAGAAACTCGCTGAGCTTTACGTTCAGCAGGGAGTTCTGAGCGAGGCTCGGCCCATCTATTTGCAACTGGCCGAACTGCATCAGCGTGCGGGCAGGCAGCCGCAAGCGGCAGCCCTGCTTCGAAAGCTGCTCGAAGCCGAGCCGGATAATCTGCGCGTTCTCACGCGCCTGGCCGAATTGGCGCAAGCCATGAATCAGCCTGGTGATGCAGCCGCGGCTTTCCGAAATGCGGCCGAGCAGTTGCACAATCGCGGCAATCACGCGGAAGCGATCAAATGCGCCGACCGGGCCCTCAAGATCGATGCGAAAGACGCGCACGTGCACATAATTAAAGCAAGGGCGATGGCCGCTATGGGCCAGAGTTCCGAGGCCATTTCGCTTCTCAGTGCCTTACCGGAACTGCATCGCCATGAGGGCGCTGCGGAGTTCCTGATCGAAATATATTTGCATCAAAAGCAGACACAGCCCGCGATTGACCTGGCTTCGAAACTCTTCGCTCGCAATTCCAGTCATGTGACTCCACTTCGGCACGTCGTCGCAAAGATACTGGAGGACCATGAGCCAGACGCTGCCCTTCCGCTCATTGATCTGATCCGCCCGTCGATGATTGAAAAAGGCGAACAGGACGCTCTGGCCTCTCTGCTTCGCTCTGCCGCAGAGCGGATGCCAGAGAAAACCGAACCGCGTGAGTGGCTTGTGGAGCTTTACAAAGCGACGAGCGATTCAGCCCATTTGTCTGAGGCGCTCGTTGAACTGGCTGCGGTTTATAAAACTGCCGGCGACCGCAAGCAAACTTTGAAAATATACGAAGAAATTCTCGAACGTAACCCGGACAACGACCGGATTCGCCAGGAGTACGAAAAGCTTCAATCCAAATCGGCACCCGACAAACCCGCCATACCCGCCGAACCTAAAGCCGCGCCCGCACCTAAGGTCGCGCCTGCACCCAAAGTTGCACCGTTGAGCGAGGGTCCGGCGGCGCCACAAAAGAACGCCGCCTCACCTGCACCCGCTGAACCCGCTCTCGACGAAGAGACGCAGCACTACATAACGCAAGCCCTTACGGACATCGACCTTTTCTCGAGCTATGGCTTGACACAAAAAGCTATCGATTTGCTCGAGACCGTATTACAGCGGGTTCCGGGCCATACACCGACACTCGAGCGGCTGCTTGACCAATATTTAGGTGCGGGCGATGAGAAACGCACAGCAGAACTTGCCGCGCAACTCGAGCAGATCCATACCGAACGTGGCAATTCAGCCGCCGCCGAACGCTTTGGGGATCTGCGACGCCGCTTCGCAAAAGCGCCGCATACAACTCCCTCATCCTCACAGCCCACAAAGCAGGAGGTTGAGGAGTTTGGGATTGACCAGGATCAGGGAAGCACTCCAGTTCAGGAACCCGCAGAAGCTGAACCCACGCCTCAGCCGAGCGAGGTCAATGGGAATCGCGCTGCGGTTCACGAACTGGATCTTTCCGAAGAATGGGCTGCCCTTGCAACCGAGGTCGACGCATCGATCAATGCGGCGGGAGAGGACCCTGTGGCCACTCCTCGTGCGCGGAATTCTGCTGAATCGTCTGATGAACCCACTCGGCAGTTTCCGCTTCCGCCTGTCGATGTGGCGGGATTCGACGCTGTTGCAGAAATGCAGGAAGCGCTCCAGGCGGAGCCGAAATCGCGCGCGGCGAAAAGTGCGCCCAAATCCGACTACGTTCTCGAATTACAGACGCCGCAAACCGCAAACCAAGAAACAATCACATCGCCTACCGCAAAGGATTTTCTGGAGGCGCTGTCGAGCGATTTGGAAGCAGCGCTGCCATCGCTCGCCGATCGCGAACCAGCCACGTTGCCTCGCAACAACACTCCGCCGCCGAATGAAGCTCCCAGCTCCCAAGTAGAGCCTCCCGGCGAGCCGGGAAAACAAGAAAGCCCGTTACGCGAGATTTTCGATCAATTCAGATCCGAAGTCGGTGAAGTAGGAGCTGAAGATGAGGATCTGGAGACTCACTACAACCTGGGTATCGCTTACCGGGAAATGGGGCTCATTGAAGAGGCAATCAGCGAATTTCAGAAGGTGGCAAAGGGCAACAGCAAGGGTCAGGCCTTCCGTTACGCGATGCAGTGCTGCACGCTGCTCGGTCTCGCATTTATGGAAAAAGGCCAGCCCTCCATCGCCGCTACGTGGTACGAGCGCGCCTTAGCCATGCCGGGATTGGACCAGGAAACTATCCTCGCTCTGCGGTATGATCTAGGGGTAGCGCAAGAGCTCGCCGGCGATACTGCCGCTGCCCGAAAGAGCTTCTCGCAAGTCTACGGCATGAACATTGACTACCGCGACGTTGCCGAACGGCTCTCCTCACTCGGAAACGAGCATTAACGGGCGCTCCTTCGCTGCCCGGATGCTTCGGATTCTCTGCACGCTATTCCTTTTCGAGGTAGGCGTCATACTGGTGTTCATACCTTGGGTCAGCCTGTCTTCCACACAGTACTCTGGCATGTGGGACCGAAACTATTTCCTGAGTCACTATCCTAACCTCCGCCCCTTTGCACTGAATCCATCTGTGCGCGGCCTCGTCAGCGGGTTGGGCTGCCTGGATATCTTACTGGCCGCCGGCATGTTGCGCGGGCAAACGCGCGCTGCAGAGGAACGCGGCTCCTGAATTTTGAAAACGCTCGGTAAATTCATTCTGTGCTACGTAACCGATCGGCGGGCGCTCGAGATTTCGTCGGCCCGAGACCGCGAACGAGCCCTGGTGCGGTGCATTGAGAATGCTGCGTCTGCGGGCGTCGATTGGATTCAGATTCGGGAGAAAGACCTCTCCGCATGTGAACTCGGCAAACTGACGCGCGCGGCCGTTCGAACCGCGAGTCTTCTTGCGCCGCCGACCCGTATTCTCGTGAATGATCGATATGACGTGGCTTGGGCGGCCGGCGCTCAAGGCGTACACGCCGGCGAGACGTCCCTGCCTATTGCAGTTTTAGTGCGCGCCGTTCAGGCGTCCCGTCGGACTGACTTTCTTGTCGGTGCGTCCTGTCACTCACGGCAACAGGCGATGGATGCTGCGAAAGAAGGCGCCAATTATCTGCAATTCGGTCCGGTGTTTGCCACGCCCTCAAAAGAGAAATTTGGCCCACCACAAGGCTTGGAGAAACTGGCCGAAGTCTGTGCCGCCGTATCAATCCCGGTGCTTGCCGTCGGTGGCATTACTCTCGAGAATGCGCGTGCGTGCCAGCAAGCCGGCGCAGCGGGCATAGCGGCCATTCGCCTTTTTCAGCAGGGTAGCAACGTTGCCGAGATCGCCGCAGCATTGAGGGCTGCGACCTAGGCAGTGCAGCCTTCGTAGCTTACAGTCCGGCGGTTCACAAATCCTCAGCGCTGATTTTCCAAGGTACAATCACGTACCAATACCGAAAACTAAGAACGCTTCTTGCCCACTAACATCTGCTGCGTTACCGTAAGCCTACGCAGATGGTCGTGGCCATTATCTCCAACCCTTTCGTGCGCCTTAGCGTTCGCGCCACCCTGGACATTCTGATTATCGCGGCGTTGATTTACTACATGTTGAAGCTCCTGCGTGGTACACGCGCCATGCAGATGCTGATTGCAATATTGCTGCTGATTATCCTCTACGAAGGCGCTCGCAGAGCCCATTTCGAAATGGTGGAATGGCTCCTCGATACCCTGCTGCCCTACGTAGCCATCGCCCTGATCGTTCTCTTTCAGCCCGAAATTCGCAGGGCGCTCGATCGCGTCGGGCGAACTCTTTCGCTTGCCCGTTTCTCTTCCACAAGTCCGGGATCGGCGTTCGATGATGTGGTTCTGGCTGCAGCATATTTTGCGCAGAATCGCATCGGCGCATTGATTTCGTTCGAACGCGACGTTGGCCTGCGGACCTACATCGAAAGCGGCATTCCACTGGATGCCAATCTAAGCTATGACCTGCTGCTCGCGATTTTCCGGCCAGGCTCTCCGCTGCACGACGGCGCCGTGATTGTACAGGGCACACGGATCGCCGCGGCAGCATGCTTTCTGCCGTTGACCCTCAATCCATTGACATCGAATCAACTTGGGACTCGCCACCGCGCGGCGATAGGCGTTACGGAAGAGAGTGACGCCGTCGCTGTTGTCGTCTCCGAGGAAACCGGCTCCATCTCCCTCGCTGTAGGCGGGACAATCGAGCTTGGCCTGACCGTGGAACAGCTAACCGATCGCCTCACAAACCTTTTCCGCCGCTTCCGTTCCACATTGACCTTGCCCGCGCCCATCCCTGGCGCGCGCGCCACCAAAGCCGACTGATGCGCCTTCTTCGCCGCATTTTTGTCCACAATCTTCATCTGAAACTTATTGCCTTGGCGATCTCCTTTTCCCTATGGGCAACCTACACGGCTGAACCCTTCGAGCAGGTTGGCTATAACGTCGCTATCAGTTACCTGAATGTTCCCGATGGTCTGGCCGTGGGGGGATCACCACCCAATACAGTGCGCGTCGTGCTACGCGGGCGTCCCGGTCTGCTGCGTCGTATTATGCCGGGCGATCTTACAATTGGCGTGGATCTCTCGACGGCTCCGTCGGGCGACGTTCCTGTTCGGCTGTTTCCCGGCATGGTAGACGCGCCTTTCGGAACCGAAGTCGTCCGTATAGCGCCCGCTCAGTTCCACATCGCCCTTGTACCCACAAAGATACCCCCCGAGGCGGCTGAATAATCTAATCAGCGTGCTAACATTGCCTGCTCGCCTCGCTACCCCTTCGGCGCGAGGTCAAATCTTTCCAATGCCCAAGGAACTTTTCGGAACGGACGGCATCCGGGGTGTCGCGGGTGAATACCCTCTCGATGATCAAACCCTCTACTGGGTCGGCCGCAGCATTGGGGGTTACCTAAGGCTGCAGCAGGAGCGTCCCCGTGTGCTCATCGGGATCGACACCCGTGAGTCAGGGACGCATATTGCCTCTGAAATTGCCGCCGGATTGGCCGAGGAAGGCACCATCACCTCCTTTGCAGGGATCATTACTACGCCCGGTGTAGCCTGCTTGGTTCGCAAGGAAGGTTTCTCCGCCGGTGTAGTGATTTCGGCTTCGCACAACCCCTATCACGACAATGGAGTCAAGCTTTTTGCGGGGTCGGGAATGAAGTTTCCGGATGCCATTGAGGCTCAGATCGAATCCGAGATACTGCGCCATCGCAATGGCCAACCGCCGGCGCCAGGCGCCCGGCTCGTCCCTGATCGGCAATTGGACGAAGACTACTTGGGCTTCCTGCGCGGCTGCATGTTGCCGGATGCCGATCTTTACGGGTTCAAAATCGTGTTGGATTGCGCCAATGGAGCCGCCAGTTCGCTGGCCCCGGCGCTTTTCCGTTCCCTGGGCGCGAAAGTAATTGCCATCCACGATGCGCCCGATGGACGGAACATCAACGCTAACTGCGGCTCGCTGTATCCACAGGATCTGCAAAAAAATGTGCCGCAGCTGGGCGCGTCATTGGGTGTCGCCTTTGACGGCGACGCGGACCGCGCGATGTTTGTAACTGCGTCAGGTCGCGTGGTGGATGGCGATGGAGTGCTGCTGTCCATGGCTCGTTATCTGCGTTCGACAGGCAAGCTCAAAGGTAACGCCGTCGTCGGCACTACCATGACGAACCTTGGTCTGGAGCGCGCCCTGGCAGCCGAGGGTTTGGCGCTCGCGCGCGTCCCCGTGGGGGACCGCTACGTGCTCGAAGAGATGCTGCGTAGCGGACTAAACCTCGGAGGTGAGCAATCCGGGCACGTAATCTTCCTTGATGACGCAACTACCGGTGATGGCCTTCTCACGGCGATCAAAATCGCCGGCCTCGTAAGCTTGAACGGCCCTCTGGACGAACTGGTCAACGATCTTAGGACGTATCCGCAGACCATCCTGAACGTAAAAGTGCGTACCAAGCCGCCACTGGAATCGCTGCCGGAGGTTTCCCGGGCTCTGGATGCAGCGACGCGCGCATTGGGCGATTCTGGCCGCGTTGTGCTGCGTTATTCGGGTACTGAGCCGAAGGCGCGTGTGATGGTGGAGGCCGAACGCGCTGAAGACGTCGAATATTGGGCCGAACAGTTAGCGAATGCGGTGAAATCTGCCGTCGGTGCCTGAGAGACTTGAGTCTCTATTATTAAACGCCGTATATGCAAAACCACGGTCTGTGAGAAATCATATCATGGGGCGCCTCAAGGCCACAGTTACAATAGGCTAAAGTTGATATAAGTCACTCATATTGCAATACTTACTTTATTTTACAATTAAAGACACATGCTGGCATTTAGCTTGCACTTGACGGAAATACTGTTTCCCGGGGGTAATGCTTCCTGCTAAGAGCGGGAATGGCGGGTGAGGTAGTTGCTACAATACGGGGTGGAATAGAAGGGGCCCGGTGTGGGCCCCTTATTTTTTCTCCATTGTGATCGACTAAGCGACTCAGCCAAAACAAACCACCATCGTTAGCTGCAGCCTGAAGTGCTGCCGCAGTTTTCACACTTGTAGCAGCCACCGTTGGGCGTCATGAGCATGCCGCATTCGGAGCAAGTGGGTGCGCCATCAAATGCTGCCTGAGAGACGGCCGGTTCCTGAGCGACAGACGGCCTTGAGGCGGTTAGCGCAATGGGAGCCGGAATAGCGGCAGGTACTGCTGTATCTCCACCGGGCGTCAAATAATCGGCAGAGATAAACCTCCCGCCAAGCCATCGGCCGATATAATCCAAAACAGACTTCGCGTACGGTATCGATCTGTGCCCTGTGTACCCTGAAGGCTCAAATCTCGTATTGATGAACTTGTCGACCAGCGCTTTCAGCGGTACGCCGTACTGCAAGCCGATGGAAACAGACAGCGCAAAGCCGTCCATGAAGCCCGATAGAGTCGAGCCTTCTTTCGACATTTTGATGAAGATCTCGCCGGGCGTCCCGTCTTCATACATGCCAACAGTGATGTAGCCCTCGTGACCGCCAACGGAGAACTTGTGCGTAATCGATTGACGCTCGCTGGGGAGTTTGCGGCGCTGTACTCGAACAAAAAGTTCCTGCTGCTGGGCGACCGGCGATTCTTCACCGGTTCTCCCGCCGGTTTCTTTCTTCACGCCCGCTGCCGAGAGTGGCTGGCTGCGCTTCGAATTATCGCGATAGATGGCCACGGCTTTCAGGCCCAGCTTCCACGATTCGATATAGGCCTGCATAACGTCTTCGACCGTGGACTCTTCGGGCATGTTAATGGTCTTGCTGATGGCACCGGAGAGAAACGGCTGCGCCGCAGCCATCATCTTCAGGTGACCCTGCCAGGCGATGGAACGGCCTCCACCGGCAGGCGTGAGCGAACAGTCAAAGACGGGCAGGTGCTCCGGCTTCAGGCTGGGCGCTCCTTCGATGGTGCCGTTGACATCGATGTATGAAACGATCTGCGACATTTGCTCCGGCGAATAACCCAGCCGCATCAGCGCCTGCGGAACGGTGTTATTCACGATCTTGATCACGCCGCCGCCGACGAGCTTCTTGTACTTCACCAACGCCAGGTCCGGCTCGATTCCGGTGGTGTCGCAATCCATCATGAAGCCGATGGTGCCGGTGGGTGCGAGCACGGTGACTTGCGAATTCTTGTAGCCGAATCGTTCGCCCAGGGCGAGAGCATCATCCCAAGCCTGGCGAGCTCCCGCGAGTAACGGCGCCTGTACGTTTTCGGGTTTGATCGGCCGCAAGGAGTCGCGGTGCATTCGAATGACGTCGAGCATCGGCTCGCGGTTGACCGCATATCCGGGGAACGGGCCGAGCCGCTCGGCGATGCGGGCCGATTGCGCGTAGGCTTCGCCGCACATCAACGCGGTAATTGCTCCGGCCATGTCGCGCCCGCCCTCGGAGTCATAGGGCAGCGCCGACGACATCAGCAGGGCGCCGAGATTCGCGTAGCCCAGGCCCAGCGGGCGGAATTTGTGGGAATTCTCTTCGATCTTCGGTGTCGGATAGCCGGCGTTGTCAACCAGGATCTCCTGCGCGGTGATGGTAATGTCGACGGCATGCTTAAAAGCTTCCACATCGAAGACGCCGTTCGGCCCGAGGAACTTCATCAGGTTCAGTGAAGCCAAATTGCAAGCTGTGTCGTCCAGAAACATGTATTCCGAGCAGGGATTGGAAGCATTGATTCGCGCCGTCGCTTTGCAGGTGTGCCAGCGATTGACGGTGGAATCGTACTGCATGCCCGGATCGCCGCAGTGCCACGCGGAATCTGCAATCTTCTTCAGCAAATCGCGGGCGCGGAGTTTCTCCGCGGGGGAACCATCGGTGACGTTTCGCGTCCACCAATCGCGGTCCGCTTCCACAGCCTGCATAAATTCGTCCGTCACGCGCACAGAGTGGTTCGCGTTCTGGAAGAAAACAGAGCCATAAGCTTCGCCATCAATGGAACTGTCATAGCCCTGCTCGATCAATACGTGTGCTTTACGCTCTTCGCGCATCTTGCATTCGACAAAGTCCACGATATCCGGATGGTCGGCATTGAGGATGACCATCTTGGCCGCGCGCCGCGTTTTCCCTCCGCTCTTGATTACGCCGGCGAAAGCGTCAAAGCCCTTCATGAAACTCACCGGGCCCGAGGCGATGCCGCCGCCGGAGAGCGTCTCGCGGCTCCCGCGCAATGCGGAGAAATTCGTTCCCGTACCCGAACCCCACTTGAAGAGCATGCCCTCGGTCTTCGCGAGGTCCATGATGGACTTCATGTCATCCTGGACGGAATTGATGAAGCAGGCCGAGCATTGCGGCTTCGCCTGCACGCCGACGTTGAACCACACCGGCGAATTGAAGCTCATCTTCTGCTGCACGAGCAGATGCGTGAGATCATCCGCAAACGCATCCCGCGCCGCCGGCGAAGCGAAGTAGTGGCCGACTTCGCCCCAGTCGACGATCGTATCCACAACGCGCCCGATGAGCTGGCGCACCGAACTCTCGCGTTCCGGCGTGTCCATCTTCCCGTGGAAGTATTTGCTCGCAACGATGTTTGTCGCGGTCTGTGACCACGACTTGGGCACTTCGACGTTTTCCTGACGGAAGATGACCTGCCCCTTCTCATTGCCGATCTGGGCAGTGCGCTTCTCCCATTCCACCGCGTCAAAGGGAGACACGCGTCCGTCAGTGAAATAGCGTTTGAAGTCCAGCCCCACCTTCGAACGGGCTTCGGACGTGATCGTGGATACCGGCTTGTCGTTCTCGAGCGCCATCTTGGGTTCCGCCATCTCGCCTCCGCGCAGATCGGGTTCCCAGTGGGAACCCTATTATTTTACCAGGCGGCCGATCAGTCGCCTGGATGCGTTCCTGCTCTCCAGCGGGAACGCGAGATTCGAGCCAGCCGGGCTGAGACCCCCAAAAGTGAAAAACGCCACCCCTGGGAAGAGGTGGCTTAGCCTTCAGCCGCGCTGGGCGCCCACGCATTTGCGCGCCGAGGTCGGTTGTTGGTCGGGTTGTCCCGGTGGACCCGCGCTGGCGCTTGGCTGCTATAACTGCCGGAGCCGAGTTGGATCCGGTTAATGCAGCCGCGGCGTCCCGAATCTGGCTTCGACGATAGCCGATGTGCAAAAATCTTGTCAAGAGAAAATGGCGCGTTTTACACAAAACGTTGAGGGAATCTTGTTCAAAACGTCTACATCTTGTGGTGCTGTTTCGAACTAACCATATGCCTTGAAAGGGCTGTGCGTCAGCGGCGAGACAGGCTTCACGCCCGGAGGGACAGAACCTAGCACAAACTGCCGCCTGCGCATAGCGCCGACGAATACAGTCCAATTTCCTTTCGCGTTCATCTAAGAAGCAGAGAACAGCCGCCCGCCAGCAGAGCGGCCTGCGCCAACGTGATCGTCTGGTACTGTGCCGGACGGGCTAGTTTCAGTAAGACCATGTTAGTGAGATAATGGGCCGATCCCCAGCAAGGCCTGCCCGAGCCCCCGGGGCGCTACCCGGCGAGGAAAACAGTATGCGACAGCGCACACAGGTCGCCTTTGGATTGGTCGCCATTTTGGCCGCCGGGATGACCTTTTCGGCCGCTTGGCCGGCGGGGTTCACCGGGAATGACACGGATTCCGAGGACGGCAGGCATTCGGAAACGCCGCTTACCGCGCAACAGATCCATGATCTCGTCGCCCGCGCCATCGAGAATCAGCGCCGGAACGATCTCGTCCTCGACCAATACGCACGCACCGAGCATTCCGTATTTCATGGAAACGGCAAAGAGCCCGGCCGGGACGTTACTTGCAGGGTGATTCCCGCCGGCGAAGGTATCGTCCGCGTCGAGCTCGAGCGCGACGGCAAAAACCGTGATGCCGCTTACCTTCAGGAGCAATGGCAGGATGTCGCCCAGGCCCTGTTGGACGAGGCCCACGGGCGCGATCCCCACGTGGCCAATTTCTACGAGACGCAGCGCCGGATGCGCGAACGTGGGGAGATGGTCACGGCCATCGGCAAAGCATTCATTTTCCGCTGGGCGGGGCGCACTGTGATAAACGGCCGCCCCACAATCAAACTCACATTTGTGCCCGATCCAACCTACCGGTCGTCGGCCCGATATGCCACTCTCTACGCGCACAGCAAAGGCACGGCCTGGGTGGACGAATGGGCCGCTCAACTGGTTCGGGCTGAGGCCGAGCTCACCGATGACGTTTCCTGGGGAGCGGGTCTTATAGCAAAACTATATCGCGGCGGACAATTCGATTTTGAGCAGCAGGAGGTTGCGCCCGGCGTATGGATGCCTTCCCGATATGCATACGATTTTGACGGCCGAAAGTTCCTATTCAGCTTGAGCATTCACGAACGAATGGAATACACCGAGTACATGCGCGTCGGACCGCCTGAGGAAGCGATCGCGGTGATCCGGCGAGAGCACCCCACCATTTTAATCAATCAGAATTGACATAAAGCCGCCCTAGGGTACCGGAACAAGCTGGCCCGATTCCGATTCGAACTCGATGCGCATCAGCCAGTCATAGTGAAAGCCTTCGCTTTTCATCCACCTTTCAGCCGTATCGCGATCCGGCGCCTCGAATTCGACGAGCATCTTGCCTTCCATCATATTCACTTGCACGCGGCGTGTTTTTACGCGCGTGGAAGCGAACATCCGCCCGCTGAGTTGCACCGCGCCCTGGCGTGTCAAGCATGCGAGGGTATGAAGCGAAACATACCGGGGCATCAAGCCTCCTGGTTCAAAGTCTTCTCAAAGAAACGGGCAACGATACCGGCACCAACGCCGCAGCGCAAGTGTCGGCCTGATTCTGGGTGATCGTAGGGACAGATGTACTTCCGGACAGTTGATTGATTGGCCTCGACCCACGCCAGACCCATGTTGAATAACGATAAAACGATACAATGAAGGCAACGTGCAGTTCCGAGGTCGCCCATGCACAAAATCGCATCTACGGCAGGAGTTCTGGCTTTGCTGATGGTCGCGGGCCTGGCATACGCCAGACCGGGCGCAGGCGCGCTGGATGGAATCGTGCTCAATCGTAAGGGAACTCCCGTCGCTTTTGCCCAGATCTTCTGGCAAACAGCGGATGGCCAGGCGCCACATGCAGTTCGCGCGAATGGGAAAGGCTATTTTCGCATCGACGGTATTCGTCAGGGACTTTATGAGGTGCGCGCGCAAGGCTTGGGGATGACCTCCGAATGGGAACACAATGTCTGGGTTCCCGGCGGGCGCGTCGCTACCATAACCCTGCACCTGACTCATACGACGGCACGTAGCACCGCGGCGCGAGCGCAATAGCCGAATGCGGTACGCCATTCGTACTAAAACGGCGGTACTTTCTTTTTGGGGCTACTGATCCATTGGGCGCGACTGTGGCGGCTGACATTATGTGCGCGGGTTGGGGGCCGCTGCGGGGACGACGGCTCCGAGAGATCGAAGTCGTAGGCGAGCTACCCAACCCACTCTGAAGCCGGCAAGCCGATTACCGCCTTCGCCACGGTGCCGCAACCCAACACTTTTAAGTAGAATTTTAATGTGACCACGCTCAGCCCCCGCTTCGACCGTGCAGCCATTGAAACACAAATCCTGGCGATCGCTCGCGATCTCCTGCATGAACTAGGGGATACCTCAGGCGCCGGAGCAGTCTGCAGTTCCTCTATCATCGACCGTGACCTAGGCCTGGGAAGTATTGAAAGGGTGGAACTGCTTTCGCGAATTGAGCGCACGTTTGGAATATCTTTGCCGGAAAATGCCGTTAGTGACGCGGTCACGCTCGGCGACATTGTTTCGGGTATTGCCAGGGCTGCCGCTGGCGAGGGCGCATCCATCGAGCAACATTTTGACTCCTACCCCCGGGCCGAGGGGAATTCTAATGCGCGGGATTTCATCTTCGGGGTGCCCGCATCACAGACGCCGCGCAACGCTGACACATTCAGGCGCGACGGTGAACCGCGCGGCTTTCGCCGAATTTTCGAAATGCTGTATGGAGTGTTTGCGGCGACAGTCTTTCTCCTGTGGCTGGTTTTCACGTGGCTTATCGTCTTGGCGATGCCGCCAGGCTCGCGCGCAGCGCGCATAACTTCAAAGGCGTTGCAGCTCTATTTTCGGGTAATCGGATGCCGAATCACGGTGGACGGCCGCGAGCATCTGGATGCCTACGGATCCTGCATCTACGTCAGTAATCACACCAGCTATAGCGATGTGCTCGTCGTGATGGCGGTAGTTCATACGGATTACCGTTTTGTTGCGAAAAGTGAAATTAACGATATGCCGTTTATTGGGACCTTCCTGCGCAAACTGGGCCACTTCGCGTTTGAGCGCGGCAAACTGCGGGCGCGGTCGCGCCAGGCCGAACAGATGGGAAAAGCTTTGCTTCGAGGCGAGTCGCTTTTTGTTTTCGCTGAAGGCACATTTACGGCCGAACCCGGCGTACGCCCGTTTCAGCTAGGGGCATTCCGCGCGGCGGTGAAGACGGGCAGACCAATCGTCCCTGTAGCACTGCGCGGTACGCGCTATCTGCTGCAAGATGGCACTTTTCTGCCCAAGCCCAGCCGCATTACTGTCACGGTCTCTCCTGCACTTTTTGCGAATCTGACACCGGAGGGTGGCGAATGGACAGAGGTGTTGCGCCTTCGAGATGAGACCCGGAGGATCATTTCGAGCCACTCTGGCGAACCATTGCTTAGCAGGCCCGAAGGGCCCCCCCAGCCTCCCGACAATCCTTCATCCGCGTAGCCCTGCTGGGCATTGCAGTTACGGAAGCATTCAAAAAGTCTGCCGACTCTGCATCAATCCAACTGATTGCGGCATCTATACGTCTGTCATCAAGTCATCGAGGGGCTTTGGCGATGAATCGCAATACTCATATTGAAGAAATTGTCGGAGTTCGCTACACCGGTTGGGCAGCTTTGGATCGCGATCCCCAGCAGGATGTGTTCGAATTCACCTGTCCTCATTGCGGCCGCCGGGGAGTGAAACCCGCACGCCGCGAGCGGTCCGAGTATCGTTTCACTGACGGCTTCCTGCAGGATATGCAGGGCGAGACGGCGACCTGCAAGGCCTGCCACAAGAACCTTCATGTCGCGCCGGTGGTGCTTGTTCACGACCTCGACGAAAAGCGGCGATTCGAGGCCATTTTCGCTCAGGAAATAGCCGTCTCCGCTAACTGATAATCCGGCGATATCTGGCAAAATGCCGTCACCTTCTGTCGCCAATGCTCTGGGTGTGCTTCAGGCCTTCGCGTAGTTTTTGATTCGTTTCACGGGGCTTTAAATCCTTCAGGTTTCGCGATTCATTCGTACACAAGCGTATCGGGGGTCATGTGGAACTCTTCGAGTCCGCTGCGGATCCGAGCGAACGCCTCGTCCACGCTATCGGCAAACTGCAGCAGGTTATATTCGCGCCGATTGATCGTTCCCCAGTTGAGCATTTCCCGCCAATCGATCACGCGATCCCAATAGCGGCGGCCATAAATCAGAATTAAATTCCGGCGCTGCAGTTTGCCTGTCTGCATCAGCGTGAGCATTTCCCATAATTCGTCCATCGTCCCGAAGCCACCCGGAAAAACGATCAGAGCCTTGGCCAACTGCGCAAACCACAGTTTGCGCATGAAAAAATAATGAAACTGAAACGTCAATCCCGGACTGATGTATGGATTCGGCCATTGCTCGTGTGGCAGCTCAATACTCAGGCCAAGGGTTTTGCCCCCGGCCTCGGCGGCGCCGCGGTTGGCCGCTTCCATGATTCCCGGACCGCCTCCCGAACAGATCACGAAGCGCCGCGGATGCTCGCCAAGCGTTAAAGCCCACTCCGTGATGCGGTGTGCAAGCTCCCTGGCTTCTTCGTAATAGCGGGACATCTGTAATGCCGCGCGGGCATCTCGCAAGGCAATGCGCCTGCGGGGGGTTGTCTTGCCTGCAAGCGACTTGAGCCGCCGCAAGTGGCTCAGAGCCCTGTCACGGGCGATAATCCGGGCCGATCCGAACATCACGATTGTGTCGCCCACTTCTTCTCGCCGCAAACGCACCAGCGGATCGATGTATTCAGTCAAAATCCGCACGGGCCGGGCCGCAACGCTTTCCATAAATAGAGCGTCGCGATAGGCCGGCTGCGGCGGCGTTCGATGACTACGAGCCATGAACCCTCCCCTGAGAGACGAGGCATCATTCTACGTAAGGCGCCAAAGTCAATCCAACATGTGCGCCGCCCGCGGCGTCCAATCTAGTAAACTGAAGGCGGGAAGAAGGCCCAGTGAGCCGGAGGCAAAAAGATGACCGCGATCACAGGACATCGTAACATTCGGCCATTATTTTCGCTTTGGGCCGGACTCGCGCTCGCGGTTAGCCCCGTGGTAGTGGCGCAGACTTCCGGACCCATTGCGCCACGAGCAGGCCAGGCGGTTCAACAGCCACCGCGAGGAACACCCCAGAAGCCGCTCGATCAGTCCATACGAGTGCGCGTAAATGTGGTCAATACTCCCGTAATCGTGCGCGATAGCAAAGGCGAGCTGGTGCTCGATCTCCTCGAGAATAATTTCCGTATCTTCGACAATGGCGTGCAGCAGCGGCTCGAAGGTTTCGACATGGGGGGCGGGCCGCTCTCAGTCGTCATTGTCATGGAAACCAGTTCGCGCATCCAACCCCTCTTCCCTGCGCTGCGCCGCACAGGCGTTTTATTTACTGAGACAGTTATCGGAGAGAACGGCGATGGCGCAGTCATCGGCTACGACGATCAAGTCAATCATTTGCAGGATTTCACCAGCGACCACGACGTCATCGATAAGTGCGTCTCCAATTTGCAGCCCGGCACCTCCGGAGCCCGTCTGTATGACGCGCTGGCCAGTGCCGTGGGCATGCTCCAGAAGCGGCCCGATTCAAGAAGGCGGGTCATTGTAACGGTGGCGGAAGCAGTCGATTCCGGGAGCGAGGAGAAGCTGGGGCAAGTCCTCAGGGATGCGCAATTGGCCAACATCACGATCTATTCTGTCGGCCTTTCGACCACCGCGGCAGAATTGCGCGGCCCGCAAAAAAGCGGCGCGCCGCCGTCGGCGACGCCTCCGGGAGTTTTCGGACAAACTCCCATCCCCGGAACTCCCCAAACGCCAACCGTCGAGGATCAGCGGAATGGAAACGTGGACCTGATGGCCTTAGCCGCTTGGATCGTGCAGCATGCCGAGGCAACGGTGAAGCAACGGCCTCTTGAGGTAGCGACGGCGGCCACGGGCGGGCTCTATCAGTCCACGGTAAAAGACTCTTCGATTGAAAAGGCGATCGATGAGATCGGCGGCGAACTGCACGCGCAATATACGCTTAGCTACCGGCCAGCCGGCACAAATACGCTGGGATACCACGAAATTCGGGTCCAGGTGGTCGGCGCGAACGCCCGCAATCTGACCGTGCGCTCGCGGCCCGGCTATTACCTCAGTTCACCTGCGCAATAAAGCGCTCAAGCTTTTTCGCCATCTTTGGGTGCGGCGAGCGGCGCAGGAGAGGCCCCGTTTCCGGGCACCTCGCTGCTCTCATCTTCGATAACCGCTGCGGCGGCGATTTTGTCTTCATCTTCCAAACGCAGCAGCCGCACCCCCTGCGTCGAGCGTCCCGCCTCGCGGATTTCGTTCGCGTGCACGCGGATAATCTTGCCGAATCCGGTGATGATCATCACGTCGGAATCCTCGCTGACCTGCAGCGTCGCGATCACCGAGCCGTTGCGATCGGTCGTCTTGAGATTGATCACGCCTTTGCCGCCGCGTGAGGTGATGCGGTATTCGGCCAGAGGTGTGCGCTTGCCGTAGCCCTTTTCGGAAACCGTCAGCATCAGCGAGGTGAGCGAATCCTTGATGACGTCGTTTTCCAGTTCGTCGAGATTATCTGTATCCTTCTTCGATTCCTTGCGAAGGATCTCAAAGTCCGGCTGAACCGCATCCATGCTGACCACGTAATCGTCCTTGCCCAGATCCATGCCGTTCACGCCGCCGGCCTGCCGCCCCATAGCGCGAACTTCCGTTTCACGGAAAAGTATGGCCTGGCCCTCGTGGCTCGCCAGAAAAATCATCTGCTTGCCGTCGGTGAGCTTGACCCCGATCAGTTCGTCTTTGGCGTCGAGATTGATGGCGATGATTCCCGAGGGCCGCGGATTACTGAACTCGGCCAGTTCGGTCTTTTTTACGGTGCCGTTGCGCGTGGCGAAAAAGACGTAGCGGCCGGTTTCTTCCAGATTGCGCGCCGGCACGAGCGCTGTGAGGCGTTCGTCCTCCTGAAATTTGACCAGGCTGCTGATGGCTCTGCCGCGTGTCGCCGCCGCGGCTTCGGGAATCTCGTAGACTTTGAGCCAATAGACGCGGCCCTTCGAACTAAACAACAGAATGTAGCTGTGCGCCGAGGCCACGAAGAGATGCTCGACGAAGTCGTCTTCGCGCGTGCGTGCACCGATGCGTCCTTTGCCACCCCGAGATTGATGGCGATAGACGTCCACCGACGTGCGTTTGATGTAACCCGCATGGCTGATGGTGATGGCCATGTCGGTATCGGCGATCAGATCTTCGACCTTGATCTCCTCGACCGCATCCACGATCTGCGTGCGCCGCCCGTCGCCGAACTGCTTCTGGATCTCCCGTAATTCGGAGACGATGACCTGCTTCAGTTTCTTTTCGCTGGCGAGAATCTCTTTCAGATCGGCAATCTTGGCCCGAATCTCGGCGAGTTCCTTGAGGATTTCGTCGATCGAGAGCCGCGTTAAACGATGCAGTTGCAGTTCCAGGATGGCGTCGATCTGGATGTAGCTGAGGCCGGTTAGCTCGCCGGTAATCTCGTATCTTTTTGCATCGAGTTTTACGCCCTTGAGGCTCTCGGTGCGCTCTCCACGGCCGGTGAGGACTTCGACGGTTTTATTCGAGAAATAGGCGAACAGATTTTCGCGCGCGTTTGCGCGGCTGGAAGAACCGCGGACAATCCTGATGACGTTGTCGAGGTGGTCGACGGCAATGCGATAGCCGAGCAGGATGTGCTCGCGCTCTTCCGCTTTGCGCAGGTCGTAACGTGTGCGGCGAATGACCACTTCGCGGCGGTGTTCAAGGAAGAGCCGCAGGAGCTCGAGCAAGCCCATCTCGCGCGGCTGTCCGCCGGTGATGGCCAGCAGGATCATGCCGAACGATTCCTGCATCTGTGTGAGCTTGTAGAGGTGATTGAGGACGAGCTGCGCCTCTTCGCCGCGCTTGATCTCGACTACGATGCGCATGCCTTCTCGGTCCGACTCATCGCGCACGTCGGCGATGCCCTCGATTTTTTTGTTCTGCACGAGGTCGGCGATGCGCTCCACCAGACGCGCCTTGTTTACCTGATAAGGAATTTCCGTGATGACGATGTTTTCGCGGTCTTTGCCAACCTGCTCGATGGAAGCCTTGGCGCGCATGACGAAGCTGCCGCGACCTTTCTGGTAAGCCTGATCGATCCCCTCACGGCCCGCGATATAACCGCCTGTAGGAAAGTCGGGGCCGGGAACAAGCTTCATCACTTCCTTCAGCGTGGAGTCCGGTTTTTCAACGAGCAACACCGTCGCGTCAATAATTTCTTTCAGGTTGTGGGGCGGAATATTCGTGGCCATACCAACCGCGATACCGCTTGCGCCATTGACGAGCAGATTGGGTACACGCGTTGGCAGAACGACAGGCTCCTTTTCGGTCTCGTCGAAGTTTGGGATGAAATCGACGGTTTCGCGATCGATGTCAGCCAGAAGCTCTTCGCTGATTCGCGCGAGGCGCGCCTCGGTGTAACGCATCGCCGCGGGGGGATCGCCGTCGACCGAACCGAAATTTCCCTGGCCATCCACCAGCGGATAGCGCATGCTGAAAGGCTGCGCCATGCGCACCAGCGCATCGTAGACAGGCGCATCGCCGTGTGGGTGGTATTTGCCGAGGACCTCACCAACAATCTTGGCGCATTTGCGGTAGGCGCGCGTCGAGGTCAGGTTCATCTCGTTCATGCCATACAGAATGCGCCGGTGCACCGGTTTGAGGCCGTCGCGCACGTCGGGCAATGCGCGCCCGATGATTACGCTCATCGCGTAGTCGAGATACGACTTCCTCATCTCGGCTTCGATATCTACCGGGATTAAAACCGCCGGATTTTTTTCCTCCGCCATTGACTTCCTTTCTTGGCCCCTTACTCGCGTTTCCCGCCGGCTCGTTCGAGCGCGTATTTCCTTACCGCTTCCAGCGCCGCGGCCTCATTTGCAAATCGCTGGGCGGCAAAGTGCATCTCGAGCTCGGCCAAAAGCGATTCGAGCTCTTCTTCTGTTTCGATCGAAATCGCCAGTCCGCGCTCGCCATCCTGCAACGGCCGTTTCGCGGCGCGAAATCGTGAACACACAAAGCCGCGCGCCCCGGCTGTCGTTTGCCACGTCAATTGATGCGTCATGAAAGATCAGATGTCGAGGTTCTGGACGTCGAGAGCGTTATCTTCAATGAATTTGCGGCGCTCTTCCACGTTCTCGCCCATGAGCGTGGTGAACATCTTCTCGGCCTCGACGACATCCTCCAACTTCACTTTGAGAAGCGTTCGCGTTTCCGCATTCATCGTGGTCGCCCAGAGTTGTTCGGGATTCATTTCGCCCAAGCCCTTGAACCGTGTGATGGTGAAATCCTTCTTCGCATCCTCGAGAACAAACGAGAGGACGGCGGCGGCACTTTCTTTAGTGACCTTATCGCCGTTTCGGGCCACGGTAAACGGCGGCTTATCTGAAGCTGCGATCGCCCGGCCAAGCGTGCGCAGCCGCTTTACGTCGGGCATGGAGACAAGCGCCCAGTTGATTCGTGCCGAATGACCCGAACCGTTGCCGAGCACCACCTCGTACAGGCTGTGCTCCTCGTCGTAGGAAAGCTTGGGCTCCATTTTCACTTTCGCCTTCTCGATGGCCTTCAGGAGCTTCTCGAGTGCTTTCTTATCTTCAAAATCTCCTTTCTTCTCCAGTTCGCTCGAGGCCACCAGATCCACCAGTGCGCGCTCCCGAAGGCGCCTCAGCAGCCTGGCCGCAATCTGATCGTATTCCTGCACATTGAGCAGAAATGTCGTAAGCGCCGCGCCCTCGAGCGCCACGCCCTCTTTGGCCTTAACGATGTGATCTTCGGTGGCTCGCCGCATGAGCTCGTGCGAGAACTCGCGTTCGTCGCGGATGTACCGGTCCATCTTGCCGCGTTTGACGCGATAGAGCGGCGGCTGCGCGATATACACGTGCCCACGCTCGACCAGTTCCTTCATGTGACGGAAGAAAAACGTGAGCAGCAGGGTACGAATGTGGCTGCCATCGACGTCCGCGTCGGTCATCAGAATCACTTTGTGATAGCGCAAGCGACCGGCATCGAAGTCGTCCTTGCCGATGCCAGTCCCAAGTGCGGTAATTATTGCGCGAATTTCTTCGTGACCCAGCATCTTGTCATAGCGGGCTTTCTCAACGTTCAAAATCTTGCCCTTTAACGGCAGGATCGCCTGATACCGCCGGTCCCGGCCCTGCTTGGCCGAGCCGCCTGCCGATTCACCCTCGACGATGAAGATCTCACAATTGGCGGGGTCGCGTTCCTGGCAATCAGCCAGTTTGCCCGGCAACCCCCCGGAATCCATCGCGGACTTTCGCCGCGTGAGCTCACGCGCCTTGCGGGCTGCCTCGCGAGCGCGCGCGGCGTCGATGCACTTGCCGATGATGCGCCGCGCCACCGTAGAGTGTTTGTCGAAATAGTCGCCGAGGCGCTCGTTTACCAACTGCTCCACCTGGCCCTTGATGTCGCTATTGAGCTTGCCTTTGGTCTGACCTTCGAACTGCGGCTGCGGCAGTTTTACGGAAACGACGGCGATCAACCCCTCGCGAACGTCGTCGCCGGTGATCGAAACGCTGTCTTTCTGCTCCTTGAGCATGCCTGCGGAGCTGGCGAAATTATTGATCGACCGCGTAAGGGCCGAGCGGAAGCCGGAGAGGTGCGTGCCTCCGTCCACCGTATTGATCGTGTTGGCAAAAGCAAAAACGTTTTCGGCATAACTGTCGTTATATTGCAGGGCGATTTCGACCTCGACATTGTCGCGCTTGCCCTCGATGTAAATCGGGGAATCGTGGAGCGTCTCCTTGCCCCGATTCAGGTGCTTCACAAATTCCACGATGCCGCCGGTGAACCTGAATTCCGTGGATTTATCGCTGCGCTCATCCTGCAGCGTGATCTTCAAGCCCTTGTTCAGGAAGGCCAACTCGCGCAACCGCTGCGCGAGAATGTCGTAGCTATATTCGGTTTTTTCAAAGATGCTGGGATCGGCATGAAAAGTAATCTTTGTGCCCGTCTTGCGCGTTTTGCCCGTGACGGCCAGCTTCGACTTGGGAACACCGCACTCGTACGATTGTTCCCACACCTCGCCGTCTCGCCAGATCTCCAGATCCAGCCAATCCGATAACGCATTCACAACCGAAACGCCTACGCCGTGAAGCCCGCCGGAAACTTTGTATGTATCGCTGTCAAATTTGCCGCCGGCGTGCAGAACCGTCATGACCACTTCGGCTGCGGGCTTTTTCTCGGTGGCGTGCATATCCACCGGAATGCCGCGGCCGTTGTCGATCACTGTGACGCTGTTGTCGGCATGAACGACGACGTTGATTTCATCGCAGTAGCCGGCCATCGCTTCGTCCACCGAGTTGTCCACCACTTCCCACACCAGGTGGTGCAAACCCTGTTCTGTGGTCGACCCGATGTACATGGCCGGGCGCTTGCGGACCGCTTCAAGTCCGCCCAACACCTTGATGGACGTAGCGTCGTACCGATGACCCGCAGCTTTGCCGGTCACCGCTTCTTTCTCACCCATGTTGTGTGCGTCTCCTGATCTGACCGTGGAGGGGAAGGCTGCCGCGGAACGGCCGTTTCCGCCTTGACGTACTCTGCTGGTTTCGATTCCCGAACAGAAGTTTTCCTGCTCCATCCCGTCCGGATTTTCGCCATGCGAAAGCGGACGCGGCGAAGACTCTGTCCTGTCCAGCTACGCCTCTTCGTTCTGCCACAAACGAAACAGCGGGCGTGGCTCAACTCAAAGATGCCGTTCCGGAGGACCCAAAATTCGTGTGAATTACACCGTCATTTTACGCGATTTGCACGTTTTTCTCAAGGGCTTAGGGACTATTTGATTTTCTTTAACTACTTGTGTTACAGACACTTACAAGATCGCCTTGCAGGCATAGAATGATCTCGAAGAAAGAAAGCAAAATGGGGCTCGAATGCTGCCAAATGGCTGGAATTTTGAGCCGTCCAGCTAAATACGCATGGGCATGATGATATACCGATAACGATATTCATCGTCGGCTAGTGGACGCAATTGCCCGGCAGACTGCTCGTCCTTCAACTCGACACTGATCGGCCCTTCTGGAGCTGCAGCGAGGAAATCAAGCAGGTACTGGCCATTAAAGCCGATTGTAATGGGCTCGCCGGAATATTCTTTATCGATATTCTCGGTAGCCTCTCCGTACTCCGGACTGGAGGCCGACAATTCCACGCCTTCTTGGCTGACTGAGAATTTCAATGCATGAGATCGCTGGTCCGCCAACTGCGAAACGCGCCGCACGGCATCGTTAAACTCATTTCGCTCCAAAACTATTTTCTTGTTGTTGTCGCGCGGCAAAACCGCCTCATAGTTAGGAAATTGTCCGGTGAGGATTCTCGAAATCAGCAAGCGGGAATCGAGTTGGAAAAAGAGGTGGCTGTCATCTCTTGCAAACTCGATCTCGCCGTTGTCGCTCGCCTCAGTTGCCAGGCGCTGAATTTCAGTCATGGCTTTCTTAGGAATCAGTGGACGTGTTTCGTTTGAGAGTCCCGCAAAAGAATGGTCCGTTTCGGCCAGGGCCAGCCGGTGACCATCGGTGGCGACCATGGCAATAGTCTCCGGTTTCAACGTCAATTGAGCACCGTTGAGGGTATAGCGCGATTCTTCCATGGAAATCGCAAATGCCGTTCTGGAGATGAGAGATGACAGAATCTTCGCGGGTATGGTTACGATCGGATGCGGAAATATCGGAATCGCGGGAAAATTATCTTTGGCCATGCCAACCATCTTGTAATTCCGTCGATCGGAAGTAATTTGAACCCAATGATTCTCGAGCAGCCGGAAACGAATTTCGCCCTCCGGCAGCAGTCGCACCAACTCTAGTAGTTTTTTCGCCGGTATCGTCCCAGCGCCCTCTTTCTTGACCTTCGCGTCGCAGGAAGTGCGAATGCTCAGCTCGAGATCGGTCGCCGTGATCGTGAGGCGATTGCCTTGGGCTTCGCAGAGAAGATGAGACAGGATTGGAATCGTGGTCTTTCGTTCGACTACACCTTGCGTGAGACTGAGCTCTCTCTGCAGATCGTATTTCTTGACCGTAAATTCCATCTACGATTTCCTCCGCGGAAATCTGCGAATTCAAACCGGCTACTCTACCCTGTTTTAAATAAGGGATAAAGATCGTAGTAGTAACCGCGCGCGCGGAACCGTGGATATCGAGGCAAGCCGCCCGATTTAATGGTGATGCCCTGTGGATGAAAGTGCGGATATTCCGTCGGGTCGTTGGAAAAGGGCTGGATGGCGCATTCTGGTCGGTCAGGTTTCCACACTGTCGGTATGGCGCGCACATCGTTTGCACAAGGTTTTCCACGACGGCCTGGAGAGCAGAAGGGAGCACCGGAGCAAAAGCTGCTCAAGGCGGCGCCGTCGAAGCTGGAAGCGGCGTTAGAAAAAGGAAAAGGCGCGGATTACGAACGCATTGTCAGCCGCATCGCGGATGGTATCGTGCGGGAGCGGCGGGCCTCGTCCGAAATCGTCGCGCAGGAATGGCCGGATATTCGGGAGACGATCGAGCGCGTCGCGGAGATCGATCCTGAACTGGCGCGCAACCTGACGGAGTTATCAGAGGGTAAAGTCACTCTTGCGCCGGACGCGCTGCGAGAGTACATTCGGGAGAAAGTCGCCGATGCCACTCAAGCCACTCAATTCTCCGACGCCTTCGACGCCGCAATCGACGAAGCAAGACAGGCCGGCGCTGCGCCGCCTGGTGCAACTGATGAAGGGCTACACGGAGAAGCAAGTGAAAACGCTGGCCCCGCAACTTCGCCGTCCGAACTAAGCGCGAGCCGCACGGGAATAAGCCCCGCTGAAAAGTTAGGCGTTCTGCCCGGATTCGATGCGCACATCCGCGCGCAGCGAGAGGGCGCGGCGCGCGTGCAGGGCGAGCAACTCACCGAGCGAATGAATCGGCAGCCGGAGTCGATCGAGCCGGCCGCCGGTGAAATGGAGCGGCTGAGTCCGCTCTTCCGGGGCACGGGCGCGAGTCCGCAAAACGAGATGTTTGCCGCCGGACAGCAGAACACTCCAATGGCGGAACAAAAGCCCACGATAGAGGCGGCGCTCGAGCAGCACTTGCATTCGATGCAGGGCGCCGAAGAGCGCTGGGCGCAGCGGCGCGAGCAGGGCCGAAACTTTCAGCACGGCACAGTTCTGTGCCGTGCTCTTGAAATCGTTGCTGATTGGTTTAGCCGAGCGTGTCGAGAAGGCGGCTGATCGTGCGGTTCAAATCTTTATCGTTGCGTCGGAGTGTCTCGATCTTGTTGATCGAATGTAGCACTGTCGTGTGGTGTTTGCCGCCGAATTGTTTCCCAATCTCCGGCAGCGAAGCGGAAGTGAGCTGCTTCACCAGATACATCGCAATCTGACGTGGAAATGCGATCGCTTTCGCATTCGAGCGCATCTTCAGGTCCTGGTCCCTGAGCCCAAACTGCTCGCCGACGCGCTTCTGGATCAACTCAATCGTGACCTTCTTCTCTTGCGTAGCGATGATGTTGCGCAGGGCTTGCTGTGCGGTCGCCAAGTTTATCGGGGCCCCTGTTAGCGAAGCGTAAGCGACCAGCCTGGTCAGCGCGCCTTCCAGTTCTCGGACGTTTGACTTGATAGAACGTGCGATGAATTCAGCGACGTCGTCCGCCAGTTGAAAATGTTCGGAGTCCGCCTTCTTGTGAAGAATGGCGATCTTGGTCTCCAGGTCAGGCGGTTGAATATCAGCAATGAGTCCCCATTCGAAACGCGAACGCAGGCGTTCTTCAATCGCGGCGATCTCCTTCGGCGGACAATCCGAAGAGAGCACGATCTGCTTTTGCAGATCGTGCAGAGCGTTGAAGGTATGGAAGAACTCTTCCTGTGTCCGCTCCTTGCCGGCGATGAATTCGATATCGTCAACCAGCAGAACATCCACCGAGCGGAAGCGGTCTCGAAAACTGATCATTCGGTCGAAGCGCAACGAATTGATTACTTCGTTCGTAAATTTCTCGGCGCTGATATAGGTGAGCCTCAGGGTGGGGTTGCGCTGCTTCACCAGGTGCCCGATCGCCTGCATGAGATGGGTCTTGCCCATCCCTACGCCGCCGTAAAGGTATAGCGGGTTATACGCCTTGGAGGGGGCTTCGGCCACCGCTCGCGCGGCCGCATGTGCAAATTGATTCGAACCGCCCACAACGAATGTATCGAACGTATAGCGCAGGTTCAGCTGGTGTTCCGCATTGTCGAAATCGAGCTTGGTTTGCTTGATCAGCTGTGCCGCGGAGGCAACCGGCGGATCGGGCTCATTGCACACAAAATTGAGCTGCACGTCGGCCATGCCTACTTCCATTAATACGGCCTGAAGCAACTCGCCATAAGTTTCGGTCAAACGCTTTCGGAACGGCCGAGAGGGAACCCGCACCACCAAAGTGCCGTTGTCGGCACCCTCTTGCTTCGTCGGCTGAAACCACGTGGCAAAGCTATGCGGGTTAACCCGCCTTTCCATGTGCTGGAGAATCTTTTCCCAAGAGGTCATGTCTATCAGCCGCAAATAGAGGGGCGTTACATTTCCACAAGTTGTGGAAATGCTGTGGAAATAGCACCACTGGCCGTGGTGATCTCCGTTTTCTAGAATGTCTTAAGTTCTAGGACTCGGACCTAGTCCCCTGATTGCCAGTGCCGCGAGGGTGGCCGGGGGTGTTGCAGGACCTTCGCGTCCGTCACCGGCGAGGTCCGATTGTCCACGAAACCCGCGGCGCCCGGCAAGGAAAAAATCGCAAAGCATACAAGGAACGCTGCACAGGAGATGCACAGGATTTCCACAGCCTTGGTTGCTTACCACCGCACGCAATCGTTACGTCTATGTTCATTGGTTTTCAAAATGAATTATCGAATGCTGCGATTTGTGTGAAATTTCCGTGAAAATTCATAAGTCCCAAACGCGGCGTTGCCCAAAAGCAGGTCATTTTTCTCAGCAAGGATGAAGTCGGGAACCATCCGTGCACCCGTAACCGTATAGGCGCGGGCACTATCGGTGTTGTTATCGGCGCTGTCGAAGTGCATAAGCAAATTCCCCAGCGCCAGCCATAGCTCCTGAGTCTCGGCATCGACGCCCATTGCGGAGATAATCTCGTGCGGCGATGCCGCCTTGCCGGAAGCCAAGCGGGCGATTTCCTGCCGCGCCGATTGAGCCATTGGCTCGAAATCAGGGGTCGTGATAGAGAGTTCATCCAGCGAAGAGCCGGAATTCGAATCGTATTTGCGTACCGTTGGCTCAGGTAGGTAGCGGAAAGCAAAGTAGAGATTGCTCGCCGTGTCAGAGGCCAGGTATCCCTCGTTAAGCCTATGTTTAAGTTCCGGGTCATCGCTTAGGTCAGCAAAGTCGCCAATTTGGCGTAACAGCGCGCCATGGAGATCGTAAACTGAAATCAGATGGTCGCCACTCGCGCTGCAGATGGCAAACCGATCCCCGGCCAGAGCGACGATTTGTGTGGGTTCGGGGACAGGAAAACGCGCGAATGGTGCACCGGCAGTGGTGTAGATCAGGACGCCGTTGCCGGCCTGATCGGCGATGTACACGCGTCCGGATGAATCCAGGTCCAGCGCGCTCGCGGACACGAGTGCGCCCGGCCCCGCTGCCGCTGGGATCTCCCGCACTTGTTTGCCTTGCGAGTCGAACACCATCACAGTGGAGTTGAGGGCCCCTTGGGGATTTGTACGATTGGAAGAACTTTTCCGGGACTTTGACCGGCCTCCCGCGTCTGGAGATTCATCGGGCCGGCGGGCCGTCAAAATGTAATACAAGCCATCGCGACCCCGGCGAATGGCTCGAATCCCGGCACCTGCGTCAGCAAACCGCCCTCGGGTGGCATCGAGCGTCTGTTCTTCCTGCCCGCGCGCCACAACAGCAGAAATCACTGCAGCCAACAGTACAGATGCAATCAGAACGAGCTTCGCACGGCCGTTCATCGTCTGGTGAACTATATAATGCGGTGGCAATCGGTGGGGTTGCTCGCAAAACCATCAATGCTCGAGGCGATAGCGGCGCCGCGCCACCGATACTGCCCGCCCGCTGACCGAATCCACCTCGATGAACAAAGCATTCATTTGGATATCTCCGGTGGCGACCTCATAGCGGATAGGCATCCCGTCAAGGAACCTCTTGATGACCGCGGCTTTCTCCATCCCAATGATCGAATCGTGCGGTCCGGTCATTCCGACGTCAGTTATGTAAGCCGTCCCGCCGGGCAATATTTGGTCGTCTGCGGTCGCGACGTGCGTATGCGTCCCAATCACTGCGGACACGCGTCCGTCGAGATGCCAGCCCATGGCCCGCTTTTCGCTGGTCGCTTCCGCATGGATATCCACGATGATGACCTTGGTTTCAGAAGGGACTCGCGCCAATTCCCGGTCAGCGACGCTGAACGGATCATCGTTTGCCACCATGAAGATACGGCCCTGCAAGCACAACACGGCATAGGCGATGCCCAGGCGCGACATCCCACAAAACAGGCCGCTCCCGGGGCTCGCCGATGGAAAATTGGCGGGGCGCAGCAGCCGCGGCTCGCGCGGAATGAAATCCAGGATCTCCTTGCGGTCCCAGATATGGTTTCCGCCAGAAAGAACCTCGATTCCGGCCGACAGGAGTTCCTCCGAAAGCCGCGGCGTGATGCCGAACCCGGAGGCGGCATTCTCACCGTTCGCGACCACCAGGTCGATCTGTTCGTTCGCAACGATATCTTGCAGGCGTTCGAGCACGATACGCCGGCCGGGGGCACCTACGATGTCTCCGATAAACAAAATGCGCATGAATTAAGGCGGAAGGAGCGGTCCGCTTCGCCGTGTGGAGCTAGATCCTGAACCTCTGTTATAAGGTGGGCGCCCTGCGCCGGCCTTTAGGCTTTCCCGCCACCGGGACAAACCCGGCTGCGGGCCATGCGCACAGGCCGTCTGACCCGGGCACCACAGAGATCCAGCATTGGTTCAAAAGATCTTCGCGCCAAGCACGCGCGTTGCAGGCCTACTCCTGGTCCATTCTAGCGGGCCGATAGCGAGCGTCAAACCGATTTCCCGGGCGGGTGTGTCTTGGCCCGTTCAGGCCGATTGCTGTAGCGCGCGGTCGATTAGTTCGAGGCAGCGTTCGGCCTTTGCGCGCAGGGCCGCCTCGGCCTTTTCGCGGCTTTGCCGCAAAGAATGGAGTTCGTCGGCAATCGACAAAGCCGCCAGAACGGCCACCTTAACCGAGTCTATCGCCCCGCTGCCGCGCGCGATCTGGCGCATGCGTTGATCCACGTACTGGGCCAATCGCTCGACATAGTCGCTGTCGAGATCCCCGGCGACGTTGTAAACCTGATCATAAATTTCGACTTTCATGCCTGTAGGCCTCCGGCAAATGAGTTAGGCACTTGGGCGCCGCCATTGTGCGGCAGCGGCTACCCGTGGGCAAGCCGATATAGCGGTCGCGGCGCGCTAAGCGGTGCGTAAAGTCGCGCTCAGAGTAGTTTCTAATGCGGAGACGATGCGAGAGGAAAAATCGCTAAGGGCGGGTTCGGTAAGCGTGCCTTGCTGGCTTTGAAAAGTCACGCGCACAAGGAGTGAGAATTTTCCAGGCGCAATGTTTCGGCCGCGGAAGAGATCGATGGCCTCGACGGAAATCATTTCTTCAATGCCAAGAGCCAAGATGGCGTCGCGGACCGAGGCGAAGCTCGTGCCGTCGCGGAGAATCAATGAGAAATCGCGCTCCACGGCAGGGAAGCGTGAAATCGGCTTATACCTCCGCTCTGCGCGTGCCTTTACGCATGCGATCAGGAACGGATCGAGCGCCCACTCCGCGAGAAATACGTTCTGCCGTAGCTTGAATCGATCTGCAACTTGCGATGCGAGTTGGCCCGCAGCGCCGATGATCGGCCCGCCGCTTAGATCGATGCGAATTTCACCCCAGGCGCGAGGCGTAATAGCGAAACCATCGCCGCCGGTTAATAAAGACACTTGCGCCTCTTGACCGAACTTGAAACAAGTCAAGCCGCCGGGCTGCCACACGAAACCGCCACCTAGTTCGCCAATCTGGTCGAGATCCCCCTTAAGGTCGGCGAAGGCATACTCGCGAGCGGATTCGGCAACGCCTTGCTCACGTGCCAATCCCGTCGCGCCGAGGGTGACGACGCGCGTCTCTTCAGGTTTGCCGCTTTGCAGGCGATAGGCGCGGCCGATTTCGAAGAGCCTCAAATCTTTCTGGCCCCGGTTGAGATTCCAGGCGAGTGCGTGCGCCATGCTCACCAGGCCCGTCGATCGCAGCAGAGAAGCGTCTTGAGCAAGAGGATTCGCCAAACGGACCGGCGTCACGCCCGATGTACGAAAGAGCTGGTCTTCGGCGTCATCGACCAGCGGAATCGAAACGATCTCGCGGTAACCCAGGCCGATCAGGCGTTCGCGCAGCCTATCTTCGGCGTCAGTATGCGGCAGTCGCGCCGCGGGCTGTTTTGAGGGATGCAGCCGCGGCGGAAATTTATCCAGGCCGTAATGCCGCGCGATCTCTTCGATCAGGTCGACTTCGCGCGTCACGTCGGCGCGCCATGACGGTTGAGCGCAATGCCATGTTCCCCGCAACGAGCCGGGTTCTGAGTCTTTCTCCGCACGATGCGGGGCAAAGCCGAGGGCGGTGAGAATCGCCTCGATTTCAGCATCCGGTACGTCGGCCCCCATAACCCGCAGCAATTCCTTGCGCGAAAGCTTCAGGGCATGCGGCGCACGGCGCGCCGGATAAACGTCCACGACGCCGGACAGCAGCTCACCTCCAGCCAATTCGCGAATCAATGCGGCGCATCGTCGCGAAGCCGTTTCAGCCATTTCAGGATCGGCTCCACGTTCGAAGCGCGTGGACGCCTCGGTCCGCAAACCAAGCGCTTTGGAGCTTCGGCGCACCGAAATCGGATCGAACCAGGCTGATTCCAGCAGCACATTACGCGTCGAGAAGCCGATCTCTGTCTCGGCGCCGCCCATGATTCCGCCGATGCCGACAGCGTGAGCGGCATCGGCAATGACGCACATCTCGGTCGACAAGCTACGCTCGGCGCCATCGAGCGTGCGGATCTTTTCGCCGGAGCGGGCCCGGCGCACGACGATGCGCCCTTCGGCGAGCCGATCCATGTCGTAGGCATGCATGGGATGGCCGAGCTCCAGCATCACGTAATTCGTCGCATCCACGATGTTGTTGATCGAGGCTTGTCCGAGCGCCTCCAGCCGCTGGCGCAGCCAATCCGGCGAAGGCTGCACTTTCACTCCGCGCAACACGCGCGCTGTGAACCTGCCACAAAGATCCGGCGATTCGATATCCACACGAGTGGCCCGCGCGGCGCTCTCGTCTGCCTCCCGCAAGCTTACGGAGATAGGCGTTAGTTTCGTGCGCGCCAGCGCCGCGACCTCGCGCGCCACGCCGTAATGGCCCAGGCAGTCGGGGCGATTGATGGTCAGATCGAGATCAAGCATCGGCCCGGCGACGGTGTCAGAGAGTCCCTCGACGGCGATACCGGCTAAAGACAATCTCTCGCGCAACTCTCCCGGAGCAAATGGAACTGGTACAAACTCCTTGAGCCAGTCGTATAGAATCTTCATCGTGCGTCAGGAGTTTCGCGCATCAGGGAAATTGCCGCAGGAAGCGCACATCGTTTTGGAAGAAAAGCTGTACATCCTCGATTCCGTATTTGAGCTGCGATAGCCGGTCCACGCCCAAGCCGAAAGCGTATCCCGACACCCGCGCAGGATCGTAATTGACGAAGCCGTAAACGGCGGGATCCACCATGCCTGCGCCAAAGAGCTCGATCCAGCCGGACAACTTGCATAATCTGCAGCCGCGCCCCATGCACACAAAGCAGCTCGCATCCACCTCGACCGAGGGCTCTGTGAACGGAAAGTAGCTCGGGCGCAGACGAGTTTTGATCCCCGACCCGAGGAATTCGCGTACAAAATATTCCACCGTCCCCTTGAAATCGCAAAATGTTATATCCGTATCGACCGCGAGTCCTTCGACCTGATGAAACATGTAGGAGTGGGTGATATCAGGATTGTCGCGGCGGTATACCTTCCCCGGCACGATGATGCGCACCGGCGGCTCCTGCTTTTCCATCGTATGCACCTGCATGGGAGAGGTGTGCGTGCGCAGCAGGTGCGGCGGCGACCCGGGAGGAAGATCAAGATAAAAAGTATCCATGGTGTCGCGCGCCGGATGATGTTCGGAAATGTTCAGCGCTTCGAAATTGTAGTAAGGCGTCTCGATCTCCGGGCCGGCGACGACGCTGAAGCCCAGCGAGAGAAAAATCCGCTCGATTTCCTCGAATGTCTGCCTGATCAGGTGGCGCGAGCCGATCGGCCGGATGACTCCGGGCAGGGAAAGATCGACACGCTCGCGGGTCAGATCTGCCGCTTCGGCTGCAGCGCTAATCGATTGCTGAAGCTCCGCGAGGCGCTGCTCGATCTGCTTGCGGAAATCATTCAGGTGCTGCCCCACCAGCGGACGCAGTTGCGGCGATGCTGGCTTGAGCCACCGGTCGGTAATGCGGTTGACGATCCCCGCCTTGCGCCCGACCCAGGCATCGCGTAAGGCTTTACACGAGGCTTCGTCTCTGGCAGATGCGCTCTCGCGTTCAAAATCGGCGCGCAGCGCAGCGAAGCGGGCCGTGAGCTCCGCGGCCGTGGACACTCCGAGCTCAGCAAGCGTTTGTCGAGTGATGTCGCCTACCTCGGCCATGCGAATTCAGGTCGCGAGCTTAACGCCCGGAAACCCTTCTCCGGACGATCTGCCACACTCAAGCAGAAGCGCCCGCTGCGGCCTTCGCTTGTGCGGCGATTTGCGCGAAGCCGGCGGCATCTCGCACGGCGAGCTCAGCCAGGATTTTGCGATCGATATCCACGCCGCTCGCCTTTAGTCCGTGCATGAGCTCGCTGTAGGAGAGCCCATTCAGCCGCGCAGCGGCGCCGATGCGCTGGATCCAAAGACGCCGGAACTGTCGTTTGCGCGCCCGCCGATCGCGATAAGCATAGCGGTCGGCGCGATTAGCGGCTTCCTGCGAGGCCTGGTACAGCTTGCTTTTCGTGAGGAAAAAGCCCTTCGTCCGGCGCAAATACTTCTTGCGACGCGCTCGCCTCTTGGTGCCACGTTTTACTCTGGCCATTTCTTCATTTCTCCTGCGCGGAGAGTGCTCGATTCCGCATGCCTCTGAGTGCGCCAATTGCGCGTGCCGCCTGCGCCGGGCAATCAGAAACTCAGAGACGTGCAATGACTGTCGAGCATCTCCACGGCGTGTTGAGGATTTGCTCCGGCGCTTAGAACGCCTGAGCGATGCGGCCGGATCGAGCTACTTCTTGACGATCGCAGCTGCTGGCCGGCAGGCCCGCCGTGGCGGATAACGCGCTGCCTGGCACAATACCGATTTACGAATCAGCCGTTCGGCAACATCCGCCGAACGCGCGCCGCGTCCGAAGGATCAACCTGCGTCAGCTTTCGCAACCGCCTCATTCGCTTCGGCAGCTTGGTCCCGAGCAAATGGCGCTTGCCTGAATGCATCCGCAAAATCTTGCCCGTTGCGGTGATTTTGAACCTTTTCGCCGCGCCGCGATGGGTCTTCAGCTTACGTTTCTTTTGCCTTTTTGCCACAGCATGTCCTTTGTGTCTGTCTTTCGCTTCAGGCCTGCGTGACGCCGGCCGTTACCGGCGACCGCGCCGTTGGTCCGCCGCTTCTTTTGGGCGCGAGCAAGGCCATCAGGATGTTGGCCTCCATGCGCGGCCCGATCTCCACCAGCGCATGATCGGCGATCTCTTTTAGCAGCCGTTCCATCTTTGCCCGGCCTACTTCCTGATGTGCCATTTCGCGGCCACGATGGAAGATCATGGCCTTCACCTTGTGACCTTCGCCGAGAAACTTGATGATCTGGTTTTTGCGAACCTGATAGTCATGCTCGGCGGTAGCCGGCCGGAACTTCACTTCCTTGAGCTGTGTCCCTTTTTGATGTTTGCGCTGCTCGTGAGCTTTTTTGTTCGCCTGGTAGAGATATTTCCCGTAATCGGTGATTTTGCAGACTGGCGGGTCAGCATTTGGGGAAATCTCCACCAGGTCGAGGCCGCGCTCGCGAGCCATCCGCATGGCCTCGAAAGGCTGCATGACACCTAATTGCCCGCCCTCGTCATCTATCACACGAACTTCCCGAGCCCGGATGCGTTCGTTTACCCGGGTACGTTCTGTGGCTCGAAAACTTCGTTCAGCGATAAACCCACCTCCGCACTGGCGCCTCAGCGGCGTGTCCGATTCATCCGATCTCGGACAAGGGCACAGAGTATAGCACGTTTATTGCGGATTGATCATCGCGGCGGGGAGGTGGAAGAGCCTACTCACATCGTATCCCCCTAGCGAGATTGAAATGCTTGAGTGAAAAGAGGCGGAGGGAGATGGAGTTGTTGTTGAAGGGGGCAGGGAGATGACCGCCGCCGCGGCGGTGGGAAAGTGGAAATCCCGCG
>DASRHB010000020.1:0-53774 GCA_035650755.1 Candidatus Acidiferrales bacterium
CGGGGCGGACACGAATCCGCTGGATACGTCGATCACGGCTGGAGCGAACACCACCTGCACCAGCGGCGGCTGCACCAGCAACGGCAATCAGACAACCGGCAACGTCACCAGCCTGACCACGGGCACGGTAACTCCATCGACCGCAAATGGCGTCGTGCTCGGGCTGGCCGGGATTTCCAATCCGCAATGCACCGGCCTCAACTCGCCGGGCGCAACGGACACGGCTTACAGCCCGCAAGAGGCTACACAGTCGGAGATGGACGAGAACAACTGCAAGGGCCATTACTACAACCCGAACACATCGAGTTTCACGTTCACCTGGGTAATCACGAACGTGCCGCTCGCCACGGGCCAATGGAACTGGGCAGGAATGGCGCTCAAGGCACCGGCAGCCGCGCCATCGTGCGTGCCGACGCTGACGCTGATGGGTGTGGGCCGCTGTGGATAAGGGCGTTCCGGCAGATGACCCACTCGCAAAAGCGGCGGAACTGGCGCAAACGCTGGCCCCGGCCCTCGTGATGACAGCGTCAAGCGAATGTAGCAGCCGGGCTAAAGCCCGCCGACTACAGAGAACGAAGCATCCCTCGCTCCTCCTCGTACGCGGATTCGCTCGTGATGACAACTGAGGCAGACATAAGCGCATGGTCGAAGAGGAAGCAACGATGGCAGCAGATAGCAATGGGCGGGTGCTAGCCGCGCGGGCGCAAGAGAAAGATTCTCCCCGCACCGGGGTTAGAGGAGTGCTAAGCGCAGGAGCCGAAAAGGAAGACGCGCGGCTCGACTTCGCGGAGGGCACGCCGCTGCCTGGCAGTCTTCGCGAACTGGGCACCGCAATCTTTACTACGGCCAATCCTGTGCAGGCCGGCGCGGAACTGCTCGATCCGGGCGACAAGAAGGCCGATCCGACGCGGCTGAATGCGCTGAAAACGTTTGCCGAATGGGTATTCGGAAAGCCGGGAGGCGAGGCGCAGCGCAAACCGCCGCGCGTCATCTGGGATATTCCGTGTCCGCCGTACGAGCCGGTCGATCCTGTGGAGCCGCAAGACCGGGAAGGAGGCGAGGAGTGAGCGCATCGTGGAGCAAACAGAAGATCGGGACAGTGGTTGAGCTGGCCGGCGTTCTGGCGTTCGCGGCCGGAGTAATCATCAGCGTGCAGCACTACGCGATCGGCGCGCTGTTGCTAGGCGGGACGGCCGCGTACGCCGTCGGCAAGAAGCTGCGCGCCGCGTGATGTAAGTGGGATGGTTGCCGTGGCAGTGGCGCTGGTGGCCGAAGCCGCCGCGTGCCGCCGAGGCGGGTGCACCGTTGGTCGAGGAGCGTCCGCCGATAACGATTTCGCAGCACTACAACCCCTTCGAGCGGCAGAGGGAGTTTCACAGCAACGCGGCGAAATACCGGCTGTTTGGCGGCGCGGCGGGCCCGGGGAAAACGAAGGCGCTGCTGTGGGAGGCGATTCGCCAGGCGAATAAATGGCCTCGCGTGGACACGCTGCTGCTGCGGCGCACGTTTCCGGAACTCGAGGCTTCGCTGATTACTTATTTCCGGCGGGATGTGCCGCGCGATCTTTACGCGAGTTACAACGAAGCCAAGCACGTCATCACCTGGCACAACGGTTCAACCACGCGATTCGGGTATTCCGCGAGTGAAAACGATATCTACCAATATCAGGGCGCGGAATTTCTTTTTATCGGTATCGATGAGCTGACGCTTTTCACGCTGGGCCAGTGGCAGTTTCTGACGAGCCGCAATCGCTGCCCGGTAAAAGGCACGACGCCCAATATGGCGGCGGCGACCAATCCTGGCAACATCGGTCATGCCTGGGTGAAGGCGCTGTGGGTTGACCGGCGTCCGGCGCCGGGGATGGATCGTCCCGGGCAATACGATCCGGCGGATTACGCGTTCATCCGCGCGACGATTGCCGACAATCCGATTTATGCAAACGATGCGGAGTACCTGAAGGCGCTCGATGCACTGCCGCATCATCTGCGGCAGGCGTTCCTCGAAGGCGACTGGAACGTCTTTGCCGGGCAGTATTTCGATATTTTTGATTTGCGCCGGCATACGGCGCGCGCCGAGCAGCTTGGGCTCGCGGAATTCTGGCCGCGCTGGATTTCGATCGACTGGGGATACGCGCATCCGAGCGCGGTTTACTGGCACGCGGCGCGGCCCGACGGCGCCGTGGTCACGTATCGCGAATACGTGACCCATAACGTCGAGCCGAAGATTTTGGCGCGAGAGATTGCCGAACGCAGCGGCGATGGGCGCGGCGATGCTCGCGCGGGCGGCGAGCGCATCCGCGAAATTCTTCTTTCACCGGATGCGTATGCGCACCACAGTTCGCCAGACACGATTGCCGATCAGTTGGGCCAGGTGTTCGCTGATTACGGGCTGCCGCAGCCGGCGCGCGCCGACGACGACCGCGTGGGCGGATGGATGCTGATGTACCAGATGCTGCGCGAAGGGAAGTGGGTGATCGCGGACAGTTGCCCGAGGCTGATCGAATGCCTCCCGACGCTGGTGCGCGATCCGGTGAACGTGGAGGACGTGAGGAAGATGGATGGCGACGATCCGGCCGATGCCGCGCGCTACGGGCTGAAGTCGCGGCTCGGGGCGGCGCGGCCGCCCGTCGAGCAGCGCGTGGCCGAACGCATCAGCGCGGTGGATCCGACTTCGCGGGCGATCTGGATGCGGAAGCTGCTGCGCCAGGAGCAGCGCGCGGCAAAGCCGCCGGTGCTGCCGCACCGGCATGGGCCGCGATGAAGGCTGTTCAAAAGGGTTGCATTGTCTTACCCAGGAAAAGGGGGACGACAAAGCTCCGGTGGGCCAGACGACTTCTCTCCAGCAGTAGCATTTTCTTCGCAACAGAATTCTCACGAAAAATAAAATGACGGGACTTCGTATAGAGGAGTGGTGTGCGCGGGTGTGGCAGAGTTTTCGCGGGCGGTATGTGCGCATGCTCGAAGCGCAGCTTGCGCGAGAGCGCCAGGAGATCGAGTGGCTGCGCGCGGAGAACCGCGCGATGCTGAATTCGCTGCTGGGCACGGCGGGAGTGCCGCCGATCGAGACGCCGCCGCTGCATCCGGCACAGGTTGCGCCGATACGGCGACGTTCGTGGTCGCAGATTGCGATGACAAGGGAAATTGAGGCGGCGCGGGAGGCCCGAGGACGAGAGCGGGAGCGTCTGGGACAGCAGCAACCCTTAACTTAACGGCTGCGCTCGGACTTTCTGTTCTGCACGCTAATCGCGTGCAAGCGCGCCATGCTGAATTCGCTGCTGGGCACGGCCGGCGTTCCGCCGATCGAGACGCCGCCGCTGCATCCGGCACAGGTTGCGCCGATACGGCGACGTTCGTGGTCGCAGATTGCGATGACAAGGGAAATTGAGGCGGCGCGGGAGGCGCGGGCAAAGGAAGGAAACGATTTGCGGCAAACGAGCAGTTAACGCAGCGAAGTCCCACCCTTAAGTACGACGATCCGCGAGATGGAGGGCGAAGCAAAAACCTATGAGGGATTCCTCGCTCCACCCCAGCACGCACAAAGGCAGCGCGTGCTAGGACCCGGTTCCGCTCGGAATGACAACGTCTGTTTGCAGCCGACGAGTGCAGAGCGGAAACGGCTGGGTACGCCAGGCTCCTCCTCGGCCCTCGAGGACGGCGGCTACACTGGTGTGTCCCAGCCCCACCCCTCAGAAGGGGTGGGGCACTCCAAAAGGCAACTGCAGATCCCTCGTCATTCGCTCGCATCGTGCGAGCGAATTTCCTCGTGATGACAACGGTTTTGCAGTGCGGGCGGGAGGTGATAGAGAGCCGCACGGTGGTGCAGCGGCTGGGCTAAAGCCCGGTCGAGTGCGCCTTCGCCTAACCGCCGCCCTGAAGCTACCCGCGTGCCGGGGACCCCGCTGAAGGACGCGGCTACAAACACATTTCGGCAATACCCACCCCTAAGTACGATGGGTGGGGCACCCGAAAAACCAAAGGCAACTGCAGATCCCTCGTCATTCGCTCGCATCGTGCGAGCGAATTTCCTCGTGATGACAACGGCGGGAATTTAGAAGTCGAGTTTGAAGCCCGAAAAAGGAAAAGCAGATCCCTCGCCCCCATCCCCGACCAAAGGCGCCGGGGCTGGGCTCGGGATGACAGTGCTGTGGAGTGGCGCGTGCGCAGGAGTACATGCTTTCGTTCGCGGCGGCCTCGTGATGACAACGACGTATTTAGCGCCGGGCTTTAGCCCGGCACACGCGGATACTGATGCCGGCTTAAAAAGCCGGCGCCACATATTCCTCGACCAACATTGCAAGCTGTATGAGGGCAGATGAGCACGAGTGAAAACGCGATTTTGAACGACACGCAGCGGGGCGCGCACGTCGAGGCCGATGGCAATGCGTCGACGCAGTCGGTGCAGGTTGGCGGTGCGTCATTGGCCGTTGATTCGCAAAGCGATCCGAACGCGCAGGCGCTCGGTCCCAACAACGAGCGCCTCGAACAAGCGGCGCCGCGGCTCGTGAACGCGCTGCGCGAGCTGGTGGTGCAGTTCCGGCAGGAAGGCATCGTCGCGCGGCGGCACGAAATCCGGCGCATTCGCCAGGCGCGGCTTTTCTGGCAGGGATTGCAGTACGCCTGGTGGAATCCGCAGGACATGAACTGGCACCTGCCGTGGGAAGCGAAAATCTACGACGACTCGGCGCTGGAGGAGATGCCGCGCTATCAGTTCGTCACGAATTTGTATCAGGCGTTTGGGCTTTCGTTTGTGTCGGTGATCAGCCAGGACGTGCCGGCGACGCGATTTTATCCGCAGTCCACGCTGAGCGAAGCCGATGTCGAGACGGCGAAGGCGGCTTCGCAGGTAGCGGATCTGGTGGAACAAAACAATCGCGTGCAGCAGTTGCTCACCGGCGTGGGATTTTATCTGTGGACCGACGGAAAGATCGGCGGCTACGTGCGGTACGTGGCCGACGGGCAGCGGTTCGGGTGGCGCGAGGAACTGCTGCTCGAAGAGCGCTGGGTGCGGCTGGGGCGGGATGCGTATGTGTGTGCGAACTGCGGAGCAGAGACCGAAGTCAGCGACCGCGGTGCGGAAGAAAGGCAAATACGGCAGCGGGGTTCCTCGGAACTGGAAAGCGCGCCTCGGAATGACAACGAAAACGGCGCCGTGCATCCTGGCGGCGTTCAGAACGACAACGGGAGTGGCCGGGCGGCTGCGGGGACGGGGCCGGCGGCAGGCGCAGCGTCGTTTTTTGCCGGGGCAATTTGTCCGCGATGCGGCGCGGCGCTCGGGGCCAATGATTTTCGGCCGGCGCCGGTGGTACCGGTGCCGCAATCGGTGGGCACGCGGCGCGTGGCCAACGGGCAGGAAGTCATCTCCATCGTCGGCGGTCTCGAGCTGAACACCCCGGTGTGGGCCAACGAGCAGTACGAATTCCCCTATCTGCAATGGCAGATGGAAGTGCACCGCGCGAAGCTCAAGGCCGCCTATCCGCACGCGGCGGACAAGATTCAGATGGGCGGCCCGATTCAAGCCGACGACGTGTATGCACGAGCGACGCGGATTGCCGTCGCACAAGGGATGCCCACGATCCATCCCGGGGACGCGCTTTTCAATCTGGTCACGTTTTCGCGGACGTGGATCCGGCCGTGGGCGTTTTATTCCATCGAAGACGCGGCGGTACGCGACCAGCTTTTGCGCATGTTTCCCGACGGCTGCTACGTGGCGTTTGCGGGCGAGACTTATTGCGAATCGCGCAACGAATCGATGGATGACTGCTGGCGCGTGATGCACGCGCTGCCCGGCGACGGGCAGAATCGCCCAAGCGTGGGCGATTCGCTGATCGAGCTGCAGGAGCGTTACAACACGCTCTCGAATATTCAGGCGGAGACCTACGATTACGGAATTCCGCCGATCTATGCCGATCCGCAGGTGCTGGATTTCGATGCCCTCGCGAATCAAACGGCCGAGCCAGCGGCTCACTACCCGGCGCGGGCACGGCCGGGCATGTCGCTGGCCGACGGATTTTTCCAACCGTCGCCGGCGCAGGTACCTCCGGACATGCTGCGGCATCAGCAGGATCTGATCGGTCCCATCGCGCAATTTCTGACGGGCCTTTTTCCCGCCGTGTTTGGCGGCGAGATGGAAAACGTCAAGACGGCCAGCGGCTACGCGATGGCGCGCGACCAGGCGCTTGGGCGGCTCGGATTGGTATGGCGGCGGCTCAAGGCTTTTTATTGCGATGTGATGCTGCTGGCCGTGGATTGCTTCCGCAAGAACCGGCCGGGCGACGTGGAGATTCCATTTCTCGGCGCGGGCGGCGAATTTCAGGCGCGGTTCATTCGGCTGGCGAACCTCAAGGGCAACATTCAGGCGCATCCCGAATCGGACGAAACATTCCCGCGGCTGAAATCGCAGCAGCGCGCCGTCGTACAGCAACTCATGACCAATCCGGATCCGGCAATTCAGGCCGCGCTGCGCGAGCCGGCGAATCTCGGGTTCATCAAGTCCCTGGTGGGACTGAGCGAGCTGGTCGTGCCGGGCGAAGACGCGCGCAATAAGCAACTGCGGGAGATACAGCTTCTTTTGACGGCCGAAGGTCCCCTTACCGGGGACTTCGGCCTGGGTGGCATAACTGCCGGGCGAAGCGCGGAAGGCACGCCCGGCGCGCCGGCGGTCGTGCGCTCGACAGTGCCGGTGGATGAGTTGCTGGACGATCACGCCACGGAATTCGAGGAGTGCCGGCGTTGGGCCAGTTCGGATGCGGGGCAGATCGCGCGGGCGCAGAATCCGGCGGGATTCGCGAACGTGCGCGCGCACGCGGCGGAACATGCGGCAGCCCTGGCGCGGCAGCAGGCGCAGGGCAGTGAGCAGCCGAATCGAAAACGGCCCCCTGCGGCAGCCGGCGACGGGAAATTACGAGAATGAAAAGCAGAACCCTCGTCGCTCGCCCGCATGAAGATGCAGGCGAGCTTCCCCGGGATGACGATGTTTGGGAGGAATGACTAATGCAGCAGGGAAGCAGCGCGAGCGCGCCGGCGGCGCGCATGGCGGGAATGACGGATGAACAGATTCTCGACCTCGATATGAGTGATCTGGAAGCAACATTCTCAGGAACTCCGGGCCAGAACGCCGGAGCGGCGTGGGCGACAACCCAACAGTCGCAGAGGGATGCTTCGTCCCTGAGAACCGGGCCCCAGAATGACAACGAACAGCAAAGGCAAGCGCAGGACGACATGGCGGTTCTGGAGGGGAGTTCGTCTAGCTCGCGAGGCGCCACAACGACTTCGTTAAGCGCTGAAAGCCCGACTAACCGCCGACTTTCAGCGCACGACAACCGGCAGACATCGGAGCCCTACCCACCTGCCCCATCGATCGCCGAGCGCGCAGGCGCGCAGGGGGAACTCCTCGCGCGCGAAACGCAGGGCGAGCCGGCATGGCTGAAGCAGCTCGACCCGCAGCCCGCGGCTGCGGCAGAGGCGCGGCAATGGCGGGAAGCGGCGCAAAATGTGGCCGCGCTCGACGCCGCTTACTTCAGCAGCGATGCGAGCGCGCGCTCGGGGCTGGCGGCGCGGCTTTACGAGAGCGATCCCGCGGCATTTCGCGAAATGCTGGCCGCCAGCGCGCGCATGTTGTCGGAGCGCGATCCGCAGGCGCTGACAGAACTGGCGCGGCGGCTCGGCGTGAGCTAAACGCAAACCACAAATGCGCCAGCGAAGTCGCTGGCACAGGCGGCGCGTTCGCTGGAGGCGAACGCGGCAGCGCAAAACCAGGCTCCCGCAAACAACGGCAGCGCCGGCGCCTTTCCGGCTGAGGCGTATCGTGCCTTCGAGGCGGCGGCCAACGAAGATGTCGCGCGTGCCACGCGCGAGGCGATCGGCCGCACGCTCAGTTCTACGCTGCCAGAGGAAATTGGCGAGGGCGCGCGGCGGCGCATCGGCAATGACATTTTCCAGGAGTTGCATGCAACACTTTCCGGTGACCGCGAGCTCGGCCGGCAAGTGGGCGAAATCCTGCGCGGCTGGAATTTTGACGGCGCGACGCGACAGCAGGTCGTTTCGCTGATCACGAGCCGGGCGCGTGCCGCGATGCCGGAGGTGGCGCGGCGAGTGATCGCGGAATGGACTTCATCGGTGCTGGCTTCGGACCGCGCGCGGGCGGCGCGCGTGGATGCGGCCGCCGCGCGGCGGGATGTTACCGGGGGGTCTTTGCCGGCGACGATTCCGGCGAGCGCGCTGCTTCCACGGAAAATCGATTACTCGAAGATGACCGACGAGCAGATCCTGGATCTGTAGCCGCCTCGCCAGGGGTTACCTTCGTAGAACTGCAGATCCCTCGCTCGTTCCCGGTCGCGTGCTGGAGCGCGCGACGGGAAAGCACTCGCTCGTGATGACAGCGGAGGCAAACAGGGCATCGGCGAGCAGATTCTCACGCAATAGCGAAGTGAGTCACGCCACGAATTCGTGACGACCTCGTTTTAAGCACACAGAGCTTCCTCGCGGTACCCGCAAACCGAGGCCGTGGTGCGGCCAAAGTGAGCGGCACGGACAAACCCGCACAGCCAGGAGTAACGCACAACGGGCGTTTAGCATTCGCGAGATCTGCTCGCGCTGGCGCGCCTGGCGTGCCTGGAGCTGTGCCAATGAAAAGGAGAAAACAAGATGGCGCAAATGCAAAACACGCAGACGATTGCGCTGCAACTGGAAAAGGTGCGGGACAAAGTGCCGCTGCTGTACGAGCGCGACGACGTCCTGCTCAGCATGATCCAGCAGCGCGGAGACGTGGAGAAAGTCAGCTCGCGCAACATGCGCATTCCGCTGCAGGTGAATCCGGGCGGCAAAGGCGGCTCGTACAACGCCGACGGCGGCGATCTGGGGCGCGGTTCGGGAACGAGCTATGACGTGGCGCAGATTTCGCCGATCTTTTTCAGATTCGCGGTGGAGATTTCCAAACTGGTCGAGTACGCGACGAATGCGCGCGAGAAGGCCATCGAGAACGCGGCCAAACGCGAAGTGGCCAACGGAATGAAGCAGTTCCGCGCGTTTCTGGACAAAGTGCTGCAGACCGCCGGCAACGGCGTGCTGGGCACGATCGGCTCGGTGGGCGGCACGACGCTGACGATGAATACGCCGCCGGGCGCGGCGCTGGTTTACGTCGGGCAGACGATTCAGGTGTATGACACCACGCTGACCACCAATCGCGGCTCGTGCAACGTCGTGGCTGCGGACCCGATCAGCACCACGCAGACGATTACCGTGGACGCGGTGCCGGGCGGCACCGTCGCAACCGATGTGATCGTGCACGACGGGCTCAGCGGCGCTTCGCCTACGTCGCTTTTCGGCATCAAGTACCACCAGAACAACGCCACCACCGGAACGTGGATGAACCTGAACCGCGCGACCTATCCGCAGCAGTTGCAGACGCCGCGCGTGAATGCGGCGAATTCGGCGCTGGTGCCGGGGTACGTGCGCCTGGCGATCAACAAAGTGCGCAAGGCGTTGGGCATCGGCCAGCTCGGCAAACTGATTGCGTACACTTCGGTCGAACAGGAGCACGCCTGGGAAAATCTGGGCATCACCATCAGCCAGGTGATCAAGGAAGGTCCGGGCGGCGGCAGCGACAATCTCGACCTGCTCTTCACGGGAAGAAAAACCATGGCCGGCGTGCCCATCAAGTCCTCGATCAATGCCGACCAGACGCGCGTCGACTTCCTCGACCTTTCGCACTGGGGACGCGCGGTAATCAAGGATATCGACTATTTCGAGGTCGGCGATCAGACCGTCTTTCCGATTTATGGGACTTCGGGCGGGCTGGCGGCGGCTTTTATTTTTTACTTCGACACCGGATTTCAGGTGTTCTCGGATTCACCGCGCAGCGGGGCGTATATAGACGGGCTGGCGCGGCCGCAGGGCTACTAAAGCCGACGTTGCGCTTTAGCACCAGATTCCTCGTCCTCGGAATGACACTTGCGGGCGACGGGCGGCGCGGTTTGCACACAGGTGCGGGTAAGGCGCGGGGTCACGTGCTTCGCGCCTTTTTGTTTCTGCGCAAAAAAAGGGGAAGGGAAATGGCACTCACTTTAACGATAACGGATGTGGATCTCGGCCTCGATCTGCTCTACGCCTTTGGCACGGTCGCGGTGTCCGGGAATTATCCCTCCGGCGGCGACACGGTGGATTGGACGACGCTGAAAGGGCAGTACGGCCGCTTCGGGCAAATTGTGGACAGCAGCATGCAAGACCCGTCGTTCGGGCCGCTGCAAGCTTCGTTCACGGTGCAGGGCGGCTCGCCGAATCAGTACAACATGCAGCAAGGCACGGCAGCGAACAACTGGAAGATGCGCGGATACGCGGCCGGCGGAGTCGAGTTCACCGGAAACAGCGCCTATCCCGCTTCGGCGACCGGAGACATCATCACGTTTTCGGCCGTCTTCCGCAAAGCCGTCTAGAAACTCTCTCGGGCTGCAGATCTGCTCTCAAGCTCGGAGAGATCCCTCGCTACGTCCCGCGCCGCGCTTTTGCGCGGGAACCCCAAAAATGCGCGGGACTTCGCTCGGGATGACAGTTCGGGGACACCCGCCAATAGAAGAAATCGAATCATGCCCATTGTGAACGGCAATTACTACATGAATGGCGACTACGGCCAGTCGCTGGAACAGGGCAGGATCGCGGATGCGTTTCCAGGCCTCGCGACGCAAACCGGCTCGGGTTCCTGGGTGGACCGGCTAGTCGATCATCTGACGACGCCGCGATCAGCCACCGAGCCGCCTCCGCCTCCCGCACCGCCGGAAACGCCGCCGGAAGCCTACGACGACATGAAGATCAACCAACTAACGGTGCGGCAAGTGGCCAATATCGTTGCGAATGAGGACAGGAATGTTACTGCGGGGCCTTCCTCGCCCGAGGATTTCTACGAGTCCAAGCTGTGGAAGGCACACGCCATTATCAACGGCGATCGAACTTTTGGCGATCAGCGGGATCATCGAGCGGGTACAGCGGGCAAGGAAGTTGATCCGCAGCTTGAGAACTCAGCCGCATATCAGCAGGCGCTAAAGGCCGCGCGCCAAGCGTTTCAGGAGCAGCTCGCGGGCAAAGACCCAACAGGCGGCCGGATCTGGTTTAATAACCGCTACACTTCTTCGACTAGCCCTCGCGTTATCGATCGAAAGGATCCTGAGCACTCGACAGCTGGCGTGAACAGGGTTTTTGGCCCTTATGAATACAAGCATCGACCAATATATACCGATATCGATGAGAATCTTAAGAACACGCCTCCAAGGGGCAAACTTTGAGGCAATTACTGCTTGACGAAGAGGTTCTTTGCCGATTCGATGCAAACAGGCCTCATGGCACCGAAACGCTCCGGTGCCAGGGGGCAAACCTCGAAGTCGCCATAGAGCGGAGAAACACCGAGTCTTGGTTTCCAGATTCTTTCTACATTAGCGGGGAGCTCGGGGTGCTCGTTGTCGGGCGATAGCCGGTTATGGGAGACTGACGGGCCGCTAAAAATTCCGAGCAGACGCTTCGTTCCAACCTTCCACATTCGGAATGACGGGTTTCCGTTGTAAATTGCAATTCTGCCTCGAGTCCAATAACACTCGGAGGCATTTTGGGGAGTTTTGCAGGGGATTTCGCGCTTGGAGGTTTTCTGCGGCAGCGCTTGCGCGCAGAACGCAAAAACAAGCAGCCAAGTTGCTACAGACACGCGCCCCATGGGCAAAAGCTAGCACAGGCTAACGCATTCCAACAAGCCGACCTGGAACGCAATCATTTGGCGATACGAGTCATAAGAGAGCAGCAGCAGGCTGCGCCTTCTGTAGAACTAAGGCTGCGGCTCGCGGGCGGGCGAAATCGTTTTGGCGAGCCGAACTATCGCGCGGTGTGGGGATGGTCGCGGCTGGCGTGGGTCGGCGGCAAATGGGAAGACCGCAACGCCGCCGGCGAACTTGTGCGCGAATCCGTGGAGCTGCGGCGCGTTCCGAAATACACGCCGCACGACCGCTGGCACATCGAACGCTGGCTGCCGCCGGAAGCTTACGGTTCTCCACGAGATTGGTACGCGCAAACCATGGAACGCGAAGGCGGCGTCAGCATGCCCGCGCTCGGACCTTATCCCGAGCGCGGCGAATACGAGCATTGCTTCACGCTCGAAGGGCCACGCGGCGAGTTTATTCAGCTCACGCCGACGGTGGCCGAATACATCGCGCGCGCCATCGAAGCGGGCCGGCGCGCCAGCGCGGGTGAGCGGCGTAGGGCGCTCGAAGAGCGTGAACGCCGCAACGAACGCGAGTACGACGCCTGGGCCTGGGACGTGCTGGATGACGGCTGCCCGGCATTTCACGGTGTGCCATTTGTTGGTGTTCCGTAATCCAGAAGATGGGAGAAGGGGAGAATGGCGAACAGAAACAACGCAGTGATTGTGAACTTGACCGACCAGACGTGGACCTTGCATCGCAGCTACGGCGCCTATCGCGTGCGCGGCTGCGAAAAAGGCGAGCCTTACGCGCTCACGCGCGTGGAGCCGCGTACGGCTTCCATGGATCTCGGCGACAAGCGCAGCATGGAGATTCCGATTTCGGGGCGGGAAGTCGCGGAAGATCTCTGCCGCGAGATCAACGCCGACGGCGGGGAGGAGAGCTTTTTCGGCGTTTTCGTCGCCGCCGGAGAGATGCCGAGCAACGATGAGCTGCGCCGGGCGCGTGAGAGGCTGAGCGCATTTTACCGCCGGCTCGTCGCAGGCGCGGACCGCGAATGGGAGCGCTCGCATTCCTATCTTTTTATCAACGATGTCGAGCGGCGCGCAGCGCAATATCTGGGAGTGGAGAAAGATTGGTTCTATCAGGCGCGCGAGACAGTGGAATGTCCCGGCTGCGCGGAAAAGATCAAGCCGGGAGTGGCTGTGTGCCGAAGCTGCGGCGCGATTCTGGATCGCGACAAAGCGGCCAGGCTTGGTCTGGCGCCGCTGCCGGCGGCCAATGCCGGGCCGCAGCAGCGGACTCCGAGCGCTCCTGTGACACAAAGCTGAGCGCTAATTCGTTTGATGGTGGAGCAAAGATGATGACTTCGGTATGCGCCAAAGCCCGGATCGTGCTGGTGAGTTTCGCCGCATTGCTGCCGCAGTTGCTCCTGGCCCAATCTGGGACGCTCGGTTCAGCGTCGAGCCCGGTGGTAAATGCAAACGGGCGGCCGATGGGCGGCGTGAATGTGGCGATTTGCCAGCCGGTGGCGACAACCGCGGCGCAAGTGGTCAGCAATACGGCTGTGCTGACGATGGCGACGAATCCGATCACGGCCGGGTTCGCCCCGGGAATGACCATCGAAGTTGCCGGATTCTCGGGCGCGGACACTTACTTCAACGGCGGCACATTCACGGACGGAACCGGCATCTCGGGCGGCTACACGATTGTTTCTGTCACCTCGACTACGATTACTTATTCGCTGACGCACGCGAACGCGACCGCTACAAGCAACGGCACGGTCTTGCAGCAGGGAAATTCGACGAGCGGATGCGCAGGGCTGTCGGCCATTTATTCCGATCCGGGAATGACACGGCTGATTACACAGCCGATCGTGACGGACGGCTATGGCAACTGGAACGCTTTTGCGCAATCGGGGCAGCTTTATTACGTGCAGTTTTACGGCTCGGGCGTAAGCACGTCGATACGCTGGATCATGGTGAACGTGACGGCGAACGCGGCGGTCAAGCCGCAGGCGAGCGATGCGGTGCAATACGTTTCGCCGAACGGCAACGATACCAGCGACGGATTTTCGCTCGGCTCCGCAAAGCTGACGGTGCTCGGCGCTTATAACGCACTGCCCGCGGGCGGCGGCACGATCTACGTCAGCGGAACGCAAAACGCGACCGTGGCGTGCACGCCGATTGCGGGGCAGGGTCTGGGGATGGCGGGCTCGGGCGATCCGAATTATTCCGCGATGCCCACAGTGCTCAATAACGTGCAGTGGGTGAAAGCGAAAACCGGCGCGGTCGCGATTCAAGGAATCAGCGCGGCGGCTTATGCGCGGCTTCGACCAATGGCTGGGTGACGCTGCTGGCGTGCGGAAACGATTCGACGCCGGGATTGTGGCTTTCGGGGGTGAGCGGCGTGACGCTCAGCCGCGTGAAAATTGCCGCAGAAGCAGCGGTGCGGCTCTCCATCGACTCGAACGGCGGGCGCGTCAATTCCTCGAATCCCGCGGGCACAATCGAATTCGACCACGTCGATTTGCGCGCGCAGTGCGTGATCAGTTGTCCGGGCGGCGGCGGACCGACTCTCGACGTGGGCGGGAATCTGATCTGGTTCAACATCCACGACTCGGTGCTGGAAAACGGCGCCGGAGTCCCGGCGACGTCGAACCAGGCCGCGAATGCCTATTTCAGTAACGGCGGCAACAACACCGCGCTTGGGCTGATCTATTTTGACCACGTTTTCTTCACCGGAGGCGGCGGAGTTCGCTTCGACGCCAATACCGGCGTGACCTCCAGCATTTATCTGCGCCGTGCGCTGATGGAAGGAGCGGGCACGAGTCAGCCCCTCTTTGAAGTGATCAACAATGGCACCTTCGCGGCGAACATCATTCTTGAAGGCGGAGAATCCGACAGCGGCACGAATATTCCCGTGGTGCGCGTGGCGGCCGGAAACGATCCTTGCAATACGAATGTCTCCGGAATCGTGCAAGGAGGAAACTACGCGTTTCTCGAAGGGCCGCTCACTGTCGGCACAGGCACATGCAGCGCGAGCGCGAGCGGAGGAACGCCGACCTACGCGGAACTGACGCCGCTCGCCAATGTGATTCCCGCGGCGAAATCGCAGCGCGGCGGGCTTTATGGATTGCCGCAACCGCAGGTCGATGAATACCGCAGAGCTTTTGGCGCGAGCTTCGTGCGGTTTGCCAATCTCGCGGCGCAAAATCCGGCGAGTTGGGTGGCGAATAACGGCACCGGCACAACGCTCACGCAGATCCAGGGGCCGGGCGACGGTTCGGGCGTGACCAATGCGGCGACACTCAGTTGCACCGGGAATGCGGGCACGGGCGGCTGCGATTATTACGTTTACAACAATAATTTGACGTTTGCGGCGGGCGACTACATTTACATCGGCGCGTGGGCGCAGCCGGCAAGCACGGCGGGATTCGGAAACGCGCCGATCGGCGTATTCGGCAGGCCGATCAGCCTCGAGTTCGTCAACAATCAGCCTTCGATCAGAATGCTTGCGGGGGGACCGAGCGGCGGCAGCGCGACCGGTCCGGGCTTCACGGTCAGTCCCTACTATCAGACCGACGGGAATTGGCAGTGGCTGTGGGCGCTGGCGAAGGTCACCGCGCCTGCCGCGGGCGCGAGCCAGGTGAAAATTCACCTGGCGTTTCAGGCCGGCTTTCCGATCAACGCGTATGCCCCGATGTTTGTGCGCATCCCGGCGTCGAATGTGGCGCTGGTGGCTGCGCCCACATTTTCCAGCGCATCGGAAACCGGCAACACGGTCACGTTTACAACGAGCGCCGCACACAATCTTTATGGCGGCATGCCCGTTGTGATTTCGGGATGCAGTGTGAGCGGATACAACGGCGAATGGGTGATCACCGGCACGCCGACGTCGACGAGTTTTACTCTGTACAACGCGGCAAGCGGCCTGAGCGCGCCGAGCGGATGCGTCATCACACCGGGGAACGACAGCGAAGCCACTGACTGGGCCAACAACCTGGCGAGCTACGGCGATAACTGCGCGTCGGGCGCCCTCTGCGGGATTCGCGGGTTGACGCTGCCGAAAGTGGTCGCCGCGGGAACTTCGACGCTGGGCAGCTCGGCGATTGCCGGCGGAGCATGCGCGTCTGTGGTGACGACAGCGGCGACAGGAGTGCTCACCAGCGATCGCGTCGAGTGGTCGTATGCCAGCGCGCCCGCAACCGCGGATGGCCTGCTGGCGCTGAGTTCGTACGTGACCAGCGGGAACGTGAACTGGAAATTGTGCAATCCGACGGCCAGTTCGCAGACGCCTTCGGGGCTGGTGGTGAATTGGGAAGTGTTGCGTTAGTGCCCGCACGCAGCGCGAATTGGCAGCTCGGGTCGCGGGACGGCCTTGCCAAAGTGCTAGTGTCGAGCCGGCAAAAACACGCCCGGAGACCCGAGGGTTTTTCCGACATGCGATGACAGGCAAATTCCTCAGGTCTCGCCGCCGAATTTGCGTGCGTGCGCTCGCGCGGCAGCTGGCGCGCGATCTGAGCTACAACCTGCATCCCACCCCTAGAAACGAGGGGTGGGCACCCGAAAAACAACTGCAGATCCCTCGCTCATCCGCGTACGCGGATGAGCTCGCGATGACAACAGAGCCATGTAGTAGCTCGGGTCACCCGCGCCGGTAACGTACGCGCATTCACTTACGTGAAGCCGCGGGAGGCCCGAGGCCTTTGTTGTGTAATGCGGCGTCCCGAAAAGCTCCTCAGGTCTGGCCCAACAAAATCCTCAGGTCTCGTGCCAAACGGCGGCACGCGACCTGAGCTACAAAAACTACCAAGGGCTGGGCACCTGGTACTCGCCGCAGAAGCACCCGAAAAAAGCAAAAACAGATTCCTCCTCGTCGCCCACACTCCTCATGCGGGGCGAAACTTCGGCGTGATGACACGGAAAAGGGGTTTCGATGTGTGGCGTTGAGTTGTGGCTCAAAGGGCTGGCGACGGCGGCCATCGCCGGCGCCGCCAACGGCGTGATCACCGGATTCGCGGCCATGGGCATCGATCCCGCGCATTTCAATTTGCAGGCGGGCTTTCGCGCGACGCTGGGCATCGCCGGCGTGAGCGCCGCGATGAGCGGCATCATCGGAGTCGCCGCCTACCTCAAGCAATCGCCGCTGCCGGCTGCGAATCAGAACAAATGAAACAGTAAAAGCAGATCCCTCGTCGTTCGCGTTCAAAAGAAATGAGCGCGAACTTCCTCGGGATGACAACGTCCGTGCGGGTGGCGTTTTGCCATGGCGGGGAAGATCCCTCGCTCGCCACAATCCGGGCATAACAAAGGCGCGGTGAGCAGTCGGCCGCAGGATGACAACAGGTATGCGGGGAAGGAGTGAACCATGCCGGGCGTAGGGACGACGGCTTACAACACGGCGGGACAGGTTACATCGCTGGTGCGTTCGCTGCTGAATGACGCCGCGGGAAATCTTTTCACCGATGCGGTGTTGATTCCGTACACGAATTCCGCGTACCGCAAAGTGCAGCGGGCGCTGGCCAACGTGGGCTCGGGCAGCTTTCTGAGCGACGACGTGCTGCTGGCCGTGCCCGCCGTTGCGGGCGTCGATCCTTCGCTGCAAGTTTCGATCACCGATGCGACCGCGCCGCCGAATCAGTTGCCCTCTGATCTGCTGGTGCCGCTGAAACTGTGGGAGCGGCCGAACGGCTCGTCCGACGATTTTGTGGAGATGAGCGATCTGACCGGCCACGGCGGGCTGCCTTCGCAACCCCAGGGAATGAACCTGCAGTATTGGGAATGGCGCGCGGACGGAATCTATTTTCTGGGCGCCACGCAGGATACGCAGATCCGGCTGCGATACGAGAAAGCGTACCCGGCGCTCGTGGACGGCACCAGCGCCGTGCTGATTCGCGACGCGATCGAGCCGATCGCGTTTTTCACCGCAGCCCTGGCCGCGGGCGCGCGCGGTGCGCCGGAGGCGTGGCGCTGGGACGATGCCGGTTCCGATGCGCTCGAGGATTTGGTGGTGCGCGCGCTGCATCGCGAACAGCACAGTTCGCGGCGGCGCCGGCCGTATTCGTGGCGGCAAGGTTACGGTCCGATGGTGTAGCGCGACGCGGTTTACTGCGGCGTGCGAAAGAAAAATCCTCAGGTCTGGCCAAACCGCAGGGCCCGACCTGAGCTACAAGGTTTTGCTAGCCGCGTGACAGAAAATCGTAACTGCAGATCCCTCGCTCATCCGCATGTGAGGATTCGCTCGTGATGACAACCAAGCGTGATTTCAGGAGAGGGCATGGGTGTGCTTGGCAAAACTGACGCGGCGCTGGATATTTTCGGCGGGCTGGTGACCGACGTGGCTCCGGCTGATCTGCCACCGGGAGCTTCGCCGGACTGCGCCGACGTGGCGTTTGTGCCCGGCGCAGTGAAGACGCGCCCGGGCTTGCTCTCGGTTTTCACGGCGATCGCGGGCAATCCGACGGTCAACTATCTGAAGACATTCGTTCAGCCGAATCTCGCCGAGACCATGCTGGCGCTCGACTCCGCCGGATCGCTTTGGGCGGAACTCGCGCCGGGCGCGCTGACGCAGATCAACTCCGGCGCGGCCGGAAAATTTATCGCGCCGAACTGCCGCGCCAAATCCACCACTCTCTTTGGCCGCGAATACATCGCTTTTCACGATGGACAATTCGGCATCGATATCCCGCGGCAATATGACGGCACAAATCTCGATCGCGTGAGCCAAACCGGGCCGGGCGCGGGTCCGGTGACGGCATTCGACGCGCCAGCGGAGCCGGTGTACACCATCGCGAATTCGCCGGCGGGCGCGGTGCGGAATAACAACACCGTCACCATCACCACAACCACGGCGCACAATCTGTATCCCGGAGCGTCGGTCAACATCGCAGGCGTGACGGATGCTTCGTTCGATGGCACATTCGTCGTGCAGTCGGTGCCCTCGGCGACCACGCTTACGTATCCACAACTCGGCGCGGCGAGCAATTCGGGCGGCGGTGCGGCCACGCTTGCGCCGCAGCTTTCCGCGGGAGTGCATCAGGTGTGCGTCTTTTTCAAGACACGGCAAGGTTATCTGACGCAACCCTCGCCGCCGGTGACGTGGACGGCTTCGGGCGGGCGCCGCGTGCAACTGACGGGCATCCCGCTGCCGCTGAACGACGCCAACATTGTCGCGCGCGTGCTGGCGTTTACTCCGTCGGCCGGCGGATCGTTTTATTACACGAGCGGCGAGAGCGACTCTCCGCAGATGATCATCGCCGATACCAGCACGACGAGCATCACGCTGGATTTTTCCGATACGGCATTGCTTGCAGGCACGCTGGCCGATCCGCTGTTTCGCCTGGCGGAGCTCGGCGAATGCGCGGGCGTCATCGGTTACGCTTCGCGCCTTTTCTGGTGGGGCGAGCGCAACCAGGTCGTCAATTTCGAGAATTTAAGCTTCGACGGCGGATTTGTGGCGAGCGGGCCGGGCGTGCGCCCGCCACTCGGGTGGATTTCGGACAATACCTACGGCGGCGCAGGGGCCGGCACGGCAAGCGCACTCTGGGGCGGCGCGTGGGAGATCGTCGGCGACGGCGTCGCCAACGACAAAGGCATGATCACGCAGGGGGCCTGCCGCGATTCGGATGGCGTGCCCATCCTTCAGCCCAATACCGCGTATTCGGTGCGCTTTCGCGCCATGAACGATCCGGCGAGCGCTGCGCCGACTTCCGGGAATCTGCACGTACATCTTTACAGCGCCTCGCAGGGCATCGACCTGGGCTTTAACGTGGCGGCCACCGCGCTCACTACGAAATTTCAGGAATTTATCGGCGCGCTCACCGCTGGCATTGTTTCGCCAGTGCCCGGGGATTTGCTACTGCGCGTATATGCCGACGGATTGAACCTGAATTGCGGCGTGATCTTTGACAACATCGAAATTTTCCCTACCGCGCAGCCTTACAACACGAGCATCGTGCGCGCCAGCCGCGCCGAAGATCCGGAAAGCTACGACGGCGTCGACGGGCTGCTCTCGGTTGCCGAAAACAATGGCCAGGCGGTGCGCGCCGCGTTTGTGCTGCGCGATCAGCTCTACTTTGTGAAGGAGCACTCGATCTATTCGACGCGGGACGATGGCGTGAACGAGCCCGCCGCTTGGACGCTCAGCGAAGTTTCGAGCATCGCCGGCACACCTTCTGTGGATGGCGTAGACACCGGCGAAGATTGGGCGGTGATTGCCGACCGTGCCGGGCTTTTCATTTTCGACGGCGGGGAGCCGGTGAAAATTTCGCAGGAGATCCCAGCCGCTGTGGGACGCCATCAACTGGCAGTACGGCCACACGCTGTGGGTGCGCGTGGATACGCGCGCCAAGCGTATTCTCGTGGGCGTGCCGATCGCTCCGGCAACACAACCCAATCGCGTGCTGGCGCTCGATTACCGCAGCCTTTCGACGGCTTCCGATATCGCCACGTACGCTTCGGTGCATACCAGTTCGATGACCGGGCGGCTGATTTGCCTGGGACGGGGGCGCAAGTGGGCGCCGTGGAATATCGCCGCGAATTCCGCCGCGCTTATCGAACGCAGCGACGGCACGGCACAGTTGTTTATCGGCAACGGTGCGGGCACCGGCAAGATTTATCAGCTCAGCGACACGCAGTTTTCCGATGACGGCGCGGCCATCGGCAGCTATTACACGACGTACTTTTGCCCCAGCGCCGATCAGGAAAACGAACTCGGTCTCGGCGCACACCGCAAATTTTTTTCGTATTTGACCTGCTACGCGGAAGGGGCAGGGAATTTGAACCTGACTTCTTTCGCGGACAATGAGGGATTTCCCGCGGCACTGCCGTCGCTCGCGCTGGCTTCGCCGGCAAGCGAAGACCTCGAGCTGCCGATCAATGTGCGCGCCGAGCGTGCCGCGTTTCAGGCGGGCACAAACCAGCCCGGCTCCTGGTTCCGGCTTTCGCGGTTTGTGGTGTCGCTCGGCCCCGACCCTTGGAGCCCGGTGAGAGGCAGTAATTGACGCTAAACTTCCGCGCGAAAGGCCTGGACATCAGGAGCTTTCGCGCGCGGAGAGTCGCGGATTCGCGGCGGCAATTGATGATCGCAGAACGTCGGCAGCGTAAGAATCGTTTGTCATTTCTGAACGCTTGCTTCTGGCGCGAGGAATCTGCTGTTGCTTTTTACGGGACAAAAGCAGATCCCTCACCGCCGTCCAAAAAGCGGCCGGGTTCGGGATGACAGCTCGACGTAGTTGGCTGCTATAACTGCGATGATAGTGGAGCGCATTGACGATGCTGACGATTGCGCAACTGGCGCAGGTGAAGGCGCGCGATCCGTACGTCTACGAATCGCTGCGGCAGATCGTGAGCGCGATCAACGCGCTCGGGCGCGCGACGGGCGTGGACCCTTCGGGATCGATCGCGTCCGTCCGCCGGGCTGAAGCCCGGCAGCTACACCGCGTCGGGAAGAAATATCCTCAGGTCTGGCCCAACCCCAGGGCCCGGCCTGAGCTACAAAAAACAGGGGTGGGGCACCCGGCAAATCCAATCCGGGACTGTTGTGTCCCTCGGCGCCTAATTATCTGTATTGAAAATATCGGCGGCGGCTTTCCATTCGCCGTTTGCCTGTTTTTGCCAGGCCACGACGTATTTGCCGCGCATCGCCGTGGGCTTTCCGCTCGGGTCGGCAAGCGTCAGATCAAAGGTGCCGATCTCATAGGCGAGGTCAGCGGACCGCGCGACGTCGATCTTGGTTGGCCCGAACCGCAGGCTGTAGGCTGGATTCGACATCAGATGTGACCAAACGGCGCGGATTTGATCGCGTCCGGTGGCAATCGGCGCGTTGAACGGAAGCACACAGGCGTCGTCGGTGTAAAAGGAGACGCATTTATTGAGATCCTTTGCGCCGGCGGCCTGCGACCAGGCTGCAACTGTTTCGCGAATGGCCTGTTCGTCTGACAAGCGTGCTGCAGCTTCTTGCATTTTTGAACCTCCTTGCGTTGCCGTCTGTGGCCCGGGCCTTGTTATACACCCAATCTCTGCCGGGTCAACTGAACTGACTAAACGATGATGCAGGTGCGGGCATATACAGATGCGGATTTCGAAGCGGTGCGCGCGATGCATGCGGCGCAAGGATTTGGATACGCGCTGCCGGATTTGGCCGATCCGCTGTTTCTGGTGCGCAGCGTGGTGGAAGAAGCCGGCCGGCCGCGCATGGCGGCGTTTTTGCGGCTCACGGCGGAAGCGTACCTGCTGGCCGATCCGTACGAAGATTCACCGCGCGAGCGCTGGCGCTGGCTGCTGGAGCTGCACGAAGCCGTAAAGCTGCAGGCGGCAGCACGTGGGCTCGCGGACGTGCAGGCGTTTTTGCCGCCGCGCGTGGCGCGCCCTTTCGGCCGGCGCCTCGCGGCGCTAGGCTGGCGGCGCGATCCGTGGATTTGCTACACGCGCAGTTTGACGCACGGGACGTAAAGACGAAAGCACATGATTCGTCGAACGACGCCGGGCTAAAGCCCGGCGCTACGTCCCACCCCTAAACACGAGGGCGGGGCGCCCGGAAAGACAAAAGCGGTTCCTCGGGCACCTTGCTTACCGCGAAAAGGAATTTTGCCTGGGGTGCCCTCGTGGACAGCTCAACTCGACTCGGTGCTAAGACACCCACTCGACGCGGATGGATTGCGGGCGGATCAAGCGCGGCGTGCGATGCAGCCGCGTTTCGGGATTGCTCATGCGGATGTAATGGCCGCTGACCATGTGGCTCAGCAGTTCCTCGGGCGATTCCACGCGAAAGTGCGGGCCGGTCTTGTGTTTGCTGGCGAGGTATTTGCCGTCGCGATAGCGATGCGGCACAAGCATGACTCCCGCTTCTTTGCCTTTTTGCACGACATATGTGATCGCTAATTGGGCGCGCATTGGACTCGCAGGGGAAGGGCCGCCCGGATTTTACCATCCGACGCGTCCGAGGCAAACGCCAACTTTCGAGGTGCTGCCGTCAGGGTTGTAGCTCGGGTCGCGACGGTGTCTGGGCCAGACGCGAGGACGTTGCCCCACATGTAATTCGGGAAGGATGTTGCGATTCGCACAATCTTTGGGAGAAGGCCTCAAGTCTCGCGCCTCTTTTTCTAATATGGCGCTCACGCGACAGTCGGTGCGCGACCTGAGCTACAACAACTGCAGCCGAAAATTGGCTCTTTGCAGCGGCAGCTGAGTTGACTATCATCGGCATAACCACAGAGGTATGCGCGATGAAAACTTCACGACGCGATTTCATGGCGAGCGCGGGTGCGGCGGCGGCGGCCATGCATGATCTGGCGCACACCCAGGCTCCCGGCCACGCGCATGAGCACGAACATGAGCATTCGACGGTTCCTTCCGATCCGGCGCTGCGGGTGAAATCGCTGGAATCGCTCCTGGTAGAAAAAGGCTACGTGGACCCAGCGGCGCTCGATATGTTGATAGACACCTACGAGCACAAGATCGGCCCGCGCAACGGCGCGCAAGTCGTCGCGCGCGCGTGGATGGATGCCGAATTCAAGAAGCGCCTGCTGGCCGACGGCACAGCGGCGATCGGGGAGCTCGGCTTTGGAGGGCGCGGCGGCGATTATTTGCAAGTGGTCGAAAACACGCCGAAGGTGCACAACCTGATCGTGTGCACGTTGTGTTCGTGCTATCCGTGGGCGGTGCTGGGGCTGCCGCCGATCTGGTACAAATCGGCGGCCTATCGTTCGCGCGCGGTCATCGACCCGCGCGGCGTGCTGCGCGAATTCGGACTCGAACTGCCCGGCGATGCGGAGATCCGCGTTCACGACAGCACGGCCGAGTTGCGCTACATGGTGCTGCCCGAGCGGCCCGCGGGTAGCGAGAAGATGAGCGAAGAGCAGCTCGCCGCGCTGGTGACGCGCGACTCCATGATTGGAGTCGCGAAGGTCACGCTGGCCAAGCCTGAAGAGCGCAAGGCCGGAGGCCGCGCATGAACGGCATTCACGACATGGGCGGCATGCAGGATATGGGCCCGGTCGAGCGCGAGAAAAACGAGCCCGTTTTTCACCAGCGCTGGGAAGGCCGCGTCTTCGGCATGATGTGGCTGGCGTCAGCGGGGAGCAAATGGAGCGTCGATGCCATGCGGAACGCCATCGAGCGCATCGCGCCGGCCGATTATCTGCGGTTCAGCTATTACGAAAAATGGTTCGCGGCGCTGGTGGATTTGGTGACGAGCCGCGGGCTCGTCACGCGCGCCGAAGTCGAAAGCGGCAAGCCCGCTGCGGGTTCGGCAAAAGCGACGCCGGTGGTGAACGCCGCGGGTGTGCCCGCGGTGATCGCGCGCGGCAATCCGGTGAAACGGGACGTGCCGGTCGCGGCAAGATTCGCCGTGGGCCAGCGAGTTCGCGGACGCAACATCAATCCGCCGACGCACACGCGGCTGCCGCGCTACGCGCGCGGCAAGTTGGGAACGATCGAGCGCGATCACGGCGTCTTTGTTTTTGCCGACAGCAACGCGCATTTTCAGGGCGAGAAGCCGCAGCATCTGTACACCGTGCGTTTTGCCGCGCGCGAGCTTTGGGGCGAACAGGCCCCGGCGCGCGACGGCGTCTACGTCAATCTCTGGGACGATCACCTTGAGCCGGCCTGACGAGCAGGCGGCGGCAGCCGCCGAACGATTGGCCGAATTGCCGCGCCTGCCGCGCGACACCGAGGGCGGCGCCGTCTTTGCCGAGCCGTGGCAGGCGCAGGCTTTCGCGCTCGCCGTGCGGCTCTCGGAAGAAGGTTACTTCACCTGGAAGGAATGGGCCGCGGCGCTGGCGGCGGAACTGAGAGCCGCCGCCGATCGAGGCGAGCCCGACGACGGTTCGCATTATTACGAACACTGGCTTGCCACCCTCGAGCGGCTCGTCGCCGAAAAAGGGCTCACCGATCCCGCGGCGCTCGCCGCCCGCAAACAAGCCTGGACCGAGGCGTATCTCCGCACGCCGCACGGCAAACCCGTCGAACTCTCCGCCGGCGCCGCGCCCGACCACCCCTAACACGCGAACATTGTTGTAGCTCGGGTCGCCAAGCGGCGACCCCAGAGTATTGGTTTCGTGTCGGCAAAAGACGCGCGGAGACCGAGGGTTTTACAATCGGCTGCAGTGGTCGTTGCCAGCTTCCTGCGAACTCCATACTCAGACTTTCTACTTCCGCGAGGTGACCTATGGGACGTGGTGCGCAATCGCAAACAATGCAGATGACCGATCAGCAACTGGCCCGGCAGAACGCCATGAACCAGGCGCTCTACAACCAGGGCCAATCGCTTTCGGGCACAGCCGCGGGCGGATATCAATCGCTGCTCGCGAATCCGGGCTATACGGCGGCGCAACAATCGGCAATCAATAACCAATCGCTCGGCGCGCTCTCGAGCGCCTTCGGTGCCCTGGCGCAGAGCGCGGCGAACCGCTTGGCGCGCACGCGCAACTCCGCTGGTTATGGCGACCTGGTCGATGAGTTGGCACGCCAGCAGGGAAGGCAGACCGCTTCGGTAGCGCAGCAAAATCAGTTCGGCTTCGCCAATCAGGCTCGGCAGGACCAACTCACCGCGCTGCAGGGCCTGGCGGGACTTTACGGCGTGAACACCTCGCTGCTCGGCCGCACCCTCGGAATCCCGGGCCAACTCCTGGGCACGCAAGCAAATCTGGCGAATGCGCCGGGCTTCGGCACAGCGTTCACGCAATCGCTCGGCCGCACGCTCGGCGGTTTCCTCTGACTCTTCGTGATCATTCTGAACGAAGTGAAGAATACCCCTGAAATCATAAAGAGAGATTCTTTGAGCCAAACTCCGGCTGCCCCTATCGTTTCGGCACATTAAACCTGCCGATCAGGAGAACCGATGAACAGGGTATTTTCGGCTGATCGAATTTACCGTGACGTTTGCGGGCTGCTGCTATGAATCCATACTGGCTCGTCGTTGCGTTTGCCGTGCTGACGCAATCTTGTGTCTTTCTGCGCTGGCTGCATCGCCGCCTGCGCGATGGCGCCATCGAACGCGCTTTCATTCGCGACATCGCCATCAATCATCTGCCGCACAAACCTGATAAATCCGGCTCCAACGGCCTCTGAACCGCGGCCGGCGATCGATCCCGCGCCTCCGGAACTGGTCGCGCTGGCGTGCCGCGCTGCCGGTGCGCATGCGCTTTGGCCCGAACTCGTCTGTGCCATCGTGGAACAGGAGTCCGCGTGGAATCCGTGGGCGGTGCGCTACGAGCCGGCGTTTTATGACAAATACGTCGCGACTCGCCTGACGCGCCGGCCGCCTGATTCGCATGCGTCGGCGCTGGGTGTCCTCATCGGTCCGGAGATACCGGACGATCCCACGGAATCGCATGCCCGTGCATTTTCCTGGGGACTGATGCAGGTGATGGGCCAGGTCGCCCGCGAACACGGATTCGCGGGCGCTTCGCTCGCGTCGCTCTGCGATCCTGCCATCGGACTCGAAATCGGCTGCCGCGTTTTCACCGCGAAAGTTGCCGCCGCCGAGGGCAACGTCACGCGCGCGCTGCTGCTGTGGAATGGGGCAGGGAATCGGGACTACCCCTCTGCCGTCCTCGCCCGCGCGCCTCATTACGCCTGACGCCGCGTTCGTTTTCTCGGCGCCCGATTGCCGGCGCCCGCTTGCCGCACCGGTGCCTCCCGCGGCCAGCACCAGCCCTCTGTAGCTCAGGTCACGCAACAGATTCCGTCGCGAGATCTGAGGCATGGTCCAGAGGGCCAGTTAATTTTCACAGCCCGTGCGGCTTGCATCGCCGCGCCGCCGCCCAAGCAATCTTCCTTAAGTCAATAAGTCAATCGAGCTCCGGGGAGTAAGGTATGCAATCGACAGCCCTTCAGGCATGCGCATCGACGCCATGTTTTTTCTGGAATCTCTGCGAAACTCGCGCCGCGCTGGAAAAAGCCGGCCGCTCGGTGTGTCACGCCTGCGCCGGGCGGCTGCGCGGACGCGAATATCCGCTGCGCGGCGAATCCCAAGCGCCGCTCTATCTCACCGGACGTGCCGCCGCCGAAGCCCTCGACATGGTCGAGGACTTCTGAAGTTGCTTCGCTTCCAGGTTTACGCGGAGCGCCGGACTTATGGCCCTCCGGCGCCGTACCCAGCACACGCTGTCATCACGAGGGCCGGTGCGCACAAAAGCCATGTGCTCGAAAGAAGACCGGCCCGAGGGATCTGCAGTTGCTGTTTCCCGGGCGGAAGCCGTGTGCGTTCGCTGACGATCCGCAGAAGGGAATTACGATGTCTGCAAATGCCCTGTCGCACCGCGCCGCTGCTGTACTCGCCGCAGCCGGTTGGCTGGCCGCACTTTACCTCGCCGTTCTGGTTGCGCGCTCTTGGCAAGCTTCGCGCAAAACGGCAGGTAACATGCGCGCAGCGTTCGCCGCTCAAGACTCTGTCCTCGACCAGATTGCCAAACGCGAACGGCAGCGCGATTCCACTCTCACCAGACAATTGACTGATCGCGCCCGGGTCGATCGCGGCGCGACAGCGCCCGCCGCGATTGCGGCACGATTGCCGCTGGCATTCTTGCCTCTGCCGCGGCCTGTGGCGGTATCGCTGCCAGCACGCTCGTCAACCGAGGGCGGGACCCAAGTCGATTCGCAATCTCCCGCCCTCATCACCGTGCCACAAGCCGACCTGAAGCCGTTGCTTGACCAACTCGACGCATGCCGCGCCTGCGCCCAACAGCTCACCGTCGCACAACAGGACCTCGAAGACGAGCACGCCAAAGTCTCCTCGCTCATCGCCGAGCGCGATGCCGCGGCAAAAGCTGCCCGCGGCGGCGGGTTCTGGAACCGCGTCCGGCTGGGCGCAAAATGGTTCCTCATCGGAGGCGCTGCTGGCGCACTCGCTGCCTCCGCTGTTCGCCGCTGACGTTTCGCTGATCGGAACGGAGTCAGGCCTTCGCGCCGCCAGGAAGCTCCGCGTATGGCCTTGGACAGGCTATCGCCGCAATTGTCAATCGCGACCAGCAGCGAAGTCTACTCGTCAGGCCTTCGCACATCAGGAGCCTTTGCCGCTCCAGCGAGCAATCCGACCAGATTTGCTTCGGGAGTTCCACAATAGCTCGCCCTCGCGCGACAGGACCTCGAAGATGAGCACGCCAAAGTCTCTGCACTGATCGCTGAACGCGATGCCGCGGCAAAAACTGCCCGCGGCGGGGGGGTGTTCGACTCGGAGCAAAAATGGTTCCTCATCGGCTGCGCCGCTGGCGCGCCCGCCGATGACACTTTGGCTGATCGCCACCCCTCGGGCTTGGCGTCATGCCTTCGCACATCAGGAGCCTTTGCCGCTCCAGCGAGCAATCCGACCCAGATTTGCTTCGGAGTTCCACAGGCACCGCCGGAGTCGGAATCGAAGTCTCCGACCATCGTCGCTCGAGGACTTCGTTTTCTGCGCCTCGTGATTTTTGTTTTAAGTCCGAGTGCTCTGCCGTATTCGGTCGAACTCGTCAGATGTCGGCGATTGGGAATCTGGACCGTCGGCGAAGTTTTTGTCGGGGCGCGTGATTTTTCCTCAGCGGCGTGCGTCACATCTCCTCCTTCTCTTAGTCGCTGAGGCAACCTCAGTTCCGCGATGTGAGTAGATTAAGCCACACCTGCCAACCCTGCCGGAAACTTGCCTCATCCGCAAAAAAACAGATATTGACAATCTAAGTTAGATAACATATATTACCGCGATGGTAACGTAATCGCGCGCGGTACTACAAAGGCCGACCGAAAGGTTGGCTGTGCCGTCGAATAAGCTGGACAAACCTCTACCGAAACCTCTGCGCGAGGCTTTGCGCGCGCTCCGTCTCGACCCCGACAAAGGCAAGACCTACCGGCAGCTCGCCGCGCTAATCGGCGTCAGCAAAGGCACGGTGTGCAACGCCGAGCGCGGAAGGTCGCTCGACGCTAGGACTTACGCGAAAATCGAGCGTTTTCTGGAGGGCCTGCGTGCGGCCTAGTTCGCGCAGATCTTCGCGATGTTCCCGCAACCAGGCTACGTGCCGCACGTCGGCCTCGGCTTCCACCAGCTCATCAATCAGGTTGCGGATGTGCTTGCGGGCATTGGCGGCGCGATTCATCGCCGCCAGTTGCGCGTCCCCGAGTGTCGTATCAGAACAATCGAGCAGGAAATCTATGGGCAACATAGAGAGTCCTCGTTTGGTGGTCTGTGGCGTTGCTCGGGGACGTAGCAATACCAGCAACTTAGATTCCAGTAAACACGATGGTAGTTTCGGGGGGATCGCATGACGCGGCGCGCCGAATCGGTCGTACTCACCCCTGGGACCTGCCGCATCTGCGGCTGCACTGAAAGGAATGCGTGCCACATTCAGGTGGGCAACGCTGAATTCGTCGGCTGCTACTGGGTCGATGCTGGCAAAACGCTTTGCTCGAATCCCGAGTGCGTCGCCCAGGTTCCGCTCGATGAACTCATCTATCTCGGGCTTGAGGAGAAAGTCGCGCGATGAAATCTCTCCTGCTCCACGAATGGCGCGGACTGTCGCGCGGCGACAAGTTCGTGGTCCTCACATTCGGTGGCGCGATCGCGCTGGGGCATGTGGTGTTTTGCCGTGATGTGGCTGGGGGCGCTGTGAAAACAGCGGGGGCAAAAAGTTGCAGCGGGGCGAGTGCTGGCCGCGCGGGCTCAGAAAAGCAGCCTCTCTCGATCGGCCTGCTCAAGTGTCCGCGATGCGGCGCGGCTCTGTACGAGATGCCCGGCGACATCAACTGGTGCCGCTATTTCGAATGCCGGAGCTGTGACGCCGTGTTTCATTTTCCGCCACCGAGAAAGCGCATGAGAAGCCGAAGACGAGCCGCTTCACTCAAGCCCAAAGTAACGCCGCCACCGATTGCGCTTGTCCCGGGGAAGCGGCATCGCTCGGAGTTGCAGGCATGCTGAAAATCCGCGCGCGCTTCGAAGCTAAATGCCCGCGCCATCCCGGCTATGCCCCGGAGAAAGACGGCGCTGCCGGCATCAAGGGCAATTGCGAAATCTGCGGCGAACTGCTCAAGGCCGAGATCGCGAAACAGGATTTTCTTGCCACCCTGGCGGCCTTCGAAGAGCGTCTCCGCGCGCTCGGCGCGCGCGTCACGTATGGCGTGCCGGCAAAAGTGCTGCCGAAAGCGGCAAAGGCGGGTAGATGAGCACATCTCGGACACGAGCGACTGTTCGACACCGAGTCGTGCGTCCGCGGCGACCACCGTCAGGCATCTGTCAATTCTGCCGATGCACCGATATGAATGGTTGCCCTGAAGGGTGCAGTTGGGCGAATCGTTCACACACGGTTTGCACGATGGAGACGTGCGTGGACCTCGCGCGCAAGCGCCATATGCGCCTACTGCCCAACATTGAAATCACGGAGATAGGTTTTTAGATGATCCGCGCGGCCAAGATCACCGCGATCGCCGCCGGCGTTTTCTTTTTCGGCCTGTCGGCCTGGGCCATATTTGAAGGCGCGAAGTTTGCCGTCGCGCGCGTGGTGGAAAGGCGGTTTCTGTGAGATGAGTCCGATCGCGCTGTGGTGTCCGGACTGCAAGGCGATCACCGAAATGGACCGCCACGGCAACTGCGAAAAGTGCGGCTGCCCGGAGATGGCAGTCACCGACCGGCCGGCGAGCGAAGAGATCGATGTCGCCGGCTACCTGCGCCGCCAGGCGGTTGTCTGGAAAGAGGAGCGATCCTGGGAGCGGCGGCGGCGCTGGCTGCAGTTGATGTTGGCGGTGACCGCGCTGGCCGGCGCGGCGATCTGCGTATGGGCGATCGCGATCGCCCGATGATTTTGCGGCAGGACCTTCAAGGGGAAGGCAGAAACTGCATCCCGCGACAAAAACGTTTCTGGCGCTGCGGATAGCGGTGAATCGAGAATTGGAGGAACTCGGGCAGTTCTGGCCCTGCCGCAAAAGTTTTTCGCAGCTGTCACCGATAGGCCGCAGCAGGTAGCCGGGGAGGCCGATCACTGAGGGTCGCGGCACAGCAACACCGGTGATTGGGAGGCCCTGAACTGCGGCGGGCTGCGAAATGAACGGGACCCGGAAGGCTCATACCCTAACCCTGGTCCCGACTTAGATTCGCATGCGTGAACGACTTTATCAGGATATCCAGTCGGATCACGCCCGTCCATTCAGGTAACTGTGTAGCTTACGCTGCCGATAGGCGGTGATGGTGAAGTGTCTCTCTGCCCCGTTTTATGCGCGTTTTTTGGGAGGGTAGGGAGGGTCACTGAGTGAGTGAGTAAGAAATCTTTTCCAAATTCAAAACAGGAAAAGACTGACTCACTCAGTGAGTGAGGACCTATTGCGAACCCTGGAATCAACCTTAGACGCAGTGCGAGAGTTGATGTCAGTGAACGATAAAAACGTATGGCCGACTGTCGAAGTGCTTTACCGCGCCCTCGGCGCTCCACAGGAGCCGACCGACCTGAAATTCGCCCTGGACGCGATGATGACCGAATGCCGTCGGCGCGGTCTGCGATTCCCGAAGATCGTTTACATGCGCTGGAAGCAACTTCAGCGCGGCGAGTGGGTACCGCTGCCGGAGAGATTATTCAGGCAGCAGGCGCAGACTACGGAGCCCGGGCCAATATCGATCGATCACCAGCAGAAAGCGAGAAAAACGGGATGAACTGTCCTGGATGCGGTTGCGAGTTAGCGCCAGTTCGCGCGCATTTTTTGCTCAGGCCGCACGTGAAATGCCCTGGCTGCGGGCAAGTCTACGTTCCACACGAGGGATGCCGGTCACAGCAGTGGCAAGGATTGCACGCCTGCGCCGATCCCGAAGCGCACCTGATCGCCGGCGCGCAAGAGGAGACCAGTTAATGGCCGAGGATACAAATCGTGGAGCGCAATACCTCAAGCGCGAACTGGCCGAAGCCGACGCGCGCTTTTTCGCGCGGCTCGGCTTCTCTTCCGAAATCGTCGAGGAAAGCCGCTGGTGCTGGCGCCTGATTCTCTCCCGCCCGGGCGAACAACTCGCATCGCCACCGTCGCCCGAGCCGGCTCCTCCAATGGCCGTGCGGCCAGCACTCGAGAATCGCCTGATCAGGCGGCCAAATGCTCAGGAGAAAATCGCATGAGCGAGCCACTGTGCCGTGATTGCCAGGAGCAGACAGGCGCTCACGTCAAGGCGACGCGGATACTCAAAACTGGACCGCGCTGCGATATGCACTATCGCAAGATTATGGGCCTGCCGCCCGTGAAGTCTTTTGTCGAAGTGAAGTCGGGAGTCGAACCCACCGAGCCAAAGAAAAAAGAGGAGGCAAAACCCGTGTCGAAATATACCGCTGACAAAGCTGCCGCGCAGCGCGATCGCGACGCCGGCATGGCGTCGAATGAGATTGCCGAGAAGTACAAGGTGCCGACGTGGTGGGTCTACCAGAATACGAAAGGCTCCTCCAGTGCCCGTGCGGCCAGCACCAACGGCGAGCGCATCGAAAGCACCGGCCGCGTCGATCGCCGCCGCAAGGAACACAATCCTGCCGGGCCCCGGCTCGCCGCAGGGGCTCGCGCCGCGAAGCGTACAAACGGGAATGGCGCCGCCGCAAATGGCGACGGCAACGGAGCTCTGCACATTGAGCCATCGCGCATCGAGCGGCTGCTCGATCGCGCCTGGTCCGGCCTCTCCCTAGAAGCTAAATTGGCGCTAATGGAAAAAGAGAGTTAGTGGATGGGTAAGATTTTCGATCAGGTGTGGCGCTGGCGGCCGGGGCCGATGCGGCCGATCGACCGCAAGGGCCAGCGCTGCCGCGTCGTCGCTTCTGGCAAGATGAATTCCGTCTGTGTCGAGTTCGAAGACGGCTTCCGCGTCATCACCAGCCGCTACGCCGTGCGAAAGGCCAAGCCATGAGAGACCCGCGCACCGAGGCCGAGTGGCCGGAAGCCGTGAACATCGCGGCGTTCCTACTCTCGATTCACAGCGCCGTGCTGTACGGCCTGCTCGAGACCGACTTAAAGATCGATCCCGATCGCTGCGATGAAATTCTCGAGCAGGGGCGCGAGCGCCGGCCAAGCATTTACCCCCTCGGCATCGATGCCTTAATCAAAAAGTGCTCGAGGATGCCATGAGCCAGATCGTCATCGGCAAGGCCGGCAGCCACAATGTGGCGATTGATTTGAAGACGCTGCTGGCCACGCGCCTGCTCCTCACCGCCGATTCCGGCGGCGGCAAAACGTGGGCCATGAAGCGCCTGATCGAACAGGCCTTCGGCCATGTCGGGATCCTGGTCATCGATCCCGAGGGCGAATTCGCCCCCATGCGCCAGAAGCTCGATTTTTACCTCGTGGGCAAGGGCGGCGATACCCCGGCGGATCCGCGATCGGCGGGCAAAGTGGCGCGCGCGCTGATTGGCGTTCGCGCATCGGCCATCTGCGATATCTACGAGCTGAAGCCCTCCGAGCGCCACGCCTTCGTCAGAAATTTTCTGGAAGCGCTGATCGAAGCGCCCAAGGAACTGCGCCGTCCCTATCTCGTCATCGTGGACGAAGCGCATATGTTCTGCCCCGAAAAAGGCAAAGGCGAATCGGAAGCGGCCGAGCCGATGCGCGATCTGTGCACGCGCGGCCGCAAACGCCTGCTTTGCGCGGTTTTTGCCACGCAGCGCCTGGCCGCTTTATCGAAAGACGCTAGCGGCATGCTGCTCAATCGCCTCATCGGGCCCACCTTCGAAGATATCAATCGCAAAACGGCCGCCGATATCCTCAGCATCCCCAAGGAAAAGGCGGAGCGCGATCCCTTCATGAAGCGCATTCAGCTGCTCGATCCGGGCAATTTCTTCGCGCTCGGCCGCGCCATCAGCAAAGAACTCGTGCTCCTCCACGTCGGCCCCATCGAAACGCCCCACGGCGAAGAGGCGCGCAAATATGAGATCGAGCCGCCGCCGCCCACCGAAAAAGTCTGCGAGCTGCTCGCCAAGCTTGGCGACCTGCCAAAACAAGCAGAAGAAGAAGCCCGCACCGTCGCGGATTTCAAAAAGCGGATACGCGAATTGAAGCACGAATTGACGCTCGCCAGGCGCAGCGCTCCGGCGACGAATCTGCAGCCGTCCGCTGCAAGTGCTGTCCATGGGAAGCCGGTCGTCGATTCGCGGCTGATCGCGCGCGCCGTGGAATCCGCCTTGCGCGAGCACCGGTCTGCCTTCATTCGCCAGGCGAAGTCGCTGCAGTCTATCGCCGGCGGCCTGCACAAAATTTCCGAGCTTGCCGGAGACTTCGAACAGCGCGCCATGCAGCTCTCGCTGGTAGCCAATGGAGCCGCGAAGCTGACGGCAGGTCCAACAAGTCTGGGCGGGGAAATCTTACGAGCTTCCGGCGAAAGTCATGGACATCAGGAGCTTTCGCCGGTTCATAAAGTTGCGCGGCATGCGCCGGACCTTGGCGCCGATACGACTCCGAACCTCAAAGCCGGCGCTAGAAAAATGCTCACCATTCTCGCGCAGTGGCATCCCGAACCGCGCACCCGCGATCAGCTCGGCGCCCTAAGCGGATTCGCTCCCGAGGGCGGCACGTTCGGCGAATACATGCGCGCGCTCGTCCGCGGCGGATTCGTCACGGAAAATGGCAGTGGCGCCTCCATCACCGATGAGGGCTTGGCGACGGTCGGCCCAGTTCCGCCGCGGCCGGAGTCATCCGACGAGCTCGTCGCCATGTGGAAGTCGAAATTCAAGGCCGGCGTCGGCAAGATGCTGGACGTCCTCGTCGCCGCCTATCCTGACGCCGTCACGGCCGAGGAACTCGGGCAGCAGACCGGATTCGCCCATGAAGGCGGCACATTTGGCGAATACCTGCGCGCCCTGCGCCGTTCGAAGCTTATCGAAGAAGCGCCCGAAGGCATCAAGGCCGCGGAGAGTTTATTTCCGTGAGTCCTTGCGACCATGTGCGGATCGGCGATGCCACCGCCATCGCGTGTTCGCATCGCGCGCCGCGAAAACGCTGCCGATGGTGCAGCGAATGGTCCGTAGCGCTCTGCGATCACTCCGTCGGGCCGGATAAAACCTGCGATGCGCCGATGTGCGAGCGACATCGCAAGAGCGTAGGACCGAACATAGATATTTGCCCCGAGCACGCGATGAACGACAAACCCAAACCCGGACCCATGGCTCCGCCGCCGGCGAGATTTCCGATCGAGTGGCCGACCACGCGGCACAAGCTGCAGCTCGCCGGCTACCGCCTGCAATACGCGCGGCCCTGCAAGCTCTGCGCTGCGAAAATTGAATTCTGGAAGACTCCGGCGAAGAAACTAATCCCGCTCGATCGCCGCCCCGACGACACATTCATGCCGCATTGGGCGACGTGCCCCCACGCCGACCAGTTTCGGAAGAAAGCTCCCACCGCAGCCAGCCAGGAGGATTTGTTCAAATGAGCGAACTGGTATCACAGCCGAAGCGGCCAAGCCGTTAGCAAGTTAACTCCTCAGACAACCCGGGCCCCCTGCTGCTAATGACGTGGGTAAGTCCCGTACGCTTGTGCTCCAATCTAGGGCAGCGTGCGCTGCCCCAATCAGCGCTGTCGGGCCGAACCCATGAGGATCCTTCGTAAAGTGTATTTGTCTTCAAGCGACAAGCGGCGGCTCGAATGCGGCGTGTGCGGCACCCGGGCGACGAGTTACGAGACTTTGGACTCGGCGACGATTGTGATCGGCAACGCGCCGCGCAGGCGCAGACGTGCCGCAACGGGTACCTCACCGGAGTTACTAATCACGCCGCGTCATTAGCGACGTTGCGCCGGCCGATCGGGTAAGTTCAGGATGCGACCGTACGACCGTACCTCCCGATCCGCCTAGGGCATCGTTGGCGGCTCCCTCCGTGGCGAACAGAACCCGTGTAAGCGTCCGCGTGAAAGTGTGGCTCTCGAGCGGGCGTTCCTACCATGAAGACCTCGCGGTCGTGCAGCGCATGATCGAAAAAGGACGCCTCGAGTGGATCGAGGAAGGCGTCAGCGCCGCGCACATTGCCCCGCCAACCAAACACGAATATGGCGATTTCAGCGGGATCGGCGACGGCCGACATTTGGCGTCGATTCCCAGCGGCGGCGGACCATTGGTGATGCAGCTATGGCCACCACTTCGCTGAAAACGCGGCGGTGTCCGGGTTGCGGCGCCAAGCAGGTGTTGCTGCAATCCACAAACGGCGGCCGTAAGATGCCGATGCAGTGGGGCTGCGCCGACTGCGGGCGGATCGACGAGACCGAGGCGGCGCTGACGCGGCGCGAAGTTCAGATTGTCGAGCTGATCTGCCAGGGCAAAGCCGCGAAAGAGATCGCTGTAATGCTGGAAATAGAGCTGAAAACGGCAGAGACGCATCGCGCGAATATCTATTCGAAGCTGAAGCTGCATAGCGTAGCGCAGCTGGTGCTCTGGGCGGTCCGCAACCGGGTTGTCGACGGCTATTTACTCGAGACCAGCATCCAAAACGGTGATGCTGAAAAGCAGACTGATTTTCATCGCGCAACTTAAGTTGCTGCTGTTTCGCTTCGAACGGGGATTGCCGCTCGGGGCACAGTCGCTACACGGAATTGCGGCCCTGGCGCTAAAATTAGCCGCATCGGAGGACCTGGCCAATGCCGAAAAAGACGGTCGACCTGGTGGAGAAAGCTCGGCAATGTTTGCGGGCGCGGGAGCTGGGCTCGAAGCACTACAAGCGCGCCGACCGGCTGCTCGACGAGATCCGCAAGGAGCTCGATCCAGGCGGCGAAATTCCACTCGCCGGCGGCAAAAAGGCCGTTTTGAAAGACAATTTTCAGAACACCAACAAAGTCTTCCGTTCGCACGGCATCTCGCGGTTTGAGCTAGAAGTCGTCGAAGCCTAAGCCCCCAGCACCCGCAGACTAAGCCCCCAGCACCGCAGACGCCTCGGGCCCCGCTGTGTTTCCAAACACTTACCTCGTGATCGGAGTCAATGTCGCGCTGACGATTGTCTCCTGGGTGATCTCCGGCGTGGTCACGATCACCTGGATGAAAGCGACGATGAAGGCAAAAACGGCTGAATTCGAGCGGCGCCTGGACGCCGGCGACGCGGAGCGGGAGAAGTTCGTGCGGCGTGAAGAGTTCGACTCGCGCGTGGGACGCGTGGAACGACAGATAGACGGAGGCCTCGGCCTCAAAGGAGCAGTGAGATGACGCTGATTCGACAGTGGTGGCCGGTGATCCTGGCGGTTCTGGGCAAAACCGCGGCATTCATCATGCCGAGCGTGAATACCTTTGCAGCGCAGCATCCGACGGGCACGTTCGCGGCGCTTTTGGTGCTGATCGTGTCGGCGCTGGCGAAACAGGCGCCTGAAGGACTGAAGAAAACGATCGCCGCGGTCAAAGCTCCGGGCGCTCCGCTGGGAATTTTCGCAATGTGCCTGGTGTTGACGGTGGCGACATCGGGATGCCTGTCAGCTTCGCAATTCGAACAGGTGTTGAACGAAGTCGCGCCGGCGGTAAGCACGATTCTGCAGATTGTGGCGATATTTACGGGCCAGCCCGTGAATACGGCCGTTCCGGAGAAGATCAAGGCCGACGTCGCGGGACTCGAGCAGCTCTACTCCGATTATCAGGCGGCGCAGCCGGCCACGAAAACGGGCATCGCGGCGGACATCAACGCCGATTTCGGCGTATTGAGTCAGGACCTGACGACTGTCTTCTCGATCGCGCAGGTGAACGATCCAAAGACGCAGCAAAAAATCACGCAGCTCATCGGCTTTATCCAGGACGGGGTACAGCTCGCCGAAGCCGCGATTCCGCAGTCAAGCGGCCGAGTGGGTGCGAAGCCGGTGAAGCTGACGCCTGGCGACCTGGTGGATTCGTTCGACAAGGTGCTCGTGGCGAAAACCGGCAACAAGCCTGTCGACGATTTCACTGCGAAACACCAGCTGCATCTGCATAGCAAATTCGTTCGCGTAGTGACGTTCGGCCGAGCGAAATGATTCGGCTCACGCAAGCCGATGCCGCCGGCAGCGACGAAGGCGCGCTTTTCGTCAATCCGGACGACATCTCCGCCGTCTGGATCGATCTCGCCAGCCCGAATCACCACGCCATCGTGCTGCTCGACACCGGCACGGAATTTCACGTGAAAGACGACATCGCCGTGATCGTCGCGGCGATCGAGGGCAAACAGCGAACGGCAGCGCCGAGACAGCGCATCACGCGTCAGGCGCCGATCTTCGCGCATGGTGCTGGCCGCAGAGGCACAGGAGAAACGAAATGAGCGAAGTAGCAAAGTGCGGTCTTTGTGGCGAGCCGATGCCCCCAGGTGAGGAAATGTTCAACTATCACGGACACAGCGGCCCGTGCCCGCCGAAGAAAATCGATCATTCGGGAATGAAGCTGGGAAAACGATTGCCGCGGCGCGATCCGCGCACGCTACGCCTGGCGAAGTACTTCGCGCCGGCGCCGATGCCCCTGCCGCCGGATAGCGTCGATTGGTCGAAAGGCATCACGTCGTGGGGCATGATGCTGAACGACAACCTCGGCGATTGCACGATCGCCGCGTGTGGTCATGCGATTCAGGTATGGAGCGCGAACGCCGGCAGTGAGATCACCGTTCCCGACGACGCGATTCTCGCCGCATACGAAGCATGGGACGGCTACGACCCAAAGGATCCCTCGAGCGACGATGGCGGCGTTGAGCTCGACGTGCTGAATCAGTGGCGCGCGAATCAACTCGCTGGTCATCCGTTGCTGGCATACGCCGATCCGGATCCGCAAAACGATTATCACGTGAAGTTCGCGATCGCATATTTCGGCGGCGTGTACATCGGCCTCGCCTTGCCACTCAGCGCGCAATCGCAGGAAGTGTGGGACGTTGCAGACGGCGCGAACGACAGTTGGGGCGGCCACGCTGTGTTTGTTTGCGGCTACGATGCCGACGGACTCACCTGCATCACCTGGGGCCAGATCAAGCGCATGACGTGGGCGTTCTGGGCGAAGTATTGCGACGAAGCGCACGCGCTTATCGGACAGGACTGGCTGCGGCAGGGCAAGAGCCCCGACGGGTTCGATATGTTCGCGCTGGTGACGGACTTGCACGCCGTGACCGGGTAGGGGCCCTTTTTTCTGCGAAAAAGTCGCCCCGGCGGACCGCCGCGCAGTCTTTCTCGCACACCCGCGAAATAAATTCCGTGTGGGTCTTCGAACAAATCAGCGGGCGGCTCAGCCGAAACAACGCCACGTTGTGTTTTGGCTATAGCGGGCACGGCGACGGCGTCAACAATCCCGCTCTCGAAGACGTCGCCGATATCGGCCCGATCCCTCGCGGCGTTTACACCATGACCGCAGTCGAAGAGTCTCCGAATACGGGCCCTTTCTCGATCGTTCTCGTTCCGGATCCATGCAATCAGATGTTTGGCCGCAGCAATTTTCGGATCCACGGCGACGAAGTTACGCATCCCGGAGAGCATCTCGCATCCGAAGGCTGCATCGTATGCGATCGTTCGAGTCGAGAAGTCCTCTGGCGCTCCGGAGATCGCTCGCTTCAGGTCGTCGACACGCTGCGCACCGAAGACCAGGCCTGGCCCTATGCCTAAAGGATCCGGCCGCCGGCCGCTGCCGACCGCCGTCAAAAAGCTTCGCGGCAATCCGGGGCATCGTCAGCTCCCGCAGAACGAGCCTCAGCCCCAGCTCGGCCGCCCCGAGATGCCGCCGCATCTCGGCGCCATCGCCCAGGACGAATGGCAATCGATCGTGCCGCAGCTCGAGCTGCTGGGCGTGCTCACGCGCATCGACGGCAAAGCGCTCGCGGCCTACTGCCATTGTTACGAGCGCTGGATCGAGGCCGAAAAAGAAATCGCCGCACGCGGTCTGATCATCGAGGAAGACGTCTTCTCGCATCGCCAGGGGAAAAAGGGGCCTGTGACCGTTCTCGTCGGTACCAGGTACAAGCGCAACCCCGCCGTCAGCATCGCCAACGAAGCACTGAAGCTCATGCGCGCGTTCCTGATCGAATTCGGAATGACGCCGGCGGCGCGCACCCGCGTCCGCATCGAGAAACCGAAGGAAGCCGACCCGCTCGAGGATTTCCTCTCCGCCAAGGCCGCCGCGCACCCGACTCAGTAGCCCATGTCAAATAAACTTGACAGTGCCCGCGCGGCCAGCCCTGCCGAGAAATACGCCGGCGACGTCGCCGCCGGCCGCATCGTCGCCAGCAAGTGGGTTCGCCTCGCCTGTGAACGCCACCTCCGCGATCTCCGCACCGGCCGCGATCGCGGCCTGGTCTTCGATCGCGCCGCGGCGCAGCACGCGCTCGATTTCTTCGGTTTCCTCCGCCACAGCAAGGGCGAATGGTCCGGCAGTCAATTCGCGCTAGAACCCTGGCAGCAGTTCATCGTCTGGTCGCTCTTCGGATGGAAGCGCGCGGCCACCGGCCTGCGCCGGTTCCGCGTCGCCCACGTCGAGGTCGCGCGCAAAAACGGCAAATCCACGCTATGCGCCGGCATCGGCCTCTATTTGTTTTTCGCGGATGGTGAGCCTGGCGCAGAGGTCTATTGCGCCGCCACGAAGAAAGACCAGGCCAAGATCGTCTATGAGGAAGCCGTCCGCATGCGCAGCGCCTCGCCGGCGCTCGCCAAGCGCATCGCAAAATTCCGCGACAATATGAACGTCCCCGGCACGGCCAGCAAGTTCGAGCCGCTGGGCTCCGACGAAGACACCCTCGACGGACTCAACATCCACGGCGCCATCGTCGACGAGCTCCATGCCCACAAAAATCGCCTGCTCTGGGACGTCCTCGATACGGCCACCGGCGCCCGCCGCCAGGCGTTGATCTTCGCCATCACTACCGCCGGGTTCAATCGCGAATCGATCTGCTGGTCCCAACACGAGTACGGCGAGAAAGTGCTCGAGGGCATCGTCGAGGACGACACGTTTTTTCCCTTCATCGCCGCGCTCGATCCCGGTGATGACTGGCAGGATGAAAAGAACTGGCCGAAGGCTAATCCGAATCTCGGCGTCAGCGTCAAGCTCGACGACCTCCGCCGCCTGGCGCACAAGGCCTCGCAGGATCCCTCCGCGCTAAATTCATTTCTGCGACTACGCCTGAATGTCTGGACCAGCTCCGAAACCGCCGCGATCAAGGCCGAAGACTGGCGTGCCTGCTCCGGTGTCGCGGGCGCCGATCTCGCCGGGCGTCTCTGCTACGTCGCGATCGACCTCAGCTCCACTGAAGACGTCGCCGCGATGGTGAAGCTATTTCCGCCGGATGACGAAGAGGAGCCGTACCAGGTCCTCTGCAATTTCTGGGTTCCCGCGGAAAACGTCGAACGCAAAATCGCCGAGCACCGCGTGCCGTACGACGTCTGGATCCGCCAGGGATACCTGCAAACCACCGAGGGCAACGTCATCGACTATGACGTCATCCAGGAGCAGCTCCTGGCCGATTGCGAACGCTACCAGGTTCGCGAGATCGCCTTCGATCCCTGGAACGCCACGCAATTCGCAAACAATCTGCAGAAGGCCGGCATCGATCCCGAGATCCTCGTGAAGTTCCCGCAAACGATCTCGATGTTTGCGGAGCCCACCAAGCGCCTGCTCGGGCAGCTCATTCCGTCTCGCCGGCTGAACCATTTCGCCAATCCAGTGCTGGCCTGGATGGCGCTCAATCTCCTGGTTAAGGAAGACAACAATGGGAACAGGCGCCCGGTCCGCGGATCCGCACGCGGCAAGGTCGACGGCATGGTCGCGCTGATCATGGCGCTCGGCCGCGCTATCGCCAGTCCCGAGCCGGGCGGCTCGGTCTATGAAACCCGCGGGGTCCTCGTCCTGTGATCCAGATCGTGTCGGCCGCGAGCGAGACAACCCAAATGCATATGCACTTCGGACGCCACCAGGACATTTCGCGCTGTGATAAATGCAGCGCAGCGCTGCTCATCACCAGCCGCGGCAGCCTCGGCTGCCCTCACTGCGAGGAAGACACGCAGCTTCTGGTCGGTTCGACCCTCGCCGGGGCCCTCCGCAAATGCTGAAAACCGAAACCGGTTCATCCAGTGCCCGTGCGGCAGGCACCCGGCTGCCGTATCCCTGGGATTTCTTCATCGTCGCCGATCTCGTCATGGAGCGTATCGCCCGCGCACGTCGATTCTGGTCTGCCGCCGGACGCGAAGAGCGTCACGAGAAAAATCAACGCATCGCCATATCGCTCAGATGAGTCCTGCCCCCCACACCGAGGCGCTGGCCACCCCTGAATTTACCAGCGCCTCGGCTGCCTTCTCCGCCGGCGTGAGCTGGCGTGACATCGGCTTGCAACGCGAAGCCGAAGCAAGCCAGTACCTGCTCCGTGCCCGTGAACGCCGCAGCTCGCTCGAAAATCCTCAAAGCCCGCTTTCGTTTCCGGCCGAGTGGCTGCTCGATATCTTCAATGGCGGCCGCACCGATTCCGGGATTCGCGTCAGCGAACTCACCGCGCTGCAGGTGGCCACCGTATTCGCCTGCGTGAACCTGATCAGCTCCACGATCGGAGCGCTGCCGCTGCAGGTTTTCGAGCGCCTCATCACCGGCGAGCAAAAGCGCCTGGGCAAGCGCGTCGCCGTCGATCACGACCTGCACGATGTTCTGCACGACGAGCCGAATCCGGAGATGACCTCGATCACCTTCCGTCGGACGCTGCAGCTTCACATGCTGCTGTGGGGGAATGGTTATGCCGAGGTCCAGCGCGACGGCGCCAATCGCATCGTGGCGCTCTGGCCGCGCAATCCTGCCCGCTGCCGTCCGTACCGCACCGCGAAAGGCCTGCTGGTTTATCGCACGACCGAAGGCATTCATGAGCTCGTCGCCAATCCCGAGGATCCCGACGTCGCGATGACGAACGATCAGCCCGAGCGAACGATCTTCGCCGAAGACATGCTGCATATGCCCGGCCTCACGCTTGACGGCCGTCTCGGCAGCTCCACCATCTGGCTTTCCCGCCAGGTCGTGGGCTTGGCGCTCGCCGCCGAAAAATATGGCTCGAAATTCTTCGCCAACGGCGCCAGGCCTGGCGGTGTGCTTCAGGTTCCGAATGCGCTCAAGGACGTCGCCCGCGAGCAGCTCAAGCGCTCCTGGGCCGAGGCACAGGGCGGCGAAAACATGCACCGCGTCGCCGTGCTCGAGCAGGGCGTGCAGTGGAAAGAGACCGGTGGGAAAAATAACGAAGCGCAATTCCTCGAGACGCGCCAGTTCCAGAAATCGGAGATTTGTTCGATCTTCGCCGTCCCGCCCCACATGATCGGAGACACCGACAAAACCAATCGCGCCAATACCGAGCAGATCGGCGTCGAGTTCGTGAACTACACACTCGCCCCCTGGCTCGAATCCTGGCAGCAGGAGCTCAAGCGCAAGCTCTTCCCGAAGATCGGCCGCAACGCCAGCAGGTTTTTCGCGCAGTTCGATACGCGCGGACTGAAGATGCCCGACGCCAACAGCCGGAAGGAGTTTTATTCCGCCGGCCGCCAATGGACGTTCCTCTCGCCCAACGACATTCGCGAGATCGAGCACCTGAATCAGATCGACGAACCCTGGGCGGACGAATACCTCATTCCGATCAACATGGGCACCGCCGGTGCTCCGCCGCCGGCCCAACCGGCGCCACAAAATCCTCAGCAGGAGCCAAAACCATGAAGCGCGAGTACCGGGTCAATCGCCAGGCCGCCCTCCGCAAAAAGAAAGACGGAAACGGCATCGAAGGCCACGCCGCGGTGTTCAATCAGCTCTCGGTCGACCTAGGCGGATACCGCGAGCGGATCATGCCCGGGGCCTTTACGCGCCATTTAGGCACGAATCCCGATGTTCGGGCGCTGTTTAACCATGATCCCAACATCGTTCTCGGCCGCACCAGGTCGAAAACTTTGCGCCTGAAAGAGGACGACCAGGGTCTGCAATTTGACGTCGACCCGCCTGATACTCAGGCCGCGCGCGACGTCATGACCTCGATCGGCCGCGGGGATATAGATCAGTGCTCGTTCGGCTTCTACGTGCGGTCGCAGAAGTGGTCTGAGGAGCCGGATCCCGGTGACGCGGACGGCAAACGCAAAATGATTGTGCGCGAGATCCACGACGCCGAGGTTTTCGACGTTTCTCCGGTTACCTTTCCCGCCTATGAGGGCACGGACTGCAACACACGATCGCTATTCCCGGACGGCATCCCCGAGGAAGTCTCCTCGCACGTCCCCGAACTACGCGACGCAAAAACCAAAAAGGTCGACGGCGCCGATCTGCCCGCGAGCTCGTTCGCTTACGTCGGCGACAAAAACGACACGTCGACCTGGAAGCTGCCCATTCATTTCCCCGGCGACGTCGCGAAAACTCAATCGCACATCCGCAACGCGCTCGCGCGATTCAGCCAGACGAAGGGAATTCCCTCGGGAGAGAAGGACCGCGTCTGGCACCGCATCGTGGGCGCCGCCAAAGCTCACGGCATCCACGTGAGCGACGAGGAAGATTCTCGTTCGCGCCGCCTGCGCCGCGACGCCCAGGACGGCGATCCCGAAAACGACAAAAACGGTCCGGCCGGCATGGACGGTGACGGTGAATACGGCCAATGCGCATGCGACTGCTCGTCCTGCCAGTCTGGCATCTGCGCCAGTTGCACCGACGAGGATTGCGACGATGAGAATTGCGAGCATGACGGCGATTCGCCCGACGGCGATTCCGAGCGCGAACGCAAGCGTGTCGACCGACAGCGCATGAAGATGCGTCTGGAGCTCGCCAAACGAAATTGAACCTGCCCCGCCGCCTGGCGGGCACAGGAGAGCAGGGAGCTGCGCGATCGCCCGCCCAGCGGACCTGACACCACACACAAAAAGGAAAACCGACGATGCGAAAATCCGCAGAATTGCGGGAACAGCGCGCCAAGCTGCACGCCGACGCCGCTGAAATCCTGAAAAAGAATCCGCTGACCAAGGAAGACCGCGAGAAGTTCGACAAAATGATGGCCGATGTCGACTCGCTCAAGGCCGATATCGACCGTTACGAACGCGCCGAACGCGCCGAAGCCGAACTTGGAGCGCCGCTCGATCCGCAAGAGCGCGAGCGCATCAGCGAACCGGCACGCGTTGCCGCGATCGCCGAGTATCGCGACACCTTCGTCGGCCGCGGCCGCCCCGACGGCAATCACAGCAGCTACCTCGAGGCCATCTCGCCCGCCAATCGGCCCATCGTCCGGGAAATCCATCGCCGCTACTTCGAAGCGATGCGATTGATGATCGTCGGCCAGGCGAAAGACGAACACCGCGCCATCCTCGCCGGAACGCATCCCGAATTCCGCGACCTGGGCATCGGCTCGAACGCACTCGGCGGATACCTGGTTCCCCAGGGATTCGTCTACGAGCTCGAAATCGCCATGAAGTTTTTCGGCGGCATGCTCGAGGTCGCCCGCATCATGGATACGGCCACCGGTCAACCGTTGCCCTACCCGACGATGAACGACACGACCATAACCGGTGAGATCGTGGGTGAGGGTGTGCAGGTCGGCGACGCCGACGCGGCCTTCGGCCATCTTGTCCTGAATGCCTGGAAGTACAGCACCAAAATGGTCAAGGTCTCGCTCGAACTGCTGCAGGATTCCGCATTCGACCTCGAGGCCTACCTGAAAGAAGCGTTCGCGATTCGCCTCGGACGAATCCTGAACACGCATTTCACTACCGGCAGTGGAACGAATCAGCCCAACGGCATCGTCACCGCGGCGGTGGCCAATGACGGCACCCCGCAGGCCTGGGGCTCCGGATCCGGCCCCGGGATACCGCTCATCGCCGGCGGCTCCGCCGGAAACGATGGCGGAAGCGAAACGGGAACGAACTCGATCGGCTCGCAGGATCTCGTCAACCTCGAGCACTCCGTCGACCGTCTGTACCGCAAAGGCGCGCGGTACATGATGCACGACACGTCGCTGCGCTACCTAAAGCAATTGCTCGACAAATACGGCCGTCCGCTGTGGCTGCCCGGAATCGCGGCGAATGCCCCGGATACGATCAACGGCTATCCGTACACGATCAACAATGACGTCGCGCAAATCGCCGCGTCGGCCAACACGGTCCTCTTCGGCCGCCTCGACAAATACATCGTTCGCCGCGTGAAGGAGCTCTCGATCCTGACGCTGGTCGAGCGCTTCGCCGATTACGGCCAGCGCGCCTTCATCGGCTTCGCCCGGTACGACGGCAACCTGCTCGACGCTGGCACGCACCCGGTGAACTACCTCCAGCAACACAGCTAATCCCGATAAACAAAAAAAAGCCCGCGCGGTCTCTATCGACGGGATCGCGCGGGCAACTTACCCAAGCAGCCAGTCACAAGGAGAATATCGTGAACTGGATCAAAGTCCGCATTAAAGCCACCGGCCAGGTGCTCGATATGCTGCCGGCCGCGGCGCGCGCCATGGTCGCCGGCGGCACCGCCGAGCTCGTCGGTGATAGCAAATCTTCCCAGGGGCAGCCGCAAACCGCCGCGATCGAGCCGCGCAACGAGCGCGCCATCGCACCGAAGGCCTCCGCACGGCCACGCAAGGCGCGTAGATGAAAATCCGCGAATATCGTTTTGCGAAGGATCTGATCGTCGACGCCCTGCGCACCGGCGCCGAGCACCGCATTCGCATCACAGAGGGCCTGCCTGCGGACGCAAAGATCTTCGCCATCGCGCCGCTTCCCAGCGGGGAGATCAGCGTTCTCATCCATTCGGAGACGTTCGAGTCGACGCCCACCGAGGTGTTGCCGAGCGGCCGCGGCGTCGCGCCTTCGAAACCGTTCCCGATTCATACGATCGTCGTGCAAAGACTTTGAGAAATGTCCGCACTGGTCATTGAAACGCCGCCGGCCATCGAGCCGGTCTCGCTCGAACTCGCGAAAACGCATCTGCGCGTCACGCTCGACGACGAAGACAACGACGAACTGATTGCGCTCTACATCCAGGCCGCGCGCGAAAACGTGGAGGATTTCTGCGGACGTTCGCTCATCGACAAGGGCTACCGCCAGTCGCTCGACGCCTTTCCCTATTTCGTCGACACGATGATGTCCCAGCTCGCCTATCCGCCCAGCTATTACGCGCTGCCGCGCTATTCGACCACGCTGTGGAATTACTCGCAGATGATGAAGCTGTGGCGCTCGCCGCTCCGCAAGATCACCAAGATCGTGTACATATCGAGCGTCACACAGGCCCCGGCGAGCCTCTACCCCAAGCCGTTTCTCTGGCAGGCCAGTCAGGACTATTTCATCGGCGACCAGGTCCAGGATGCCAACGGCAATCTGCAGGAAGTAACCGCGATCGCCGCCAATCAGGAGAACGAAGACGGCTCGGCCACGAGCGGCTCCGCAATGCCGAGCTGGGCCACGGTCCTGAACGGAACTACCGCCGACGGCCCGCTCACTTGGACCTGCGTCCAGATACCTGCGCCGGCCGGGGATTTTCTCTATGATCCGGATTCCGAACCGCCGCGCATCTTTCCCCTGGCCGGCCAGCAGTGGCCGCCCGTGCTGTACGTTCCCAACGCGGTGCAGATTCACTTCACTGCCGGATATGGCGCTGCCGCTGACGCCGTTCCGGCGCTCGCGAAGCTTTCCATTTTGCACATGATTGCCAACTGGTACGAGAACCGCGAATCGACCTCGGCCGCGAGCCTGAAGGACATTCCCAACCACCTTCAGGACGCGCTCTGGAGCATCCGCGTGCTCGACTATGCGCCCACTAGAGGCTGAACCGGCAGGCTGATGGCTCCTATATCGCTAGAGGCTGGCAAGCTCCGGCACCTGATCTCAATCCTGCAGGTGGCGCCGGCGCAGGATAGCTTTGGCGGCGTCAGCACCGATCAGGCGACCGAGACGATCTATGCTCGCGTCTGGGCCAACGTCGAGACGCTCACCGGCCGCGAGCTGTATGCCGCCCAGCAGAAGGTCAGCCAGGTCACGCACCGCATAACGATGCGTTATATGCCCGGCATCGTCGCACGGATGAACATCGGCTTCGGGACGCGCCTGTTCCAGATCCAGGCGGTCGAGAATCCAGACGAGCGGCCGCATGTACTCATCCTGCTCTGCATCGAACGAGACAATTCAGCTCTGGAGACACCACCTACCCCGTGAAGTAGCGCCGTCAACAAAGTCACAAAAAAGGAGAAACTCGCATGAACTTCCGCAAAATCGCCGCGCTCTGCCTGGTGACGATGCTCCTCGCCGTTCTTCCAATCTGGGCCGCCAATACCGTCATCACCACCCAGACCCCAAAGGGACCTTATCCCGGGACGGTCTCGGCCGGAGGCCTCGACTTGACCTGGACGGCTGCGGACACCGTCAACGGCAATGCGTTCGTCATGACCGGCCACGAAATTCTGCTGATGTGGAATCCGGATGCCTCCGCGCACACCGTGACCATCAGCAGCGTGTCCGACGTCCGCAATCGCACAGGTGACGTCACCAACTACTCGATCGCTGCGACGACCATCTCCGCATTCAACTTCGTCGGTCTGACCGACGGTTGGCAGCAGTCGAACGGCCAGGTCTATTTCTCATCCAATTCAAACCTGATCAAGTTCGCCATCATCACAGAACCGCGTTAATTGGCTTTCGTCACCGAATTCGAGGTCACGGGCTTCGACGAGCTGCAGGCGAAGCTCAACGATCTTCCGCTGCGCGCATCGCGCCGGATACTCCGCTACGGTTTGCTCGCCGCGGTCGAGATCTGGCGCCGCGAAATGGAAGCCACGGCACGCCGCGGCATCCACGTCTTTCGCGTGGCCGGCAAGCCCGTCGACAAGGTGTTCGGCTACGTCGCCGGCCACATCGGCGTGAAGGCAAAGGTCAACAGCGATCTCGAGGGCAGCGCCAGCGTCGGTCCGGTCAAAAAAGGCTTCTGGTCGATGTTCATGGAATTCGGCACGCACCGCATGGGCGCGATGCCGTTCATCCGCCAGGCCTTCGAATCACGCCAGGCTGACGTCCTCGAGGAATTCAAGATCGAGATCTCGGCCGCGCTCGATCGCGAGGGAATGAAGCTGTCCTGAGCCCCCATGCTCGCCGAGGGACTCTATTCGTTTCTGTCGGCCGCCGCGTCGCTCACCGCTCTGCTCGGCACGCCGTCGTCCCGCACCGACGGAACTTCGGGAATTTTTCCGGTGCAGATGCCCGAGGCCACGGTGATGCCCGCGATCGTGATCACCCAGATCGCGGGGCAAGGCAATCCGGTGATGGAGGGCGCGGATCCGCTGCATACCGCGCGCGTGCAGTTCAGCTGCTACGGCAAATCGTTCGCGGACGCAAAGCAGCTGGCCACCGCATTGAGGCGCTATCTCGAGGGCTGGCAGGGAACTCTGCCCGACAGAACCGAAGTCGACAGCGCGATTCTTGTGCTCGAGTCCGACGGCTTCGAAGTCGCCCCGTACATTTTCCATTGCCCCATCGATTTTGAAATCTCTTACCGGGACACCGGTGACTAGGAGCTAGAAGATGCCGACACCAACGCAGAGTTTCGTAGCGCAGGGCCTGCTGCTCAACCGCGGCAACGCTGACGGGCCGCCGGAGACCTTTAGCACCATCGCGGAAATTACCAAGGTCGACCTGAGCGGTGGCAAGACCAAGATGGAAGATGCCACCAATTTCGACTCGCAGGGCTGGGCCGAGAAAATTCCTGGCATCACTGACGCCGGCGAGATCTCCGTCGAGGGCAATTACCTCGGCAACACCGACGTCTCACAAAAAAACCTCGAGGCCGATTTCGAGGGCAAAATAAAGCACAACTGGAAGATTGTCCTGCCCGGCGGCCGCGGCACGTGGGGCCCCTTCGCGGCCTACGTGACCGCCTTCGATCCCTCGCTGCCGAACGATAAGAAATCAACGTTCAAATTGACGCTGACGATCACCGGCAGCCGTTCGTTCGCCTAAATCGACATTCCGGGACGCAGCACCGCGGCCCGAAAACTCAAAAAGGAGAAACAAACCATGCTTTTCGCAACCGTTCTGTTTTTCGTGGCCGCGCACAAGCTCCTCGCGTTTTTGGCGTTCAGCGTGTTCGCGGTCGGGGCAGTGACCTCAAACCGTGTCGCCTCCACGTCGCCGGACTCTCCGACGACGCCCGTGCAGGCGTTCGATTCCGCTTTCGGCGCGGCCGAGTACACGGCGGCGGGAGCGATCGCGCAAAAGGAAGGCTACGTTTTCCTCAAAGCGGGATCCGCGGCCGCCATGACGCTGGTCGCCCCAACGGCCGGAGCTCCCTCCGCCGGCGGCGATGACGGCAAAGAGATCACCATCATCGCCGAGGATGCCTTCGCCTATACCGTCACGACGCCGTCGAACAAGATCAACGGGGCCAAGCACGTGGCCACGTGGACCGCGGCGATCGGCAACGGCATGACCATGATCGCGTTCAATGGCATCTGGTACGCGGTCGTCCTCACCGGCGTCGCCCTGACGTAGTTCCGTTTTATTCACCGAGGCGGACCCGAGTCCCGAGTCCGCCTCGCCGCAGTTCGGGTGTCCCCATGAAAAAGCTGCTGGCGATCTTCGCCCTATTTGCAGCGCTCGCGCTCGTTCCCTGCGCGCGCGCTCAAAATTTCACCACGGTCACGGCGACGCATATCCAGGATGCGTCCGGCAACCTCATCGCTTCGGGCACGATCTGTTTCCTGGGCACGGACACAAACGATGTGGCCATCCCATTCCGCGTGGGGGGCGGAGGCCAGGCCATATTGCAGGAGACCTGCGCTCCCGTTTCCGCCGGTGCAATCGTCGGCACCTTCCAGGTCGCCAATCCCGCCAACACGTCGCCGGCGAACGTGGCCTATCGGGTCACGGTGACCAGCCCGCGCGGGAATCTCCGCTACAACGTCGTCCAGTTCACCGGAACGTCATTCAATTTCGATAATTACGTTCCCACCTTCCCGCCGATCGCTCTCGGACAGTCCGTCAGCAATCTTCAGGTGGCAAACTTGACGATCACCGGCACCTGCTCCGGATGCGGCGGCGCCGGCAGCTCGATCTTTACTTCGTTCCAGTTCGGCGGAAACACCGCCATCACCGGCAGTGGCAATTACCTCCAGCTGACCGGATCTGCGATTTTCAGCCTCACGCAGAGCGGATCAGGCACCTCCCTCAGTCCCTTCGTCGATACCATCGCGCTCGCGAGCCAGGCTCAAAATCTTTTCCTTGCGTCTCCGAATGGCGGCTCCGGGACGCCGACGTTTCGCGCGATCGTCGCAGCGGATATCCCGGCAGGATCGAGCTGCAGCGCTGGCCAGTACATGACCGGCATCGCCGCGGGCCTGGCGGTGAACTGCGCGCAGATCGCCTATTCGCAGATCTCCGGCACGCCGACCATCTATTACCAGACGGTCCAGGCAAACACGGTCGCTCAGACGCAGCGCGCCAATCTGAACTTCACCACGAATTTCTCGCTCGCCGATTCAGCGGTTAACAACCGCACCACGGTCGATCTCGCCGCCACCATCAGCGCGAATACTTCCGGAAACGCAGCCACGGCCACGGCGCTCGCATCCACGCCATCGCAGTGCGGCGCAAATAATTTCGCGACGGGCATCGCCGCCAGCGGGAACGCGAATTGCTCGCAGCCAGGCTTTTCGAATCTCTCGGGCTCGATCGCGCTCGGACAGACACCGCTCACGACGCTTGGCGACATTCTGTACGTGAACGCCACGCCGGCGCTGGCGCGTCTGGCGGGCAATACCAGCTCGACGAAGCAATTTCTGACGCAGACGGGAAACGGCACGATCAGCGCGGCGCCGAGCTGGGCGGCGATCGCAGCGGGCGACATCCCCTCGGGCTCGAGCTGCAGCGCCGGCCAGTACATGACCGGGATCGCCGCAGGCCTGGCGGTGAATTGCGCCCAGGTCGCCTATTCACAGATCTCCGGCACGCCGACCATCTACTACCAGACCGTGCAGAACGCCGCAGGAACAGCACAGACGCAGCGGCCGACCATACAGTTCACGGGGACCGCCGTCACCAGCGTCGCAGACGACAGTGCCAACAATCGCACCGTGGTGACGCTCACCGCCGGAACAGGCGGATCGGGATGCAATCCTCCGGGCACATCGGGAGACGTTCTCTATGACGGCGGAGGCGGGGCCTGCAATGACTTCTCTCAGCTCACCATCAGCGGCAATACGCTCACGGGCGGAGCGAGCCTCACTGCCGACCTAAGCTCGATCACGCTTCTCAAAATACCCTCCGCGACGCGCGTGCCTGGGACGACTCACGGCGTCATCCTCAGCGAAGGAGCGGCTGCGAATTATGTGACCACCGCGACTGGCGTGGCGGGCCAGGTCCTCATCTCCAATGGCGCCGGAGCGGATCCGACATTCCAGGATCCGATCGTCAGCTACAACTATGTGAACCTTTTCAACGCCGCATCCGCCACGGCCACGCAGACCAGTTCCGTCACGCGCGTGAGCACCTTCGGGCAGTACGGCGAACTGATCGTCACCTGGGCCTCGATCACCGGTTCGCCCTCGAGCTGCCAGATTCAAATCAAAGCTGCGGATTCGCTCGGCAACGTTACGAATAACGGCTCGGCCGTCGCTGTCAGCCCGGCGAACGGCACGAGCGCGATCCTCTTCACACCATCGATTTACACGTCCGCGCAGATGCAGGCGGTCTATTCCTGCAGCGCCTATCCCTCGACCGGCACGTTCTCAGTCGATTTCGTGCCCTCGATCACGGTCTACACCGCGCAAGGGCCGCAGGGAGCGCAGGCCGCGCCCTGGTGGATGAGGCCGACCGACGGTACCAACTCAATGCCGATGATGGACGCGGCGGCGCGTGCGGGATTCCAGAAGATCACCGATGGAACGAACACGGCTGCGGTGAAAGCGGCTTCGACAGCCGCGGTCGCGACCGATCCCTCGCTTGTCGTACAGATTTCGCCCAATCAGCCAGCCTTCACCATTAATGCCGCGCAATCGGGCACCTGGACGGTGCAACCCGGCAACACAGCGAACACCACACCCTGGCTGATCAACGTCGGCCAGTTCGGCGGAACAAACGTTGTCACCGGCACCGGAGCCGGCGGCTCCGGGATTCCACGCGTCACGGTTTCGAATGATTCCGCTCTGAAGCTGTGGGACGGCACGAACACGGCCGCGGTGAAAGCGGCTTCGACGGCCGCGGTGGCAACGGATACTTCCGTGGTAGTCGCGCTCTCACCGAATTCGCCGGTGCCTGCCGGATCGAATCTCATCGGCGCCGTGAACGAAGATCGCGGCGGGACGGCGCTTGTGGCTGATCCCTGCCAAGCGAATACAAAGTCATACGTCTCGATCAATCAGACAGCGAACACACAACTGGTCGCCGGGACGAGCAGCAAGAAAATCTATCCATGCTCGATTCACCTTGTGACGGCGACGGCGCAGAACGTGGCGCTGGTCGAAGGCACGGGAACAACCTGCGCCACGGGAACGGCTGGGGTGACGGGATTTGGCGGAGCGACAGCCGCGACGGGGTGGAATCTTGCCGCGAATGGCGGCATCGCTTACGGCGATGGAAGCGCGGCGCTGGGAGCCGAAGGAACCGCCGCCGACAACCTTTGCTTGTTTCAGTCCAGCACCGGACAGGTTTCGGGCGGCTTGAGCTACGTCGTGCAATGAAGACAATCTCAATCTCCGCGCTCGCGCTCTTCGCGCTGCTGTGCGCGCTCCCCGCGCAGGCGGCGATTTCGTTTGACTCGACCGCGGGGCACAACGCCTGCAAAAACGTAACGACCGCGGCGACCTCCACCACGCTCACCGTGACGCTTGTCGCCGGCGACACGGCCTTCGTAGTGGTCGGCTTCCCCAATAATACGACAACCGTTTCCAGCGTCACTGACAACGCCACAGGCTCGTCGAGCGTCTACGGCTCGCAGGCGGTGCTGCGGAATACCAACAGCACCACCACGGGCGGCGAGCTTTGGGCGACTCCGATTGGCGGCGTGGGCAGCGGCGTCACCACGCTCACAATCAATGTGAGCGCATCGGTTCGCTTCTCCGTGTGCGCTTGGGAGTATTCGGGAGCGCTGGCTTATGGAGTGGTGGCCACGGCAGCCAGCGGAAGCTCCACATCGCCGAGCATCTCGCTCACCACGCAGGACAGCAACAACTTCATCGTCAGCGCGATGGTACACGCCGCCAGCACGAGCGGCTGGACGGCCAGCGCCGGAAATTTGCGAGCGTCGATTGCGGGCACTTCCACGGACGCGG
>DASRHB010000021.1:0-8169 GCA_035650755.1 Candidatus Acidiferrales bacterium
CGCGGGATTTCCACTTTCCCACCGCCGCGGCGGCGGTCATCTCCCTGCCCCCTTCAACAACAACTCCATCTCCCTCCGCCTCTTTTCACTCAAGCATTTCAATCTCGCTAGGGGGATACGATGTGAGTAGGCTCTTCCAAGTCTGCCCCGTCGTTGACAAACCCACGGCCATCCACTATTGTTTGCGTTTGTCCCTATAGGTGAGGTGTTGACAGAGAATGCGGACGTATGTTCCAGAGGGGCGCGAAGCGGAAGCGCTATCGCAAGGCTCAAAATGGTTTGTGGTGGATGCGTCGGGCCAGGTGTTGGGGCGCGTCGCGACACGTGTGGCCCGGGTGCTGATCGGAAAAGATAAGCCGAACTTCACGCCGTACCTTGATTGCGGCGATCACGTGGTGGTAATCAACGCGGACAAGATTCGCCTGACCGGAAATAAGCTAGAAGACAAGGTTTATCGCACGCATAGCGGTTATCCAGGTGGTCTGAAGGAAGTGCCCGCCAAGCGCATTCGGGGGGAACGAGCTGACTGGATGGTTCGCGAGGCAATTTTGGGCATGCTGCCCAAGAACAAGCTCCGAGCTCACCGTGCCCGAAAACTGCGCGTTTACGTCGGCGACAAAGGCCTGGCTCGACATGCAGGCCAAAAACCGCAACCGCTAGCTCTGTAAATTCGTCCAAGACTTCAGCAGCAGATGTAGGGCATCTTTTTCTGATTTTGACCTGGTTTGGGGAGGAAACTTGGGTTCGAGCGCACAGCCAAGCGAGGGCGTTCTCAAGACGCAGGGGTACGGCACTGGCCGGCGGAAAAACGCGATCGCACGCGTCTTTATCAAGCCGGGCGGCGGAAAGTTCGAAGTCAATGGCAGGGCCAGCGATTCTTATTTCAAGAACGTCAACTGGCTGAATCGGGCGACCGAGCCGCTGAAGTTTACAAACACGGCGAATCAGTTCGACGTTAGCGCCACGTGCAATGGCGGCGGCGTTGGCGGCCAAGCGGACGCGGTGCGCATGGGATTGTCGCGAGCGCTTGCAGTGTTCAATCCTGATCTGCGGCTCGGCTTGAGGAACAACGGATTTCTTACACGCGATTCGCGTATGCGGGAACGAAAGAAGTACGGCCAAAAGGGCGCGCGGAAGCGCTTCCAGTTCAGCAAGCGTTAATGATAAGCGCGTCGGTCTGAAGGCAAGTTTCGAGTTTGCCGCAAGCGAACTCAATTCATGGCCGGCAAGAGGCCGGCAAAATGATGCTCTGATTGCCGGAGGAATCTCCGGGAAAATCTGAAAGCATCTAAAAATATGAGGAGGTCCGTTGGCAGTTGAAATCACAATGAAAGAATTACTGGAGGCCGGGGTTCATTTCGGCCACCAGACTCGCCGCTGGAATCCGAAGATGAAGGAATATATTTTCGGCGAACGTAACGGCATTCACATCATCGATCTGCAAAAAACCCTAAAGATGTTTCGCGATGCCAGCCGGTTTGTAAGCGAACTCGCCAGCCAGGGACGTACGGTTTTGTTTGTCGGCACGAAGCGCCAAGCGCAGGAAGCGATTGCGGAAGAAGGCAAGCGATGCCAGATGTTTTACGTAAATCACCGCTGGCTTGGCGGAACCCTCACGAATTGGGCGACCCTGCAGAAATCCATCAAACGGCTCAAGACGCTCAAAGCCATGATCGAAGACGGCCGCATGGCGCAGCTTTCGAAAAAGGAAGCCGCGCGTCTCGAACGAGAGCTGAAACACCTGCACCAGAATTTGGAAGGTGTGGAAAATATGACCACGCAGCCCGACGCGATGTTTGTGGTCGATTCGCACACCGAGCAGATCGCCGTGCGTGAGGCGCGGCGCATGGGCGTGCCGGTCGTGGCTGTGGTGGATACGAATTCTGACCCCGATGTGGTGGATTGGGTCATCCCGGGGAATGACGACGCATTGCGAGCCATCCGGCTTTTCACGACGAAGATCGCAGATGCAGTAGTGGAGGGCCGCGCCGCGTTTGAGCAAACGCAGCTCGCAGGCGAAAAGGCGGAGGCTGCGGAAGGCGCCGAAGTCGTGGAAAACGTCGAATACGTGGACACCAGCGCCTACGAGGCTTACGAAAAGCAGGAAGGCGATTTCGTGGAAACTCCGGAAGTTACCGATTCCGAGCAGACCGTACAGGCGGAAGGCGATTCGGAATCGTAATGGCGCGGCTGGTTTGTGCCGGGCCTTTTAATCCCGCCCAATCTGATTACCGTTTGAGGATTTGCCGAAATGGCGACAAACCCTGAGCAATTCAATGTACCCGCGCAACTCGTGAAGGAGTTGCGGGAACGCACAGGCGCAGGTTTCAGCGATTGCCGCAACGCGCTGGCTGAAGCGACCGGCGATATCGACCGTGCCGTTGACATTCTCCGGCGCAAAGGACAGGCGGCGGCGCAGAAGAAGGCGCAGCGCGAAGCCACGGAAGGGATGATCGGTCATTACATTCACGCCGGCGGAAAAATTGGCGTGGTCGTGGAAGTGAACTGCGAATCGGACTTCGTGGCTCGCACCGAAGATTTCCAGAAGCTTTGCCACGATCTGGCCATGCATGTAGCTGCGCTCGATCCCCGGTACGTGCGACGTGAAGAAGTTACCCCGGAAATCCTGGAGCATGAGCGCGGCATTTACCGCGAGCAAGCACGTTCCACGGGCAAGCCGGAGCCGGTAATCGAGAAAATTGTGAACGGGAAGATGGAAAAGTTCTACGAAGAAACCTGCCTTTACGAGCAACACTTCATCAAGGACGAGTCCGTGACGGTTTCCGAGTTAATTAATCAGATGATCGCGAAACTCGGCGAGAATATTTCGGTGAGGCGTTTCGTACGGCTGAAGGTGGGCGAAACGGCCGGCCCCTCCTCGGGAGCGAACGGCCCGGCCGTCTTGGAGCCGGCGCGCTAAGCGTTACTTTTTTTGTATTCCGGTGCGGCGCTTTGCCGACCAACAGCGCTGCGCGAATTTTTGCTACAATGCCCGCGGCAAACCGCCGCATTCACCGCCTGAAATGCCGCGGCAAATATGAATGCTTCCATGTCACCGCCCGAGGCGACTCCACCAGCTTATTCCAGGATCGTTCTGAAGCTTTCCGGGGAATCCCTGCAGGGTCCCCAGGGCTCCGGTATCGACGCCGAGACCGTGGCGCGCGTAGCCGCTGAACTCAAAGAGATCAGCGACATCGGAGTTCAAGTGGCGATTATGGTGGGTGGCGGGAATATCTTTCGCGGCACGCGGCAGAAATCGCTTTCGATCGATCGCGCAACTGCGGATTACATGGGAATGCTGGCCACGGTGATCAATGGTCTGGCGTTGCAGGACGCACTCGAGAAGCAGGGCGCCCATACGCGCGTTCTGAGCGCTATCGATATGCGGCAAATTGCGGAGCCTTTCATCCGGCGCCGCGCGACGCGGCACCTGGAGAAAGGCCGGATCGTGATTTTTGCCGCGGGCACGGGCAATCCTTATTTTTCCACCGACACAGCCGCGGCTCTGCGGGCGATGGAGATCAAAGCGGAAGTCATTCTCAAGGCCACGCGCGTGGATGGAATCTATGATGCGGATCCGGAAAAAGTGCAGGGCGCGCGGCGATTTGAAAACATCACCTATCTGGACGTCCTGCAGCGCGGGCTGGCGGTGATGGATTCGACGGCGATCTCGCTTTGCATGGATAACAAGATGCCCATCATCGTTTTCGACTTGAATCAGCCCGGGAATTTGAAGCGGGTCGTTCTGGGCGAAAAAGTGGGTTCGCTGGTAACAGCGAGCTGACCTGCCGGCGGGATGCCGAAAAAGCGAGGTGTGAACCGATGGCCGCTGCGAGTACCAGCAAGGATGCGCTGGCACAAGCCAGGAGTCGAATGGAAAAAGCGGTGGACGATTTCCGGCGCGAACTGGCGGGAATTCGCACGGGGCGCGCGAACGTTTCGCTGCTCGACCACGTGCGCGTGGATTATCACGGCACGCCGATGCCGATCAACCAACTCGGCACGGTTACGGTGCCGGATCCGATGATGCTGGTGATTTCGCCGTGGGATCCGGGCGCTGTGCCGCTGATCGACAAGGCCATCCGCACGTCTGATCTTGGTTTGAATCCGACGAATGACGGGAAAGTGATTCGGCTGCCGATCCCTGCATTAACCGAAGACCGGCGCAAAGATCTGGTGAAGCACTTGCACAAGGTCCTCGAAAATCACCGCACTGCGGTGCGGAATGTGCGTCGGGATATCAAAGAGGCCATCGAACACCTGGAAAAAGAAAAAAAGGTGAGCGAGGACGAGCGCAAACGCTCGGTGGAAGAATTGGACAAGATCACCCACAACGAAACCAAGAAAATCGAAGATCTATCGGCGGCGAAGGAGAAGGAGATTCTGGAATTAAAGTAACGAGGCGCCCCAAGTAGGCCCAAGTAGTTGATAAGGCTGCGGCTTAGGTGTCGCCCCCCCTGCTTGCCGAACAGGTCTTTTTTATTTTGACACAATGCGGTTTTTTGCCTATACTCAGCGCTTTGTCAGGGGAATTTTGTCCCTGTAGTAGAAGGGGAAGGTCTCCTGCTCCGGAAGTTGGATGAGGGACGGGGCGAGGAGAGCGGCCGGAATGGGGCGCCAGCCCCGCAAAGCCGAGTGAGCCTCTCCGCTTGACCGCTGCTGTTGGAAGCCGCAGTGGATTCTGTGCGTGGAGAATGTAGTTCGGTCCGCCGGGGTCGCTACTGACCCTTTCTGTAGATCAACCTCTAAACGCCTGGCGCCGGCGCAAGCCAGCCCTGGGAATCGCATCGAAGTTTTGCTCGAAACGAGGGAGAGCCGTGCCGACGTTTGCGCAACTTGTTCGTGACGGACGCGAGAAGGTTCGAACGAAAACAAAGTCACCAGCGCTGCAGGGGTGCCCGGAAAAGCGCGGCGTGTGCATTCGCGTATACACGCAGACGCCGAAGAAACCGAATTCCGCGCTGCGCAAGGTGGCCCGCGCGCGGCTCACCAACGCCGTTGAGGTGACGACCTATATCCCGGGAATCGGTCACAATCTGCAGGAGCACTCGATCGTTCTGGTCCGCGGGGGCCGCGTGAAGGATTTGCCCGGCGTGCGCTATCACATCATCCGCGGGACGCTCGATGCAGCCGGGGTGGACAACCGCAAGCAAGGGCGCTCCAAATATGGCGCCAAACGGCCGAAGGCCGCGCAGAGCAAGTAAGAGAACGGAGAAGCAAGATGCCACGTAAGGGATTCGTATCGCGCCGCTCGGTTCTGCCGGATTCGGTTTACGGCAGCGACCTGGTTCAGAAGTTCATCAACTCGATGATGTGGGACGGCAAAAAGTCGACCGCTCAGCGCATTTTCTATGGAGCGATGGAGCAGGTGGGACAAAAGGCCAACGACGAGCCGCTCAAGGTTTTCAAGAAGGCGGTGGAAAACGTCAAGCCGGTGCTGGAGGTGAAGTCCCGGCGGGTCGGCGGCGCGAACTACCAGGTTCCGGTTGAGGTCAGCCAGTTTCGCCGGCAGTCGCTGGCCATTCGCTGGCTTTTGCTGCACGCGCGCACGCGTGCCGGGAAAACCATGACCGACAAGCTGGCGGATGAACTTCTGGACGCGGCGAATGGGCGCGGCGGCGCCATCAAGCGCAAGGAAGACGTTCACCGCATGGCTGAAGCGAACAAAGCGTTCGCACATTACCGCTGGTAACCCAGACGCTGGCAGAAAAGCGTAGAAGAACTCGATGGAGCAGAAGACACAACTCGAACACACGCGCAATATCGGCATCATGGCGCATATCGACGCCGGAAAGACGACGTCCACCGAGCGCATTCTTTTCTATACCGGTGTGACCTACAAGATCGGCGAAGTCGATGAAGGCACCGCCACGATGGACTGGATGGAGCAGGAGCGCGAGCGCGGCATCACCATCACTTCGGCTGCAACCACGGCGAGCTGGAAGCGTTTCGGGCAGCCCTATCGCGTCAACATCATCGATACGCCGGGCCACGTGGATTTCACGGTGGAAGTGGAGCGCTCGTTGCGCGTATTGGACGGCGCGGTGGCCATTTTTGACGCTGTTGCCGGCGTGCAGCCGCAGTCGGAAACGGTATGGCGCCAGGCGGATAAATATCGCGTTCCGCGTATTGCGTTTGTCAACAAGATGGATCGCGTCGGCGCCGACTTCGACCACTGTATTCGTTCGATGCGCCAGCGCCTCAGCGCCCATCCCGTTCCCCTTCAGTTCCCCCTCGGCAAGGAAGACAGCTTCATCGGCGTAATGGATTTCATCGAGCAGAAGGTGGTCATCTGGCTCGAAGATACCCTCGGAGCGAAGTTCGAAGTGCTGCCGATCGACAAGCTGTGGGACCAGGCATTCCTGAAAGAACGCCCGGAAGTGGCCGCGGCGATTAAAGCGTCGGCGATCAGCCTGGAATTCTACAAAGAACATCGCGAGAAAGTGGTGGAGTACATCGCCGAGCACGATGATGCCATCCTGGCGAAATATCTCGCCGAGCACGAGTTGACGCCGGAGGAGTTGCGCGCTTCCGTTCGCCGCTCAACGATCGCTCTGAAGATTGTGCCGGTATTGGCGGGATCTGCTTTCAAGAACAAGGGCATTCAGCCGCTGCTCGATGCGGTGGTGGATTATCTGCCTTCGCCGCTCGATGTGCCCCCTGTGGAAGGTACTTCGCTGGACGGCGCCGAGCCGCTGTTGCGCCGCGCGAGCGACGATCAGCCCTTTTCTGCGCTGGCGTTCAAGATCATGTCCGACCCGTTTGTCGGGCACGTTACCTACATCCGCGTCTATTCCGGAGTGCTGAAGGCCGGGAGCTATGTCTACAACGCCTCGAAGCGTACGCGCGAGCGCATCGGGCGATTGTTGCGCATGCATGCCAACAAACGTGAAGAGATCGACGCGATCTATGCCGGCGATATCGCCGCATGTGTGGGGCTGAAGAGTGTTACCACCGGCGACACGCTTTGCGATGAACAGAAGCCCATCGTGCTGGAGTCGATCGAGTTCCCCGCTCCGGTGATTTCCGTCGCCATCGAGCCCAAGACCAAGGCGGACCAGGACAAGCTGGGGAACGCGCTGCAGAAGCTTTCGCAAGAAGATCCGACCTTCCGCGTGCACACCGATCCGGATACCGGGCAGACGTTGATTTCCGGCATGGGCGAACTGCACCTGGAAATCATCGTGGATCGAATGCTGCGCGAGTTTGGCGTGCAGGCGAGCGTCGGCCGTCCCCAGGTGGCGTATCGGGAAACGATTCGCAGGCGCGCCGGAGCGGAAGGCAAATACATCCGGCAGACCGGCGGCCGGGGGCAGTACGGGCATTGCAAGCTCGAAATTCATCCCCTGCCGAGTTCCGGGCACGAAGACATGCACGAGATGTCAACCGACGAACTCGACGCGCTGGCCAAGCAGGTCGCGGGTTCGGGCGGGAAATTCCGGTTCGATAAAGAACACCGCCTGCTCTTCATCGACAAGATTATCGGCGGAGCGATTCCCAAAGAATTTATCGCACCAATCGAAGCCGGCATTCGCGAAGCGATGGAAAACGGCGTTCTCGCCGGCTACGAGATGGTGGATATCGCCGTGGTCTTGACCGACGGCAGCTATCACGAAGTGGACAGTTCGGAAATGGCTTTCAAGATCGCGGGGTCGCTGGCGTTCAAAGAGGCTTGCGGCAAAGCGCAACCGGTGCTCCTCGAGCCGGTGATGCGGGTCGAGGTGGTCGTTCCCGAGGAATATATGGGCGACGTTTTCGGCGACCTGAATTCGCGGCGGGGCCATCCACTGGGCATGGAATCGCGCGCCGGAGCGCAGATTATTCGCTGCGAGGTGCCGCTGGCGGAGATGTTCGGTTACGCCACGGATTTGCGCAGCCGTACGCAGGGCCGGGGCAGTTTCACGATGCACTTTTCGCATTACGCGGAAGCGCCGGCAAACATCGCGGACGAAGTCATCGCGAAGGCTACGGGCCGCGTAACCAGATGAGTTTGCTTTAATGCGTTTATTGCAGCGGAGAGAGAAGACGAGCGATGGCCAAGGAAAAATTTGAGCGCAGCAAGCCGCACGTGAATATCGGCACGATCGGGCACATCGACCACGGGAAGACGACGTTGACCGCGGCGATCACCAAGGTATTGTCAAAACACAACCCCAAGGTGCAGTTCCG
>DASRHB010000022.1:0-7505 GCA_035650755.1 Candidatus Acidiferrales bacterium
GATTCTGCGGCTGGTCAACTCCTACAAGCTGAATGCGCTGCTGGAGACCTTGGTGAGCGCCGCAACGCTGAATGCCATCAAGGAACGGGCCGGATTCGGCTGGCAGATGGTCGTTCTCGCCCAAAAGAGGCACTAACCCAACAGGAGAGGCCTCGATCGATGTCAGCTTCGGCACGAAGAAAAATCGGAGTTTTCAATCACGCGGGAACGAAGAATCTCGGCGATGAAGCATTGCTCGCCGCTCTGGTTCAGAATGTTCGACGTCGCGTGCCGGATGCGGAGATCATCGCATTCACGATCAATCCGGATGACACGCGCCGGCGCCACGGAATTTCCTGTTTCCCAATTCGCCGTGTGCCGAAAACGAGCCCGGTTTCCCAAACGTCCGTTTCCTCTAACACGGTTTCCACTGCTCCGACGACAGTGCAATCCGAATCGTCACTGCGGAGCCGGCTCAAAGCTCTTCCGGGGCTTCGGCCGGTGGTATTCGCTTTGCGCCACATGGCTCAGACGCTGGCCGCAATTCTGGCCGAGCCCAGGTTCTTGCTCGAATCCTACAAGCGGCTAGAAGGAGTGGAACTGCTTCTGGCGGCCGGCGGACAGCAGTTCAGTGACGGCTATGGCGGCGCATGGGGATTTCCTTTCACGCTGCTGAAATGGACAATTCTTGCACGCTGCCGAGGCGCCAAAGTGGCTCTTCTCAGCGTGGGAGCCGGACCGCTGGAGCTTCCACTAAGTAAATTCTTTGTCAGGTGTGTTCTGCGGCTGGTGAACTACCGCTCGTACCGCGACGGAATTTCCAGCCGCATGATGCAAGACATGGGTGTGAAAGGCAGTCACCCCGTTTATCCCGATCTCGTGTATAGCCTGCGCCTGCCCGACCCAAAGCCGGCAGCGGCAACAGGAGAGCGCGTCGTCGTTGGAACAAACACGGTCCCGTTTTTTGACGGCCGTTACTGGCCGACGCCAGACCCGGCGCTTTATGAAGACTATGTTCACAAATTCGCGCACTTCGCGGAATGGCTTGATCAAACCGGCCATGCGTTCTTCTTTTTCCCTACTCAGGTACGGGCGGATACGTTGACGATCACGGACATCCGCCAGGCGATGAATGGCACCAGCCATTCGCCGAATTTTCTGGCGGAACACCCAATTCAGAACATTGATGATCTCGTTTCCCAGATTTCGAGGGCTGACCTGGTGGTCGCCAACCGATATCACGGCATATTGATCTCGCTGATGATGAATAAACCCGTGCTCGGCATTGCCTATCACGAAAAGAGCCGCGCGCTTCTGGAGCAGGCCGGGCAGGGCGATTACGTTTTATCTATCGACAATTTCAAAGCCGAGGATCTGATCGAGCGCTTCCGGACCATGGAAGCAAACGCACCCGCTTTGAAAAAGCGCATTGCCGCGCGGGTCGCTCCCCTGCGGCAGGCATTGGAAGAGCAATACGACCGCGTTTTCGGTTTGATCGGAGTAGAGCCCTCACTGCCAAGGATTAATTGAGCCTACAGATGCGATTCACAGAAACAAAAATAAAGGGCCTCTGGATTGTGGAACTGGAGCGGCGCGAAGACCATCGAGGTTTCTTCGCACGTACCTGGTGCCAGCGCGAATACGAAGCTCATGGACTGAATCCGCGCATCGCGCAGGTGAACGTCGGGTTTAGCCATAAAAAAGCGGGGCTCCGTGGGATGCACTTTCAATTGCCACCCCACGACGAGACGAAAACAGTCCGCTGTACCAGGGGCGCGCTTTACGACGTAGCCGTTGATATTCGGCCCGATTCGCCCACCTACCGGCAATGGGTGGGAGTAGAGCTCACGGCCGACAATCATCGGACGTTTTGTATTCCCGAAGGATGTGCGCACGGGTATCAAACCCTCGAAGACAATACCGAAATTCTCTATTTGACTTCGGCATTCCACGCGCCCCAATCGGCGCGCGGCTATCGTTATGACGATCCCGCATTTGGGATTGTCTGGCCGCTGCCGGTAAGCACGATCTCTGATGCCGACCAGTCCTGGCCTGAATTCAAAGATGTGGTAACCGCGTGAGGTCCGCCTGATGATCATTGTGGATACAGCATTGGAGAAAAGAGAGCGGGAAGGAAAGCCGATTCGCGTCGGAATTGTGGGCGCCGGCTACATGGGACGCGGTATAGCGCTTCAGCTTCTGGCGCCCGCATGCGGCATGCGCCTGGCGGCGATGTCAAATCGGACGCTGGAAAAGGCTCGCAAAGTCCTTCATGAAGGAGGGATAGAAAACCCCAAAGTCGTTAGTTCTGTACGGGAACTTGACCGCGCCATAGCCTCAAATGAACCTAGCATCGCTGAAGATCCGCTGATGATCTGTGATGCGGGAAATATCGATGTCGTGATCGACGCGACCAGCAACACCGAATTTGGCGCGCGTCTGGTTTTGCGTGCGATTGAAAATGGCAAGCACGTGATTTTGTTGAATGCGGTGCTGGACGCGACCGTCGGACCGATTCTTAAGTCTTATGCCGACCGGCAGAACGTTGTAATCACGTACATAGACGGAGACGAACCCGGAGTTGCCACGAACTTGTTCCGGTTCGTGAAAACGATTGGCTATCACCCGGTGGCGGCGGGCAACTTCAAAGGACTTCTCGATCCTTACCGCACGCCGGAAACACAGAAGGCTTTCGCAGAGCGCGTCGGGCAATCGCCTGCGATGATCACTTCCTTTGCAGATGGGACCAAGCTCTCGATGGAATGCACGATACTTGGCAATGCAACTGGGCTCAGGGTCGGAAAGCGGGGCATGTACGGTCCGAAATGCGCCCACGCTAACGACGCGGTGAATCTGTTTCCAACCGAGCAACTGCTCAACGGCGGCCTAGTCGACTTTCTGCTTGGCGCCGAGCCACACACCGGCGCCTTTGTCATTGGCTATAACGACAGGCCCGCGAACCGCGAGTATATGCAATTCTTCAAGGCTGGCGACGGACCATTTTATGTGTTCTACACGCCTTATCATCTGCCGCACGTGCAATCGTTGACCACAATCGCGCGGGCGGCCCTGTTCCACGATGCGACCGCCACGCCGCTCGGTAGACCTGTTTGTGAGGTTCTGACGGCTGCCAAGCGAGATTTGAAAGGGGGCGAGGCTCTCGACGGCATAGGCGGGTTCACCTGCTACGGTGTGATCGACAACTCGGAAATCGTGCAGAAAGAAAATTTGCTCCCAATGGGTTTGTCAGAAGGTTGCCGCCTGACGCGCGACATCACCAAGGATACGCCTATCACGTTTGCTGACGTAGAGCTCCCTGGCAACCGGATCTGCGATCGATTGTACGAAGAGCAGATTCAGCATTTTTCCTTTTTGGTGAACGCTTGAAGGAAGGCTCGCTCGCTGTGACCGGGAAGCCCGAAACCCGCGGGTTCAACGCGCCTGAAAATGGTGGAGGTTCCATAACTCCGGAATTCTGGCGCGGGCGCCGCGTTTTTCTCACGGGGCATACCGGCTTCAAGGGTAGCTGGCTGTCGCTCTGGCTACAGGAATTAGGTGCGCAACTCGTTGGCTACAGCCTGCCCGCTCCAACGGAGCCGAATCTCTTCTCTCAGGCCGCTGTCGCACGGGGCATGTCTTCGCTCTTCGGTGACGTGCGCAATCTCGAACGCCTCCAGGAATCAATCCGGGAAAATGCGCCGGAAATCCTCTTTCATTTTGCGGCCCAATCTTTGGTTCGGCGCTCCTATCGGGATCCAGTGGAGACGTTTGATGCCAACGTCATGGGAACGGTCAACGTCCTCGAGGCGGCCCGCCATAGCACCACCGTCAAGGCTGTGGTCATCGTCACCAGCGATAAATGCTACGAGAACGAAGAGAGGCCGGAGGCCTATAAGGAGACCGACCGGCTCGGTGGCTACGACCCGTATTCCAGCAGTAAAGCATGCGCGGAATTGGTTACGGCGGCGTACCGAAGATCGTTTTTTGCCGCTCGAGATGGCCGCTGCGCCGGCGTTGCATCCGCTCGCGCCGGAAATGTGATTGGCGGCGGCGATTGGACCGAAGATCAGCTTGTTCCAGACATCATCCGCGCGACGCTGCAGGGCGAGGAAGTATTCATCCGCAGCCCACACGCGGTCCGACCCTGGCAGCACGTGGTGGAACCTTTGCACGGATATTTGCTCTTGGCTGAAAAGCTTTACCACGAGCCGACCAAGTACTCCGATGGCTGGAATTTTGGTCCGGCTGAATCAGATTCCGCGACTGTGTCCGAGTTGCTCGAGCGTTTGAGCCGGTGCTGGGGTCCCGGCATCCGCTGGCGCCAGGATGCCGGTCCACACCCGCACGAGGCCGGCTTTTTGAGAATTGACTGCAACAAAGCAAGGCAGGAACTGGCCTGGTTACCCCGCTGGAATCTTGATCGCGCGCTCGCAGCTACAGCGCAATGGTACCGGACGTTTCAGGCCGGCGGTGATTTGCGGTCGGTGACACTGGCGCAGATTCATTCTTACGAAGAGGCGCTGGGCATCAGCGCATTTATAGGTGCGGTGAAGTCCGTATGAAATCGAAGTCGTAAAAAGGCGGCGAGGTCAAATATGAAAGTCGTTCTCTTCTGCGGTGGTTTAGGCATGCGGTTGCGGGATTATTCCGAAAATATCCCCAAGCCCATGGTGAACATCGGCTACCGTCCGATTCTTTGGCACATGATGAAGTATTACGCTCATTACGGTCACAAGGATTTTATTCTTTGCCTCGGGCACCGCGCCGACACGATCAAAGACTACTTCGTGAATTACAACGAGTATGTATCCAACGATTTCGTATTATCCGCTGGTGGAAGGAATATCGACCTGATCAACCGCGACATTCACGATTGGAAGATCACCTTTGCGGACACGGGAATCGCCTCGAATATCGGCCAGAGGCTCAAGGCGGTCCAGAAATACTTAGATGGCGAGGAAGTATTCCTGGCTAATTACAGCGACGGCCTCACGGATCTTTGCCTCCCGCAGCAGATCGAACATTTTCACAAACACGGCAAGATAGCGAGCTTTCTGTGTGTGCGCCCGAACCTCAGCTATCACGTCATTTCGCTTAATGGCGGCGATGTGGTGACTGGCATCGAAGATATGAACAGAGGGGATGTGCGCATCAACGGCGGTTACTTCATATTCAAAAAGGACATATTCGACTACATCCAGAATGGCGAAGAACTCGTGCAGGAACCCTTTCGCCGGTTGATTGCCGGGCAGCAATTAGTGGCGTATCGCTACGACGGCTTCTGGGCGGCGATGGACACGTTCAAGGACAAGCAGCAGCTTGACGACCTGTACGCAAAGGGCAACGCGCCTTGGCAGGTTTGGAAGGCCGGAAACGGCAACGGCCATTCGAACGGCCACCACAAAACGCAGCCGGTGCCGATCGGCGTTCCGGCATAAGCCATACTCATGCTGCACCTCGCATTCGAAAGAAATGGCCACGGCCCCTACAGGATTTTGTGCCTGGGAGCGCATTCAGACGACATCGAAATCGGCTGCGGCGGAACCGTTCTGGAATTGTCGCGCAAACACCGGAATCTGGAGTTCCAGTGGGTCGTTTTCAGTTCGGGGCCCGGCCGCGAGGCCGAAGCCCGCAGAAGCGCACAGTTATTTTTGAAGGAAGCCGCAGCCAAAAACGTGAGCATCCTGAATTTCCGTGACACGTTTTTTCAGTTCGAGGGCGCAAAAATCAAGGAGTTTTTCGAAGACCTGAAGGCGAAGTTCTCGCCGGACCTTATCCTGACTCACACGCGCGGAGATTTGCACCAGGATCATCGAATCATCAATCAATTGACTTGGAATACGTGGCGCAATCATCTGATCCTGGAATTCGAAATTCCCAAATATGACGGTGATCTCGGCGCTCCGAATTTGTTTGTGCCTTTTGACCGCGCAGTCTGCGAGCGCAAACTCAAATACCTGCTGAGTTGTTTCAAGAGCCAGCGGAATAAGCAATGGTTCACAAAAGATACGTTTCAGGGGCTAATGCGCCTGCGTGGTGTGGAGGCAAATTCGCCCGGCAAGTACGCCGAGGCCTTCTATTCCCGAAAATTGCTTTTACGTTGATCGGAGGGAGTTCCCAGTGTCGGAGGACGAGCAGTGAACAACGGACACCGCAAGCCGCGGGTAAGTGTCGGCATGCCTCTCTACAATCGCGAGAAATACGTCGGCGCCGCTATCGAAGCGCATTTGAATCAGACCTTCGAGGATTTCGAACTGATCATCACGGACAATGCCTCCACCGATGCGAGCGGCGAAATCTGCCGTGCGTATGCCGCGCGAGATTCCCGGGTGAAGTACTACCTGAATGAACGCAACTTGGGCGCTACCGGCAATTACCGCCGCTGTTTCGAACTTTCTGGAGGCGAATATTTTCGCTGGACTCCTTCGGATGATATGGTGAGCGACAACCTTCTCGAACGCGCCATTGCAATTCTCGACCGAGACGCTTCCGTTCTGGTGGCGTACGGCCGCACGAAATTGATCGACGCGGAGGGAAACATCATCTCTGATTTCGACGAACGGCTTCACCTCATGGACGATCAGCCAAGCAGGCGCTGGAAAGGCGTACAAACGAACCTGCGTCTGGGTAACCTGCATTACGGTTTGACGCGAAGGGCTGAGTTCTCGAAGACGGGCCTGCTGCGGAGTTATAGCGGCGGAGATTTTCCCTTGATTGCCGAATTGTCGCTCTACGGCAAATTCTATGAGATCTCTGACGCCTTTTTTTATCGCCGCATTCACGAAGAGGCGGCTTCCAGCGCTCTCAAAGATAACAAACAGCTAATGGCTTTCTACAATCCGGGGAAGGCCGACAAATTTTTCGCGCGTACGTGGGTTCATCTAGGCGCAAATTGGTGGTCGGTAACGCGCGCACCAATCGGCATCGCCGAAAAGATGCGCATTTATTCCTACATGGCGCGCCAGGTTTATTGGGCTCAACGGGAGCTGAAAAGCGAGTTGGGGGGCCTAATCCAGCATGCCATCTTCAAGGCGGCGCACTCAGAGTAATCTGTTTCGTTTCGCCCCGCCGGTCGCCGGCGTAGCCCCACTGGAAGTGATGCCGCTGGTTTTCAACTCAGATACCTTGAATACGTACGAACGCCCGTTCGGAACTGCAGGTAAATGGTTGCTCTTCGGAAGTAAAGCTTTTCCCTAATAACGCTTCAGTCCTGGCAAATCATATGGGATCAGGTACTTACCGCCGTGGTTTTGGAACTCTGTTTGCTGATTTAAATACACCAAAAGCGTCTTGGCGGAGAAACAGAAAAAGCGGCCAAGCGCGCCCGCGGATCACTGATTCCCAATGATCGCGACACGAGGAGCCTAGCTTTGGAGCGTACGCCGGAGTACTTCAAGGGATCACAACTGAACGTCGGGGTCATAGGATGCGGTTACGTGGGCCTGCCGCTGGGTCTGCGGTTTGCCGAGGCCGGTCACAGGGTCAAGGGATTCGACACCGACCCCGTTAAGGTCAACAAGCTGAAT
>DASRHB010000023.1:0-7261 GCA_035650755.1 Candidatus Acidiferrales bacterium
CCATCGAAGAACGCCCGCTCCGGCTGAAGCAGTTGTTGCGCAACGTGAACTCGCAGCAAGCGCTGGTATGCATGTTTCTCGCATTACTTGAACTGGTACGGCTGCAAGCCATACAGGTCAGACAGGACCGCTTGTTTGGGGAAATTCTGGTGCGGAAGCACACAGGATTTGAAGCGTTAATGAACGAGCAGGCAGCTGTGAGGGATGACTGGAGATGAGTAGCGAGTCGTGAGTAGTGACGAGCCCTTAGCCTACAGCCTAGTGCCCGAAGCCCAGAGCCAACAATGAGTATCAAAGCCAAACTCGAAGCCATCATCTATGCGGCGGAGACGCCGATCACCCTCGATCACATTGTCCAACTGGTGAAAGACAGCGTGTTAGCCGAAGGTGCCGCCGACGATGCCGAGGTCCGGTCGCGCGTTCGTACGGCGCTCGAGGAATTGGTAACCGATTACGCTACCTCAGACCATGGCATCGAAATTCGCCAGGTCGCCGGCGGATACCGAATGTCGACCAAGCCCGAGCAACACGACATGGTCCGCGCGTTCGCGAAAAGTCTAAAGCCCCCAATCAGGCTGTCGCTTCCGGCGCTGGAGACACTTGCTGTCATCGCTTACAAACAGCCGGTCACAGTGCCTGAGATCAGCGAAATTCGCGGCGTTGATTCCAGCGGAGTGATTGCCACTTTGCTGGATCGCAAGCTCATTACCACCGCCGGACGCAAAGCCGTAATTGGACGCCCAATCTTATACAAGACCACGAAGGAATTTTTGCTCCGCTTCGGCCTGAAGGATGTCAGCGAACTGCCCAGCATGGAAGAGTTCGAAAAGCTGGTGGCGGAATCATTTCAGAGCGATCTGCTGCCGGTCGAAACGGGCGACGCGACGGCTACGACCGCGGAGCCTACTCCTGACCAGGCGTCCGAAAAAACCGAAGCAGGAACTCTCGAACCGCCCGTTGCAGCGGATCAGGAGGGCACGCAGGAAGTCACCAGTTCTGTGCAGTCCGCCGGGGAGAACGATCCGGCCGCGTGATCCACATCCGCATCTAAGCCGCATACCTTTATGGCTGCCGAACGCCTTCAGAAAATCATCGCTGCTGCCGGCATTGCGTCACGGCGCAAAGCGGAAGAACTGATCAGCGGTGGCGCGGTGTCGGTGAATGGTCAGCTCGTCACCGAACTTGGCACCAAGGCCGATCCTGAACACGATCACATTCGGGTGAATGGCAGGCTGCTGGGCGGCGCCGAACGGCACGTCTACCTCGCGATGAACAAGCCCCGTGAATACGTCACCACGGTGAGTGATCCCGAGGGCCGTCCGACTGTCATGGACCTGCTGCGCGGGATAAAAGCGCGGGTCTACCCAGTGGGTCGTTTGGACTATGGAAGCGAGGGACTGCTGCTGCTCACCAATGACGGCGAACTTGCCAATAGCCTGATGAAAGCTGCTTCGCACGTCCCCAAGGTGTATCTCGTTAAAGTGGCAGGCGTACCCGCGGCGGAGTCTTTGAAAAAGCTAAGCTCCGGGGTGTTTATTGCCGTCGAAGGCGGGAGGCGGGTCAAGACTGCTCCCGCAAAGATTCGGCCCATCCGTGCAGGCGACAATCCCTGGTATGAAGTCACGCTTGTCGAGGGGAAGAACCGGCAAATCCGGCGGATGTTCGAAGAGGTTGGACATCATGTCGAGAAAATCAGGCGAGTGCGATATGGGCCGCTGGAATTGGATGTGCCGCCAGGCGAGTACCGTCCGCTAACAACGCAAGAAGTGGGGCGATTGAAAGCAGCCGTGAAGCAAAATCGTCGAACCGCTGAGAACGCCCAGAGACCTCGCAGAGAAAGCAAGCGGCGACGATGAATTGCCCGCGCCAGTAGCGATAGGCAGTATTCCTCGGCGATCTCGGCGGTGTAAGATTTTCGCTGCGTGAGCTACGTCCAGCTAGCCTCAAATGAAAGTCCCTTCGGCCCATCCCCCTTGGCCATTGAGGCGATGAGGGCGGTTCTAGCCGGCGTAAATCGCTACCCGGATAACGATGCCAGCGAGTTGCAGGTGAAGCTTGCGGCTCGACATCAGGTCACGCCGGAGCAGGTCATCGTATGGGCTGGGCTGACTGATTTCCTCGGCGTTATAGCGCGCACGCTTATGTCGGAGGGCCTGAATGCTGTTACCAGCGATCGATCGTTCATCGTGTATCCCATCGCGACGCAAGCGGCAGGCGGAACGCTGATACAAGTTCCAATGCGCGGCGATGGTTTCCATCTGGACGCAATTGCGTCCGTAATCAACAGCAACACGCGGATCATATTTCTCGCCAATCCGAACAATCCCACCGGAGCGCTGGTCACTGCGGACGAGGTAGACCGATTCTTGCAAAACGTTCCGGAGCACGTTCTGGTTGTTTTGGACGAAGCTTATTTCGATTTCGCCCAGGATTTCGCTCGGCTGCGGAACGTGAACTACTCGCATTCCCTTGATTACGTTCGCCAGGGCCGCAATGTCGTCGTGCTGCGTACGTTTTCTAAAGCTCACGGATTGGCTGGGGTGCGGGTGGGATATGGCATCGGATCCGCAGAGCTATTAGCCCGTTTTGCAGAGCTGAGAAGTACGTACTCGATTTCATCGGTCGCGCAGGCCGGCGCGCTGGCCGCGATTATCGACGAGGCTCACACCCGAAAAGTCGTCGAGAACAACACCCGGGAGGCTGATCGCATGGTGCGAAGTATTTCAGAACTCGGATTTGCAGTCGCGAATACCTGGGCGAATTTCATCTACATCAATGTCGGCGAGGACGCTGTGATGCTGGCGAAACGCCTGCGGGCAGAAAACATCATTATTCGACCACTCGCAAAGTGGGGAGCGCCAACTGCGGTCAGAGTGACGGTCGGAACGCCCGAGGAAAAATGACACCTTCCTGAATGCATTGCCTAAAGTAGCGCGAAAAACAGCGGCAAAGTAATACGCTGCTCGCTACTGCTTGTCAAACGGCAACCGCGCTGCACCATACAGTCCGGCATCGCTGCCAAGCAAGGCGAGAGTGACGACAGTTTTTCGGCTCCCCCCCGGCTCCACCTGAGCTGACGCGCCCTGATCGCCCGCATGGTAAGTCGGCGCAGTTGCCGCATAAACCATCGAGCGCTGGCGCAGTTCTTCGAACATCGCGGGGGCAAATGCGTCCCATGCGCTCGACACGCCGCCCCCGATGACGTACATCTCCAGATTAAGGGCGTTAACCAGATCCGCAATCACCATGCCCAGCGCCCTACCTACTTGGCGGAAAACCTTCTTCGCTGGCTCGTCTCCTTGAATGGCGAGGGTATACACGATTTTCGCCGTTAGCTCTGGGTCCGTCGCTGCAGCGTTCGCCAGAACCGGCGCGGCGCCGCCTGCAATGGCTTCGCGCGCCATTCGCACCACCGCGGTTGCTGACGCGTATTGCTCCAGGCATCCGCGATTTCCGCAATTGCAGCGGACCCCTTCCGGTTCGACGGTAATGTGGCCGAACTCGCCCCCCATACCGGTCATCCCGTGCCAGATTCGTCCGCCAATGACGAGCCCCCCGCCAACACCCGTGCCCATGGTGATCATCGCCATGTTTTCCACGTCGCGGCCAGCGCCCAACCATTTCTCGCCGAGAGCGGCTGCGTTGGCATCGTTTTCCAGGATCACGCGTGTGCCCAGGCGGCTTTCGATTTGATCGCGGACCGGGTAGTCCGCCCAGCCGGGCAGGTTTGGAGATTCGCGCAGCATGCCGGTTTGCATGTCGATGATGCCGGGCACGCCGATGCCAATGCCTTGAAGCATGCCGGCGCCCTTGTAGCGATCGGCCAGCAGACGAATCGCTTCTGTCATATCGTCAATAACGCGATCGCGGCCAAGAGCGACCCGCGTTCCCAGCGTGACCTTTTCGATCAAATGCGCGTGCTCGTCGACCGCGGCAATGCGAAGGTTTGTGCCGCCAAGATCAACACCGATGGAGTAGTTGGGCATAGCTCTTCAGGTTTCCTGAGGATTCAGAGTTCGTACACGTTCGTGACATTCACCTCTGGCATTTGGGGCAATAATGGCTGCTTCTGCCCCCGATCACAACGCGCTTGATTGGCGTTTTGCAGACCAGGCAAGGTTCGCCTTCGCGGCCATACACACGATGCTGCAGCTGGAAAAAGCCGGCATCGCCGTTAGCATCCACGTAGTCGGAAATAGAGGAACCACCGGCTGCAATCGCTTCCTTCAGGACTTCTTGTACGGCGAGGTACAGACGCCGAAGCTGTTCACGGCTCAATGTTGCCGCACGGCGTCGCGAACGTATGCCGGCCCGGAACAGCGCCTCATCGGCGTAGATGTTGCCCACCCCGCTGAGCAATTTCTGGTTGAGCAGAGCGCTCTTGATCGGCGTCTTACGTCCGCGGAACAGATCGACGAATTTTTCCACTTCAACTTCGAGCGGCTCCGATCCCGGTGCTTGAAATTCGTGGGTGACGCTCAGCCGCCCGAAGCGGCGGGGATCGACAAAGCGCACTTCCCTGCCGGATGCGAGGCTCGCAATCGCATGTGTGTGCTTTTCAATTTCGGCCGCGGGATCGCAGACCAGCATGCGTCCGGTCATGCCGAGATGAACGATCCACTGAGCGGGCCGGTGTTGTGTGGGGCGGACACTCTTGTCCGCCTGCCTTGCTTGTGTGGGGCGGACACTCTTATCCGCCGGTCGTGACTTTTTGCTGCGGCCTTGCCTGCCCGCCTTTATGGCCGACGGAGGCCGCCCCACACTGCTCGTTTCCAGGTCAAAAACAATATGCTTGCCAACACGCCGGACGCTCGCAATCCGCTTGGATTGCAAAGCCGCGACGATCTCGGCTGCAGGCGATTTCAGTGGTTCCGGCTTGGACCCCAGCCACACCGACTCGATCACGTCCCCGGCCACACGCTTATCGAGGCTGCGGGCCACGGTTTCGACTTCAGGCAGTTCGGGCATGAACTATCAGTCTAACGTGTCCGCGAATCCCTTCGGAATTGCCCCTCCCTAGCCTTGCCATGTATCATTAAATGTACACATCTGCTCCGCTCATTCCCTGTAATCCAGTATGGCTGCGATCGCGGCGCAACGGGTGTGTGCGAACCCCGGTTCAATCATTCTGGCAGGAGCTCGTTTTGAAGAAGGGCAATACCGCGGTTATCGTCGGCGCGCAATGGGGCGACGAAGGCAAAGGCAAAATTGTCGACGTCCTATCGGAGAATTTCTCTGTCGTGGCGCGATATGCCGGCGGACACAATGCCGGTCATACCGTAATCATCAATGGCAAAAAGTTCGTCCTGCAGCTGGTGCCATGTGGCGTGCTGCGCGCGGGCTGCCGCAGCGTTATTGGCAACGGCGTGGTGCTCGATCCTATTGCGTTCCTGAAAGAAGTCGGTGGGCTGCGTGACGCCGGCGTGCAGGTGGATGGCAACCTGTTCGTGTCCAATCGCGCGCATGTGATTTTTCCTTATCACCGCATGATTGAGCTGGCATCCGAGAATGCGCCCGGACGGGTGAAGATCGGCACGACGTCGCGCGGCATTGGTCCGACCTACGAAGACAAGATGGGACGCCGTGGATTGCGCGTCGCCGACCTGCTCGATCTCAAGCTGCTGAAGACCCACATCGAAAATGCCTGCCGCGAAAAGAACATGATCGCGCACGCGCTGTTCAATTCCGAGCCGCTCGATGCCGACAAGATGTATGAGGAGTACGCACAGGCATCGGAGAAGATCGCGCCGTTCATTTGCGATACGGCGGTGCTGCTGAACCGGGCCATTGCGAACGGCGAGTCGGTGGTATTTGAAGGCGCACAGGGGACGATGCTGGACATCGATCACGGCACCTATCCGTTTGTGACCTCATCCAGCGCGACTTCCGGCGGGGCGGTAATTGGGACCGGCGTAGCGCCGACAGCTATCGATGAAGTGATCGGAGTGACCAAGGCATATTGCACGCGAGTTGGCGGCGGGCCGTTCCCAACCGAGGCGCTGGATGCGACCGGCGAAGCGATCCGCGCGCGTGGCAACGAGTACGGCGCAGTCACTGGGCGACCGCGGCGCACCGGGTGGTTGGACTTGCCTCTGCTGCGCTACGCTGGCATGATTAACGGAATTTCATGGCTGGTGGTGACCAAGCTCGACGTGCTGGACGACCTCGCGGAAATACCGGTGTGTGTCGGCTACAAGGTGGATGGCAAGCCGACCATCGAGATCCCGGCCCAGGGCTGCGGTTACGAGCACATCGAGTGCATTTACGAAAAGATGCCAGGCTGGCGAAGTTCGACCGAGGGCATCACGCGCATGGAACAACTGCCCAAGGCGGCACAGCAGTATCTCAAGTTTGTGGAGAAGGAAACCGGAGCTCGAATTGGAATGATCTCCACCGGCCCTGGTCGCGAGCAGACGGTTTTGGTAGACGAGTTCGCTGCGTATCTAAAAACGATTTCTGATCAGAAGCCCCGGGCCCTTGCAGGAATCTGAACCGACGGAGTTATCGCATGGTAGTTCTGGCAGTAACCTGGATGGCCAAGGCCGGCCGTGAAGCAGACACCGCAACCATTTTTTCGAAGTTAACCGGCGAGTCACGCAAAGAGCCAGGCTGCGTGATGTACCAGGTGCATCGTCACAAGACCGAACCGCGGCGGTTCTTCATCTACGAGCAGTACAAGGACGACGCCGCGCTTGAGGCCCATCGCGCCGCTCCCCACTTCCTGCAATACGCCAAGAAAGAACTACCGCGAATCGCCGACCGGGTGGATGGGCAGTTGTACGAGGCGATCGAATAAACATGTTGGAAAGAGTTCCTTCCGAAATCATGGCGCTCCGTTTCGCAATACTGGATTCCATGATGGACGATGCAGAAGATATCGAACAACTCTACCTCTCAGTAAACCGAGCGGGTTTCGCAACGGGGCCATTTCAACCTAAATTCTTTTTGAGAGACGTCGTTGATGAAATTGTGTGCCTGATTGAGGGCGGTCTAATTGAGGCCAAGTATTCAAACGACCAAGCACGGTGCCCCCTGAATAAGCTTGAGCCTACACTGCTTCATCACTACTGGTTTGCGCCAACGAAATCGGGAATGGAACTCTGGAAGAGAAGCAAAGAAACAAAGAGTTCTACTTAGACTTGTCTACCATCAATACGCCGCCCGACGCGTAGCTCTCCTTTGAGACTTCCACAAACGTAACCACGATTGCTTCACGCCGCGCGCCAGCTTCTTCGACCATCGCATCGGTAAGGCGTTGCGC
>DASRHB010000024.1:0-122132 GCA_035650755.1 Candidatus Acidiferrales bacterium
GGGCTACGATTGCGTGGTCATCGCCACCGATCATTCGTCTTACGATTATCAGGCGATTGTCGAAGCTTCGCAGCTGGTCATCGATACGCGCAACGCCACCCGCCGCATCACACGCAACCGAAACAAAGTGGTCCTCTGTTAGCTGAGTTCCTGCGAATGCACGTTATATCTGGCCCTAACATGAGAGCGGACAGGAGCTGCACGGCGCGGATATGGTCCACATAAACTGCGCACGCTGTGGTATTCCTTTAAAGGAAGGCGATTTTTGCCATTCCTGTGTGGAGTTCTTCGCACGGGTAGCGCGTCCAATCCAATCAGTTGACACGCCTCCTCCAGAAAAACAAGGTGCCCGCATGGATCGAGCGCCGAGACCACCGCTTCGCGCCGCCATAGGAGAGATGTGGGCGTCAGGTGCTACACAATCAATAATCGCTAACGAGCACTTCGATCTGCCCGCGAGCGGTGATGAAAAACACGGCAGGACAGCATCGAGGTATTTCCGAGGTACACCGACAATCCGGTGATGCTAACTGATCTTGTTAAGACAAACTCAGGGAATGATTGCTTGGACCTGATTGGAGTAAACGCTCTCGACGTTACTCGAGTCGACCGCCGTAACGACGTAGTAGTACATCTGGCCGGATACGACTGATAGGTCCGTAAAGGTGGTGCTGGCATTCGGCGAAGAATTGAGCAGAGTATATGGGCCGGCCGAAGTCGTACCACGATAGATTTTATATCCCACGACAACTGACGTACTGGCGGTCCAGTTCAGGACTGCGGAATGCTGGACTGCTACCCCCAAACCAGAAAGCGAGACCGACAGAGGCGAATTCGACGCATTGCTCGTGATTGTCACGGCTCCTGTTACAGAGCCCGCGCTTGCCGGTGCGAATTTCACACTGAGGATAACAGAAGCTCCAGGTGTGATGACCTGCCCGTTTGAGAACCCGCTGACCGTGAATCCCGCACCAGAAACTCCAACGGTCGATATCGTCACGTTCGCTCCGCCGTTATTCGTAATGGTTGTACTTTGCGTGCTGCTGCTGCCCACATCCACGCTGCTGAATGTGAAACTCGAGCTGTTCGCACTCAGTTGCCCCGGTGCAGTCACTGTTAGGCTGATCGTGTTGCTTGTGACGCTTCCGACCGAATTCGTGACCGTGACATTGAACTGTGATCCGCTGTCGGAACTTATCGTGGCTGGCGTAGTGTAGCTTGAGGCTGTCGCTCCGCTGATGGGCGTTCCGTTCTTGTTCCACTGATAGCTCAGCGGCGCAGTACCATTAGCTGTCACCGAGAACGTGGCGGTCTGTCCGATAACGGCGCTTTGGCTGCCGGGCTGTACTGTGATCAGGGGTGGCGTGTTGACCGTCAACGTCGCCGCGGTGCTGGCGATGGAGCCCGCAAGGTTGCTAACTACGACGGTAAATTGGGCGCCGTTATCGGACGAGACCGTCGCGGGAGTTGTATAAGTTGCCGCAGTTGCGCCTGAAATGTTCGCGTCATTCTTGCGCCACTGGTAACTCAGCGGAGCTGTTCCCGCCGCCGTAATCGAAAACGTGGCTGTCTGGCCTATGGTGACAGTTTGGTTGCTGGGTTGTCCGGCGATTGTGGGTGGGACGCTTACGGTAAGTGCCGCGGTGTTGCTCGTCACGCTTCCAACTGAATTCGTAACCGTGACTGCGAATTGCGCTCCATTATCGGAGCCGGTCGCTGCCGGAGTTTTGTATGTGGAGGAGGTTGCTCCGCTGATTGCAGCTCCATTTTTCTGCCATTGATAATTGAGCGGTGCTGTTCCGGCCGCTATCACGGAAAACGTTGCGGTCTGTCCGGCCGTTACAATCTGACTGCTGGGTTGGTTTGTGATCGACGGTGCTATGGGAGCAGGGGTAACGGTTAATGCAGCCGCGTTGCTACTAGTCTTCCCAACGGAGTTGCTGACCGTGACCGTAAATTGTGCGCCACTGTCCGAGGTGGTTGTGGGGGGAGTTGTATAGGTGGAGGAACTTGCTGCGATTATTGCGACACCATTTTTCTGCCACTGATAGACAAGCGGTGCCGTTCCAGTGGCCACAACAGAGAAAGTGGCTGTCTGTCCGACCGTCACTATCTGGCTGGCAGGTTGGGTGCTGATAGCCGGTGAGCCTGGAGGAGGCGTGACTGTCAGCACTGCAGCAGTGCTGGTCATTGTTCCGACAGAATTGCTGATCTTGACTGTGAACTGATAACCGTTGTCCGACGCCGCCGTCGCTGGAATGATATAGGTTGAGGAAGTCGCTCCAGCAATGGCCGCTCCATTCTGCTGCCATTGATAGCTCAACGGAGCTGTTCCTGCTGCAGTTACCGAGAACGTCGCCGTCTGGCCTGCCGTCACGCTCTGGCTGACTGGCTGGCTCACAATCGTGGGCGCGCTTGGGGCGGGAGTGACCGTCAGTATCGCGGCGTTGCTGCTTGTTGCGCCGATTGAACTGCTGACCTTCAGGACAAATTGTGCACCATTATCAGCAGAAGTTGTCGCAGGTGTCGTGTAAACGGATGCCGTTGCCCCGACAATTGGGATTCCATTTTTCTGCCATTGGTAACTGAGAGGGCCTGTGCCTGTCGCGCTTGCGGAAAACGTGGCAGTTTGCCCAGCAATGACCGTTTGACTTAGCGGCTGGTTGTTTATCATAGGCGAAGTATTGACGGTTAATATCGCCATGTTGCTCGCAACTGTGCCGCTGCTGCTGCTGATCAAAACCGCGAACTCTGCCCCATTGTCAGATGGAGTCGTCGCTGGCGTGTTATAGGCTGCAGATGTTGCGCCCGGGATGTTTGCTCCGTTCTTTTGCCACTGGTAGCTCAGACTCACTCCAATTGCTGCCACAGAAAAAGTGGCAATCTGACCGGCTGTGACTGTTTGGCCGGCAGGCTGCATCGCAATGGCCGGCAAGCCGGCAGGAGTATTCTTGCTGGCTGCCACGCTGGCTACACCTGCACATCCCGATTCCAGAATAACTAAAAATGTAGCCGCCATAAGCAGCGCGAGTGCCGCATACATTGAACTAAGAGCCCGAACCGCTGAGCCTGAGTCTAGATCCCCTGAACTATTCACACATTCACCCGCTCCTTTATTGCGACTCTGGGCGTTCGGTTTGCAGGCTAATGACGTACTAGTGTTCATCGGGGTCGAGTCACGTTATTTCACGGCCCAGAGTTCAGGCCAGTTCCCTATCGGGCAGGCTAGAAGAGTGGGGCAAAATGGATCGACTGGTGGGAGGAACAGATTGCAGACAGGCCCAGCGCGTGTATGGTACAGGTCGGGAACAGCCTGCAGGACCTGACCTCCAGATCGGCTGAAACATTCAGTTTAAAGAAGGGAAAAGGGCGGAAGGACAGCTCCTGGGTTCTGAAACAGCAGGCGGCAGACGAGAGAACTCGACACTCATATGGTCGATAGTTCGAAATCCCAACAACCGGGGCATCGAAAGCCACAGCCGTAGGCGTCCGTCGAAGTCTTTGCGAGAAGAGTTCGAGAAAACGTACGAAAAGAACTCAGCAGCAACTCGGGCATGAGAAGGGTAGCAGGCGTTCGTCCCTGCGGAAAAGTCGGTGCGGCAGATGACTGTCACTTAAAAAGAAGCATCTACAATTTCACAAAGAATGTGCCCGATCAGGATGTGCGCCTCCTGAATGCGCGGAGTTTTTTCCGAGGGAACCCGAAGGCAATAATCGACCAGTTCCGCCAAGTCGCGCCCGCTCGCGCCTGTCATACCTGCAGTGAGCATCCCGATGCTTTCCGCCACGCGGATCGCCTCGATGACATTTGGCGATTTGCCACTCGTTGAGATCCCAATCGCGACATCGCCAGAGGCACCGAACGCTTCCACCTGGCGGGCAAAAATTCGATCATAGGAATAGTCATTACCAACAGCAGTCACAGTGGAGGTGTTCGTTGTCAACGCTAATGCGGGGAGGGCACGGCGTTCACGCGAGAAGCGGCCGACCAGTTCGGCTGCAATGTGTTGTGCATCGGCCGCACTGCCTCCGTTCCCAAACAATAGGATTTTTCTTCCTGCCGCGAGTGCACCGCTCATTTCTTGACCGAGCGTCATGATCGTTTGCAACAGCGATGAATCATTCAGTACCGCCTGTTTGACAGACAGACTCTCCTGCACGATGCGGCGGACATCGTCTCTGGTTATCACGCCTTCTCCCAATGAATTCGCTCGTTAAGAATAGCTTAGATCGTTGTTGTAATTGACAATCCATTCTTTACGACGTTCGCTTCTGTGAACGGCGGCTGAGTGCTGACTTTGGCGGCCTCGGATGCCGATCAACTAAACAGCTCTAACATGCTTATTGAAACACTCTATTTGAGAGGATAGTCTGGCTATTCCGGACAAACTAAATGTTTGTTGATAATAGAACGCCGGCATGAGGATGACGGAACAAACGCAAGCGAAAATTATGTTAGCCGAGCGCGGTGCGAACCCCGCTGTGTGTCTGCCGGAGACGCCGCTTCCGGAAGCTGGCCTTGCGGTTGAGCTCGCCGTGGTGGTGCCTACTTATAATGAGCGGGGAAACATTCGACCGTTGCTGGCTGCGCTCAGCGATGCTCTGAGAGACATCCGATGGGAGGTAATTTTTGTCGACGATCACTCACCGGACGGAACCGCCGAATTCGTGCGGCAGATGGCCCAAACAAATCCGAAGGTTCGGGTCCTCGAGCGCATAGGCCGACGCGGCTTGTCCTCCGCTTGCATAGAGGGCATGTTGGCAACTGCTGCCCCATACATTGCTGTTCTGGATGCGGATCTGCAGCACGATGAGCGGCTTCTGCCTAGGATGCTTCAGCGAATCAAGCTCCAGAGACTCGATCTGGTTGTAGCGACCCGAAAACTCGACGGCAATACGAGCGCACTGTCTCGCCGCCGTATTTGGTTGAGCAACCTCGGTCATCGAATCAGTCAATTCGTGTTGGGCTGCGAAATCACCGATACGATGAGTGGATTCTTCTTGATTGACCGGGATTTTTTTGCCCGAGTCGCTCCACGACTGAATGGTGCGGGCTTCAAAATTCTGGTGGATGTATTAGCAACAAGTGATCGGCCCATTTCGATTGGTGAGGAGCCGTACGAATTCCGCAAACGACACTGGGGCGAAAGCAAGCTCGATTTTCGAGTCGAGGCTGAGTACCTATATCTAATTGCCGACAAACTCATTGGAACTGTTCTGCCCACCCGATTCGTGATGTTCACGCTCGTAGGGTCAAGCGGCCTCATTCTGCACCTCGGAGTCCTATTTTTTCTGTACTACGGCGGGAAAACTACGTTTCTTGCGGCGCAAGCAGCAGCAACTTTCGCCGCTATGACGCTGAACTTCTTGCTTGATAACGCCCTGACATTCCGCGACACGAGACTCAGGGGCTGGCATATCTTGAGCGGTCTGCTGACTTTTTACGTGGCCTGTTCAGTAGGTGCGTTGGTTAACTTAAGCGTTGCGAACTCACTGTTTCGGTCACACATACCGTGGTGGGTTGCAGCAATTTCCGGACTGGGTGTCAGTTCAGTGTGGAACTACGGAGTGAATGCGGTGTTTACGTGGAGACGACGACAACGACAACTTTGACCGTGGTATCGACTGCTGCCATGGCGGTGAAGCCGGATATCGGCCTGTTTCCTTCTGTTTTGCGCGTTATCTCTGTACGCTTAACCTAGACGTCCTTACGCGCGACGGTGTGGTCGGTGGTCCAGCTTGTATATGCCGATCTTACGACTGAGAGTATTCCGGTGGATGCCCAGCAGGCGGGCGGCTCGCGATTGATTACCATTTGAGCGATCGAGCACGCGCTTGATAAATTTCTTCTCAAATTCGTTTACCGCTTCTTCAAACAGAATGCCTCGCTCGACCATCTGACCCACCAACGCTTCAAGTTGATCTTTCACGGTCTTACGCTCCGCAAGACTCTTCTGCTTGTTCGGTTCTACAATCAGGATAGATCGACGCCCACCAACAATCGGTACGCTTCCCGGTACTTGGCCCGAGTTCGTTCCACCACTTCTGGAGGCAATTGGGGTCCTGGCGGCTGTTTATTCCAACCAATGCTCTCCAGGTAATCGCGGACGTATTGCTTATCGAAGGACGGCTGCGAGTAGCCCGGCTGGTATCCCTGAGCCGGCCAGAAGCGCGAAGAATCGGGCGTGAGCGCTTCGTCAATCCAGATCAGTTGATCGCCTATGAGGCCGAATTCAAATTTTGTATCCGCCAACAGAATGCCGCGCGGTTCGGCGTAGGCAGCGGCGCGACGGTAGATTTCAAGACTAATCGATCTAAGTTGCTCGGCTCGATTCCCGCCGACCAGAGCCACTACATCATCGAAAGAAATATTCTCATCGTGGCCGGTCTTAGCTTTGGTCGAGGGAGTAAAGATCGGTGCAGGCAAGCGATCCGATTCGCGGAGTCCGGGAGGCAATGGCACGCCGCAGACTCTTCCCGTCGCACGGTAATCTTTCCAACCGGAACCGGCCAAATACCCCCGCACAACGCACTCGACCGGTAGCGGCTCCGTCTTGCGACACAGCATTGCCCGGCCGGCGAGTTGCTGGGCATATTCACTCGCGGGCGGTGGAAATTGGGTCGCGCTCAAAACGTGATGCGGAACAACATCGCTCAGCGTGTTGAACCAGAAAAGCGAAAGCTGCGTCAATACTCGACCCTTATCAGGAATGGGAGTCGGAAGCACCACGTCAAACGCAGAGAGCCGGTCCGTCGCCACCAGAAGCAAATCATTCCCAACCTGATACAGGTCGCGAACTTTACCGCGCGACAGTAATTTCAGCCCGGTAAAGTTTGTTTCCCAAACCACAGCGCTCATGTAAGGAGATGCCACGAGTGATTTTGTCCTGTCGAAGAGGCGGGTATTCTAGCGCAGCGCTAGGTGATGTCAACAGTGAAGAAAAATGAAATGAGGAAAATTCCGCAGCAAAAATTCGTGGCGCACAGCGGGAAGAATTTTACCGTGAACTTGGGCTAGGCTTGCCGTGGATTCTTTTAAGCGGCGTGGGTGGCGCTGGAACGCGCTTCTTGCCAATTTACGGAGACCAACTTGGAAACGCCGGCTTCCTGCATGGTGACACCATAAAGCACCGACGCCCGTTCCATCGTGCGCCGGTTGTGGGTAACCACGATGAACTGAGCGTCTGCGCTCATTTCGGCGATCATCTGAGCGAAGCGTCCAACGTTGGTCTCATCCAGTGGAGCGTCGACCTCATCGAGAATGCAGAACGGACTCGGTTGATACCGGAAAACGGCAATCAAAAGTGCAAGCGCCGCTAGAGCTTTCTCGCCTCCCGACAGCAGCAGGACGTTTTGCAGTCGCTTTCCCGGGGGCTGCGTCGCGATGTCAATTCCCGGTTCGCCGGAGCTGTCCGGTTCGGATAAGCGCATCTGCCCAGTCCCGCCGCCAAATAAGGTTTGGAATGCGTTAGCGAAATGCGTGTTGATGATGGCGAATGCTTCTTCGAATTTCTGCCGCGAAATTTGATCCAGTTCGCTGATCGTCTGCTGCGTATCGGCAATGGATTGGATGAGGTCGGCTCGTTCGCGCTCAAGGAATAGGAAGCGTTGTTCGCATTGATTGTATTCCTCGAGTGCCATCATGTTTACGGGCCCCATAGCCTCGACTCGCGACTTCAAGTCTTGATACTGAGTCTCGGAATTCACGAGATCGTCGCCCTCGAGCACCCCCGTCTGCGTGGCGATAAGGTCCTCTGGAAGGACATTCAACTCGTTGAGACAGGCAGATCGCAGGTGCTCCCGCTCTGAATCATTGCGAGCGCGCTCGATCTCCTGCCGGTTGCGGTCCTCTCGCAAATCTGTCAGCGCTTGCCGAGCCGTCCTCAGTTCGTTGTCCACTTCGGACGTGCGCTGCCGCGCCGCATTGAAAGTACGCTCGAGCTCAGCCTGCTGCTGCTCGCGACGTTCGCGTTCGGCGCGCAGCGAATCGACAAGCTGACGCTGAACTTCATCGGCCTTGAGGAGCTCGGTCTCTTCCATGGCCATCGTTTCTTGCTGCATGCAAAGAGACGACGATCGGGACAGCAGTTCCCGGTGCTCTTCTTTGACACGCGTGGCGATAGCCGTCGCCCCGGAGAGCCTCTCTGCCATGGCAGCTCTTTCCGCGCGCTTTGCCCCTAACTTTTCTTGATGAGCTTGGGCAGACTGCTGCACTTCAGAGATCAGCGCCATAGCTTCGGCCGTGTCGCGCTCCTCTGCTTCGCTCGCATCGAGAATCGCCTGCCGTTGGGCGATTGCATGCTCGGCACTTTGCTTGGCCGCCTGAGCGTCACGCCGCAGATGTTCCACTTCCGCCTGGCAGGCTGCCAACTCCGTGCTGAGCCTGGCCAGTTCGGCGCGGGCACGATCCCGCTCCACGGTTGCCGCGACCAGACCTTTGCCGGCTTCAACGTGCTTGACTGTCAGCTCTTCAAGAGTGCGCTCCGCCTCGCGCTGTTCGGATTCCAGGCGCTCGATCGCGGATTGCAACTCGGCTTGATCGGCCTCGAGTTTTGAAGTTTCCGTTTCCAGAGCCCGCAGCTCTCTTTTTGTCGCCAGGGGCCCGGCTTCGGTCGGCCGGCCACCTGTCACAGCCCGGCCGTGGTAACAGGTCCCATCAGGGCTGAGAAAAAAGAACGATGGGTTCTCGCCCGCAAGCCGCTCCGCAGCGGCAGGCGCGTTTACAAGAAATGCCGCACGCAGCCTCGGCAAAAAGTGTTTTGCCGCAGGCCCAAGTGGATCCCTGAAATTGACCAAACGATCGAGACGGCAAACATCCGGTTCCTGTGAAAATGGGAGTTCGGGCTCTGCGCCTGCCACGTTCAGGGTACGCAGAGAATCGACAAAAAATGTGGCACGTCCTCCGAATTCGTCGCGCAAAAGCGAAATTCCGGCGCGGGCATGGTCGAAAGTTTCGACGACCACATATTCGAGCTCGTCCCTCAAGAACTGCTCAACAGCGGTTTCATATTCGGGTTCCACTTCAGCGTAGTCGGCAAGCAGACCGACCGCCCGAAAATTCGCCGCTGCACCCCGCCCATTCGAAGCAAACAGCTTTTGCACGGTTTCCGTGCCGTAGGAATGGTCGCTGAGAACTCGGACTAAGGCATCCCGCCTGGCGCGTGCGCCAGCAAGTGATTCACGGACCGCATCTGAACGCGAGGACATCTCGGCCTGATCTCGCCGATAATTCGCCACCCGTTGCTGCAGTTGCGCCAGTGATGCTTCGAGCTGCCGTGTTTTCTCCGTTGCAGCTTGCCAGCGCAGATCAGCCGATTGAGAAGCCTCGCGATACTGCAAAGATTCCTCGAGTAATGCCTGTTCGGATCTCTCGAGCTTTTCCAACGCTCCCGAATGATGCGCAACGAGCTTCCCGGCTTCTGTCTCCAGATTCTGCAGTTCTGAAAGCGTGTGGCCGAACTCCTGAATTCGCCGGCGCGACTCAGAAATACGAGCTTCCGCGGAACGGCTGGCGCCAGCCAGTTCTGCTGAACGGGCGGCGAGCTGCTCCAATTCGCGCTCTAGTTGCGTACCTTCCTGTTCGAGGCGGGCGACGACCGCCTCTTGGGCAGCGACTCGCGTCTCGATTTGCGTCAGTTGTGCCGTCGCTTGGTCAAACTCAGCCCCGAGTTGGCGCCTTCTTTCCGCCAGCTCCTCCCGGCGCTGCCGGTTGAACAAAATACGGTTTTCCGCACGATCTAATTCGAGCGCGGCCTGACCAATAAGATTTTGGTTCTGCCGCAGTTGCCCATCGAGCTCATAGACCTGACGGTCGAGCCTCTCCTGCTCCGCTTCGAGATGGGCTATGGATTGCGAATGGGTATTCTCAATTTTCGCAATTTCAGAGAGAGAGACAGCAAGCCGTTCCGCCTCACTGTCCAGCCGCCTTGCTTTACTGGCGAGTACCAGACTTAGGAGGTTTCGCATTTGCTCGCGAATCTCGGCGTAACGTCGCGCTTTCGAAGCCTGCCGCTTCAGCGATGCAAGCTGCTTCTCTACTTCGACGAAGATGTCGTTGACGCGCGAGAGGTTGGCCTTTGAAGAATCGAGTTTGGCCTCGGCCAGCCGCTTCTTGGTCTTGAATTTCGTGATACCCGCCGCCTCTTCAATGATCGCGCGCCGATCAGAGGGCTTGGAACTCAAAACCTGGCCGATCCGGCCTTGTTCGATAATGGCGTAGGAATCCGGCCCGAGGCCGATGCCCATGAACAGTTCTTGTATGTCGCGCAGCCGGGCACTGCGGCCGTTAATGAGATATTCGCTCTGCCCCGAACGATAGAGTCGCCGCCCCACGACAACTTCTCCTGGCTTTGATTGCAATGCGTTCTTTTGCGCGATTCGCGGTCTTCTCGACGAGCGCTTTTCGTCGCCGATAGGCATCGAGCCGCTCTGAACTTCCACAGCACCAGATTCTGTAACCTCCGTCCCGTCACTGGCGGAGCTAGAGTTTTCGGCTGCGTCGCCACTGTTCCGGTCGCTGTCACTTGCCAACGGTGAATCGCCTAACACTCGGCGCGCAGCCTCGGCCAGTTCAGCATCAATCAAAGTGAGCGTAACTTCGGCCAAGCCCATCGGCGGCCGCTTCGTCGTGCCATTAAAAATGCAATCGGCCATGCGCTCGGCGCGAAGCAATTTATGGCTTTGTTCGCCCAGAACCCAGGAAATCGCATCGACAATGTTCGATTTGCCACATCCGTTTGGACCCACGATGCAGGTCAATCCAGTACCGCTAAAGGTCAGGTGCGTTTTCTCGCAAAAGGATTTGAAGCCAACCAGTTCGACTTTACGCAGTTTGAGCAAGAAACACCTTATCTTCCGCCACGTGTAATGCAATAGAGCAACGGCGGATACGGGTTCGGTTTCCTCGAGAGGAGGGGTCGCGCGACGACAACTTTGGCGGGTCGTTTAGCAGTGGCCCAGCCGTCCGGCGCTTGGATCGGCGGTTACAAGCCGCACGATAGCATAGCCACACCGAAAGTGTAAAGCATGGCTCTTCCGATTCAGCAATGACCTGGATTTCTCCGGCTTAACTCGCTCCTTTGCCGCGCTCGGTGCCTCGGCTAGAATGGCTACCGCCCGCGCCCGGTGCGGCCCGCGCGGGTTCACCGCCTTTTTCAAATCGTCCGCAGAGGATCCCACGCCAAAATGGGCGATATTGTGTTTCAGAATACGCTGGGAGGCGAAAAGCAAACTTTTGTACCGCTAGAGACGGGTCGAGTTCGAATGTATACGTGCGGCCCCACGGTCTACGATTTCGCCCACATAGGAAATTTTCGGACGTTTGTCTTTCAAGACATTCTGCGACGTTTCTTGCGGTCGCGCGGATTTGAGGTCACTCAAGTTACCAATTTCACCGACGTCGACGACCGCATTATCGCCAAGGCGGCAGAAGCCAACGTGGACATACGTCAGTTCACCGACAAGTACATTGATGCTTTTCTTGCTGATCAGCGGGTATTGGGAATCGGCAAGCCGGAACACATGGTTCGGGCCACCGATCATATCGAAGATATGGTTCAGCTCATTGAGCGGCTCACGGAAAAGGGCTTTACTTATGTGAGCGAAGGATCGATTTATTTTCGCATCTCAAGATTTCGCGACTACGGCAAGCTGAGTCATGTGGATATGTCGGGCATCAAGGCCGGAGCACGCGTGGACGTGGATCGATACGAAAAAGCGGATGCGCGCGATTTCGCCCTTTGGAAAGCACCTAAACCCGGCGAGTTTTTCTGGAACACGCGTATTGGTCCAGGCCGGCCCGGCTGGCACATTGAGTGCTCTGCGATGGCCATGAAGTATTTGGGCGAAACCCTCGACGTTCACTCCGGCGGCATCGACCTGGCCTTTCCGCATCACGAAAACGAAATCGCTCAGTCCGAAGCAGCCACGGGGAAGCCGTTTGTTCGTTATTGGCTGCATGCCGAGCATCTGCTGGTGGACTCCCAGAAGATGTCTAAATCGCTGGGCAACTTCTATACGCTCCGTGACTTGCTCCAGAAAGGCAATAAGCCTTCGACACTGCGCTATCTGCTGGCCTCTGTTCCCTATCGGCGGCAGCTGAATTTTACCGAGGAAAGTTTGCAGCAGGCCGCGAGCTCTGTCGAACGGCTGCGCAACTTTGCAATGCGGCTGAATACCAGCAAGTTTGCCGCCGGCGCCTCTGCTGTCGCTGAAAAAGCCGAGCAGGCGCGGAAAAATTTCGAACTCGGGCTCGAAGACGATCTGAATACAGCACAGGCTTTGGCCGCGATATTCGATCTGGTTCGCGATGCAAATATCGCCATGGATCGAGGCGAATTTAAACAAAACGATGTAGCGCCGGCACAAAAAGCACTGGAGACATTTGACGCCATTTTTGGCGTTCTCCAGGACGATGATGATGCAAAACTTCGCTCCGTTGGCATACAAGCGCGCGCCGGCGCGCCCAGCAAGGAGCAAATCGAGGAGCTCGTCGCGGCCCGGCAAATGGCCCGCAAAAGCAGAGACTTTGCGAAAGCCGATCGCATCCGCCAGGAATTGGCGACGCAAGGCATCATTCTCGAAGACAGCAAAGACGGCATCGTTCGCTGGAAACGCAAATAACATAGAATCGCCAGTTCGAGGAGGGCATATGAAACGCCTGGCATTCACCGCGCTTTTCGCGCTGCTCGCTGTACCCATGCTCGGGCAGCAGGCACCGCCCGCACCAGGAATTCAGAATGCTCCGGAAATTCCTTTCGATTCTGTTCCCTTCTTGAAGCTGACACCCGACCGCAACTTAGGCGAAGTCTTGGGAGTGGCCGTCAATTCGAAGGGCCACGTCGTGGTGTTGAATCATCCCGGCAGTGCCGGCACCGGGCCCGTGTACGGCGAATCCACTACGCAGATTTTGGAATTCGACGAAAAGGGCAACTATGTGCGCGAAATCGGCCGCGGCGTCTACGGTTTGGCCTATGCGCACTCAGTCCGCTTCGATCGTTATGACAACTTATGGGTCGTCGACAAAGCCACCATGTCGGTGATGAAGTTCGATCCCCAAGGCATGGTGGTCATGAATCTCGGCCGCCGGGACGAAGGACCAGATGAGCCCCATTATCGTCACGCCGATCCTGCTCCCACGCCCGTGGATGGTTACTTCAATGGCTCAACCGATGTGACCTGGGATAAGGACGACAACATTTACGTCAGCGATGGCTACTTCAATTCTGAGATCGCCAAATTCGATAAACACGGTTATTGGCTTAAGCGTTGGGGCGCGCCGGGCAAGGGCGGCGAACATGCGAACGAGAATCCGGGCCGTTTCAGCAATCCGCACAATATCGGGATCGACCGCGATCAAAACATCTACGTCGCGGATCGAGGGAATCGGCGCATTCAGGTGTTCGATACAGAGGGCAATTTCAAGAAGTTTCTCTTCCTGAATGTGCCTTATGACAAGTCGCGCCACCCTGTTTTAGGAAATATGCCCGCCAGCCGGCCGGATGAAACGCGGCCGTGGACGATCTGTATCACCAATACAAACCGGCAATATCTCTATACCTCCGACGAGGAGCCCGGCCGTATCTACAAGATTTCCATCCCAGACGGCAAAATTCTGGGAGTGCTCGGAAAATCGGGCCGTGATATCGGGCAATTCAACTGGATCCACGGCATGGCCTGCCCGGACGAGAACACGCTTTACGTCGCCGACATGAACAACTGGCGCCTCCAGAAACTGATTCTGCATCCCGACAAAAAACTCGTTTCCACGAAATAAAAGGGCACGTTCGCCGAAGCTTCTGAGCGATTAAACCCATGACCGCATGTACAATTGGCATATGGTTCAAGACTCTGCCCGGACCGAAACCCTGGCGCAGGGCAAATTGCCGCGCCTGGTTACTGCGCTTCCCGGCCCCCACGCAAAACGCGTAATCGCACGCGATCGGCAACATATCTCGCCCTCTTACACGCGCAGCTATCCGTTGGTCGCTAAGCGCGGCTTCGGCGCGCTGGTCGAGGATGTAGATGGAAACACGTTTCTAGATTTCACTGCGGGCATAGCTGTAGTTGCAACCGGACATTGCCACCCGGAAGTTATGGCCGCAATCCAGCGGCAAGCGGCCGAACTCATCCACATGTCCTGCACGGATTTCTACTACGAAGGCATGGTCGAGCTCGCCGAGAAACTCGAATCGATCTCGCCAGGCAATGAGCCAAAGAGAGTCTATTTCGGCAATTCCGGAACAGAGGCGATCGAAGCGGCGATAAAGCTGGCGAGGTATCACACTGGACGCGAGAAAATCATAGCGTTTTACGGCGCATTTCACGGCCGCACCATGGGTTCGTTATCGCTTACCGCCTCGAAGGCGGTGCAAAGGACCGGATTCGGCACGTTGTTATCCGGTGTTTTCCATGCGCCCTATGCCAATCCTTACCGCTGCCCCTACGGGCATCCGTCTCGTGAGTGCTGCACCGATTGCGCTAAATTCATCGAACGCGAACTCTTCAGGAAAATTGTGGACCCGCAGGAGGTGGCGGCGATTATCGTTGAGCCAATCCAGGGTGAAGGTGGATACCTGCCCGGCCCTGCCGAATTTCTACAAGATTTGCAGCGAATTTGCCGCGAAAATGGAATATTACTGATTACCGATGAAGTGCAGAGCGGGATGGGCCGGACCGGTAAATGGTGGGCCGGCGATCACGCCGGCATCGAGCCGGACATTCTCTGCGTGGCCAAAGGGATCGCCTCCGGTTTGCCTCTTTCCGCCACGATCGCCCGATCCAGCGTTATGAACTGGAGGCCGGGCGCCCATGCTTCTACGTTTGGGGCCAACCCCGTCGCCGTAGCCGCCGCGTTGGCTACCATTCGCCTCATTCGCGATCAATATATGGAGAATGCGCGTCGCGTAGGTGAGTATATGTTGGCCCGCCTTTCCGGATGGCGCGAAACGTTCCGCATCGTTGGCGACATCCGGGGCAAAGGCTTGATGATCGGCATCGAAATCGTGGCCGATCAGAAAGCGAAAGAGCCCGCACCCAAGCTGCGCGATGCTATCGAAAACCTGGCTTTCAGCAAAGGCCTGCTGGTGCTCGGAGCGGGTGCGAATACGATCAGACTTGCTCCTCCGCTGGTAATCGACGAAGAACAAGCCGATTTCGCCATGAATGTGCTCGAAGCATGCATTCGCGAGGCGGAAACGCTGATTTGAAGTCCGACTCCGAGCGGGGGCAGGCTGCACGAGCCGGCGATATCTTCAAGGCAGAATGAATGCGAATTTTTTCCGCGTTTGTTTTTGGACTGGTTAACTGGGCAGCACGAAAGGGCGTGTCACTACACTCAGTTTCGCCAGATGACAACCAGGCACGTCAAAATATTCGTCTGACCGGTATCCGCGGCGAGACTTTTGCCTATTGGTACTTGCGACGTCACGGTTACATTATCATTTCAAGGAACTTTCGGGCGCCAGGAGTTAAAGGCGAAATCGACCTGATAGGCTTCGATGGACCAAATTTGGCGTTCATAGAAGTGAAGACAAGGACCGGCAGCGATCAGGCCCCCGCCGGGATGCCCGAAGATGCCGTCACCCGCGATAAGCGCCGCATCCTGTCACGCATGGTACGACAATTCCTAATGGATCGTCGGCTCAAAAATGTGAATTGGCGCTATGACGTGTTGGCCATTCAGTCCCAGTCAGGTAGCCAGCCCCGTGTGCGGCTTCACAAGGGCGCGTTTACTGACCGATAAGTCGCACGCCTTCAGCTATCCTTTGCACGCTTCTGTGATGTGGAGCTAAAGTGTAGCCGCACAGGATACAATTAAGAGTTTCTGATAGTTAGCAGGCTTCAGGGCTGCCGAATCGCGGGAGGATGCGTTGCCGGAATTAAGAAAGGACCCCATTACCGGCCGGTGGGTGATTATTTCGACAGATCGTGCCAAGCGGCCGAGTGACTTTGTGCGTGAGAGTGTCCGCATGGAGGGGAAGGGGTTTTGCCCGTTCTGCATGGGCAATGAGACAAAAACACCACCGGAAGTGCTTGCTTACGGACGTAACGGGGGTGGTCCGAACACACCTGGGTGGACCGTTCGTGTGGTTCCCAACAAATTTCCAGCTTTAGGCATCGAGGGCGACCTCGATCGTGAGGGCGACGGCTTATTCGATCGCATGAACGGAGTGGGGGCTCATGAGGTGATCATCGAAACTCCCGACCATCAGAGCACATTGGCGACCTTGCCGGTTCGCGCTATCGAGGACGTTCTCTGGGCTTACCGCGACCGCGTCCTCGACCTGAAAAATGATAAGCGCTTTCGTTATGCACTGATCTTCAAGAATCATGGCGATGCCGCCGGCGCCTCTTTGGAGCATTCTCATTCACAATTGATCGCTTTGCCCATCGTACCGAAGCGCGTCCGCGAGGAACTGGACGCGGCAAAACACTATTATAAAGACAAAGAACGATGCATTTTTTGCGACATGATCCGTCAAGAGGTGGAAGCGGGCGTACGAGTCGTCGGTGAAAACGACCAGTTCATCTCAATTGCGCCATACGCGCCTCGCTTCCCTTTCGAGTTATGGCTGCTGCCGAAGCTGCATAGCTCTGCGTTTGAAAACAATCAGAGCTCCGTGTATTCAAGCCTTGCGCGCATGTTGAAGGACACCTTGTCACGTCTTGATAGCGTGCTTGATCATCCAGCATACAATTTCATGCTGCACACCTCGCCCGTCGGCGAGGAGATCAACGATCATTATCATTGGCACTTTGAAATCATTCCCAAGCTGACCAAAGTGGCAGGGTTCGAATGGGGAACGGGATTTTACATCTGCCCAACTCCGCCGGAAGAATCGGCGCGTTTCCTCCGCGAAGCACACGTTGCCGCGCCCTCGGCAGCGTAAGTCTGTAATCGACCACCCGAGTTCGCAGCGTCGACGTGCGACTGACATCGCGCGCCCGTTTTGGATATACTGGCCAGCGTTGGGCGCGGTACCCAAGAGGCCCAAGGGAGAGGTCTGCAAAACCTCCATTCGTGGGTTCGAATCCCACCCGCGCCTCCAATCTCCTCCGCCAAAAAACGAATTCGAAAAATCGATCTTGGGCGTTTGCTCGCCCATCGGCTGCCAGTAGGGACCGCCGAAATTCCGCCGCTTTTCTCCGTCACGACCTTATACTTGAAGGCCCTCATTGACTGGGGCCAGCTCCGAGTGACCCGAAGCCGTTCTCCTCGCGGGCAGTCGTCACTTTGGATCGCGTCCCGCTGCGGCTGCCGGAACGCTGGCTGCGTCTGCGCTGATTCGAATTGAATTCCCGGGCTACAGCCAGAGTCGTGATGAGTCCCTCCAAGAGATCAGCTGGGACGAGTTTTTTGACACATTCGATGACAATAATTTGGCCCTGACGTACCAGGAAACAACCTCAGGTGGCCAGAAGGGCAACTTCAACAAGTTAGTAGGCCGTGAAACGGGCAGAGCAGCAACTCAGAGGCGCGAGCGTTCAAGCCGCGCGGGTTCAAGCGGATCCACGTTCGAACCGTGTAGCTTCGAGTGCGACGTCGAAACGGCGGACTTCAAGGCGGAACCGCCGCGCGTAGCGACACCTGCGCTACGCCCTAATGTCACATAGGCCAGAGTACTGACCGCGGAGGCTACGGTAAGCTCCTTTTACGTTAGCCACGCGTCGGCCAGGAAGATCAGACCGCAGAACCATTCCGGCGGCGATGCTAACGGTGTTTGAGGTTCTCGAGTTCATCTAGCGTGCGCGGCCAATCTGAGCGCAGTAGGCGAGACAGGCTTCGATCAGCGAGGAGCTTTCCGCCTGTTTGGCAGCGAGCGCAGTAGTTGGTTTCGTTATCGGCATATCGGATTCGCTGAATTTTCTCTCCACATCTGGGACAGGCCAGGCCATACCGTCCGTGAACGGCCATTTCTTTGCGGAATGCCGTCACATTTTCAGGAAAAACAGATGCTGCTTCGCTGATCAGCCGATTTGTCCAAAGATCGAGCGTGTCACGCGTTGCGTCAAATAACGTTTTCCATTCGTCCGGCGTCAGTTTTTGAGTGAGCGTGATGGGCGACAATTGCGCGGCATGCAGGATTTCATCGGAATATGCATTGCCGATGCCGCTGATAATGCGCGGATCAGTAAGAGCTCTTTTCAGCGTGCGGTTTTCGGCGGTAAGCGCCGCTGTAAATGAATCCAAATCGCTTGAGAAAACGTCGATTCCACCCGGATCAAGCGAACGCAATCCCTCTTCGCGGGCGACGAGATGAAGCGAAGCCCGGTGCTTTGTCCCGGCTTCGGTAAGGACTAAAGATCCATTCGGAAAATCAAATGCGGCGAGCGTCTGACGTCCGGCGACCTTCGCGCCTGCGGCGCGCCAATGCAGCCGGCCGGCAATCATAAGGTGCAGCACCAGCCAAATATCGCCCTCTACTCCGATCGCGATTCTCTTGCCGATTCGCCGCAATTCGCCGACAACTCGCCCCTCCACTGTTTGAATTGACGGTTGCGCCGTCCTCAACAAAAATGGACTTGGCAGCCGCACCCGCTCAAGCGGCTGCCCCAGGATGCGAGCCTCTAACGCGCTGATATATGCCGCTATGTCTGGCAGTTCGGGCATGGGCTGATTGTGCCCGAGACAGGTTACGCTCGCCAAAACGGGCTGCGGCTGTGGCTCCAGAAGGCTTACCAAATTTCGATACCTTAGCGCATTCACCCGGCAAACCTTTATAATTCCAAAGTCATTTCAGTCGGGGCGTAGCGCAGCCTGGTAGCGCGCCTGCCTTGGGCGCAGGAGGTCTGGAGTTCAAATCTCCACGCCCCGACCACTTACTTCTTTGTTTTCAATTCCATCTTGCCGGTGCAGTCTGCGCCGGAGCCTGAACTTGGGTCCATTTGGGTCCAAATACAAGTCTCTCGACGCTTTCGACCCCGCGACGCTGTTCTTCCGGGATCGCGTGCAAATAAATCTCGCGCGTGATCTCCGGTGTGGAGTGGCCGAGGAGCGATTGCATCGTTCCTAGCGGCGTGCCCACGGAGTCCAGCATCGTCGCGTGGCTATGCCTCAGAAGGTGCCACGTGACGCCAGGAAGCCCCAATTTCTTCGCGGCAGGCTTCAGGTGCTTGCGCAAGAGATTCCATCGCTCTAATGGCAATCCCTCGCGTGTGGCGAATACTAGAGTCTTCGGATCAACATCGGCGGGACGGAGCGCGGCGAGAACTTCCGCCGTCTCCGTTCCAATCGGGATCGTTCGCGCACTGCGCCTCGTTTTGGGCTGATCGAAATGTCCGTCGTACACCGTTTCGCAAACACGGAGCAAACGAGCATTCAAATCAATGCTTCCCCAGCGAAGCGCAAGCAACTCGCCAACCCGCAACCCCGTGAGCACGAGCAGCAACGTGACCGAGCGTGCGGGTTCATTCAGTGCCGCAGCTATGTCTCGCACCTGGACCGGAGTGAGGACTACTCGCTCCGTTCCATGCTGCCGTCGCGGGAGTTTCGTCTTCTGAGCTACGTTCTCGGAAATATAGCCCCATTCCTCGGCTGCTCCGAGAATCTTGCTCATACCACACTTGAAGTGGTGGACGGTTTCCCACGATAACCCGTTGCTAACGACCGCAGTCGGTCCGTACATTCGGCGATTTCGTCAAGGACGATTGGACGCCTGTGGTTTTGCCAAGAGGCAGCTTCGTGAACTCACGCGAGAAGAGTTGCAAAGCTTCCTCAGCCGAAAGCTCAACACTCAAGTACGCAACCCAGAAGCACTATCGCTATATGCTCGACGTGCATCTCAATCCAGCTTTCAGCCAGGCCTTGCCACTGTTGATCGACCCTAACCTCTGAGACAGAACCTGCATAGCCAAGCGGCGCGTCGGAAATTCGGCAACGGTCCCAATCACTTCGGACCGCCTCAGTCTGCCGAGCGTGCCGTCTGCTTGAATTACATCCTCCCACCAGCGCGCCACCCAGACTTTCTTACGAGTGCCACGCCGGAAAAGCGAGCCTTGCTGGAAACCTCTTCGAGCCATCGGTTCTCCCTTCGTTGGGGTCTCGATGGCCCGCCCAGCTTGTTCTGCGTCGTTTCTCAGTGTAGTGGGCATGTCAAGCCGCCTGGCGGCCCGTTCGCTGCCGCACCACCCAAGCAAGCACTTCGTCCTCTCGGAAACGCCAATACTTGCCGAGCCGATACCCAGGCAATGGATCAATCGAACGCTTTCGCGTGTGTCCGTAAACCCAAGAAACTGGCACCTTCAAGAGTTTGGCAGTCTCCTGAACCGTTAGAAGTTCGGTGTGGTTTCCATCTCCGTTGTTTATCACTGTGGTCTCCTGCGCTGGAATGCTGCGCGGACAAAACACTCTGCGCGGTCGACCCACAAAATGCGGTGAGGGGTCCAAACCTGCCGAGCCATGAATAGTAAAGAGCTAGGAGGTCGGGCTCCACCAAATATGTGAGCGAGGCAACTTTGCCCTGATACGTTGACACAACGACACCGTTCGAAGAAAACACGTACAGGCTCAATTCCCCAGATGACGCAGTCTGGGCACCGTCCGTGGAGGCCAACGGCGAGCCTAACGTCATGCTGCGGAAACTCGCAAGCGAATGTAGGGACTGATTGAGACTCTCTATTTCGCTCGATCCTTGCGCATCGCCCGCAGCGCGCGGTGCGGACGCAAAAAGCTGGCCGATAGCTTTCCAGCGTGTTGGGGCAGACTCGGCGCTCTTTGTGTCGAGCTGCTTCATCACACTTTCCATGTGTGCGCCTGCGTCCTTTAGTTCCTGGGGCTCATCACCATATACCCACAGTGGTACCGGTTGCCCGAACGCGTTCCTACCATATCTTTTTCCAAGGAAATAGTGGATGCCGCCCGTATAGTATCCTGTTCGGATCAACGGTTCGTTCGGATTTAGCACGGGGACTGCCGTTCCCCAAACTTGGATCGCGCCCTGATCCCTATCCGAGATTTTTCCTGAAATCATCACGGTTGGATATTTTGCCTTTAGGCCGTCGATTTGTGCAGAGGTTGCGGAGAAGTCCTGTCTAAGTTCATCCAAGGAAATAACGTGAGGGCTGGATGCATTGTTCTGTCTGGGAGAGACTGATGAAGGAGTACGGTTCTGGGATGGGCCTACCGCGAACCAATAGATCGCAATCACCAATATCATGCCCAATCCAATCGCTACATACTTCTTGACGTTCGATGGGTGATCGGACTTCCACATTGGAGATGGGTCTTTGGGTGACGGTTGGGGCGTCCCGGAAATGCCCACCCACTCAGCCCTTGATTCGTTCAAACGTGGCTGTGCAGTGACGAGAGCCTTACCGCACGAGGAGCAGAACCGGGCAGTGTCGGAATAGAAGCACCACAAACGTCGCAGAACACGACTTCACCTTCCACAGAGCGAGAACGCGGGTACGCTCACTCCTTATCCCAAGCGTGCGTGCCGTCCGGCTTAACGAATGTTACAGCTACTTTCTCAGCCTCGTCTTCCAAGCCCAAGTCGTTGTTGACCCACTTCCAAGTCTCGGTGATCAACTTGTACGTACCTCTGGCTGCTTCGTACTGCGCACCGTACCCCGTCCTGAAATTGTTGCGATTGAGGTGTGCAGCGAGTTCGTCACCCGACATGACCATGTTGTTGTCGTGTAGAAATGCAGCAAGTCGCCACACATATAACTTCTTCCTATTCATTTCATTCAAGCCCATACTCCTTCGCCGAGACAATCAAGAGTCGTTGGCGCAAAGTATAGTAGCGAGAGTGAATAGAGACTGCGCGAGGATCGCAAAACCAGTTGCGTCTATGTACCGTATATGGTACAGTGGGTTTCGTGGGGAAGAGACTGAAATCGCAGACAATGGCAGGACAGCCGGAAGAACTTGAACGATAAGGCAAGCGGGTTCCAGCCATCTTCTATCGCACAGCGGCGGGCGGCGAACCGGTCCGAGAATGGCTGCAGGGACTTCTGGCGGAAAATCGGAAACGCATCGGGGAGGACATCAAAACCGTGGAGTTTGGCTGGCCCATCGGGATGCCCGTATGTAGGCCGTTGGGAGACGGCATCTATGAGGTGAGGACGAGCCTGGGGCAGAACCGAATTGCTCGCGTGCTTTTCTACATCGACAGGAGGGGCCGAATGGTCCTACTGCACGGATTTATCAAGAAGACGCAGAAGACGCCGCGAGAGGACTTGGACCTGGCTAAAAAGCAACAAGGCCAAGCATCAGAGAGGATTGCGATGAACGGAAAAAAAACTCGAAAGAAAGTGGACCACAGTGGGTCAACCTTCGATAGCTTCCTGGAACAGGAAGGCATTCGCGAGGAGGTCGAAGCCGTTGCAATCAAGCGTGTGTTGGCCTGGCAACTGGAACAGGCCATGAAGAATCAGCAAAAGACGAAGCAAGCGATGGCCAAACAGCTTCATACCAGCCGGTCACAACTGGATCGCTTGCTCGACCCTCGCAACGTTTCCGTGACGCTGGACACGATCACTCGCGCAGCGCGTGCGCTCGGCAAGCGCGTAATCATCCGCGTGGCCGATGTGAAGGCCGCGAAGCGCGCCTAGGTCGCCTGCCCGGCTTCTGCCTAGTTGCGAGAAAAAATTTGGGTCCATTTGGGTCCAAATGCTGACAAATTGGGTCCAAAACCGCGTACCACGACGCAGAACAAAGCTAGACGAACCAACGAGATAGATTTTTTGCAGTTGCCTTGGGCGCAGGAGGTCTGGAGTTCAAATCTCCACGCCCCGACCACTCTTATTTTTTTCTATCAACAATGCTCTGCCCGCGGCCTGCTCTGAGGCTTCACCTTGGGTCTCTTGACTTGCGTCCTCTCTGTAAATTATAAGGAACATCGGTTGGTGCAATGGGAAGCCGGTGAAAATCCGGCACGGCCCCGCCACTGTGAGCGCGGAGAGTTCGAGCGAAATAGGCCACTGGATATCCGGGAAGGCAGCTCGAAATCGTCGAGGCGCGAGTCAGGAGACCGACCAACCGCCCACGGCAATCGAATCGGCTTCTAAGGGAAAGCCGGTCGGCGATGTCTCTGCACCAACGTATTACAGTTGGCCTAAGCACCGCTGTAGTTTCCCTCCGGAACCGGAGTACACGTGTCATCAAGAAGTCAGACACGAGGCAAATCTCTTACGCTTGTGCTCGGGGGAGCACAAAGCGGTAAGAGCTATTATGCGCAGCGATTGGCCACTGAGTTCCAGGTTGTGACGTTCATTGCAACGGCACAGGCCAGCGACGGCGAAATGCGAGAGAAGATTGCACGCCATCGCGCGGAGAGGCCGGCGGGGTGGCGCACGATTGAGGCCCCGTTCGATCTTAGCGCACGAATTCGTTCGGAATCGCGTGATGCCGACGCGCTCGTTGTGGATTGCCTCACCGTCTATGTATCGAACCTCATGAGTCGCCGCAAACGAGGGTCGTGCAATCAGAAGCACCACATTGATAACCTTTGCGGCGCATTACAGGAAGTAAGCATTCCGGTCATCGTGGTATCGAATGAAGTTGGCAGTGGAGTCGTTCCTCCATACCGCAGCGGCCGCGTGTTTCGTGATTTCCTTGGACAAATGAACCGCAGAGTAGCGGAGATTGCCGGCACGGTTGTTCTGATGATTGCCGGGCTGCCTTTGATTGTGAAATCCGCACAGTTGATGAAATCTCCCGCTGGGACACGTATTGCGGACGCGACTATGATCGACGTGCAATCGGCAAACGGGGTTCGCAAAGGAAATTGAAGTGATACCTGCAACTGCCGCGAGACACACGCAAGCTCCAAGTCTGTATAGCACGATTGATGCCGTTCCTCTGTTAGATCCGAAGTGGCGCGACCGAGCGTTCGAACGGCTGAATCGGCTGACGAAGCCGCTAGGCAGCCTCGGAAGATTGGAGGAAGTCGCGGCCAGAATGGTCGCGATTCGTGAAGACCTCCGGCCGGATTGTTCGAAGAAAACGATCTTCACACTGGCTGCGGATCACGGCGTCATTGCAGAAGGAGTCAGCGCCTATCCGAAAGAAGTGACGCGGCAGATGGTCCTCAATTTTCTTTCAGACGGCGCGGCGATCAATGTGTTATGTCGCCATTTTGGAATTAACGTGATCATCGTTGATGTTGGCGTGGATGGCGAGACGGACGCCCTCGCAGGTCTCGTGAAGAAAAAAGTCGCGCGCGGCACAAGGAACATGGCGCAGGAGCCGGCCATGAGCGCGGATGAAATGTTTGCAGCGCTGGAGGTGGGGCGGGCACTCGCGGCGGATGCAGCACACCAGGGGACCACTCTGATTGGTGCGGGCGAAATGGGCATTGGAAATACGACCGCGGCGAGCGCGATCACGGCGATGCTGACGGGCCGGTCCGTTGCAGATGTAACCGGGCGCGGCGCCGGTTTGGGGGACGAAGGTGTCAGGCGGAAGATTCGAATCGTCGAGCAAGCGATCGCGGTAAATCGACCTCATGGCTCGGATCCGTTAGACGTACTGCAAAAAGTCGGCGGCCTGGAGATTGCCGGCCTGGCCGGTCTCATCCTGGGCGCGGCTGCCAGGCGAATCCCGATCGTGGTGGACGGATTCATCTCCTCCTCAGCGGCAGCGATTGCTTGTGCGTTGCAGCCACGCATCCGTGATTTCATCTTTGCAGCCCATCGCTCCAGCGAGCCAGGACACGACGCTCTGCTGAAATTTATCGGTCACGAGCCGCTGCTGGATCTGAAGATGAGACTCGGCGAAGGCACTGGCGCGGCCTTGTGCATGGCACTCATCGAAAGCGCAACGAAACTGCTGAACGAAATGGCTACGTTCTCTTCCGCCGGAGTGAGCGAGGCCACGGCATGAGAAGCGCGGCGAATTCGTTTTTTGTTGCCATGCAGTTCATGACCAGCCTGCCGGTGCCGTGGCCTATCACGTATTCGCCGGACGCGCTCGCAAGATCTGCAATTTTTTTCCCAGCTGTCGGCCTGCTCGTGGCAGGGGGCGGGGCAGCGATCTATTTGTTCCTTTCGCCCTATGTGGTGCGCGATGTGCTGGTCGTTCTGATCCTTGTCTATCTTGTTGCGGTCACTGGCGGACTTCACGAAGATGCCCTCGGCGATGCTGCCGATGGTTTCGGTGGCGGATGGGAAAAACAATCAGTGCTCGCAATCATGCGCGACAGTCGCTTGGGCAGTTATGGTACGGTTGCCATAACCCTTGGGCTACTGGCGCGGTTCGTGTTTTTGAAAGAGCTTGCGCCGGACAGATTCGTAGGGTTCTTGATCGCTGGACAGGTCTTGGGGCGCTGGACGACATTACCGCTGGCGTATTTCCTGCCTTCTGCTCGTGCCGAAACCGGACAAGGCAAATTGATCGCGCGCAAAATTAGCAGCGCTTCGCTTCTGGTCGGTACCGGTTTAGCCGTCGCTATTGTTGCCGTGGCGCTCAAGGTTGCCGCTCTCTGGGCGGTAATCGTCGCGGTCCTTATGGCGGCAACAAGCGGTTTTTATTACCGGCACCGGATCGGCGGCGTCACTGGCGATTGCATGGGCGCTACCACGCAACTAACAGAGATTGTTATTTATCTCCTGGGAACGCTTTTGCCATGATCGAGCGGCAGAAAAAATCCGCAGTATCGGAATTTTCACGGACGGAAAAGCGAGGTTTGTATAAAGCCATCTACGGCAGGCGCGACGTTCGCGGTCATTTTCTCTCTGATCCCATCGCCGACCGAACTTTGCGGAAATTGTTGGATTCTGCGCACCACGCGGGCTCGGTGGGTTTCATGCAACCGTGGTCATTCATTGTGATCCGCAGCCGGGAAGTAAAGAAGGAGGTCAAAGGTTTATTTGAGCAGGCGAACGCGGCGGCAACAAAAGTTTTCAAAGGACAAAAACGCCAGCTTTATTCACGCTTGAAGCTCGAAGGAATTCTGGAGGCTCCTGTCAATCTCTGCGTGACCTGCGATCCCTCGCGAAACGGACCGAACGTACTAGGGCGAAACACGATTCGCCAAACGGATGTCTACAGCACTTGCTGCGCGGTTCAGAACTTGTGGTTGGCGGCCCGAAGCGAAGGTATTGGGGTTGGCTGGGTGAGTATTTTTGATCCGACCGAACTCAAAAGCGTGCTCAACATTCCCGAGCCAGTGATTCCCGTCGCTTATTTGTGCCTTGGTTATGTGCGCGAATTCCTGGAACGGCCGGAATTGGAAATCCTTGGGTGGATGCCGAGAATTCCGCTCGACGAACTGATCTTCTTTGAGCGTTGGGGACAAAAGAATGGGAACTGAGCGTGTTAGGGAAAGTTACGAACAGCACATCAAGGGTTTCGTGATTGCTGGGCCATCCAGCGGCGTGGGCAAAACGACTGCCGCGCTTTCTATAATGGCCGCCTTGCGAAAGCGCGGACTTACCGTCCAGCCCTTCAAGTGCGGACCAGATTTCATCGATGGCGGATACCACAGCCAAATTTGCGGGCGTGCGTGTCGAAATCTCGACGGATGGATGCTTTCGGCGGATGTGAACCGCGACATTTTTGCGCGTGCCTCAGCGGGAGCCGACATCTGCCTTGTCGAGGGCATGATGGGCCTTTTCGATGGCGCGCAGGGGAACTCAGATAAGGGCAGCAGCGCAGAACTTGCGAAATGGCTCGATCTGCCGGTCATCCTTGTTGTGGATGCATCGGCCATGGCACGAAGTGCGGCAGCCCTGGTGCATGGCTTCGACACGTTTGATCTCGCGATAAGAATTGCGGGTGTGATCTTCAATAATGTTGGGGGAGCGGCACATTACACGTTCCTGAAAGATGCTCTCGAGGCAAGCACACACGTGAAACCGCTGGGTTATTTCCCGCGAGACGATCGTATTCACATTCCGGAGCGATATCTAGGACTTGTTACCGCAGCAGAGAATTCCATGCCGGATTCGATACTTTCCGCGTTCGCCGAGTTGGCGGAAACGAATCTCGATTTGGATGGACTGCTGGATTGTGCACGGCCGGTTTCGTCGGCGACCTCGCCAACACAGGCTGAGCATCTTTCGCCACCCCGCCGTTCGATTCGCATAGGGGTCGCGCGGGACAAAGCTTTCTGCTTTTATTACGAAGATAACTTAGACGCGCTGCGCCTGGCGGGTGCCCAACTGTTCGAGTTTAGTCCGCTGAACGATTCATCGTTACCTGGGGTGCTCGACGCACTGTACTTGGGAGGAGGATATCCAGAGCTGCACGCGCAACGATTGGCCGAAAATCGCAACATGCTTGGCGCGATAAGGGACGCCGCCAACGCCGGGCTGCCTATCTATGCTGAGTGTGGCGGCCTCATGTATCTGGCGCGCGAGATCGTTACAAGAGACCGGACTTCATTTGCGATGACGGCTGTTTTGCCGTTGCGCGTGGAAATGACTGACCGGCTGGTCAATTTCGGCTATAACGAAGTCGTTTTCACCTCGGATTGCTTGTTCGGCCCGGCAGGCACAAAGGTTCGTGGCCACAGTTTCCATTGTTCAAAGATCATCGAAACAGACCCAATACAACATGTGTACCGAACACGAAATTCCATGGCCGGTTGTGAACAGGCCGAAGGCTTTTCCGCGCATAATGTGCTGGCCAGCTACATTCACTTGCACTTTTTATCCGGCCCCGGAATCGCCTGCGCCTTCCTGAAAAACGTCGAGCGCGCAAACATAGAGAGATTCGATCCCGATGGGCATTTTTGCCCGCAGCAGGATCGATTGTTAGCAACAAAGAAGCATTAGATTTGCTGATGGGATGAACGGGAAGCGCGGTGAAATTCCGCCACTGCCCCGCAACTGTGAGCGACTGCTAGATCCGCGTTAATCCACTGCCCGCAAGGGTGGGAAGGTGCGGATCATAGTTGTGCGTCGCGAGTCAGGAGACCGGTCCCCCAGCGGAGGTTTCGGTCCGCTCTTCCGAGGGCGAAGGAGGACGTCATGGGGTCGCGCCGTAGAGGTATCCTGCGGGATTGTGTCATCCTGATACTCCTGCCGTTTTGTTGTGCTGCACTTGCGAATTCCCGGGCGATTCTGCGCGGGAAGGTCATCGACCCTTTGGGTGCGTCCGTGACGAATGCAGATGTGACCTTGATGCGCGATGGTAAAAGCGTGAGCACCCTCAAGAGCAACCCGGAAGGAAACTTCGAGTTCGCTTTGCCCGAAGCCGGCCGGTACAGCCTGCAAGTAAGCGCTGCCGGGTTTGAGCAGCAGGACAGCGCGGCGATATTCGTGCGTGCGGGGTCAACAGCGAACGTCGACGTGCTGCTGCAAATTGGGTCAATCTCGCAGAAGATCGTGGTTTCCGCGACCGGCTTCGATACGCCGGACGCGCAGGTCGGGGCCTCGGTTTCGGTGATCGATCACTCCGAATTGGAAGATTTGAACAAGCCCGATCTGCTGGAAGCGCTCCGGACCGTGCCCGGAATTCAAGTGTTACAGAGCGGGCGGCGCGGGAGCACGACTTCGGTTTCGATCCTGGGCGGAAGTATGACCAGCAACACCTTCAACAAGGTGCTGCTCGATGGCATTCCGATGAATGATATTGGTGGCGCCTTTGAATTCGCAAATATATCGGCCGCTGCCGTAGAAAGCGTGGAAGTTTTTCGCGGCGGCAATAGTGTGTTGTACGGAACCGATGCGCTGGCCGGAGTCATCAACCTCACCACTCCTCGCGGGACGACGAGCACTCCCGAAATTGACTATGGCGGCGGCGCTGGCAATTTCGAGACGTATCACAACGAAGTGTCTATAGCGGGGGCATTTCGGCAATTCGACTATTTTTCGGCATTTTCGCGACTCGACACACAAAACGGACTTCCGAACGACGCTTTTCACGACGGAACTTACGCTGGGAATTTTGGCTGGGCGGTCACTGGCTCGACCAGCATGCGATTTACGCTAAGGCATACGACGACTGATCTGGGCCTCCCCAATGCGCTGAATTTTTACGGAATTGCGGACGACTCGTCGCAGAAGGAGCAGGATACCTACTGGGGCCTGACTTTGCAGAATCAAACGACCGAACGTTGGCGCAACCTGGTGCGGCTTGCCTCCACTCAGCTGAATTTTCAGTTCGCCACGCCATCGCCCAGTGGAACGCCTTCCGACGGAAATTTTATCGGCAATACCGCGACGATTTGCGGAGCCAATGGATATTGCGTAACGGGGCAAGCCATTTTGGATTTCGGCGGAACTTACCCCCAGACGTTCAATTCGCACACAAGCCGCCGGTCGGTTTATGCGCAGTCGGATTACGACTTGCGGCCGAACCTCGCGGCGGTTCTTGGCTTTCGTTTCGAGAATGAAAACGGATTGACGAGCGCGCAGGGATCGGTCTCAAGCGCGAATCGCAACAACATCAGCTCTTTCGCGGAAGTCCATGGAAGCCTCCATCACCGCATTTACGCCACAGCAGGACTGGGGCTCGACGACAACGCTGTCTTCGGGTTCGCGGCATCGCCGCGCACATCCCTGGCGTATTACCTGCGGCAGCCGACCGCCAGCACATTCCTCGGCGATACTAAACTGATCTTCAATTTTGGCAGAGGGATCGAGGAACCGACCTTATTCGATGCGGGTTCTTCGCTGTACTCGGTTCTGTCTCGACTGCCGCAAGGGCCAAGTTTGATTTCGCGGTTCGGCATATCGCCGATCGGGCCCGCGCGCAGCGCAACATTTAATTTAGGAATGGGGCAAGCGCTGTGGAATCGGCGCGCGCGTGTGGAGGCTACCTTCTTCGATAATCGTTTCTACGACCTGTCGGAATTTCTGCCCAGCAGCGCGCTGCCGCTTTTGGGCTTTCCGCAAAATGTTGTAGACGCGGTTGCGGCCAGTGGCCCGGGCGGAGCGATGGTTACTTCCTCCTCGTATCGCGCGCGCGGCGCGGAAATACAACTCGAAATTGATCCCGGGCACGGATGGCGACTCGGAGGCGCCTATACGTACCTCGATGCCGTCGTGACGCGGTCATTTTCGAGCACTCCATTCTTCAATCCCGCATTCCCGGGAATTCCGATCGGCTTCGAATCGCCGCTGGTCGGAAACCGGCCTTTCGGCATGGCTCCGCATTCCGCCAGCGTGTACGTCGACTATCAGCGGCAGAGGTATGGCGCGGAACTCAGCGGCTATTTTGTCACCCGGCAAGACGACAGCACGTTCCTGACGGACGCGCTCTTTGGAACATCGATGCTCCTGCCGAATCAGAATGTGAATGGCGGCTATCAGAAGCTTGATTTGAGCGCCCGCTACACGGTAAATCCGGCGCTCACTGTTTTCGCAACCATCGAGAATCTGTTGAACGAGCGCTACTCTGCCGCTTTTGGCTTTCCGTCTTTACCGTTGACGTTTCTCACCGGGATCAAGGTCAGGCTGGGACGCGACACCTGGAAGTGGTGAGCGAAATCGATTTCACGGGGCGACTCTTTGGGCGTCGTCGCCGGCGGACAGATCATGAAGGCGCGAACAATCATGATTCAGGGGACGGCCTCGAGCGTCGGAAAGAGTGTGATTTCCGCAGCTCTGTGTGCTTATTTCCGTGAAGAGGGCTTTCGCGTCGCGCCATTCAAATCTCAGAACATGTCCAACAACTCCTTTGTGACCTCGTCGGGAGGTGAGATTGGGCGAGCACAAGCATTTCAGGCACAGGCCTGTGGGATTGAAGCTGCAGTGGAAATGAATCCCATTCTCTTGAAACCGTCAGGCGAAATGGGTGCGCAGGTGGTCGTACTGGGAAAGCCTGTGGGCACAATGACGACACCTGAATATCACGCGTTTTATCCTGAACTGATTCGCGTCGTACGCGCTTCTTTCGAAAGGCTTGCGAGCCACCATGACATTGTAGTGATCGAAGGGGCCGGGAGCCCCGCCGAAATCAATTTGCGAGAATTTGACATCGCCAATATGGCGGTCGCGAAACTGGCACGTGCGCCGGTCGTTCTGGTTGGCGATATTAATCTGGGCGGTGTTTTCGCTTCTTTGGTGGGCACGCTCCTACTGCTGGAACCTGACGAGCGGGCAGTCGTGAAGGCTCTGTTAATCAATAAATTTCGAGGTGAGCTTGCGCTGTTGCAGCCTGGAATTAGGTCCCTAGAGGCGAAAACCGGAAAGAGAATTTTGGGGGTACTGCCGTTCGTCGAAACTCTTCAGGTCGCCGAAGAAGACATGGTTCGCGAAAGCAGGTTGGAATCGGCGGCGGTGCCCGGGAACGGAAAACTCAGAATTGAAGTCATACATCTTCCGCACATCTCCAATGCGACCGATTTTGAAGCTTTTACAAACGAAGTGGACGTGATCGTGCAGTTTCTTACCCGAGTTCCTGAATCAGGACGCCTTCCAGATGCGCTGATTTTGCCTGGATCGAAAAGTACGATGGCGGACCTCGCTTATGTGCGCTCGTCAGGGTTCGCCCGGTATATTGGCCTCTGCAGAGAAGCGGGTGTACCGATCATCGGCATTTGTGGTGGGTATCAAATGCTCGGTAAGGAACTTCTGGATCCTGACGGTATCGAATCCGCAACTCCAAGCGCCAAAGGCCTTGGGCTCCTTCGATTGAGAACCAGCTTCCATCCAGAAAAGAGAACTGTCCGGGTACACGGAGTCGATATCGAAACCGGACGTGAAGTGTCCGGATACGAGATTCACATGGGACGAACGGAGGGACCGGATACAGCGCGGCCCGTCTTTCGACTCGTCGGCGAAATGGGATGCCCTACCGATCGACCTGAGGGCGCGAGATCCGAAAATGGGCTGATTTGGGGAACATATTTACACGGGGTCTTTGACACCACCGCCTATCGGCGCCATTTTCTAAACCGCCTGAGAGCACGACATGGTTGGCCGCCACTTGCGGCGCTCGCTGACCGTGCGAATCAAACGTTTCCTTCCCTAGCGGCATTGATTCGGGACCACGTGGACTTGCCATCTTTACATCAAATTGTGGATGGCCAGTTGTGACCGGCCGAACTACATCCGCAGAAATGCGGCACCAAACCCAGGATTCAGCCGAGTTTACCAACGTGCGATTCGAGCAGCGCCCAAGCCTCAGACCCGATCGTGCCTTTCCAGCGCGCATAATAGTCGCCGAGCCGAGAGCGAAAACTGGAGGCATCCGGCTGATTGATCATCATGCCGCGCTGCTGAAGACGGGGAGCCAATTCGTGGTTCATTTTGTCCGTATCGTCACGCTGCAGCTTTACATACTTCTCGGCGTTTCGCTGGATGATCTGCTGCACATCCGACGGCAGGCCGCGCCACATTTTCAAATTCGCAATTAAGTTGAAGCCTGACCAGATGTGGTTGGTCAGGCTGATGTATTTCTGCACTTCATAGAGTTTCAGTAATTCGGCGACATTGAGCGGATTGTCCTGGGCATCGGCTTGCTTGTTTTTGAGGACTTCATAGATTTTATTGAAGTTGAAGACGACGGGCGTCGCACCCAGGGCTCGCCAGCATTCGACATAGATAGGAGTATCGGGAGTGCGCATCTTGATGCCATTCAAGTCATCCGCTGTGCGGATTGGTTTGACCGAGCACGTAATTTGACGGAAACCATTCTCAAAACAGGCGCGGGGCACGGCGTAAATCCCTTTCGAGGCCATCTCTTTCGCCAGATACTCACCGAGATTGCCGTCAATTGCGCGGTAAACCTGTTCTTCATTGTGAAATGCAAACGGAATTCCTTGCACGTTTACTGCGGGCACGACAGTGCCGATCAGCCCGCCGTTAAGCGTGAAAAAATCCAGCTCACCATCGATTAGCATTTTCAGCGCCGCCGGATCACTCCCGGGAAGTTGGTCGTTATCCGGAAAAGTGGCGACATCGACGCGGCCGCCTGTCTCAGTTTTTACCGCCGCCCACATTTCGACCAAACGCTTATGGAGCGGGCTATCCTCGGGCTGGTTGTGAAATTGGCGCAATTTGAAAGCCGGTGCCGCTTTCAATCCGCTGACCAGAGCCAGACCGCCCGCCACAACGCAACTTGATGTGAACTGGCGTCTGGAGATCTTAGACATGGCGCCTCCTTCTATTATCTCGTTCCGTATTAACAGGCGAGCGTTCTAAGAATGAAGCTCCGTGCGGCCGAAGCCGCAGTATAGCATGAGGGCCGGCCAAGGCCCTCGCCGGCCTACGGCTTCTCACCGATACCCATTGACACAAAATGTGGTATATTTAATGCACTCATAGAACACACCCCGGGAAGCAGCGGCGGTCGTACCAAAGCTGCTTCCTTTTTTTGTTTTTGCCCTGCCGACCTTCGGTTTTACGCTTCAGCGCTTGCGGTGATCAAGGGGACAGTTCGAAGACTAACTCTTTTCGCATCGCGCATGCGCGTATCGTACACATGGGGCGGTTTCACAGACCGCCCTATTTTCTCCCAGATGCCTTTATCAAATGTGGCCTTCTGGGATTCCCAGTTTCCCACAAACCCGTTTTCCACGCCTTACGTAAAATGAACTTACACGTAACCACATCAGCAGTAGGCGAGGTGCGCTAAGGTGATGGCGTGCCTTGCAGCGCGCGAGACAAGAAGTTGGCAGTCACTTGCTGGACGCCCGGAACGGCACCCTGGCTGGGCGGGAAATCGTCCAACCCAAGACTCCACTCGATTGTCCCCGTCGCGAAGACGATCGCTCCGCTTGGTGCGGTGTAGACGCTCATATCGGCGAAGACTTTCGGATCAGTCCTTGGAAAGGGAGAGTGCGCAAGGCCGGTTGCTCCCGCAGGCGAGTAGAGCGAATCCGTTTCGTATCCAACGACATTTGGGAAAATGGTTCCATTGCTCGCGCCCGTTCCGCTGAAAAGCCAATGAGAAGCATTGGTCACTACCATATCGGAAACGGTCGGTGCTGAAAAGTCGTTGTATTGAACGCCGATCAGGTTCCCTTCGGGATTTATATTTCTCCACCGCGTGGTGACAAACCGTGGATCGGAAACCGGATCCATGGAAGCCAGCTCTTTGTATCCAATGATGGTCCGATCCGTCGCGCCGCTTGACGACGGCGCGAAACGGATTTGCCAAACGCAGATGTTCGCCCCAAGGAATCCAAGGTTAACTCCGGCATCGCGGGCTTGCGTCACGTTGTTCCGCATATCCCATGACCAATATTCGTCATGCCCGACCACGAGAAACACTTTGTGGGAGAGAAGCAAGTTTGGATTCTCATGCGTGTCGATGTCGGTCACGTAAGTCGCGTCATAACCTTGGCGTTCCAACCAGCGCACGAACTGCATCTCGTATCCCGGAGGTCCGTCCAGACTGATAAAATCGCCAGCGCCATAGTTTCGCCAATATGGGCGATTGAACGACACCTCATAACCGGTTCTGACGCCACCTGCTCTCGTATACAACGAGCTGCCTCCCCACTCGTTATACGCCTGATAAGTTGTAACGCTCGACTGCACGAGTACCGGCGAATTGCGGGCATCGTCGCGCACCACGAAAACGATGTAACTCTCCGCTGCCGGTGAGGAAAGCGAAAGCTTCACAAGATAGTATCCGCTGACCCAGTCCGCTGGAATGCTCAGGGAATAAGAGACACTCCAATTGCACTCCACTATCCCCGTGCCCGTGGGTTGGTATACAGGCGCCGGTGGCATGGGCTGAACAACGCCGGCCAGCGTAATTGGGCCCAACATGAGGCGGCCGCCCAGTCCGTTGTACCAACCTATGCGGAAAATCGAGAGTGTGTACGCATTTGTGTTTATCGTCCGGACATAAAAGCTGATAGCGCCGCCTCGATTGACGCTGGTGAGCGAAGCATAACCCTGAATTTCAGCGCGTGCGTAATCACTTGGATTGAGATCATTGTCGCCATACATTGTCGCTGGATTGTTCAACTTCCAGTCCGTAGTGCCAGGTTTTGTATTTTCTACGGCCACTGAATCGGCCGCGGGCACCACTACTGAGGCTGTACTCCCGCCGCCTCCACCGTTTTCACCGCCCCCACCGGTTCCAACAGTTCCGGAGCAGGCCGCAAGAAATATCAAAGCTAGCAGTAAAACCGGGAATATCCACGCCGCGCGAGATCTTGAACTGGCCATATTCGGACCGCTTTCAAGTTTTGGGTGCGAGGAAGGACCTTTTGTCCCATCTCTATGCGGTTCAACCACCTCCCGCTACTTGCCAATTGGATGTACCAATGCCCCCCTCAGGGCGACGCGGCTAACGCCAGCTCGAGGACAAAAAGTTGGGAACTGTCCGCGAAAATTAGCTCAAAAGTTCTCTTTCAAACGTCGAGTCCTCTGAAGTCGGGATATCGGAAACTGAGAATCGCGACTCGCTGTTCCGTGCGCGGTGACCTCAAATCGGCTACGATGACCGCGTGGGAAATCTGTTTGATCTCGCCGTACCAGTCGCGAAATCAGGCGAAGAACTCAACGCGCAGCAACGCGCCGCCGTCCGCCATGCCGAAGGACCGCTGCTAGTCGTCGCGGGCGCGGGTACCGGCAAAACTCGCGTCATCACCGAACGCATCCGCCATCTGCTGCAATCAAATCCCGACCTCCCGCCTGAATCCATCCTGGCGCTGACCTTCACCGAGCGCGCCGCGGCCGAAATGAAGCACCGCATCATCCGCGCGGCGGGCGAGCCCGGGCGCGGCGTCTTTGTCGGCACGTTTCACGCCTTCTGCAATGCGCTGCTTCTCGAACGCAACCCCAAGCTCCAAACCCTCGACGACATCGATCACTGGATTCTCCTGCGCCGCAATCTCTCCGTTCTGGCCCTCGAACGCTATCGCCGCCTCGCCGAGCCGGGCCACTTCCTCAGCGATTTCGTGAAATTTTTCTCGCGCTGCCAGGATGAGTTGGTTACGCCGCAGGATTACGAGGGCTACGTGGACTCGCTCGCCGCCAAATACGCCCGCGACAAAGCGGCGCTTCCCGAAGACGAACGCGCCATTCGCGAAGAAACCATCGCTCAGCAACGCGAAGTCTCCCGTGCCTACACCGCGAGCGACCGCCTCTTGCGCGAACGCAACCTGCTGACTTTCGGCATGCAACTGCTCGATGCCGTGCAACTGCTGCGCACCGATCACGCTGCTGCGGCCGCGCTCCGCGAACGTTATCGCTACATTCTCGTCGACGAATTTCAGGACACCAATATCGCCCAAATAGAACTCCTCTGGCAGCTCGCCCAGGATCACCGCAACGTTGTCGCCGTCGGTGATAATGCGCAGGCGATCTACCGCTTTCGTGGCGCCTCGTTTGGCAGCTTCACCATTTTCCTCGAACGCTTCGCTTCCGTCCCTCGCGGCGATCGCGAGAGCGCTTCGCGCTTCGTTCAGCCGCTGGTCGATAATTACCGTTCGACCGCGCGCATTCTCCGCACTGCCGGTCAGGTTGCTTCCTTTATCGAACACTCGCCTCTTGTGCCGAAAAAGGAGCTTGTCCCGCACAATCCGGAGGGCGAAAAAGTTCGCATCGTGGAATTTGCCTCGGCGCAGGACGAAGCGCAGTGGATCGCCGCCGAAATCCAGCGTTTGCACGCGGCCGGATTGAGCTGGCGCCAGTTCGCCGCGCTTTACCGCATTCACAGCCATCGTGCCGAACTGGTCGCCGCACTCGAAGAGCGTTGCATTCCCTTCGTCATTCGAAATCTCTCAATCCTGGATCATCCCGTCGTACGCGATCTGCTCGCCTATCTGCGCCTGATCGTCAGCCCCGCCGATAACATCGCCTGCGCCCGCGTGCTCGCCGCTCCGGCGTGGGCGCTCGAGCCCCAGGATCTGGTGCGGCTTTGCGAACGTGCCGCGAAATCCAAGCGCTCGCTTTGGGATGAACTGCGATCGCCGCAGGGCGAGCTCTTGTTCAGCGGCCGTGCGCCTGCTACCAATGTGCTCGTCGCCGGCCTGACTGACTTGCGCGCGCGCATGGTCGCAGTGTCCGCGACCGAGCTTTTCGATCTGCTCGTTTCATGGCTCTCCCTTCCCCTGAATCTCCGCCCGGCCGACGAGCCTTACGTTCGCCGCCTCGCGCAATTCATCCGTGAATGGCAAGCCAAGAGCGAAAGTTCGCGCCTCCCCGAGTTCGTCGAGTATCTCGACTATTTCGCGCAGGCCGGCGGGCAGATCAATCTCGAGCAGCAATCCGGCGACGCGGTTCAGTTGATGACCGTGCACGCAGCCAAAGGCCTCGAATTCGACCACGTCTTTGTGCTGCGGCTCACTCATCGAGGTTTTCCCATGGCCCCGCGCACAACGGTGCTCGAGTTCCCCGCGGATCTGATGAAAGAAGAATTACCCCGAGGCGATTTCCACATCCAGGAAGAACGCCGCTTATTTTACGTGGCGATTACGAGAGCGCGCCAACGGCTGACTCTCACCACCGTGGTCCACAAGCGCTCGCGGCCTTCCGTATTCCTTGAAGATATCCTCAGTGCGCCCGCAGTGGCAAAGCAGAATGTCCTGCAAGCATCACCCGAGACCCCGCCGCCCGGCGCCGTCGTCCCGCAACTCGCTCCGAGCGCTCCCAAGCTTTTTCCCGACATGACTTCGCAACCTCCCGCCCAGCCGCGAATCTATTCGCGAATTGGACAGTGGGCGGAACTGTATCGTCCGCCGGTTTTCGAACCCGTTCAGTTGAGCGCCTCGGCCATCGAAACGTATGAAAAGTGTCCGCAAAAATATCTCTTCAGCCGCGTCTGGGGCATAAAAAGCGGCCCGAGCGCGGCCACGACCTTTGGAAATGTGATGCACACCACCATTCGCCAGTTTATCGCCGCGTTGCGAAAGGGATTGCGTCTCGGTTTTGCGGAGGTCGCGGCAATTTTCCGGCGGGAATGGACTTCGGCAGGCTTCGAGGATCGCCATCAGGAGGAACTCTATCTCGCTGACGGCCTCGCGCAATTGCAGTCCTTTTACGATGGCAACATCAACTCCACGGCCCGCGTGATCGCCCAGGAAAAAGCGTTCGCCCTGCCATGCGAAAACGGTGTCGAGTTGACCGGCCGCATGGATCAGATCAATCGGATCTCCCCGGGAGAAGTGGAGATCATCGATTACAAGACAGGCAAGCCGAAATCGGAGTCGCAGGCGCAAAAAGATATGCAATTGAGCATCTATGCGTTGGCCGCTCGCGAACTGCTCGATGTCGATCCCGTGCGCCTGATCTATTACAACCTGCAGGATAATCACTGCGTCGCCGCTTCCCGCGATGAAAGCCAGCTCCAACAGTTGCGCGCCACCATTCAGGAAGTCGCCTCCGATATTCGCGCCGGCGAATTTCCAGCGCGTCCCGGATTCGTCTGCAAAAATTGCGAATATGGCCCGTTGTGTCCCACTCAGGAATCCCGCCCCGTGGAAGAGAATTCAACACGAGATGCGGGCGCCATGTCGTCGTCGGTGAAACGGGAGTAACCCGCAATTCGCCAAAAAAAAGCGGGACGCTTTTGGCGTCCCGCTCAAATCAACCGGAAGAGAAGTTGCTGCTTGGCTATCTCTTCCGCCTTCCGCGCATTGCCTCCAAAGGAGGCCTCTCCCCTGCTGAACTGCGATTCGCAACCTCTCGTCAGAGAATGTCGCGCCATTCTTCTATACGGTCCGTCCGTTTTGATGTCAAGCCGAAAGTGCCGTCGCTCCGCGTGGCAAACAAAATTCACGCCGCCGGACTGACCTGCATTTCTCACAATACCCTTCACACATTCCGGGAGGAGTCGCGTCTTTCCCCATTTCGCCCCGCCTGCGCCGCGCGCGACGCAGAGAGGAGTCTGCTTTGAGCCGTTCTTGAGAAATGCGGCTTAATGCTGCACTGAAATGCGGGAATCGGAACCTTTCACCGTGGCAGGCGAGCCAGGTAATATCCGTCGCGCGCAAGCACGTCCAGCCCCGGCCGTTTGATGCGCACTTCGATCGAATGATAATTCTGGGTTCGGTTTGTCCCCGACGGCGCATACGCCAGCGTGTATTGGTGACGCGCCTCTTCGGTAACCTGTGAATACGCGCGCGAAAGCGCCGGCGTGTTGTTTACGAAATAAGTGTCGCCGCCCGTCGACCGCGCGTAACGCGAAAGCGGGCTGGCCCCGCGGCGCAACAAGCCCGCATCGGTTCCCACCGCATAAACAGATATATCGGAGGAAAGTAGCTGCTCTAGGGTCAGGTCATAGCTATAAGTGTTGTTCTTCGAATTCACCCCGTCGGAAACCAGAATAATAATTTTCCGCCGCTCGCGGTTACGTGTTCGCAGCAATTCGGCCGCCGCGTGCAGAGCATCGTCCAGGTGCTTCGTGCTCTTATCGGCACTTGCCGGCTCAGCCGTTGTGGGCGCCCCGGGAATGGGTTGACCTCCGGCTGTGGGATGAGGGACAGTCGATTCCGGATCAGCCAAGGTCTCCTCACCGGAAGCCAGCCGCTTGAGGTCGGCCGCCAGGCGATCGTTGTCTTGGGTGAACTCCGTCAGAGGAGTGAAAAACGATGCGAACCGGGCCACTGCCACCTCATCGGATTCGCTGAATGCGCCCGCGATCGAAATCAAGCTTTTCTGCAATTGCTCGGCGGCTTTGGGCTTGAGGTCGTCGTCGAGCAGCACAATCGCGGAAAGCGGCGCCGCATCTGTGGAAAACAGTGAAAGTTGCTGCTCCACCCCGTCTTCGAACACGCGGAATTCATCTCGTTGAATGTCGTCGACCAGATTGCCTTTGGAATCTTTCACCGTTACTGGAACCACAACCAATTCGACTGTGCTGCGAATCTTTCCCCGAGAATCGGATGGTGCTTGCTGCGTCTGCGCCGCTGGCTGCCCCGCTTGCACGGCTTCGCCTGTCGCGCCGGCGAGCGCTATCAATAGCAGCAGAAGCGCGGGTTGACGCAGGCGGTTCACGGACTGACAATTCCGACATGATCTCAGAGTTCGAAACGAACCTGAGGTCAGGCGCGCATCCTTCGTAAGCCGATGGCGCATCGTAAGGGCAAGCGAATCCATGGAGATTATACGATGAGGTCGGAAGCTGCCAGCCCCAAACTTTTCGTCGCAGCCCTGGCCCTCCTGCTGCTTTTCCCCCAACTCCCGCTTCGGCCCGCCCAGAGTTCACAGGCTCAGCAGCCCGGCATTCGCGTCCAGGTCAATCTTGTCAATCTCTTCGCAACGGTACGCGACAAAAAAACCAAGCAGATCATCTCCAGTCTGCAGCAAGACGATTTCAAGATCGCCGAAGACGGCGTCGAGCAGAAGATATCGTTCTTTTCGCGCGAATCGACTCTTCCCATCACCCTGGGCCTCTTGATCGATACCAGCGGCAGTGAAACCAATATGCTCGGCGCTGAACAGGAGGCCGCCGTTCGTTTCCTCTCGCGCGTCATGCGCAAGGGTGACCTTGCCATGGTGGTCAGCTTCGATACCGATTCCGACCTGCTCGCCGATCTCACCGACGACCAGGGCAGGCTCGATCGTGCCATCAACCGCACTCGCATCAATGCCCCGAGCGCGCAGGGCCCGCTCGCGCAATCCATTCCCGGAACCGTCTTCTATGACGCTGTTTACGCCGCGTGTCATGACCGCCTCGCGGAGGAAGCCGGACGCAAAGCCCTCGTCATCCTTACCGACGCGCAGGATGAGGGCAGCACTCTCAAGCTTCAGGATGCCATTGAGGCCGCGCAACGCACCGACACCGTCGTGCACATCTTGCTGATCGGCGACTCCCGTTTTGGCGGCGGCAATGAGAGCATCGCGAAAAAACTGACCGATGAAACCGGCGGCCGTACCATCGTCGTTCGCAGCGAGAAAAATCTGGAGCAAGCCTTCGATCAGATCAGCGAGGAACTCCGCAGCCAGTACACCCTCGGCTATTATTCCAGCAATACCGCACGCGATGGCAGCTACCGCAAAGTCAGGGTAGAGACCTCGCGCAAGGATCTCGAAGTCCTGGCGCGCCGTGGTTACTACGCTCCGAAAAATTAATCCCTATTTGGCAGCTGAAGGCGAGGAAGAGTTCACATCCGGCAGCGTTGCGTAATAGCCTCTGCGCGCCCGCACTTGAAGCCCCTTCCCGTTCACCTCGATGCGAATCTTGTGGAACTTTCCGTCGGGTGCCCGCGTCGGCACGTATGCCAGCGAATACTGCAGCCGCAGTTCGTCCCCGATATACGCAAACGCCTGGGCCAGATCGTCAACTCTATACGGAAAGAAGGCCCGCCCTCCGCTCTCGTCTGAAAATTGCTGCAGGACTTTATCGCCTTCGTCTTTCAGGTATTTCCGATTCGCCACGTCTCCCCGCGCGGCTTCTTGGTCGGGAAGAATCCAATTCGTGCTCGTGCTGATGGTGTAAATGACGATGCCCGCCCGCTCCGCGATGTCCAACGCCTCCCCGCGCGAGTGGCGGCTCAAATTGTCATCCCCATCGCTGATCACAACCATCACCCGCCGCAGATCCGAGTCTGTCCCGAGCGCCGGCGGCAGCTTTAGCAGTTCCTCGCACCCGCGGTACATGGCGTCGTAGAGCGCCGTGCCGCCCCCGGCGCGTTGCTTCAGGATCACGTCGCGCAGCTTGTCGAGATCATCGGTAAAGCCCTGAACGATCTCTGGTTCGTCATCAATTGTCATCAGGAAGGCTTGATCCTTGTCGCGCCGGACCACGTTGTACAGGAAATCGATCGCCGCCTGCTGCTCAAACTTCAGCCGGTCGCGAATGCTGTTGGAAGTGTCCAACAGCAGGCCAATACGCAAGGGCATGTTCGTTTGGCGATTGAAAAACCGAATTTCCTGCGGCGCATCATCGTCGAAAACACGAAAGTTCTCGCTGTTCAGGTTGGCCACAATCTTGTTTTGTTTCGTCAGAACTGAAAACAGCACGTCCACCAGACTTACGTTCTGCCGGATCGATTGCCCCGATGTGTAAGGAGGTTCCTGCACAGGGGGCGGGGGCGGCCCGGGACGCTGCGGCTGCTGCGCGCGCACATTTATGCACATCACTATTCCGGCGGCGAGAAATGCGAGGGTAATGCGGGCGCGCATTGCAGAAATTATAGGTATGGGCGCAAAGCGGCGTCAACCTTGCGCGCTTCGACCCCGCAAAATTCCGCCACCTGCATCAAGTAGTCGCGCAATACGGCATCCAGCGGAGCGCGGCCTTCAATCGTTGCTCCCGTCCGTGGATGCGCGAAGCTCAATGACGCTGCGTGCAGGAATACCCGCCCCAGCGGCTGCACTGCTGCACCCTCGCCACCACCCGATCCTTTGCGCCCCTGCGGCAAGCACTGCCCGTGCGGCAACCGCCGCGGCGCTCCGTATACCGTGTCTCCGACCAACGGGTGACCCGCAGCCGCAAAATGCGCGCGGATCTGGTGAGTGCGGCCGGTGCGCGGCCGCGCCTCCACCAGTGTGAAATCGCCCATCCTTAGCAGCACGCGCCAATCCGTCTGTGCCGCTCGCCCGTAGCCGAGCCGGGCCGTCATACGCGTGCGCCGTTGTGGATCCCGTGTGATCGGCCGCTCGATCGTGCCGTGATCGCGCGCCAGCCGTCCGTGAAGCAACGCCACATATCTTTTCGTCACCTCACGGGACCGGAATTGGTCCGCAAGCTCGCGGTGAGCAAGATCATTGCGCGCAATCACCATCAGCCCGGACGTGCCGCGGTCCAGCCGGTGCACGATGCCCGGGCGCAATGCGCCGCCTGCATTCGAAAGTGTCCCGAAATGGTGCAGCAATGCATTCACCAGCGTTCCCCGCCTCGCCCCGGCTCCGGCATGCACCACCATCCCTGCCGGTTTATTCACCACAATTACGTCTTCATCTTCGTAAAGGATATCGAGAGGGATCTCTTCAGCCATCGCGCGCAGCGGCGGCCGTGGAAGAACCTCGACGTCGATGATGTCGCCTGGTGTGACCCGCTGTGCCGGACGCGCCAGCCGTTGCCCCACGCGAACGCGCCCGCCTTCAATTAACTCCTGGATACGCGTGCGGCTGAGATCGCTAAGCCGGGAGGCGAGATAAAGATCCAGTCGCCGCCCCGCATCTTCCGCCGAGACGGTAAACTTCCGCGAAACGACATTCGCTTCGGGCGAGACCCCACCGCTAGGACCGGACTCGGCTCGCATAGCGTTCGCCGGCTATGAGCTCGACAACAACCAGAACCGCGCCTATCGTAATCGCCGAATCCGCGGCGTTGAAAGCGGGCCAGCGAAAATGGCCGGCGCGCAACTCCAGAAAATCCGTCACGCCGCCATGCAGCAGCCGGTCTATCAGATTTCCGGCCGCGCCGCCCGCAATTAATGCCACTCCCGCCTGTGACGTGCTGTCACCCGCGCGTCCGGCAATCAGCAACCACACAAGTAACGCGATCACGGCCATGCCGCTCAAAACCAGAAGCAACGAGATCCACTTCGAAGCAGCATCGGAAAACAGGCCGAAAGCAATTCCCGGATTCACGCTGTGGACGAGATCGGCAAAATCCGGGATGAGTGGCTGTCGGTAGCCTTCAGGAGTCAGCCTCTCGATCGCGTATTTGCTGGCGCGGTCTGCCGCCACTACCGCGGCCGTCAGCCAGAGCCAACGCACACTGTTGGATGCCATCAGCGGTTTGCGCCGTCCGCGCCCGCAGCGCCCTCTATTTCACGCAGGACGGGAACGCAGCGCTCGCAGAGAGTGGGATATTTGGCGTCCTCGCCCACTCGGACCGAATAATTCCAGCAGCGTTCGCATTTTTTGCCGCGAGCCCGTTGCACTGTGACCTTCAGACCCGGGAGCGCCTCGGCTTGACCTCCTCCGGAAGGTTGATTTCCCCCGGAGGAGTTCCCGTTCACCAAATCGACCTGAGACACAATAAACAAAGTTGGCAGCCAGTCGGCGTAATCGCGAAGCAGCGATGCCAAATCACCGTCGCTGGCCAGTTCGACGCGGGCTTCGAGCCCGCTGTTGATCTCTTTGGCGTTGCGCGCCTGCTCGAGAGACTTCAACACCGCGTCGCGCACCTCGATCAGGTGACTCCATCGCGCCTCCAGCGCCTCGTCGGGATACTTCGAGCACTCCTCGGGACGCGGGAATAGCGTCAGATGAACCTCCGCCGGTGCGCCGCTTTCCTTCGGCAGGTGTTTCCAGATTTCGTCGGTAGTGAATACGAGGATCGGCGCAAAGAGCCGCGCCAGCCCGCTTGCGATGCGGTAGATAGCGGTTTGCGCCGAGCGTCTTTCGCAACCCTTTGCCGAAAATGTGTAAAGCCGGTCCTTGAGAATATCGAAATAAAACGCGCTCAAATCCACGACGCAGAAGTTGTACAGCGCGTGGTAAACGCGATGAAAATCGAAGCTCTCGTAGAACTCCAGGCACTTGGCCACAAGCTGCTTCGTACGCCCCAGCATCCAGCGGTCGAGCTCTTCGAGCGAGTCCTCCGGCACCGCGTCCACCGACGGATTGAAGTCAAAAAGATTCCCGAGCGCAAATCGAAACGTGTTGCGGATTTTGAAGTAAGCTTCCGAGAGCTGCGTCATCACGTTCTTCGAAATTCGAACGTCGCTGTGATAATCCTGCGAGGCCACCCACAGCCTCAACAAGTCCGCTCCCCATTGCTCGCAGATTTCCGTCGGCAGGATCACATTCCCCAGCGACTTCGACATCGGCCGCCCCTGCTCGTCGAGCGTCCACCCGTGCGTGAGCACCTGACGATACGGCGCGTGCTCGCGGATTCCTGCGGCGATCAGCAGCGAACTGTGGAACCAGCCGCGGTATTGGTCCGGGCCCTCGAGGTACATGTTCGCCGGCCACGGCAAATCCGCATTTGGCGTCCCCGGTGGATCAAGCACAGCGAGGTGCGACGATCCGGAGTCGAACCACACGTCAAGAATGTCATTTTCCTTGCGCCATTTTGTACTGCCGCAACTGCAAGCCGTCGCTTTTGGAAGCAGTTCCTCCGCTGAATGCGTATACCACGCGTCGGCGCCCTCTTTCTCAAACCATCCGACGACATGCCGCAGTGCTGCGAAATCCTCGAGCCGATTGCCGCATTTGTCGCAGTAGAAGATGATGAGCGGCACCCCCCACACCCGCTGGCGCGAAATGCACCAGTCCGGACGATGCGCAATCATCTCGTGAATGCGTTCCTGGCCCCATTCGGGCGTCCATTTAACTTTGGGGATTTCGCCGAGCGCCAGCTTCCGTAGCGGCGGCGCTTTGGGGGCAGGCACGGAAGCGCTTCCGTTATCCATCTGGATAAACCATTGCTCGGTGGCCCGGAAGATCACCGGATTATGGCACCGCCAGCAGTGCGGATAACTGTGCTGAAGTTTGCGTTCCCCCACAAGATTCCCCCGTGACTTCAGCAACTCAATAATAGCGGGGTTCGCCTCGAAGACAGTCTTCCCGCGGTATTCGGGCAACCCTTCGGTAAACCGCCCGTCATCATCCAGAGGCGCGTAGGTCTGCAAACCGTACTGTTGTCCTACGGCAAAGTCTTCCGCCCCATGTCCCGGCGCCGTATGCACAATTCCGCTGCCTTGCTCCAAGGTGACGTGCTCCCCGAGTACTCCCGGAATGACTCGATCGAGAAAGGGATGCTGAAACTTGGAGTGCTCCAGCGCTCGCCCTAAGATCGGTCCTGGCTTGGGAGTGAGTCGCAGTCCCGTCTGCTCCATCACGCTGTGGAGCAATTGCTCGGCAAGGATATAGGTGTTACCCGCTTCGTCCGACGCGAAGGTGTAGTTCAATTCTCGATTAAACGCCAAGGCCATGCTCGCTGGAAGCGTCCAAGGGGTTGTCGTCCAGACGAGAGCGAAAACGTTCCCCTCACGTTTCCCAAGCCGAGCGGGCAGTTCCACTACGGGATACCGCACCCAGATCGACGGGCTTGTGTGGTTCTCATACTCGACTTCGGCCTCCGCTAAAGCTGTACGATCGTATAGGCACCAATAGACCGGCTTCAGTCCCCGGTAGACATACCCTTTTTCCAGAAACGAAATAAATGCGTCCGCGATGCACGCCTCGTAGCTTTTGCTCATCGTAAGGTATGGATCTTCCCAGCGACCCAAAACACCCAGGCGTTTGAAATCGCGGCGATGCTGATCGACGTAGCGCAAGGCGAATTCGCGGCAGATGCGCCGGAACTCCGCGGGAGCGACGCGCCCTTTCTTGCCCCCCAGCTCCTTTTCCACTTGCGTTTCGATCGGCAAACCGTGGCAATCCCACCCCGGAACGTACGGCGCCCGAAAACCCGCCATGCTTTTGGACTTCACCACCATGTCCTTCAGAATTTTGTTCAGTGCGGTGCCCAGGTGAATCGTTCCCGTCGGATAGGGCGGCCCATCGTGCAGCACGTACGCCGGACGTCCTTTTCGCGCTTCCTGAATCCGGTCGTAGAGTTTGCTCGTCTCCCAATGCGCCAGCGTCCGCGGTTCATTTTGCGGAAGATTGGCCTTCATGGGGAAATCGGTACGCGGGAGGTTCAGCGTTGATTTCAGGCTTCCGGGCGTGGCCATCTGAATTGAAACTCCGTCCTTTGGCGGTTCAGGGCATATCGCCCCGAGTGGTTACCTCAGAGGCGGGTACTCAATACTCAACACTTCGAACGATGGCAAACCACGTGAAAACTCATATGGTACAATTTATTCTCGAGCAAGTCAGCCTGGCGGGTCAGGGCATCTTTTTAGCTGGTTGTGAATCTAACTCCATGGGTGTGGGTTCTGGAGATTTCCGCGTCTAAATAGAGTCGTGTATGGAACGATTGAACCTCAATCCGGCTTCGCGCACTGTTGAAACCTCACATTTGAATCTGCCGCCCGGTTCGTCCGCGCCATCTTTTCGTCCGAGTCGGCGTCTCCAGTCTCCCACGTTCTGGACCAATCTTAAGGACTTCCTCACCGAACGATCGATCCGCGTGCCCAAGAACGCCCGCCAGGAAGTCTTCTATACAGAAGGCATTCAGGACAGCTTTTCTGACAATTTGAAATCGCTGTTCCGCCCCTCGCCACGGCTCACCGGCGCCGCCGCGGCTTCGGGTATGGTCGTGGATTTGGAGCCGACCTATCGCGTTTTTTGGCGCAATCTGCGCGACCTGATCTCTCCGCCCAAGTTGCCGCCGCTCAAAGTGACCAGCAAACCGGTGCCGGTACGTCCGCTTTGGGCCAAGCGCAAAGAATATAGCGTCGCCCAGATGGTTTCTGTCGGCGTGCACGTCGTCATCGCTGTGCTCATTATTTGGCCTTTCGCTAAGAGGATTGTGCAGCCCACGGTTCAAGCGATGCAGGTGGTCGACATCTCGCCGTATTTGTCGAAGCTTCCTCCGGCAAAAGAGAGAGCAGGCGGTGGCGGCGGTGGCGGTGAACATAAGCAGATTCCGCAAACTCAGGGCAAGGTTCCAAAATTCGAAATGACACGGATTACTCCGCCCCTGATGACGCCTCATCCCATGCCCAAGTTGCCGGCCGAGCCCACGTTGCTTGGACCGCCCGAGCTTAAGATACCGAGCCCGAACGACCCCAACTTCGGCGATCCCCTGGCTGCCCTGATGACCGCTTCCGCGGGGTCGGGTGCCAGTGGAGGCATGGGTACAGGTGAAGGTGGCGGCATCGGCAGCGGCAGTGGCGGCGGCCTTGGCCCCGGATCCGGTGGCGGTACCGGCGGCGGCGCTTTCCGCCCGGGCACTGGTGGCGTCGGTTATCCGAGTTGCCTCTATTGCCCGGAACCGCAATACTCCGAAGACGCCCGCAAAGCAAAATTCCAGGGTATCGTCGTCCTGCAAGTCATCATTCAGCCGGATGGCCACGCCACCAACATCCAGGTAGTCAAGGGGGCTGGGCTCGGCTTGGATGAAAAGGCGATTGAAGCCGTCAAGACTTGGCGCTTCAAGCCCGCCGTGGGGCCTAACGGCACTCCGGTCGCAACCATCACCCCGATCGAAGTTAATTTCCGTCTGCTCTGACGAGCGGGCCCTCGCATCTGGCCAGTCACTTTTAAGCGCACCAGCTGTCTTTAACGCTCGTGCGCTTTGCTTTTACTCTGTTAGCATCGCCGCGTGCCAATATTGCGAGTTCTCACTTCCGGATTTCTCCTGTCGGCTTGTCTTGTCTTGAGTGCCGCGCCCTCAGCGGCTCAAACGGCTCCCGTCGGCAGCATCGAATTCAGCGCGTCTATACGGCCGCCCGAAGCCCAGCCGGAACCGGTCCGCGGCATGACCTTCTACTTGCTCTCGCGAAGCCTCTCCGCGATACGCTCAGAAGTCCAGGACTCCACTGGCCTCGTCGACCTCGATCATTTCGTCGCCCAGCTTGGCGTCTCTCCGGAATTGAAGGATTGGATGAAAACGCATCACCGCGTCGATCTGGCCGGAGCCGATTTCATCAAAGAACTTACGCCCGACGCCGTCATCAACATTCCGGAATTCCTGACCGCTTACAAGCTTCAAAATGGAGAGGCGCTCCACGCCGTTCTTCCGGAACCAAAATTCAAAAAGGATGAAGAACGGAAAAATCCGGAGAAGTACAAAGCTCATTTCGAGGAATACCGGCAGGCCTTGCATCGATATATCGTTACCAACCCCGATACCTTGCAAGGCCTCGATGCGGACCTCAGAGACGTAAATCCGATGCCGCGCTGGCTGCGTTTACAGAATGAGCAGCAGCAGAGCATCGAGCACCGTGTCCTGCAACTGGCGCAAACCCGCTACCTGGTCGCCACGGCCATGACCGATCTCAATGGCCGGGGTGCTTTCGAAAATCTTCCTTCTCGTGATTACTGGATTTCCAATCTCGATGCTGCGGCCCTTTCCGGTGCGCTTCACTTGCACTGGGATGTTGGCATTACCGTTTCGTCTGGAAAAAACGCCTATGTGCAGCTCTCCGATTTGAATGCTGTCGAATCCGCGCAGCAAGCTCCGAACTGATCCCCAGTTGCCCGGCCCCTCTTTCTGCAGCCGCTATCATCTCGAACCAGTTCCACCCTATGAAGGGCAGTGAGGGATCTGTCGTTCGCATTTCGTGTTTTTGTTGTCATCACGAGGCCGCCACACGCCACAACATTCGTTTCGCCACTGAAAGAAGGTGGCCGAGCGATCTGCAGTTGCCTTTTCGCTGCCCCGCCCTTCGTTTTAAACGGTGGATTTCTTGCTACCCTTCTCTACTGCCGTGCGTACACACAAACATCGGGTAGACTGCCCTCGTATACACCAAAAGCCCATGTCCACGCCTGAAGCCGTCACGCACCAGATTTCGAAGCTCTCGAGCCCGGATTCTAAAGAGCGAGAGGTTGCCGCTCATGCTCTTTTCCGGCTGGGCTGCGCCGCTGCCGAACCCCTGCTGCGGAGTTGGTTCGCCGATCGCGAATTTCGGGCGCTGGCCGCTTCGGGAAGCGCGCTTCTTACAGTTGGCATTGCTGTCGAGCCGCACACGTTCGAGGCCATTCGCCGGCGTTTTGGCCAACCGACGCTTGCGGAGGTTCCGCCCGATCAGAACGTGCTGGAATTCGAACTAAATTTCGGCAGCGTTCGGTTGGATGTGATCACATTCCGCGCCACGGGAGCCCAAGGACCGATCGCGAAATTTCTCGCCCGTTTTGGCGAAGGCATACAGCAGGTTGAATGCGATGTGCGTGACGTTGCTCGCGCCGTCGAAATTCTTCGCCGGCGCTTCGCACTCGAGCCTGTTTACCCCGAAGTTCGCGAGGGCGCAAATCACACCCGCGTCAACTTCTTTCTCGTACCGGTCGCCGATGACCGCAAGCTTCTAATTGAGCTGGTGGAAACGCCGATCCATCCGAAACGGCGCTAACCCGCATCGTGTCTAACGAATCCTGCATCGTGTCAGACAGCCCTGTCAGGAGCGGATGCGCATCCTCCGTGAACTATCCCGCCGCTGGCTTCTTTACTCTCAGTCCCGCGTCATAGCAGGCTCGCCACGCGCGCAGCACTTCCGCTACGCTCCACGCCTGCGCAAACGTTCCGCGCGCGGCGCACGGCGGGTCGCCATCGAAAATCTCGCTGATGCTGCCCAGGCCTGCTGCGGCCGACAGATGCTGTTCCATCGGCTCCAAAAACGCGAACGCGCGCGCAGGATCTTGATAGACGCGCAGGTGCGCGATGACAAAAGGCCCGAGCAGCCACGACCACACGGTCCCCTGGTGGTAAGCTCCGTCCCGCTGCGTCTGTGGCCCTCCGTAGCTTCCGCGGTAGTTCGGGTCCTCGTCATCCAGGCTTCGCAATCCATGGGGCGTCCAAAGATGCAGCGCGCACGTTTCGACGATTCGTTTTTGCTGCCCAGCGTCCAGCGGGCTTTCGCCAAGCGATACGGCGAAAATCTGGTTTGGCCGCAGCGATGCATCATTTCCGCTTGGGCCGTCGATTACATCGAAGCAGCACTGCCGCTCCTGATTCCAGAAACGCGCGAACGATCTCCTCGCCCGCTCCGCAAGACGCTTGTAATCTCCGGCAGGTTTGCCAAGCTCCGGCGCGAATCGCGCCATCGCCAGCAGTGCGTTAAACCACAGCGCATTCACTTCCACGGCCTTACCGATCCGCGGAGTAATTACGTGCTCTCCGGCTTTGGCATCCATCCACGTGATCTGCACTCCCGCTTGCCCCGCGTAGAGCAAACCATCCGCACTGTCGGCGTGAATTCCAAATTGGGTTCCCCGCGCGTACCGATCCACCGCCGATGCCAGCGCATCGAAAACACTTCGAACCAGCTTCAAATCCGAGGTCTGCGTCACATACGCTTGCAGGGCCTGGAAATACCACAGCATCGAATCCACGCTGTTGTACGCCCCTGCTTGTCCGCTTTCCAAAAACGTGTTCGGGAGCAATCCCTCCTGAGTGAATCCTGCATATTCCTGCAGAATGGACCGTGCGATCTCGGGGCGTCCTGTCTCGAGTGCCAGCCCCGGCAGTGCAATCATGGAATCCCGGCCCCACTCGCCGAACCACGGATAGCCCGCGATAATCCCCCATCTTTCGCGCCCCTTCGACGCGCGGCAGCGCACTGTAAATTGCGCCGCCGCCAAAACGAGTTGCCAGATCCAATGTGGTGCTTCCAGCGCAGCCCGAGGATGTGCGGCGATCCAGTATTCAAAAAGTTTCTGGTCCTGCTCCTCGCGCATCTCAAGTGCGGCGCGTTTCTCAAGCGGCGGCTCTTGCTCCGTGCCGAACGCAAATGTAACTGCCTCGCCCGCCGAAAGCCGCGCCTTGAACGAACCGGCGAAGAAATGATCGTCCTGGTCGTCGAGACCACGTTCTCGCTCTACCGGCAGATCGTAGTTTCGGTACCACTCGCCCCCTGCCTCCGCCTGCGCGATGTCGCTCAGCAGGTAAACGGGCGGCGCCCCCTCCCGCGCTACCACGCGCAACCCGCGATCAACCACACTCACGGACGTGTTCCAATCGCCTGCCTGCGTCGTCGCGTGCATATCTCTGCAGTTCACCAGAACCTTTACTTCCAATTCCGCAGGCTCCGAACCGTACAGAAGCTCATAACGCACAAACGTTGTGTTCGCACCCTCTTGCATCCACACGCGTTTTTCCAAAATGGCGTCCCCGCACGCAAATCTCCACACCGGGATGGACCCGGCAAGATAAAATCGCTCGATGAAGCGGAACCCTTGCGGCTCAATTGCCCCACTCGACCAGCGATTCGCGCCGAGCGCGTACTCGCCGCCCGCGTAGCGCATGACCTCTTCTGCTTTTGACACCAGAAGCACGCGCCCCCGGTCACCCAAAGGCGCAATCAGCAGCCCGTGGTATCGCCGTGTCAATACGCCCGTGACGGTGCCGCATGCGAACCCGCCCAGCCCGTTTGTGACCAGCCACTCGCGTTCGCTTCCCACCTCCACTGAGCCGCAAATCTCCGGCCCCATTTTGACCACGATCGGCGAAGTCACAATTTACTTCACTAACCTCCTCATTGTGAGGCGCGTGTCGTTGCATTTACAGCTAGCGGCATGGCCGCGGACTGGCGCGGCACGAACGAGGCAGCGAACGGCCATCCCTAGCGTCCTCTTTGCCTTCAGACCGATGCGCCGATGCTCCGCTTACGTCCTCCCATAGACGGGAATCGCCCCGCCGTGAATTACGCGCGCCTGCTGCGAGCAAAGAAAAAGGATTACGTCCGCGATCTCTTCCGGCTTCGGCCAGTTGGCGTAATCAGCTCCTGGTATTTCCGCACGATTAGCCGGCGTGTCGAAAATGCTCGGCACCACCGAATTCACGCAAATTGCATAGGTCTTGACTTCGTCGGCCAGCGAGTCGAAAAGCGCTAACGCCCCTGCTTTGGATGCTGCATACAGAGCAGCCCCGGGCGAGTGTCCATACCCGGCGCGCGAGGCAACGTTCACGATCCAGCCGCGATTCTGCCGAATCATCACTGGAAGCACGGCGCGGGCCAGCACAAATCCCGCCTTTAGATTGAGCGCCATCATCTGCTCGTATGCGGACGCATCTTCTTCCCAGATTTTCTTTCCGCCGTGATATCCGCCAATGGTGTTTACCAGGATGTCCAGCGTGCTTGTGTTCGCCAGGACATGCTTGAGCCCTAGCTCCACCGCGCTGGCGTCTGTGGCATCAATCATCAGCCCGGTCACGCCGTCGGCTTTGTCCTTCAATGCAGACCTCAGCTCATCAATTTCCGAGTGCCGTCTGTACGTGACGATCACGCGTGCGCCCTCGCGCGCAAATGCGGAAGCAACCGTGCGGCCTAGTGCGCCTGTGCCGCCGGCGATCAGCGCCACCCTGCTTTGAAATCGAAACTCCGCAGCCATGATTATCGTCGCTCAGACCGGCAGCTGCAGCAGGCCTGCTTGCAAGGCCACAGTCTGCCTTTCCGAGAGATCATCCCCATTGTGGCAATCGCCGCTCTCCGGCCATTGCCTCGGCGGCCCACCGCCCCAGGTAAACCGAGAGAGCCACGCCCTGGCCCGCGTATGCCCCGAGCACAATCACGCGTTCGCTCTTGCTATGGTGCATGAAAAGCGGCTGCCAATCTTCCGCAATCAGAATCGGCCCGCCCCACCAATTTGTGAATCCAATCGATCCCAGCACCGGATCAAGACCGCGCACCCGTTGCTCGATCCGGGCGATAAGCTCGGCCGCTTTTCCTGTATCGATGTCGATTTCGTTGAGCTCGCGCCAATCGTTTACGTCAACCAGGCCGCTTCCAAACAGCACGCCGCCATTCGGCAGCATCCGGCCCCAGAGATACGGAAGATCTACGGTATAAAAGGATTTTCCGGCATCCAGGCCAAGCACTTCGACTTCTGCCGGCTTTAAAGGTTCGGTCGCGACCGAGACCGTAAACATCGGTTTCGCGCGTCCAACTATTCCCCCCAACTCCAGCGACTGCGCATTCGTCGCCACCAGCACATTCTCGGCACGAATCTCTTTGTCGCCGCACCTGAGCCTCAGCGGATTTTCGAAAACGATCTCGTCGATACGCCTGCCTTCGTGAATTTGCGCGCCCGCCTTCTGCGCCGCGCGCCCCAATCCGCTGACGAGCTTTCCCGGATCAGCCGTTCCTCCTTCCAGTTCCCGTACAACCCGCAATGTCCCTGAATCCTTCCATGAAATCGGCGAATTTTTAATCCCGCCGCTTCGGCTGATCTCCCACGCCCCGCGCAGGTCGAGGTCGCAATCCACGTCGAGTTCTTTGATGGTTTGTTCAAATCCGCCCAGCACGTCTCCCAATCCGGGCAGATCGCCTGCGGAGCTTTCCGGCAAAACCATGCCGCCTGTATTGCCGCTCGCGCCTGCTCCGATTCGCTCGGCTTCAAATACGCAGACGCGTTTGTCGGAACGCAAATGGCGCAACCATGCCGCGGTCGCGAGCCCCGTGAAGCCGCCTCCGATCACGGCATAATCGACTTGCTTGGGCACTGCGTGCGGCTCAGGATGGAAGTCGATGTTCCAGGGCGATTTTCCCCAGTTCTTTCTGTATGGCGATCTTTTTGCCGCGTCAGCCACGTTGGCTCCTTCTCTGAAAACAAGCAAAAACATAACCGCAGTTCTTAGATGCAATTGCCAAACCCGTGCGACGCAAGCGCGGTGCTCTCTTTACGCCTGTTTGAGTGCTATTGAATTTCATATTATTGCGACCCGTACTTCGTTGTCATTCTGAAGACGAGCAGCGCGATTCCCTGGTCCTCGACGCGTACCGATTTGCATGCTTCGGGCTGCAATATCGGCTCCGGAACGGCAGAACCCTCCCAACGCTCAGGAATCGCGTGCGCTGGCGCGCCGCCGTTCACTGGTGTTACCATCCGCCTACGCAGCGTCTTGGAGGCCCTCCAATGAAAAGCGCGGTTCGTTCGTGTATGCTTGGTGCACTAGCGGCATCGCTTGCTTTGGCCATCAGTTTTCCCAAAATCAAAGCTTACGCGCAGACCTCTTCTACTCATTCTGCGGCTTCCCCTGCGCTCAAAACTCCCTGGGGTACTCCGGACATACAGGGCACCTGGAGCAACACGCTCGTCGTCCCTTTCGAGCGTCCAAAGCAGTTTGGGGACCGGCAATTCATGACGGAGGAAGAACACAAAAAAGCCGAAGAGACTTTGCTCAAGCGCGACACCCTTCCGGGCCGCGACAGCCGCGAGAGTAACGGCAAGGATATCCGCGGCACCGAGAAAGACGTGGCCCGCGCTTACAACGAACACTGGTTCGGCGATAAACCCACCGAAGTCAGCATGCGCACATCGATGATCATCGATCCGCCCGACGGCAGAATCCCTGCCTACACTCCAGAAGCGCAGAAACGCATCGCCGAAACGCGAGAATACCTCCAGGCCCTTTTGCAAGGCACTTCCGGCGGTAGGCCGGGTCCAATCTCGCCCCGCCGAAATGATCCTCCGCCCGAGTACAACCTCGACCGCATGAATCGCTCCGACGGTCCAGAAGACCGTAGCAGCGTCGAGCGTTGCTTGCTGAATGGTCTTCCCGTGATTCTTCCCGCCGGCTTGCTGACTCCGGACGGAAGGCCCTACGGAAATTTCGGCGGCGTGATGCGCATCATCGAGGGTCCCAATTCGGTGGACATCTATTACGACATCGGCCAGGGTACCGGCTTTAATCGCGTCATCCCCATCACTACTCGTCCGCATCTGCCGAAAACGATACATCAATACTGGGGCGATTCGATCGCGCATTGGGATGGCGATACACTCGTCGTTGACGCTACTAACTTCAGCCAGGAAACCGATTTTCGCGGTTCCCGCGAGAACCTGCATTTAATCGAACGTTACAAGCGTATCGACGCCAATACACTTCAGATCACCACTACGGCCGAAGACCCAACCACTTGGGTCCGGCCATTTACATTTGTCCAGGAACTGAAAAAGAACGCAGACAAGCCCAACATGGTCTATGAAGGCGGCTGCCACGAGGGCAACTACGGCTTGCTCGGCATGCTCGCCAATACCCGCGCTGCCGACAAAGCCTTCGCCGAGGGCAAAGGTCCCGACCCTGCACTCCAAGACAACGCCACCGGTGGCGGCGGCGACAACTAAGAATTACGCTTAGGCTTCTGAGGTTTCTGCGGCCTCTTTGCTTTGCCTGTATTGCCTGCGTCCCTGGGCGATCTGCAGTTGCTTTCTGAAATTTCAAATCTGAGATTGGCGATTTCCTGTGGCCCATTCGAGGCTGCCGTGTGCCCTTAGGCCAACCGTCGTCGCCACGCCCCCCGCAACCGAGGCGGCCAGGCTTTACCTGTAGAACTGGGGTTTAGCGCAACAGATACAAAACCCTCAGACCCGCTCCAGTGGAACGCGCGCGCGGATTGTGGTGCCGCTATTCAGTTCAGATTTAATCAGGAGTTTTCCATGAACAAGCTTGACCCGCTCCTGCATGCTGATGAGCCCGAGACTTGGCCGTTTCATCGCTTGCTCTGGATCGAAACCATTTCCCCAGTCACGCACAATCAGATCCACATTTCCCGATGCAAATCTTAGCGCTACTTCAAATTGACGTGAGCCGCTGTGTGTGACCGCATTCTGCAGCGCTTGTTGCAGGATGCGATAGAGACATAACGATACATCCTTTGGAATTTCCTTTGGCACGTCCTCACATACAAAATCAACCTGTACTTGCTGTCTTTCCGCAACTTCTTTGCAAAAGCTGCCGGCGGCCGTCGCCAGCCCCAGCAATTCCAGTTTTGAAGAGTGGAGCCGGGCCGAAAGCGTGCCGATGTCCATTACCAGTTCTCTGACTTGTTGTCTCGCCGCCCGAATTCCCAGACGGCTTTTCGCTATCGACTCGAGCAGATTCTGCTCGCAATGATCCAAGTCGATGCTCAATACGGTCAGGCTGTCGATGTACCGATGAAGCTCGCGCGCGATCCGGGTGCGTTCCTCCTCCTGCTCTCGAAGCAGACGCCCCAACTTCTCAACACCGAGATCAGGCCTTACCGGCTCTCCCTGATCGGCTCTTTTTTTGCTTAAATCTTCCACCATAGCAACTACAAGCCGGGACGTACCGCTGCCCACCAGAGAAATACTCAGCCGGCCCCGGATCAATGAGCCGTCTCGGCGGAAAAAACGTTTCTCTAGCTGATAGTGATCGATTGAACCGGCCCGTAGCTGCTCAAAAAGTGCCCAATCCTTCTGTGCGTCTTCCGGAGGAGAAAACTCAACGCAGTGTTTGGCGCGCATTTCCTCTTCGCTGAAACCCAGCATCGAACATAATGCTGGATTCGCGAACAGCGGACGCCCCTCCAGGTCTTCCAGTGCAATGCCGATAGGACTTGCTCTAAATACGTTAAGGAATAGAGCCGGATCGGAGCCGCGTGTTGTCCACTCGTCCATTCGAGTCATCCCGCCGCTGCGGGGCATAGTAGTACCACCGCGCGGCAGTGACAATATTTATCGTTAAGTAAGCGCTGTAATTGATGAAATTCTTATTGACTCACGGCTTTAAAGCGTGCACAGTCTTCTCTTTTCATGGCCACTCGAATTCTTGTCGTCGATGACTATGAACCGTTCCGCCGCGCGGTCCGTTTCGTTTTCAAGCTCAGGGAAGACCTCCAGATCGTAGGCGAAGCCTCAACCGGTTTGGAGGCCGTTCAGAAAGCCAAGGAACTCCAGCCCGATTTAATTCTCCTTGATCTCGACTTGCCCATCCTAAATGGAATGCAGGTTGCCCGGCGCCTCCGGGATGCTGTCCCTCGCTCAAAGGTCCTGATTCTGAGCATAGAGTCTTCGGGCGAGATAGTGGAACAAGCCCTGAGCGCGGGTGCAATGGGTTACGTCTACAAACTATATCTCACGAGCGAGTTGCTGCCTGCGGTCGAGGCGGTCCTCAGAAATCAACGATTTGTCAGCAAAGAATTCAAAAGTGCCCTGCAGCAAAACGCGGGCATTCAAGTTTCGCCTCGCCGGCACGAAATGCTCATTTATTCTGACGAGCCCTTGCTTGTGGATGCATTCACTCAGTTTGTCACCGCGGCCTTGAGAGCGGGTACGCCGGTCATAGCGGCGGCTACCAAACCTCATCTGGAAAGCCTTATCCAAAACCTCAACTCCGCCCGATTGGATGTCGATGCAGCGATTCGAGAGAGATCGTTTATGCCCTTGGATGCCGCCGTCAAACTGTCTTCGATCATGGTCAACGACATGCCCGACCGGCTTCATTGCATGAGTACTATGGGTGGTTACGTTGAGGCGCTGCGAAAATCGCACGGCGAAGACTCGCGCATCGCCCTATGCGGGGAGTGTGCGCCCGTCCTCTTATCCCAGGGTAATGGGGAGGCCGCAATTCGCCTTGAACAGTTCAGCAACGACCTGCCGAATACGGATCGCATCGATTTTCTGTGCGCCTATCCGCTAAATCTCTGCACAAAGCAACATGAACATCATCTCAAGAGAATCTGTGCCGAACACTCCGCCGTCTCCTCTCGGTAACCGCGACCCGTCCTCAATTTGCTCGCAGTTGCCTTTTCTGGAATCTCCAATCTCCGATTTGAAATCTCCGTCTCGCCACCCATACGCAAGCTGTTGAGATCAGAGTGGCTTTAGCCGCTCATGCTATGAAAATTACCGGAGCGTGAGAACCAGGTGCGATCGTTACCGCATAACTTAGCCGCCCGCCAGCTTCGCGTGAACTCACCTGATTTCATAGCGGTGTGGCATGAAAGAACGCCACCAGCACCACTTAGTCAAACTTCCCCTGTCTTCTCTGTGTCTCTGTGACCTCTTGTTAGATCCCGTTTTGTTCCAGACCACCCTCTTCGGGGTGCTGGTTTTCATTTGAGGGAAATGACACCCATGCTCAGATTTCAATCTTCTGGACAGCAACTGGCTCCTTGACGATAATGGCGCCATCTGGCGGTTGTGGGACGCCCTTAACGAAACTTGCCTCCGTCTGATTGTCCAAAGCGGCGGGAGGTATCCATGCGCACTCGAATTCTTAAGCCCATTGGGGCAGCCGTCGTCCTGCTGGCATTTGTCCTTCTTGGGAGTCCGCCTAGGCTGACCATCGCCCAGGAGGGCCCCCTGCCGTCGTCAAATTCCGCAAATCATCCGGCGCTCAAAACACCCTGGGGCGAGCCTGATCTGCAGGGCATTTGGACCGACGAATCCGACACACCCTTGCAACGCCCCGCCAAATACGCCAACCAGGAGTATTTTACCGACGCCCAGCGTGCCGAATTGGATAAAGAGCGCGCGGCGCTGCAGAGCCGCGATAAACGTGTGGAGCGCGGCACCGAACTTGACGTCGCTGGCGCCTACAGTGCAGTGTTCATGTCTTTTAAGCACACCGGTCGCCGCACCTCGCTGATTGTGGACCCGCCCGACGGCCGCATTCCGCCCCTCACTCCCGAAGCGCAGAAGATCGCGGCCGCCGACCGCGAATTTCGTCTCGCCCTGCTGCAATCCACCGAAACCTGCAAAAACAAGTCCGTCGCTTGCCAAGGCGGTAAATACGATCCCACGCCCTCGCCGCGGCGTTCCGAGCGACCTGCGCGCTACAACACCGCGCGCATGAATCGTCACGACGGGCCTGAAGACGGCGCCTTGCCCGATCGCTGCCTCACCGGCGGCCTGCCCGAATTCGGCACGGCCTATGGCGGCAGCTTCCGCCGCATCGTGCAGACGCCTGGCGGCATCAGCATGTTCTACGATGTCGGCCAGGGCCAGGGCTGGCAGCGCAACATCGTCATGAACGGCAGCCCTCATCTGCCCGCCGCCATCCGCCAATGGTTTGGCGATTCGCGTGGCCATTGGGAAGGCAATACCCTCGTCATCGACGTTACCAACTTCAGCCCCAAGACCGACTATCGCGGCTCGCGTGAGAACCTGCACTTGATCGAGCGTTGGACGCGCACCGGCGCCAACTCCCTCGAATACGTCGTCACCGTGGAAGATCCCACTGTCTGGACCCGGCCTTGGACCGTGAAGCAAGAATTCACGAAGCAAAGCGAGGAAGAGAACAGAATTTATTATGAGCCGCGCTGCGTCGAGGGAAACTACGCGCTTCCCTCGCTGATGTTGTCGGCGCGGATCGCCGACCGCGCCTTCGCCGAAGGCAAAGGGCCCGATCCCGCTTTGAGCGACAACGCTACCGACTTTGTGGGTGTCGAAGACGATCCCTTGCAGTAGCTCGACAAGTTGAGGAGGTAATTCATGCGCGGCCAAAGCTCACGCTCGATGATAACGCTCGCCATTGGCGTGGCCGCAGCTTGCGGAGTCCTTTCACTATCCATCGCGCGGACTTCGGCTCAGGTACCGTCCGTCGCTGCCACGGCTTCCGCGTCAAATACAGCGCCTGCTGCGCCGCTAAAAACTGCCTGGGGCGAACCGGACCTGCAGGGCATCTGGACCGATGAATCCGACACGCCTCTGCAGCGCTCCCCGAAATTCGCCAATCAGGAATATTTCACAGAAGCCCAGCGCGCCGAATTGGATAAAGAACGCGCTGCGCTGCTCGGCCGCGACCGGCGCGTCGAGCGCGGCACCGAGCTCGACGTCGCCGGCGCCTACAATGCGCAGTTCATGTCCGTCAAGCATACGGGCACGCGCACCTCGCTCATCGTAGACCCGCCCAATGGGCGCATCCCGCCGCTTACTCCCGAAGCTCAGAAGATCGCCGCCTCCGATCGTCAGTTTCGTCTCGCGCTTTTGCAATCGACCACGACCTGCAAAGACAAATCCGTCGGCTGCGCTGGCGGAAAATACGATCCTGTTCCTTCCCCGCGATTCGACGAGCTTCCTCCTCGCTACAACACCGCGCGCATGAATCGCCGCAACGGTCCTGAAGATGGCGCATTGCCCGACCGCTGCTTGACCGGCGGATTGCCCGAATTCGGCGGCGCTACCGGCAGTTTCCGTCGCATCATCCAGACCCCGGGCGGGATCACCATGTTCTACGACGTCGGCCAGGGCCAGGGCTGGCAGCGCAACATCGTCATGAACGGAAGCCCGCACCTGCCCTCGACTATTCGCCAGTGGTATGGCGATTCTCGTGGCCACTGGGAGGGAAATACCCTGGTCATCGACGTCACGAATTTCAGTCCCAAGACAGATTTCCAGGGTTCGCGCGAAAATCTGCACCTCATCGAGCGCTGGACGCGCACCGGCCCCAATTCCCTCGAATATGTGGTCACCATCGAAGATCCCACGGTCTGGACTCGCCCGTGGACTGTGAAGCAGGAGTTCACCAGGCAGAGCGACACGGAAAACAGAATTTACTACGAGCCGCGCTGCATCGAAGGAAACTACGCTTCCCCCGGTCTGATGCGCGGACAACGCATGGCCGAAGAGGCCTTTGCTAAGGGCCAGGGTCCGGATCCAAGGACCGCCGATAACGCTACCGATTTCGTCGGCGTCGAAGACGATCCGCTGCAGTAGGGTGAACGAACTCGAAGCGAAACAAAGGAGACCATGATGCGCGGCCAATTCTCACGTTCGATGATAACTGTCGCGATTGCCGCCGCTGCGGCTGGCGCACTGATATCCGTGTCCATTAGCCGCACGTCGGGCCAGACCGCCCCGCCGGCGCAGTCCACCCCCGCGCGTCCCGCCCGCGTTGCCGGCAAACCGAATTTCAGTGGCATCTGGCAAGCCAATAATGAAGCCAACTGGGATCTGCAGGCCCATGCGGCGCTTCCCGCCGCGGTCACGCAGCCCGGCGTTTATCCCTACGATTACACGCGCGTCCCCGCGGCTCCCGTTCTCGCGCTCGGAGCGGCGGGCGCCGTTCCCGGTTCGCTCGGCGTCGTGCAGGGCGATGGGCAGATCCCCTATAAGCCTGAAGCACTCACCATCAAGAAGCAGAACGCCGAGCACTGGATCGATCGCGATCCCGAGGTCAAGTGCTATCTCCCCGGCATTCCCCGCGCCATGTACATGCCCTATCCTTTCCAGATCACCCAAAGCACAAATAAGATTCACATGGCCTACGAATTCTCCAATACCGCCCGCACCATCCACCTCGATAAAGTCGCGGGGCCGCCCGACGATACCTGGATGGGCTTCTCCGTTGGGCATTGGGAAGGAGATACCCTCGTCGTTGACGTCACGAATTTCAATGACCGTAGTTGGTTCGACCGCGCTGGCGACTTCCATAGCGACGCGCTGCACCTGACCGAACGCTTCACCTTGAAATCGCCCGACATCATCTGGTACGAAGTGACCATCGAAGATCCCAAGGTGTTCACGCGGCGCTGGCAGATTGCTATGCCCCTCTACCGTCGCGTCGAACCCAACATGCAGCTTCTCGAATTCCGCTGCAATGAGTTCGTCGAAGAGTTTATGTACGGCAGCCTTCGCAAACAGCAGTTGGTGAAACACTGGGAAGGCGAGATGATGTCCGTCGATATCACTCGAAAAATCCCGCAGGGAGACCAGTTTTATCAGTGGTACAGTGGCGGCCAATGATCGCCAATGTGGCGGAATTCACCCTGAAATGATTTTGTTTGGACTTCCACACGCGCGAGGAGGCAGAAGTCAATGCGAATGAGAATGGCAATGGCAATCGGCATCGTTGGGCTGGCAATTTGCGGAGGCGCCGCTTCCGTTTCGGCGCACCACGCATTTGCCGCCGAATTCGACGCGAACAAGCCGGTGAGCTTCAAAGGCACCATCACCAGGATGGAATGGGTCAATCCCCACACCTGGCTGCACGTTGATGTCAAAAAGCCCGACGGTACGGTCGAAAACTGGGCCATCGAGGCCGGCACCCCCAACGTGCTTTTCCGCCGCGGCTTTACCAAGGAATCTTTGCTCCCCGGCACCGAAGTCGTGGTGGACGGCTATCAGGCCAAGGATGGCTCTCATCGCGCCAACGGCCGGGATCTGACGTTCCCTGACGGCCGCAAGCTCTTCCTCGGCTCATCCGGAACCGGCGCTCCTTACGAACTGAATTCCGGCAGTCAGGAAAAGAAATAAGCCGGCCGAAGCTCGTTTCTGATGCGCCCGGCGGTTGCGGATTACAACCATGCGGCGGCAGCGTTTCACCGGCTGCCGCCGCATTTAGATGTGATATAACCAATTTCCTCCATGCAAGCTCGGTCCCATCGCCTGTCCGCGCTACCTTGGATCGTTCTTCTGGGATTCGTGTTGTGCTGTTTGGTCGTCACGGCCACGCCGCAAACACCCCCTCCGCCCGGCAATCACCGCGCTCTGATTCTGCCCAACCCTGCTTTGGAAAAATGGGCGCGCCTGGCCGATATGGGCGCACCGCCATTACCCGCGGCCGCTTTGCAGGACGATAATCCCATCGTGGCCCCGCCTGGATCTTTGCTCGCCTTTTTTCAGCGCTGGGGCGAGTCCTCCTGGAGCACCGGCCTTCACGAATCCCGCTACGCCTACGACCTGATCGAATCGGTTCACGTTTGGGCCTTGTGCCTGTTTTTCGGCCTCGCTGTGATGTTTGACTTCCGCCTGCTCGGCTGGAGCATGCGCGGCGTCCCGGTATCCGAAGTCGGCCGCCGCCTTTTGCCGTGGACTGTGGTCGGATTCGTCCTCATGGTCATCAGCGGCGCGCTCTTGTTTTCCGCCATACCGCTGCGCTCTTATATGAATATTTTCTTCCGAACCAAAATGATTATGCTGCTGCTCGCCGGCATGAATGTCTGGATCTTTCACTCCGGCGTTTATCGTCGCGTTTCGTCCTGGGATTTGGCCCCCAAACCGCCACGCCCGGCCAGGGTTGCCGGCGCTCTCTCGCTCGTCTTGTGGGTTTGCGTCGTGCTTTCGGGCCGCATGATCGCCTACAACTGGTTCGACTGCGATCGCCAGCCGCAGCCCGCGATCGTAAATTTCCTGACCAGTTGCATACCCCCTCAGCCGGGACGCTGATGTCACTCCTCGCCTTCTTTCAGTGGTGTGAGCAATCCGGAATCGGTGACGCCATACGCCGTTCGTCGTGGCTCTTTCCATTTATCGAAGCCATCCACCTGCTCGGTTTGGGAGTAATCGGCGGCGCCGTTTTGGTCGTCGATCTGCGCCTGCTCGGCTTGGGATTATCCCGCCAGTCCGCCGCGCAGTTGACGCGCGACGCTCAGCCGTGGCTCCTGGGCAGTCTTCTGTTGATGATCGTCACCGGCGGGCTGCTGTTTCTCTCCGAAGCCATCAAGTGCTACTACCACGAGGCGTTTTGGTTCAAGATGTCCTCTCTTCTCCTCGCCATCCTTTTCACCTTCACCATTCAACGTAAAGTGACCATGGCCGATGAATCCCGCATCCGTCCGCTCTGGTACAAGGTCGTCGCCGTCGTTTCCGTCCTTCTTTGGTCCGGTGTGGGCATCGGCGGCCGTTGGATTGGCTTTTCCTGAACCCGTTTCCCGCAGTTGCCTTTTCGGGGTACCCCTCCGCTCGGCTTTAGGAGTGCGTTCCTTGCCCTTGTAGCTCAGGTCCGCCCGGCGTTTCCTGCCGGGAGACCTGAGGCATTTCCGTGCGCCGGGACCCACAGTCCTTGGAGCGCTCCTGCACGCCCGCTCGGCTGGTATGCTGCGGCCCGCGCCAATTGCGCCCATATTCGTTTCGCTGTCATCACAAGGCCGTGGTTTGGCCGAGGGATCCGCAGTTGCGGTTCTGTGCCCGCGCGGCCAGCACCCACCTATGCCATGCCTCCCAAACATTTCCGACAAGCACGCCCGCCAGCAGGTAATAGGCCGCGCCCACCCACTGGAAAATCGCAAAGCTCGCCAGCGCCACCAGAACTCCGCACACGATCTGATCCGGATACCGCACCGGCGACGTCGGCGGATCGGTCAGAATAAAGAATGCAAAAAAAAGTACCGCGTGCAGGTCCGGCGCGCGAAATATCTCCGACAGCCGTTGCGGATTGCTGAGGAATGTCGTCAGCGTAAACAACCCGAAATACGTTCCAAGAAATACCAGCACCAGCGGAAATTTATTGACACGATCGGTGATGAACACTCCGGTCGCCACAAGAAGGATAAGCGCGAACGGGCTGATTTCCGGCAGTGCTCCCCACCAACTCTGCCCGGTATTGAAAACATAGAATGTGGCGACCAGCCCCAGCGCCGCGGGATTAAGGATGTTCGCCGCGCGAGTGCGCGCCGCATACTTGCTCAAAATCGCGATTGCCGAGCTGCACGCAGCCGCATACCAGCGCTGATGCGGAGTCAGAATCATCGCCACGATGAGTCCCGTCAGGACTGCTCCGCTTGGATACTCCCAGTTCCCGTGAATCTTTCTCAGGATCGGCCAATCAACTATGGCCGCCACCAGAACCGCGGCCGCCAACCCCGAAGCTGTCAATCTGATTCCTTCGTGCGGCGCCGCGAGCGCGACAAGAACTACAAGGACGATCGTGAGAAGCCCCTTGGGCGTCTGGAAAAATCGCCAAATTGCGGAACTCTTGAGCATCGCCAATTATTGGACAGTCATTCCGAAGGCGAACGGCGCGATTCGGGCTCCCCAACGCGCGCTGCCGGGGCCCGAAGCGCCACCGCGCGAAAAAATCCGCGTGTTGGGGCGAGATTTCCGCGCCTCACCAGCTTCGTCATCCCGAACCCAGCCGCGGTCTGTGCGGATGGGGGTGAGGGATCTGCTGTTCGCCTTTCATGCACAATATCTGGTAATCCTCACGACCGATAGGCATACAGCCCTCGTGTCGCGTAACACTTCAATTCTTGAGAGACGACCAGCCCGTCAACTCCATAGCGCTCGAGCAGTTGAATTCCGTCAGCACCCTGAATAAACGCTGCCGTTGCCAGCGCATCCGCCACCATTGCATTCGGCGCAATTACCGTTACACTCGCCGCCCCATTCGCTGACGCTCCTGTTCGCGGATCCAGAATGTGGTGTCCTCCCCTGCCATTGGCGGCTCGCCGCTCGTAATCTCCCGATGTGCAAACCGCGCGATTCGAAATCCGCAGCGAATCGATTACTTCATCCACCCTGCGCGGATGCCGAATTCCCACCGACCACGGCTCGCCTTCCGGGTTCGATCCGGCCAGGTAGAGGTCGCCGCCGGCGTTGATCCCAAAATTTTCAAACGTTTGCAGCTCGCGCGCGGCCAGATCGACGGCTAGCCCTTTCGCAACTGCGCCGAGATCAAGAACGAGCGGCCGCAGCAAAGTGATCATCCGCCGATCGGGATCGAGACGCACGTCTCGATAACTCACACCGGTTGTGGAATCGACACAGGTCCGGATCACTGATCCGGTGACATAATTTCGATCGAAGCCGCGCGTTTCCATGGCGCGCCCGACTGTCGGATCAAATGCGCCGCCGCTCTCTTCCGCAACTGCCAGCGCAAACTGCACCGCTTCGAAAAGGATTGCGCTGACTGGAACCGGTACACCGGCATGTTTCGTGAGCTGCATCAGCTCGCTATTCGGATCAAATCGTGTGCAGCATTCCTCTACCGTGTAAAACCACCCAAACGCGCGCTCCACCGCCTCCTCTGCTTCGCGCTGGCCCCGAGCTTCCCCGTAACACGCCACCACATGAAGGGTCACAAATGTTCCCATCAGCGGAAGCGTTCGAACGATATCGTTATTCCGTCGCTTTGGATAATGCGGCGACGACTGCGTCTGCAAATGCATAGCTGCTCTCGGTCGCTCCGGAAACGTAATCGACTTTCGTGTTCTGCCGTTGCACCACCTGTGCAGGCAGGTCCGGCAAACCGGAATCGGGATTCTTCGGCGCGATCCAATTGCAGGAATATCTTGTCAGGCATTGCGAAATGACCACCGAAGCGATCTTGCCACCCTGAATCATCACCGATGCCTCTATATCGCCGTGACGACAACTGCCCCAGCCCGAAAAAGTCCCATCCTTGTAACGAGGTGTCGCGGCAGCGGGATGCGCGCTGGGCGTTTCGCCGTTTACAGGCGCCGCCGCAGTTTCAGGCGATGCACTGGCATCTTCACCCGCGCTCGGCGTCGGCGCTGAGGCTCCTGCGGCCGGCGATTTGGGCGCGGTTGCTTTTCCGGCGGGGCGCGGTACCGGCTTCTTTTCCGCCGAAGCCGCATTTTGCGAAGCGGCGCCACTCGCATTGCTCGGTGGGTTCGGCGCCGGTCTCGGCGGCACGACAGCGGTTACTTCCGCCGACGCTCGCCCCTGCGAACCTTGTAGGTCAAACTTGTGCGCCGCCAGACTCGTCCGGTGATAACCCGCCGCGTAAATAGCCACAATCGCCGCTGAACTCAAGGTCACCAGCCCGTTCGAGACTCGCTGGCTCGGCGCGGCGCGCTCTTCCACGAAATCTCGCACGCGAATTGGCAAGCTCCCCGCTGCCAGTCCGCCCGCCAGCAAAATAATCGCGAGGCCGGTGAACGTCCCCCAGTCCGGATGACCCAGCGCGACCGATCCTCCAAAAATCGCGAGGACCATCGCCAGCAGCAATAAAGTCGATTTATCCATCGTCTTTCGTTGTTATTCCGAACGAAGTGAGGAATCCTCATAGCGCCGTCCGGCCAGGACTCCTCTGGCGCCTATGCGACCAGCACTCACTGAGTTTTGGAATACGTAATCGCGAACGTAGTCGAGCCCCCGCCCGATTCGACGTCACGCAAAACCGTTAGTGTACCGTCGCTCAAGCTCAAAATATCCCGGCCCCAGTTCATCCCTTTTTTGAAGTGCAGGTGCAGCTTGGCCCCGTCCCAATGCGCCCAAGTCTTCAGGCCATTCATATCCCCGGGCGGATCTACGGTCTGTTTGTTATCGAGCGTGTAGGACTCTTTTTCTGAGCCCAACTGAACGCTGATTTGGTTCGCGGCTTGCCTAATGGTCATCGACTGCGGCGCCTGCGCAAAAATTTCCCGAATACTGGCGCCATAGGCGTTCTCCGCATCTCCGCCCCCGCCGAGACCGCCCCCGGCCACCGGCGGGCGGCCGTTCCGTGGATCGACCGGCGGATTGACCTGAGCTAGCTTCCAGCTTCCGGAAAAATTCGGCACTCCTTGCGCCCGCGAGATAAATGGCAGGAGCAGAATCGGAATCAAAACGAAAATTCGATTACGTTTCGTCATATACTTCGCTCCTTCTTTTGGTCGCTGCCGGCCGTGCCGGCCGCTCCTTTCCGGCCCATTCAGCGGCGCCTCAACTCGGTTTCTTTGGCGTCAGCGGAACTGGCTTGTAAAAGTGTGACGGATCTGCTCCCGCCCGCGGCCGGAACTTCTGCGGACGGCCGCCGAAAACTTCCGCTGTATACAGATTCCCCTCGCTATCCGCGGAGAATTGATGCACGGCCCAGAAAAGCCCGGGCGCCGTGCCGTGCGTTCCCCAGGCGTACAGCAGATGTCCTTGCAGATCGTATTTTAGAAACTTGTCGAGCGGCCCGGAGAAAGCCCACAGGTATCCGTCTTCGCTTACTCGAATGTGATAGGGCTGCGCTATATTCGGGAACTGGTCGAGATATTTCCCGTTTTCGTCGAATACCTGAATACGGTTGTTGGCGCGGTCCGAGACATATACGCGCCGGTTTCGATCGACCGTAATGGAATGCGGGGTATTGAATTGGCCGTTCCCCGTGCCGGGAGTTCCCCACGTCAGAATAAAATTTCCGTTCTTATCGAACTTGACCACACGCGTGTTGCCGTAACCGTCGCTCACAAAGAATGTGCCGTCCGGCAGCCAGGCGATGTCCGTTGGACGTTTGAAATGTTTGTCGTCGTTACCCGGTTCGTCCCGTACCCCAAGCGTCATGAGAAGTTTTTTGCCGTCATTCGTGAACTTGAAAATCTGATGATGAATGTCATCCACCACCCAAACGTTGTGTTCAGGGTCGTAGGGGCTGATCAAGACCGAATGGGGTCCGCGGCCATCCTCGAATAAGTGATCCCATTGCGTCCATGCTTCGATCAGCTTCCCATCCGCATCGACAATCGCGATGCAGTTCTTGAATACCGGTGTGATGCCCGTGGCAGCTGCCCCCAAAGAGCCCCAGAAGCCGTTGAAGCCGGGCGGCAGCTTGTCCGGCAATTTGAGCTCGCCGCGATTACCGATAAAAATTCGATTGGGAGTCTCCGCGAAAATTCCGCCCGTCGAACCCCAAATGTAGCCCTTGTCGGGCAGGGGCTTGGGCCATCCTGCCGCTGCGTCATAAGGACCGCTGCGATCGTCTCCTCCCTTTTCCTGAGAAAAAGCAGGCGGCGAGAAAACAATCAAGCCGATCAACGCAAACAGAGATAGGAAGTTTGAGCGCATACGAGACCTTCCTTTCCATACGGCTTTCCGGCGTTTGTGGGAAGATGGAAACCTGGCCTTATCCTACTCTCAGATCTGTCCCCGTCAATTTCCGCTCCGGATCCCGAACCGCGGCAAGATCGCCAGCGCGTTTTCACTGTCGATCCTTTTGAGATCCGCTGTGCTGAATACACCGCACTCTTGCAATCCCTTCAACTGATCTGCCGCCGTTCGATACGGAAAATCCGTTCCGAATAAAATCTGCGAAATCGGCACGAGTTTGCTCAATGCGGACATCGCCTCCGGATTTGTCGTCCAGGCGGTGTCGTAATAAAACTTACCCGCCTCTGCCGCAAATCCTGCTGGAAACTGCGATGCAAACTTCGGCGAACGTGCGGCCGCCGTGAAGCGTTCCACGAGGTACGGCATCGTGCCGCCGCCATGCGAAAACATAAACCGAATATCCGGCCCGCGGCCCGCTGTGCCGTTGAAGAGCAGATTCGTAATTGCGCGAGTCGTATCGGTGCCCCACTCGATGGTTCCGTCGCCAATATTGGGCAAAAGATTCCTGCAGCAGTTTGCGGTGTTGGGATGCGTGAATACGACCGCTTTGCGCCGGTTCAAATCCTCAAAAAATGGCTCAAACGCCGCGTCGCCGAGCCATTTATCTCCGTAACTCGTAAATAAGGCGACGCCGTCCGCCTTGAGTGTGCCCAGCGCATAATCGACCTCGCGGAGCGCGGCGTCCATATTGGGGAGCGGCGTAGCCGCGAAAAATCCGAACCGGCCGGGATGGTCCGCTACGAGTTTCGCGAAGTATTCATTGCATTCGCGTGTCAATCGCACCGCTTTTGCGGGATCCCTGAAAGGATCGGCCTGCGGCGCAACCGAGCATATCGAAGCGGCAATCCCGTTTCGCTCCATGTCCCCGAGCGTTTGCTCGATCGTCCACTTTGCCACGTTTGCGAACTGCTGCGCGCCAAGAGCTTCGATCAGGCTGGGCGGAACTACGTGATAGTGCACATCGATGCGTGTGGCCTTTGGGTTTGCCTGCGCTTTTGCGGGCGGCACTCGCAGTGAGGCCAGCATCGCTCCGGCGCCTGCAAGCGCCGCAGACCGCAAAAACTGTCTCCGCGAAGTGTCATGATCCGAATTGGCTCTGATCTGCGCCTGATCGGCGAACTTGTTGCTGAATCCGTTCATCGGTGCGCTCCCAGCGGGTACCCAGTTGCGCAAAAGGGTATGCGATAACCGGCCTTTTCAACAAGTGGAATTGAAATCCCGCCGGCGGCTCGCCTGTCGCTCAAACACCGGCTCTTCGCGTGCGTGCTATTCTTTCGTCTTGACACTTGGTTCGGCAGCGCCTCGCAGCCCCAATCCGGAGGTCCGCGTGAGACGGAAGAGTTTCTTACATGCTTTGTACATTAGCTTCCCCGCAGCATCTCTGCTGGTTTGCGGTCTTTTCCCGAATGCCGCCGCGCAGAATCCTCCGCTTGAAACAGCCGCGCAAGAGACACATGGCATCGCGCTGGCTAATATGGACCGCTCCGTTAAGCCCGGCGACGATTTCTATCTGTACGCAAACGGCGGATGGCTGGCGCGCACCCAAATTCCGCCCGACCGTGGAGAAATCGACGTCTTCACCCGCCTCACGGACTTGAGCAACGAGCGCACCCGCGACCTGATCGAGCAAACCGCCAAGGGAAGCGTCCCGGCCGGCTCCAATCCCAACAATTCCGGCGTCGACAAGATTGCCACGCTTTACAACTCCTACATGGACGAGGCCGCCATCGAGGCAAAGGGCCTCGCCCCGCTCCGTTCGCATTTCGCGGCCATCGCGGCGATCCGCGACAAGCGCGAACTCGCTCGCGCCCTCGGCCAGAGCCTGCGCGCCGATGTCGATCCGCTGAACTACACCAATTTCCACACGCCGAATCTTTTCGGTCTGTGGGTCGCGCCGGGTTTCGGCGATCCCGAGCACTACGCCCCGTATCTCTTGCAAGGCGGCCTGCAAATGCCCGACCGCGAGTATTACCTGGCCGACACCGAACACATGCGCGACATCCGTGCCAAATACCAGACTCACATCTCCAGGATGTTCAGGCTTGCCGGATTCATGGATACCGAAGCTCGCGCCAAGCGCGTCTTCGATCTCGAACACGCCACCGCCGAAAAGCATCTCTCGCTCGCCGAAAACGAAGACGTCCACAAAGCGAATAACCCGTGGACGCGCGCCGACTTCGACGCCAAGGCTCCCGGCCTCGACTGGGCCGAATTTTTCCGCGGCGCGGGCCTTTCCACGCAATCGGCTTTTATCGTCTGGCAGCCTTCCGCCTTCACCGGCGAAGCCGCGCTCGTCGCTTCGCTACCGCTGGAGGTCTGGAAAGACTGGCTCGCCTTCCACCTGATCGATTCCTATGCCGGAGTTTTGCCCAAAGCTTTGACCGACGAACGCTTCGCATTCTTCGGCACCGTCCTCGCGGGCACGCCGCAGCAGCGCCCGCGCTGGCAGCGCGGCGTTGCGCTCGTTAATGACCTGCTCGGCGATGCCGTCGGCCGGCTTTATGTGCAACGTTATTTCCCCCCGGAGGCAAAAGCACAGGCCCAAACGATGGTGGCGAATATCATCACCGCGTTCCGCAAGCGCATCAATGCGCTCACCTGGATGGATCCCCAAACCAAAGCCGAAGCGCTGGCCAAACTCGATGCCTTATATGTCGGCATCGGCTACCCCGAAACCTGGCGCGACTACTCCGCCTACGAAGTAAAGAAAGACGACGCCTTCGGCAATGTCTGGCGTGCCGGTCTATATGAATACCGTCGCGCGCTCTCCCGCCTCGGCAAGCCCGTCGATCGCAAAGAATGGGCCATGACGCCGCAGACCGTGAACGCCGTCAATCTGCCGCTGCAAAACGCGCTGAATTTTCCCGCCGCCATCCTCCAGCCGCCGTTCTTCGATCCCCAGGCGCCCGCCGCCGCGAACTACGGCTCCATGGGTTCGATCATCGGCCACGAAATCAGCCACACCTTCGACACCGAAGGCAGCGCATTTGATGCCCAAGGCCGCGTGCGCAACTGGTGGACCGCCGCCGATCTCGAACATTTCAACGCTGCGACCGCCCGGCTCGCGGCGCAGTACGATGCCTACAAACCCTTCCCCGATCTTTCCGTCAACGGCAAGCAGACGCTGGCCGAAGACATCGCCGATGTCGCCGGACTCGCCGCATCCTTCGATGCTTATCGCGCCGCGCTCGCGGCCCAGCCCGCTCCCGCGCAGGATGCCTTCTCCGGGGACCAGCAATTCTTCATCGCCTTCGGCCAGAGTTGGGGCGAAAAACAGCGTGAAGACGCGCTGCGCGCGCAGGTGCTGGAAGATCCCCACGCCCCCGCGCGGTATCGTGCCGACACGGTCCGCAACATCGACGCGTGGTACTCCGCTTTTGATGTGAAGCCGGGCGAAATGCTCTATCTCGCCGCGCCCGAGCGCGTCCAGATCTGGTGAAGTGCCTGGCCGCGCGGTCGCAGGCGCGAGCATTGTCGCAGGCGCTGGCGTTGGCACTGGCATTGGCACCGGCACCGGTACTCACGGAGGCGTTAGCATTGGCGTTGGTACATCCACCCGCACCGGCATGGGCACTGAGCACCGGCACTAGCACTAATACCGGCACTCCCAACAACAAAAGACGGCTTCTCCACCGCGCCGTTGATTTCCATGGGCCTAGCACTAATACCGGCACTCCCAACAACAAAAGACTGTCATCCCGAACCCAGCCGCAGTTCTTGCGGATGGGGGTGAGGGATCTGCTTTTCGTTTTTCAGATCGGGAAATTTGAGATCTGGAAATTTCAGATTTCAGATCTTCTGAAGGTGTAGCTCACTTCGACTTCTCGGGGCTCTTGCCAAGGCCTTCCGACGCCGGCTCGCCATAAAATTCGTTGTACGCCTTGGTCTGCGAAGGCGAGCATTCTTGCTCAAAAAAATCGAACGTGGGCGCCTGCAGCCGCAACGACAAGCGGTCCAGCGCGACCCACGGCTTGGTGTAATACTTCGGGTCGTCAATGATGATGGTCATCTCGAGATGCTTTGCGTCCACGCGATGATAGCGTTCGATTACGTGCAGCGCCTTGCTATGTGGACGGCCGGCGTTATCTAGCCAGGTTCCGTCGTTGTATCCGTTGGACTCGGCCTCAAAGGTGTAATCGTCGATCCACTTGCCCACCGCATATCCCCACCATCGCGATTCCGGCAGATCGGGCAAAGAACTCCAGGCCGGCTTTTCCGCGTCTTTCGGCAGCGCGCGGCCGTCGGTCCAGATCACGCGCCATTTCTTGTTGAATTCGTAGAGGATCACCACGTTTTGCGGATTTTGCATGATCCAGCTGGTACGGAAATTGTGCAGCGCCACGCGCGGAAATCCCTGCGGATCGCAACCCGGCATGGGATCATTCGTCTCCACCGGTGGCACCTGCCGGTAGCCGAAAGTCGGCTTGTTGGCCATGTAGGCCTTTAGCCCCTCGGGCGTGAAGGGCGGCTCGTGCTCGGGTTTGCCGTCCGCCGGCAGCGCCTTGGCCCCGTCTGCGCCCACATCATCAGCCAGCGAACGCGCGGGTTCCCAGATGCCCGCGAGGTCCCGCTTCGGGGCGGGACCGGGCTTTTCGTTCGGTACGTCCGGATCGTAGACCGCCCCGGGCTCTCGCGTGAATGGAATGTTCACCGTTTGCGCGCACGCCTGCGGCGCAAGAACCATCGCCATAACTATTGCCGGCGCGAGAATCGTCCCGGCCATCGCCAATCGAGCGGCTCGCGAGAACCTGCCGTATGCATATCGCTTTCCCATCGAAGCGCGCCTTTCCCTATCGCCGGAGTTCACGCGAGCCGCCCTATGGTTTGGAATCTTCTTCGGGTTTGGCTGCGTTCGGGTTCGAGGCGTTCGGGTTCGAGGCATCCGGCTTCGCCGCGTCGGGCTTGTAGATGTTTTGCGAGCGCGTATTCAGCACCTTGCCGTCGGGAAAAGTCACGGTGAGGATGCTTCCGCCCGCCCGGCCGTTTCGCAGCGGCTCGAGCGTCACCGTAATTTCGTCCCCCGCCTTGAATGAGTCGCTGCGCCATCCGTTGCCGATCATGTTGATCGGCGCCTGCGTCTCGCCCACCCAATGCGCCACTTCGCCCTTCTCGTCGGTCACGTCGAATCGCAACAGGCAGTGCGGATTCGCCCACAGCCATGCCACCACGGTTCCCTTTACCGTAACTTTTTTCTCCGTATCAAAAACCGCGTTGGCGTGATGCGCAAATAGAGGAGCAGCCGCGATCAACAGCCCGATCGCTCCGACAAACGCCGACATATGCCGATTTCGCATTGCAATTGCCTCCACTGGCAGGCGTTCCCGAGTTGCCGTGAGTGTACAGCATCCCCGGCGCCAATTGGAACCGGTGCTTCCTCCAGTCCCCGTGCGGGTAGCACCTTGCCACACCCGCACAAGTGCTCCCCGCACGGGGTCCTGGCCGCGCTGGGCGCTACCAGGTCGCCCCCCTGTCACGTCGTCATCCCGAGCGCCGGAGCGCGAGGGATCTGCTTTTGCTCTGAAATCTGCAATTGCAGATCTGAGATTGCTGCCGTCGCCCGTTCCCGCCGCGCATACGCCCGCGCCCTGAAATCTGCCATTTCACATTTGAGATTGCTGCCATTTGCGATTTGACATTCTCCGCGCTGTCATCACGAGCGCCGGAGCGCGAGGGATCTGCTTTTGCTCTGAAATCTGCGATTTCAGATCTGACATTGCCGCCGTCGCCCTCTCCCGCCGCGCATACGCCCGCGCCCTGAAATCTGCCATTTCAGATTTGAGATTGCTGCCATTTGCGATTTGACATTCTCCGCGCTGTCATCACGAGCGCCGGAGCGCGAGGGATCTGCTTTTGCTCTGAAATCTGCGATTTCAGATTCTGAGATCCGCTGCCGTGCCGCGCGCTGTCATCACGAGCGCCGATTGTGCTCAGCTGACTGCCTGAGTGCAGGAACGGCAGCTCGAATGTGTGCGCTTCGGGTACTCGTTACGATGAGCGAGCTAGATCCGTCGACCTGGACATCTGATCAAATCGCTCAAGCAGTGAGGCGATCTCAGACTCAGCAAAGTTCTGACAGTCTGAGTACATCCTTGTTAGTAACCCTGGCAGGATTTGCGTCGTCAGGGGGAGAACTCGCTGAAATTCTGGAAAGGCACCCCGAAACGACCGTATTCCCTCCAAGTTATCGCCTAACCGCTGTTTCCGCTCGGCACCGTCCTTCCAAATCGTCGTCCAATAACGGCAACTCAGGCAAGAAACCGGGCACCGCTCACCATCGTGCGACAAGAATGATTCCCAACCGAATTGTCCGAGGGGTAATGCCTTTAAAGAATCATCGCGCCGCTTTTCGCAGTTGCATCTCCCACAAGCCACCAACACGTTACCCGCAACGTGCAGCCCCACCCGATACCGGTTCATGCCATCCAGATGCTCAATTACGGCCACTGTAGTCGTTAAGTCGCGGGAGCAGTATGGGCACCGGTTGCCAAATCGGGTTCGGGCAAGGTCTCCGTATTCCGAGCTGTCGACTTTGATCGGCCAGTTTTGGCTGATCCTGCGACTCAATTCGTGCAAAAACATACTAATAAGCTTGTTGGCCACGTCGGATTTAGCCCGCCGCGTTGCCGAGCGCAGTTGGGAAGTAGGATCCGTCATCAGCCCTCATCCCCAAAAAGCCAGCTGACTTCCACGCCCAACACATCCGCCAGCGCCTTAAGTTCATAGTCGAGTACATGCCGGTGGTTGTTCTCGATCTTGGCAATCGCCGCTCTGTCAAGTTGAATGCCGACCCGGGCTAGTCTGCCCGAGAGGGAATCCTGGGTCAGCGTTGGGCGGGAGCGTCGACGCGCCTCAGCCACGCGTCTGCCAATAATGTTCTTCCGCGTCCTTCTTCTCACCACGCGCGGAGAATACCTTTTGCTCAATCGAAAAACGTTCTAATCTAGAACATCGGACGGAGGGCGCACACGTATGCAGGGGAATGCCGATTTTATCTGGAATGGCGAGAGGAATCGCGAATTCAATGTCTACAGGCCCTGCTCTTGCGGAACTTGTTCGGCGGTTCGCAGAGGAGTTGGGTTTTTATCTGGGTCGGATGCTAAGGGTCGTGGCTTTACTGTTTGGATACGGGATGAGGGCGTCTTTCTGAGGCTCCAAGAGGCGCTTGAACGGTTTAGAAAGGCTTTGTGCGAGCCGAACAGAAAACGCACTCGGCGGAAAAAGTACCGTAACGTTAAGCGGCAATCCAGGGGTAAAAAACGACTTAGCCCTTCGACAAACCCATAAGCGGACAGTGCCGTAGATTGCCGCCGACCCTTCTCCAGTGCTCGTCCGGCTAGGACCGATTCGAACCGCCCCTGCGAAATCTTTTCCGCCTCATTCGAACAAAATACCTCATTCGAATAATCGACTGGTAAACGCAGCGATTGACTAATATGTACTCTTATGGTAACATCGCATATGAAAATCGGCCAAAAACTCAGCCACTTCTTTTTCACCGCCCGTCGCTCCAAATCTCGCGACGAGCACCACAGCCAAAACTCCAACCGCGGCTCGCACCGCTGCGCCTTCACTTTCTCCGATGGACGCCGATGCCGCAGCGAGCGCGCCTCGTTCTGCCTTCACCACGCCTCCAAACGCGAGGCTGGTTTTGGCGCCGAAGGCGCCCCGGTCGACGCCGTCGAAGCGCTCGCAGCACTCTGCTCCGATCTCACCAGCGCTACCAACATTAACCGTGCCCTCACTCAGGTCTTTCTTTTGATGGCCCAGGGCCGCATCTCCCAGAAGCAGGCCGTCGCCTTCGGCTATCTCACGCAACTTTTGCTGCAAACCGTTCCCGGCGTCCGCGCCGAGTTCGTCTCCGCTCACGGATACGCTAGATGGGAAAAGAACCTGAAAGCCAGCCTCGAATCAGCCATCCGGCCAGGATCGTCATCCCGAGCGAACAACGAAACGCGCGGGGTCCCCGATGCGGGCGGATTTTGCGCGCACCGGGGTGCAAGCGAGGGATCCCTCAGTGACCCGGCCAACTCCAGCACCGAAAACCACATCCCGGAGCAGCAAGGCTCTCCTGCGCCGCTAAAGAAACATCACCTCACCCCCGAAGCTATCTACGATGGCCTCTCCCCAGACGATTTCGAGAGCCTCTACGCCCGCTCGCTCGATCTGTTTGATCGCAAATACGACTTCACTCCGGAAGGGCGGACCGAGAAACAAATTCTCAACTACGAACTCGAACTGATCAAACCGCCTGACACGAAACCTCCCAAAGGTCACGTGGGCGAGATGGTCAAGCTCGCTCGTCGGTTCAAGCAGGAACTCGATCTCGATCGGCCACGCGCCGCCAAGGTCGCCCGCAATTTTCACGGCAATCCCATCCCGCCCCCGCATTCGTCGCAATCTGACCATCCAGCCACGATGGTCCCGAACGAACAACTTACCGGGTCTCCAGCACATGCCGCCTCGGTGCGCAGCGCCATACCGCAAGCAAGTCTGCGTGCCGAGGTGGGTGAACGAGGATCCTCTCCGAAACCGTGCGACACGGCCTCCGTGCCTCGGTCATCCTGTCCGCAACCCGCGTCTGCTCAAGCGAGCATTGCCTCCTCCGCTGCTGCACCGCCGGGCCAATCCGACGGCGACGGTTATTGCTCCTGCGATGCCTATCGCGAATACTGTGAAAACCGCGACTCACTCCAACGCGACGGCCACACCGCTGAGTGGTACGCTCCCGCCTCCTGGTCCGGCCAGCCTCAACCTGATCCGTATCCAGGCCGCGGAGAAAAATTGCGCGGCAGATTCCGTTCCCTCGGCAACTCTGCCTTTCGTCGAATTCAGCACCAGAACTCGCGCGGCTTCTGGTCGCGCGACATGAAACATCTCGCAACTTAAACTTCCTGCAATGAACACTTACTCAGAAAGGGGGGAGGGGGTAGGAGCCAAACACAGCGACGGCCGTTGCGGCGGTGAGCTTCGTTCGGTTGTTTCGCGGCGGCGCGCAAGTCGGAGTATGATCGGAGCATATTGCTAAGGAGATCATCGATGAAGCGACATATTGCTTTGGCCGTGTTCACACTGGCCGCGGCCGTGACGTTGGTTGCGCAAGCTCCCAAGGGATGGATGCTGCATAGCGATCACAGCACCGAAGCGCAGGATCCCGACGCTCCGGGCGCGGATAAGATCATGGCCATGGGGTCGGGTCTTCATATCATGGCGCCGCAGGCGGCGGTTTTCTGGCAACCGGCGGACACGGCGAGCGGCAATTACACATTGAAGGGGACATTCACGCTCAACAAATCGACGGGCTACCTCGAGTATTACGGGCTGATCTTTGGCGGCAGCAATCTGGATTCAGCGCAGCAGCAGTATCTGTATTTCGTGATCACCGATGACGGGACATGGCTGATCAAACGGCGCAACGGCGCCGGAACGCAGGAAGTGGCGGACAAGATGGCCAGCGCGGCGATCAAGAAGCCCGATGCGAAAGGAACCTGCACCAACACTCTCGAAGTGCGCGTGATGCCAGAGAAGATCGATTTCGCGATCAACGGCACCGTGGTGAAGTCTCTGCCTAAGACGGGCGCCGCGGCGAAAACGGACGGAATTTACGGGTTGCGCATCAATCATCACCTTGACATGCAGGTGAATGAATTCGGCGTGTCGAAAAACGCGGCCTGAACCAGGCGCCGCGGCTGCCGATCAAACGACGACCGTATTCGCCGGCTGGGCCTGGTGAAGAAGCGCCAGAATCAACTGGATGACCGGCTTGACTTGCATGAGCCGGCGGACGTATGGTTCGGGCGAATCCTACCTTGAAGAGGTCCGCGGATGGCAAATCGCTTCAAGTTCACACTGATGTTGATCAGCGTGGCGCTGTTTGCATCGTGGCTCACGTTCGCTCAGAGCAAAGCGCAGCAACCGGCGGCAAACGAGCACAAATCAGCGGCAGACAGCGGCCATTCATCGGAGGCAGCTCCGCGGCACGATATTTCCGGAACCTGGGAGCCGGCGAATGGGCCGCAGGACGGGGTGCAAGCGGACGGCGTGAAAGCGATGCCCAACGACGGCAAGCCGCAACATCAGCTTCCTTATACTCCGTATGGATTGCAGGTATTCAAGTCACATCACGCCCTTGAGGGAGCTGATGCAGTTCTGCCCGGCGAATTCAACGATCCGCGGGACAAATGCGAGCCGCTGGGATTTCCGCGGATGAATTTCTATAACTTGCGGGAAACGCAGATCCTGCAGAATCCCTACAAGATTGTCATGCTCTATCAATACGCGACAACCTGGCGGGTAATCTGGACCGATGGCCGTCCTTTGCCGAAATTGGTGGATGGCGGCGTGCTCGTGAATGGTGAGGTGAAGGAACCGCGGTATTACGGATATTCCGTGGGAACCTGGGTGGACGACACCACCCTTAAGGTCGAGACGATTGGAATGATGGGAGAGGACCGGGTGTGGCTGGATACCGCGGGCCGTCCCATCAGCGATCAGTTGCGCGTGGAGGAAACGCTGCATCGCGTGGACCGGGACCATCTGGAGTGGAGCGTCATCATTAATGATCCGAAGATGTACACAAAACCCTGGGTCGCGATGAACCAGTTCCCGATGAAACTCGAGGATCCCCATCGCGATGTGATGGAGCAGTACTGTTCGCCTTCAGAGATGGAGCGGTATAATCAGTTATTCGGTAATCCTTCCAGCGCCCCGGGTGGGCAGGCACCGAAGAAATAGGCTGCGACCGGAGGAAGGCCCATGAGAAAAACACTTTTTCGCTCGCTCATTCCAATTGCGGCTGCCGCGATTTTTTCGGCGCCACTCTTTGCACATCACGGGACAGCGGCATTTGAGACAGACAAGAGAGTCACCCTAAAGGGAACGGTCACCGAATGGTACTGGTCGAACCCTCATTGCCTGCTTCGATTCGACGTGAAGGACGAAAAGGGCCAGGTGAGCCACTGGATCGGAGAGACTCAGAATCCGGTGACCATGACCAACGGCGGGTGGAGCAAGGCGGCAATCAAGGCGGGCGATGAGGTTACGGTGGCCTTATTCCCGGTAAAGAATGGCTTGCCGCTGGGGCGCATCATCACGGTCACGCTCCCAAATGGGACGGTGCTGGATGCGTTGAAGGGAACCTCGGGAGTGCGCGACTACAAGTAGTCGCTGCTCGCCGAAACCGGCCATCTGCCTGCCGCGCGGCATCCTCATAAAGCTTTGCCAAAACACGCTGAGACGCGATGGGTGCATTCGCGCGTCGCAACGCCGTGACGATGAACCTGATATTCCGATCGAGATTACGAATTACGAAACGGATTCTTCCAGTCGCTCAGGAGATTTGTGCGCTGCGGAGGTTCGCTCATCTTCTTTGCGATTCGCCGGACGCCAACTGGAAAGATTATGAGCGTAGAGCGCAATGCAGAAAAGATTGCCCGGCAGAAACCCGTACTGCGCGGTCTGAACTCCTATAACGCATACGACGAGGCTATTGACGGCGGCGACAATCCAGCCGTGCCAGAGCCGTCTTCCAATCAGGATTGTCGAGAGGATGGTCAACAGACAAGAAATATAGTCGAGATGCATACGATTTCGATGAGGCCTTTCTGCGCTTGCATGGTCATTCTAAGCAGGAGGGTCAGGCGGTGATACTGTACCTTTGGACAAGCGAAGTACAGTTGAAGCTGAAGTGAAAACTTTTTGCTGCATAGGCTGGGTTTTGCCGGCGTCTTCGCAATTTCACGCGCGTATACCCGATACACCGCAAGAATGCGCGGTGGAAGTTCCCGGTTTTAAGCGGTTCCCGCCGTGCAATGCATGCCCCACAACACCGGTCACTTCGCACGCTGCGGCTCATCCCATAGGTAGGCTGGATCGGGGCAGTCGCAGGAATGCCTGCCGAAGACGAATCGCGATCGCCGAGTGTGGACCGACCCCGCCACGCACTTGCCGGATTAGCGCGGGTCGAGCGTCTCGTCCGGCACGGGAAATGCGGGACCTTATTCAAAGATGAGCGGCTGCGGGCGCCTCAAGCTCCGGGTTCTGATTTTCGCTCCCCTTCTGTTGCTCATTCCTACCGGCGCGCCGGCATATTCGGTTCTTTCGCACGAAGCGGTTATAGACGCAGCCTGGGACTCGGCAATCAAGCCTCTTTTACTGGCCCGCTATCCAAACTCCAGCTCCAACGATTTAGCCGAGGCCCGAAGCTACGCGTATGGTGGTTCCATCATTCAGGATCTCGGCTACTTTCCTCTCGGAAGCGTGTTTTTCACAAACCTGCTGCACTACGTCCGTACCGGCGACTTTGTTCGAGCGATGTTGCGGGAGGCGCAGAACGAGGACGAATACGCATTCGCGCTCGGAGCAATGGCTCATTACTACGGGGATACTCTGGGCCATATTCTGGCGGTGAATCGTTCGGTGCCGATTCAATATCCAAAACTCCGCAGAAAATATGGACCGTTGGTTACATTTGAGGAAGGAAAGAAACAGCACGTTCTGGTGGAATTCTCATTTGACGTTGTGGAGGTGGCGGCGGGCGACTATGCGCCTCAGGCCTATCATGATTTTATCGGCTTTCGCGTGGCGCAAGGCTTGCTCGAGCGGGCGTTCAAGGATACCTACGATCTGGAGATGAAGGATGTCTTCATCAAAGAAGACATAGCCATCGGGACCTTCCGGCGGGCTGTGAGCAAGACGATTCCCCATATGACACGGGTCGCGTGGGCCCAGAAGCATGACCAGATTGAGCAGCTCATCCCGAACGTGCAGCGGAATCAATTCATCTACAGGATGACACGGCGGCAGTACGAGGCACAGTTCGGGAAAGTATATCGGGAGCCGGACTTTGGCGCTCATGTGCTCGCGTTTTTCCTCAATCTGTTTCCGAAGATAGCTTTTTTCAAGTTCCTCTCGTTCCATCCGCCGGATCCGCGGACGGAAATGCTGTTTCAGCACAGCTTTCAAGTGGTGACAGAGCGATACATTGCGGCAGTGCGGGGCTTGAATGCCGGTGCCACGACGCTATCGAACGAGGACTTAGATACGGACAAACCCACGGCACGGGGCGAGTATGAACTTGCCGACGAAACATATGCGCAACTTTTGGATAGGCTGAATGCACGGCGTTTCGCCGGTGTTTCGCCGCAATTGCGAGAAGATATCATCGGATTTTATGCGGTCCGGACGAAAGGGCAGCCCGATCCTCGAGAAAAGAGAAAGGACTGGCAGAAGACGAGTCAACAGCTAGCACGACTGGAGGTTGCCACCACGCATGACTAGACGGAGCCCGGGTTGCAGCTGCCGCAGGAGTTCCCTCGATCACCTGTTCTAAGGACCAGCTCACCTCTCTCCATTCGATCAGGTTATTTAATTCGCCGCTCGCAGACGGCGGAAAAGTTGCGCGAAAAACGTCCTCTCCATAATTATAAGGAAGCACGGTTCCAGCGAATGAACACATCCAAGCCCATCGCCCTCGTTCTTCTGGCGGGCGCTTTCGCTTTTTTCCCGGTTTTCGCGCAGGCGCAACAGCCAAGCGGAATGACGCTAATTACCGGATGCAAACCGGGCCACTCGGTGCCCGGGTACAAACACCCCAGTTTTGAACTGCGAGCGTACGCGCATTTCGCGTGCAACAGTTCCGTATACGTGTGGAACGCCACAGCGAAGACGGCACTGGTGCAGCAGGGAAGCACGGTCGCATATGTGGCGACCAAGTACGTTCCATGGGCCACGACGACAGAGGAACAAGCCGGCGGGGACGAACGCGTTTTCCTGCAAGCGATTGCTGAAGCGCTGCGATCGTCCGATGCTTCCGCGATGTCGGCGCGGCTGCAGCTGGTGCAGAGTTGTTTGCACACCCGCGGCTGCCGAGCCGAGATTTGGTCGAATTTAGTCTGGACAAGAATCAAGAAAGCGGGCGAGTTCCTCGCCGCGCCCGATTCGACGCTGCGCATTTTCGCGGAGGGGAGCTACTACAGTGCGTTTGTCGTAGATCCACCGCTACGGTTCAAAGATCAGCCGCTGCCGAACGTAAAATCTCCGGTGCTGGTGCTCGACGGAGGTGGACTGAGCCTCGCGGTTGCCGGCCGGAGCTGCTACACGCTGGGCACCGACGGCAAGTGGGCGGCCGCAGGCGCCAGCGCAGTGCAAACTGCCGCGATCCAGTAGCGGTCGCCAGTTATGATCGCGTGGCTGCGGAAGCACGCCGAAGCACCCACCCCGACTTTTTAGCGCGCGGATGAAGCACCCGGAAAACCAACCGCAGATCCCTCGCGCGTTTTTCTCAAGGCGCGGAAACGGAGCGTTGCCTGACGCGCGCTCGTGATAGCAGCTTTTTGCGTGGGGAGCGCCGCAGAGACATTCGTCACTCACGTAAATTTCCTCAAGATGACACGCTCCTTGCATTACCTCTTTTTTACGCACGAGCAGTCGCTTGCGTCGGGCGAGGGATGGATTGCCAGACAAACGCCCAACAAAGGTTAAGAACAGCTGCCGAATTGCAGGAATGGCGCCGCTAGTTTTGGCAATCAGTTTGTGGAGCGGGCGCCAGGTCAGGTCCGACGATTAATGGGAGGACAGTGATGTTTTCTCCGAAGGTTTTAGGCGCTACACAACGGAACCCCGCCTGTTCTTGAGGCAACTTAGCCATGAGATTGCCGCCCCATCCTGCCTGGAAAATCCAAACGCGGTCGCCAGGTTTGAGACTGAATTGGCGCGCGACCTTCCCGAAAGCGTAGTCAAGCCCTTCAGGTCGCAAGAGCCAGAAATGGAGTGTGGCAATGCGGTGGCCACTGCAATGGAGTTCGTCAAGACTCGACTGAGACCACGCCATGAACAGAGGTTGCTTAGAGCCGCAGTAGTAATATGCGAGCGAAATGCTGCTCTGCATGTCAGCGAGGATCAGATCGTGCGGGCCGGCTGATTGATGCAGATAATCGATCGCATTTTTCATCAAAGGGCGGCTTTGACTGGCGAGTCCTGGTTCGGGACGGCGGCCGTAGGCTATCGGCAGGATCATTAAGGCGCTTGCGAACAAAGCCGCAGGCCACAATTTCTGGCGGGAGAGTTTCGCTAACAGGAAACTGGCCGCAGCGATTGCAAAGGGCGCCAAAAAGACAGTGTGGCGACTGCCAATATAGGGATAGATGCCCGCAACGGCTGCCGCCCAGACGGCAAGGAAGGGGACCAGCAGCAGTAGCGCCAAATGGGGAGAACCGGCGGCGGGCCGAGCGGGCGAGAGTTCCAGAGTAATCAGGAAGCCAATCCCGGCGATAAAGCAGACGAGCATCGCCGCAGCGGCATATTGATGAGGGAACAGGTAGAAGAAAATGTTCCAGGTATTCTGGCGCGTGAACTGAAAGATGCTGTCTTGATCGAAGTGATACAGGGTCTCACCGAAAGACGTGGCCCAGACGGCAAGGCTTTTCCTGATATTGGCGAGATGAGTCAGATAAAGGGCTAAGTAGATAAGGAGCGCTCCGGCCTGCCCTGCGGTCCAGGCGAGAGTCAATTTGCGCGGGAAGTGCGACTCCACGAGACGAGCAAGCACGTAGAGTCCCACGGTCAGGGCAAAGAATGCGGCGGAGTAGTGCGAGAGTATGGCGAAGTAGAGCGAAAGAGAGAACAGCCACATTTTGCGTGGCGAGTTTTCGTCGAAAGCTTTTTCCAGGAAATACAAGGCAGCGCACATGCCACACAGCAGCAGCGCATATTCACGAAGCTCGGCCGACAGTGTCACCAAAGTGGGCGAGAATGCTGCAAGGACGAGGGCGAGCAGACCCGCCGCGTTTCCAAAAAGCCGTTGGACCCACTTGAAGAAGAACCAACAGAAACCGGTTCCGGCGAGTACCAATGGAAAGCGAAGCATGACTTCGGAGCGTCCGAGCAGACGCCAGAAGTACACGAGTACATATATGAGGGGGGGATGAGCGTTGGTCAAGCTGGCTTTGTAGGCCAGCCAGAGCGAAGGCTCGTTGATCAGGAGATAATGAAGGGACTCGTCGGGATTGAAATAGGTGGCATTCGCGGCAACAAGCCGGGCGATGAAACCGGCGGCCGTAATTGCGACAGCAATGACGTTGACATGCGCCCGCAGCCAGGACTCGATGCCGCGGGGGACGCTACCCGACAGGGCTGCGGCAGGCGTTGGCACGGCGGTTGTTTCTGGTTCGATCGTCGTATTGATGTTCATGCGCTGGCCATTTCAGCCGGCGCTTCATTGGCCTTGGACGCGCGGGCCCGGGCCTCAGGAGCGGCGGTGAGCACGAATTGGTAGGCGAACAGAGATCTCCAGGAGAGTGTCAGGCCATAATGAAGGGCGTGAAGAGCCGCAAACGCCTTGCTTTGTGTGAAAGGAAATACCAACTGGATCGGCACGGGAGTGGGAGTGACATCAAGAACGCGGCAGGAAGCCTCACGCATCATTTTTTTCAAGCTGCGGAGCGTGAAGAAATGCAGATGGGTTTTGTCGAGGATTCCTCGTTCCGCGGGATCGAAATTTCCAAACAGGAGTTTGAGGCGAACGGTCCAGTTGGCAATATTCGGGACAGAAACGATGAGCTTCCCTGAATTCACCAAGGTGGGAATAGCCCTGCGCAACACCGCCAGGGGATCGCGCAGATGCTCCAATACATCAGCAAAAAGGAGATAATCGAATTCGTGGCGGTAAGGAAAGTCGAAAGTTTCAATGTCCGTTAGATGGAAAACATCGTAGTAAGCTCGGGCGCTTGTGGCTGCTCCCCGATCGGCGTCTATCCCAATGACGTAGTGTCCATTTTCCCGGAGAACTTTGCCCAGGTATCCGGAGGCGCAGCCAACGTCGAGAATGCGCAAGGGCTGGGGTTCGCGTTCGAGCTTTTTCAGAATGCTGTAGTGGCTGCTGTATTTAAAGCTCTTGAACGCGTACCCGCGCTGCGAACCTATGGAAGCAGACAATGCCCTCTCCTAAGCGGGATGAAGGACCTGTTGAACGCTACGACTGAAATTTGTGCAAAAGAAAGCGAGCCAGCCGCACCGAAATGCTCAGGCTATCGGGGCATTATAGGCCCAGAGATATTTTGGAGATGGATGGCGCCGGTGTTGGCAGGTGCCGTAGAGGCTATTAACGCGTTGTGTGAGGGATGGTGCTCAGTTGCATGTGATCCTCGAGGAAGCAATGACGGCGCAGGCCGCATCATCGGCAAAGTCGAACAAGTCGGGACGCCGGCGGTGACTTTCGAGCGCATCGTCCTCGGCTACCAGAATGACGGAAACACCGGGAAACAAAACTTCCACAGCGGCTCGGACCCTGGCGGATTCCGCGCGATTGCGAATTACGCTGGATTTAACAATGGCGAGGGCGAAGGTTACCTGGCCTTTGGCGGCTTTCTTTGCTAGTGGCATCGTTCCTCCGCTTGGGAGGATGCTTGATGTGAAAAGGAAAAGCGACTGAACGGCGGGGCAATTTTGGGGCTAAGCAGAACAGGGTATGCCAATCGAGCAACAGCAGAATCCTATTGACCGCCTTTTTTGCAGCGGGAGAACTCGGTTGTTCTCGCCTGCGGCCTGGTCATGAAGAGGGCCGGGCGCATAGAAATGCCTCAGGTCTCCCGACACAAGTCGCGGGGGCGACCTGAGCTACAAATACGGTGCAAACCCACGCGTTGGGCGAAAGCGTGGGCACCCCGAAAAGCAACTGCAGATCCCTCGGCCGCGTTGTTTCAGCGGCGAAGACCAATGCTCTATTCTCCTGCGGCCTCGTGATGACAATGCAACGGATATGCGCGCAATTGATGCCAGGGGCACACGCACAGCCTCACGGAAAATGCCTCAGGTATCGCGACACAATACGCCGGGGCGACCTGAGCTACAGGTCGCTCGGGCGCGGGGGACGGCCTGGTGACGACATTTGTGGGTTGCGCGTTTAAGCCATCAGACGAGAACTTCGGGGACTTCCAGGCGCTGCTTGCGAAATGCAGCCTCGAAGGCGTGCACGATGCGCGGATCAAAATCCGTGCCGGAAGCTTTCAAGATCGTATCGCGGGCCTCAAACGGTGACAGGCCTTTGCGATAGGGCCGGTCGCTCACGAGCGAGTCGTACACGTCGGCCACGCTGATCACCATTGCTTCGACCGGTATGTCGCCAGCCTTTGTCGGATGGTATCCAGAGCCGTCAAACTTATCGTGGTGCGCCAGAATAATCGGCAAAATGCGGCGCAGGGAACCACCCACGGGGCTCAACATTTCCACGCCACGTTCGACGTGGGTTTTGATCTGATTCATCTCATCGTCGGTCAAACGCGCAGCCTTATACAAGACCTCGCGGCTGACTTCGAGCTTGCCGATATCGTGCAACAGAGCGGCGGCGCGCACGTCTTCCACCTGGTCTTCGTGCAGGCCCAATTCCTGGGCAATTTGAGTGGCGTAAATGGATACACGATAAGAATGATTTTGGGTGAATTTATCGTTGGAGATCATCTGGCTGAGGATTTGCAGGACGCCGAAATAAGTCTCGCGAAGTTCGCGCATGCGTTGTTCGCTGTGCTCGTAAAGGGTGCCGGTGGCGTAAGCAAAGATGATCAGAAAGCCAGCCCAGATGGCGAGATCAGACCATCCCAAGATGTCGTGGGCGGGGACAGGCCCGCGGTTGAAAAGCGACGGGTGCATTACATTTACCCAGGTCACGAACAAAATCGTGGCGATGGAGGCCTGGACGGCGCGCGTGCGTCCAAAGTAGTAGACGGCGAAGAGGGTCGGCAGATTATAGAAGGTGAGAACGAGCCGCTGTCCATCGACGAAGAAGTTAACGACGGCGGCGGACGCAACGATGGAAAAAATCAGCAGCAGTTCTTTATTCACCTGCGTCAGGCGAGAGATCCAGGTACTTTTCACACACACCTCCTGCCGAGAGGGGGAGAAGATCACAGCCTGCAAAAGGTCAGCTTGGCAAGGAAGCGGGGGAGCCGCCATAGTACTCCCCTGATTTAGTGCCGGGTAGGTAAATAATTCCAAGAGCACCAAGAAGAGCGAGGGTGAGGCTGCGCCGGGCGCGAAAGGCGCCGGGGGAGGCTATTTAACGCCTTTATCCGCGCCTCGGATTTTGCGGACCAGCATGAGGACAGGGTCGAAGAATTCGTCGACCACGCGCTCCTTTAGAGGGATGATCGCGTTGTCGGTAATGTGAATTTCCTCGGGGCAAACTTCCGTACAGCACTTGGTGATGTTGCAGAAGCCGATGCCCATTTCGCTGCGCAAAAGATGAGTGCGCGATTTGCCGTCCATCGGATGCATTTCGAGGCCGGCGGTACGGACAAAAAAGCGAGGCCCGGCAAAATTGTCGAATTTCTCATGATCGCGCAGGACGTGACAGACGTTCTGGCAGAGGAAACACTCAATACATTTGCGGAACTCTTGCACGCGGTCGACGTCGTCCTGGTAGAACTTCCAATCGGCGCCCGGACGCGGAGTGAACGGCGGGATCTTTTTGTTGACCTTATAGTTCCAGGAAACGTCGGTGACCAGATCCTTGAGGATGGGGAACGACTTCATGGGAAAAACGGTGATGGGCTTGTCGAGCGGAAGCGAATCCATGCGCGTTTTACACATGAGGCGCGGACGGCCGTTGACTTCGGCGGAACAGGAGCCGCATTTGGCCGCTTTGCAATTCCAGCGCACGGCGAGATCGGGCGCCAGATGCCCCTGGATATAGTGGATGGCGTCGAGCACCACCATTCCGGGAGCGACCGGAACCTTATACTGCACGGTTTTGCCGCCCTGGGCGTCTCCGCGGAATACATCTAAAGTCGCCTCAGCCATCTCTCCTCCGTTAACTTCCCTATTATGTCCGTTATCGCGCGCCCGCAGTTGCTTCCGCTTCTTCGGCCAGAATCTTTTGCAGTTCTTCCGGCATTGCGGAAACGGGCTCCTGGCGAAGCGACATCGCGCCGTTTTGTGACCAGATGATGTTGTTCTGTTTACCCCAAGTGGCGGCGTCGAGCGAGGGGTAATCGATGCGGCTGTGCGCTCCGCGGCTTTCGCGACGCGCGATGGCGCTGCGGGTAACGGCTTCGGCAATGGTCAGCATCGAGCCGAGATCGTGCGCGAGATGCCAGCCGGGATTGAACATGCGCGAGCCCTCGACATGCATGTGCCTGGCACGTTCTTTGAGTTTTTCAAGTTCCTGCAAGGCCTGTTGGAGGTCGCCTTCCACGCGGAAGATGCCGACCAGCTTTTGCATCGTGTCCTGCAGATCGCGATGAATCTGGTAAGGAGATTCGCCGTCTCCATTCTGGAATGGAGCCAGCATTTCGCGCTCGGCCTGGTCGATTTGTGCCTGTTCGATGGCCGGCGAGGGGGCTTTCTTCGCGTGTTGAGCGGCTGCGAGACCGGCGCGCCTCCCGAATACAAGCAAATCGGAGAGCGAATTGCCGCCCAGGCGATTGGCGCCATGCAGGCCGGCGGCGACTTCGCCGGCGGCATACAGGCCGGGAACGGTGGCCGCGGCGGTTTCGGGATCGACCTTGACGCCGCCCATAACGTAGTGGCAGGTCGGACCAACTTCCATAGGGCCCTTGGTGATATCTACGTCGGCCAGTTCGAGGAACTGGTGGTACATGCTGGGGAGCTTTTTCTTCACATATTCGGCGGGCTTGTGAGAGATGTCGAGGAAGGCGCCGCCGTGTTCGGAGCCGCGGCCTTCGCGGACTTCGGTGTAGATCGCGCGTGCGACAACATCGCGGGTAGAAAGCTCCATGCGCTTCGGGTCGTACTTCTCCATGAAGCGCTCGCCATTTTTGTTTCGAAGGATTCCACCCTCACCGCGGACGGCTTCGGTGACCAGAATGCCCTGAACGCCGGGAGGCCAGACCATGCCCGTAGGATGGAATTGCACGAATTCCATATCCTTCAGTTCGGCGCCGGCATGGTAGGCGAGCGCCATTCCGTCGGCGGTGTATTCCCAGGAATTCGAAGTGACTTTATAAATCTTGCCGATGCCGCCAGTAGCCAGCACAACCGATTTGGCTTTGAAGACGATGAAGCGGCCCTGTTCACGCCAGTAGCCGAAAGCGCCGGCAACACGGTCGCCATCTTTCAGCAGCCGCGTGACCGCGCATTCCATGTAGACGTCAATGCCGAGGCTGACGCCGCGATCCTGCAGCGTGCGGATCATCTCGAGGCCGGTGCGGTCGCCAACGTGGCAAAGGCGTTTGTAGGTGTGGCCGCCGAAAGCGCGCTGAAGAATTTGGCCATCGGCGGTGCGATCGAACAGGGCGCCCCACTGCTCGAGTTCGCGAATGCGGTCGGGCGCTTCCTGCGCGTGAAGTTGCGCCATGCGCCAGTTGTTGAGGAATTTGCCGCCGCGCATGGTATCCCGGAAATGCGTGCGCCAATCGTCGGAGCGGTCGACATTGGCCATGGCCGCGGCGATACCGCCCTCGGCCATAACAGTGTGGGCTTTGCCAAGCAGCGATTTGCAGACGACGCCCACCGACGCTCCCTGGCCGAGCGCTTCGATAGCGGCGCGCAGACCGGCGCCACCCGCGCCAATGATCAAAACATCGTGTTCGTGTGTTTCAAACTTTGTAGTCACAGGATTCTAATGTCCCGAATGGCTCCAGAGGCAACGAGCCGGATATAAAAATCAGTGAGGCCGACGGAGATCAAGCTGCACCAGGCATAGAGCATGTGTTTTTCATTGAGAATGCTGATGCCTCGCCACCAGGAGTGCCGGGCGGATCCGAATGACGCGCAGGAGAAGCAATCGAGTTTGCCGCCGATCAGGTGCCGCAGCGAATGGCAGGAGCAGGTGTAGATGGAAAGCAGAACCACGTTGACGAGCATAATGATGCTGCCCACGCCGACAAAAAAGTGGCCGTCGAGATCGAAGGCGACGACGGCGTCGTACCAGAGGAACCCCAAAATGATAAAGGCAGCGTAGAGGAAGTAGCGATGGACGTTCTGAAGGATGAAGGGGAACGTGGTCTCGCCGCAGTAATTGCGTTTGCGTTCGCCGACGGCGCAGGCCGGGGGATCCAAAAAGTAGGCGCGGTAGTAAGCTTTGCGGTAGTAGTAGCAGGTGGTACGAAATCCGAGCGGGAAGACCAAGATAAGGAGCGCGGGAGACCAGGGCCAGAAATGATGCTGCGGGTCGATCAGAGGCGAATAAAACGGCGTGAGGTAAGGACCCCAGGCGTAATACGCACCCTCGAACGCCCGCCAAGTCGCGTAGATACCGAAAACGCCCAATAGCAGCGCCGCCGGCACAATCTCCGTCCACCAAGCGTCCCGCCGAAGCGTACCGACGAAATGCCCCTGACTTACAGTTATCGACTCCCCTGCCATTTCAGTATCCGCCTCCGTCCGTAGACTCGACCGGATATTTCAGACGGCACGCTGCATAATCTGCGGCCGAATCACACAAAATCCGGCGCCCCTCTCGAGAGACAACAGGCCTGTGGATTAGCTGGTGCAAGAGCAGGTTCGAGAAAGAAGCGATAGCCAAGTGCTCAGAACTCGCTCGCCGCCCCTTGTACAGAAGTGCCTGTACACCAAACAGGTAAAAATACGATGAGGATGAATGGCTGTCAAGCGAGAAGGGCCCCTGGCGAGAAGGTCCCCTAGAAGTAAAAGGGAGGAGGTGAGAATGTCACCCCTGTTCGGGGGACTTTAATCAAAAGTAGCGGAACTTCTGTTTTCGACTCAGGGGGATACGATGTGCCTAGGCTTCCCTACTCGGCGGGACATCATGGAAGGGCCGACCAAAAAAGGTTTAACAAAGTGCATTGGGAGCATCGGCGCGTGCGATGAGATGGGTGAGGCACGGGAGAAAGCATTGCCAATCGTACAGCCTGGACGCCGGTCAACTCGCTCGGGATGACGAAGAACGAATGTGGGAGGCCAGGTTCCCACGCCGGCACATGTAGGAATCGCGTGCGCTGGGGGCACCGGCGCTGGGGAGACGATGGTGTTTAAGTCGCGGTGGCGCTGGCGGCGGCCTCGCGCGGACGTCCGGCCATGGGTACGGCGACGGTAGTGGTGGGAGCTTGCGGGGCGGCCACAGGCGGCGCGGGTCCTTCGTTTTGAAATACCAAGTGGCCTGCATTGTTATCCCAATCGATGCTCACCATATCGCCAAGTTCCACCTGGCCGGAGGCGAGCAGGTTGGCGAGGGGGGAGACGATCTGGAGAGCGATGGCGCGCTTCAGATGGCGAGCGCCATATCTCAGATCTGTGCCTTCGCGCAGGAGGAATGCTTTCGCCTGGGGCATAACGTGGAACATGAAAGGGACGTGCCCGGCGTCCAAGACCTGCTGCTGGACGATCGCCAATTCGATTTCCAGGATCTCTTCGAGCTGTTCATGCCGGAGCTGGTGAAAAACGACGACGCGGTCGAGCCGGTTCATGAATTCGGGCGAAAACCGGCGTCGCGCCGCTTCCACGGCGGTACGTTCGAGTTTGAGATTGATGCCATCAGCAGCGCCGGAGGAGGGCTCGACAAAACCGATCCCTTTGCTGACCAATGCAGCGATTTCCCGCGCTCCCAAATTTGAAGTGAGGAAGATGATGGTTTGCGAGAGGTCGACGCGGCGAGTGTCGCCGAGCGTAAGCGTCGCTTTATCGAGCATGCCCAAGAGCAATTGCCAGAGGGCGTCGCTGGATTTTTCAATCTCGTCGAAAAGCAAGAAGCTGAGCTTGACCTTGTCAGTGTGATATTGGCTTAGAGTCTCTTCGGTAATCAGGGGATGCGTGTCGCGATGGCCGAGATAGCCAGGAGGCGAACCGATGAGTTTGGCAATCTCGTGTGAATGTTGAAATTCCGCGCAATCGATCTTAACTACCGCCCGCTTTTCGCCGAACAAGATTTCGGCCGCGGCTTCGACGATGCGCGTCTTTCCGGAGCCGGTGGGCCCAAGAAACAAAAGATTGCCGATGGGGCGGCCCGGGGCATTCAGGCCGGCGCAGTACACCTGATAGACAGCGACGAGCGCATCGACTGCTTCATCTTGTCCTACGATTTTGGTGCGAAGAGCGGACTCAAATTCCTGGAGATGGGGACTGCGTTTGCTGGGGTCAAGTACTTTGCTCATTGCGCTCTCCTGAAGAGCCGGGTTCAAGCACGAGCTCTTGCGAAAAGCGTTTGCGCTGTGAGCTGGTTGATTCAATGGCTCACGATTTCGACTTCAGAGTGCACCAAAAGCGAGCGAACGAGAATCCGGGTGTAAACGCAGGGAAGGGGCTAAAATGCTGGTGTCTGGTGCCAGCCCGGCACGTATTTCTTTTCAGAGCGGAACCCGAGAAAGGGTACGTCAAAGTACCGATAAACCGCAAAGAGAAGCGGCTGTAATGCACATCAACTAAATGAGTTGCCATCAATCCGCGGGTGGCCCGATGAGAAGCCAGCGGAGAACGGCATGGCAGTTGTACTGCGGGTCCGAGAGTGTTTAGAGCGCGTAAGTGGCTAAACTGACGCTGTTTATCGGCAAGGGCGGGGTTGGCAAGACTACGATTTCCACGGCGTACGCACTCTATTCGGTTGCGCACAACAGGAAAACGTCGGTTCTACTGCTTTCTACAGATCCCGCCCACTCGATCGCAGATATTTCCGGAGAGAGATTCGGCGATGAGCCGCAAAAGCTGAAGTCAGCGGGGAAAGCCCGGTTGTATGCGTGGCAGGTCCATGCCGAGAAGCGCTTTCGCGCCTTTCTGAATGAGCACAAAGGCCGGCTGCTTTCGATATTGGAGAGCGGCTCGATTTTCTCGCGCGAAGAGATCGAGCCGCTGCTGGACACGACATTGCCGGGAATCGCGGAGATGGCGGCGCTGCTCGCGATCAGTGACGCACTGGGCTCGGGCAAGTACGACCATGTGATTGTCGATACAGCGCCAATGGGCCACACGATAAGACTTTTTGCATTGCCGCAATACTTTTCGAGTTTTCTCGATCTGCTGGAGTTGGCGGCCAGCCGCGATCAGATTCTCGCCAAACATTTCGGAGGCGCAGTTGAAGAAAGAGCTAATCCGCTGGTTCGAGAATGGCGCGGGATCGTGGAGACCATACGGACGGAGTTGCTGAAAGATGCCGAAATTTTCCTGGTCAGTACACCGGAGCGGTTTTCATTGAATGAATCGCGGCGGGCCGCGGCAGCGCTGCAGGCGCAGTCGCCCGATCTGCAACTTTCAGGAATCGTGTTAAACAAAGCGGTGCTCCACGAGCAACAGTGCCGGGCGTGCGGCGCCAGATATGCAGAGACGCGCGCGTCGCGACGCTTTCTGCGCAGGTACTTTCGGGGCGTGCGTGTTTACATGGCAGAAGATGCAGGCGCCCCCGTGCTCGGCGTACAACTACGCGATTTCGCCGGCCACGTTTTCGGAGGCGAGAAATTCAGCGGCTCGCCGGTGAAGCCGAAGCGGGTGCTGCCCGATCCAAAACTTTCGCGAGTGGAATGGCCAAACCTTGATCAGGCTCTCACGATGGTGGTTGGCAAAGGTGGAGTGGGCAAGACAACGATTTCGGCGGCGCTGGGCTTTAGTTGCCGACGGCGCAATCGCGGGGCAGTGGATATCTGTTCGGTTGATCCGGCGCCCTCTCTGGACGACATTTTCCAGGCAAACGTTTCCGATCGCCCTCGCCCTGTTCTGGGGGACCCCAGATTCCGGGCGGCAGAGATGGATGCAGTGGCCGTGTTCCAACGATGGGCGCGCGGAATCAAGGAGATGATCGACGCGGCCACGACGGGGGAGGTTGCGAGCGTTCACGTCGATCTGTGGTTCGAGCGGCAACTATTTTCGCAGCTACTGGAAAGCGTTCCACCGGGTTTGGATGAGGTCCTCGCTGTATTGCGAGTGCTGGATATGGTGCAGAGGGGGTCGAGCCGCGTGGTGATTGATATGGCTCCAACAGGACACGCTCTCGATTTGCTACGGACACCTGAGCGCATCCTGGTGTGGACGCGGCTTTTATTGAAAAGTCTTGCCCATCACCGTACACTCGCTCTGGCACGCGACGCCGGTGTGAGACTCGCGGAACTGGGGAAGAGCGTCCGCGAACTGTCGGAATTGCTGAAAGTCCCGCGCCAGACGCGCGTGTACACTGTCATGCTCCCCGAACCCCTTCCGGACCGGCAAACCGAGCGGCTGATCACAGAGCTTTCGAAGCTAGGGCTTTTGACCGCGGGAATTTTCGTGAATCGCGTAGTTTTCAAAGGAGACGCAGGGAGATGCGGGCGGTGCGTGCGGAGACGGCAGTGGCAACACGATACGCTGAGTAAGCTGGCGGCGCGGTATTCGGAAATTCCGATTTATGTGGTGCGAAATTTCGAGCGTGAGATTGCAGGTAAGAAGGCGCTGGAAAAGTTCACAGGTGAATTGTGGCGGATGGCGTAAAGCAGCGTCGCGCCACCAGCGCGCAAAAACCGGCTCGGCACAGAGTGATTCATCTTTATGGGCTGACCGAAGCGCCGGGACCTCGGCCCGAGTCATTTAGAAAGCTGACGGGTGTGGACGGAGTTGCCGCGGTGGAAGGAATACGCTGCGGGCAATTTGTGTGCTGGGTCAGCCGAGTGACGGCGGAGGAATTCGCGGAGAATCTCGAGCAGAATATGCAAGATCTCGACTGGCTGGCGGCGGCTACGACCCGGCACCAAAAAGTGCTTTCAGCGATTGCCGACAGCGCGGATATTCTGCCGGCACGTTTTGGCATCGAGTTCCTGCATGAGAAATCTTTGGGCGAGCATGTGGAGAGCCGCGAGACGGTTCTGCGGTCGGACCTGGACCGCATACGCGGCAAAGAAGAGTGGGGAGTGAAGGTGTTTGCGTTGCCGAGCGCAGGCCGGGCCATGAACAGGAAGAAGATTCGCAGCGGCAAGGACTATCTGCAGGCGAAATCCGCGCTGGTGAATCGATCATCGAACCGAGCCGGGCCGGAGTTCGATGATTTCGCGAAATCACTGCAATCGGTGGCGAGCGAAGTTGCCGAAGGCGGAAAACTCGCGGCGGCCAGGCGCGACTTGCAGTTTCACAAGACGGTGCTGGTAAGACGCAGCGACCGGAAAAAGCTGGAGAACGTGGTACGCGCATACGCGAAGAAATGGAAAGACAAAAACCGGATTGAATGTACCGGTCCGTGGCCTGCCTTTTCGTTTGTCACGCATTCGGACTCATTCTAATCATCATGCCCGGACAAACTCCCGAGATCGTTCTGATCGGCAATGAAGAATCCGCGGATTTGACGTTGCTCGACCTGATCGATCACGTGCTCAATACAGGAGTGATCATTCGCGGCAATCTTGTGCTGTCGCTTGCGGGAGTGGACCTTGTGTATCTCGGACTGGATCTGCTGGTGACTTCGGTGGAGACAGCGCTGCGCCACATGGGAAAGACGGCGACACCGGCGCAGCAAGCCCGAAGTCGTCGAAACCGCAAGCGATGGCGCTGATCGGTGGTGTTTTCATTAGGCGCGAGAAGATCAGTAAAGCGGGCCACCCGAAGATTGTGCTGGCATACTGCATCGTCGAGGCGCATGCAGAAGTCAAGGTTCCCGCCGCGGGAGTAGAAGGCGCGCTGATTCGACCGGTGCGCATAGGTGCGCTCCGCTGCTTTGTGTCCGATCTCAGCTCGCCTGTTGAGCCAGACTCCCTGCCCGGGATGGCGAAAGCGTTTCAGGGAGTTTTGCAGCGCATTTTCGCCGAGAACGCTATTATTCCGTTTCGGTTCCCGACGGTAGTGGAAAGCGAAAGAGAATTGATGCAATTTGTCGAGAGTCGATCTGGGGAATACCGCGAGGCGCTGCAACGCCTGCGCGGCAAGCTTCAGATGGACATCCGAATTGTGGCGGAGCCGAGCCGTAACCGAGGCACGGTTGCGGGCACCGAGCTTTCCCGGCGGTCCGGTAAAGAATATCTAAGGGCAAAGAGCGAGCGCCGCAAGGAGGTGGAAGCCGCTCTCAAGGTGTTGCGGCGTGCTGCTGGGTCGCAGGTGGACCAATGGATTGAGCGGGATACAGCTTCGGGAATGCGGGCATTCGCTTTGCTCAGCCGCTCGTCGCTGCCCGGGTTTGTGGAGAAACTTCGGCAAGTGCACACGCCAGCGGGTACTTCAACGCGCGTAACCGGGCCGTGGCCGCCGAGCGAATTCGTGGAAATCAACGATGAGGAAGTCCGAGAAAACAGCACGTCCGCCGAGTAAGAGGGCTTCTGGGCTGGCGAGTAAGGAGGCTTCCGGGAGGGGACGGCGGGACCGGGAGGGCGAACAGACGGGTTCGGTTCCAGGGAGGATAGAACTATCCCCGGATAACATCGAACAAGGGCTCGCTAAACTCGTCCTCACACTGATCGACTTCCTTCGGCAGTTGTTGGAAAGACAGGCGATACGGCGGATGGAGGGACGGACGCTCAGCGGTGACGAGGTGGAGCGAATGGGGGAAGCTTTGATGAAGCTGGAAGCAAAGATCCAGGAACTTGCGGAGCAATTTGGCCTGTCGCCGGCGGATCTGAACATTGACCTGGGGCCATTGGGGAGGTTGCGCTAGGTGCTGGCCCCCAGGGGCAAAGGGACTGTTGGCAGCCCTTCTATGCTGGGCAATTCGCCGTGCACCTCACATTATTGGCAAACTAGGGAGCTCACAAGTTATTGAAGAATAAACTCTTCTCTAGCGGCAATACAGGAAAACACTTATTGACGCTCGGCAATGGGCCGACTACCATCCGGCCCTTCGTCCCCTGGACGGGATCTTCACGTCTATACCCGCCCAAAAGAGAGCGCGTTTTCTATGGATAAGGTGCCGACTGTCTCTGGAACGACTAACCTTGTCGACATTTTGGATCGCGTTCTCGATAAGGGGCTGGTGATCGCGGGGGACGTCCGTATTTCGCTGGCCAACGTAGAGTTACTCACGATTCGAATCCGTTTGCTGGTTTGCTCAGTGGATAAAGCCGAGCAGATCGGCCTGAATTGGTGGAAGTACGACCCACATTTGACGCTGCAAGGCCCCGCGCCACCATCGTTGCCGGAAGCGCGACGCGCTGCCGGGCGTACGAGAGCAGGGAGAGAAGTGAAATCTGGGCGCAGAGTTAGGTAGAGGAGGACGTTCCTATGGCAGTTGAACGCGTATCGGGTGGCTCAAGCCTGATCGATGTCCTCGATCGAGTTCTGGACAAGGGCATTGTTATCGATGCCTGGGTGCGGATCTCCCTGGTTGGCATTGACCTGATCACGGTCGAGGCGCGGGTGGTGGTCGCATCCATCGACACATACTTGAAGTACGCGGATGCCGTCGGCCTGACCGGACTGGTTTCGAGACCACAGCTAGGGCCGGGAACTGAAACGGAAGTGCCAGTTGAGCCGGCTCGCCGCGTAGCTCGCGCGCCTGCACGGCGGAGCGCGCGGCGGTAGAGTGAGGGTGTTTGAGAATGGCACAAGCGGCAAGCCCTCGGGTACTGGAGAAACCCGTTCTGGTAATGCAGGACCGCACGGGGGACTCTGCGGCACTTCGCCTGCTCTCGGCTGAACGCTCCGAAGAAATCTTTCCCATCCTTCTGGAAGAAGTCGTCAAGATTGGATTCCCTCGCGCGCTGGTGTTGGAGGCGGACTTTGAAAACGGCGAGGTGAAGGCCACCGCTTCGTTGAATTGGGATAGAAGCGAAGTGGAGAGATTTCGCACCTCGTTGTGGGCTCGCGACAACCCGATTATGGCCGTGCTGCAACGGATGAATCCGGGCATCCTGCCGAATCCATCGGGGAAGGGCGCGTCGTTCTATGCGTATCCCATGATTTACCGCAGCCGAACGCGGTGCTGGGAGGCTGAGCGTGAGCGCCGCGACGATTGTCTTGCCGTGCAGAATTACCGGCTTTCCCGGAGATTGGCGCTCGAAGGACAGATCTGCAGTGCGTGCGGGATGAGGGCGTACGCGACCTTGCTGCTGGCGCAGCTCCCGAAAGAGACTCGGTCTGCACGCCAAGAGCAGCAATTGCGTACTCTTGCCGAGCGCGCGAACCGATATCTGGCGCGGTTATTCAAGATCGAACATTACTTCAACCGCATGCGCGATATGGAAGTGACGATCTCGCGTCTGAGCGCGGTAATGCAGAGCATGGCCGATCCGGTGATTTTTACAGACGATCAGCACCGGGTGGTGATTCAAAACCGGGCTGCAGAAAGGTTTTTCCGCGTTCCGGAAGGGATCGGCGACGGGGGCCGGCGCGCGGTGGAACTTAACAATCTGCTGTTCTCGGCGGCGCTTTCTTCCATGATGGTGAGCGGCAGAGACACTTCGCGCGACCTCACGCTGGTGGACGTGATGGAAGGGGAGGAGGTTCTCTTCGAAGCGGTGTGCGCGCCGACGCAAAGTTCCGATGGAACGCGAACGGGGATGGTCACGGTCATGCGCGACGTCACCGATCTGCGCCGCGCGGATATGGAAGTCCGGGCCAATCTGGAGAAGTTACGGATCGCCGAAGAGGTCGTTCGTCAAGAACGCGACCGGCTGAACCTGGTGATCGAGAATGTGGGCGATCCCATCATCGTGGCGGACAATTCGGCAAAAATTGTGTTGCTGGATTCCCTGGCAAAGGAGTTGTTCGGCATTTCCGAAGGCTCCAAGCATCCGCAGGTGATGAAAAATCTGGCCAAGCTCGACGCGTATTTGACGGCCTTCACATTTTCGTTCGCGGACAAAGATAACCGGTCGCTGCGTCTGTACAATCCGACATCGCAGACTGAAACCGAATACGCGGCGCGTTCCGGGAAAATTTACGACGCTCGAGGGCAGGTGTCTTATACAGTCACTGTCCTGCGTGATTTCACAGCGTGGAGAAAGCTCGAGCAGCTGCAGATGGAAAGGCGCATGCTGGAAATCGAAAAGTTCGCTGCGACCGGCAAGCTGGCGGGCACCATCGCGCACGAAATCAACAATCCGATGGAAGCGATCAAGAACGCAATTCATATCCTGGGCGAGGATGTGAACCCGAATTCGCGGCAAATCTACGACGTGCTGAAAAATGAGGCAGAGCGCGTGACGCGCATCGTCCGTCAAATGCTCGGCCTTTACAGGAACGTCGTGCAGTTTGACACGTTCGATCTGAACGGGGTGGTGGAAGACACCCTGGCGCTATTTGCGCGCCCCCTGGCAAAGGTAGGCATTGTCGTGGACAAGCGGCTTGGCGAACTCCCGCCATTCAAGGGATCGGGCGACCAGTTCCGGCAGTTATTGTCAAATCTGGTGGTCAATTCGCGCGACAGCATGAGCAGCGGAGGCAAGCTGGTGATCCGCACGCGCGCGATCCGCTCGAGCGACAGCCTGCGCCGCTGGATCAGCCTGAGCGTTGCCGATACGGGATGCGGGATCAGCTCGGAGATTCAAAAGTCGATGTTTGAGCCGTTTGTGACGACGAAGGGCGGAAAAGGAACAGGCCTTGGGCTGTGGATCGTGAAGGGAATCGTGGAGAACCACACAGGACGAATTCGCGTGCGGAGCGCTGTGGGGAAGGGCACGGTAATCAATCTGGTGTTTCCAATTTCCAGTTGAGCAGGACGCGGGGAGCGGCAAGGAAGCGATCTGTTCACCGGGAGCGAGGACGAGCCAGCGAAACTGTTGGAGTGAGGGAACGTTATGCCGGCCAAAGTTGAGCGGTCGTCGCGAAAAGGCAACCTGCGTCTCAAGGACGATCTACACGTAAAAATAAATGAATCCCCGACGCCATCCGCGTCAGCCTCGCCCGGAGAGGGCGGCCGTTATGTATATGGAATCGTGCGCGCCAAAGGACCAATGAACTTTGGCAGCATCGGGATTGGCGGGGCGGGCGAGCAGGTCTATACGGTCAATTATCTCGATATCGCGGCCGTGGTAAGCAAAACCGCGGTGGCCATTTTCGATCCGACGCGCGAAAACGCACTGGCGCATGAGCACGTCATCGAAACGGTGATGAAAAACCACACGATTATTCCCATGAGTTTCGGCACGGTGTTTCGCACCGACGACGACATCCGCGAGGTATTGAAGGGCATCTACTCATCGGTTAAGGACGTGCTGGAGCAAATGGCGGGGAAGCTGGAATTCGGACTGAAGGTGAACTGGGACCGCGATCAGATCATCCAGGAGTTGATGGAACAAGACGAGGAGATCCGGCGGTTCCACCGCGAAATCATTCGCAAGCAATTGCAATCGACGTATTTCGCGCGGATGCAACTGGGCCGGATGATCGATAAGGCGCTGGCCGAACGCGCCATACAGTACGTGCGCGAAATTTATGAAGCGCTGCGCATTTGCTGCGTGGCCTCGCGGGATAATCAGCCCATTGGCGACAAGATGATCATGAACGCGGCGTTTCTGGTGGAGCGCGAGCGCGAAGCCGAATTTGACCGGGTGGTCAATAAGATCGCGAGGAAATACGGAAAGCGTCTGAAGTTCAAGTACACGGGACCATGGCCGCCGTATAATTTTGTGAACATCAGGCTGAAGCTGGAGCGCGTGACGGCTTCCTAGGATTGGACAGAGCAGCGGTGTTTCTGATCGACGATCTGCTGACGTTGCCGATTTCGGGATTCAAATTTGTGCTGCGGACCCTGCAGCAGGTCGCCGAAGAAGAATACACGGATACGGCGCCGGGCAAGAGGCGGCTGCTCGAACTGCAAGTGGCTCTCGAGTCGGGCGAGATTTCCGAGCAGGAGTACGTTCGGCAGGAAGCGGAGATCCTGCGCGAGCTTCGAGAGATTGAAAATCGCAAGCGCAGGATGGCGGGGGCAGAACCTGAAGAAGCGCCCGCCGTGCCGCAGTTCGAAATCGAGTCGGTTCTCGGCCATGAAAGCTCGCGACAACCCGCCATCGCGTCCCGAGCGAAAGCGAATGAAAAAACGCGTTGAGCTCCTGCCGCCTTCAGACGAGGCGGCGCGCGATGAAGGTCCACGGCTGATTCCGCTTGGCGACCGGGGGCGGGAGCCTTCGCGATTAGAACATTACCTCGACCTTGCCGACCGAGCTCTGAGCTTAAACAAGCGAGACCGCAAGCCCGACGGGGATACGGAGGGTTGACCGGAGTTTTGCCGATACCGCGGAGACAGGCCATGGCCGAAAACAAAGGACGCAAGCGCGTGCTTTTCGTGGACGATGAACCGAGCATTCGCCTAACGTTGCCGCCGATTTTGGAGAAAGCCGGGTTTGAGGTGCACGTCGCTGAAAGCGTCGCTGACGCGCTTTTCGAAATCAATTCGTTTCAATTCGACGCGCTGTTAACTGACCTGAATATTGGCGAGGAGGGGGATGGTTTTCTGGTCGCGAGCGGGATGCGGCACATCCAGCCGAATTGCACTGTTTTCATCCTAACGGGATATCCAGCATTCGAGACGGCGCTACAGGCGATTCACAGCCAGGTGGACGAGTACATGGTCAAACCCGTAGAAATCGATTCCCTGGTTAACGCGCTGAGACAGAAACTGGAAAGCCCGACAGGGAAACCGGAATCGAAACGGATTTCGACGCTGCTGAAGGAGAAGAACGCCGAGCTCGAAGCCGCCGTGACGGGTGCGGTCAAGCGCGAGGCCAAATCTTCGAATTCTTCCGAGGAACTAGGCGGTTTCCTTTCTACAATCCTGAAGGCGGCCATTGAGTACATGGATCAGCAAGGCGACAAGCTCAAGCCGGAGGCGGTGCGCGCAGCAACGCAGTACGGACAGTGGAGAGCGCGCAGCGGCGGGCCGGCTGCAAACGTTGCGAGGGATTTCCGGATCGCCCAGGAAGCCGCGTACCAACTCATTCAAAAGAATCTGTCGGTGACGGAGTTGCTCCCATTGATTTCCGATTTGAAGCGGCTGGGAATCGGACTCAACATGCTGATGGAGCAATCGCTGCAGTCTTTCGGCGGCCCGACGAAAAAAACTGCTCCCGTTTAACTGGTCAGCACAGCAGCCATGCAAGCGGATACCCCCCTGAGCGCGTCGCCGGTAGCCGAAAAGGCCACCGCAGCAAGCCCGCTTACGCCCGAGCAACTGAAGAGAGCCGTGGACGAATGGAAGCGGGCGGCAGGAGCGGCGTTTTTCTATTCTCGCGATGCCATCACCGTGGTCGATCTCGACGGCAATATCCGGGCATGGAATCCGTCAGCGGAGCGTCTTTACGGCTGGAAGGAAGCCGAAGTTGCCGGCAAAGGCTTTGTCGAGTTGGTGCGAGCGGTGCTGCCGCGGCCTCTGGCGCAGATCGAAAACATCCTGCGGCGCGAGGGGATTTGGGAATACGAGTTACAGGAAACGACTCGATCGGGAGCGCAAATTACCGTCGCGAGTCGATGGACGGTCTGGAAAAACAGCTCAGGCGCAGCCATTGGGCGGGTGCACATCGATACCGACCTAACAAGGGTAAAACGCGCCGAACAGCAGTTACGCGTGGTTTCCGGGCACCTGCTGAACCTGCGCGATGAAGAACGCCGGAAACTTGGGCGTGATTTGCATGACAGCGCGGGCCAACTGCTTTCGATGGCGAAGTTGAATCTGTCGCTGGCGGAGGAGCACCTTGGCCAAGTCAATCCCCGGGCAGGCAGCTATCTTGAGGAATCCTCGAAATTGATTGACCAGGCGCTGTCGGAAGTGCGCACGATTTCGTATCTTTTGCATCCACCACTGCTGGAAGAGTTGGGGCTCGCGGGTGTATTGCCGTGGTACATTGCGGGATTTTCCGAGCGCAGCCGCATCAAGGTCACTCTGGACGTCCCCCAAGAGTTGGGGCGACTGCCGCGCGAACTGGAGCTTGGATTGTTTCGAATCATGCAGGAGTGCCTGACCAACGTGCACCGGCACTCAAACAGCTCGACGGCGCAGATCTCGCTCTCGATTGGCAACAGCCAAGTTCGGCTGAAGGTGGAAGATCAGGGCCAGGGCATGACAGCAAACGCAAAAGAAAGCGGTACTCGAGGCAGGACAGCCGGCGTCGGCCTGAGCGGGATTCGCGAACGCGTAACCAATCTCGGCGGGCAGATGCAGATCCGCAGCGGCGACTGGGGCACCGCCGTTGAGGTCGTCTTCCCCATGGCTGAAAGTGCCTTTGAAGCCGGCTAATAGCTCGTTCTGCAATCTGCCGCTTGCTTCCCGAACTGGGACCTCAGCACCTCATCTCCTCAGGCAGCTCGGCTAAAATGAGTTCGTGGCGCGTCTCGAGGAATATCGAAAAAAACGCAAATTTGAGCGGACGCCGGAGCCTTCCTCCGCGAAGCGGCTGGTGGAACGGGAAGGCACATTTGTCGTCCAGAAGCATGCAGCGCGACGGCTGCATTACGACTTTCGATTGGCTGTTGATGGAGTGCTGAAATCCTGGGCAGTACCCAAAGGACCTTCGCTGAACCCCGCGGATAAGCGGATGGCGGTCCAGACCGAAGATCATCCCATGAGCTATGCCGATTTTGAGGGCATCATCCCGCCGGGAAACTACGGTGCGGGCACGGTAATGGTTTGGGACCGCGGGCACTTTCGGGTCGAGGGATCCCGTGGCGCGCGGGAACAATTAGCGTCGGGCGAAATCAAGTTCAGATTAAATGGAGAAAAGCTCTCGGGCAGCTTCGTTCTGGTGCGCACGAAACGAAGCGCAAAGCAACCCGAGTGGCTGATGATCAAGCACCCGGATGAGTCTGTCGATCGTGCGTGGAACATTGATGAGCACGATGGCTCGGTGTTGACCGGCAGGACGCTCGAAGAGATTGCGGCGGAATCGGCTCCAAAAAGAGAGCCGATGCCAATGGAAGCGAGCGAATTGGAGGGGGCGCGAAAAGGGGCGATGCCGACGACGGTTTCGCCGATGCTCACCACGCTGCTGGAGCGGCCGTTCTCGGATCCCAAGTGGCTTTTTGAAATCAAGTGGGACGGCGCCCGGACGCTGGCCTGGATCGAAGACGGCAAAGTGCGCTTGTGTTCGCGCGCCGGGAATGAAGTTACGGCGCAGTATCCGGAACTGAGTTCGCTGCCGGAGCACGTCGGCGCTAGGCGGGCATTGGTCGACGGCGAAATAGTCGTTCTTGATGAAAAAGGGCGCAGTGAATTCGAGTTGCTGCAACAGCGAATGAACGTAGCCCGGCCGAGACCCGATCTAGTCGCACGGTATCCGGTGACCTATTACGTTTTCGATCTGCTTTATTGCGATGGATACGACCTGCGGGGAGTGCAGCTTCTGCAGCGAAAGAATTTCCTGCGTCGAATTCTAGATCCCAGCCGCGAGTTTCGGTTTTCCGACCACGAGCTGGAGCGCGGCAAAGAATTATTCGAACTGGCGCGCCAGCAAGAGCTTGAAGGCATAGTCGGAAAGCGCATCGACAGCCTGTATTGGGGTGGGCGAAGCCAGAGTTGGGTCAAGATCAAAGCGAGCAAAACGCTGGATGCGGTCATTGGCGGGTGGACGGCGCCGCGGGGCAGCAGGAGCCACTTCGGTTCGCTGTTGCTCGGGCTGTATGAAGGGAAAGCGCTTCGCTTTGTGGGTCACGCCGGCAGCGGGATGGACGAAAAGACACTTGAATCGCTGATGAAGCGGCTCCGCACGCTTGAAATTCGCAAGTGTCCATTCGACAAGATTCCGGAGGCAAATGAGCAGGCGTTCTGGGCGAAGCCCGAGTTGGTTGCGCACGTGCGTTTTATCGGGTGGACGCAGGGACCGCGCCTGCGAGCGCCGGTATTTCAGGCGCTGCGCAACGACAAGAAAGCCGAGGAGTGCCGATGGGAAACGGAAGCAGGGCCACAGGCGACGCCCCCCGCGGGTCCGGCGATGGCGCAGTCGCCGGAAGTTGCGGGCAGGGTGCTGAGCAAGCGAGAGGAGATCGAGCGCGAACTTTTTTCAGGCAAGGAAGAATCGGTCACACTCGATTTCGGCGGAAAGCGATTCCGGTTGACGCACCTCAATAAGGTATTTTTCCCCGAATCCGGCTATACCAAACGCGATTTAATCGCCTATTACTATCGTGTGGCCGATTGGCTGCTGCCGTTTCTGAAGGACCGGCCTTTGGTGCTGCGGCGCTATCCCGATGGGATCACGGGGCAGGCTTTTTTTCAGAAAAATATGCCGGAAGGCGTGCCCGAGTGGATGGAAACGGTGTCGATTCCGTCGGAAGGCAAGCGGGAAAACGTCGAGTACGTAATGGCCAACGATCTGGCATCGCTGCTTTACCTTACGGGACTGGGGTGCATCGACCACAATCCGTGGTCGAGCCGGCGGGACGACCAGGAGCATCCGGATTATTTTTTCTTCGATCTGGATCCGGCGGATGGGACGGAATATTCGACCGTGCTGACGATCGCCCGGGCGCTGTATGAAAAGCTTACCGATGTTGGCGTGAAGGTATTCATGAAGACCTCGGGCGCGACGGGATTTCACATGTATCTGCCTGTCGAGCCGGTTTATACATATGAGCAACTGCGGATGTTCGGAGAGATTTTCGCGCAGCTCGTGAGCGCGGAACATCCGGAACGGGTGACGCATGAGCGCATTGTTGCGAAGCGATTGCCGGGGCGAGTGATGATCGACGTGACGCAGAATTCGCTGGGGCGGCCGCTGGCGGCTGTATACACGGTGCGCGCCTTTGCCAAAGCGCCGGTATCGGCACCGGTGGAGATCAAAGAGTTGCGGCCAACGCTGAAGCCCGAGAGCTTGAATATAAAGACGGTGCTGAAACGGCTTCAGCAAAAGGGCGATTTGTGGGCGGATTTTTGGACAAGCCGGCAGAGGATTGAAAGCGCGGTCGAGCGGCTTGGGGCGAAGGCTTCGGTATCAAAGAGCAAGCGAGCGTAATGAGCTTTGCGCAATATGATGCTTGGGCCCGAGCGCGCTTCCGATGCCCAGCGCGCGCCTTTTTTTGACGCGAGCGGCTGCACGCTTCGAGAGGCATGCGTCGGGGCGCCTCGGACGCAAGACCGTGGGAAGGGAAACCGCAAAAGCAGATGCCTCGTCATTCGCGCTCATCAGGAGATGAGCGCGAATTTCCTCGGGATGACATATTTTTTGCCTTTGGATGACGATGTCTTTACCTTCCGGTTAGGAAAGAGGGCGGCGCGGCATTCGCGGGAGTCCACTCGGAATGATCAGTTTGTGATGCGGCTCTCAGTGTCGGAACTGAAGATCCGACCCCCTAGAAACCATGGAGCGAATTTCTGACTCGAAACACTAGCAGCTCAATGACCGAGCCGGGCAAACTATCTTTCAGATACGGAGCGCAGTGTAATGCTATTAGCACGGGGTTTTACGACTGCAAACCAACAGCAGATTCCTCTCTGCGTCGCGCGCCGGCCAGAAGCGTGGCGGAAGAGAGGGCACGCGACTCCGCTCGGAATGACAAGTCTTGATTGATGCGCGAGTTAGTGCCGGAGCTGAAGGTTCGAGCCCCAGAGCCGAGCGGTGAATTTCTGATTCAGAACACCAGCTTCGCGGGCCGACGGCGGATCGGTGCGAATGCTTTGATGAAACCTATTGGCGTTAGCGGCCGTTTTTGGCACGAGCAGCTACGGCGGCGGCAGAGGCTGCGGTAGCGACTTTCTCCGGCTGCCGTTCCGGGGCGGCAGCGGGAACTTCGGCTGGCGCAGCCGGATTCGGCAAGGCCAGTTTCTTGCGGAGCGCAGTTTCGAGCTTGGCGCGGACGTCGCCATGTTCTTTAAGGAAGAGGCGCGCGTTTTCGCGACCCTGACCGATTCGGTCGCCGCCGAAACTGAGCCAGGTGCCACTCTTCTCGACAATGTTGTGCGTGACGCCCAGATCGAGCAGGTCGCCCTCGAATGAAATGCCCTCGCCGTAGAGAATGTCGAATTCCGCTTCGCGGAATGGCGCCGCGACCTTGTTTTTTACGACTTTACCGCGCGTGCGCGAGCCGACGACTCGATCGCCTTCTTTAATGGACTGAACACGACGGATATCGAGGCGAATGGAGGCGTAAAATTTCAGGGCCCGGCCGCCGGTGGTGGTTTCAGGATTGCCGAACATCACGCCGATTTTTTCGCGGATCTGGTTAATAAAGATCAAGCAAGTGCGCGATTTCGAAACAATCCCGGTCAATTTTCTGAGCGCCTGCGACATCAGACGCGCCTGCAAACCCATCTGCGGCTCGCCCATTTCGCCTTCGAGTTCCGCGCGAGGGACAAGCGCGGCGACGGAGTCGACAACGACGACGTCCAGTCCGCCAGAGCGGATCAACGTCTCGGCGATTTCGAGCGCCTGTTCGCCATTGTCGGGCTGGGAAACGAGGAGGTTATCCACGTCCACGCCGAGCTTGCGGGCATAGATGGGGTCCAAGGCATGTTCGGCGTCGATGAAAGCGGCCTGGCCGCCCATTTTCTGAGCCTGAGCGATGACGTGCAGAGTCATGGTGGTTTTGCCGCCGGATTCGGGGCCGAAAATCTCCACGACGCGTCCGCGCGGAAATCCTCCGACACCAAGCGCCGCATCGAGGCTGATCGCGCCGCTGGGGATCACGCTTACCGGCACCAACACGTCGCGACTGCCGAGGCGCATGATGGCGCCTTTGCCGTATTGCTTTTCGATCTGGGCGATGGCCGACTCGAGAACTTTGCTGCGATCATCCGCCATGATGCACCTCGCGAGAGATTTCGCCGCCGGGGACGGGCGGGAGTCTATCAGATTGTTGCCGATGTTACTAACGACGGTAATACCGTCACGGCAGCGGCCATCCTAATACACCAGGCGAACAAAAGGCAAATACAATCTCATGGGGTACGGACCAGCCGCCACGTATTTCCAAGAGCAGATTCCTCGTCGCGCGCGAAGTTTCGGATACAGAGAGCTTCTGCCGCGCTCTTCGGAATGACACTCCTGCGCGGTGCACACCCCGCGACACAAGTTGCGGACACCGCCGCGATCTCCGTAGCACTCATTGGCCCGAATACGTGTAAAAGCCGCGGCCGGATTTTTTGCCCAGCCAGCCGGCGGAAACCATTTTTTTCAACAGCGGACAGGGGCGAAACTTCGAGTCGCCGAAACCGCTGAAGAGCACTTCCATTATATCGAGGCAGACATCGAGGCCGATGAAGTCGGCCAGTTCCAGCGGGCCCATGGGGTGGTTCATGCCGAGCTTCATCACAGCGTCGACGGATTCGGGGGCAGCCACGCCTTCCATAACACAAAAGGCGGCTTCGTTGATAAGAGGCATGAGAACGCGATTGGAGACGAAGCCGGGCGAGTCGGTGACGGCAACGGGCTTTTTCTGAAGCTTCTCGCATACTTTCATCGTGGTTTCGAATGTGCCGGCGCTGGTTTGCAATGCGCGAATCACTTCGACCAGCGGCATCACCGGGACAGGATTCATGAAGTGCATGCCGATGCAGCGGTCGGGTCTTTTCGTTGCGGCAGCAAGCATGGTTATGGAAATGGAGGAAGTGTTGGTAGCGATGATGGCCTGCGGGCCGAGGATACGATCGGCTTCGCCGAGGAGTTTGCGTTTGAGTTCGATCTGCTCGGGGACGGCTTCGACGAGGAAATCTGCGGCCGAAATCGCGTCGATGTCTATTACAGGATCGATGCGGCGCAGAATCGGCTCCTTTTCAGCGTTGGAGACAGCGCCCTTTCTGATTTCGCGATCGAGATTTTTCGAGATTGTTTCGAGTGCACGATCGAGAAAGCGCTTTTCGGTGTCACGCAGGATGACGCGATAACCACTGCGGGCAAAGACGTGGGCGATGCCATTGCCCATGGTTCCGGCGCCGAGCACTGCGACGATATGAATGGAATCAGGATTCAAGCGCAACTCCGACACTACAAAACTTCAGCGATAACATCGAGCGGGACCATCGTATTCGAACCGGCGTCGATGGGAAAGCCTGGGCAAATTGCGCGAAGCGCACAGGCCCCGCTTAACAGCCTTGCATAAAATAGCTACGAGGGGGTGTGGTACCCGGAAGCGCAACTGCATTCGACGAAATGCCTCGGGTCTCCCGGCACAAATCGCCGGGACGACCTGAGCTACAAGGGCTGGAACCCACTCCTAAAGACGAGGGGTGCGGAACCTCAAAACCAACTGCAGATCCCTCGCTCGCACAACACCTCGCGCAAGAGCGCACGATGCAGTCCCGCTCGCTCGTGATGACAACGGAGGAGTCCGCGCCGGACGAGCTGAGCTACAAGGGCAGGCGTCACATCAACATGCAACGCAAAAATTCGGCTCTTGTCCGATTCCGTGAAAATGGGGAGAATGCGGCAATTCTGCAAACGCATTCCGGAGGAACCTATGAAGATCGGGCGACTGATAACTTTCGCCGCGGCAGTCTGTGCAATATCGCTGGTGTGCGCCGCGGCTCATGCTGCGCAAAAGACGAGATGGATCGATTACAAGCAGGGAGATACGGCTCTATCAGGCTATCTGGTCTATGACGACGCGGTGCAGGGCCGCCAGCCGGCAGTTTTGATGATTCACGACCGCTCCGGCTTTTCTGAAGGGACGCTGGCAGACGCGAGAATGATTGCGAGTTTGGGGTATGTCGTTTTTGCCGAAGATATGTTCGGGAAGGGCATCGTACCCAAAGACGTTCCCGAAATGACCAAGCTGATCAACATCTATGATAACGACAGGCCGCTCATGCGGGAGCGGACGGTGGCGGGGTTTGAGGTGCTAAAGGGTCAGCCCATGGTGGATCCGGCGAAGCTTGCGGCTGTCGGCTATTGCTTCGGGGGCACCACGGGTGTCGAGCTTGTCGAGGAGGGCGTGCCGTTGGCCGGTTTCATCTCCGTGCACGGGGCATTCAATAACTTCACGGCGGAGCGCGCCAAGAACATCAAAGGGCGCGTGTTGATCTTGCATGGCGCGGAAGATCCGGTCGCGCCGATGGAACAGGTGAATGCTCTGGTGTCGCAGTTGCGCGCTGCGAAAGTGAATTTCGAATTGAATCTGTACAGCGGGTCCGCGCATGGCTTTACGCATCCGCAAAATCCGTCGGAAGTTCGGGCAGATCAGGAATACAAAGTGGCCATGGCACGGTTCCTGAAAGACGTGCTGGGCCGGTAAGTTCGATACCCGTTCATGAGCGGCCTCAAAATGACAGGTTTTGAATTGCGCTAAAAAGCGGCACAGACTTCAGACGGTCACTTCGAGCTCGGGGATAAGCTCGTCCTGCAGGCGGAAATTACGGAGGAATGGGTCGTTAGAAGCTTCGAATTCGCTCCAGGGACCGAAGAAGGTAACCTTGCCATCCTGTAGGAAAACCAAGCTGTCGGCGATCTTTTTTCCCAAGTGCGTGTCGTGAGTCACTACGAGTGAGGTTTTGTGCGTGGCCTGCTTCAGTTTGAGGATCAGGTTGCTGGTGTGGCCCGCCATCAACGGATCAACCATCGTGGTGGGTTCATCGTAAAGAATTGCTTCGGGATCCTGCGCCAGGGCCCGGGCGATGGCCACGGCGCGCTTCGTGCCGGTGCTGAGCTCGTCAGGAAGCTTATCCAGGAACTCTGTAATTTCGAGCATGTCGGCCAATTCGGCGACGCGGGTGTCAATTTGTTCGGGCGACAGATCGCCCCGTTCATCGAGCGGAAATTCGATATTCTCGCCGACGGTTAATGAATCGAAAAGCGCGCCGGATTGAAAGACCATGGTTACGCGCTTACGGATTTGCGCCAGCTCACGCTCGGGCCAGCCGGTGATGTCCTGACCGGCGACGATCACGCGTCCCGAATCCGGCTTCAGAAAACCCATAATGTGTTTCAACGTGACGGATTTTCCGACGCCGCTGCGGCCCATGATGACGCAGGTTTGGCCTGGGTCCACGGTGAAGCTGACATTATCGAGCACCAAGTGGTCGTCAAAGGATTTAGTGACATCACGGAATTCGATATAGTGATCCATTTTGCCTGCCGGGTGGGTCGCGGCTATTGTAAACCGCGGGCCGAGCTGCTGCACAGCGGATATCTGGAGGGTTGCGGAGAGCTGCTAACCTACACACCAGCAGCATGTTACGGGTAGCCAGCGGAAGGGGGAGCGCTACACTCGAAATTCCGGAAATTCACAGGACCGGCGGAGCAGGTTTTGGAGTCTAGACTTGACATAGAGTGTTTGGCTGCTTATATTAGCAGTCGCCTGAGAGGAGTGCTAATTTCCCCCTAACCTTCTCTGAGGCCACCCGAATTTCGCGACGGAGGATAACTACCGATGGCAGTCAATGTGACTCCCCTGCACGACCGCGTGCTGGTGAAGCGGATCGAGGAGAAAGAGACCATGAAGGGCGGAATCATTATCCCCGACACCGCAAAAGAAAAACCCCAGGAAGGCGAAGTCATCGCCGTGGGCGCTGGCAAGATGGAGAAGGGCGAGCGAGTTCCCATGGATGTCAAGGCAGGTGACCGCATTCTTTTTGGCAAATACAGCGGCACGGAAATCAAACTGGACGACGAAGAGTACCTGATTTTGCGTGAGGAAGAGATTCTGGCCAAACTCGGCGCGGCGGCTAAAGTGGCCACGTCGAAGCGCTAGTCTCCAGATGTAGAGAAGCAACAGGAAATCTGAAGCAAAAATTCTGAGGAGGATGCAATGGCAAAGCAGATCGTGACTGGGGAAAATTCCCGCCAGTCCATTTTGCGCGGCGTCAATTTGCTGGCTGACGCCGTGAAGATCACGCTGGGTCCCAAGGGGCGCAACGCGGTGATCGAAAAGAAGTTTGGCTCGCCGGTCATCACCAAGGACGGTGTGACGGTAGCCAAGGAGATCGAACTGAAAGACCCGCTAGAGAATATGGGCGCGCAGATGGTTCGCGAGGTGGCGTCGAAGACCTCGGACGTGGCGGGCGACGGCACCACGACCGCGACCGTTTTGGCGCAGGCGATCTTTCGCGAAGGCGTGAAGACTGTGGCAGCCGGGGCCAGCCCGACAGGACTGAAGCGCGGAATCGAGCGAGCGGTGGAAACGGCCATCGAAGAGATCCGCAAGCTGCACCGCGACGTCAAAGGCGACATGATCGCGCAAGTGGGCACGATCAGCGCCAACAACGACAAGCAGATCGGCGGGATCATCGCCGAAGCGATGAAGAAGGTCGGCAAGGACGGCGTGATCACGGTGGAAGAGAGCCGCACGATGGAGACCACGCTGGAAGTGGTGGAAGGCATGCAGTTTGACCGCGGCTATCTCTCGCCTTACTTCGTGACCGATCCCGAACGCATGGAGTGCGTGATCGAAGACGCGCGCATTCTGATCCACGAAAAGAAGATCAGCTCGATGAAGGACCTGCTGCCTTTGCTCGAGCAGATCGCCAAGATGGGCAAGCCGCTGCTGATCATCGCGGAAGACGTGGAAGGCGAAGCGCTTGCCACGCTGGTGGTCAACAAGCTGCGCGGCACGCTGCAGTGCGCGGCGGTTAAGGCGCCGGGTTTTGGCGATCGCCGCAAGGCCATGCTGGAAGACATCGCCACGTTGACCGGCGGCAAGGCCATTACCGAGGACCTCGGAATCAAGCTCGAGAACGTCAAGGTCGAGGATCTTGGCAGGGCCAAGAAGGTGACCATCGACAAGGACAACACCACGATTGTCGAGGGCGCCGGCAAGGCTGCCGAGATCGAAGGGCGCGTGAAGCAGATTCGCACCCAGATCGACGAAACCACTTCCGACTACGACCGCGAGAAGCTGCAGGAGCGCCTGGCGAAGCTTGTAGGCGGCGTGGCGGTGATCAAGGTGGGCGCGGCGACGGAAACCGAGCTGAAGGAAAAGAAGGCTCGCGTCGAAGACGCCATGCACGCCACTCGCGCCGCAGTTGAGGAAGGCATCGTGCCCGGAGGCGGCGTGGCCCTGTTGCGCTGCGTTCCGGCGCTCGAGAAGCTCAAGGCGGACGGTGACGAGGCCATCGGCATCAATATCGTCAAGCGCGCGCTGGAAGAGCCTCTGCGCCAGATCGCTTTCAACGCCGGATACGAAGGCGCGGTGGTGATCGGCAAAGTGCGGGAATCGAAGGAAGACAACTTCGGCTTCAACGCCGAAAGCGATGAGTACGGCGATATGGTCAAGATGGGGGTTATCGATCCTGCAAAGGTAACGCGTCTGGCCCTGCAAAACGCCGCTTCCATCGCCGGCCTGATGTTGACCACGGAAGCTCTCGTGGCCGACATCCGCGAGGAAGAAAAGAAGGCTGCCGGCGCCGGTCCGCATGGCGGCGGAATGCCCGGCGGCGGAATGTACTAAACAAAACTGCTGTCAGCGTTTCTTGCTCGAGCGCCCGCCCCAGTGGCGGGCGCTTTTTTTTGCGACGCTGCAAGGATCTCCGGTTTCGCTATTCCGCGGTTCGAAGCAGCTATATAATGCACGGCCAAGTGCGAGGAAGGCTGCCGCCGCGCGTGCAGCGGGCGGCGCACTGCGGAGGTTGAACCGTGGACAAGAAAACCATAAGTATTGCGCTGTTCTCCGGGCTTCTGCTGGGACTGTGCCTCTCCGCGTCCGCTCAGGATGCGAAGACAGTTTTGGAATCGGCGAGCAAGGCCATGGGCGACGTCACCTCGATCCAGTTTTCGGGCAGCGGCCACATGGGAATTCTGGGGCAGGCGTTCACGCCGGGCGGCGCATGGCCGGAGAACGATATCAAGGCATACTCGCGGACGGTTGATTACGGGTCCAAGTCCGCGCGCGAAGAAATGACGCTCATCGAGCCGACGCCGATCCGGAAAGGCGGCGGCGGCCCGTTTGCAGGCGAGCAGAAGCAGGTCAATCTGGTGAGCGGGCAATACGCCTGGAACCAGCCCGGCAATGCCGCGCAACCGGCAGTCGCGGCGGCGGAAGAGCGACAGATTCAGATCTGGCTGACACCGCATGGTTTTGTGAAAGCTGCCATGGAAAACAACGCCACCGCCAAAAAGGGTAATGGCGGCACGGTCGTTTCTTTCACGGAAGGCAAGCAGAAAATCAACGGCACAATCGATGCTCAAGGCATGGTCACGCGTACCGAGACCTGGCTTCCGAACCCGGTGCTCGGCGATATGCCGGTGGTGACAACCTACTCCGGATACAAAGATTTCGGCGGGGTGAAGTTCCCAACCACGATCCTGCAGAAAGAGGGCGGGTGGCCGGTGCTGGACCTGGCTGTTTCCGATGTACGAGCCAATCCCGGGCTTTCGCTGGCCGTGCCTGACAACGTGAAATCAGCAAAGATTCCGCCGGTGAATGTGACCTCGCAGAAGCTGGGCGATGGGGTATGGTTTCTCGCCGGTGGGACGCACAACAGCGTTCTAGTGGAATTCCCCAACTACGCTGTGATGATTGAGAGCCCGCTGGGCGATGCGCGCGCCGCTGGAATTATGGCGGAAGCGAAGAAACTGGTACCCGAGAAGCCAATCAAATACCTGATCAACACGCACGATCATTTCGACCATGCCGGCGGGGTGCGCTATTTCGTGGCCGAAGGCGTGACCGTAATCACACAGGAGTCGAACAAGGCGTTTTACGAACAGGCCTGGAAAGCGCCGCACACGCTCGATCCAGACCATCTGGCGCAGAATCCGAAGAAAGCGACGTTCGTTACGTTCAAAGACAAGTACGTTCTCAGCGATGGCGGACGAGAGATCGATATGTACCGCATCCCGGGCGATATACACAACGCCGTCATGTCATTCGCTTACCTGCCGAAGGAAAAGATCCTAGTGGAGGCGGATGATTTCACGCCCGCTCAGCCGAACGCGCCATCCGCCGGCCCTCGGTCCCATGCGGGAACGGTGCTTCTGTATGAAAATTTACAGAAGATGAAGCTGGATGTCGCCACGATCGCGCCGCTGCACGGGTTTGTGGCGCCCTACGCCGAACTGCAAAAAGCCGCTTCCACAGAGGTGAGCAGCGCCTCACGATAGGCGCTCGCGCATCCCATGTTGTAGCGCGGTTGCTCCGGCGTACTTGGCCGGGGCGTGTTGGATTTTTCCTCTGCTAAGATAAGTCCTATGCTGATCGAATTCGCGACGGTAGAAGAAGCCGCCGAGGAGTTTCGCCAGGGCCGGCAGATCGTTCTGGTGGATGACGAAGATCGCGAGAACGAAGGCGATCTCGTTCTCGCGGCGGAAAAAACGACGCCGGCGGCGATCAACTTCATGGCCAAGAACGGCCGTGGCCTGATCTGCCTGGCGCTGACGGAAGAACGTTGCGACGAGCTCAATCTGCCGCTGATGTCGCCGGTGAATACGTCAAATTTCGGCACCGCATTCACCGAATCGATTGACGCCGTTCGCGGCACAACGACGGGTATCAGCGCCGCCGATCGCGCCATTACTATTTTGGCTGCCATCGATCCCGGCACGCGGGCGGCGGATCTCGCCCGGCCGGGGCACGTTTTTCCTCTGCGGGCGCGGCGCGGCGGCGTGCTGGTTCGCGCCGGGCAGACCGAAGGCTCCGTGGACCTGGCACGCATCGCCGGCCTGTATCCGGCCGGCGTGATCTGCGAAATCATGAACGATGACGGCACGATGGCGCGCCTGCCGCAGCTAGCCGAATTCTGCCGCGAGCACGGGTTGAAGCTGCTGAGCGTTGCGGAACTGATTCGCTATCGAATGCGGCACGAACGGTATGTGCGGCGGGTGGCAGAAACAGTCCTGGCCACACGGTATGGCGATTTCCGCATGATCGTCTTTTCCAGCGATGTGGATCGCGAACAGCACATTGCACTCGTGCGCGGGGATTTGTCGGGGCCGCCGCCGCTTGTCCGCGTACACTCGCATTGCCTGACCGGAGACGTTTTCGGGTCGAGTTCCTGCGATTGCTATGAAATCGTGGCGCGCTCGCTCGAAGCGATTGTGCGGGAAGATCGCGGCGTATTCGTTTATCTGCACCACACCGGGCGCGGCTTTGGACTGGAGCAGCCGCCAGCAGGGACGGGAGAAATGGCGCGGGTTTTATACCACACGCGCGGACAACTGGATCAGGACGCCGCGCGCCAGCGACTATTGCAGCACGAGAGCGGCATTGGCGCGCAAATTCTCATCGACCTTGGACTGAAGAGCCTGCGCGTGCTGACCAATCATCCGCGCAAGGTGGTGGCGCTAGAAGCTTACGGCCTGACAATCGCGGATCAAGAGCCGCTGGCTATTCCGTCCGCCCGCAGCACGCATCAGCGCCTCTGATTCGCAGGGAATCGCGGTTTGCGTTGGTGCCATCCAACATCGCCACAGTCCCGGCTAGGCGCTGAAGATTTTCGTTTCGCGGGAAGTGCTGCGGGGTTTTCGGGGTTCCGGCCTGGAGACGCTGACGTAGGGGCGAATTTGCCGGAGTTTGCGCTCGGTGATGCCACGAATCGCCAGCAAATCCTGGACGCGCTCGAAAGGCCCGCTTTTCTCGCGAAACTGCACGATGGCTTTGGCCATGGACGGCCCGACACCTGGCAACTGCGCAAGCTCCACCGCTGTCGCAGTATTCAGGTCGAGCGGTTTGGCGGGCGGGAACTTCTTTGCGGCGACCCCGGAAGCGATCAAGAAGAGACAGCAGAGCAGGAAAAAAAGCCGGACGGACAGCTTAGGTTTCATCGCGCGGTTCTCCGCGCGCGTCGCGCGAACACGAATGCCGCCACGCATAATCCTGCACCGACCGCTCGCAGGGCGTCCGCTGTCACACGCGACAGATTCAGTTTAGCCATAACGACCAGCAATCCGAATCCGGCCAGAAATAAGGCAAAGGCAATTCCCCAGGGCTGACGCGCCGGGTGCCGTGGCGGCTGAGAGGATTGCGCGGTTGCCGGGCGTGGCGGTGGCGGCGCGTGCAGATCCTTGTTCGGATTCGGCTCATTTGGGCTCGGCATGGTATTCGGTGACCGTGCCGAAGAGAGCTGCTTGATCCGCAATCTGCGCACGGTCGCCGACGACGATGATTTGCGAATTGGGGGAATCGAAATAAGAGCGCGCGGCAGAGAGCACATCCGGCGCAGAGAGAGAGCGGACCCGCTGGCGATACGTCTCGAGATAGTCCTCGGGCAAATTGTAGAGGTAAACGTTGGAAAGCTGAGAGGCAAGGCCATCCTGGGTTGCTAAGCCCAACGAAAAAACGCCGCTCATGTAAGTGCGGGCGTCGGAAAGTTCATCTTCGGCGACGGGCAGGGCCCGCATGCGATCGAGTTCATAAAAAATCTCGGTGAGCGAAGCCGCGACTACGTCGTTTCGAACGGCGGCATTCACAGTGAAATATCCGTGCTGGCGCAGCGCGTGCACGCTGCTGCGGGGGCTATAGGTGTAGCCCTTCTGCTCGCGGATATTCATGATGAGGCGCGAATTGAAAGCGCCGCCGTAGATGGAATTGGCCAGCGCCAGCCGCAGCCAGTCCGGATGGGTCCGGGTGATGGCATGATTGGCAACGACGATTTGTGTTTGCACGGCGTCGGAGAGATGCACCAGATGGACGTGGCGGCCGTGCGGTTGCGGCAGAGGCGCAGAAGGAGTTGCAGGAACATCAGCGGCCTTCCACGAGCCAAAAATGCGCTCGATCTCGTCCATCATCCGCGGCGAAGCAAAATCGCCGACAGCGATGAGCAGCGCGTTCCCAGGACGATAATGGGCGGAGTAGAAGTCCGAAGATTGCGCCCGCCGATATTCCTTGACCTGCGTTTCAGTGGGCGCGATGACGGCATAAGGATGAGAGCCAAACAGAATGCGCCGCATGCGTTCATTCGCCAGGAACGAAGGCGTGGTGCGGGCGATGCGGAGTCCCTCGATCATCTGGCGGCGTTCGCGCTCGAACTCGTCCTCGGGAAACGAGGCTTGCTGGGCGAGTTCGGATACCAGCTTCAACAGGTCGGTGGAGAACTCGGCCAGCCCATTGAAGCCGATGGCGCTGGTGTCGGCGCCGGCGCTCGTGCCGACATCGGCGCCCATGCGCCGCAAATCCTCTTCAATCTGGCGGCTGGAGCGCTCGTGGGTGCCCGTGCGCACTACGGTGGCGGTGATTTCGGCGAGCCCGGGTGCTTGCGCAACAGCGGCCGCATTGCCGCTGCGGAAGTAGAGTTCTCCAGTAAATTTCGGGATGGTGTGAGATTCGACCAGGACGATCTCGAGCCCATTTGCCAGCTTGCGATGCGTGCGCGCCGGCCAGACGACGGGCCGCTCAGGGCCAAGTGAAGGAACGTGGGCGAAAGGATCTGGTGTCGCGACAGTGGCCATCAGGCTGCCCTCTGCTTCGATGGAAGGCGATATACGATGGCGCGCCGATTGGGATCGAGATATCGCTCGGCGGCCGAGCGCACCTCGTCGCGCGTGACCTGGAGAAATCCATCCAAGATGGAATTCACGAGCGAAGGATCGTTATCGAAGAGTGTGAAACAGGCGAGGTAATGCATCAATCCGTAACGAGGAATGGCGGCGCCGTGACCACCCTCCAGGGAGGAGACGTATTCGGAGCGGAACTTTATTTTGACCTGCTCGAGTTCATCCGCTTCGATGCCGTGCTGACGCACGGCATCAATGACGGCGTCATAGGCATCCAGCGACTGGTCGGGGCTGTATTCCGGTTTGTGGAGCACGCGCGTAACCAGGAGCGTAGGCCCGTTGTAATCGAATAAATCACCGACCGGGTATTGGATGCCGCCGGCGGTATCGACCGCGATCTGCTGATCAAGAACGAGTTGCCGGTACACGCGTCCGGCGCGGCCGCCATGAAGGGCGTGGTCCAGGATGGCCGCAGCATACCAGTCTCGGGTACGGCGCTCCGGCGCGCGGTAACCGACGGCGAAGCCGGGCAGCGTCCCGAATTTTTCTTCCACCTCACCGCGACGGACGCTGTCAAATGCAGTTTCGCCGACGTCGGCTTTGGGCTGCGGCGGGCCAGGAGGGATATTTGCGAAGTACCGCCGCGCCAGCGCGAAGGCTTCGTCGGGCGTAACGTCACCGACGATTAGCAGCACCGCATTCGCAGGCGAATAGTAAGTACGGAAAAACTGCTGCACGTCATCGAGATTGGCGGCATCGAGGTCGGCAAAATCACCATAAAAATTGTGTGCGTTGGGCCAATTGCGAAACGCCACGGGCGGCAGATCCAGCCAAGGGAAGCCGCCATAGGGCTGGTTCAGAACGTTAACGCGGACTTCTTCTTTTACGACATCCCGCTGATTGCGCAGATTTTCATCATCCACTTTGAGGGACTGCATGCGATCGGCCTCAAGCCAAAGAACGCGCTCGAGGGCGTTGGAGGGGATCGATTCGTAGTAGTTTGTGACGTCATAATGGGTGGAACCATTAAGGACGCCGCCAGAGGAATTGATGAGCTTGATGTGCATCATTTTGCCGGCATGCTCGGAACCCTGGAACATCATGTGTTCGAAAAGGTGAGCGAAACCGCTGCGGCCACGCGGCTCCAGGCGAAAGCCGATGTTGTAATAGACGCCGACGGTGGCTACCGGGGCGGTACGATCAGGCGAAACGACAACGCGCAAACCATTTTCCAGTTTGGTGGCTTCGATGGGGATGTGAAGTGGATTCAATTTGGCTCCTAACTCGGCATTTCCACGGCCAAAGTAGCGGCCCATTTAAAAGGGGCCGCTATTTGATTCCTGCGAGCGCGCTTTTGAGCTGCCGTTTCTTTGCAGTGCGGCCATTTGCCAAGACATTTACCGCCAGCCGTGAAAGCGCGACATATGTCTCGCGATATTCTCGCGGAAAACCACGCAAGGCCTCAAGATGCCGCCGGACGACGGCAACATCCGCACGGCTGAGCGGTCCCGTCCACGCTGCGTGAGCGCCGAGCCGTTCGAAATTTGCCAGGGTCTGGCGAGTGAGCGGGAGCACCGCGCGTACCGCGTTGGTCCGGGAGAAACCTGCGTTCATCAGGATGCGCACTGCCGTTTCGACGACCGCCAGAACGTGTCCCGCCGCCAAAGCCGCTCCAGCATGATACGCGGCTTTGCGAGCGGGCGGCAGCACAACAGCGATGGCGCCCAGCGTGCGACAAATCCGGCGCGCCATGCGCACGGCGGGAGCGCTCCCTTCGACGACGCATGTCACGCCCGCAAGCGACGGAACGTTTTTGGCGCTGAACGTTTGCAGCGGATGAAGCGAACCAGTGGCGGCGCCGAGCGGCGCCAGCGGCCTCAGAACGTCACTGCCGAGAGCTCCGCTGGTATGCAGTACGATTTTAGACCGCCAATCCTTGCTATTGGTTTTTTGTGCTGCGCTTTGCCGCTGGGTCTTGTTCCCGGCGCCGGAAGGATTAGATACTCCGAACCGGGCGATGGTCGCGGCGGTCTCAGCAATCGCTCGATCGGCGGTGGTGATCAGAATCAGATCGGCTGAAAGTACGGTATCCGATAAGCCTGCCTGCGGCGTGCCGCTACCGATTCGGCGCTGCGCCAGGCGAGCCGTTTGCATCGAGCGCGTGACCACCGGCCCGATGCGCCAGCCCTTCTCATGCAAAAGGCTGCCCAGGGCGGAGCCGACTCGGCCCGCACCCACGATAGCAACAATTGGTATTTTGTTATCAGATCGCATGTATTGATGCCGATTGGAAGGCGGCGCTACCCAAAAGCGACCGCTCCGGGAAAAGCCTCAGGTCTCCCGCACAAATCGCGGGGCGACTTGACGACCTGTGCTACAGACCCTAGCCGTTTTTCGACTTTGCCGGCGCCGGCTCTGCGGCAGCGGGCTGCGAGCGTGCCGGTTCCGTGACCGGATCGGGCGGCGCGAACAAGCCGCCGAGTTCGCGCTGTTGCAGGGCGCGAATCCGGTCGCGGAGGCCCGCAGCGCGCTCGAATTCGAATTTTTTCGCCGCATCGCGCATCTGGGTTTCGAGTTGTGCGACGACCTGGCGCAGTTCGTCTTCACTGTGAATCTTCTCGGGTACCACATCGTCGGTGGGGACTGTGACGTAATCGGCTTCGACGATGGCGGCCAGTTTCATATCGACGCTCTTAACGATGCTTTGGGGAGTAATATGGTGAGCTTCGTTGTAGGCGAGTTGCTTGGCACGACGGCGATTGGTCTCGTCCATGGCCTGCTTCATGGAACCGGTAGTGGTGTCGGCGTAGAGTATGGCGCGTCCACTGACATGCCGCGCGCAACGGCCGATGGTCTGAATCAGGGCCGTGGCGCTGCGCAGATAACCTTCCTTATCGGCATCGAGAACCGCAACCAGCGAAACCTCGGGCAAATCGAGGCCCTCGCGCAAGAGATTGATGCCGATCAGCACGTCAAAGACGCCGCGGCGCAGATCGCGGAGGATGCGCACGCGCTCAAGCGTCTCTATTTCCGAGTGCAGATAGCGGCAGCGGACGCCGACTTCGCCGAAATATTCGGCCAAATCCTCGGCCATCCGTTTGGTGAGCGTGGTGACGAGGACGCGCTCACCCCGATCGGCGCGCGCCCGAATTTCCTCCAGCAGATCGTCCACCTGGCCTTTCACAGTCCGGACTTCGACTTCGGGATCGATCAAACCAGTGGGACGAATCACCTGTTCCACGACTACGCCCGCCGAGCGCGTGAGTTCGTAGGGACCGGGCGTGGCGGAAACGTAGATGACCTGATTCATGCGGTGTTCGAATTCCTCGAAATTGAGCGGGCGATTGTCGAGCGCCGAGGGCATGCGGAATCCATAATTCACCAGCGTGTTTTTTCGCGAGCGGTCGCCGTGATACATCGCGTGCAATTGCGGTATGGTCTGGTGCGACTCGTCGATAAACAGCAAGTAATCCTCGGGGAAATAATCCAGCAGCGTCGGCGGCGCCTCCCCGGGAAGCCGTCCGGACATATGCCGCGAATAGTTTTCAA
>DASRHB010000025.1:0-41284 GCA_035650755.1 Candidatus Acidiferrales bacterium
CAAAGAAAATCAGAGTCCCTGGCAGATCATCGAGCGGCTCGCTCCGCGCTCGCCGCTCGAACTCTGCTTGCTCCCGCCCGTCTTCCTGGACTATTACCTGAACGACTCAGGGGGATACGATGTGCCTAGGCTTCCCTAGAATGGCCGTCCGCTCTGAAGCAGTTTGGACTATCTGGCGAATCGATTGAATTTAATGCCGTGGAATTACCTGAGTATTGGCTTGAGGTGGAGCTCCGCTGTTTTCCCTAAATCCCCGGCCAAGCAATGGGTCGCGCCCGCCGAAGCTCTTGGCATTCGGTCATTGTGCCGAATCGCCGGGACCTCCGCTATTATGCCAGTGACGAGACGTTGCGCGCCGGAAGATTGACATCGCGACCGCGGACCTATGAACCGATACCATGTCCCTGGCTGGGTTTTGAAGGTCATCGCCTTCTCGGGAGGCTTGAGCGTATTTGGCCTCTCGTTCTTGGATTCGATTCTGCTTCCGTTGCCTTCGTTGAACGATCTATTGCTGATTGACCTCAGCATCCAGTACCCATTCCGCATGCCGTATTACGCCGCGCTGGCGACGCTCGGGTCGCTGGCCGGCTCGATAGTTCTCTATTTTGTGGCTCGCAAAGGAGAAGAAGCCGCATTCCACAAAAAAGCGGGCTCGCAGGCGCCCCGGATCCGCCATTGGATCGAGCGAAATGGCTTCGTCTCTTTGTTGATCGCCGCTCTCCTGCCGCCACCCACCCCGTTTAAGCTTTTTGTGCTGGCGGCTGGCGCGTTGGGGATGCCTTTTCGCGCATTCCTGGCGGCTATGACCATCGCGCGCGCCATTCGATTTTTCGCGGAAGGCTATTTGGCTGTTCGTTACGGCGCTGGGGCCACCCGTTTTCTGGCGGCACATAGCATTGGTTTCGCAATTTCGACCATTGCCTTTATCTTCGTTTTTTATTGGGTACTCAGGGTCGCCATGCGGGGCGCTCGTGACCAGAAAGTTTGACTGCCGCAGCCACCTCCGTTCGCTTCGCTCCGGTCCGCAAACTGTATAATTAGGTTCGAACCGCTTTCGGCCTCCGCATGGCAAAGAGCAAAGCCCAAAGCAAGCTTCTCGAAAAAGTCGCCAGGTTGCGCGACGAAATTCGCGTGCACGAGCACCGCTACTACGTTCTTGATCGGCCCGCTATCTCCGATGCCGAATTCGATCGCTTGATGAACGAACTCAAAGAGATCGAAGCCGGGCATCCCGAACTTGTCACGCCGGATTCGCCGACGCAACGCGTGGGCGGCGCGCCCCGCAGAGGTTTCGAGACACGCCGCCATAATCCGCCCATGCTGAGCCTCGACAACGCTTTCTCATTCGAAGAATTGGATCGTTTTGACCGCCGCGCGCGCGAAGTTTCCGGCCGGAACGAGATCGCATACATCGTCGAGCACAAATACGACGGTCTCAGCATGGCCTTGCATTATGAGAACGGCCAGCTTGCTCTCGCGGTGACGCGCGGTGATGGCGTGAATGGCGAAGACGTCACCCCCAACGTCGCGACGATCGCAGCCATCCCGCATCGCATCGATGCCGCAAAATCCAGGCGTCTCGGACTCGAAGGCAGTTTCGAAGTTCGCGGCGAAATCATCATGCCGCTAAAGGCATTCGCCAAGCTCAACGAACAGCAGGAAGAGGCCGGCGGCAAGCGCTTCGCCAATCCGCGAAACGCCGCCGCCGGTTCGGTGCGCGTCCTCGATGCGCGCATCACCGCCTCGCGCCAACTCGATTTCTTTGGCTATTACCTGCTGGGCGGAGGGCGCAGCCCGTTCGCGCGTCATTCCGAGGAACTCGAGGCCATTTCCGCGCTCGGTTTCAAGCCTTTGCAATGGGAACGTTGCAGTTCGATGGACGCGGTGAAGGCTTATTGCGACAAATGGGAGCAAAAGCGTGAAAAATTGCCGTACGAGATCGACGGTATTGTCATCAAGGTAAACGAATACTGGCTCCAGCAGGAGCTTGGCTTTACCTCCAAAGCGCCGCGCTGGGCCATCGCCTACAAATATCCGGCGCGGCAGGAAACGACCACCGTGCGCGAGGTCGTCTTCCAGGTGGGACGAACCGGAGCGCTGACCCCGGTTGCGCTGCTCGATCCCGTGCCGGTCGGCGGAGTCACGGTCAGCCGTTCCACGCTTCACAACATGGACGAAATCGACCGCCTCGGGCTGGCCGCGGGCGACACCGTTCTGATCGAACGCGCCGGCGAGGTGATCCCGCACGTCGTCAAAGTGGTACAGCAGGGGAAAGACCGGCGGCCCGTCAACATCCCCGATGTCTGCCCTGAATGCGGCAGCCACATCCATAAATCGCCCGACGAAGTCGCCTATCGTTGTGTCAATTCCTCATGCCCGGCAAAGCGCCGTGAATCGTTGATCCATTTTGCCAGCCGCCACGCCATGAATATCGATGGCCTCGGCGAAAAAATTGTCGACCAGCTCGTTTCCACCGGCATGGTGAAAGACTTCGCCGATCTCTACCACCTCGACGCGGAGAAACTGGCTGGACTCGAACGTATGGCGGAAAAATCCGCTGAGAATCTTCTCCGTGAAATCGAAGGCAGCAAATCCAACGACCTTTCCCGCCTGATCTATGCCCTCGGCATCCGCTTCGTCGGTGAACGCACGGCTCAATTGCTGGCCGAGCATTTCGGTTCGATGGACGCGCTCGAAAAAGCCGATGAGCAGGCGCTCACCCAAGTCGCCGAGGTCGGACCCAAGGTGGCCGCCAGCATTGCCGAGTTTTTCTCCGAGGCAGCCAATTGCGAAGTGATCCGCCGCCTGCATGAAGCCGGCATTGACCCGCATCAGGCCCGCCAGGAAGCCGTTTCCGACCGTCTTGTCGGCAAATCGTTCGTGTTCACCGGCACTCTGGCGCGCCGCTCTCGAGAAGAGGCCGGCGATCTGGTGGGGCGTCATGGCGGCAAAGTCATCGGTTCGGTCAGCAAAAATACCGATTTTGTGGTCGTTGGCGCCGATCCCGGTTCGAAACTCGACAAAGCCAGATCGCTCGGCGTCCGCGTCTTAACCGAAGACGAATTCGAGGCATTACTGGAAGGCAAGCTGACCGTCGCACAAGCTGCGCCACCAGAAGAGAAGTCGGTCGCGCGCGCCGCCAAAGCCGCCGAGCGTTCCGGCCGCAAATCCGCCAAAAAATCCACCCCCACCCTTTTCTGAATTCAGCAAAATTCCCTATTGCGGCGCGCGCCTCAGTTTGTATGGTGCATTCGGCGGATAAGTCATGAACGGATCATCGTCAAGAGCATTTTGAATTTAGTAAGAGCCCTTAACGAATGGGGCTGATTTGCCGGCATGAGAACCACGTCGCCCGATTTCGTCGAGAGAGGCCTTCCCGAAACCACAATTTCCGCCTCACCATCTACAATTTGCGCCAAAGCATCAAATGGGGCTGTATGTTCACTTAAGCTCTGGCCATCATCAAATGCGAAAAGCGTGATTGTTCCTGTCGAGCGGTTGACAAGCGTCCGGCTCACAACGGCTCCCTCTTGATAATTTACAAGGTTTGCCAGAGGAATTGCCTCAGCGACCCGCAGTTCACATTTATTTTGTGGCTGGGGTGAATTCATGCTCGGCTACCTCCGCTGGCGAGATTTGCTTTCATGACAGCCTCATTTCTCCACGGGCTCCTCGCGCCTGCTCCTCCAGACCGCCCCGCACTCGTTCCTTGATGATCTCTTAATTCACGACGCCCGAATAGCTCAAAGGCGGAGGTTTTTCCACCATTGGGACAGCATATCCTCACTCTCCGGCTGATCCTATCGTGGCGCGATGTATTCCTCAATCTGGAGCTCAACCCAGTGCTAGACTACATCAGCAAAAACTACGGAGGAACATATGGCTGACAAACCGGAGTCATCGGCGCGGCCGAATGTTGGGCACGAGTCTATTGAGGGCACACTCAGCGTTCCGCTATTGCAATTTAACCTCGGGGAAGAAATCGATCAGCAACAAAAGGAAGATTCATGGCTTCACGGCGTTGGGCGTAGTTCCAAGACTCTTGTGAAGTACGACGATCTTCGCATTGTTCTGATTTCAATGAAGGCAGACACTCAGATGCACGAACACAAGGCAGCCGCCAGAATTTCCGTTCAAACTCTTACCGGGCATGTACAACTCCGGGTAGTGGGACGTACTGTAGATTTGCCTGCCGGGCATCTATTAGCCCTTGATCAATGCCTGCCCCATGACGTCGTAGCGTTAAAGGACAGTTCAATATTGCTCACCCTTTCGTGGCCGCCTCACGAACTAAGCCGGGAGCAACCAACGAAAGAATAAAATAATAAGGTTCTATAGCTGCGAATGAAGTATTGGCCGCTGCTATCAGAACCCTGCCGATCTCCGCCACGGCCGCTGTCGCTCGGCTTTTGTGCATTGGCCTGCGCTATAATCGATCCAGCGAGCGGGTTGGGCGATCGCTGGGCAGATCCGCGAGGAAAAGCCTGGAGGAAAGTCCGGACTCCGCAGGGCAGCGCGCCTGGTAACGCCAGGGGGCCGGATGCCGCGAGCGCGGCATCGGGCCACGGATAGTGCCACAGAAAACAAACCGCCGGCGACGCGAACCGATGGTCAGCCCGAGGCCAAACCTCTGGCCGATCTTTCCAAATCGCGCCGCCAGGTAAGGGTGAAACGGCAGGGTAAGAGCCTACCGCGCGAACAGCAATGTTCGCGGCACGGTAAACCCCGCGTGGTGCAAGGCCAAATAGGAGGGGAGGGCCGGCCCGGCCCGCTATAGTGGGAGCGTTTCGGCGCTCTTGCGCAACCCTCGGGTAGGCCGCACCGAGCCGTCGAGCGATCGGCGGTCCAGAGGAATGATCGCCTCCGCATCTGAGCACGGCATCGCGGCGCAAGTTGCGATGACTCTCAGCCGCGAAGACAGAATCCGGCTTATAGGCCCGCTCGCTTTCTTTTCATCGGGTTACCGCCGTTTTCCCTCGATTGTGGCCCTATTGTGATCGGTAAGATTTACACCTTCGACTAAAGGGCGGCTCACTTATTTCGAAAGCTCCCGCAAGCGGCAGATGTCGCGGAGGCTACGCACCTTCAGCAGATGGCAAAGATGCTCCTCAGGCTTAGCTGGAGTCCGGGTTTTGCGGCGCGACAGTTGACATTTTACGTTTTCTCCCGAAGCTTCCGCACAAATGGCGCATAGTGCTTTTCGCTGTGAGCTTGATTGTAACTTCGCAAAATGCGAAGATTTGGCGTGTGGGTCATCAGCCGGAAGGCACTCAGAGAGGCTTGGGAGAAACACCCGGATTGGGAGAAACCTCTGAAATCATGGTTTACGGTAGCAGAGCACGCTCAATGGGAAAATTTGTTCGACGTAAGGAAAACCTACCCGCACGCCGACAGTGTTGGCAGGTGTACGGTTTTCAACATTGGCGGCAATAAGTGCAGGCTGGTTGCGTGGATCAATTTCAGATACCACCGCGTTTTTATTCGGCATGTTTTGACCCACGAGGAATACGATAAGGGTGGATGGAAAAATGATTGCGACCGCGATTGAAAAGAAAGACCTGATTGGCCTGGTCTCTGGTGCGCCGAAAGTCATTAGCACGGATGCGCAGCACGAACGATACGTTTCCACATTGCTTGAATTGGACCGCCTGGATCAACGGGGCCGTCTTGATTCCGCAGGAAGAGAACTCGCGGAGCTTTTGACCGTGCTGATTGACAAATATGAGCGAGAACATCACAGCATTCACGGCGCATCTGCTGTTGAGGTGTTACGCGAACTGATGGAAGCCAACGATCTTCGACAACGGGACCTTGTACCTGAGTTGGGGACCGAGAGTGTCGTCTCCGCAGTCTTGAATGGGAAGCGTGAACTGAACAAGGATCATATCGCAAGACTGAGTAAGCGATTCCATGTCTCCCCGGCAGTATTTTTCAGAGACGAAGATGCGGCTCCAGCCCGGCGCAGGATTGGACGCGCAGCACGCCGACGATAAAGCGCAAGCTCTTCTTTATTCGGAGTACTTTGGCGGATTTCAGTTCCGCAAGGGAACCCAGTTGCTTGTAAATTTCCCAACCCCAAAAGAACACCTCTGCCGCCGTAGGAGTTCTCGTAATGTCGTGTCCAGTGCGTACGGATTCGCGGCGGCCATTCGTTCTAACTGTATTTAATTCGGGTCGGACGATCGCTGCTCAAACAAATCTCGGCCAATAAATCCGCGTCGCAGCCGGACAATTTCCTCTTCGGTTCGAGCGATCATCCGGGACCAGAGAGTGGAAGGATTAGAGTCGAAGACAAGCCGCTCGCTGCCATCGAAAATGTACCAGCCGCCCCGGTTCACTTCATTTTCCAATTGCCCCGGACTCCAGCCGCAGTATCCCAGATAAATACGAAGTTCCTTCGAGCTTTTTCTTGCCGCCAACGCTTTTTCCAGTTCCGGCTTTGTGGAAACCAGATAGACGTTGCCGAAAATGTGGGTCGCATCATGCTGCCCGGCACCCGATTGGAGTAGCGCCTGTACTGCTTCAATTTCCACCGGGCCGCCCGCATACACAGGGTCCGGATACTTGCTCGATCCCTTCAGATTCTGGAGCACGCGGGAAACCGGCAGTTTCGTCTGGCGATTAATCATAAGGCCGACGGTGCCGTCGCCCGCGTAGTGCACCAATAGAACAACCGATTCGGCGAAATTTGGATCCGGAGAGTCGCGAGGTACCACCAGCAGCTTGCCGACGCCCAGATCCGCCGGATTTTTGGATTGGGCCAGCAGGAAAGAAACGCCGAAAAGTCCCCAGATCACGAGGCCCAGGCCATATTGCAATCTGAGCGCCATGCTGCGATTTTCGTCCTCATCCTTGATTGCTACAAGCAAAACTCGAGCATGGCCGCCGGCTGACATTTGGCGTACACCTGGTGAGGGTCGCTACCCAGTTTGCCGGATGGATGTATCTCACCTCTGCGCCGACGATAGCCAGTGCGGAGGAGATCATGGCGAAATGTGAAGTTTGCGGAAACGAGTACGATAAAGCGTTCGAGTTAATGGTTGCTGGCGCGCGCCATACGTTCGACAGCTTTGAATGCGCGATTCAGGCGATCGCGCCGGTCTGCGAACATTGTCATTGCAAAGTGATTGGGCACGGGGTCGAAGTGGCCGGTCGCTTCTTCTGTTGCGCGCACTGCGCGCGAATGGCCACTTCTGCCGACGTCAAAGATCGCGCCGCCTGAATTCCGTCCTGTATTCACGTCCGGCTTACAACCGCGCTCGGTTCGCTTTCAAGAGCTGTTGTTGGTCGGTTTCTGTGTCTATGCTACCGCGAGCCTTCACGTCTCACTTTGCTGGATTCAAGAGTCGTGGCATACCGTCCCATACACGGCCATCTAATACGCGCCCGTTGACGTCCTTTCTGGCTCCTCCCCACTGTTTAAAAAAGAAGGGCACGCTCGCGTTTTCGCAGCGATCCCGTATTTCGCAGACCCATTCTTCTTTTATCGGTCGGCATCCCGGTCCTGATTCTCCACCAACGATGACCCATGATATTCCGCTGAGCGGCAAGTCCGGCATTGCTGACAGCAAAGGTTCAAGAGAGAGAAACCTTACGTATGCTTCAGTGGAACGCAGTAGCTCAATGCGCGAGTAAAATTTTGGGTTTTCGACAGAGACGCCAAGCCACACGTTGCGTAAGGGCCAATCGTCGGGCAAATGAGCCTCGATTCGTTCAGGCCGCTTTGTGAGAATTTGGTAGGTGTGGTGTGGAGTTGAGCGAATCACATCCCACGCCGCTCCGCGCCAAGCGTCGGATTCTTCAATAAAAAAGTCCGACCATGAACATGTGAATATAAGCTTCGGCTCTTTCCAGGTCAGCGGAAGATCAAAGGTCGTCTTTCCGCGGAGCACCTGCGATGGGTCTTGCCCATAACGTTTTTTATCCCGGTACATGTAGCAATTCGCACAACCGGCAGATATTTTTCGACAGCCATGCCACGGATTCCACGTAGCTTCGGTCCATTCGATTTGTGAAAAGCGGCCCATTTCAGGAGTTGAATTGAAACGACGTTTGATTCGTGCTGTATGTCAGAACCTCGTCCCAATATTTATAGGCGCGTTCGTGTTTCGAGAACAAAGCTAGATGATAGAGTGGCAGATTTGCATCAGAGCGGATCAACTTCATTCTGTGGAACGGTACATGCAGATAACCCAGGCTTTCCATCTGCTTGCTAAAAGTCTCTGCCAGGAATTCAGGAAATGATGTTCCCTTCTTCTCTTCCTCTTGCCACTCCTTTCTCCACCCTGGCAAACCGAGAAATTCATCTATCTTACGGTTCGTTACATTCGCATAGTGCTTAACATTCCGGTTTGCGTCCATATTCAGCATCAGAACGAGAAGGAAGTCCACACGGCGGCTGGATAAGCGCTGAATCGTGGAGAACTTGATCGACAAGTCGAAAGGGTCGATAAAACAGAATGTTAAAACGCTATCAGCACGAGGAATTTCCTTCGCGACTTCGTTGATCCTGTCATCATAATGCCCTGGCACAAAGCGAACGTCTGTTGCGGCAAATAAGCGCTGCACTCGTTTACGCAACGCGTGGAGCGAATCTTTATCACGTTCGCAGAATATGTATCTGTTGAATGGATCTGGAACGCTCAACGCCAAAAGCGGTGATCCGTAATACAGTTGACCAGTTCCTTCGATCTGAGATAACCCTGAACCAGCGCATAAATCGATGTACACACGGTTCAGCCATTTATTTTTCATTCCCGTCGAGAAAAGGCGGCTATACAACGAAACAAGCCGATACTTGTCAAGGGCCCACCGTCCAATTGACGTGGTTTTCAGCCCGTCAGCCTGTGCTGCGACAAGTAGATTCGCTCGTTTTGTTGCTCGCATTATGGCGAAGATATCATATTCGCCACATATTCGCCTGCCCTTACCCTTAGCAACGCGACGGTCGACCCGCCAGCGGGCCTATTTGACTGGCACGAACCGCTGCACTCGTTCGCCGTAGAAAACCTCACCCGTATACAGGTTGCCTTTCGAATCCACGGCTTCCATGTGCACGCCAAAGAATTCGCCGGCGTTCTGTCCCATCTGGCCGATCTGACCGACAATCTTGCCATCCTCGCGGTTTAGGAACCAGACGTGGTTGTTGGTGAGATCGGAGATATAGAGGAAGTGTTGCGCTTTGTCGGGCGAGAACATCACGCCGCCGGTCGATCCGCCGACGCCGGTCCATTCCGCCATCTTGAACTCTTTCTTGAAATTCCCTTGCTTATCGAACACCTGAATGCGATTGCCCGCGCGGTCTGCCGCGTACACTAGCCCGTCGTTTGAAAAATTAAATGTGAGGTGCCCGACGAACTCCTTTGCCATCGGTCCGTTCGGCTTGTAGGCGTGAGCGGCGGGATCAGTGTTGATCTCGGAGAGCTTGTGTCCATAGGCGCCCCAGCCCCGCTTGAATTCGAATTTATCGAGCGAGAAGACCATCACGCGCCCGCCAAAGGCGTTGTCGGCGATGTAAATCTCGTTCGCCGCATCGTCCGTGCGGATCTCTTCAATCCCTCCCACGATCATCGGCGTCGTCGGGGGGTATTTTTCAATGAATGCCTTATTCCGCAGCGCATTCTCAGTATTGGCCGCTTCACCGCGAACGCGCGTGTCGCCCGGTAACGTAATGAATCCCGCTATTGGCCCCCTGCTCCCGACGCCTTTCTTCCAGGAGATCGGCGGATTCTCTTCAAAGGGCTTGCCATCCGGCTGCTCCGGCACGTGCGGGACTGCCATCAGCATCTTGCCGGTCTTCGGATCGTACTTTCGCACGGTGTTCTGGCCGAGATACACGAATCCCTGCTTGTCCACGGCCATGCCATGCCCTTGCGGCGCGTCGAAGTAGCCGATCACTTCGCCGTCTTTGTAGCCGGGTCCGTCGTGCCCCGCGATGTGAATCATGGCCGGCGGATGAACGCAGCAATCGGCGATGGGAGGGTCTTGCTCCGCTTCAATTTCGATGCTGGTAAGATCGTTGGGACGATCGTAAACCCAGACGTTGTCGTCCTTATCCACTGCCAGGCCAGTCACGCCGCCCATCTTCCACTTGTTGGGCAGCGGCTTGGGCCAACTCGCATCGACTTTGAATTTCGGCGCCGTGTTTGCCTGGGCGCCCAACCGGCCGTGGAAAACGCCGGCCGCAAACAGCAGGCCACAGACTCCCAGCACCGAAAGGCTCAGCATTCGGACCCAGTTCGTTTCTTGCCGCATATTCATGACTCCTTTGTGTCCCCGTATTTTGGAAGAGAGTGCGGAGTCTATTGCTCGTCAGCGGCGCTGTCAATAAACCCGTAATGCATTCCGAGGCACCTTAGTCAAGACTTCCCCAAACGCTTCTTTTGGCCGCACCTTGGTTGTGGGATTTCACGAATTGAACATCCTGCGCCGATGGAGATTCTTAATTCGCGCGAGTCGTCTTCGGCGATCCCTTTACCCCTGTTCAGCAGTACGCAGTGAATTCTCGAACACGTCGGCAACAGTGAACGGTTGCAAGAGTTCCTGCTCCTGAAAAAAGCGCCGGCTGAGTTTGTCAGCCGGCGCCAATTTGTGTGCGAGCTGTGCTCGCTCGTCTTACTTGGGCGAAATGACTACGTACGATGTGCTGCCCCCTCGATTGAGCAGCAGGAGTAACGGCTGATTCGCGGCGGAGCGAACAGCGGCGCGGAACTGTTCCACATTGTTGACGGGTTTGCGGTTCACTTCCTGGATGACATCGCCGCGCTGCAGTCCGGTATCAGCCGCCGTGCTGTCGGGATCGACGCGGGTAATCACAACGCCGCGAGTGCCCGCCGGCAAGTTTAGCTGCTGCGCGATGTCATTCGTGAGATTTTCCACTTGCACGCCTTCGAGCGCCTGGCCCTCGCTTTCTGGCGCGCCGTTCTGAGCTGTTTGCGTCTTTTCCGGGAACTCGCCCAGCGTGGCGGTCATGTCTTGTTTCTGGCCACTGCGATAAACCTCGAGCTTTACCGCCGTCCCGGGTGCGAGTTGCGAAATGCGCAGCCGCAGGTCGTGATAGTCGGAGACTCTCTGGCCATTGAGCGCTGTAATGACGTCGCCCTTTTGCAGCCCGGCCTTCGCGCCCGGGCTATCTGGCTGCACATCGCCGACGAGCGCGCCTTCAGCCGATGGCAGGTTGAACGCCTTCGCAAGATCCGGCGTCACTTCCTGAATGCTCACGCCCAGATAGCCGCGCACCACTTTGCCGGTCTTGAGAATCTGCTCCATCACTGTGCGCGCCATGTTCACCGGAACGGCAAAGCCGATACCCTGATTGCCGCCTCCGCCGTTGCTGATGATCGCGGTGTTGATGCCGATCAGTTCGCCGCGCGTATTCACCAGCGCCCCGCCCGAATTGCCGGGATTGATGGAAGCGTCGGTCTGTATGAAGTCCTCGTATCCTTCCGGACCTTCAAGCCGCAGGTCTCTCCGGCCCTTGGCGCTCACGATTCCCATCGTGACGGTTTCGCCGATGCCAAAAGGATCGCCGATCGCGAGCACGATGTCGCCGACCTTGGCCTTGGTCGAGTCACCTAAAGTCACTGTCGCCAGGCTTGAAGCCTGAATCTTCAGCACCGCGATATCCGTCCGGGGATCGGTGCCGATAATCTTTGCCTTGAGCTGCCGCTTATCGCTCAACGTGACCTGCACATCGCTGGCTCCATCGACGACGTGATTGTTCGTCAGGATGTAGCCATCCGGGTTCACGATGACACCCGACCCGAGGCTATGTTCTTTCTGCTCGCGCGGCTGATCATCGCCGCCAAACGGACTGCCAAAAAACTGGCGGAAGAACGGGTCGTTGAAAAAAGGATTGTCGCCCCCGCCACGTTGCGATGACGACTTCACGACCTTCGAAGTCGAAATGTTCACCACCGCAGGCAGCAGCGGCTCAACCACGGCAGAGAATCCTTCATTAAAATTTGCCGCACCCGCCGCCGGCACGCTGCCGGCGATGCGCAGCGTCACCGGGCTGCCCGCTCCAAAGACCGTGTGATTGCTGGAACTGATGGCCCAAGCCAGCGCCCCCCCGGCCACTAAAGCTGCGGCTAGCGAGACCAGCGCTACCGAACGTCGAATCTGAAAGAATCTGTTGTTCATGACCAATGGCCTCCTGCCATTTGATCTGAGCCCTCCCCGGCGGCTGGCCAGGGCTTACGTATCCAAGTTGCCTTCAGTGCGGAAAATATTATGACGATCGCGGCGCTCTGCGCAAAGTCCCACGGAGAAACCCCTCCAGCAAACTGCGCCGCGCCCACCCTCATGTTTCTTAGATGCCACCTTTTGTCATAAAGAAACCAAAAGAAATATCTTCACTCGAAGTTCGGACCCGCTGCTGCGCATTACCTTGCCCAATTATATAACGCCCGGACCCGACTCGGGGTTGCGCGATTTCGTGCACGTGCACGAGTAATTAGACGGGCCAAGCGCAAAAATGTCTTGTTACTTTTGGCCTCGAGGGCACATCTAAAGCGGCCGGTCGTGAGTTGTGAACTGGACGACGTGCTTGCTGCTTATGTCTCGCTAAACGCATTCTGCAATAAAATCTTTTCATTACCATCATTTGCCGCTTGACGATTTGGGCTGACAAGCTAAAATGGAATGTAGACTAAGTTAGTCAAGATTTGCGGGATAGCTCCAGTAGCAGTAAAGGTCTCGAAAACGCGGGAAAAACGATGTTTCGGCTGAACAAACTTACCGATTACGCCATCGTTGTGATGACTCACATCGCGACCAGCCCTCAACTGCCTCTGCATACCGCCCGTGAACTTGCGGCGGATACGCAACTGCCGCTGGCGACCGTCGGTAAGGTCCTTCGCGGCCTCTTGGACCACCATCTGGTGACCTCGCACCGGGGGATGAAAGGCGGCTACGCGTTGTCGCGGCCGGCCAAGGAGATCTCCCTGGCCCAGATTATTGGCGCCTTCGAAGGGCCGATTGGTTTTACGGAGTGCAATACGACCCCGGGATGTTGCGATTTGGAGCGGTCCTGCACGGTTCGCTATAACTCGAACGTGATCGGCAAAGCTTTACAGCACGCGTTGGAAGGGATTCGGCTGTCGGACCTGACCAAACCGATGCACGAATCGTCCAGCGGCAACGGCAGCACCGTATCCATTACTTTTGGCTCAGGAGACACTGATGAGCACCATCAACACCATTCAAGACCTTACCAAGCAAGAATATAAATGGGGTTTTGTTACCTCGGTTGAAGAGGACAAGATCCCAAAAGGTCTGAATGAAGACGTCATCCGGCTGATCTCAGCGAAAAAGAAGGTGCCGGAGTTCATGCTGGAGTGGCGCCTCAAGGCCTATCGCCACTGGGAGTCGCTGGAGAAATCGCATGCTGAGCCGAAATGGGCAAACGTAAAGTTCGGCCCCATCGACTACCAGAACATCTCGTATTACTCCGCCCCGAAGAAAAAGCCCGCCCTCAAGAGCCTCGATGAGGTCGATCCAGAGGTCCTGCGCACCTACGAGAAGCTGGGCATCCCTCTGCTCGAGCAGCAGAAACTCGCGGGCGTGGCCGTTGATGCGGTATTCGATAGCGTCTCTGTCGCCACCACATTCAAAGAGAAATTAGCTGAAGCCGGCGTCATCTTTTGTTCGTTCTCAGAAGCTGTCCAGAATCATCCCGAGTTGGTCAAAAAGTATCTCGGTTCCGTCGTTCCATACACGGACAATTTCTTCGCTGCACTGAATTCCGCTGTATTCAGCGACGGCTCGTTTGTTTACGTGCCCAAGGGCGTGCGCTGTCCCATGGAGCTTTCCACCTATTTCCGCATCAATGCCGCCGAAACCGGTCAATTCGAACGAACCCTGATCGTTGCGGACGAGGGCGCCTACGTCAGCTATCTCGAAGGCTGCACCGCGCCGATTCGCGATCAGAATCAGCTCCATGCCGCCGTCGTGGAGCTGGTTGCACTCGACAACGCCACCATCAAGTACTCCACGGTCCAAAACTGGTATCCCGGCGATAAGGAAGGACGAGGCGGCATCTACAATTTCGTCACCAAGCGCGGCAAGTGTGCCGGGCCCAATTCGAAAATCTCCTGGACACAGGTCGAGACCGGCTCCGCCATCACCTGGAAATATCCAAGCTGTATTCTCGTAGGCGACAATTCAGTCGGCGAGTTCTACTCCGTCGCTCTCACCAATAATTACCAGCAGGCCGACACCGGCACAAAGATGATCCACATCGGCAAGAATACCAGCAGCACGATTGTCTCTAAGGGCATCTCCGCCGGCCACGGCCAGAATACCTATCGTGGCGGAGTCAAGATCCTGAAGGGCGCGACGGGCGCGCGCAACTATACGCAATGCGACTCGCTGCTGATCGGCGACAAATGCGGAGCGCACACATTCCCTTACATCGAAGTTCAAAACTCGACCGCTCGCATGGAGCACGAAGCGTCCACTTCGAAAATCGGTGAAGACCAGATTTTTTACTTGCGGCAGCGGGGCCTGAGCGCCGAAGAAGCCGTCTCCATGATCATCAACGGCTTCTGCCGCCAGGTTTTCCGCGAGCTGCCCATGGAATTTGCGGTTGAAGCGCAAAAACTGCTGAGCATCAGCCTGGAAGGAAGCGTGGGATAAACCAATATGGCCCTATTAGAAGTCAAAGACCTGCACGCAAGCGTACACGGCAACGAAATCCTCAAAGGCCTTGATCTTACGATCAACCCCGGCGAGGTGCACTCCATCATGGGACCAAACGGTTCCGGCAAAAGCACCCTGGCGCAGGTGCTGGCGCGGCGCGAAAGCTACGAGGTTACCCGCGGCGAGGTGCTGCTGAATGGCAAAGACCTGCTGGCCATGAAGCCGGAAGAGGCCGCCTGCGAAGGCTTGTTCATGGCATTTCAGTATCCGGTGGAGATTCCTGGAATCAGCAACGCCTATTTTCTCCGTGCGGCAGTGAACGCCATCCGGAAATATCGCGGCGAAGAGGAACTCGACGCCATCGATTTTCTCCCGCTCTTGAAAGAGAAAATGCGCCTGCTCGAAATGGATGAACGTTTCCTGAATCGTCCTGTGAACGAAGGGTTCTCCGGCGGCGAGAAGAAGCGCAATGAAATCGTGCAAATGGCGGTCCTCGAGCCGAAAATGGCAATCCTCGACGAAACGGATTCGGGCCTCGACATCGACGCCCTCAAGATTGTCGCCAAGGGCGTGAATACCATGCGCAGTCCAGATCGCGCCATTCTGCTGGTCACGCACTATCAGCGATTGCTCGACTACATCGTTCCGGATTTTGTCCACGTCTTGGTGGACGGCAGGATCGTGAAATCCGGCGGCAAGGAATTGGCGCTCGAGCTCGAGGAAAAGGGCTACGGCTGGGCCGAGCCCGCCTCCGCCGCGGCGCGTTAGGAAGTCAGAAAAGGAATCAGACGAAATGGCCACTGCGGCAACAGAAAGGCTCCGCAATTACCTGGAAGCGTTTCACTCGTTTGGCGCAGCGCAACAGCCGGCCTGGCTGCGCGCTCTGCGCGAACGCGGCTTTGCGCGTTTCGCCGAAGCAGGATTCCCGACCACCCGCGACGAAGACTGGCGCTTCACGAATGTCAGCGCGATCGCGCAGACGCCGTTTCAGCTCGCCCGCGATCTGCGCAGTTCCGGGGTTTATGGGGAGACGCTCGACGCCTGCCGCATTCCCGGTGCGGCCTGTCAGCTCGTATTCGTAAACGGCCGATTCGCGGCCCAACTGTCCGAATTGGGCAACCTGCCGGAAACCGTGAAGGTCGCCAGTTTGGCGCAGGTGATAACCGACAGCAGCAAATCAGTCGAGGCGCATCTTGGAAGCTATCTTAATATCGAGCGCGATGCTTTTTGCGCTCTCAATACCGCCTTCATCGAGGATGGCGCATACGTTTATCTCCCGCGGGGCACGGTTATTGAAGCCCCGATCTGCTTCTTGTTCATTTCTCTGCCTGGTCACGAGCCCGAAATGACCAATCCTCGCAACCTGGTTGTGGCGGAAGACAGCACCGAAGCGAGCGTCGTCGAGGATTACGTCTCGCTCGGCAGTGGCATTTCGTTCTCCAACGCCGTGACTGAACTCGTTGCCGGCGAGAACGCCGTGATTTCGCATTATCTGATCGAGCGCGAAGATCGCCAGGCGTATAACGTCTCGACGTTGCGCACTCAGCAGGCGCGCAGCTCAAACGTCAGTTCGCATTCGGTGCTTCTCGGCGGCGGGCTTGTTCGCAACAACGTCCATCCAGTGCTCGCCGGCGAGGGCGGCGAGTGTTTGATCAATGGCCTGTTTATCGGCAATGGCCGGCAGCACATCGACAACTACATGTTGGTCGAGCATGCCAGCCCGCACTGCAGCAGCCGCCAGTTCTACAACGGCATTCTCGACGGCCGCTCTCATGGCGTTTTCCACGGACGCATTATCGTCCATAAAGACGCGCAAAAAACCGACGCCAAGCAAACCAACCGCAACCTGCTGCTCTCCGACGACGCGCAGATCGACACCAAACCGCAGCTTGAAATTTATGCCGACGATGTGAAGTGCACCCATGGCGCTACCATCGGCCAGGTTGAGGAGAACGCGCTCTTTTACATGCGTTCACGCGGTATCGAGGAATCCGCCGCTCGTGGGCTCTTGCTGCTCGCATTTGCCAACGAGTGCCTCGATCGCATGAAGTCAACTCCCGTTCGTGAATACCTCCACGAGTTGGTGCAGGGTTGGCTCCCTGGTACATCGAGCCGCGGTCGAACGGATCGAGACGAGGCAGTCGAGCGACAGGAACCGGGGCGGCGCTGGGAGGAAGTGGGATGACCACTGTGGCCAACACTGCCTCCCGTCAGCAATCTTTCGCGCCGGCCGATTTCGACGTGTATAAGATTCGCGCCGATTTCCCCATTCTTGCGCGAACCGTCAACGGCAAGCCGCTGGTCTATCTCGACAATGCCGCGACCACGCAGAAGCCGCAAGCCGTCATCGACGCCATGATCCGCTACTACACCTCGGAAAACTCCAATATTCATCGCGGCGTGCACACTCTTTCCGAACAGGCGACCGAGAGCTATGAGCAAGGTCGCGTGACCGTGCAGCGGTTTCTGAATGCCGCTGAAGCGCGCGAAATTGTCTTCGTTCGTGGGGCTACCGAAGGCATCAACCTCGTCGCGCAGACCTGGGGCCGCGCCAACATCCGCCATGGCGATGAGATCGTCATCTCCGCCATGGAGCATCACTCGAATATCGTTCCGTGGCAGATCCTCTGCGAACAGCAAGGCGCCAACCTGCGCGTCGTTCCAGTGAATGATTCCGGCGAGTTGATCTTCGAGGAATTCGAAAAATTGCTCAGTGTGAAGACCAGGCTCGTAGCCATGGCCCATGTTTCCAACGCGCTCGGCACCGTGAATCCCGTTCGTCGGATTGTCGAGGCCGCCCACCGTGTGAATGCGCGCGTGCTGATTGATGGAGCACAGGCCGCTCCGCACATGAAGATCGATCTCCGCGCGCTCGATTGCGATTTCTACGTTTTCTCCGGACACAAGGTCTACGCCCCGACCGGCATTGGCATTCTGTATGGCAAAGCCGAACTCCTCGAGGCTATGCCGCCCTATCAGGGCGGCGGAGACATGATCAGCTCGGTCACGTTCGAAAAGACTCTTTACAATCGCGTGCCTCACAAATTCGAAGCGGGCACGCCGCACGTTTCCGGTGCGATCGGACTGGGCGCCGCGCTCGATTATGTCAACCGCATCGGGATTGAGCGTATTGCCCGGCACGAAAAGCAGGTTCTCGCCTATGGCACCAGGCGCTTGCAGGAAATTCCGGGCCTGCGCCTGATCGGCACGGCGCAAGAGAAGGAAGGCATCCTTTCCTTCGTCCTCGAAAACATTCATCCGCACGATATCGGCACCGTCCTCGATCAGGAGGGCATCGCCATCCGCACCGGTCATCACTGCGCACAACCGCTGATGGATCGCTTCGGTGTGCCGGCCACGGCCCGCGCTTCGCTGGCGCTTTACAACACCATGGAAGAGATGGACGCGCTGGCAAACGGCCTGCAAAAAGTCAGGGAGGTTTTTGCCTGATGGCGGAACTGCGCGATCTGTATCAGGACATTATTCTCGAGCACAGCAAGCGCCCGCGAAATTACCGCGCTCTCGAGGCCGCAAACCACAAAGCAGAAGGGTTCAACCCGCTTTGCGGCGATCACTTCACCGTGTATCTGGACGTCGCCGAAAATGGCGAGATCCGCGATGTTTCCTTCCAGGGCTCCGGTTGCGCCATCTCGAAAGCGTCCGCGTCCATGATGACCCAGGCTGTAAAAGGCAAGCGCACCGAAGAGGCTCAGAAGCTCTTCGAGAAATTTCACCACGTCGTGACCGGCAAGAACGGCTCCGAAGCCGAAGATCTCGGCAAACTCGCGGCCTTTGCCGGTGTTTCTGAATATCCCGTTCGGGTGAAGTGTGCGACGCTGGCATGGCACGCGCTGCGCGCCGCGCTGGAGGGTGGAAAGCAGGCTGCTGTCTCGACGGAATGACCATGCGATCAGCACGTCATTCCGAGTAGTAACATGATCGAGGGATCTCTCGGAATTCGAGGAATTCGCTAACATCATCGCCATGCCTGCCGATCTCATCGAATTGAAGCGCGATTGTGAAGCCACGGAGATTCCATACGGTGGCGTTCAGGTCCTGCCCGCCGGAAGCAAAGTGAGGATCACGCAATCGCTTGGCGGCAGCTATACGGTCATCACCGACCGAGGCTTCATGGTGCGCATCGAAGCCAAAAACGCGGACGCTTTGGGCCTTACTCCCGAAGTGAAGACCGCGACCGATCCACCGGCGCAATTCACCGAAAAACTTGTCTGGGATCAGTTGAAAACCGTTTACGATCCGGAGATTCCCGTCAACATCGTTGATCTCGGCCTCGTCTACTCCTGCCAGATCACTCCCGCCGAAACCGGCGGTCAAAAGATCGACATAAAAATGACCATGACCGCGCCGGGTTGCGGAATGGGCGACGTGCTCCGCGCCGATATCGAATGCAAGCTTTCGCAGTTACCCGAAGTGAAAGAAGTGCACGCTCAGATCGTCTTTGATCCGCCCTGGAATCCAAGCCGCATGTCCGACGCCGCCAAATTGCAGTTGGGCCTCGATCTTGACTCCAGTTCGTCGTTTCCGATGTACCGCTGAGTCATTCCCGGTCAGATCTGCAGAGCTTCTTCCGCCATCGATCGCATGGAATTGTCCGCAGGCAAAAGTGCCAGCACTCCTTCCTGCAGTTCGTGCGCGCTAGCCGCATTCAGCGGTGAATTGATGACATGGATCTTGTACGAAAACCGGTTGGTCGCGCCTGCCGCGTCGGATAATCCTTCTGCCACGCGGCCCGAGATGCCCTCGGCGACAACCCGGCTGACCGTGGGAAGAATCGTCCCAAAACAGTGCGGCCGGAGAATGTAAAGGGAATCATTCCCGCGCAGTCTCCGGGATATTGCCTTGGCGGCGTCGCTCAGCAGTGAAATGGCCACAGGCGTGGAGGAAACCTCGGACGGCAAAATGATGGTGATTACCAGGACCGACAACGCCTGGTCGGCAGCGGCGGTGCGGCGATATTCCATGGCCAGCCGGTCTTTGAAAGAGTTCAGGTTGGGAATGGCATTCAGGAATTCGGCGCTCGTTTCAATTTTTGTCGCCTCCGCGCGTTTGCCGGCTTCGGCGATCTGCCTGCGAAGATGCTGAATCGTGATCTGCCGATCAACCAGATATACCGCCAGCAAAGCCGAGAGCCCGCAAAATCCGTAAAACGCATTTCGCAGGACGAGACTCGAATGCGAAAACACAAGGGGGTACATCAGCAGCGCCAGTCCTGCGCCTAGAATCAAAATCGTGCAGCACGCCAGCAGAGTCAGGTGCAATTCGCGCCGGTCGAGATGCTCGGGATTAATTTTGTCGAATACGCGCATGTGCATCTTCACCCCATCGCTCATTCATCGGCGATCTTTCGTTTCAAAGCACACGAGTCACCAGCGGAGTTGAGTGCAGCCGCACGAAATAAACCAGTTACGAAGCGGGCCGATTGATTACGGCTGAAAATGTGTATCAATTAAGATGCGGTGTTTCACAACGGGGCAGGGCCTCGGCAGTGGAGGGTGCAGGGTCCGCCTAATGGTGTGTCCCGGCTAACTCGCGGACGATATCTCCCACGAATCCCTTGGCGTCTCCGAAGAGCATCAGAGTACGGTCCATGTAATAAAGCGGGTTATCGATTCCAGCAAATCCCGGACTCATGCTGCGCTTGATGACCATAACAGTGCGGGCTTTATCGACGTCGAGAATGGGCATGCCGTAGATCGGGCTGCCCTTTTCATTACGCGCGGCGGGATTGGTGACGTCGTTTGCCCCAATGACCAGCGCCACGTCGGTTTGCGGGAATTCGTCGTTCACGACATCCATATCGAGGAGCTTGTCATAAGGGATGTCGGCTTCGGCCAACAAAACGTTCATGTGGCCGGGCATACGGCCGGCTACAGGATGAATGCCGAACTTCACATCAATTCCGCGCTTGGTAAGGGCATCGTAAAGTTCGCGCACTTTGTGCTGGGCCTGCGCGACCGCCATTCCGTATCCGGGAACGATAATGACTTTGTTGGCGGCGGCGAGAATAGCGGCGGCTTCTTCGGCGGTAGCGCTGTGGACGGGGCGCGCTTCAGCTTTTCCCGCAACGGCGACTTGCTCCTGGCCAAACGCGCCAAACAGCACGTTGGTGAACGAGCGGTTCATCGCTTTGGACATGATTACGGAAAGAATGAAGCCCGAAGAGCCGTCGAGAGCGCCGGCAACCACCAGCACTTTGCTGTTAAGAACAAATCCGAGTAGACCGGCAGAAAGTCCGGCGTAGGAATTCAGCAGCGAAATCACTGTTGGCATGTCCGCCCCGCCGATCGGCGTTACCAGGAGCACACCAAACAAAAGCGCAACCCCAACCATCACCGGAAACAATATGGTGTATTCGGGGTGAACAACGAGAACACCCGCGAGGGCAAGCGCGATGCCAAGGACGGAAAGGCTGACGATATTCTGCCCGCGATAGGTGATGGGCCGTTGGGGCAGAATTTCCTGCAGCTTTCCGGCAGCGATGATGCTGCCGGTGAAGGTAAGCGAACCGATAATCACTTCGAGGCCGATCTCCACCATACCGAATTTGGTGACCTGCGGAGCGCGCACATAATATTCCGCGATGCCGATCATGCTGGCGGAGAGCGCGCCGAAAGCATGGCTGAGCGCTGTCCGCTGTGGCACGGCGGTCATGTGGACCATGCCCAGCGGGATGCCGATCCCAGCGCCCACGATCAGCGCGACGACAATCCATTGGTACTGGACGACTTCGGGGTTAAAGAGCGTGGCGCCGACCGCGAGCGTCGCGCCGATCTCGCCGGCCAAAACGCCATGCGGCGCAGTGACCGGGGAACTGAGCCATTTCAGCGAAAGGATGAAAAGAACGGCCGCGGCGATGTACGCGAGATCGATGAGCTGCTGCGCAGTCAATGCGGTCATGATTTTTTGGTGGTTTTGCCCATCTTGAACATGCGCAGCATTCTGTCTGTGATAAGGAATCCTCCGACCATATTGCTGAACGAGGCGGCGACGGCGATAACGCCGAGGATGGTGGTAAACGTGGTTTCGTGACGACCGGCGATGATAATCGCGGCGACAACGACGATGGCGTCGAGGGCGTTCGTCAGGGACATCAGCGGCGTATGCAGCAGCGGCGATACGCGCTTGATCACTTCAAAGCCGACGAAGCCGGCGAGGATAAAGACAAAAAGATTGGAGATGAAATCCGACGGCATCGCGCCTCCCTAGGATTGCGCCGTAAGAACCGGCAACGAGAAAAACTCGCGCACTCTTTTGTTCACCACTTCGCCACCCCGAGTCAATAAGGTTTCGCGGATAATTTCATCATCGGTATCCAGGCGCAGCTTGCCGTCTTTGACCAGGTGCAACAGAAAAGCGGTGATATTGCGCGAATACATCTGACTGGCGTGATAAGGGACCGAGCTGGCGAGATTGAACCAGCCGATGATGGTGACGCCGTTAACGACGATTTTTTCCCCCGGCTTGGTCAGCTCGCAGTTTCCGCCGCGTTCGGCGGCCAGATCGACGATCACCGAACCGGGAGCCATGCCCTTGACCATGTCGGCTGTGACCAGCAGGGGAGATTTTTTGCCGGGGATGACGGCAGCGGTGATGACCACATCGTTTTCCGCCACGACTTTGCCAAGCAATTCGCGTTGGCGGCGGTAAAAATCCTCGCCCTGCGCTTTGGCGTAGCCGCGGGCGTCCTCGGCGTCTTTGGCTTCGATGGGCAACTCGACGAACCGGCCTCCGAGGCTTTGTACTTGTTCCTTGGCAGCGGGGCGCAAATCGTAGGCGGATGTAACCGCGCCAAGCCGCCGCGCCGTGGCGATGGCCTGCAAACCAGCGACGCCGGCGCCGATGACGAGCACCCGGCCCGGAGTGATGGTCCCGGCCGCGGTCGTAAGCATGGGGAAAATTCGCGGCAGGGTATCGGCGGCGATCAGGACGGCTTTGTAACCGCAGATGGTGCCCATCGAGGAGAGCGCGTCCATGCTTTGCGCGCGCGTGCTGCGCGGCATCAGTTCGACGGCGAACGAGGTCACGCCTTTGGCGGCAATCTCCTCGAGCGGCTTGAGCGCGCCGAGCGGGCGAAGAAATCCGACGAGCGCCTGGCCGCTGTGGAACAGCGGAACGTCCGCCTGGCCGGTCTTGTCGTTTGAGCCATAGCAGAGCACCTGAACCAGGACGTCAGCCTTGGCAAAGACTTCGGCGCGATCGGCAACGATCTTTGCGCCTTTGGCGGCATACTCGGCGTCGGGATAGCCGGCCTGAGCGCCAGCGCCTGCTTCAACGATGACTTCGAGCCCGCCCTTGGCGAGAGCGGGAATAGAGCCAGGCACCAGGGCTACCCGGCGTTCGCCGGGGAAAGTTTCGCGCGGGACTCCAATGATCATGCCGGGCCTCCGCTTTTAGCGATTGAAATTTGCTGCGACATGCGGGGTACCCCCTCCCCCATTTTCCTGCAAGTGTTCATTGTGATGGAGTTATAAATTACGATATGCGTGACTTCTGATGGGGCGCTGCTCGTCGTGTTGGCAGAAGTTTTCCGCGCGGGTGACTGAAAATGAGACAGCGAAAATCGCTTTAACACAGAGGTCACAGAGTCAGAGAGGCACAGAGGGCACGGAGCCATCGAGTGGTCCTGAAAATGTTTAGCCCCCACCGTACCCCCCAGGTTTTTATGCAAGGATGTGATTCGATGGGAGTTATCCCTGATTTTTATGCAAGGATGTGATTCCAAAGAGATTAGAGACGCAATCAATGATTGCGTCGGCCCGTTGTTTTGTCGGAGGGATTCCTCGGCCGCCCCACCCCAGCACGCGTGAAGGCGACGCGTGCCGGGCACCCCGGCCGCCGAGAGGGAGGTCGCGCGCGCCACCCGCTTCACGCGGCTCTTCGCCGCCACGCGCGCGACGGCCTCGGAATGACAACTTAGGCTTGGGCGCGACGTTGGCACTGATTTGAGGTATGGGAGGGAATGCGTTTGCCGATCCATTCGAAATAATGGCGTCTGAAAATGCAGCCGTTTCGGTGGGCTTATTTTTTTGAAGAGAATGGACAAGCGGTTCAGTTGCTCGGTCGCCCGCTTATTGCGTGCGAAGCAGGCGTATATTTATTTTACCGCTGGCGTCAAACGATCCGAAGCCAACGTATCGGCTCTCTGGGCCGAACAGCTCCCGTCGCTTAGCGTGCTTCAATGAACACCACCTTTGGGGAACGATTTATAACAGGTGGTGTTGCATCGGCCAGCCGGTAGGGTATCGAAAGCAGGGCTATTTCATCCTTGGAACAGACAGCGAAGTGCAGATATTGGTTTAGACCGAGCGGGGGCGACGAAGTATGATGCGTCGCAATCCTAAAGGCTGAGCAGGGGCGCAGCCGCGACGAGATGATGCAGGCGAGAGTATGCAAAAATCATGAGGGATCCTTCGCTCGCCAACCTGGCTCGCTCAGGATGACAACGAAAACCAAAGCATGCTGGCCGCACGGGCAGAGTACTAGAAGCACAGGTGTTACCCACACGGGACGGGAGGAATACGTTGGCTAAATCAAAGGCAGAGAGCTTCAAAGAAGCGATCATGAGCGCGCTCGAGGACGAGACGGAGGATGAGGCGATTGGCGATGCGGGCAAAGCCGCAGCACGAATTTACGTGGAGCGTGCGATTCGGCCACAGGAGTTGAGCAAATTGGTCGAGCAGGCCCTGGATGGCGGCGGGGAACGCTTTCGGCTCAGTTTTGATGATGATTCGAATCTTTATTTATCGACGAGCGGCGGAATGTTGACGGCAACGGTTTCGAAGTGAGGTGCTGGCTGCATCGGCACTAGAGAGTGCTGGCGCGGATGTTACCCGCACGAGGACAGAAGGAGCGCTGGCCGCGTGCTTCGAATCGCAGCGCAAGTTGGGGGGCGAGGGGCAATCCAGCAACGAAACCGCGGATCCCTCGTCGCTACGCTCCTCGTGATGACAACGCCTAGGTGCGACGGTGCTACCCGCACGGAGGACTGGAGGAATGTTTGCCGTGCGCTTCGAGCCCCAGCGCAAGCAGGGACTAGAAGGCTGATACGCCCGGCAAGACGCAGCGAACCCAGCCCTAAAAGCGAGGGGTGGGACGCCCGAAAAAGCAACTGGGGACCCGTCGTCGCTACGCTCGTCGTGATGACACGTGGAGCCGACGGAGGGGTGGTGACGTCGGCTGAAGGCCGACACGAAAAAAGCAACTGCAGATCCGCCCGCGTGATGACAACGGCTACGTTGCAGGAGCGATTGCATTGCGCGGGCGGGGGCGGGTATAACTGAGCGGCACGAAGGGAGGAGGGGCCGATGTCAAAACGAAATTTATTCTTGTTAGGCGCAGCCGCGACATTGATGGCGATTCCGCTATTCGCACAGGCAGTCAAGAAAGCACATGCCAATCTGGTGGATGGGAAGGGCAATCCCGTGGGGACGGCGACAATTACGCCTTCGGGAAAAGGTGTAAAGATCAGCCTCGCATTCATGAACCTGCCGCCGGGCATGCATGGGATTCACATCCACAACGTCGGGATGTGCCAGGGGCCGAATTTTGCGTCGGCGGGCGGGCATTTCAATCCCACGATGAAGAAGCACGGCAAGGATAACCCCGAGGGGCCACACGCCGGCGACATGCTGAATTTCACTGTGCCCGCGGGCGGCAAGGGGAAGGCCACTGTAACCGACGCCATGGTCACACTGGGGGACGGAGCGAATTCGCTGTTTCACCAGGGCGGGACGGCGCTTGTGATTCACGCCGGGCCGGATGATTACAAAACCGATCCAGCCGGGAATTCGGGGGACCGGATCGCGTGCGGGGTGATTGAGAAATAGCGCTGGCCACGGCTGCTAATGGTGCAGCCGCAAAAGACTAAATTCAAAAGCAGATCCCTCGTAATTCGCTCGCGTGATGCGAGCGAATTTCCTCGTGATGACAACGTTTTCATTCTAGCGAGTGGTTACTGCAGATCCCTGGCCATCGTCCCCCCGACGAAAAGCGTCGGGGCTGGCCTCGGGGATGACAGCGGCCGTTTGGGACGAGATCGGCAGAAAAAAGCGAAAAGCAGATCCCTCGTTATTCGCTCGCGTGATGCGAGCGAATTTCCTCGTGATGACGAGCGCCCCGTGCAGAGCCGGCACATGACGCGGGGGGCCTGGCCGTCGGAATGACAACGCTGCCGATGTGAAAGCAGCGTCAGGCGGCGTGGGGATGGCGGAAGGAGCGCTCGATCTCTTCGAGCGTGCGGCCTTTGGTTTCGGGAACGAGATAATAAGAGAATGCCCACGAAGCGATGGCGAGGACGGCATAGAGCCAGAAAGTCCAGGTCCGGCCCAACATTTCGATCAGGGTCAAGAACGTAAGTGAGACGAGAAAGTTGAAGGCCCAGTTCACTCCCGCGGCAGTGCCTTCCGCAATGCCGCGCACGCGCAGCGGATAAATTTCAGCAATCAGAAGCCAAAAAATCGGGCCGAGGCTAATCGCAAACGAGGCGACGTACAGCATCAACGTAATCACGGCGAGCCACGCCAATGAGCCCCCGGCAGGCATGCGGAAGACGAATCCGAGCACCGCGAGGCTGGCGGTCATTCCGGCAATCCCGACCAAGAGCAACGGGCGGCGGCCAACATGGTCGATCAGCCACATGGCGACAATCGTCATGATGACGTTCACCAAGCCGATGCCCGCAGTGGCGAGAATGGCTCCCGAAGCTGAAGGAATTCCTGCAGATTGCACAATCAACGGCGCATAGTAAATGACGGTGTTGATGCCGGTAATCTGCTGAAAGATCGCCAGGCCGACTCCGATTACGAGCGCGATACGGACCGAGGGGCCAAACAGATCCGAGAATCGGCCGCGTTCCCGGGTCTCGGCGAGCGTGTTCTGAATGTCCTGCCATTCCGATTCGATATTCTTGCCGCTCCTGATTTGCGCCAGCACTTTGCGCGCCTGGTCGGGCTCATTGTTTTCGGCGAGCCAGCGCGGGCTTTCGGGCATGCGAATCATGCCGAGGCCGAGCGCTGTTCCGGGAATGACGGCTAAACCCAGCATCCAGCGCCAGCCACCGTTTCCGGAAAATCCGTAATCGATCACATAGGCCAGAAGAATCCCAATGGTGATTGCCAACTGGAAAAGCGACACCTGCCAGCCGCGCGCGTGGGGTGGCGAAACTTCGGAAATATAGATGGGTACGGTGCTGGTGGCGAGTCCGATACCTATGCCAACGATGAGGCGTCCCACGACCAAAACGCCAAGTGACGGCGCAGTGGCACACACAAGCGCTCCGGCGACAAAAATCAGCGCTGTAATCATCAGCATAAAGCGGCGTCCGAAGGCGTCGGCAAAGCGTCCGCCGGTGAGGGCGGCGATCGCGGCGCCGATCAAAACCACGCTGACGACGAGTTCCTGCTGAAAAGTGGAGAGGTGAAATTGCGTTCGAATGAAGATTAAGGCGCCGGAGATAACGCCGGTATCGTAGCCAAAAAGCAGGCCACCCAAAGCGGCGAATGCTGCGGCGGCAAAGACGAATCCAGTTTGCTTCGCCTGAAGCGGGACGGCCTCAGCCGCCGGCGTTCGGGACGTGTTCGGGTTCATCGTAGCGCCACATAAAGTGAGATGTGCCGCCTTCGATGGACGGCTCGGGGTTATGCCATCCACCGATATCGGCGGCCAGACGGTCAGCCTCGGGCGGTCCCCAACTGCCATTCGGGTAGGGGTAGAGCGGCGTCCTGTCTTGTCCGAGAATGGGATCAACGATGGCCCAGGCGGCTTCGACTACATCTTGTCGCACAAACAGCATGGGATCACCGCGCATGGCGTCGGTAAGCAAGCGTTCGTAGGGCAAGAGCTCGCCGCTGAGGTCGAGGTGCACGGCAGAGAGTTCCACCGGCATGGAAACCATTTCCGGCCCGGGCTTTTTAATCTGGGCGCCAAGGTTTATGGAGAGATCGGGGCCAAGGCGGAGACGGAAGTAGTTATTCTTGTCGGGAAAACGGCGGAGTGGAGGCTGCTTGAGCTTCACTAAAACCTCCGTCGCGGTGACCGGGAGGCATTTGCCGGCGCGAATCAAAAACGGCACGCCATCCCAACGCCAGGAATCCAGCTCGATGCGCACCGCCGCAAAGGTCTCTACTTTTGAATTCGGCGCGACGTTGGGTACTTGTCGATAGCCCTCGAACTGGCCACGGACCACATTTTGCGGCCGAATCGGCGGGATGGTGCGGAACACGCGAACCTGCTCGTCACGCAGCGATTCCGCATACATGCTGGTGGGGGGCTCCATGGTGAGGAAGGCGATAACTTGCAGAAGATGATTCTGGAGGACATCGCGAATCGCGCCGGTCTCTTCGTAGAATTTTCCGCGCCCCGCGACACCAAAAGCTTCAGCCATGGTGATCTGCACGCTCTCGACGTAGTTGCGGTTCCAGATAGGCTCAAGGAAGGTATTCGCAAAACGGAAGAAGAGCAGGTTTTCGACCTCTTCTTTGCCGAGATAATGATCGATGCGGAAGATGGAAGATTCCGGAAAGACCGAATGCAGAATGGCATCGAGCTGTTGTGCGGAAGCGAGGTCGCGGCCGAAGGGTTTTTCCAGGATGACGCGGGCATTTTTGGCGGAACCGGAGGCGCCCAGGCCTTCGATGACCGTAGGGAACATGCTTGGCGGGATCGCGAGGTAATGAGTGGGCATCTGCGCGTCACCCAGCATTTGGCGAAGCTTCTTGAAAGTGTCGGGATCGCGATAGTCGCCATCGATGTAGTTCAGTAACTGCATCAACCTCGGGAATGCGGCGGAATCGACTCCGCCGTGCTTCTCAACGCTGTCGTGGGCGCGTTCGCGAAGTTGATCGAGCGACCAGCCGGCCTTGGCAACCCCGATAACCGGCACGTTCAGAGTGCCGCGCCGGATCATTTGCTGGAGGGAAGGGAAAATCTGCTTGTAGGCGAGGTCGCCGGTCGCGCCAAAGAAGACCAGAGCGTCGGATAGACCCGCGGCTTTTGGTGTTCGGGTCTGTTCGGAAACTGTGGCCGTTAATGCGGCACTCATGGCGGAGCCTCCTTCACGCAGGTTGAGGGCGTTCCACTGTTTTGATGCATTGACGCGCACGCTTGTCAGGGCGAAGCAGGACCCGTGACAGATGGTCACGTCTTTTTTTCGAGATGCCCTCCGAATTCGAAACGCATGGCCGAAAGCAATTTATTGGCGAAATCGGCTTCACCGCGGGACATGAACCGCTCGTAAAGCGCTGTGCTCAAGACTGGTGCGGGAGCGCCTTCTTCAACAGCAGCGAGAATGGTCCAGCGGCCTTCGCCGGAATCGGAAACGCGCCCCGAGAATCCCGCAAGCTGGGTGTCTTTCAGGAGCGCGGTCGCTGTTAGATCCAGAAGCCAGGAGGCGACGACGCTGCCGCGGCGCCAGACTTCGGCGACGTCGGCAAGATTGAAATCGTACTGATAGTGTTGGGGATCGCGCAACGGCGCCGTCTCGGCGTCGGTGTGGCTCTTGGTTTTGCCAACATCGGCATGTTTCAAGATGTTGAGCCCCTCGGCATATGCGGCCATAAGTCCGTATTCGATTCCGTTGTGCACCATTTTCACGAAATGGCCGGCGCCTGACGCTCCGCAATGAAGATAGCCCTCCTCAGCGGTGCCGGCGATTTTCTCGCGGCCGGGAGTGCGCGGCGCATCGCCGCGGCCGGGAGCGAGCGTTCTAAAGATCGGATCGAGATGCTGAACGACTTCACGCGGGCCGCCGATCATCTGGCAATAGCCGCGTTCGAGCCCCCACACGCCGCCGCTGGTGCCAACGTCGACATAATGGATTCCACGCTGTTGCAGCTGGCTGGAACGGCGGATGTCGTCGATATAGTAGGAATTTCCGCCATCGATCAGGATGTCGCCTTTTTGTAATTTTGGTGCGAGCTGTTCGATCGTGGAATCGACGCCGGCGGCCGGCACCATCATCCAGATCGCGCGGGGCGGCGAGAGCTTCTGCACCAGTTCGTCCAAAGATGCTGCGCCCGCACCGCCCTCGTTCGTGATTTTCCTGACGTTTTCGGGATGCCGATCGAACCCGACGCATTGGTGTTTTGCCCGCAGAAGGCGCAGGCTCATGTTTGCGCCCATTCTTCCCAGGCCGATCATTCCGATCTGCATTTGGGGTGCACTCCTTGTCTGGACTCAACGCGGTTCTACTTCGATGCTTTGGTAAGGCGCTTAGTTAGGAGCCGGAGACCTGTTCGGTGCGCGATACGGCGAGCGAGTTCGGAGGTTCGCCGGTGCCCATACCCGCCGCCAGAATTAATTGTTGCGCCGCACCGCGCATGGCGGGCAAGCGCCGCGCGAAAATTGCGCCGCCAGCCAGGCACGTGACCCCACCGACGGCCACCGTCCACGGCGCGCCGATTTTGCCGGCAACCAGGCCGCCCACCAGTGCGCCGATGGGACCCATGCCAATGAACATCATGGAATAGAGCGACATCACGCGTCCGCGCAGCCGGTCTGGAACCATTACCTGCAAAAGTGTATTGGTTGCGCCCATCTGCACCATCATTCCGAACCCAGTCGGCACCAGGAGCGCCAGCGAGAGCCACAAGCGCCGCGAGAAAGAAAAGAGAATCAAGCTGGCGCCGAATGCGGTGGCCGCCATCCAAACCCATTTACCGAGACCCCGGACTCCCGTTTTGGAGGCCAGGGTCAAGGCGCCGAGCAGCGCGCCAACGCCTGTGGCGCCCATCAACATACTGTACTCTCCGGCTCCGCCGTGGAGGACGCGGCCGGCAAAAATGGGCATCAGCACCGTGTAGGGCATCGCCGCGAAGCTGACGAAGCCGATCAGGAGAAGCAGGGCACGCACGGGTACGGTATGCCGGGCAAAACGAAAGCCTTCGATCATATTTTCGAGCGGTGAACCGTGCTTTTGTAGTTCCGGGCGATTGGTAAGCCGCATCAGAAGCAGGCCCACGATGACGGCAATGTAGCTAATGCCGTTGCCGAAAAAGCACCAGCCCTCTCCAACCCAAGCTACCAGGATTCCGGCTATGGCTGGACCAATAATGCGGGCGCTATTGAACATGGAAGAGTTCAGCGCGATGGCATTGAGCAGATCATCGCGGCCGACCATTTCGATGAGGAATGCCTGGCGGGCGGGAATATCGAAAGCGTTCACTACGCCGAGCAAACCAGCCAGGACCATAATCTCCCAAATGCGAATTCGCCCGGTGAGCGTGAGCGCGGCCAAGATCAGCGCCAGCACCATGGAACTAGTTTGCGTGGCAATGACGATGCGGTGACGATTCCAGCGATCGGCGACGATACCGGCAACAGGCGCCAGCAGGAATATGGGAATCTGATTTACAAACGCGACCGTGCCCAGCAGAACCGATGAGCCGGTTAGCCGGTAGACCAGCCAGTCCTGGGCGATGTTTTGCATCCAGGTGCCGATCAGGGAGATGAGCTGGCCGCCAAAAAAGAGCTGAAAATTGCGGTGGCGCAGCGCGCGAAGCGTGGTGCGTAGTCCTATACGCTGTTTCTGGTCTTGTGGTTTGTGCTTTTCGCCGAGATGGGATGAAGTTGCGGTTTGCGCCATAACTTTCTTTTTGATGCACGGATATTGTAGCTTAGCCGCAGCGGCCTTTTTCGCACGGCAATGCCAGTGATTGTCGAAAACAAAGCACACTGCCGCGGCATGGCCTGTGGTAGGGGCGCAGCACGGCGCAGGTTCGTGAGGATTGCAAAGATCGGGACAGGATGAACGCGGACCGGGGTGACCGCCGCTGCCGTCCCAACCGCGACTTTGTAAAGCGCTTGTGCGCGCTCGAGAGGCGCGCCGGGGACCCCGGTCAGTAGTGCAGTCACAATAATTGCAAGGTTCCATACTTCATAAATGACAGAAACTTTTGTGCGGGATTCCGGGAGTTGGCGGTGGCGGGCGGGCGCGGCATGGGTAGGGCGGCGTGCGCTGTGGGTGATCTTCGCGCTGGTGTTGCTTATACCAAAGCTGAACCGATTGCGCCGGCGGCGAGCGCTGTGGAATTTCGGCCGCGCGGTCATAGCGCTCGGAGGCGCAGCGGCGATGGCGATGGGCCTGCATCGCGGCATCCGATCGGGTCCGGTTGCCGTGGCAGTCGTCATGCTGTTGTTTGCGCTGCTGGCCGTTCCAGAACGCCAAGGCATTTCCATTGATGCGCGCCGCCGCGAACTAGGGGCTTTGGTCGTAGTGGATGGCGGGCTATTTACCGGCGCGGATGGAAAACAGCGGCGCGCGAAGCTGTTTGTTGCAGGCGATCGCCTGCTCGTAGTTAACGAGGACTTACGGGTGCTGCTGGAACTGCCCTATCACAAGTGTCGGGCGCAATCGGCGGAGGCGAGCGGCAGCGGCTGGAGGCTGCGCATCGAATGCGATGATCAGCAGGCCGAATTCACCTACGAAGGCGTTTTTGCGGAGCACTTTGCACGCGTGGCTGGGGCGACGATTCAGAGCCGATTGCAGCGCGAGCTTCCCGTCTTGCGTTGAATCATTTTTCTCGGCGATTCCACATCGCAGGCGCCGTAAAAGGCAAAAATCTGAATCTAAAAATCTGATTCAGATCTGAGATTGGAAAAGCTTTACCGGATAAAGTCGCCAGCGAGGCGCCAGAAATCGTTTGTGTAGTAATGCGAGACGACATTCCCGAAGAGATGGCAGATGCCGTGGCACTCAGGAATTTCGCCGTAGAGCTTTTTCCCTCGCGCGAAGACCTTGGCGAGTGATCCTTCGCGCAACAGATTGCCGCCGATTTTTCGAAGCGGTTCGCAGGGATAGAAAACATCGCCGTTCGGATAGACACGCGGAAACATGGTGGGGAAGCACTGAAAATCACCGAAGCGCAGAAGGGTGTCGATGGTTCGCGGCGTGCCGTTGATGGGTTGCGTATTTTGTTTGCGCCGCTCGATGATCTTTCGAACGAGTTCGAGGTAGCGCGGATTTTCGATCAAACGTAGATTGGGCATCTTTTCGTTGAGGGCAGTTTGAGTGGCAAAGACAAAACCTTGCTCACCGGCCCAATCGAGGATGCGCTCGATTTCGGCGATATTCCATTCCTCAATCACGGTGCTGATGGTTATGGTGCGCGGATGCGGCATCCGCGATTTCGCGAGCGCGATATTTTCCACCACTTTGGGCAGGGCCGCCGGTTTGGACAAGGGATTTGAAGGATCCATCGTCAGCGCATCGAGGCTAATCACGAGGCCGGTGAGGTTTTGGAAAAGGCTCAAGCGACGGTCGAGCAAAGTTCCGTTGGTAATGAGCATGACGGATCGAAAGCGTAAATCGCGGCGCGCCGCAGCGACCAGTTCCTCGATATCAGTGCGCAAGGTGGGCTCGCCGCCGGTGAAAACGATGGAATCGGTTTCGCGGCGAATCAGGCGCAGCAGCCGAAGCGTTTCACTCGTGGGCAGCTCGTTACTGAACACGTCAGGCTCTTTCTGCGTGCAATATGTGCAGGCCAGATTGCACTTGTGGGTGGCGTAAAAGATGAGCGCATAGGGCGCGATGATGTTGGTCCGCAGAACCTTGCGCCGATAGAGATTAGTGAAATAGAGGCGAAAATTCTTCAACGCCAGCGGGGCCTGCGCAATGAGGCCGGCGATCAACCTGCGGGTCGGAATGCTGCGGTTTGGATCCATGGGATGGCGCAAACGAGTTTGCGTCATCTATTCGGTAAAGACAATCCCTACTCCGACCTGGTCTTTCTCGGGACCAGGTTCGATGCGCACCACATAACCGCGGAGAGCGCGGTCGATGTGATTTCCGTTGCTGGGGTTTTCGATGGTGACCTGAAGCTCGGATTGCAGTTTGGGACTGTGATCGAGATAGATCAAGGCGCCGTGCAGGCTGAGATCACGAATCACGGTCTCTTCCTCGAAGGCTTTGCCCTCCTGCGTGAGACCGGTTACGTGTGCGCGGAAATGCGCCTCGCGCCGCATGCCTTCCCGCACAGCCGGAATGACGACATCCGTTTGCTCTTCGCCGAGCGTCATCACCATGCCTTCGGCAGCGGCCCAGGTATTCTCAAACTGTTCGCGCGCATCGCGAAGAATGCCGTCGATCGCCTTATCGGATGAATCCGGGTCATGATGGAAGAGGACGAGATTTCGGACGCCGGCGGCTTCGGCGATGCGCACGCCTTCGCGCCAGCTCGAATGTCCCCACCCGCGGTGACGCTCGAGTTCCTGGGGGGTGTACTGCGCGTCATTGATGAAAATATCCGCTGCTTCGGCAAAGCGGCGCAAATTGCGGTCGTATTCGAGGTTTCCAGGCTGGTTATCGGTGGCGTAGACGATTGTCCCAACAGCAGTCTCGATGCGATAGCCGAGGCAGCCCTGGGGATGATTGAGCCAGCAAGTGGTCACGCGCGTTTTGCCGATCGAGAAACAATCGCCCCCAGCAACATCGGTGAATTCGCGATTTGCGGACATAGCATGGAGGTCGACAGGGAAGTAGGGATGAGCCATCTGCGCTTCGAAAACGCGCTTGAGGCTATCCTGCCCGATGAATTCCGATCTGAAACTGTAAAAATGAAACTTGTTGTGAGGCGAATACAAGGGCGCGAAAAAGGGGATGCCCTGAATGTGGTCCCAATGGTAGTGGGTCACGAGGATGTCGGCTTGAACGGTTTTTTCGGGGGAGGCCGCCAGGCGATTGCCAAGAATCCGCAGGCCGGTGCCGCAATCGAGGATGAGGCGACCCCCGTCGGGCGTAATCAATTCGAGGCAAGACGTATTACCGCCATAGCGCCAGGTGGCCCTATCCACCGTCGGTGTCGAACCTCGCACGCCCCAGAAGCTAAGTTTGGCTACGTCTTTTGCCATGAGGAGCTTAGGGATCCGCCGATCTGGTTACGGCTGCTCTATGGCGGAAAACCCTTTGTAAATACAGATTTAAACTGATGTTAGGCGCCGCATTACGATGAAGTCAAAGGAGTTTCCGCGGTCAGTTGCTTAGATTGTGACAGGCGGAAAAAAGCGGCAAGAACGGTTTTTAACCGGGTCACGCAGCTCAAAACACACATTTTCGAACGTGAAGTAGAATGGATCCATGCACGTGCATGACGGCGGGCAGGATCATTCGCACGGTATTCACACGCACGCTCATCTTGCCGGCGGATTCCTCACAGTAGCGCTGCTGGCGACCCTGGGGCTGGTCGTGGCCGAATTTCTGGGCGGCTATTTTGCCCATTCGGTCGCACTGCTGAGCGATGCCGTCCACAATCTTTCGGACATACCGACGATCGTAATCTCGTGGATCGCGGTGCATTGGGCGGAACGTCCAGCGGATGCCGAGAGGACCTTTGGTTACCGCCGGGCGGGCATTCTCGCCGCGTTTACGAATTCGATTCTGCTGGTGCTGGTGGCGCTGGCACTCTTCTGGGAGGCTTTTGAACGGTTCCGGCATCCGGTCGCGGTTCATGAAGAATGGATGATGGCGCTGGCGGCTGTCGCGCTGGTCGTCAACGGCGGGATTACCTTGGGTTTGGCGCGGAGCCGCAAGGATTTGAATCTGCGCGTACTGCTCATACACAACTTTGGCGATGCGCTTTCGAACATCGGCATTATCGCGGGCGCACTAATCATTCGATGGCGCGGCGTTTTGTGGCTCGACCCGGCACTAGGACTGATGATTGCGGGCTTCGTTTTATGGTCAAGCCTCGGCACGTTGCGCGACTCCACGCACATTTTGCTCGAAGGTCTGCCGCGGCAGATGCGGTTGCCCGATGTCGCTCATTGCATTCTGCAAATTCCCCGTGTGCAAGAGGTGCATGATGTGCACATCTGGACTCTCGGTGGCGATCATCACGCGCTCTCGTGCCACGTACGTATTCCGGATATGCACATGGAAGAAAGCGAGAAAATTCTGGAAGAGGTGCGCGCGCGATTGGCGAGTTCCTTTGGCATCCATCACGTGACCGTACAGTTTGAGAGAGCTGGCTTGCCTGAGGCAGGTTATTACATGCCGGAACCGTATCGTTCGCGCAAAGGTTGACACTCCGCCCCATCACAGCGGTCCTATCCAAAACAAACTGTGAGGCGTCAGTTCGGAATTGAAACGAACGTGCCGTTGGCTTCATTCATCTGGCGGGTCGTATCTTTATCCAACTCACTGACGGGGAATGATCGTCTTGTACCCTCGTTCGTAACATAGGTGAGCTGCCCATTTCTGACGGTGAAGGCGACAGCCATTACGATTTGGCCATCGCGCCGCACCAGAATCAGCTGGCCGAGTTCGGGGGGCGGTGCTTGCGTCGCGGCCGGAGCGCTGGGAGCGCTGCCAGCGGAGGCTCCCGCCAGGGTTTGCTGCGGCAAGGGAAGGACATATATCGGCTGCTGGGCCCGTTGCACGTTGTCGCTCGGGGGCTCTTCCTCATACGGGGGATAGTGCAAAGGCCCCGTGCCGAAAAACGGAATGAAGCCGAAACTGTTGCTGTTATTGACGAAGGCGCTGTTAAATGCGTTCGAAAATCCGAATTGGTCGTTGAAGCCTCGGTTGATCGCGGCTAAATGCGGGAAATCGAAGCCCAAGCCGGGAACGCCGTTGATAATGCCAAAATTGGGTACCTGCGGACTGGCGGTGACGGGCATCAACGGCGGAACAATCGGATTTATCAGGCATCCATTCCCGAAGCTTCCGAAAGTACAGTTTCCAAGTGTTCCGTTTCCAAACGTTTGGCGGGAAACACGGCCTCTGGAGAATCCAGGCCTGCGCCCCGCCGTGCTACGCATCGGCGAAGTGGGACGGGCTGGCGCGGAAAATCCTCGCGCCGACGCCGGGAACCCACGGCTCTGTCCGGCGGCTGAGAGCGTGAACCCCAAAGCCAGTGCAAGTACAAATCCGAACTTGTGGGTTGACCTGAGCATTCGTCTACCGCTGATACTCCCCAATAGATAAAGATGCCCACGGGGGGCGGCCGGTTGCAGATTTTCGGGCAACCGCTTATCAAAATCACCAGAACTCCCCCATTTTTATGCATCTGTGCTATACGTATCCCTCGTGAAATCGCTTGAAAGCCGCGGTGAGCAGAAATCTGACGCCTGCGCAAGCAGCTTGGCGCGGGCCGCATCGACGGAAAGCTCGGCGGAAGAGCATGCGTCGAGTTTCTGTCCATTGTGCTCAGCGCGACTGCAAGCTCACAAGTGCAAGTTACGTTGCCCGACATGCGGGTACTATATGTCGTGCTCGGATTATTACTGACGTTGCGATTTTGCTGATCGCGCTAAGGCGCGCACCAGAGTATCGGCGCGAGCGCCGGCAACCCAACCCAAAGGAGAGAGAGCCGTGGCACTGAAAATGAACACGCGGGAAGTGGATGGCATCGCTGTGATGGGGCTTGACGGGCGTGTTGTTCTCGGCGACGAGAGCAACGCCTTGCGCGAAGAAGTAAAGAAAATGCTGGGCGCGGGCAAGAAAAAGATCGTGCTGGACATGAGCAACGTCAGCTACATTGACAGCGCTGGCCTCGGGACGTTGGTGGCAGCACACGAGAGCGCACGCAAACAAGGCGCCTCGCTGAAGCTGTCAAACCTCGGGAAAAAGTTCCAGGAGATTTTGCAAGTCACCAAGCTGCTGACCGTCTTTGATGTTTATCCTTCGGAGTCGGCCGCCATCAGCAGCTTCAGCCGCTGATCGAAGTTACTCCAGCCTGTATAGCGTGAGGCCGCTGAGCAACTTGGGATAGAAGTCGGTCGATTTCTGGGGCATGACCTCGCCCGCCAGGGCGATCTGCATGACCTGGTCCACGCCGACGGGATTCAGCAAAAAACATAGCTGCGCCCGTTTGCGATCGACGGCGTTTACGGCTGCGCCCAACTCGCGCTCGTAACTGATGTTCTGCTCGGCTGTGACTGCCGCAGGCGTTATGCCGAGTCCATCGTGGAGCAGCACGCGATGCAACAACACTACGTCTAGTGTGCGCTGGGCCGGCGAAACGTCTGGCATGAGCTGTGGCAAATTGGCGTCGCGGCGCAAGCGCAGCAAACTGAAGCTGCCGCTCGCGGCGTACATGCCGAACGTCCGCCCCGTTTGCGCGCTGGCGGCAAAGTCCTGCTGAAATCGTTCGAAGGCAGCGGTGCGGGCGGCATCGCTGCCGAAGGCATAATCTTCCTGTTCGAATACCGGCGCGATTTTTTTGCGAAATGCCTCGAGATCGAACGACGGCAAGTGGCTCACCAACCGGTGCGTGGGCAAGATCACCAGCCCTTCGCTGCGTGTATTAAAAAACGTCATCATCGCTTTTTCGTGCGCGGCGTTAAGATCGCCGCGGCCGCATTTCGTGCGGCATTCATCGCGGTAGGCAAGCGCGGTCTCGTAGCGATGATGGCCATCCGCGATCACGAGTTTCTGCGGCGCCATCGCATGCGCCATTTGCGCGATTACGGAGGCGTCGAAAACGGGCCAGACGCGGTGTGCCACGTTGTATTCATCAATGGCTTCACCGGCAGGGGAATTTGCGGCGACTTTATCGAGCAGGGCATCGATCTGGCGCTGCGGGTCGGAATAAAGCATAAAAAGCTGCCCGGTGTGCGTGCGAGTATGGCGCAGCAATTCCAACCGGTCGAGCTTCGGTCCGGTATGCGTGAGTTCGTGGCGAAACACGACGCGGGACGAATAATCTTCCAATCGTCCGAGAGCGATGAACCCTTTGCGCGTGCGGCGTTCGAGGGTTCCGGGGATGGTGTATTCCTGGAAATAGACATAAATTCCGGGATGCGGATCGCGCGTCATCACGCCCTCGCGTATCCATCGCTGGAGCGCTTGTTCCGCGCGTGTGTAGACATTATCCGCTGAGGAATCCTTTGCGGAAGGTTTGCCTTTTTCGACGGCAATCAAGTTAGAGGGGCTTAAAGTCGCGTAGCGTTCCTGCATGGAAGGCGTGATCTTGTCATAAGGTTGGGTAACCACGTCGGCGAGGTTGACTCGGCCGAGATTGTAGCGGTACGCATGAAACGGGAAAATTTCAGCCATGAACTATGAGTGCCTCCGATGTTGCAAAAAGCAGCCATATTAACAGCCCGTCTGTATCATTTGAAGGAAACCTGAGGAATTTTTCCGCCGCAGCCGGCGCCGGCTTTTCGACTAAAATAATTCTTTACTTATGAACTCCAAGAATACAGATGCGGCGCCTTTTGCGGACGTCCGCGCTTTGATCTTTGACCTTGATGGCACGCTCATCGACTCGGGAGTTGATCTTGCCCTGTCAGTGAACGCTACGCTTAAACAGACCGGACGCGAACCCTTAACGCACGAGCAGATTTTCAGCTACGTGGGACAGGGCGCGGCGCGCTTGATCGAGCAGGCGCTGGGGCCGGGCGCCACGCGGGAGGAATGCGAGCAGGGCGTGGCGTTTTTTCTCTCGTTCTATCGCGAACACATGCTCGACAACACGGTTACCTATCCCGGCGTGCGCGAAGGATTGGCTGCGCTGGAGGGCATGCCCATGGCTGTGCTCACGAATAAGCCTGTGCGGTTCAGCCGCCAGATACTCGAGGGCCTGGGATTAGCGCCGTATTTCCGCTATGTTTATGGCGGCAATAGTTTTGAAAGCAAAAAACCGAATCCGGCGGGAATGGGCGTCTTGCTGCGGGATTTCGGCGCCGCTCCCCGGCAAGCGATGCTGGTGGGCGATTCCGAAGTGGACGTGCAGACGGCGCGCAACGCCGGCACGTGGTGTTGTTGCGTGACGTATGGGCTTGGCCGCGGCAAGCTGGCGAATAATCCCCCTGACCTGCTCGTGGGTAGCCTCACGGAACTTGCCTCGTCCCTGGACCGGCAAGCCGCCGTGCCGCGCCGCCGCTAGGACTCGTGGGACGGCCGCAGCAATTTCGTTCTCTAATAAGCTCTCGTTCGAATAAGTGCTGTACACCGAGGCAGGAGTAACAGACGGTCTCTTGGGAGATTCCATGTTTGAGTCTGGGATTTTCTGGCGGCGGCGCGTTTTTTTCGGTAGTCTTTTTTAGTTGGCCAACGATCGGCCGCCAGAGAAATCGCGGCAGCAGTTTGAACCATCCTGGAGTTCGGCGGAATATGCCTCCCACAGATCGGCGCTCCCGCAGAAGGCCGCCCGTTTTGGCGCTTGCCGGATTTTTAATACTCGCCGCCGGGTTAGCCGGCATTGCCCAATCTTCGCGTCCGGCGAAAACGGCGCCGAAAAGCGTCACGAAGGCAGTGACGCACGAAGCCGCCGTTCCGTTCAATCCGGGCGAACACCTTTCGTTTCGCGTGATCTGGTCAAAGTTTTCGGTGAATGCAGCGACGATTCAGCTTGCGGTCGTCGAGCGACGCGATTTCTTTGGCCGCATAGCATGGCATTTTCGTGCGCTGGCCCAAACGATCGACACGATGCACATCGTATACCCGCTGGACGATCAGATCGATTCCTACACGGATGCCGCGCAGCTCGACTCCATTCAGTACGAAATGTACCTGCATGAACAGGGGAAAACTCAGACGAATTCGTGGAGATTGATCAGCGACGGGTCGCCGAGCCCGCCGCATGTCGCGGCGGCCCGCGTTTTGCCTGGGACACGCGATCCCATAAGTTTGCTTTACATGCTGAGGGCCGCCGATTGGAAAGGGACGCCAGAATTGCGAGCGCCCGTTTTTGATGGAAAAAATCTTTATGAAGTTGTCGCGCACCTGGAATCCTCTTCCGATCAGGCGGTTGTGCCCGCCGGGCAATTTCCCTCCTCGAAGATCAGCGTGCGAGTTTACGATCACGGCCACGAGCTCAGCACGACGCGGTTCAACGTATGGCTGGCACAGGACGCCACGCGCACGCCGGTGTTGATTGAAAGCGAGCTGCCCATCGGCACGGCGCGCTTGGAAATGACCGCGAAAAACTGATCAGGCTTTGGAGGTTTTAACAGGCGCAGAGGCAGGAGCTCTTACAGGGGCGGCGGCTCCGGACTTGCCCGCCGCCGGAGCTTTGATCGAACGCTCACCGTCATCGCTTACCGGCGTCCAGTTTTCGGGCGGAAAGGCGACATGCCAGAAGTGTGGAGCGGGTTTCAGAAATTCCACCCCGATCTGGGTCTGACCCTGCACCGTAGGCCCGATGAACACAACCTTGCAATCCTGGATTTCGGGATTGGAGACGCTCTTCAACTGCAATTGCTGTGCTTGGGTGACCTTAGCCGCGAGTGTGATCAGCGCTCCATGCGCGTTTACAACCAGTGTCTTAGTTTCCTCTGTGAATTGCCCCTTCGCTCCCTGTCCAGTCACCGTCACCGGTACGCTGAGGATTACACGTTGGCTGCGCCGCCGGTTGGCGTCAGGGCCGGAAGTAGACCAGGTACCCACTCATTCCAACCTAGGCGAGCGGCGGGATTGGCGCAATAGCGGGCAGCACCGCAATGTCCTATGACTAACGGGACTGCTTGCTGCGCTATGTGTGCCCGCGGGTGCACGGCAATGGTGACGCGCGGGCGCAGGGCCCGGTTTAGGGCTTCAGCCGATTATTAACAGAGGACCACTTTGTTTCGGTTGCGTGTGATGCGGCGGGTGGCGTTGCGCGTATCGATGACCAGCTGCGAAGCTTCGACAATCGCCTGATAATCGTAAGACGAATGATCGGTGGCGATGACCACGCAATCGTAGCCC
>DASRHB010000026.1:0-23155 GCA_035650755.1 Candidatus Acidiferrales bacterium
CACGCGGAAGTTGTTGTTCAGTTCATCAAGCTGCACGAAAAGACCCGGAGTCTGCACGATCTGGAAGGGATAGGGATTGATCAGAAACATCCCGGGAACCCCGCGCGGCAGGCAGTTGACCGAGGCGCGACCGAGTTCATAGTCGGTTTGGGTCATGGACTTCACTTTGGCCATAGCCCAGGGCTGGAAAGGCGGCGGCTCTTCCGGCGTCACTTTGGGGTCAAACTGCCGGCGCAGAGCGGCACTGAACGTGTGGCCTCCGGCTTTCCCGGGAAACCAAACACCTGAGAGATCTACATGCCCGTCAGCGGTGCGGGGCGCCGGACCTCCCTCGGGAACGGGCTGCATTTTGGATTTCGCCTGCTGGGCACTGTTTTCTTCCTGAGCGAAAACGCCGGGAACTATGGCAAAAATGCCAACCATCATAAGGGCAACAGCTAAGCAAACACAGAAACGTACTTTCATGTGATTCTCCCCGGCGGCGACAATCGGTGTTTTGCGCACTTCTTTGCTCGCTGAACTCGCCTCCGACATCGTGGTCGATTCTTGTGAACCTGACGAGAGTCAATGCCGATCAGAGGTCCGTTTCTTGGCTGATTGGACGCGGATGTTACTACCCCAGTTTCAATATTCACAAGTTTTTCGATATCGCGCAGGAGGAGCACGCCGCTCAGGCGAGCCGAGTTCATCCGGGAACGGAATTATTTCTTGAACGCCTTGTGTGATGGCGTGAGCGGCGAACGTCGATGGGAAGGCTTAAGTAAAACCAAGAAACGAGGAGAGGTGAAAGTGGAGCACGCCAGCGGCCGGAAGAGCAGGACTTCAGCGGTGCCAGTGGCTCCGATATACTCGCGATTAGATCTTCTTTTCGCCTGAAAGCTTCTGCAACGGCCTCTGCGCAGATGGCGCATCGACCAGCACGGGATGACCGGGGCTGGTTGCCTTAGCAAGCAGAGGCGGAGCCGAAGCATCGTTGAGATCGAAATCGCGGGCGACTTCCAAGATAATCTTCTCCTGAATTGACCTGTTCTGCTCGACGAAAGCGTTGATCAGGGCGTGTTCGCAAATGAGATTAATGACACGTGGAATCCCAGCCGAATAACGATTTATCGCTTCAATCGCGTCCGCGGTGAAGATTTCGCCGGCTGAATTGCCCGCGATCCGAAGCCTCTCAGTCACATAGCCATGGGTCTCGATGAGTGTGAGCGGTCGCGTCCTAGCGCGCAGAATGATTCTTTGCCGAAGCTGGCGCAAATCAGGCAGGTTCAGACGCTGTTCCAGTTCGGGTTGGCCTGCCAACACGATCTGCAAAAGTTTCTCTTTTGAAGTTTCCAGATTCGTCAGCAACCGAATCTCTTCCAGCATGTCGACAGAAAGGTTCTGGGCTTCATCGACCACCAAAACGGCCCTCTGGCCTTGCTGATAACGTTCCAGCAACCACTCGTTGAGTTTGAGTAAAACACGACTCTTCAGTTGAGATTCGCACGAGATGCCGAAATCGGCCATCATGAAATCGAAAAACTCGGTTTCGTTAAGACGAGGATTGAAAATAAAGGCAGTCGCAATCTTCTCCTGCCGTGCCCATTCCAGCGTCTTGTTGATAACGGTCGTCTTACCGGTCCCTACTTCACCGGTGAGCAATATGAAGCCTTTGCGCGTTTGAATTCCATAGATCAGGCAAGCGAGTGCCTCCTGGGTGTGCCTGGTCATGAAGAGATAGCGCGGGTCCGGATTGATATTAAAGGGGTTTTCTCTTAGACCGAAAAATTTGTGATACATGCGATCCCCAAGCTCATTCAGAAGAGATGTCTTCCGAGATCCCCGCCACACAACTGCGGCGGGGGGTTTACCAGGCCAGAGTGATAGGCCGCATCGGCACGCGCGGCTTTGCCGGATGCCTCAAGCACGTAAGGTATCTTCGTAGCCTTCAGTGCAGCCGTCATAGACAATCCCCTACTGATCAGAGCAATTGCGCAGCCAAATGTCCACAGATCCAAGCAAGGCTGTCGCCGCTTGTAGTTGATAATAAGCGATATAGCTTTGTTCAGCCGAACTATGAGATTGCTCCCGGGGTAAGAGTGGAAACCAACACCCCAGATGGGATAAAACTTTTCACATCAACCCGCCGGAGGTAACGTGACAAAAAAACGGCTTTGACGAAACCAGCTTCGAAGCAATATCTGCGGAACGGGTGGTGTCTCAGTTTGAGGCAAACTGAGACACTACCGTGGAACGCGCTCCATGGAACGCGCTCGTGTGCGTCCGGTAATAGGTGCGTGGTATATTGCTTGGTTCTCATGGCTAAACTTCGCGTCTCGGTCGTTGAATTCCTTAACACCGCACCGCTGGTCTGGGGCTTCACCAACGGTCCATTGAAGGGCCGCTATGACCTTTCGTTCACTGTCCCGTCGCGTTGCGCGGAAGCGCTGCGTTCAGGCCAGGTTGATGTGGCGATCATCCCGGCGATCGAATACCAGCGCATGGAAGCCATGGTCGTGCTGCCGGAGATGGCGGTCGCCGCCCAAAGTGAAGTCCGCAGCATCCTGGTTTTAGCCAAAAAGCCGATCGAGCAGGCGCGCAGGATCGCGCTTGACACGAATTCCCGGAGTTCGGTCGCCCTTACGCGAATCCTGTGTAAGAGATTTTGGCACACCACTCCGGAATTTGTAGACGCCGCGCCCGATCCTGCCGCCATGCTCGCGGATGCCGACGCCGCGCTCGTGATTGGCGACCCCGCACTCCGCGTTCGGATCGAACTAGATGAACTCGCAGCCAGAGTTCCTGGCCCCAAAGGCGGTTGCGGCGATGAAATTAGTACCGTAAATCAAAACCAGATCGTTCCTGGAGCCGAGACGCTTTTCGTTTATGACGTGGCCGACGAATGGCGCCAGATGACCGGGAAGCCGTGTGTTCTGGCGGTTTGGGTGGGCCGCCGTGAAGCGATCACGCCGGCGGTTGTCGCGGATTTTCTCGCATCCAAGGAGTACGGCCTCGCGCACATCGGCGAAATCGCGGAATCCGCCGCGCTCAAACTTGACCTGCCACCACGCAAACTTGAGGCGTATCTTCGGGACAACATTGATTTTTCGCTCGATCCTGCAAATCTCGAAGGCCTGGAACTTTACTTTGCCGAAGCCGCGGCGGCCGGGCTGATTCAGAGCGCAAAGTCCATTGAATTCGCACCGATGCCCGAAGCACTCTTGTCCGAGCGTGCAAATCGCGCCCGAGGAAGCGTGTAATGGCCCTTTCGCCGCAGCAAGCTCTCGAACTTTTCCGTTCTGATGACCTGATCGCCATCGGCATGGCAGCGAATCAATTGCGCAAGAAGAAGAACGATCCGCGCATCGCCACCTATCAGATCGACCGCAACATCAATTACACCAACTTCTGCACCGAATATTGTTCTTTCTGCGCGTTCTATCGCCCGATGGGATCAAAGGAAGGCTACGTCCTTTCGCTCGACACGATTCTGCAGAAAATTGAAGAGACCATCGCGCTCGGCGGCACCGGCATTCTCATGCAGGGCGGACTTCATCCCGATCTGCGCATCGACTATTACGAAAATCTCTTGCGCTCAATCAAGCGCAGCTTCCCGCAAATTCATCTGCACTGTTTCTCGGCACCGGAAGTCCTTTGCATCGCCGAGGTTTCCAATCTCACCGTGCGCGATACGATCGCGCGCCTGCGGGATGCCGGGCTCGATTCGATCCCTGGAGGAGGCGCGGAAATCCTCGATGACGAAATCCGCCAGCGCATCTCGCGCCTGAAATGTACCGCGGCCGAATGGGAGCAGATGCATCGCACCGCACACGCGCTCGGCATGCGCACCACGGCCACGATGATGTTCGGTTGCGGCGAAGAGTATCGCCATCGTGTGAACCACTTCGAGCGCGTCCGCCGCATTCAGGAAGACACCGGCGGATTCACCGCCTTTATTCCCTGGATTTTTGCGCCCGAACATACTTCTCTCGGCAAACGGGTTCCGGAAGCGACCGCCGCCGATTACCTCAAAACGCTCGCTATCAGCCGGCTCTATCTCGACAACATCGATCACATTCAGTCGAGCTGGCTGACTCCCGGAATAAAGATTTGCCAAATTGGTCTGCAATTTGGTGCAGACGACGTCGGCAGCATCCTTATAGAAGAAAACGTCGTGTACGCGGCCGGTGTGCGCAACCGCACGAATGAAGCCGAGTTGCGTCGCGTTATTTCCGACGCGGGCTATACGCCCGTGCAGCGCGATACACTATATCGCTGCTATTACCTCAACAACGAAAATGGCGCTGGAGCCACTTCTGTGGCTGTAACCTCCGCATAGCCTGCGGGATGCGGACTCAAAATCGGCGGGTGGTGCCGAGCTATCCTCAGTAGTTAGTTTTTGCAGCTCACTCGGGTTTTTGTGCTGCAAACCGCAACCTTACGTAATCAGCGGTCCAGCACCCGTTTCCGTCGCATAACTTTGGCCGCAACTCCTCACCGACCTCTTGCAGGAAAAGAGGCCACTGCGACGGTGGCAGGGCGCGCAGAAAGTTCTCGGCAAAAGTTTCGAGCCAAGCCGTGACGTCTCCCGGCAGCGGAGTAAGCCGCGGAAAAAGCGCGATGTAGGAAATCACGAATCCCGCTTTCCGCAAGCGCGCGGAGTAATCTTCGATCGTAGGGAAATACCAGGGGACAAGCGATTCGCCCCTAATTCCGCGCCGCGCAAGTGCCGCGAGGAGTGCAAGCTTGATCGTCTCCACGCAGCCTTTTCCGCCCATTTCGGCGACAAAGCGCCCGCCGCGCCGCAATGCGCGCCAGACGCCCGCAATTACATCGTCAGGGCGCAGCATCCAATGTAGGGCCGCATTGCTAAAGACGGCGTCGAACTCATCCCGGAACGGCAATGCTTCGCCGGAGATCACGCGAGCATCCACGCCAAGCTTTCGTGCCGCGGCCACTTGCATTTCGCTGGCATCGATGCCGACGACTTCGCATCCCATCTCGGCCAGCTTCGCTGCGAGCACGCCATCGCCGCAGCCCAAATCGAGAATGCGCTCACCGGGACGCGGCGCCAACAGGTGCACAACGGGCATGCCCAAATCGGATACGAATCGCGCGTTGCGCGCGTAGCGTCCGGGGTCCCACGTTTGCGTGCTGTTCACGGAAAGATTCGATCAGGAAGGTCTTCGCGCGTGCCGGATCGAAATCTCGACGATATCCCCTTCATTGAGGTCGAGCCCTTCGAGCGGATGCAGCGCGCCAGCCGAATACCGCGCGCGAATGGGATGCTCCCCGCTCGCCGTTTGCGCGGAAGCGTTGCGAGGAATCGACCGGGTGCGGCGCGCCACATTCGCTCGCGCGTCTGCATCCGAGCCGGCGTTTGCATCCGGGCTTGGCCCTCGTGTTACCTCGTTGCCGCGCGATTCGGTGCGATCGAGCGCGATATTGGCGAGTTCATCAGCTTCCGAGTTCCGCTCGCGGGGCACGTGCTCGATGGTGAAATACGCCAGCTGATCCGCCAGCTTTCGCGCGCGTTCGTATAGGGGGCGCAGGTCCGCGCTCTTTACCTTGTAGCGGCCTTGCATCTGGCGAACTAGCAACTCGGAATCGCTGCGCACCAGCAGGCGATCAATGCCCTGCGAGGCGGCATAGTCAAGAGCGGTGATGAGCGCATAGTATTCAGCCACATTGTTTGTCGTGCGGCCGATGTATTTGCCGGCTTCAAAACGAACGGCACCGTCAGGCCCGCGGAGAATAACCGCATAAGAGGCCGGTCCGGGGTTTCCTCGCGAGGCGCCATCGACGTTGGCGACAAAGATGTTGGCCGGCTTTTCGGGCGTGTCGAACAAAAGCTTTCCCGGCGCCGGCTTCGCAGGCGAACCTCTCATGCAAGTGAAACCGACAGGGGATCAGGCATCATGCGTGGGGATTCCCGCCGCACTGGCCTTGGATTCGCCATCGGGCGAAGCGGCGACCGGCGGCTCGATGTAATAAAGAATGCGCGTGCAGGATTCGCACTGAAAGATTTCCTGCAAATCGTTGCGGCGGAGCTCCTGAAAAACGTGAGGCCGGATGCGAACGCCGCAGAGCGAGCACGCTTCGTCACGCACTTCCGCGAGACCGATTCCGTGGCGGCGGCCGGCGACTCGCTCGTAGGTGTCGCGGAGTTCTTCGGAAATTTGGGGTAGGATCCCGCGGCGCTCGGCCTCTTTGACTTGCAACTCCTGCTGCAGGTTAGCCTGTTCTGCTTGAATCTTTTGGCGTTCGGTCTGCGCCTCGCTCTCGACGAGAGCAACGGAGCGCTCGGCCGCCTTTACCTGGCGCTCGTATTCTTCGCCGGCGACCATGCGCTCGAGCAGCCGGTCTTCGGCCTGTGCCACCTGGGTTTCGGCGTGCTGGATTTCATGCTGGAGCGCTTTATAAGCTTCATTCGTTTTTACTTCAAAGCTCTGGTCACGGTACTTGCGCGCTTTTTCCTTCCAGGAGTCCACATCCATTTCAAATCTTTTGCGATCTTTCAGGCTGGTGGTCAGGGCTTCCTTGGCTGCGGTAATTTGCTGGCGAGCTTCGTTGATGCGCGCATCGATAGCGCCGAGTTGCGCGGGAATAGCGTTCAACCGGTTGCGCAATTCAGCCAAACGCATGTCGAGCGCCTGCAAATGCACGAGCTGCCGAATCTGCGGATCCATGAAACATCGATTCTAACACATGCAAATCGACTGTTTGGGAACGCGTATGCCGGCTGGAAGCCGCTTACTCCCGGCGCATTTGCATGGTTTGATCGATGGAGAGCGCTGGATAGTGCACGGGGGGAACGCCGGTCACCGGCGGTGCATCGGCGTGGCGGGCGCTGACGGTAAAGCCCGCTCCTGAAGTTTCAATGGAATATGTGTATCCATCACGGCCGCTGCGGCTCATCGTGAGCGCGCCGCTGGAACTGAGCTGATCGAGATCGGCATAAGAGCCATTTTGAGCGTAGTAGCTTCGCTCAGCTTGTGCGATCGCGTTTAGATCCATTTCCACGCCCGTAGTGGTTATAGCTTGAGTGGCGACCATGCCCGGCGCGGGCGCGGCCTGCTTCGCGAAATAGTAGTACGCACCCACGGCAATCAAAGCGGCGAAAAGCAATCCGATCATGCGCATAGCAGCTCAATTATCGCGTCTTCTCGAGTCTTTTTGCCGCGAAACCGCCGCTATGCATCGAATCCGTAACCCGTGCCGTGCATGCTATAATCGTCGTGACTAGATGATGTACTAGACAGATGACAAGACACCGAAAGAGATGGACGACGAAGGGTCCTCATGGTCGGGTCGATTCCGCTGGCATGCGCCGCACACGAATGCTTGAGTGGATGAGCGCACGAAACGGCCCTGTGCCCGGAACGGAATTGGCGCGCCATTTCCGAGTAAGCCGCCAATGCGTGGTGCAGGACATCGCAATTTTGCGAGCCGAGCGCAACGACATCATTTCAACGCCGCAAGGCTATCGGTTGCCGCCCAGGCAAACGCGCGACGCGCACCGCGCCGTGATCGCCTGCCAGCACGGGCCGGAACGCACGGAAGAAGAGTTGAACACCTTCGTGGACAACGGAGTCCGAGTCCTGGACGTAATCGTCGAGCACGCCCTCTATGGCGAGATGCGCGGTGCTCTGACGATCGAGTCGCGGGCCGATGTGCAGGATTTTCTCCGCCGATGGCGTGGCACCAAGGCCAGCCTGCTTTCATCACTCACGCGCGGTGTGCACCTGCATACCGTCGAAGCCAGCAAGCCGGAGATGATTGCTCGGGCCAAGGCAGAGCTGCATTCGCGCGGCATCTTATTGAAATGACGCCAGGCACTAAAACGAGGCAAGCCACGCAGGCCGGGCAATCATCGGTGCGGCAGGAGCGAGTGAAGCGCGCTTTTTTTCGCGGTGACGCCTTGCGCCTCGAAAATCCGGCATACGCGAACTCCGTCCGAACTTTACTGGAAGAACTCCTGAACTCGGATATCGGCTCCGGCGACCTGACCGTTTCTGCGCTGGAAATTGTGGATGAACATGCAAGCGCAAAAATACTGGCCAAAGAGCCGGGCGTGATTGCGGGGCTCGCGGAATTCGAGTGGTTGCTGGCGCGCAACGATCTCGAATTGAAAATTCACAAGCGGGATGGGGAGCGGATCGAAAGCGGTGATGTCGTTATCGAACTTGAAGGCCGGCGGAACGATCTGCTGGGCTGCGAGCGCGTCGGGCTGAATCTTCTACAACGCTTGAGTGGAATCGCCACAGCAACGCGCGATTTTCAGGAACTGCTGCACCGGCACAATCCTGATGCACAGGTGATCGGCACCAGAAAGACACCGTGGGGTTTGCTGGACAAACGTGCTCTGCATCTGGGCGGCGGCGGAACGCACCGGCTGGGGCTGTGGGATGCAATTCTGGTGAAGAACAATCATCTTGCGTTGCTGGCCGATCGGGAGCAAGAGGCGGCGCGGATCGCGGTGGAGCGCGCCTGGCGGGCGCGCAGGTCTGCCGCCTTCATAGAAATAGAAGTGCGAACCGATGTGTCGGCGCTCGCCGCGGCGCAAGCGTTCCGGCGCATGCAGGACTCTTCGGGGGAAGAGAGTGGGGATTGCGCGTGCTTGCTGCTTCTCGACAACATGGTGCCTGCAAGAATCTTCGCCGTTATCGAACGGCTGCGCGCCGAAGGCCTGTTTGACTGCGTGCTCACCGAAGCGAGTGGAAATATTTCCGAAAACAAGATCGAAGAATACGCCGCCTGTGGCGTAGATGCGATTTCCATGGGCGCGCTGACGCATTCGGTGCGCGCGCTCGATCTCTGTGAAAGACTTTAGGACCAAAGGAAAAACGATGACTCCTCCAGCCGTAATAAGTGAAACATACGAAAACCGCTACACGCTCCCGCCGGTCGAAGATGTCAACGACACGGCGGCCGAAATTCTGGCAAAGCAGGAGCGCGTGCGGAAACTTTGCGAAGAGCGGAAAGCCATCATTCTCGCGCATCATTACCAGCGATCGGAGGTGCAGGAAGTGGCGGATTACGTGGCTGATTCGCTGCGGCTCTCCCAAAGCGCAGCGGCCACCGATGCCGAGGTAATCGTCTTTTGCGGGGTGCATTTCATGGCAGAAACCGCTGCCATTCTGTGCCCACAGAAAACCGTGTTGCTTCCAGACTTGCGTGCGGGATGCTCGCTCGCGGCGGCGGTTACCGCCGAAGAGTTGCGCGCGTGGAAAGCGCGATTTCCGGAGGCAGTGGTGGTCGCTTACATCAATACTTCTGCCGAAGTGAAGGCGGAAAGCGATTACTGCTGCACGTCGGCGAACGCGGCGAAAGTCGTACGGGCAATCCCGGCATCGAAACCCATTCTCTTTATCCCTGACAAATTTCTAGCGCAAGTGGTGGCCCGGCAGGCGCAGCGCAGCAACATCATTCCTTACCCGGGCTATTGCCACGTGCACCGGACGATTCGACCGGAAGACGTCGAAGAGGTGCTCGAAAGGCATCCTGAGGTGGAGCTTTTGCTACACCCGGAGTGCGGCTGCGTGAGTTCCTGCATGGCTAAGGCATTGGACGGCAGCCTGCCATTCAATCGCACGTTTTTCCTCTCTACCGAAGGAATGCTGCGGCACATCAGCGCGTCGCCGGCGAAAGAGTTCGCGGTGGGAACGGAGATGGGCATCCTGCACCGCCTGAACAAGGAGTTTGCGGACCGCTCGTTTTATCCGGTAAATCCGAACGCCGTGTGCGCGTTCATGAAGACTATTACACTCAATAACGTCATTAGTTCGCTTGAAACACTTTCACCCCAAGTGACGGTTCCGACAGAAACGGCGCGAAAGGCGCGGCGGGCGATCGATAGGATGTTGGAATTAGCTTAATGTCAACTGCCGTAAAGGTCGGACTTCTGGGCGCCGGTGCAATCGGGCAAGTGCTTGCGGCGGCGTTGGATGCGGAACAAACCCGCGCGGAACTAGTCGCGGTCGCGGATCAGGACCGGCTGCGAGCCGAGAGGCTTGCGGCACAACTCAAGTCGCACCCGGCCGTGGTCGAAATCGATGAATTGGTGCGCCGTTCGGATTTGATCATTGAGGCGGCGAGCCAAGCCGCGCTGCCGGAGCTTGTGCCCCCAGCGCTCCGCGCGCAGAAAGATCTGATGGTCATGAGCGTGGGCGGCCTGCTGGAGCATGAGGAGTGGTTCGATGAGGCGCAACGGCAAGGCTGCCGGATCCACGTTCCGTCGGGAGCTATCGCGGGTCTCGATGGCATCAGAGCCGCAGCCATGGGTCGGCTCAATATGGTAATTCTGACAAGCCGCAAACCCGTAGCGGCGTTGCGCGGGGCCAAATACGTCACAGACCGAGGAATGGATGTTGACCGGCTGAAAGAAGAAACCGTGCTGTTTGAAGGCCCGCCGGAAGAGGCTTGCCGCGCGTTTCCCGCGACGTCCAACGTAGCGGCCTCGCTGCGATTGGCGGCTGGCAAATCAGCCGAAATACGTGTTCGTATAGTCGCGGTGCCGGGCGGAACCGAGAATGTGCACGAGATTCAGGCCGTGGGCGATTTTGGCCGCTTCCGGATCGTTTTAGAGAATGTCCCCTCGCCATCGAACCTGCGTACGTCACGCCTGGCTGCGCTTTCAGCTCTGGCGCTACTCGAAGAGATCGTTCGCAATCAGAAAGTGCGCGTTTAGCGCTACTGCATTCGGCCGGGAAGCGTCAGGCAGCTTAATCGGTTACACTAGGCATCGGACTGAAGGCGCCATCTCTGCGGGCGTTTCCTCCTAACCAACTCGCTCGCAGCAATGATAAGTGCATCCGCAAGTTGATGCACGCCCGCCGGGGCGGCACACTGGCGGCAAGCCTGCTCGAATTCGTGACACAGTTCTGATTTGTCATAAACGAGCGTAGACTGTGTGGATTCAAAGCCCGTGATTTGGGCGTGAGGGGAGTGAGTCTCTTGAAATTAACACGCATCGTCGTTTCGATATCTGCGTTGCTATTCGCATTATCGAGTGCCTCTGCGAAAGGGAAAACTCCCCGGTTATCCGCGCCGGCTGCACAAACGGCGCAAGCGGCTCAGGCGACACCTTCCCCAATATTGTCAGCGTTACAGCAGGAGCTCGAGCGCGAAATGGACGTTATCGGCAAAGCCGACCCCCCGGCATATTTCCTGAGCTATACCGTGACCGATAGCGATCGAGCGGAAGTCACTGGCTCGAACGGCGCACTACTTTCCACTCAGCAGGCACGCAGCCGCTGGCTCGAAGGACAGGTTCGCGTCGGCAGCTATCAGGTGGATAACACCCATCGTATTGGCGGCGATGGTCCTGCTTTCCCCGGCAGCTTCGGCGAACCCGTGCCAATCGATGATGATCCCGCCATCATCAAGCGCGCCATGTGGCGAGAGACCGATACTCAGTATCGAGCGGCAGCCGAAGCATTCATCAAAGTGAAGACCGGAAAAGATGTCCAGGTGCAAACGGTCGCGCAAGGCGCCCCGGACTTCTCGCGCGAAAAGCCGCAAGTGTCTTATGGACCGCGCGCGACGTTTACCGTTGACCGGAGACCATGGGAAGACAAGGTGCGGCTGTACACGCATTCGTTCCGCGCCTCGCCGGCAGTGCTGAATTCGATCGTTACCTTTAGAGCAGAAGCGGAGAACCAATACCAGGTGACGAGCGAGGGCACGAAGCTGCAGTTTGGCGAAGTGCGGTACCGGCTCGAGCTTTTTATTCAGGGGAAGGCCACCGACGGAATGGACCTGGAGCGTTACTACAACTTCGACTGGACGGATCCGGCTGCCGCTCCTGACGACAAGGCCGTGCTGGCTCAGTGCGCCATTCTGCAAAAGGAATTAGAAGCGCTGGTTAAAGCCCCCTTGGCCGAGCCCTACGCCGGGCCGGCAATGCTGACCGGGCGCGCCGCGGCGGTTTTCTTCCACGAAGTATTTGGTCATCGCGACGAGGGATTCCGCCAGAAAGATATCAATGAGGGCCAGACGTTCGCGGACAAAGTCGGCGAACTGTTACTGCCGAATTTCATCAGCATCGTAGACGATCCGACGGAAGCGAAGCTGGGCTCGACGGTGCTTTTGGGAAACTATCCCTTTGATGACGAAGGCGTCGCTTCGCAAAAAGTGACGCTCGTCGATCACGGGGTGCTACGAAATTTTGAAATGTCTCGGCAGCCGCTGAATGGGTTTCCCGCTTCGAACGGGCACGGGCGCCGTCAGGTTGGGTTGCCGCCGGAATCACGTCAGGGCAATTTGATCGTTGAGAGCAGCTATAAGGTAAGCAATACGCGGTTGCGACAGATGTTTATCGACGAAATCAAGCGCCAGGGCAAGCCGTATGGCCTCTATTTCGACGACATCTCAGGAGGTTTTACCTTCACCGGCCGCAGCCAGCCGCAGGCGTTTCACGTGGAACCGCTTGTGGTCTACAAAGTTTATGCGGACGGCCGCCCGGACGAGTTGGTGCGCGGAGTCTCCATAGTCGGAACGCCTCTGGTCTCTCTGCAAAAGATAATGGCAACGGGGGACACGACAGAAGTGTTCAACGGCTACTGCGGGGCTGAGTCTGGCTCCGTGCCCGTAGCGGCAGCGGCGCCGCCTCTGCTGGTGTCGGAAATGGAAGTCGAGAAGAAGCAAACGTCCACCGACCGGCCGCCCATTCTTCCGCCACCCGCGCATGACACACAATCCGATCCCCGGACAAAGGCAAACTGAAATGACTTACTGTCACGTTGTGAAAACATATTCATGGATAGCAGCCGCGGTTTTGCTGTGCGCGAGCCCATTGCTTACGTTTGCGCGAAATCGCAAGCCGCTCCCGCAGGCAAGCGCCTCTATCGGTCAGATTGCTCCGGTGCCGGCCGGAGACACGGATAAAACGCTTGCGGCTTTGCACGACGAATTACAGCGGTCCAAGGACCGGCTGGTTTTGCCAGGCGAGCAGCGTCCCTATTTCATCGAATACCGGCTGCTTGATCTCGATGAACGGATCATCAGCGCGGAGTTTGGCGCTCTGCTTTCGACAAACACGACTCGCAATCGTTTTATGAGCGTGGATGTCCGGGTGGGGAATTACAAGCTGGACAGCTCAAATTTTCTCTCGGCCGAGGGTTTTCGCGGTTTTCTAGGTTCGACTGGAACTGTAGGTATTGACCGCGATTACGATTCGCTGCGGCAGGATCTGTGGCTGGCGACGGATCAAGCTTACAAGGAAGCGCTGGCTTCGTATTCGAATAAGCAGGCAGCACTACGGTCGCTCGCGAATGCCCCCACAGTGGATGATTTCTCCCAGGCGGATCCTGTCGTGACGGTGGAGCCGCGCGTCGAACCGGATTGGACATCGCGAAATTGGGAGGACGAGGCGCGAACGGTCTCCGCAGTGCTCAAGAATTATCCTGATCTATACGATTCACGGGTCACCTTTCACCTGATCTACGCCACCAATTACATCGTTACGACAGAAGGAACACAGATTCGCACCAGCCGCAGCCTCGCGGCCATAGAAGCGAGCCTCGGAACCCTGGCAGATGATGGTATGCCGCTGCACAACTATCTGGCGATTTACGTGAATAAGCCCGGCGAACTTCCTGCAGCCGACGTGGTGCGCCAGCAACTCGACAGCAAAGGCAAGGAATTGGCAGGATTGCGAGCGGCTCCTCCGGTGAAGGACTACGACGGTCCGATCTTATTCGAACCGCAGGCATCGGGCTCGCTTTTGGCGCAGTTGCTGGCGCCATCAGTGGCCGGAGCTCGGCCGCCGCTTTCAATGAATACGCGTTTTGAACAGATGATGCAGGCGCTCGGCGGGCGCAGCGAATGGATGGGGCGGATCGGCCAGAGGGTGCTCCCGCTGACAGTAGATCTGACGGACGATCCAACCGTGCAGCAGTATCAGGGCCATCAGCTGATTGCCTCCTATCAGGTCGACCAGGAAGGCGTGCGAGCGGAGAAGGTCGGGATCGTGCAACAAGGGTTGCTGAAACAATTTCTGATGTCGCGGCGGCCGGGGCCGGATTTCTACAGCTCGAACGGCCACGGGCGCTCGACGTTTCTAGCCATGCCGCGGCCTATGATCAGCAATCTCTTTTTCACCGCGACGAACGGCGATTCGCCTTCCGAACTGAAAAGGAAATTCCTCGAAGCCTGCAAGCAAAACGGGCAACAGTTCGGATTGATCGTGCGTGAGATGGATAATCCGGTTCTGGCAAGTTCCAGCCAGGAAGAACTCTCCGATGCCTTGGGGACGCTCGCCACCGGAGCTCCGAACGGAGACCGCATGCCTCTGCTGGTTTATCGTGTGAACATAAACGACGGGCGCGAGGAGTTGGTGCGCGGAGCGTTGATCTCGCAACTGACGGTTCGAAATATGCGGAACCTGCTCGGCATTGGCAACGACAATGCGGTTTACTACTTTGCGCAGAGTCAGGACGCGGAGACGGCTGGAACTGCACTGGGCGCATTCGGGAGCGCCAACGGCGGAGTGCCAACCGATGTCATTGCGCCGTCCCTTTTATTCGAAGAAGTCGAAGTGCGCGGGCCGCACGGGGAGCCGCGGCGCACGCCGTTGGTGCCACCTCCGCCGCTGCAGTAAAAACGAGTACAGCGTCAACCGGCAGGATAACTAGTCGATGATTACCTCTGCGTTACCTGCGCGTCTGGCGCACGATCCTGCCAATGTGAAATCCCGGCAATTCCCCATCGTCGTATAATCGCCGCGAAACAAAGAAATACGGGGACTCACATTTTTGCCCGCTCTCCCAGTTCGTCGAAGCAGATGGCTGCCCTTGCATCGGTGGGTTCGGCCATCATCCTGTTATCGCTAAAAATATTTCTCACCGTATCTACAGACAGCCTGGGCGTCTTCTCAGAGGCTCTGCATTCCAGCCTGGACTTGATCGCAACCATCATTACGTATCTTTCGGTGCGCGTGGCGGATCGGCCGGCGGATGCGGATCACACGTATGGCCACGGAAAAGTCGAGAATTTCTCGGCATTCCTGGAGACGGGGCTGCTGATGCTGACCGCGGCATACATTATCTGGGAGGCGGTACAGCGGCTTTTCTTTTTGCGCGTGACGATTCGGCCCACGATTTTGGCGATCTCCATTTTGGGGGTCGTGCTGGGAATCGACCTGCTCAGGTCCAGAGCGCTGACGCGCGTGGCCCGAGAACATCTCAGCGAGGCGCTCGAAGCAGATGCCCTGCATTTTTCGACCGACGTGTGGAGCACCTCCGCGGTGATTGTCGGTCTTATTCTGGTTTGGGTCGGGCAACGAACGGGCCAGGGTTGGCTGCGCTATGCGGACCCGGTAGCCGCGCTCGCTGTCGCCGCGGTGGTAATTTGGGTAGCGGCGCGCCTCGGCCGGCGCACGGCAGACGCACTGCTGGATACGGCGCCAGCCGGTATACAGGAGCGCGTGGCACAGGCTGTCGAGGAACTTGACGGTGTGCTCAGCACCGAACGCGTGCGCGTGCGAAGGGCGGGTAATCGTCATTTTGTGGACGTCACGGTCAGCATTCCGCGCGCCGCCAGCTTCGAGCAGGTGCACGCGATCAGCGATCAGGTGGAGCGGCGAGTGGGCGAGATCATTCCCGCCGACGTTATGGTGCACATGGAACCGCGAGCGCAAGCGGGCGAGCACGTTTTCGATTCGATCCGCGCGGCGGCGCAGCGGCGCGGACTCGCCGTACACGACCTTTCCGCGCATCAGCTTGACGGCCATATTTTTATCGATATGCACCTGGAGGTCGATGAGCATCTGTCCTTGCGCGAAGCGCACCGTCAGGCATCCGATCTCGAGGAGGAGGTCCGGAACCTGCCCCTGCTCGCGGGTAGCACGGGCGCGAACACGGTGGAGGTAAACATTCATATTGAGCCGTTGGGCACGCATATCGCCACTGTCGATCGTTCTTCAGATGACCTGCGCGGCTTAGCTCGTAACGTAGAAGGATTTGTAAACGGGTTGCGTGGTGAGTTCAGTGCGCTGAAGGATTGCCACGACGCTCGCGTGGAAATGGTCGAACGAAGGATTCAACTGTCGTGTCATTGCACCATCGATGGCGATTTGCCCATCACGGCGGTACATGAGGTCATGGCCCGGCTCGAGGACCGGGTAAAGAAAAGGTTCCCGCAGATCTCGCGCGTGACGATCCATCCCGAGCCTCCCGAGACTCGTGAATCATAGGCAGACGATCCGAAGTTCGGAGCCTTTTGCGACGTTCATTGCACGATAGTCATCGGCAGCGAATTTTGCTAGGCTGGTGTGGGCTGTATCCTGTCAAAGGAACGGCACCGGAGGAAACCGATGAGTTCCGCATTGCATGCGGGCAACGGAAAGGTTACCGTGCCCGACATTATCCGCCACAAAACCGGTAGTTCTTCAAATTTGCAAAATTCGGGCCGCGATTCAGGCGGGCGCAAAATCGTCTGTCTAACGGCGTACGACTATCCGACTGCACGGCTGGTGGATGATGCCGGTGTGGATGTCGTCCTCGTGGGCGATTCGCTGGGCATGGTTGTGCTTGGGCATGAAAATACGCTGCCGCTCACGGTCGAGGAAATGCTGCACCACACCAAAGCCGTGCGCCGCGGCGTGCGCAAAGCATTGCTCGTTGCCGACATGCCATACGGCAGCTTTCACGCGGATAAAAACGAAGCCGTGCGCAACGCGGTGCGCTTTGTGAAAGAAGCGGGAGCGGAAGCCGTGAAGGTCGAAGGCGGCGAGCGGCGCATGGATTTAATCGCGCAAATTGTCGAGGCGGAGATTCCGGTGATGGCGCATATCGGCCTTACACCGCAATCAATGCACGCCTTCGGCGGCTTCCGCGTTCAAGGCAAAACCGTTGATGCAGCGGAACAGATTCTGAGGGACGCTCGCGCGGTGGAAGCAGCCGGAGCGTTTTCAGTTGTGCTGGAGTCGATTCCTCGCGAAATTGCGGGGCGGATCACGAGCGAACTGCGCATCCCGACGATTGGCATCGGCGCCGGACCAGAATGCGACGGGCAGATTCTCGTGCTCCACGACATGATAGGGCTTTCGCTCGGCCACACACCGAAATTCACGCGACGCTATGCGAATGTGGGCGAATCGATTTCCCAAGCCGCGAGCGCGTACGCACAGGACGTACGCGAGGGACGGTTCCCGGCGGACGAAGAGTCTTACCATCTTTCGAACGAAGTTCGCGAACGGCTGCTGGCCGTGCGCCGAAGCTAACTCAAAGGAAAAGCCATGATCACACCTGAGGATGTTCGTACTCTGTTTACCTATGATTCCTGGGCGAACTGGCGCATGCTGGACGCGTGCGCGGCGCTGAGCCTTGAGCAATTCACACGCGATCTTGGGTCGAGTTTTCGTTCGGTGCGAGACACGCTCGCGCATATCATGGGCGCGCAGTGGATCTGGCTGGAGCGCTTCCGCGGGCGCTCACCCTCAGCCTTGCTGAACGCCGAAGATTATCCGGATGTGGGCCGGCTGCGGACACGCTGGACGGATTTGCAGCGAGAACTGGCTTCATACATAGAGGGACTGTCAGTGGCAGATCTGGAGCGCAGCTTCGATTACCGCGATCTGAAAGGAAATACGCACTCCTCCGTGCTGGGTCATACGCTGCAGCATCTTGCCAATCACGGCACCTACCATCGTGGCCAAGTGACCACCATGCTGCGCCAGCTTGGCGCTAAACCCGTCAGCACGGATATGATCGGCTTTTATCGCGAGCGAGCTGCGCAAGCGGCGCATTAAATAAACTGGCATATCCCGCGGCGTGCAAATCATTCACACTGTTGAATGGATGAAGCAGGTCGCACGCCAAGCCCGCGCCGAAGGACGGCTGACGGGCCTCGTTCCCACAATGGGCGCGCTGCACGCAGGGCACTTGTCACTGATCGAGGCGGCGCGGCGCGATTCGAACCCCGTAATCGTCTCGGTTTTCGTAAATCCCAAACAATTCGGCCCCGCGGAGGATTACAAGAAATATCCGCGCGACATGGAGGGCGACCGCCGAAAGCTCGAGGCTGCTCGAGTCGATGTTTTGTTCGCGCCGTCGGTGGAGGAGATGTATCCCGCCGGGTTTCGAACTGCAGTGAACGTCGAAGGCCTCGCCGACCGGCTGGAAGGCAAAATCCGGCCCGGGCATTTTCGCGGTGTAGCCACAGTGGTCTTAAAACTGCTCGACGTGGTCGCGCCGCGGTTCGCGTATTTCGGACGAAAAGACGCGCAGCAGGCGCGGATCATCAGGCAGATGGCTTCTGATCTGGCGCTGGACAGCGAAATTGTGGTTTGCCCGATCGTGCGCGATCCGGACGGGCTGGCGCTTTCTTCACGCAATGCTTATCTCTCCCCCGGGGAGCGCAAGGCGGCGACAGTGCTTTATCGGTCGCTTTTGCGAGCGCGGGGCTCGATCGAGCTGGGCGAGCGCGACAGCATGAGAATTGTAGCGATGATGCGGCAGGAGTTGGCCGCAGAACCGCTGGCCTCTGTGGATTACGTGGAGATTGTGGATGCCGACTCGTTTGAGCCGATCGTGCGGCTCACACGTTCATCGCTGGCATTACTGGCGGTGCGCTTCGGCGCGACACGGCTGATCGACAATATGCAGATGGAGATCGCTGAAAGCGGAATTCGTTGCACGATTTGAATAAACCGGCAAACAGCGGATCTTTCGATCGCATAACCGCCGCCCTCATGCCGCTCACTCGCGATGCAGAATTGGCCAGCTTGCTACCGTGCAGGCGGAAGCTGTTTGACGGCATCGAGGACTTCGGCGGCATGGCCTTTCGACGGCGCCTTGTCCCAGATTCTGGCGATGCGGCCATCGGTGTCGATCAAATATGTGGATCGCACGATACCCAGAAATGATTTGCCGAGAAACTGTTTCATGCGACGCGCGCCGTAAGCCTCGATGGCTTTGAAGTCCGGATCGCTCAGCAGGGGAAAATTTAAATTGAATTTGGCGGCGAATTTGGCCTGAGTCTCTACTTTATCGCCGCTACAGCCAAGGATGACCGCGCCGAACTTATCAAATTGAGGCTTGGCGTCACGAAACTCGGACGCTTCGTTGATTCAACCCGAGGTGAGGGCCTTTGGGAAAAAATAGAGAACGACAGGTCTGCCGTGGTAGCCGGAGAGCGTGACCTCATGTCCCTCCGCATCGGGCAGCCGGAAATCTGGAGCTTTGTCGCCGATCTTGGGCATTTTGCCTTTGCTCCTGGCTATTTTCGCCGGTTTACTCCGAGTTCTCTTTGGCCGCTGAGCGCTCATGCCAGCAACCGGCGGAGAGTTTCGTTAACGAGCTGCGGATTGGCGCGGCCCCGCGAAACTTTCATTACCTGTCCCACAAATGATTTGAAAACGCCTTCGTTGCCGCCACGATATTTGGCGACGTTCGCGGCATTTTGCTCCAAAACTTCACGGCACATCCGCTCGATTTCTGCCGCATCCTGGATTTGCGATAACCCCTGAGCGGCGATGATCTCCTGGGCCGATTTGCCGGTTTCGAACATTTCCGCGAACACCCTTTTGCCGGAAGCTCCGGTGATCGTTCCCGCCTCTACCTGTGCCAGCAATGCGGCCAGAGCAGCAGGGGTGACGGGACTCGCTTCGATAGAGAGACCGGAATCGTTCAACCCACGCAGCAATTCAGTTTGGATCCAGCTCGCGGCAGCTTTGGATGGAGCGCCGGCACGGATTACGGCTTCGAAATAGTCGCCGAGCGCGCGGGTGGCGGTGAGCACCCCGGCATCGTAGTCCGACAGACCGTATTCCCGATCAAAGCGGTTGCGACGGGCCGCCGGGGTTTCCGGCATATCGCGCTGAATTTCCGTAAGCAATTTCGTGCTGACGTGAACCGGCAGCAGGTCAGGATCGGGGAAATAGCGATAGTCATGCGCGAATTCCTTGGAGCGCATGGATTCGCTGCGGCCCTCGGCGACGTTCCAAAGGCGCGTTTCCTGGTGGATGCGTCCCCCGGATTCGAGCACGGAGATGTGGCGCTCGATTTCGTATTCGAGAGCGCGCTGGAGATATCGGAAGGAGTTCAGGTTTTTTACTTCGGTCTTGGTGCCAAAGCGCTCTTGGCCGCGGCGGCGCACGCTCACGTTGGCGTCGCAACGCAACGAGCCTTCTTCCATATTGCAATCGCTGACGTCGGCGTATTCGAGAACTTGCTTGAGAGCGCTGAGATAGGCGTATGCCTCGGATGGCGAACGCAAATCAGGTTCCGAGACGATCTCGGCCAGCGGCATGCCGCAGCGGTTGTAGTCGATATAGCTGTTGCGGTCAGAGTCGGCAAAGCCCTCGTGCATGTTCTTCGCGGCATCTTCCTCAAGATGCAGACGCGTGATGCCGATTCTTTTCGTTCTGCCCTCATGATGGATTTCGAGCCAGCCATGCGTTGCCAGCGGCAATTCGTACATCGAGATCTGATAACCCTTGGGCAGATCGGGATAGAAGTAGTTTTTACGGGCGAAGCGCGAATTCTGCTGGATTTGCAAATTGAGTGCGAGCGAAGCGCGCAGCGCGAGTTCCAGCGCGCGTTTATTCAGGACCGGAAGAGCGCCGGGCAAACCCAGGCAAACCGGACAGGTATTTGTATTGGGCGGATCGCCAAATCGCGTTGAACAGCCACAGAAAATTTTCGTGGCGGTCTTGAGCTGCACGTGAACTTCGAGCCCGATGACGGGCTCGTAAGCCGCGGCGATTTCCGGCGCGACGCGCGTTGCTGTTTGGGTGCCTCGGGCCATGGCGAACGAGAATTATAACATCCTCGATTCGGCGTTTCGGAAGCGCGGCAAGGAGTGGCAAGGAGTAAACGCAATCGGCCCGCGCTGTACGTGTTTCCTCATCATTGAGTGCCTTCTCTCAAATCTTAAATCTTCGATAAGCGAATCGCGCGCCGCGACGCTGTCACACTGGCCTACCTGTGCCAGCTTTTGCTCAACACGTTCGGTGCCGGATATCGGGAGGGTGAGTTGCTGATGAAAATGGAACGCCTAAACGGCTTGAACGACAGGTTGGCCCAGACAAAGCGTCCGCCTCGATTCATTTGGGATTTGCCACACCCTCCTTACGAAGCCGACGATCCCGTCGAATCCGATTCACACGACAAAGCACGATGAAAAAGACGAGGCACGACCCTGCCGCCCTTTTCCGGTTTGGCGTTGACGTTCGCCTTTAATTCGCCTATACTGCGGCGCGTGGTGCGTGAGTTGAGCGCGTGCTGGGGTGAAAGACGATGACGCTGACCAAGCGACAGAAGGAAGTACTCGATTTCCTGGTGAACTTCAACAATAAGCATGGTTACTCACCGAGCTTCGAGGAGATTGCCAAGGGCTTGCGATTGACTTCGCTGGCGACGGTGCACAAACACATCACGACGCTGGAGCGCAAAGGCTTCATCCGGCGCGGATACAACCAGAGCCGGTCCATCGAAGTGACGCAATTGCCGAAGACAGTTCGCGAGCAGGTGCTCGAGCGGCAGAGTGTGGAATTGCCACTCGCCGGGCGCATCGCGGCGGGGCGTCCATTAGAGGCGGTCGAGAGCCGGGAGACATTTTCGCTGAGCGAATTCACGCGCGCCGACGGCAGTTTTGTGCTGCAAGTGAAGGGCAATTCGATGGTCGAGGACCACATTCTCGATGGCGATTACGTGGTCATCGAGCCGTCGCAGGTAGCGAACCCGGGTGAAGTCGTTGTTGCGCTTGTCGGTGGAGACGAAGCGACCTTGAAGCGGTTTTATCGCGAGCCTGGCGGGAAGGTTCGCTTGCAGCCGGCGAATTCGGAGATGCAGCCGATTATCGCCCCGGCTTCGGAAGTGAAGATTCAGGGGCGAGTCGTGGGAGTGTTGCGGAAGTATTAGGTGCCCCGGGATTCTGTAGCAACTAGCATTTAGGGGGTCGCCGGTTTAGTGTTGACGTTAAGCCTCCTGGGATGAGAACGGCTTTAGCCGCTTAAGTATTTAGCACGCGAGCCGCGCGCGTCGAGAAACGGATTTGGGACGCCAGTCCGCTGCGTGTGATGTCATCACGAGGAAATTCGCTCGCATTCCTGCGAGCGAATGACGAGGGATCTGCAGTTGGTTTCTGAATCCCCCACGCGTCATATCTTAGGTTTTAGGGCGGGATTGTCAGCCAGGCATGGCTGTGGCAGATTTCCGCAGGCGTCCGCAAAGTTTCCACCGCGTTTGCACATTCGCGTTACTGTCACGCACACGAGTTTGGAATATTTTCTTGCTCCGCCGTGAAACAGGGGAATAGAGTGTGTCACCCCGGTCCAAATGCCAGAGCCTTCTGGCCAACCAAGGAATGACCGAGGAGGCATATGTGGGGAAACAAAAAAGCTGAACCTGTTCCGCCGCCAGCGGCTGTTCCGGCTCCGTCAAAGGCTCCGGAGACAAACACAACCAAGCCGACTTCGGCAACAGTGGAGGGTAAAGTCATGAGTACCGATGCAGTTCGCCCGGTGGCTCCGGCTCCGTCCGGATCAACCGCACGTCTCGGGGCCAGCCTATATATAAAAGGTGAGATTTCAGGGAACGAAGACCTGCAGGTCGACGGAACTGTAGAAGGCGTAATCAAGCTCGACGACCGGAAATTGACGGTGGGGGCGAGCGCTAAAGTTACGGCGGACCTGGTGGCGCGCGAAGTGGTCGTCTATGGAAGCGTGAAGGGCAATCTGCGCGCGCGCGACCGCATCGAGATCAAAAAAGACGGGTCAGTGATCGGCGATCTTACCACTGCGCGCATCATGATCGAGGACGGCGCGTATTTCAAGGGCGCAATCGAGATCGATCGCAAAGGTGAGGGCGGCAGCCAGGAGAAACCGGCATTCGTTAAGGCCGCCTCGGCGACGGTACAAACGAGCAAGGCCGCGAGTTAAGTTCGGCTAAGCCGGCCCGCCCTGCTCAGCCCGCAACTTGTGCCAGTAGTGATTGTGTGCCAGCAGGCTTGATCAACACGATCGAGCCTGCCGCGCCCCTGGGTGTACGCCTGCCGTGTGTCTGCCCAGTCTGCCCCAAGTCTGCCCCGTCGTAGGGAAGCCTAGGCACATCGTATCCCCCTGAGTCGTTCAGGTAATAGTCCAGGAAGACGGGCGGGAGCAAGCAGAGTTCGAGCGGCGAGCGCGGAGCGAGCCGCTCGATGATCTGCCAGGGACTCTGATTTTCTTTGT
>DASRHB010000027.1:0-23529 GCA_035650755.1 Candidatus Acidiferrales bacterium
GATGGCGACGGGCCTCGCCATTCGCAGGGCTCCGGTCAAAAACTCGGTATACGAGACGCGCGGAATCAGGGTCATTTGAAGCTCACCTGGCGCCAGAAGATCGCGGCCAAGATTGCTGCGCGCGCGATCTCTTATGGCGGCTCTCCACTCTCGAATCCCGAACGCTGGCTCATCGAGATGTTCTATGGCGCGCCGAGCCGCTCCGGCATTTACATCGACGAGAAGTCGGCGATGCGCCTCGCGACGGCCTATTCCTGTATGCGCTTTCTCGCCGAGACGGTTGGCTCGCTTCCGCTTGCGACCTATCGGCAGGACTTGGCGGGCACCATTTCGCCCGCCGCGGGCCACTATCTGGCCCCATTTTTACACGACCAGCCGAATGACTTTATGACGAGTTCGGTGTGGCGGGAGACGGCGCATGGGCACGTCGTCAGTTGGGGAAATTCATACTCCGAAATCGTCTACAACGGCGCGGGAAGGGTCGCTGGAATCTGGCCGCTACTGCCCTGGCAATGCAAACCGGATGTCTACCAGCCGGGAAAGCTGCGCTATGTCGTCACACACGGCTCTGACCGTGTGTATCTAGAGCCTGAGCAGGTGCTGCATATCCCCGGCCTCGGGTCAGACGGCGTCTGTGGCTACTCTCCCATCCAGCTCGCAAGGCGTTCATTGGGCCTTGCCGTGGGCGCGGAAGAGTATGCCGCACGCTTCTATGAGAACGATGCGCGGCCTGGCGTCGTGCTGAAGCATCCCGCCCTGCTGAATGACGAGGCATATAAGCGGCTGAAGGATTCGTGGAACGAAGAGCATCAGGGCGTCGCGAACTCCTGGCGGCCGCGGATCCTCGAGGAGGGCATGGATATTTCGACGGTCGGCGTGCCGCAAGCCGACCAGCAATTCCTTGAAACCCGCAAATTTCAGGTTTCCGAGATTTGTCGCATCTTCCGCGTGCCTCCGCACTTCATTTTCGAGCTTGACCGCGCCACATTCGCGAATATCGAGCAGCAATCGCTCGAATTTGTCATCTACAACCTGCGTCCATGGCTCGTGAAGTGGGAGCAGGAGATGAAGCGCAAACTATTCGGCCTCGGTTCCCAATTTTTCGCGGAGTTCAATGTTGATGGCCTGCTTCGCGGCGACTTCAAATCGCGTATGGAAGGCTACGGCGCCGCCATTCAGTGGGGCCTGATGACGCGCAACCAGATCAATCGCCTCGAGAATCGGCCTCCGCTGCCGGCGGAACAGCGCGGAGACGAAATCATGGTGCCGGTCAACATGCGCTTTGTCACCGACCCCCAGCCGGCCCCGGGCGCGCCGCCCGATGGAACGCCCTTCGGTGGGGCAAGTTCGCGCGCGAATGGCAGCGAAGAGCATGTCTATGGAGGCAAGCCAAATGCTCACTGATGAACGAATCGCGCAATTGCGCGGGCAACTCGCAAAGCGCGAGCGCGAACGGCGCCGCTATGCCGCCGAGTTCAAGCTGGAACTGGCCTCGGCTGGAGGCCGGAAGAAAATCGAAGGCTATGCCGCCGTGTTCGGCCAAGACTCCCTTCCGATGTGGTTCGGCACGGAAGAGATCGCGCCTGGCACTTTCGCCCAGACAATTCAGCAGGACGACATCCGCGCGCTGTTTAACCACGACGACAATTATGTGCTCGGCAGAAACACCGCTGGGACGCTCACGCTTCGCGAGGATTCGCACGGCCTGCAAATGGAGATTCGGCCAGCGGACACGTCTTATGCGCGCGACCTCGAAGTTTTGCTGGAACGGCGGGACGTGACGCAGGCGTCCTTCGGCTTCGTGACGCTAGACGATGCGTGGTCGATGAAAAACGGGCAGGCACACCGGACGCTGACCCGCGTCCAACTTTTCGACGTGTCTCCGGTCACGTTCCCCGCATTCACGCAGACCGACGTGGGCGTGCGCAGCTTGGAAATGCGGGCCTTAATGGCGCTCGGCAAGTTGCGCGACAAAATTTCTCTGACCCCGGACGACCTGGCGGCGATGGATGCTGCGTTCCCCGACTTTCGGAGCGCTGCGGACGTTCGCTCGCCGGAAGCGGAAGCGAGGCGGCGACGTTTGCGGCTCGCCGAGGCGGAGATGGTTCCCCAGAACTTCTAAGGAGGAGGAGACATGCGGAAATTGATTGAGTTGCGGCAAGCACGCGCCGCGTTGATTGCTGAAGCTCGGGCCATCCAGGATAAAGCCGACAGCGAGAAGCGCGCGTTGACTGCGCAAGAATCGGACCTGTTTGACCAGAAAATGTCGAAGTCGGATGAACTGCAAACCGAAATCGATAACCTCGCGAAGGCCGAGCAGCGGAAGCAGCGGCTTGCCGAGGTCGAAGCCTCGCTCGAACATCGCGACGACCCTGCTGCTGGCGGGAGTCGCGACAACGGCGCAAGCGCGCGGAGCGTCCTGGAGTTCAAATCCCGTGCGCCATGGTCTCAGCGTCGCATGGAAATCGACGGCGACGAATACGGGATGACTTCGCGGCCCGAGTACCGTCGCGCGTGGGCCTATGCCTGGCGCGCGTTCGCGGCGCAGAAGGACGACCCCGCGCTGGCGAAGCGGCTCATGGCAAAGGCCGAAGTCGAGTTGCGTTCGATGCAGATGGACCTGAATACGGCTGGCGGCTTCCTCGTTCCGCCGCTGCAATTCATCGCGGACCTCATCATGGCCGTCGACGATCAGGTTTTCATCCGCCAGCTCGCGACGGTGCAAACGTTGACGAATGCGGTTTCGCTCGGAGCGCCCACGCTCGACAGCCAAGCTGACGATGCGGACTGGACTTCCGAGCTTGCCGTCGGTAACGAATCCGCCGGGCCGACGATTGGCCGTCGCGATTTGACCCCGCACCCGCTCGCGAAGTTCATCAAGGTCTCGAATAAGCTGCTGCGTGCGGCCGCGATTGACCCCGAGGCCCTGATTCGCGACCGCTTGGCCTACAAGTTCGCCATCTCGCAGGAGAAGGCGTTCATGAGCGGCACGGGCGCGGCCCAGCCGCTCGGCCTCTTTACCGCATCCCCATTCGGCATCTCGACGAATCAGGATAAGTCGACGGGCTCGGCGACAGGCTTCCTGGCCGACAATCTCATCGACGCGAAGTATGCGCTCAAGCCGCAATACTGGCCGCGCGCGCGCTGGCTCTTCCATCGCAACGCCATCGCCGCGATCCGCAAGCTGAAGGATTCGCAGGGGCAGTACCTCTGGAATCCGGGCGCGATCTCGGGTACGGCGGGCACCGGCTTGATTGCTGGTTCTCCCGACCGGCTGCTCGACCTGCCCCTCACCATCTCGGAATACTGCCCTGGCACGCTGACGACCGGGCTGTACGTCGGGATGCTCGCTGACTTCTCGAAGTACTGGATTGTCGATGCGCTGAGCATGAGCTTGCAGCGCCTGGTGGAACTCTTTGCCATGACAAACCAGACCGCCTTCGTGCTGCGCATGGAACTCGACGCCATGCCGGTTATCGAAGAAGCCTTCATCCGGCTGAAGACTGCCTAAGTCTCAGCCGCCAAAATCTCAAGCGAAGGGAGAATCTCGTGGAACAGAATCTTGGCAGTTTGTTTGGCGGCGCCCTCGTTGCAGTGCCTCAGACGGCCGTCGGAACAACTTCGGTCAACGGCTCGGCCATCGACATGCAAGGCTATGACGGCGTTACGTTCATCGGCGTCGTCGGAGCCTTCACGGATGGCAGCTTCGACCTGAAAGCACAGGATGACACGTCGGTTGGAATGGGAGCGGCTTCGGACCTTGCCGGGACAAAAACCTCGGCGACGGCCTCGAATAAGCTCGTCATTCTCGACGTGTATCGCCCGCAGAAGCGGTTCATCCGTCCGGTTGTCGCGCGCGGCGGTGCGACGGGGTCCGTCATCGGGTCCGTCGTTGCCATTCGCTATGTCGGCGACAAAAACCCGGTGCCCGCCGCGGCACAGGATGCCTCGATTGCCGCAATCAAATCGCTGGCGTCGCCTGCAAACGGCACGGCGTAAGACGGGCCCGAGTAAATCGACAGACGGGGCGGCTCTTCGGAGCCGCCCTTAGTTTTTTCCAATGCCGAATTTCATCCGCGTAAAAGAGCCTGAGGCCGACCCGGTGACGCTCGACGAGGTGAAACAGTACTTGCGCGTCACGAGCAGTGCGGATGATGACGTTCTGGAGCGCCTGATTGCGGTCGCGACGCGCTCCGTCGAGGGATGGCTGGGCCGCTCACTGATTCAGCAGCAGTGGCAACTCACGCTCGATAGCTTCCCATACCGGATGTTCCGGCAAGGCGTTCCATTCGCCGCCTTCAGAGACATTCGCTTGCCGCGCGCTCCGCTCGTCAGCGTCGATTCCATTTCCTATGTGGATGCTGGCGGCCAGACGCAAAGCATCGATCCCGCGACAGTGCAAGTCGACAAGTTCTCGCTGCCGCCATTCATCCGGCCCGCCTTCGGCAAGACCTGGCCGCCAACACAGGCTGTCGTCAATGCCGTCACGATTCTCTATACCTGCGGTTACGCCGACGCCGACAGCGTGCCCGAGACAATCAAGCTGGCGATTATCAGCCTCATTGCGCATTTCAACGAGAATCGTGAGCCGTTCCTTGTCAACGCAACAGTCCAAAAGCTCCCGCTTCACATCGAGAACATGCTATGGAACGAACGCATTCCACCATTCGACTTTACCGACGGCTGCTTAGCTCAGTTGTCCTGCTGACGCTGCTATTCGCGGCGAGCGCGAAGGCTCAGCAGAAGACTACCGTCTCGGACTCGCTCAGCGTCATTTCAGGCACGATCACCGGCTCGCTGACGATCACCGCAAATCAGACGTTCACGACCGTCGACGGATTCACGATTCTGGCGGGCACGAAGACGACGGTCTCGATTGGTCTGGCCGGGCATTTCAGCGTCGACCTGCCGCCTACCGTTCTCGCCGCGCCCGCGGGCAGCAGCTATTCGGTCGACTATGCGACGAACAAGGCGCGGTATCACGAAGTCTGGACGGTGCCAATCAGCGCCTCGCCTGTCGGCCTCTCCGCCGTTCGCGTGCTGTGGCCGAAAGACCCGACGGTTAGCATTCCCGCGGCGCAGTTTCTTCCGCCGCCTGGCTGCGTTTCGACGGAAGTGCTGCGCTGGACTTCGACTGTCGGCTGGATCTGCGCTCCCGACAACACCGGCTCGATTACGTTTTCTCTTGAGAATCCGCAGCCATCCGACTCCGGGCTGTTTCAGTGGAAGCCAAAGAATGGCCTGACGCTGACGCGCATCTCCTGCTCGACCGACAGCGGCACGGCAGCAATCAATTTGGAAGTGCGCAGCGAGGCGTCTCCAAACGCGGCTGGCACTCAGATTTTATCGACGCCACTTTCATGCAGCCCGAGTACGGCGTCAACCACGAGCTTTTCGGCCTCCAGCGTTCCCGGGTCGTCTCCTGTGGCGCTCATCGTATCGAGCACATCGGGTGCGCCCATTGTCGTTAGGGTCCACGCGGAATACCAACTCAACTAAATAAGGAGCGGAACCATGAAGTCACTCTTTCGTAAGGGTGTGCTCGGGAATTTCTTCGCGCACGCCGCGTTTTTTCTCGCACTGCTCGCCATCGGCTCGACTGTCACTCCGGTAATCGGCGCGGGGCAGATCGGCGAGCGCACCATCGAAGAGAATCACGTCAACATCAGCGCGCGCCACTGCGGAAAGTACGGGGTGCAGTATCTCTCTGGCAGGGAACTCGAAGTCGCGCAAACACTCTGCGCCAGCGATCCGACTACGCTCTACTACACTCACACGGACCACAACCTGCGTACGAACGCCGGAGGCGACGCTCAGGCATCGCAGATGGGGAATACCGCTACCCAGGCAGCTGCATGCAACTACATCGCCCTGTCGAATGACGCTACCGCGCCAGCGGCTGGCGATACTACCTTGGCCTCGGAGATTGCGGCGAACGGGCTATCGCGCGCACAAGGTACTTATGCCCACACGAACGGAACGAGTTCGTTCACTATCCAGAAGGTGTTCACCGCGACAGGGACGCAGGCCAGCCAAAAGACCGGCCTGTTCAATGCGGCATCCTCGGGCACACTCTGCTTCGAGAATACCTACACGCAGGTCACTGTGAACTCAGGCGATACGCTGACCGTGACCTGGACGATCAACATTTAGCTTTTTTGCGCTACTGCGGTGATTGATAGCTACGCGGAAGCTATTCGACTTCGCTCTTGGCGGTAGGCCGAAAGGTCGACGCCCTTCAGCTTCAGATAGGCAAGAAGCGTCCAGCGGCGATACCACGGCCAGTGAGCCAGCCATGACAACGCCGATGATGCTCGCGGATCGCTGTGATCGAAACGCGTCCAATTCATTCTCTTCCTCCGGTTGCAACATAGTGATCGAGTCGCGCAGCCATCGCTTTTGCCGCGCGCTTCGCATCGCCGTGCTTCGTGGCGTCGAGATAATCCGCGCGAAGGTTTGCCGGCCAGTAGACCCGCGCATCCTGCGGAGCGGCGAGAATCCGCGCTTTCAGGTCCCACAGTTCCTTCGTCTCCATAGGGCGGCAGTCTATCTGTTCCTTCCGCTACTAGCAATCGCGCAAGGGACCTACGGGCAGACTCCGGCATTCGTGCAGTCGTGGGGCGTCTTCAGCCCCAGCTCAGTGAATGTCACGCAGACTTCGGCGTCGAGTGTAAATCCCGGAGACACGGTGATTGTCCATGTGTTTTGCGGCGCGAATCCATGCACGGTAACCGTCTCCGGCAGTCGCGGCGAGACATACACGTCGCTGCGAGGGCAGGCTCTGGCCACGGACGGTGACTTTACGCAGGCGTGGTGCGGGAACCCAACGGGTACTGGCACAGATGACATCAGCGTGTCGCACAGCGGCGCAGTGGGGCTGGGGTTCATAGCGATTCACGTCACCGGAGCCAGTTGCACGACGGACGGAATCAATTCGAGCAATACGACGTGTTCTTCGGCGTGCACGAGCGGGAACATCACCACGACGCTGGCCAACGACTTCCTGGTTGGCCTCTACGGCAACACAAACAACTTCAGCACGTCCGTTGCGCTGGGCACAGGATGGTCGAATCTCGGATGTACGCGCACTACGGATGGCGCATTTCTCACCGGAGCGTCATGCTCCGGGCAGCGGACGATTACGGCTGTCGAGACACAACTGGCGTCAACTGCGGGTACTTATGCGGCGACCTTCAACGCGTCAGCAAGCGATGAAACCGCAATCATCGTGATTGCGTTGCGAGCCTCCGCCGGAGCAGGTTCCTTTACCGCCAGCCCGAGCGTGACACTCACGACATCTGACAGCGTTGGCCGAGTTTCGTCGCGCAATATCAATGTGACCGAGTCGGCCTCGGTTGTTGATGCGACGGCCAACCAGTATGCATTCCACATCGCAAAAGCGGAGACCCTGACAACCTCGGATGCGGGCGCGGTTGGACATTCCGAGTTTCGATCAGCCGCCGAAACGCTCTCAACCGTGGGCACCGTTGCGGTGATAAATGGCCGCAACCCGATTGAGAATCTGTCAACTGCTGGCAGCGTGGCAATCTCCGGCGTGTATTCACGCGGTCCTCCGGCGGAATCGCTGACGACTACGGACTCGGTCACGGCAACAAAGACGAAACAATTCACGGTGAACGTAGCGGAATCCTTGATGGTGGAGTCACTTCATACAGTGGACTCGGCATCTGCGCAGCCTGCCCATCTCGGATCAGTCACAGAAACTTTGAGTCATTCCGACACAGCGACGGCAACGTCGCCGCGCAGCATAATTGTGGTTGAGAGCATTGCGACACAGGACAGCGTTGGCAGCGCAAGCCCATCGAATATCGCGCCAACCGAAAACCTCACGACGAACTCGAGTGTCACTTGCATGTCCTGCGTGGGAAATTTCTCCGAAACACTGCACACGCTTGACGTTGTCTCGGCGCTGAAAAACGGCTCGCAAAGCTTTTCCGTGACGCCAGTCGAGAATCTGTCGACCTCGGGAAGCGTAACCGCCCGAGCGTCTTTCGTAAGAGCTGTTGGCGAAGTGACCTCATCCGTGGACTCAACGACAACCGCCAGGGCGCTCCATGCTGCTGCTGTCGAGTCACTGACAACTTCAAGCGGCATAACGACCGGAGGGGCGATCAGCCGAACGGTATCAGAGGCGCTGTCCACGACCGATTCGGGGGTCGGCGTGCTTGCGAATCCATCGAATCGCGGAGTCTCGGAAGCGCTGACAACGACTGCTAGCGTGGCAGTACGGCAGAGCAGGTCAGCCTCACTGACAGAGAGCCTTATTGCGGTAGACGTGGCGACGGCGGCGGTAGCTCACCGGCTCGGGCTGTTCGAGAATCTCACGCTCGCGGACCAGGTAAGTGTGGTCGTCCAACGCGTGGGCACTCATCTGCGGCGGTCTATGGTGATTGACACGCCGTGAAGAAGCAGATCGCCATCGTCATCATCGGTCTGGCGCTCCTCACCGTCGCTTACGGTCAGCAGCAATGCTCCGTAACGCTCAATCGCGCACTTCACTTCGGACCCGTATCGGAGTCGCTTGCGACCACTGACTCGGTAGGGGCGTCCAAGTCAAGCTCTGGCGGCGGAGGTGGCATTCCCGCCTCAGCCGGATGGTTCTCGATCCCAAATACTGCGTGGACCAATTTGTGTCCGAATGCAGCGGGAGCGCGGCCTGATGTGCAAGGTCAAAGCGGTTGCAGCGCCGTGGTGGACGCGTGGGCTGGCGGTGCGGCTGACACAGTGCGAAACCGTCTCTATTTCACAGGTGGCGGTCATCACGATTACTACGGCAACGAAATTTACGCGCTCGACCTGAACACGCTGACGATTTCGACACTAAACCGAGCGAGCGATGCCAGCAGCTTGAACACTAATTCCAATTCGTACGACACGATGCCGGATGGGACGCCTGGCGCAAGGCACACTTACGGCGGCATCGCGTACTACCCGGATAATGACTCTATCGTGATGATGGGCGGAGGACCGCCTAATCCGGGCGGAACGGTTTCGACGACGTGGGCAATCAGCATCTCGAAGCTGAATCCGGCAACGACGATGGGCGTGCAACCCTCGGGCGCGGCAAAAAACATGAACCCGACTCTTGTCGGCGGTTCGCTTGTCGGTCAGTTCGGAAACGTCGAGGCGTACGACCCGAATATGCGGCTGATGTATCTGTGGGAACCGTGGGAGAGTCAGCCCGGCCAACTCTGGAGCTACAATCAGGCGACGAACACCTACACGTTCATTCGTTCGATGACTGATTCCGGCGCTTTTAGCGACGGAGACCAGAGCGGCACTTACGACCCTGTGCATCAGATTCTATACGCTGTCGGCAACGGAAAGATTCTCGCGGTAAGCATGGCGAGCGGGAGTAATCACGTTCCAACGAATTACGGCAGCGCGAGCGGGTGCAACACTGCGGCTGTCTCATCCACTCATCCGGGCGTAGCTTATGATTACGCAGACGGCAATCTTGTCATCTGGAACGGCGGAAATTCCGTCACCGTTTTCAACTCAACTTCGCACACATGTACGACTGAGACTTACAGCGGCGGTCCGACAACGGTCGGTGCGAATGGCACATTTACGCGCTGGCAGTACTTCCCGTCGCTCGGTGTGTTTGCGGTCTGCAATTCGAAATCTGAAAATTGCTTCACGTTGCGTCGCACCGTGGACGTAGTTTCCGCGAACGGCTTTGCGAATCGTGTTGCTGGAATCAACACGCCGGGCGGTGCAAGCTCGATTGTTAGTTGGCAGAGCTTCGATACCTACCCGCAGACAAACAAGCAGCAGTACTTCCAGACGAATATCGCGTCGCAGCTGAATACGGATTGCACGCAGGCTAACACGGATGGTTGCGCTCTCGAGTTTTCTTTCAAGAACGGCGACTTTCAGGCCGGGCCCGGCTGGTTCAACTACAATTTTTCTCCGAGTTTGACCGCGTTGTACGGCCAGAACTCAGAGTTTTACGTACAGTACAAGGAACGCATCACATCGTCGGCGCTCTCGCGTTCGTCATGGGATAGCGGATTCACCGACTGGAAAATGGCGATTCTGCGCGAGGGCGACAGTAATACTACGCAGGCAACGAACTGTTCTAGCACGCCTACGGATTTGGTGCTCGATTCGGATGCCGGGCACATTGCATCTGCGGTGATGCCGTGGGTGTATGTCAACTGCGGAAACGCAGGCACGCTGAATTTTCTTAACTCTCCGTTTCAGCCGATTCAGTATCCGCTGGTTTCTGGCGCAACGGACCTGCTGGACCAGCCAGCAAGCGGCGGTCCGCATTACGGCAGTGGAGTGAATGGCTCAACGGTGCCGGTAACGGACCCAACAGCGTGGAACTTCACGGCCAATGAGTGGTTTACGATTCAGGCGCACGTGAAAATCGGCACATGGAATACGGCGACTTCGGTAATCGAGATGTGGGCGTGTCATCAGGGACAGCCATGCAGGCTGGTGACGAATGCGGCGGATGCTGCGCTGAACGACACGGGCGGAAGCGTCACTGACAAGTTCGGAGCTATTGTGCTGCTGCCCTACGCAACGGGCGCAACGTGGCTCACAAACGTGAACTACTGGTACGACGACCTGATTGTATCGAATCGGCGCATACCGGACCCGGATGTGGCGACGCCCAATGCGCCGGATTCGTTGTCGCTTTCCTCGATTTCGAGTTCGAGCATCACCGTCAACTGGAGAGTGAACTCGAACAACGGAACGGCGCAGGACGACACGGGCTTTCTCGTCGAGCGATGCACCGGGACAGTTGGAACGTGCATGCCTAATCCGCAATCGGGCTTCACGCAGATTGGCACGACCGCGGCCCACGCTTCCAGCTACGTGGACAATACGGTGAGTGCGGGGCACACGTACACGTATCGGGTGCGAGCCAAAAACGCGAACGGAAATTCCGCTTACACTGTCGCAATTTGTTTCAACTCGGGTTCTACTACTTGCGGCGGTACTGCGGCGATTTAGGAGAGGACAGAATGAGAATATTTTCCACGGTTCTTCTGATGTTTGCATGCGCAGCGCACGCTGCGGCCCAGAGTCAAACGTCCAACTCATTGCCGTTTACCGCGTTCGCTGCGCCTCCCGCGCCGGTGCTGACTTCGCTCGGCGGCCTCACCGCCAAGGGCAACATCTACACCGGAACGAAGATGCCCATCAATGGCACCGGATTCACCAACGCATGCGTGGTGAACGTTGACGGAACAGCACAGCCATCATCGACCTTTGCGTTCGTGTCAGCGACAGAAATCGACTACACAATCCCGGCCTCTCTGGGATCGGCTTCTGGCAGCGCTCATACCCTGACGGTGAGCTGTCCGCAGCCCGCGCTCGCCGAAAACATCCCGGTGACACTCCCAAACGCGGTAGCGAACACGGCGTACTCGGCGGCCCTCACGAACCAGTTCTCGATACAGGCTGGGAATCCGCCCTACCGGTGGAATCTGTCGCAGGGTTCGTCACTTCCAACGGGCTTGTCTTTGTCGCAATCGACCGGAGTTGTCAGCGGCATCCCTTCCTCTGCCGGTTCCGTAGGCTTCGATTTCTTCGTCAGTGACGCGAGCGGCGCTGCATGCACGAATAACACAGGGTTATTGGCCGCAATGCTGAAGCCTGGAGCGCGTATCGGGGCGGCTGGCCGATGAGCGATCTGGCGCGCCATCTCGAGCGCCACGCATCGAGCGACCGCGTTCACAGCGTCTGGAAAAGCGTCGCAATGTTTCTTTCGGGAGCCGTGCTCAGCCTGGCGTCCATGTGGGCCACCTATGTCCGCAATGCTGTGTCGCGCGATGAAATGGAAAGATACGTGAACCAGCGGGAAGTAGCTGTAGAGCAAAGACTCGATGAGCTGAACAAGAACGTGATCGAGCTGAAGGAAGTTACGGCGAGAATCGATGAACGAACCGCAGGGCGCGACGCGGCGAAAAAAGGGGGAGCACGTTGAGCAAGCAAACCGTCGAACTGTGGCTCCGCGGGATCCTGGCAGCCGCTATCAGCGGCGGCGCCGGCGGCGTCCTTACCGGGCTTGCCGCGATCGGCATCGACCCGCAGCATTTCAATCTTAACGCCGGCCTCGGGCACACATTCCAGATTGCTGGCGCGGCCGCCGTCATCAACGCAGTGATCGGCGTCGCCGGCTATTTGCAGAAGTCTCCGCTTCCGTCCGAATAAGGAGGAGTCACGACACCGTCTGTAAGCTTCGCGATCTCGCCGGCTGCATCGATGCTTCCGGACACCGGATCCTCGCACACGATAACCGTCGCGGTCGTTTACGACTTCAGCCAGACGAACGCCTGCTCGTCGACGGTAACGTCCGGATGCATTAAGCAGTTCAACGTCTACAACACGACGGGCGGCGCAAAGACGCTGATCTTCTCGATCGCGGCGCCGAGCGGCGCTGCGGCTTCGACTACGGTCACCGGGACGAGCCCGACGATGTCGCTGCCAGTCGGTACTACCTCCCTGGCCGTGACGGCGGCTACTCCGGATCCAATCGAATCGGCGCCGGCAACCGGCACCGTCTCAGTCGCTCCGAACGCTCCTACTTCCTGCACGGTGACCCTGAACTAGCCTTGGCCGACATTCTGACGATCGCGGGCAAATCGCCCGAGCAGCGGACCTTTCTGCAAAAGGCCACGCGCGCGGTCCGCATGGGCACCGAGACCTATCTCTCGAGCGGCAACGGCCGCCAGGCGCTCTTTGCGGCTTATCAGGAGTTCATGTCGCCGCTGGCGCCGCTCGTTCCGACGGTCACAGGCGGAGAGCCGCGGCGCTTCGATTGGCAGCAAGGCTACAACATCAACTATGTCCCTCGCGCGCTCGAGGGCATCAGCTTCGAACAGCTGCGCGCCCTGGGCGACGCGCATTACCTGACGCGGCTTGCCATCGAGACGCGCAAAGACCAGATTTCTAAGCTCGACTGGAAATTCAGCCTTAAACCAAGGCCGGGAGAGCCATCGCGGAAAGTGCGCGAGCGCTCCGATTCAGACCCGCGCGTAAAAAAGATACAGGAGTTCTTCGCGCGTCCAGACGGCGAGAACGATTTATCCACATGGCTCCGCCTGTGGGTCGAGGATATGCTCGTCATCGACGCGGCAAGCCTGCTGATCGGCAGAGAGAATCCAGACGACCTGGGAAGCAGGATAACGCGTCTGGTGCCCATCGATGGCGCAACAATCAGCCGCAAGATTTCGCCGGATGGCACCACACCCGTCCACCCGATGCCTGCATATCAGCAGATCATCAAGGGACAGATTCTGTGCGACCTGACGACAAAGCAGCTCGTATACATGATGCGCAACCCGCGAACCAACCGCGTGTACGGCATGTCGCCGGTCGAGCAGATCATTCTGATTGTGAATATGGCGCTTCGTCGCGACATGTCGAAGCTCGCATATTACACGCTCGGCAGTATCCCAGACGCCATTGCGCAGGTGCCGGAGACATGGGGACCAGACCAGATCGATCAGTTCCAGAAGGCGTGGGACGCTGCGCTATCTGGAAACGTGGGCGCGCGCCGTATGCTTCGTTTCATCCCAAGTCTCGGTTCCGGTGGCAAGCAGGGAGGCATTGTCCAGCTAAAAGAGGCGATGCTGAAGGACGAATGGGATGAGTTCATCGCTCGTGTCATCTGCTTTTGTTTTTCGCTTCCGCCTACTGCCTTCGTGAAGCAAAACAATCGCGCGACCGCGCAGACCGCCCAGAAGCAAGCCCTGCAAGAGGGATTCGAGCCAACGAAGAACTGGATCGAGGACAAGGTCAACTGGCTGATCCAGAGTCCCGACATCCTCAACGAACCCGAAGTCATCATCGCGGCCGAGGACGAAGATGACATAGACCCACAGATTCAGGCCAATGTCGACAAAATAAACGTATCGATGGGAATTGAATCCATCGATGAAATCCGCGAACGCGATGGCAAAGAACCGTGGAATATCGGTCCGTTCGTGCTGACTGCGCAAGGGCCAGTCATGCTCGACGACGTGAAGAGCGGTGAAGGACGCGTACTGCCGAACAAGGGAAGCGATCCGACTCAGCAGTTCAGCACGGATGGAAAATTCGGTACGCCAAAGAAGCCGGCGCTAAAGCCGGCAGTTCCGGCTGCCGCGGCCAAGGCCGATCTTAAAAAAAAAGTGCTGAGTATGCCGCTGGCAAAGCTGCCTGCGCACGTTGAGACAAAGGTGAGAAAAGCAGCAGGGACAATCGAGCGTTTCTTTAGGAAGGAAGCGAAGAAGCTCGCACGTGAGGTGGCAGAGGGCTACAGCGAGGTCGCAAAAGCTTCCGATGAGGATGCCGCCGAGAGAATTGTCCAGGATGTAAGTTTCGATACTTGGACAGCACTGGTTCCGAGTATCGCTTCCGATCTCGAGCAGATTGCGCAGGAAACGGCGCGCGAGGTCCTGATCACCCTCGGCGTTGACGATAGTGAGGTCTTCGACCAGGTCAACCAGGACGCGCTCGAATTTGCGCGCGCGAGGGCTGCCGAGCTTGTGGGAAGAAGAATCGTCGGCGGGGAACTCGTGGACAATCCGAATGCTGAATGGGCGATTACAGAGACGACGCGCGAGGAGCTTAAGCAGCTCGTGATTGAGGCCTTTGCCGAAGGGCTAAGCCCGGCGGCTCTTGAGACCAAGATCGAGAATGCGGCAACGTTTTCCGCGGCGCGCGCCGAGATGATCGCTAGAACGGAGCTTTCCCGCGCGCATATTCAGGGTGCTTTGTCCGCCGCCGCGGCCAGCGGTGTCGTCACCGCGAAATACTCGCTGCTCGGCTCCGAGCACGACATGGACGACGAGTGCGACACAAACGCCGACGCTGGCGAATTGAAGCTCGATGAGCCGTTTCCTTCGGGAGATATCGCTCCGCCATTTCATCCGAATTGCGTGTGCGCGATGGAGTTCACATATCAGGGAGAGTGACACATGAAGCTCTTCGCTCAAATCACCAAAGTGGATGCCAAGCAGCATCTGGTCTACGGCGTAATGGCCGAAGAAGCCGTCGACAAGGCCGGAGAGATATTTGACTATTCGAGTTCGAAGCCATACGTCCAGGCTTGGAGCGCCGAGTTCGACAAGGCGACTGACGGAGCCAGCCTTGGCAATGTGCGCGCCCAACATTCGTCTATCGCTGCCGGAAAGCTGATCGGCATTGACTTCGACGACGCGCACAAGCGCATCGAAATCGCCGCCAAAATCGTCGACGACAATGAATGGAAAAAAGTTGAAGAGGGGGTATACACCGGATTCTCCATCGGCGGCAGCTATATCCGCCGCTGGCCGGATGGCGACGCGATGCGCTACACCGCTCGTCCGAACGAGGTGAGCATCGTGGATAACCCCTGCATGCGCGGAGCGCATTTCACGATGATCAAAGCCGACGGATCAGAGGAGGACCGCAACTTCGGCAAGGCTGCCAAGACCAAGCGCGTCGGCGACAAAGACCTTACGTCCGAGCATTTCGCATACGTGGGCGATCCAGAAAAAACGGACACCTGGAAGCTGCCAATCCACGACGCCAATCACGTCAGAAACGCCCTGGCGCGATTCGATCAAACCGAGGGAATACCGCAAAGCGAGAAGGCCGCAGTATACGCGCGGATCGTGGCAGCCGCGCACAAACACGGCATCGAGGTCAGCGGCGACGCCGAAAAATCCGCAGATGGCGCTGACAAATTCAATAAGGAGAGCAACGATATGTCGAACGAACGAATCGACGCGCTGACGAAACAGGTTGAGACCCTGACGATGCAGCACGCCGAACTGAAGAAGGCCAGCGAGGCGCACGCCGCGCACCTGCATGGCCTGAAGGCAGCGCACGATCTTATGGGGCATCATCTCATGAAGATGTGCGATGCAAGCTACAAGGCCGACTTGCCGGACAATGTCAAGAAGTGGCTCGGCGAGCAGGGAATCACGTCTTCTGCCGCTGGCACCTCTGGCAGTGACCCAAAATCCGCCGAACTCGAAAAGAAAGTGGATGCGCTGACCACCTCTGTTGCGGAACTGGTGAAGGGCCTCGGCGAGGCGCTTGCGGCAAGGAAGCATGATCTGCCAGCGGGAGCCGTCCGCAACGGCAATGTCGTCACCATCACCAAATCCGAGGACGGCGCAAAGAAAGACACCTCCGACGATGGCAAAGTCTTCGCCAAGGCTGCCGACATGCCTGTGAGTGTCCGAAGCGCTTTCCTCTCGAAGCCAATGAGCCCGGAGTCCTTCCTGGCTCGGCAGTAACTCGCTGCAAGGGTCCCGTAGCACCAAATTCGATTGTCTGGGCGTGACGGAGATGGCGCGACTCCGACGCCAAAGGAGAGCTTTTGTCATGTTGACTGCTGAATTGGCAGACTTGACCCGGAAGACGCTCGCGCTGATGAAAGACGCGACGACTCAGGGCATCGTTGTAAATACCGGATTGCAGTACTACGACCTGGAAGCACAGGCCAAGAGGCTGTATCCGGTGCTCACCCCGCTGCGAAACCGTATCCCTCGCGTGAAGAAGCCGGGCTACGGTATCCAGCCCAACTGGAAGGCGATCACAGCGATCAACTCGTCGACGCCGTCTCAATTTGTCGGCGTTTCTGAAGGGCATCGCGGCGCGAAAATCTCCCTGACGGAGAAGGATTACAGCGCTCCATACAAGGGAATCGGCCTCGAGAACTCGGCGACGTTTGAGTCGACCTACGCATCCGAGGGTTTCGACGATGTGCGCTCTCTCGCGCAGATCACGACGCTGGAAGCGCTGATGATTGGCGAAGAGAACATGATCCTCACGGGAAACACGAGCATGGCGCTCGGGACCACTCCCACGCCGACCGGCGTAGCCTCCGGCTCGGATGGCTCGTTCGGCGCGGGCACGGCGTTCTTCTTCTGTGTCGCACTGACGCCTTTCGGCGTGCAGTACGTCGGCGGAACGATTGCGCCAACAACCTCGGCAATCCCCTCGGCCAACTGGCCGGCTCCGACCTTCACCAAAAACAATGCGGACGGAAGCAGCGACGTTGTCAATGGCGGCGTTGGGCAGATTTCCGCGCAGGGAAGCATCGCGACCGGTGCCAACAACCATGTCGTGATCACCGTCGCGCCAGTCAAGGGCGCCGCTGGCTACGCGTGGTACGTTGGCACGACCACGGGCGCTGCGAACTGCTTCCTCGCAGCAATCACCGATATCCCGACCGTGACCGTGCTCGGCCCGGGCAACGCCTCAAACCAGGCAGCCAATGCCGCAGGTCTCTCTTCCGATCACTCGACGGTATCGCTGGCTTTCGATGGTCTCACCACCTTCGCGCTGAATGGCGTGGGCGGCAAGACGCCCGGATACTACGCGACTCTTTCGGGAGGTCCGCTCACGAGCGATGGGCATGGCGGAGTGACCCAGATTGAAACTGCATTCCAGTACTTCTGGGATAATTTCCGCATTTCGCGGGGCCTGGAAATCTGGGTCGGGTCGCGGCAGGCCAAAAACATCACGAATATCGTGCTCTCTGGCACGACAAACCCCGTCTACAACCTCATCATGCAAAACGGCGCAGCACAGGGCGATATCACCGCCGGAGCGCTCGTCACCAGCTACCTCAATCGTTACAGCCTGGACGGCGCGCAGCGCGTTCCGGTCCGCGTTCACCCGTTCATGCCGCAGAGTTGGATTTTCTTCAATCTGACCGAAGTCCCGTATCCCAACGCCAACGTGCCGGGCGTTGCTCGCATCGTCACTCGCCAGGAGTACTACTCGAAGGAATGGCCGATTGTGACGCGCGAGTACGACTATGGCGTCTACGCGGATGAAGTGCTCCAGCACTACATCCCGCTCGGCCTCGGTGTCCTGGCGGATTGCCAGTAAGGACAAGATCGTTGTCCGAACGCGCCGTCGGATAGCGGTAGCGAGGGGCGACAGGTTTCTCGAGCCGTCGCCCCTCTTCTTATATGGCAGACACTGGCCAACCAGAGCCGACAGACATCATATCGCTCGATGCGCTGAAGGCATGGCTCGACATACGAGCTGAGAACACGCGGGATGACACCGTTTTGCAGCGACTCATATCCGCCGTCAGCGCCAAGGTCTACACCCGCTGCGGACGGCCGGCAAACGGTTTCACCGTGTCCGCCGATATCACGGAAACCCGCAACGGAACTGGAACAACGGAGATGGTGTTCGCCAACTGGCCGGTAACATCCGTGGCGTCTCTGACCGTCGACGGTATCTCAATCACGCCATCGCCGGACGGCGTGCAACCGGGGTACGTATTCGACGACCAATCCATTTCGCTTGTCGGCATCCCTGCACGCTGGAATGTGGGCCAAACCTTTTCGGGTCTTGGCTTCCCTCATTACTTCAGGCAGGGAAAGAACAACGTCGTCGTGGCATACACGGCTGGCTACGACAGTGTGCCCGATGACCTCATTCAGGACGTCATCGACATCTGCTCGCTTCGGTATATGGGGCGTCAGCGCATCGGTCTTCGGTCCAGCCAGTCACGGACCGGAGAGACCACCACTTTCGACACCGGCCAGCAGGAAGAAAAGATCATGCAGGAGATTGAGCGCCGATATAAGCGGCGCTTCATAATTTCGTGAATTTCGGGATTCAGGTCGACCCTGCCTTCGCGGAGTTCCTGAACGGGAAGCGCGCTCGGCTGCTCGAAGGCCTGCGAAACACGATGGTGTTCCAGACCGGAGCGCTGTCGAGATACATCAAGGAAACCAAACTGTCCGGCCAGGTGCTGCGAAATATTACCGGAAATCTGCGAAACGCTGTCTTCCCCAGCGTTGAGACTGCCGGAACACAAATCATAGGCCGAGTGTCAGTCGACAACTCCGCGCCGTACGGAAAGTATCAGGAGTACGGAGCGCATATCCCAGAGCGCGTTCCCGTGCGCGCCAGAGTTCTGCATTGGGTTTCTGGCGGAGCGGACGTCTTCGCCATGCGGGCCAGGGCATTCGATTTGCGCGCTCGCCCATTCATGCGACCGTCGCTGGAGGAGAGACGCGCTGCAATCCTCGAAGCGCTGAGCACATCGATTCAGGGAGCGCTCCGTGCTTAACGGTCGCGACACGGTCTACTCCGGGGTGCTGACCTTTCTCGCCAAAGCTGTTGGCGTAAGGACAATCACGCGCGTCCCGCTTCCCGAGCAAAGTCTCGCCACTGCCAACATGCCCGTCCTTGAGCAACTCAATGCCAACGAGGAGGCGGAGCGGCCTCGCGTGGGCATGCCGGTTCTGTGGCGAGTCGAGTTGCCGCTGATCGTCTACATCACCACGCCGGATAACGATACAGCCGACACGGTGATGTGTAATCTCATCGACGCTGTCGAGGAGGCGCTGGCTCCAGACCCCGCGACAGGCAAGCAGACGATTGGCGGATTGGTGGTCGATTGCAAGCTGAAGAAGACAACGAGGGACCCGGGGTACCAAGTCGGCATCGGCGCTGCCGGCATTTTGCTGGATATTCTCACGACGAGCTAAAGGAGAACGACGATGATTCTTTTCGGAAGCGGCACGCTCATCGCGAAGCCGGTTAGCGGGAATCTGGCCGCTAATCCGACTCCGATGGCCGTGGGCATTCTGCAGGATTGCCAGGTCGAAATATCGCGCGAGATCAAGGAGCTGTACGGGCAGGACCAGATGCCCGTGGCAATCGCGCCGGCCAAGCACAAGATGACAGCCAAGGCGAAGTTCGCACAGATCTTCGGCAAGCAGTGGACTGACCTGGTGTTCGGGCAGAGCACCGCAACGGCATACAACGCCTTCAGCGTTTCGCCGAGTACTGCGATCCCAACGACTCCGTTCCAGATCACGCCGAGCATTCCGGGCGGCGGAACATTTGTCGAAGACCTCGGGGTTGTAAACGCTGCGACAGGACTTCCCTTCACGCGAGTCGCGTCAGGACCGGTTGCCGGCCAGTACAGCGTGAACGAGGGAACCGGCGTCTATACCTTCGCATCCGCAGATCAGGTGAGCGGGATATCAGTCGTGATCTCATTCATCTACACGGTGTCGACTGGCGGCGTCAAGATGACGTTCGCAAACCAGCTCATGGGTTATGGCCCAATCTTCGAAGCGAACCTCGTCGTTGCCTACAACAATCAGGCGGCGCTGCTGCGCATCTTCAACTGCGTATGCTCGAAAATCTCGCTGCCCACGAAGAACGACGATTTCGTCATTCCTGACTTCGAGTTTTCTGCTTTCGCAAACGCGGCAGGAAACGTCTTCGAAATCGATACCACTCAGTAATTCCATTTGCCACTGGAGGCGCACAGTGCCAATCATAAAAGCTCGAATCGAGGGGCGCGACTACTGCTTCGCGCCCCTGAAGGTCGGACAACTCCGCAAGTTCCGCTCCGCAGAACTGCCCACCGGCGATCTCGAACGCATCGACTTCTGGCTGCCGTACATCCAGGATTCGATCCAACGGGCGGGAAGCACCATGCCGGAATTTGATGATATGGATATAGACGAGGCATCGCGATTCTTCACCGCAGCAATTGCCGCCATGATCGAGGCCTCTGGCGGGAAGATGCAGCCAACGGGGGAAGGGCAGCCGGCGGCGGACATTCCTGGAACGACCTCGTCGGCCTCGTCGTAAGTTCCACGAGCTACAAAATCGCGGAAGTCGACGAAATGACGGTAGACGACCTCGAACCGTTATTCGATCACTGGAAGGACAATCCTCCCACGCACCTCATTCTCGGAGCCGTCTACCTGAAAAAGCGCAAATCGCCGGCGCACACCGGAGTCACCGAGCAGGAGCTCCTGGCCGCTGGCGTCATGAAGATCAATCCTAAACCCAAACATGGCTGACGGCCAACTCAATATAAGGATCGTCGTCGACACATCCCAGGCCGACGGCGGCATGAAGTCGGCCGCGGCTTCCGTTGAAACCGCCGCGACGCGCATGGCGGCTTCGCTGAAGAACGCCGGCGTTTCGGCCGAAGACGCTACGAGTGCGATGAAGAACCTCGGCTTCGGATCCGAGGAAACCGCGCAGGCGCTCTCTGCCGTGGGCATGGCCAGCAACGTCGCGGCGCCGGCGCTCGATCGGACGGCCGCATCGGCAAATAACGCCCGGTCGGCCATGATGGGCCTAAACCGCGAGATTGGGCTGGGCGGCAACCGGGCACTCTCCACATTCGTCGCGCAGTCCGAGATGATCGGACCTGTGCTCAGCAAGGCGTTCACCGGCATCGCAATCGTAGGTTTCATCCAGCTCGCGACGCTTGCCGGCGAGAAGCTTTCCGCTCTAATCGCCGACACGTACATCTTCACGGATGCGCAGAAGGCCCTATATTCGCAGATCGTTGGCGACAGCCAGAAAATTGTCCAGCTGAACGAGCAGCATCAGAAGGCCTTGAGGGATATCGCTGTCGTGGGACTGCCTCTGGCTCAGCAGGAGCAGATGCGAGCGCAATGGGCGAAGCAGGATGCCGACGCCCTGAAATCACAGGTGGAGCAGACCGAGAAGCAACTCTCGCTGGCGACGCAGCAACTCAGCGTGCTACAGAAGCAACGGGAGGCGGCTCAGTCGCAGACCGTTACCGTAGCAAAAGTTGGGACAGTATCCGCCGACCAAGGGCAATTCGACAAGGGTATCGCGGATGCGGAAGCCGAAGTCACGCGCCTCTCCTCATCCCTGGCCGTGCTCCGCGCTCAGTACACCGTAGCGGCAGACGCCGCGGAAGGGATGTCGAAACGTTCAGGCGTCGAGCAGTCGAGAGAGCACGCTCGCGCCATTCAGGAAGAGTACGACAGGGTATTTCGGCTCAACGAAGCCATGCAGAGACTGCAAAACGAAGCGGATCGCCTGCGTCTTGCCCAGGAGCAGCTCGACCGCGAACAGCAGGCCCTCGGCGAGTCCGCCGTCGCGAAACAAACAGAAGAGCAAACGCATGCGCTCGAACAGCTCTCCGAAGCGCAGCGCCAGGTCGCAGAAGAGCGACTACGCGATGTCGAACGCGATGCCGTCGCCGAAATCGACATCCAGGAACAACAGGTTCAGGAACAATTCAGACTCGGGCAACTGAGCGCGGCACAAACCCGCGATAGGCTGAATGCGTTGGCCGCTCAGAAGCTACAGATAGAACTCGACTACCTGAACAAGCTGCAAAAGCCGATACAGGAAAGAATCGCGACCGAGGAAAAAGCAAACGCCGAGGACCTAAAGGAATGGCAGAAGCTTCAGAGCCAAAAGCTTGAGGCGCAGCGGCAGTTCAACGCCCAGGTCGAAAAGAACAACGAGACGTCTGCAATTCACCAAATCACTCCGTTGCAGCGCGCATTTCAGTCACTCGAACGTGAAATGGACGGCCTTGTACGCAATTTCCTGGAGGGCACGACCAGTATCGGTGGAATGTTCCGGCGTCTCGCTGGCGACATCCTCATGACGATGATAGAGGCGTTCGCGCGCCTCATCCTCGAGCAGCTGGCCTACACCGCGACTGCGGGCCTGATTGGCAAGGAGCACGCCTTCGGCGACATCATGCGGTCGGCGTATCAGGCCGCCGCGAAAGTCTATGCGGAAGTGCCCTTCCCGATGAACGTTCCTGTTGCAGGCGCTGTATTCGCTACCGTTGTGGCAATGGGCGGATCGCTTCCTTCGGCGGCGGGAGGCATGATCGTGCCGAACGATACGCTGGCAATGGTGCACAAGAATGAAATGGTGCTGCCTGCGGGAATCTCGCAAGGCTTGCAGGGGCTGATTGGTGCGGGAGCCAGCGGAGGCAACACGACGATTCACATTCATGCGATGGACGCTCAGAGTTTCGCCGAGTTTCTCGACCGCGACGGAAACGCGAATGCTATCGCAGCCAAACTCCAGCAGAGGCAGCGCCTCTTCCGATGAGCAACATAGTCTTCAGCCCGCCGCCTTATCTGGCATGGAGCGTCTTCAAGTCGCCGCAATTCAACACCGTCGTCCAGTCGGCAACAAGCGGAAAGACTGTGCGAGTGGCTCTATGGTCCAACCCCATCTGGACGTTCAAACTCACCTGGGATGTCATTCGAGACGGTAACGCAACGCCATCGGACATTCAAACGCTGATCGATTTCTTCCTCGCGCGACAAGGATCATTCGATACGTTTCTCTTTACCGACCCGACAGACAACTCCGTGAGTAATCAGCAGTTCGGAACTGGCGACGGCACGACTCTGTCCTTTCAGCTTACGCGCACATGGGCGAGTTTTGCGGAAGCGATACAGAACACGAACGGCGCGCCGGTAATCAAGAAAAATGGCGTTACATTGTCAGCCGGCGTCGATTATTCCATCAACTCGACGGGACTGGTCACTTTTTCTGTAGCGCCAGCTACGTCGGCGGTCCTCACCTGGACGGGCAGTTTCTTTTACCGTCTCCGGTTCAAGAATGATCTGCAGGAGTTCGAGAACTTCCTTTTCAACCTCTGGTCGGCGAAGACTGTGGAACTAGTGAGCGAGCGGCTGTGAAGTTCGCATCTTCGGCACTCAAGGCGTTCCTGCCGTCCACGCGGCAATTCTTCGAGGCGGACCTGTTTACGATTACGCCCGC
>DASRHB010000028.1:0-176854 GCA_035650755.1 Candidatus Acidiferrales bacterium
ATTCAGCTTGTTGACCTTAACGGGGTCGGTGTCGAATCCCTTGACCCTGTGACCGGCCTCGGCAAACCGCAGACCCAGCGGCAGGCCCACGTAACCGCATCCTATGACCCCGACGTTCAGTTGTGATCCCTTGAAGTACTCTGGCTTGCGATCCAGCGGCATATTGATGTGCGACGCTCCTCCCTGTTTTGATTCGTGAGCGTGGGAAAGGGTCGAGTCTATCAGGAATGGCCTTGCTGCCCAAAGTGCGGTCAGGGCGGGGTAGTGGGCTACTTTGAATTTATGCTGCCGATTCAAAGTAGCCCACTACCCAGGGCGGGTAGTCTCCTAATTAGCCAGCACGACATAAGACGCTACGGCCGTTGGAAGCTTGCCGCCGTTCCGGAGCCGAGATTGCACCCCAACGCATGTAAAACCGGCATGCGTTGGGGACCCCGCACGAGATTCCTCATCCTCGCAGAACCGCGCAATTTCCGCACAAACCGAGGCCCCAAGCGCGGAAATCGCGCCGCTCGTCTTCGGAATGACACTGGGTAGGCGTCAATTTTGTGAAATTAGGACACTACTGCAGGGCGGGCTCGCGCGTGCGGGGTCAGGCGTCGGTTTTGCGGCGTTGATAACAGAGCAGGATCAAGTCAGCGCGACGGCGCACCCCGAACTTGCTGAGCAGATTCGAAACGTGGAATTTGACGGTACGTTCGGAGATGTTGAGTTTACTGGCAATTTCCTTGTTCGCCAGATTCTCGAGCAACGAATCCAATACCTCCTGCTCCCGCCGGCTCAATTCGGCCGTGCTTTCCACTTTCACGCGGCGGCCGCGCGAATTTATGACCGAGTCAACGAATTCCGAGAGCAGTGAACGCGGAACCCAGAATCCGCCGCTCGCCACCAGCGGCAGCGCCCGGGGCAGTTGCTCGCGCGCCTCGCCATAGGTGAGCAATCCTTTTGCGCCGAGCCGCAGCAAATCGTGGCTGTCATTCGTACTGAATTTTTCGGCCACGATCAGCACACGGGCCGAAGGCGAACGCTCCAGCAGATTCGCCATGAGCGCGGCAGTGCCGGACGCAGAAGCATGGGCGTCTACCACATAAACCGGGGCGCGCGGAAGCGCTGCTTTGCGCAATTCGGGGGCAAGCATCGAATCCAAATGACGAGTTGTGGTCTGAAACGCGGGGGGAGCAAGCGCACGGGAGAATTCCGCCAGTACCAACGGATGCGGTGAAAGGATACACACTCGAAGCGCGCTTTTCCCGTTCCTGTTCTTCACATTTGGCAGACTATACGACCCGCGCGCGGGCAGCAAGCATTGCTAGTGATGGAGGCTGTCCATTTAGGCAACGTGCAGGTTCGGGCACAGGACAGGGTTCGGTGACCAGTTGTCCATGGAACCCTGTTCCGGGCTGTTCGGCTGGGCAATTACATGATTGGGCAAGCACTGGCCCTCCGGCCGCGCCGACGGCATCGATTCACTCTGGTAGGCTCGTCTGGGTAACGCGATGACACCGGCTATTACACCGCGCCGCTACGAGCGTGTTGGCTTACGAAAAGGCCCATGGGTTGCTTGGCAGGGCCCGGGCGGACGCGCAGTGTCCCGCGCCTCCACTCTAGGGTTAGGCGGCCTCTTTATCGAAGCGCCGGAGCCTGCAGCAATCGGGGCCGGTATCAAGATGGTGTTCAACGTCGCCGGGGGCGAGGTGCGTGCACGCGCCATGGTACGCAATTTAGACCCGGGCAGAGGTATGGGAGTGGAGTTCGTGTTTATGCGGCCCGAGGACCGGGCACGACTTGCGCGGCAAGTGAGGAAACTCCTCGCCGCTATCGCCCGCAAAACCGAGCAAGTAAGGTGAGCCTGAAACGCGACTACCGCTGAGGGAAGAGCAACGACTCGAGCATATCCGCCCGGGCTTTTTCATCCGAGGCGATCACCTGCAGTAAATCCGTAACGGAGATCATGCCGTGATATTTCCCGGCGCCATCAACGACAAGCAGGTGAAATATGCCGTGTTTTTCCATTTGGCGCAGGCATTCGTCCAAAGCGATATCCGGCGGCACGGTGACCAATTCGCGAGTCATGATTTCCGAGACGGGTATTCCGGCTGATTTGTTTTCCGCGGCGACTTTATCGGAAATATCGCTTTGTGAGACTACACCCACCAGTTTTCCGCCGTCGTCGAGCACGCCGACGGCTCGCACCTGGCGTTCGCGCAAATATCGCGCGGTCTGGTGAACTGAAGTTGCTTCTGACACAGCAAAGACCTGGACCCTTGCACGGATGATATCGGCCACGTTCATGGCGGCCTCCTGAGGCAGGCAGTTGATGGGATGTTAGAGCCGGAGGGAGGGGCAATGCAAACGGAAATCAGCGGCTGTTGCGGCAGGTTCTGCCCGAAGAACCAACTGCAGATCCCTTGTTTTTCGCTCGCATAGGAATGCGGGCGAACTTCCACGGGACGACAGCGTCTTTATTGGGGCGGCGGGAGACCGCGGGAGACCGCGGGAGATGGCCGGGTCAATGGTCGGTATCGGTGCGAGCCGATCAGGAGTGTTCGAGAATGATCTTCATGCGCTGGCCGTTGTCGGAGCCCAGCATTCCGATGGCTTTCTTCAGTTCGCCAAGCGGCATGACGTGGCTCACGAGCGGCTCCAGCCGAACCGCACCGCGCTGCACAAGGGCGATCGAGTTTGGGTAATCCTCGCTTTTGGCCACACGCGCATTGATGAGGGCAAGTTCCTTGAAGTAGAGATCGTAAAAGGGGAGTTCGCCCTGTTTTGCCGTGATGATGCCAAAGAGCAGCAAACGCCCGCCGGAGCGCGCCATGTGAATCGCGTCGGACAAGACCGGCAACATGCCCGTGCATTCGATGATGACGTCGGCACCGCGCCCTTCGGTCGCCTCGCGCACTTTGCGGATGGCCTCTTCGCCTCCGGGAAATGTCAAGTCCGCGCCGAGGCGCTGGGCCAGTTCGCGCTTTTCCGCGCTCCGGGTGATGCCGATGACTGTTGCGCCACGCACTTTTGACAATTGCACGTGCAGTTGTCCGGTGACTCCCAAGCCGAGCACGGCTACAGTTTCGCCGGGGAAAATATTGATCTGCCGCTGGGCGTGCATGCAGGTGGTCAAAACCTGGATGAGCGGCGCAGTTTGATTGTCGATCGAATCGGGCAGGCGGAAAACGTGACTCGCGGGCGCAACTACGTATTCAGCGAACCCTCCGTTGGTATCGCGGCCCAGGAGCATGCCATTGGGACAGAGATGCGTCTGACCGATGCGGCAGTGGAAGCAGGCTCCGCAATACAGTTCGGGATCGATGATCACGCGGTCGCCGGGCTCGACGGAAGCGCCAGAGCCAGCTTCGACGACTTCGCCGATCATCTCGTGGCCCATGATGCGCGGATAACGAACGGGAATGGCGCCGCTGTAGATCTTATAGTCGGTCCCGCAGATGCCGCTGTAGGTGACGCGCACCAGCACCTGGGCTTGGCCGATTGACGGCCGCGCGACTTCGCCGAGCGCCAAGTCGTTTGGCGCGCTGAGGACCATGGCCTTCATGCAACGAATCTCCGTATTGCTCATTCCCAAGCGCGCTTTCGGCGAAGGAATCTGGTTTTGCAGTACTGAGGCGAAAAGCAGATTCCTCGCTACGCTCGGAATGACCACCCAACTATGAATCTCGTGCCGGCTCTAAACCCGGCTTGCGTGCGGCTTGTCCTTAAGGGCTTCCGGATTCACCGGGTTCCTGGGCGCTTCACCTTTGAGAACGCGCACGACTTCTTCCGCCGCTTTGGTTTCCAGGTCATTCAGCGACTCTTCGGAGTAAAAGCTCGTGTGCGGAGTCAGAATCACGTTTGGCCGGCCCAGCAGCGGGGAACCGGTCGGAGGCTCCTTGGACATGACGTCCAGCGCCGCACCGGCGATGTGCCCCGCATCGAGCGCCTGCGCCAACGCCGCTTCATCCACGATAGGGCCGCGGGCGGTGTTAATCAAATAGGCGTGCCGCTTCATCTGGCGAAAGGCATCCGCGTTGAAAAGGCCCTGCGTTTCGGGCAAAAGCGGCGCGTGAATCGAGACGTAGTCCGATAATTTCAGGAGCTGGGGAAAATCGACGCTCTCGACTTTGGCGTTGTCGAAGACTGGTTTCGGGATGTATGGGTCAAAGGCTATCACGCGCATGCCAAAGGCTTGCGCTTTGGGAGCGACGAGTTGCGGAATTCTGCCGAAGCCGACGAGGCCCAAAGTTGTCCCGCGGAGCCGGTGGATCGGAACGACGGCGGGCATCTCCCATCGGCCGTTGTGCACCATGGAGTTCGCAAAGGGAATTTTTCTCACTGCCGAGAGCAGCAGCGCCATGGCGTGGTCGGAAACTTCATCGATACAGTAGTCGGGGACCTTGGTGACGACGATGCCGCGTTCGGTGGCGGCGGGAATATCAACGTTGTCGACGCCGATGCCAAATCGCGAAATGATCCTGCAGCGCGTCATCTGCCGGATCATATCCGCGGTGATCTTGGCGTAGGTGGCGAGCAACGCATCCGCATCTTTCGCCACGCGCATGATGGCATCGGGTTTCGGTTCCTCAGCCAGCCGAAGCTGAGCGCCGATCTTGGAGAGAACGGCGCTCGCCCGGTCAAGGTTCGGGAATACGATGTCGGAAACCGCTACCTGAAATTGCGCCATTTAGCGGTCCATGGCCTCCGCCATGTGTTCCATGCGCGTGAAGACCACCGGCCCCTTGCCCGAAACTAAAACGTTTTCCTCGAGGCGGCAGGTCTGCTCGAGTTTGGGATGCCCGGCGAAAGTCTCGATGGCGAAGTACATATTCTCTTTGAGTTCGGCGGGATATTTCATGGAGTAGGCGCGCGAGATCCACATGCCTTCATAAAGCGTGATGCCGATGCTGTGAGCGAACTGTTGCAGGGTGACGGTGCCGTATTTGTCGTCGTCGTATTCGGGGAAGGCGGCTGCCACGTCTGCAGTGGTGTTTCCGGGTTTCAGCTTTTCAAGGCCGGCATACATGGAATCGTAAACTTCGCGATAGAGGTCGATCTCTTTCTGGGTCATCTTCATGCCCTGCGCGCCGCCGCACTTGAAGCAACGCACGAAATCGATGAAGTATCCGGAGGGGCCGACGGCGTTGATGTCGACGATGACGAGATCGCCCTGGCGAATGAGTTTGTCGGTCGCCCAGCGGCGATAGGGGCTGGTGTTTCCGCCGGAGGCCACGATGATGTCGTAGATGATTTCGCAGCCGCGGTCGAGCATGAATTCGTGCACTTTGGCTTCGATCTCGCGCTCGCGCACGCCGGGCTTCAGCCACTCGTACTTAATCTTCCACATGGCGGCGTCGCCGATGCTCGAGGCTTGCTTCAGCAATTCGATTTCGTCGCGGGTCTTGACCACGCGCGCGCGGGAAACGGCCGGCCAGCCGTTCACGATTTTTAGGCCGTGCTTCTGGAAAGCTTCGTAGGCTGGCATGTCGAGGTTATCGATGCCGATACTCTCTTTGGCTACGCCGTTTTCCTTCAGGACTTCCATAACGCTATCGGCCATACGCCCCGCCATGTATGGCACCGCGCCTTCGGCCCATTGCCAGGTGATCGCCGGGCGGATGCGATTTTCCATCCACGGCAGGTCAATCTTCGCGCACTGCAAATCCGATCCGGCTGTTTCGAAAAGAACCGGCTCGCCCTGGGTCGGCACCACCGCGTAGCGGATGTTGATGTTGTATTTCCAGTTTCCCTGATAGGAAGCGGTTGCATACCGGATGTTTGCGCCGGCGAACAAAACAAGAGCGCCCAAGTCCTGCACTTTCATCTCGGCTTGCAGCTTAGCCAGGCGCTCCTTGCGCAGCCGGTCGAAATCCACGCGATATTGCCAATCCGCGCCCGTCTGGCTGTAGAGCCGCCGCGGATCCCACTCATGCGGCTGGCCGATAAAACTGGTGTCCAGCCTCGATCCATTTACCGACACCGCCGGCGACGTATGCGCGGACGCTTTTTTCGTCTTGGTCATCTGCTCGGTTTTTGCCATTTAGCTTCCACCATCCTCCGTATAAATTCAGGCAGGCTAAGATTCTCCTGGATGCCACCCGGCCGCGGGCGACTTTTGCAGCGCGCGAGCGGCACTCGCGCTCAAGAGGCGCGCGGCGGGGACCCCGGCCTTCGGGGCGAGCGATTCTTCAGGAGATCGACGCCAAACCCGTTAACTTGATTTTCGAATCTGCGACCTTCGGTTCGCCTAAAAAGAGCAATTCCAAAAGGGCTAGTCAATATACACTGCCGCCCGCCCCATACGCCAGTGTCAGGGGCAGCGGCGAACAGCTGTAAACCCTGGGGAAGAATCCGCGCGGCCGCAGGCACCTGGCTTGGCCCAAATCAGCAGTTGAGACCCAGTAAATGAACATTTCGGACCCCGTGCGCGGACGGCTTCTTCAGTTTGAAATCGCCATGGGGAGGTATCCTGCATCTGCATCGTAGTACGACATAAAACACATCGTAGTACGATATTACTATTCCCTTGTCACCTATGCGTCCGGCACCATCTGTACCTGTAAGAGATTCATGCGCGTCGCCGCTTAGCGCGATTGCGCACTTCAAAGCGAGGGCCTGTGAACCGTCAAAAAGAAAAGGGCGTGGCGTTGATTCTGGCGCTCATTCTCTTGCTGATCATGTCGGTCATGGCCGTATCTCTGATGTTTCTCTCCCAGACCGAGACCTGGTCGAGCATTAATTACAAGCTGATGTCCCAGGCCAGAGATGGCGCGGAGGCCGGCGTCAATGCGGCGGCAAATTACATCATCGACACGTACGCTCCGCCGAGCACCACCGGAACCGATCAACTCTCGAGTTACAACAACAACGTATCGCCCGTGCAGTATCCCGCTGCCAATAACACAAACCATGATGTCGTCTTATCGACCAGCAATTCGCACAAAGCTTCTAATTATCCCGTCTCTTCGGACGAGACAGCCTTTCAAAGTGCGGCACAGGGCAGTCTTTCTGCCGGGAACGTGGGCGTGAATTACGCCACCTCTGCAACGCTTCTGAGCCAGGAGCAGGTCTTACCCTATGGCTCCGCCACTTACGAAACTGTGCAGACCTGGCGAATCACCTCTGACGGCACCATTAGTGGCGTTCGTGCGGCTGATGAAGAAGTGTCCGCAGTTTTGGAAAAGCAGGTCACCCCGGTGTTCAGCTATGCGGCCTTTGCCACCGGAAGTGGATGCGGCGCATTGAATTTCGGTGGTGGCGGCGGTACGGCCAGTTACGATTCCAGTAATCTTACGCTGCACAGCGGCACTCCGGTTGTAAGCGGTAGCCAGGCCAACGTGGGCACCAATGGAAACCTGGCCGAGAACGGTAATCCCACCACGATCAGCGGCAATCTCTATACGCCACGTACGGGTACCGGCAGTTGCTCCAGCGGCAACGTCACAGGCTGGACCGATACCGGTGGGCACGTCACGGGTTCTTTGGTCCAACTGGCGCAACCTGTGTCCTATCCGACTCCCTCTGCGCCAAGTCCGACCCCGCCCACAACCGCGCCCATCACTTTGAACAACAGCGCCGGTGATTGTGGCGGCGTGGTCGGCTGCGTCTACGGCACGGGCCCTATAAGCGGCGGCGGCAACGGGTGTCCCGCCGGAGATTTCTGTTTGGAGCCTGGGACCTGTCCACCAACGGCTCCAGTGTCTCCAGCGATCACGGCGCCCGGCGTTTACGGGGATATAACGATCAAGGGCAATGTGCACTTGTTCAACACAATGAGCAACAATTTGAACCCGCCGTTGAGTCCCGCTCCAAGCCCCGCTGTGGACCTGGGCTGCTACAACATCAACAGCTTGGTCGAAAATGGAGGAGGGACCCTCATCATCGATTCTGTTTACCCGACCGGCACGACAACCGCAACAAACGGCTCGGTGGTCATGAATGTTGCTGGAACGGGTGTAACCACACCTGTCGACCTGACTGGCGGCGGCCTGATCAATAACGCGGGTTGGAATCCGGCGTTGTTCCAGTTGATTTATGCAGGGACGGGCACGATTAACGTCAAGGGCGGCGCTAATGCCGTCGGCGTGCTTTACGCCCCGAACGCCAACCTTTCGTTTAACAGCGCCGGCGGCAACTGGTATGGCTCAGTCATTACCGGCACCATGAGCGATTTGGGTCACGCCCAGATCAACTACGACGTAAATTTAATGAAGCAGGCCGCCACCGTCAGCAACTGGATGCTCGACTCGTTCACCTGGAAAAAGAATTAACGAGGAGTTGTTCCGTGTCATCGCTCTTTGATATGCCCCGTTCGGTCCCTGTGCCGGGCGGGTTCTTATAGATCGGTTGTCGTTTGGCGGGTGTTCCGACACACGCGAAACGCGGATTTCTTGCGATCTTAGTGCACGGAGGCGCTGCTGCCGGCGCCGCCGTTTGGCGCTGCGCCGATCTGTTTCGGTTGCTGTTCTCGTTTGGCCTGCAGCGCCTTGAAGACCTTCTCGGAAGTTGCCGGCAATGCGGTGATGCGCACGCCGACGGCATCATAGATGGCGTTGCAAATCGCGGCCGCGGTCGGCACGAGGGTGGGTTCGCCCACACCCTTAGCGCCGAAGGGGCCGGTGGGATCATAATTATCAACGATGTCGACTTCCACTTCCGGCATATCGAGCGAAGTGGGCATGATGTAGTTCGTCAGGTTGGGATTGAGCTGGCGTCCGTTGGCATCGAAGAGGATCTCTTCCTCGAGCGCGAATCCCACACCCATGGAGACGCCGCCTTCGACCTGGCCCTCGACGAGCATGGGGTTGATGGCCGTGCCGCAATCGTGCGAGGCGACAATGCGAACAACTTCCACTTCGCCGGTCTCGTCGTCAACATCCACTTCGGCGATCTGAGTGGCGTAAACGTATGTGCCAAAGGGCTTGCCTTGGCCGGTTTCCGGATCGAGCGCGAGCGTTTCCGGATTGAAATAGCCGCTGCCGATCGGCGGCTGGCCCGAAACAACACGCGCGTGGTTGGCAACGTCGCCGATATGCATATTCCGCTGCGGGAAGCCTTTGACGAAGATCTTGTGATCGGCCGCCTCGAGCTGGCTTGGTTTCACGGCCATGAGGGGGGCGGCGACTTCGAAGAGAGTTTCCTTGGCTTTCTCCGCCGCAATCCGGGCCGCATTGCCGGTGACATAAGTCGTGCGGCTGGCAATGGCGCCGGTATCCATTGGCGTTGCGTCCGTATCGGCTGAAACCACGTGCACGTCGTCAGTAGCGATGCCGAGTTCCTGGGCCACGATCTGGGCCAGAATGGTGAGCGAGCCTTGCCCGGTCTCAACCGTGCCGGTGAGCAGGGTTGCGGTGCCGTCTTCATTGACCTTTACCACGGCCGCGCTGGGATTGGCGGCTACGGTGAAGCCGATCGGGTACCACATGCAGGCCATGCCGCGTCCGCGCCGTTTCATGCCTTGACTCCTGTGCCGTTTCCGTCGCCCAGGCCGTTCCATCCGAAACGTTTGGCCGCTCGCAACAGCGACTCTTTGACGACGACGCTGTGAAGCTTCTGGCCGGTCGGGCTGATCGAGCCTTCTTCGAAGGCATTCATGAGGCGAAATTCCAGAGGATCAAGGCCCAGCGCATGAGCGATGTCGTCCATGTGCGATTCGTAAGCGAAACAAACCTGCGGTGCGCCGAATCCTCGCATGGCGCCGGTCATGGTTTTGTTGGTGTAAACGACGAACGCTTCCGCATACAGGTTGTCGATGTTGTAGGGGCCAGCGGAGAGAATGCACGCCTTACCCAGTGTCGTCTCGCTCCAGGAGCAGTAGGCGCCGCCATCGAGCACGAGGCGAATCTTGCGGCCGAGAATCTTGCCCTGCTTGCTCACCCCGGTCTTGTAATCCATCACCAGCGGGTGACGAGTGGTCGAGGCGGTGAACTCTTCGCTGCGCGTGTAAACGCATTTCACCGGGCGTCCGGTCTTTTTCGAGAGCAGCGCCATGACGGGCTCGGCGCGAATTTCGTTTTTGCCGCCGAAATTTCCGCCGACCACGGTGGCGATGATGCGGATGCGGCTCATGGGAATGCCCAGTGTGCGTGCCACGTCGGCGCGCCCGAGGGTGATCCGGCCGAGGGTCGAGTAGACCGTGACGCGGCCATTGGCGTCCCATTGCGCGATACATGCGTAAGGTTCGAGCGGCACATGTTCCACCATCTGGGTGCGGAAGGTGCCCTCGAAAACGCGATACGATTCGGCAAAGGCTTTCTCCACGTCGCCCTTCTTGATGAGCTTGTGGCCATAGATATTCGCCGAGGGCGCATGCACGCCCGGCGTTTCGAGCTTGAGCGATTCCAGCGGATCCAAAACCGGCGTCAGCGGTTCGTATTCGACCTTGATTTTTTCGATGGCCTCGGCCGCAATTTGTTCTGATACCGCGGCCACTGCCGCGACGCCGTCGCCGGCATGAAAAACGCGTTCACTCGCGAGCACGGGCTGGTCTTTCAGGGACGGGCCAAACGAATTGCAGGGGATATCGCGTCCGGTGATCACCGCTATGACGCCGGGCATGGCCTCGGCTTCCTTGGTATCGATGCTCTTGATCCGCGCCGAAGCGATACCCGCGCGCTTGATCTTGGCGAAGAGCATGTTCGGGAAATACATGTCATCGATGTATTTCGTTTGCCCCAAGCCATGCAGCCGGGCGTCGGCGCGCGTGGCGCGCTGTCCTACGGCGGGCGTTTGTTGCCGTCCCTCGGGCACGACGACTTCGACAGGGAAGGTAACGAGCGGCGCCGGAGCCGGCGGCTTCAATATATCCGGCTTTTCCAGCACGTCCGGCTTTTCGATAACTCTCGGCTTGTCTGGCATGATCGGGTTCCCTCCGCCTTGGACTTAACGCCGCGAACTTATTCCGTCACGAACTTATTCCGTCACAAACGCCGATTTCACCGCTGGTATTTCCTCGCCTCGCAAGATGCAGGAAGCGCCTTTAATCGCTTCAATCATCTTGGCGTACCCTGTGCAGCGGCACAGGTTTCCGCCGAGCGCGTCGCGAATCTCCTGCGCCGATGGATTCGGATTTTCATCCAGCAACGCCTTAGCCGACATAATCACTCCCGGCCCACAGAAACCGCATTGCAGCGAACCGAAGTGCTCGAAAAGCTTTTGCAAGGGATGCAGATGATCGGCATTGGCGAGCCCTTCGATGGTCAATACTTCGCGGCCATCCGCCTGGCCGGCGAGCATCAGGCAGGAGTTCACCGGTTTGCCATCCACGATTACGGTGCAGGCGCCACAATCCCCCACATCGCAGCCGAGTTTGGCGCCGGTCAGGTTGAACTGATCGCGCAGCAGCCTGAGCAGCGTGGTTTCTGGAGGAACGGTAGCGCTGCGCGTCTCTCCGTTGACTTTAAGCGTGACGTTTACCATTCGATCCCTCCAGTCGCTTTTTCTGAGCCAGCGCCCAAGCGCCTTCCAGCGCTCGCTTCGTCAGCACGGCAACCAAGTGACGCCGGTATTCCGCCGAAGCGCGAAAATCGCTGATCGGCTTGGCGTCGTTCACGGCTATGCGTCCTGCTTCGGCCATATTTTCTGGCGTAATCGGGCGGCCCTCCAGGAAAGCCTCGGCTTGCGACGCGCGAATCACTTTGGGCGCGACCGCGCCGAGCCCGATTCGCGGCGCTACGAATGTGTTCTTCTCCCAATCAACCCAGAAGCTGCCCGCGACGTTCACCAGCGCCAGCGCCTGACCCTTACGCAATCCGAACTTCAGGAAATGCGTCGGCTTGCCCAGATTCTGCTTGGGAATGATGATCTCGGCGAGCAATTCGTCGGGCTTGAGGATGGTTTTACGCGGGCCAACAAAGAATTCGCTCAGGGGGACCTGGCGGCGCCCGCCGGGACTAGCAATCGTGACGATTGCCTCGAGCGCCATCAGCGTGGGTCCACTATCCATGGAAGGCACAGCCGTCACCAGATTGCCGCCGAGGGTGCCGAGATTTCGCGTTTGCACCGCGCCGATGGTGTGTGCCGCATCCACGAGCGCAGGGAACATGTCGCGGATGACAGGCGACCGCATGATCTGCGTGTGGGTGACTAGCGCGCCGATAGAGAGACCCTGATCGGTTACGGCGATGTTTTTGAGGTCATTGGCACGCGAGATATCTACTACGACATCGGGGCCGTGGACTGAGAATTTCAAGTCTGCGAGCAGGTCCGTGCCGCCGGCGAGAACTTTGACTTTACCGTTGGCCGCGTGTTGGGCAAGAAGCGCTACTGCGTGGTTCGAGTTCGTAGCTGAAAAGAATTCAAATGCCTTCATTTATCTTTCATCTCCCAGCGCCTGTAGCAATCTGGACGGGCATAAACGCTGGAGCATCTAGCTATTACAGGCCGAAAAACGGGGCATCGCTAACCTATCATTTTCCTGTGCGAGCCGCAATAGGTCCGCTGACTACGCCAGAAATTCCCAAAACGGAGCAAGGCGTTGTATGCGTGAAACATGGGGAAATGCAAGGTCCGGGCCGAGGGAGTACTTGCGCCTGGAAAACGCGCAAATTGCGCAACTACACGATCCAGCTGGAATGGTCAAACAAGCGAATTCGTGCGTGTAGCAGATAAACAAGCTTAGCGCGAACGGATGCCTAGACCGGGAGCACGCGGGTATATTCTGGGGGCACGGTTTGGTTGCGGCGGGATTTTGGCAGCAGGGGAATGGCTGCAGGCGCATCGTCCATCGGCAGACGGAAACGGCGAACTTTGTCGTAGGAATAGAGCGCGCTCGCGACGGCGCCAGCCGTGGCCACGCAGCCGATTTCACCGACGCCCTTCGAACCGTAACCGCCAACTTCATCCGGGACTTCGATGAGGATGACGTCTACCCGCGGCATCTCTTTCGCTCGCACAATTCCAAGATCACGCAGAAGCAGGGAATCAGGGACGCCGTTGGTCGAATGGAAATTCTCGGAAAGCGCATAACCCAAGCCCATGTGGACGCCGCCTTCCATCTGTTCCGCGCACAGGCGCGGATTGATGGCGCGGCCCACGTCATGTGCCGCGATCACGCGCTCGAGCCGGCCATTGTCATCGAGAATCACTAGTTGCGTCGAGTAGCTGAACGTCAGGTGTGTGTTGGGATTCGCCTTTGCCTCGGGAGTACCCGGTTTGGCGGTGAAATCGCAGACGTAGGTGCCTTCATAGTCGCGGCCGGTGAGCTCTTCGAGCGAAGCTACCTTTAGATCCGCTGCAAGCCTGCGCGCGGCATTTTGTGCCGCGGCGCAACTCAGCGTTGTTGCCCGCGAAGCCCAGGTTTCGCCGCACTTCGCGCCCATCTCTTTGTCCCACACGACTTCAATCTTTTCCGGCGGTAGACCGGTCTCTTCGCAGACGGCTTGCTGGGTTGCCGTGTACAGGCCCTGACCCATCTCTGTGTAACCGTTGAGCACTCGCAGCTTGCCTTCGGGCAAGACGCGAATCTTGATATAGCCGCCGTCGATCGTGCCATTTCCGATGCCCGTGCTTTTGATGCCACAGGCGATTCCGGCAAATTTCGAGTTCTTATAAATGTCGCGCACAGCCTGGAGCGTTTCGCGCAATCCGCGCACGCTCGGCCTCATAATCTGCCCGGTGGCGAATTGATCGCCCGGATTGAGGATGTTCCGCTCGCGAATGTCATAGCCATCCACGCCGATACGCTCAGCGAGAATATCCATCATGCCTTCCATGGCGAAGTGCGCCTGGTTCGTACCAAAGCCGCGCATCGCGCCGCTGGTCGGATTATTCGTGTACACGGCTTTGGACTCGACATCCACATTGGGCACGCGATAAGGGCCGCAGCTATGGCACGCGGCGCGCAGCAGGCACTTGCCGCTAGTGCCCGCATAGCCGCCCGCATCGCCGACGATGCGCGCCTTCACCGCCAGAAGATGACCTTTGGCATCTGCCGCGACTTTATAATGTAGGGTCATCGGATGGCGCTTAACATGGTGCTGGGTGGATTGCTTGCGCGTGAGAACAACCTTCACCGGCCGTTGCAGCAGATGCGCAGCGAGTGCGGTTTGGCCCTGGATGGAGAGCTCTTCTTTCGCACCAAATCCACCTCCGCTGGCGGCGAGCGCGATCTCCACATCTTCCGGAGCGAGGTTCAGAATTCTTGCAATTTGTTGCTGATCGTAAGGCGAACCCTGGCTCTGTGTATGGATCTTTACCCCGTTGCCCTGAGGGATGGCGAGGCAAGCTTCCGGTTCGAGAAATGCGGGCTCGACCGGCTGCGTCTGGAAGGTCGCCTCGATGACGTGGGGCGCTGTCGCGAACGCGGTCTCCACGTCGCCGCGTGAAAAGGACGTGGTGTCAATCAGGTTGCCATGCACATACATGTTTCCTTCGGGGTGGACCTGCGGCGCATCCGCCTGCAGCGCTGCGAACGGGTCGGTGAGCGGCGCCAGGATTTCGTAATCAACTTTGACCTTTTCCGCGGCCCTGCGCGCGTGAAATTGCGTATCCGCCACAACCATGGCTACGAAATCGCCCACACAGCAGGTGACCTCGCCCTCCGCAACGAAGATCGGCAGGTCGGGAACCGCCATGCCCGTACCGCGCCGGCCGGGAACATCCTTAGCTGTGAATACGCGTATAACGCCCGGCATGGCCAGCGCCTCGGCCGAGTCAATCTTTAGGACCCGCGCTCTTGGATATGGCGCGAGCACCATCGCGCCGTGCAGCATGCCGGGGGCGCACATGTCGTCGACAAACGGCTTATTGCCGAGGACTTGTTCCACGCCGCCAATCCGCGAAGCGGCCGATCCGATACCGTGCTTGCCATTCCCTTTGGGCAATGCCGCGGAATTACGCTTCAGCCCAAACTCCTCGCCGAAATAAGAGTGATGTCTCGGCTCGTTTCGGGGCATCTGGTGATGGTCGTTCCACGCCTCACCCGCCGTCTGAATGGCATCGATGATCCTCTTATAACCCGTGCAGCGGCAGAGGTGCCCATCGAGAGCCTTGGCGATCGACTCACGGCTCGAGGCATGTCCATTTTGAAGGAGTGAACTCGCCCGGATCACAATTCCTGGTGTGCAGAAGCCGCATTGGACTCCACCCTCGAGCACAAAGGCTTCGCCCAGGACACGGCGCATCTCCTCCGGCAGGCCCTCGAGGGTCGTGACTTCATGTCCCTCGAGTTGTTCTGGTTTGCGAAGACAGGAAAGCGCGGGGCGGCCATCGATCAGCACCAGACAGCAACCGCAGCTACCTTCAGGGGCGCAGCCATTCTTCGCGGAAACGATGCCGCACCCTTCCCTCAGCAGCTCGAGGACGTGCATTCCCGGCTCGTAAGATACCGAGACGTCCTTTCCGTTCAGTTTGAAGTTGACTATGGGCACGCCAGTTCTCTGTTATCTACTACAAATATAAGATGCCAGGTTTTGTACATCCGTAAATGTCATTTATAATCATTAAGTTATAACATTAGTCCTTATGTGCCGTATGTTCGTCTCACATTTTAACATAGTCGATATATCGGCACCAACCATTTGATTCCTGAGAGAGCGTTCGGTCACAAGCTAATTGCGGGGTCGAACTGGCTTTCGAGTTTTGCGACTTCCGCTTAAATTCGGTGATCGATGCGGAGAGATTCCGAAACAGTCTCGACATGAAAACTGTGGTTACCCATACTGATGTGCAAAACCGCAGAATTCCCGACGCGGCATGGAATTTCAGACGCAATGAGTCACCGCGCGCGATGAGAGTCACGGCGAAAAGTAAGAACTCCGCCGTTGCCTTGAATGCGCAAACTGCCTCGTGTATCATGCTGAAATCCAACCGAAAGTAGTGAGCGCATTGGAGTTCGCTCGTTCGGCGGATGCACCCGTCCGCGCCAAATTTATGGAGGCTTAATGAAGACCCCGTGGAAGACCGATAAATGGTTTAGCAGCCCCTGGACTTATCTTCCGGAAATTACAAAGAAATACAGCTTCGCTCCCAAAATCAAAATTCACGACGTGACATTACGCGATGGTGAGCAGCAGACGGCCGTAGTTTTCCGCCGCGAGGAAAAAGTCGCAATCGCCAAGCAACTCGATGCGCTCGGGATTCACCGCATTGAAGCCGGCATGCCCGCGGTTTCCGATCAGGACAAAGCTGCCATTCAGGATATTGCTTCCCTCGGCCTGAAAAACTCCGAGGTCTTTGCCTTTGCTCGCTGCATTCCCGAAGAGATTAAAGCCGTCAAGGCCTGCGGTTGTAAGGGCGTGGTTATCGAAATTCCGGCCAGTGATCACATGATCAAGAACGCCTATGGCTGGACGTTCGACCGCGCCATGAAATCTTCCATTGACGCCACGCGCGCGGCGAAAGAGGCCGGCCTGTACACCGTATTCTTCACCATCGACGCGACCCGCACAGAGGTCGATCGCCTTCTCGACATTGTTGAGAAGGTTGCCACCGAAGGCCACATGGACGCTTTCACTTTGGCCGATACGATGGGCGTTTGCACTCCCGACGCGGTCTACTACGTCGTCAAGAAAGCCATCGAACGGCTGAAGAAGCCGGTCGAGATTCACTGCCATCAGGATTTCGGCCTCGGTGTGGCGAACACTGTCGCTGCGCTGCAAGCCGGAGCTTCCGTGGCTCAGACCACGGTTACGGGACTTGGCGAGCGAGCCGGCAACGTGCCCACCGAAGACGTGGTGCTGTCGCTGCTTTGCCTGCACGGAGTCGATATCGGCATCCACACCGAAAAATTCTGCGAAGTTTCGAAGTTCGTCATGGAAAAGGCCAAAGTCACTCAGCCGCCGAACCGGCCGATCGTCGGAGACAAGCTTTACGAAGTCGAATCGGGCATCATCGCCGGCTGGGTGCGCATGGCGCGCAAGGATAATCCGCTCGAGTTCGTGCCGTTCTCGGCGGATCTCGTGGGGCAGAAGCCGGTCAACATTGTGTTGGGCAAAAACAGCGGGCCGCCGTCGATCGAAGAATGGTGCGAAAAGTTGGGGATCAAGGCCAATGAGCAGGAGCGGATGGCGCTTTTGCAAGCGGTGAAGGCGAGGTCTTTCGAAAAGAAGGACCTGTTGACCGCGGACGAGTTCAAGGCCATCGTCGACCGCGTGTTGCAGAAAACCGCAGCCCGCGCTTAATAGCCGCTTAATAGCTGCCACGAGAAGTTTTTTGCCCGGGGCGTTGCAACGCCTCGGGCAATTTCATTTTTGCTGTTTTTGCGCCGGGGAGCCGTGATTGCGATCGACTGAAATGTTGCTGGTGAGAACACAAAGAGGGCGCAGGCTGCGCCCTCTTCCGTTTATGCAGTTTCCGATTCGAAGTGGTGCTTAGTTCTTCGCGATCCTGGTCGTTGGCGTCCCCATAGTGGTGCAGGCATCTTTCACCAGTTGACCCGTGGAGTGTCCAGTTTCCGAGAAGAGTTCTTTGCCGCTCTTGCTCGTCACGTCGATCCTGCTCGTTTTGCGAAGCCCGAACGCGCTCTTTACGCCTTTGCTGCCGGGCTCGCGGTCGAGGGTTACATCATAGGCGGCTTTGGACTTGCTGGCAGTCAGCTCTACACTCGGGCAGTTCTGCGAAAATGCTTTCGTCACGTCCGCGCTCAACTGTGTTTGGGGCATCGCGGTTTTTGTCGTGCCGGCCGAACCGGTCCTGGTGGCAGTGGCTGAGGCTGAGGCCTTTTTCACCGAAGCGTCGCCGGGTTTGCCTGGCGTGGCATTGACGCTCTTTGTGCTGGCGGACACTTCGGTTTTGGCGTCGGCGGACTTCGCAGGGTTGCGGTTGTCTTCGACGTAGACCAGCGGCTTCGCCGGCGCCTTCTTCGCGGTCGGTTTTTTGGCCGGCGGTTTGGCCGAGTTTGCAGTCGGACTCTTGGCGGTTTGCTGTGTTGTGCTTTGTCCGGCGCGTTGCGCCAGCGCGGATTGTGCGCTGAGTGGCGCAGTGCCGAGCAAGCCACTGACAACAAATCCACTTAGGAGCAGCCCACTAACGAATGTCGTGGTCTTGAACATGGGTCCCCCTCCTTCCAAACGTGGCACCCAGCCTATGCCGTGGAGGAAGCCGTGCCTACTGTACGCAAGTGCAATGTTGAAAAGTGGCTAAAAGACCAGCAAAAGCGCGGGATTTGGGAATAGCGGCAAAAAGATACCGTGACGATTTAATGGGCCGGAGCGCTTTTTCCTTGCTGCACGCGCGAGCATGCGCCAAGCGGGAACTCGTCCCATCGAACGTATGAATTTGCACGTTGACAAGCTATTCTGCCTGCCACGATAAGAAATGCCGGCTTGTTGTTAACGGCACCGAAACCGGATCGGAATATGAGGAGATCTCATTCCCGCAATACAGCCACGATGGTAAGAAGATCGGTTTTTTGGGTAAACGTGACAACGAGTGGGACGCGGTCGTGGACGGGAAAGCGGTGGGTTCCGGCAGCGAGGCTATTTGGGGACCAATGTGGGGATTCAGCGCCGACGACAAGCACTTCTTCTTCGCGGCATCGCCGGGCGGTGGTGAAAGCGGCGTCCGCGCGGGAATTAAGCTGGGCTTGGGCGTGCCTCCTAAAGAACGCAAGTGGATGTGGATTGTGGACGGCAATCCCGAGCCCCCATCCACGGTGCTTAGTCGCATCACATTCAGCCCTGATGGGTCGCACTACGCTTACGGCGCAAGCGATGTTGGTAAGCAGGGGTTCACCAAGCAACAGACAATCGGGACTGTGATGCTCGATGGAAAGCCCCTCGCGGCTTACGAGGGCAAAGGCATGGCCGGGAAATATGCTCAAACGATGGTCAGCGGCATCCGTACGGTCTCTGAGGATTTTGACGGGATTTCCACGCCGCAATTCAATCCAGAGGGCAAGATCGTCTATGCCGGCCGACGGGACAAAGGAGATATTGCTGTTTTCGTTGGCAGTGATCCTGGGCCGGGGTTCGACGAGATTCTCAGTGGCATTGTATTCACATCGGAACATGAGCGGATGGCGATGGGGCCACTTGCGTGATTCGGCCTTTAACCACCACTACCGTTTGATGACTCAGTAGCCGCTCACTATTCATCGGCACGACGGTGACATCAACGAAAGCGACTGGCCGTTCCTGAGCATTCAACCAAGGCGCTAGACCCAAACAAAGGATCGCCAATAGCCGTACACGTCGCACGAGGATCTCCTTTTCGATGGCTCCGAAGATTCGATTTGACGATTCTGGATTCCCGACGTGGAAGGCATTCTACTCTGTTTGGTAACGTTTAGGACGCCGCCTTGTCGTTTGGGTGGCCAGATCCTGGCAAACGGGTTTTTCCTTAACTCGGAATTGGCGGAAAATCCAGTTGACGATAACGCACCGGACGCATGGCAAGTTCGTGCACTTCGGGCGCGGTTTTAGCACCGAGCACGGCGCGCTGGGTGCACTACCCGCACTCAGCTCACAGGCACATCGGGCGCAGTCTTGAGGGGCAAACCAGATCTGGAGCCGTTGAAGTATGGCCTAGTACACCTAGCGCGGTTGGTCTATGGAGGTTGCGGCGCCGCAATTGCACACTATAAGCGAATCCGAACGGCGAACTGCAACAGAGCACATTCGGCGTCTGCAAAATGCCGCAATCAACGACCTACATAGGCGCAAGCATAAAAGTCGCTGGAACGATTTCGGCGGAAGAGGACCTGTACATCGACGGTGAAATCAAAGGTTCCGTATGCGTGCCGGGTCATCGCGTCACGGTGGGTGAACTGGCGTAGATGAACGCCGAAACCGTCGCGCGCGAACTCGTCGTCTATGGCGCCGTACAGGGGGGGGCTTTGCGGATACGACAGGATCGAGATCAAGAAGCGTGCCTCCGTCGCCGGCGATCTCGCCACTTCGAAAATCATCATCGAACCCGGCGCTCATTTTAAAGGCGTCATATCTATCGCTTAATCGCGCGTAAGCTTTGCAGCCGACCATCCGGGCCGCGCTCGGCGGTCAGCATGCAAGTGACTTAGAATCTGCACTTACAAAAAACTGGGGAGGGCCGACCGCTCGCGGGTTATAATCAATTTATAGGATTCGGAGGCGATTGGCCATGGATCTGTTTGAGGAAGTCCTGAGGCTGAGGCGGGAGGGCAAGCGCGCCGTTATGGCCACGATCGTTCATACCAACGGCTCGATCCCCAGTTTTGAAAGCTCGCGGATGCTGATTCGCGAGGACGGGTCCATTATGGGCACGATCGGCGGCGGTTGCGTCGAGGCGGAAGTGTGGGCGGCCGCGAAGGACGTGTTGAAAGCAGAAGCGCCGCGGAAAATGACTTTCAATCTGAACAATGAGGCCAGCTACGACAACGGCCTGATTTGCGGCGGCACGCTGGAAGTGTTTGTGGAGCCAATCCTGCCCCAACCAATCCTCTATATTTTCGGTGGCGGGCATGTGTCGATAGCCGTAGCGAACGCAGCGCATACGGCGGGTTTCGCGATCGGAGTGATCGACGATCGCGAGCAATTCGCGAATCGCGAACGGTTTCCGATGGCGCGCGAGGTCTACACCAGCTACGAGGAAGCTTTCGAGAAATTACAGCCAAATGCCTCGACGTATATCCTGATCGTCACGCGCGGGCATCGCGATGACATGCGCGTGCTGGCCTGGGCCGTAAAAACCAATGCGCGGTATCTGGGTATGATCGGGAGCAAGCGCAAAGTGCTCTCGGTGTACCAGGCGCTCGAGCGCGAAGGGTTCGCGCCCGAACTCTTCGACCGCGTGCATGCTCCTGTGGGCGTCGAAATCGGCGCACTCACGCCGGAAGAGATTGCCATCAGCATCAGCGCCGAACTGATCGCGGTGCGCCGCGGCGCCGCTAACGTCAAACACAAAGCTGTTACCCGCAAAGACGGCGCGCAACCCGATCGCAAATCCGCCGCACAGCCGGCTGCCGCGAAGTCCGAGGCAAAAGCCGCTGTCAAAGAGACCGCCGAAAGCGTCTCTCACTGACCGGGCCACGTGCTTGCTGCCGTCATCCTTTCCGCAGGTGAGTCGTCTCGAATGGGCTCGCCGAAGGCGCTCATTCCGCTTCGCGGGACAACTTTTCTGGGTCATCTGCTGGAGGTAATCCAGCAATCAAGGAGAGACGCGCACACGGGCGAAGAGATAGGCTGCACGCGGGTCGTCCTGGGGGCGCACAGCACTGAAATAACCTCCAAGATTCCGCTAGATCACAGTGCGATTGTATTGAATCCGAATTGGCGGGAAGGGCAGCTGTCTTCCATCAAGGAAGCGATCCGCAGTCTTAGGGAAATTCAAACGGATGGAATCATTCTTTTCCTTGTGGATCATCCGCTCGTCAGCGCGGAGCTTGCCGGCGAGCTCGTGCGGCAGTTTTACGCGACGGGGCGAGCCATTGTGCTGCCCAAATTTGGCGGCAAGCGAGGCCATCCAGTAATCTTTGCCGCGAGGCTGTACGAGGAATTGCTTGCGGCGCCTTCGGAACAGGGCGCCCGCGCGGTGGTTTGGGCGCATCCTGAGGAAGTTTTGGAAGTGCCGACAAGCGAGGAAGGCGTGGTACTCAATCTGAACGATCCCGAAGCGCTGCGGCGCGCTCTCTCCAGCCCTTGACCGATCACGGCGTATCCGGTTTTGGAGATCAGAGCTGCTCGAGGATTCCGTTCAGCGCGTCTCCCGCCAGTTGACTGCCGTGCCGGGTCGCGGGAGGCAATCCGCCGAGCGACTGTGAGATCTGCTCGGGGGTTATGCCACGAATTTCGTCGATGCTCTTTCCGATAATCAATTCGGTAAGCAATGAAGCGCTGGCAACCGCCGCTTTGCAACCTCGCGTACGGAATCGAGCGGCGACGATTTGGCCATTTTGGATGCGCACGGCGAAATGCAAGTCGTCGCCGCACACCGGGTTCGTGACGTCTACTGCGTGGGTCGCATCCGGCAAATCGCCCATGTTGCGGGGATGCGCAGAGTGGTCGAGTACGGCCGCGCTATACATAATTGGAGTATCGCAATCTGACGATACTCGTGCAACTCTAAGGGATGCTGCGCGCTTTCAATGATCGCAGGAAAGGATTGGCAGGATATGAGCCACATCTGCGTCACTTGCGGAACGCAATATCCGAGCTCTGATCACCCGCCAGCCAAGTGCCCCATCTGCAAGGATGAACGCCAATATATCGGCCGGCGCGGCCAGGAGTGGATCACGCTCGATGCGTTGCAGAAGTCGCATCGCAACGTTTTTTTTCAAGAGGGCGAAGGTCTGTGGGGAATCCAGACGCAACCGGAGTTTGCCATTGGCCAGCGCGCGCTCTTTTTACAGACGCGCAATGGCGGATTTCTTTGGGACTGTGTCAGTCTGATTGACAGCAGCACAGTCGGATTGGTAAAGGCGCTGGGCGGGATTAGCGCGATTGCCGTGTCGCATCCTCATTATTACGCCAGCATGGTGGAATGGAGCCGCGCATTTGGCAGCGTGCCCATCTATTTGCACGAAGCGGAACGCGAATGGGTGCAGTATCCGGATCCCGCCATCGTTTTCTGGAGGGGAGAGACGCATCGCGTGAACGATGACCTCACGCTGATCCGTGTGGGCGGGCACTTCACCGGTTTTCAGGTGTTGCACTGGGCTTCGGGTGAGAGGGGCAACGGCGCGCTGATGACCGGCGACATGCCCCAGGTTTGTCCCGACCGGCGATATGTGAGCTTTATGTACAGCTATCCGAATCTCGTGCCGGTGGATGCCGCAACGGTACGCGGCATCGTCAGCAAACTCGAGCTGTACAATTTCTCGAAACTTTACGGAGCATGGCCGAAGTTTGCCGTCAGCGGGGACGCAAAAACGGCCCTGCAGCGTTCCGCAGAACGCTATCTGCGGGCCATCGGCGCGCTCAGCGAGCAGAAGACTCAGGGGGTACGATCCAGCCCTGGAGTTGCCGCCGCGGCTCCGCCAACGAGGCTCAGGTCGAAACAGAGCAAAAGAACGAACAGGATACGCCGAGGCTAATTGGACTGCTTCTGTTGTTTTTCCTGCTCGATTTCCTTCAACAATTTTTCACGGGTCGCGCGGAGGGCGCGCATCTCTTCGTCATCGGCCGGGTGAATTTCGGCCGGGCAATACCACTCGAGCATTTCCTCATGGCTGAGGGTATAGCGATGCGGCGCCGAGGTCCAGGGCTTGGTGAGCACTTTAGGGTCTTCAATGGTGATCTGGTAGGTGAGGTAATTCATTGACGGGCGTGTAAAGCGTTCGATGATATGTTCCTGGTCGCTGTGGATTCTCCAGGTGTCGCTGTTCCAGACTCTTTCGTCTATGGCCACAGTATCGACGACCAGAGTATCTCCTTCCCAATGACCTCGGCTTTCACCGTTAAATGAAGGATCCGGACGCGCACTGTGGGGGCGGCCATCGATGGGGATCACACGATAATCATGATTGGTCTCGGTGACCTGAGCGAGGAAGTCGTGGCCCTGAACGAATTGCGTGCCGTGGGCGCCCATTCCGCGGATCCCGGGCATGCAATTGCGTTCGAGATGGATGAGTTCGACGTCGATCGCGGCCACCTGATCGGCCTTGGGCAATTTGTCGAAGGAACTGGGATCGCGGGTGTCGTCCAGAATTTTGAAATTACCTTCCTCGTTCATCTTCTGGATGACCCAGGGTTGGAATGAAGGCTTTTCCTCTTTGGTGGTTTTGGGATCAAAGGGCAGGACATTAGGGTCGTTGACGCCGAAAGAACCGACAAGTGTGGCATCCTCTTTTCCCAGCACTCCCACATACCAGTGCCCGGAGAGGTCGGGATGTCCATCAGCGGTGCGAGGCGCGGGGCCGCCATCGGGCAGGGGCTGCGACGGTGCTCGCTTCGAGTAGCCGGGAGCAGCGCCTTTCGCGTCGGACTTGTCCTGGGCGCCGGCAAAAGCGCAAAACACGAGCGTCAATGACAACACGCCCAGCATGGCCAAAATGTTCGCGCCGAAATTCCTCTTCATTTGGGTTCTCCTTTAACAATGCACAGCAGAGGGCCCTAAAAGGCCGAGCGGGTGCGCCGGCCTGCATGCAAACACCTCGGTTCTTCAGGTGCGCTGCAATGCTTCCTACCGTAATTCGGGTCGAGAAGTCAATCCGGGCGGCCGGATCACTGTCCCTTGCTGGTAGAATGACAAACGGAGGAGTGCGTGAGCGGTCGAAACGGGCGGTCTTGAAAACCGTTGGGCCTGCAAGGGTCCCGGGGGTTCGAATCCCTCCTCCTCCGCCATCTGTTTGGGTTAGAGGAAATTGCACTTAGCGCGGTTTTTGTAAATCGCGAATGAGGCAAAAAGGTGCATTCGTTTTTTTTTTGCGCGATGCAACCAGACCGGTAGTAACTACGACGGTGGTTCCTGCAAAGAGCTTGCCTACAAACCCGCAACAATCGGGCACCGCAACTCATCGTCCCTGAACGGTGTGGCGGCCAGTTTGCCGCTCATTCCAAGTTGCCTTCATCCAGCCGGAACTCGCCAGCCTCAGACAATTTGCATGGTGGTACTCTCACGCCCCTCCGGTGTTTGTATTTGAGACCTCGGAATTGCGGCGATCTTTGCGCCCGGAACTATCTACGGGTCTTTGTGTCTGCTGTGTGGATCGTGGGCTTTCTATTGGGGTACCTTTTCTTCACTGGTGCGTCCTGTCTTCTGCCTTTTCTCTCGTTGCGCAGCCGCCGCCGAAAAGGACCAAGTGGTTTCGTGAATCAAGGCAGTTCGTAAGTACCGGGCCATGTAATCTCCCTTACGTAATGATGCGCGCCAGCTAAGGGGCGATCCCCAAATTGACTGAGGAACATCACTAAATCAGGTTGACCAGGGGCGGTCAGTTTTGCCAATATCCGCGCCTCTAATCCCACCTTTGCAAGGAGGTTCTATGCCACTCTATTTGACCCAAGTCGCCTATACCCCCGAAGCATGGAAGTCTCTGGTGAAGAACCCGCATGACCGCATGGAAGCGGTTCGGCCCGCAGTCGAGCAACTCGGTGGAAAGATCGTCAACGGATACTTTGCGTTCGGCGATTACGACGCAGTCGTTATCGTGGATTTGCCCAATCACGTATCCGCCGCAGCCCTTGCGATAGCATTTGCCGCGGGCGGCGCGTGCAAGAATGTCAAGACGACGCCACTGCTAACCACCGCCGAGGCCGTAGAAGCCCTCAAACAGGCGGGGCGTACCGACTATAGACCCGCAACGGCGGCAGCCGGGGCGACTGCGTAGTTCGTTAGTTCGCCCGCCAGTTCCAAGAGGCTTTGTAGTCCCAGAGGTCGTGGTGTGCTTGTTGCAATGCCAAGCGCGGCAGCAGGCCAGTTTTGCTACGCTTTGCTGATGGCGATTCCAATCGAAATTAAGTGTAAGAAGTGCGGCAGGTGGTCAGAGATTGAGTTTGAGCCAAAGCTCGGCGCTGGGCAGACCACATTGATGCGGATTGAGTGCGCCACGCCACATTGTGACCATGCTTGGGAGATGGTCATACCGGGTGAACTGCTGAACGTGGAGCAATCGGCGCGGAAAGACCGTGGGGGCGGCTGAACGCTTGGAGGAGAGAGGTTCCTCCCGCCGGCATCCGAAGAGACGGGCAAGGCCGAAATCCGCCCTACTATATCAGAGGGCAAAAAAGCAGAAGACCTTTCCTTAGAAACTCCTACAAGCGGAAACGCCGAGAGGCTATAGGCGATCAAGCGTGCCCCGGCGATCCCTTAGTGCATAAACCGATGCCAGGCTGATAGCCGAACAAATGGCCATATATGATGCAATCGCCAGGGATGTGCCAAACGCGTGTAGCAGGATGGCCGCGAGGATGGGCGCCGGACCGCCGGCCGTGATCGATGCAAGCTGATAGCCCAGACCGGATCCGCTGTATCGCAACGATCCCGGAAAGTTTTCCGAAATAAACGCGGCCTGCGGACCGTATTGCAGGTCCTGCAGCGGCAGCGCGAGGATAATCGCAAGGGGAACCAGCAGCGCGGATTTCGTGTCCAGTGCGGCGAAATAGAGAAATGGAAAAAAGATCATCAGGATACAGCCGAGCGCGATTAGCTTCCGTCGGCCGTAGGAGTCCGAGAGCCACCCAAACAGCACGACGGTCATGCTCGAAATGAGCGTTTCGATCATGACGAACTTCAAGATCGACCCGCGAGCGAATCCGAGTTCCTGCGTCGCGTAGGTGATGATGTAAGTAGTAAAAATATAAAATTGAACCTGCTGGCCTGTGCGCAGCAGCGCGCTCAGTGAAATCTCCCTCCAGTGCTTCTTGAATACCTGGGCAACCGGCGCGCGGGCGATTGTGCCGCTCTGTTTGTGAAGCGTAAAAACAGGTGTCTCGAGCACACCGATTTGCAGATAGAGCGTTATCCCCACCAGCAGGATGGTCGCCAGAAACGGGATCCGCCAACCCCAGTCGAGGAACTGCGGTTCTGTGGTAACAGCCGTCATCAGACCTAGTGCGGCGTTGGCAAGGACCATGCCAAATGGCCCGCCGGCTTGCGCGAAACTGGCAATAAATCCGCGGCGCTTCGGATCGGCCCATTCACCGGCAATCAAGACCGATGCGCTCCAGGCTCCGCCAAGACTGATGCCCTGTACCACGCGCGCCAGCGTAAGCAACACTGCGCCCCAGATGCCGATGGTTTCGTACGCAGGCACCAAGCCGATACCCGTGGTTGCGAGGCCGGTGGTCAACATTGTGACGATCAGCAACCATCTGCGTCCTATGCGGTCGCCAAAATGGCCGAAAATGGCAGCGCCCACCGGCCGCGCGGCAAAGCCAATAAAGAAAGTGGAGAAGGAAAGCACGGTGCCGATGAAGGGATCGGATTCCGGGAAAAACCTGCGGGGAAACACGGTTGCTGCAGCGACGCCGTACAGTAAAAAGTCGTACCACTCGATGCTTGTGGAAAGTGCGGAAGCTCCTACGGCGCTCATGAGACGCCGTGGCCTCCGGGCTTGTGTCAAGCTAGCCGCATTGCGGGCGAAGGCGGACACTTCCGGCACGTGCGTTCCTCGATGTTGCGGGTGCGAGGTCACAGAAAATCGTGTTTCTGTGCGGTTTATAGTTAGCACCAGTTCACGTGGTTCACAACCTCGAGCCGTTACGCAGGCGTTTCTCAGTCAGTTGACAGGGGCGAATGGCTTCGATTAGGTTGAGCCTCCCATGCCCAATGTCCGGCGGCCTGCGTTCACCAGTACTTCGTCCGGCAGAGTCGCTTTTGGTCCGTTGGCGGAATCGCACTCCACACGGCAGACGGTGAAGGTCTGGCACAATCCGGACCTGCTTTCTTTCTCTCGCGCGCTTCGCGATTTCACAGCAGGGAAGCAGACGCCACGCGAATTCCTGGAGCTATGCCTGGACGCCATTGCGGCACGAGACAAGAAGGTCAAGGCATTCGTCACACTTAACCTGGCGGGTGCGCGGAAAAGCGCTGACGCAGCAACTCAGCGCTATCAATCAGGCAAACCGCTTTCCCCGATCGATGGATGTCCGATTGCCGTGAAAGACATCATTGAGACCGCGGATATGCCGACGGAGATGAATTCTCCGCTTTTCAAACATTGGCGTTCAAAACAGGACGCGGCGTGTGTCTTTGCGCTCAGGTCCGGCGGGGCTGTCATCCTTGGTAAAACGGTGACGACCGAATTTGCAATCGGCCGATCCGGCCCGACGAGAAATCCGTTCGACGCAAAACGGACGCCGGGAGGCTCTTCCAGCGGCTCGGCAGCAGCTGTCGCGAGCGGAATGGTGCCGGTCGCGCTCGGGACACAGACCATCGGATCCATACTCAGACCGGCTTCCTATTGCGGCACAGTCGGCTTCAAACCGACGGCCGGCACGCTGCACATGGGCGGGATTCATCCAGTTTCCGCAACCTGCGATCACCTGGGGATCATCGCCGGGTCTCTAGAAGACACCTGGCGGGTTGCTTCCCAGATCTCGTTAACGGCCGGCAGTCCAGAAAATCAATTTCTTTCGGGTCCCGAGCCGCCTGCGCCACGAAAGCCGCGAAAACTTGTGCGTCTATATACACGCGGCTGGCTTGAACTGGATGGGGAGACCCGCGAAGCGTTCAATGAGGTTCTGGTTGCGCTAGAGGCAAGAGGTGTGAAGATAGCGAGCCGTGAGCACGACCCAGAGCTTGCCATGTTGGAGGATGAACTTGATGGCAGCGTTGATGATGGGCTGGCGATTGTTGCGTACGAAATGAGATGGCCGTACGGGGACTACGTCGCGCGATCTGGAAAGCAGATAGGGCCGCGCATCCGGGAGCTTGTGAGCCGCGGGTACAAAATGACCGTGGCGGACTACAAGCGCTTGCTCATGAACCGAAGGCGTGTACAGTCGCTGATGCAAGAATGGTCGAGCTTGTGCGATGGCTTCATAACGCTCGGCGCCTCCGGCCCCGCGAAGCTTGGGCTCAGTCACACCGGCAGCCGCACGTTCCCATCCTATAGTTCCTGGCTGGGGTTCCCGGCTTTCACCTTGCCGCTGATGGAAGTGAAAGGCTTGCCCGTGGGAATACAACTGCTCGGAACAGGCGGCGCCGATGCCGAACTGTGCGCTATCGCGAACTGGGTGATGCGGGAACTGGGTTAAGCGCCGCCTCGCTCGGTCTCTTGGGCGCGCTCATGACGCGCACGAGATCGCTGATATCAGAAACGTCAGCGAGCGATTCAAGCATGCTGAGTGTTTCTGTGATCGCGGTTTGGGGCAGTGTCAATTCGGCGCATTCCCTGAATTTGTCGTGCAGTTCCTCGCGGGTGAAGGGGCAGTCAGGCCCGCCGCGATAGCGCTCGTCGGCTTGCTCGACGAACCTCCTTCCGTCAATCAAATCCACTTCGACGATGCTGCGAATTTTGTCGAATCCCTGAGCTTCGATTCCCGCATCGAGGATCATTTCTACGCGATTCATCATCCGCTGGACCGCCGGGCTGCGCACGAATTCATCATTGAACTCATGTATCCCGGCTTTCCTGCGGATGGCAATGGCCGCGAGCATGAACGGGGGCGAGAACTTTGCTTCGAGCTCGCTTTGGGCGACCTTATATCGCAATGGATTCAGGATATTTGAGCCTGCGCGGAGCCGGATGGCAGCGATCTGCTCCGGCTGGACGTCATGGGTAAGGACGAGCTTACGCATCGCGTCCATTGTGGGATGACCGAGCACGCCGCACGGATAGGGCTTAATGGAGACCCCGGGACTGAGGATCGAGTAAGGATTGCCAAGGGCGCCCGAGATGCGCGCAGGATCGGCTTCGCCGCCAAGGCCAAAGATTTGAAAGAAGCCCCACGGGCCATCGAGGGCCTCGCGTCCTCCGGTAAACCCTCTCGAGGCTAACTCGGCAGCGAAAACGCCGTTCTGGGCGGCGCGGCCGACGTGGAGCGGCTTCGTCATGGTGCCGAAGTTCACGCGGATGCCGGCGCAGAGGCTCGCAGTAATGGCTATTGCATTGGCCACCGCATCAGCATCCAGCGCTAAGAGTTTCGCTGCTGCGGCCGTCGCTCCGAATGCACCAACGGTGCCGGACGAATGAAAGCCTTTCTTGTAATGATCGGGGTGGATCGCTTCAGCCATCTTGCATTCCACCTCGAATCCTGTCAGGAAAGCCGAAAGAAACGAGGCTCCCGAAACGTGGTGCCGTTCGCCCAAGGCGAACGCCGCTGCCAGCGGAGGCATGGTGGGATGCGTCAGAAGCCCGAAAATGCGGTCGGGGGTAGAAGACAACTGCGTATCATCCCAGTCCATGGCGTGCCCACTGGCGGCATTGGCAAGAGCCGCAGACGCCGTCCCGGTCTGGAAGCAATCCGGCGCGAACACGGTCGCTTCCGGCGCGCCGCCGCTCGCGCGGATATACTCGCGCAGCACGGCGCTCCCGCGGGTGGTTGCGCCTGCCAACATGACACCCATTCCATCGATGAGGCAGCGCTGCGCGAGATCCACCGCCTCTGCCGGAAAATCTCGCCACTGCACGCTCGTGATGAACTCTACGACAGCATCTGTGATTCGACTCGTCTCAGTCATTTCAACTTCGCCTCGTGGATGTTTGTCTTTGTCTTATTACGTCCGAATTCCGGTGATCGATTCGCGGACTGAACGAGGGTCGCGCATCGGCCAGCGCCCGCTCTCCGCCTGTGCTAGAAAGTCACCCAGGATACGGTTGAATTCGTGGGGAGCCTCAAGGTTGACGGTGTGACCGCAGTTTGGGAGAAGCGCCAGCGCGGCCGAGGGAATCTTCCGCTTCATCAGAATACCTGGCATGAGACATGGCCAGTCCTCGTCGCCGGAAATGATGAGCGTGGGCACCGAGAGGGATTGCAGTTTATCTGCCAAGTCATAAATCGAGGGGCGCTCGCGTTGTACCCCCAGCATGGTATTCGCCGATCCCAGTGCTGAATGCTCTGCGAACATGCGCCGAAATTCCGCAAAGCCGCGCGGGTCCTTGTTCTCAAACTGAACGCGCGTGGGCCCATAGGCGTACTGCTCGGCGAACGCGGGCATGTTCGTGGAGAGCAGTGCATCGGCAATGGCCCTGGTTTCTGCACGGAAACGCTCGCGCTGCTCCGGTTCGGCGCCGTAGCCGCAGCCCGCCAAGCACAACGATAGCGATCGTTGGGGGTATCGAAATCCGAAGTGGAGCGCGGCGAAACCGCCCATCGAAAGGCCCACGATGTGAACGCGGTCGATGCCGAGGCAATCGATCACCACCCGGATGTCTTCGGCCGCGCGATCTTGCGAATATGAGGCAAGGTTTTCCGGAACGTCAGAGGGCGGATATCCTCGGGCATTAAACGCAATACAGCGATAGCGCCGGCCAAAGTGGCGCAACTGCACTTCCCAGCTGCGATAGTCTCCGGCGAATTCATGCAGGAAGATTACAGGCCTGCCCGCTCCCACCTCTTCATAGAAAAGCGAGACCCCATCCTCTGCGGTCGCGTAAGGCATACTGTCACCTCTATATGTCGCAGCCAAATCTATGCGAACGGCGGAAAGTCTGTCATTCGCTACAGTTCCGTCATTAAGGGGCGCCGGTCTCCGGCTAGTTCTTCTTTAGAATCAATTGGATTAGCTTGGTGACTCGGTCTTGGGTGTCAAGTTCCTGGCAGGTCGCGATCAATTGTTCAAACTGCGCCGCTGGGATCGGGATACTCGGGACGATGCCGCGAATTCGTCGTGCTTCCTCGGAGAAATCCCAAATGAATTCCCGTCCGGTGGCCTGCTTGGTGTAGCTCCGGCCATCTTTGGTGAAGATGGTGATGCGCGGACCGAACAGCGTCATCTGGTGTGAAGGAATAATGGTGACCCGCTTCATCAGTTCCAAAACTTCCGGCGGGTCGGGGACCCCCGGCACCATGGGGAATCCGCGTTTCACTACGCCGTAAGCCGCATAGTATCTCGTACTACCGACGTCCGGCTCACCGATGTCCTCCCGCCGCGTTGGAAAAGCAGGGCTCGGGTACTGAGTTTCCAGCCAGTTCACAACCGCCTCAACCCGGTCGACATCCTGATAGCGAATGTTGTGCTCTTCGCAGAGTTTCGCAGTTACATCGATGTGCGCGAGGTTGTATCCCGTAACCGAGTAGATGCGGTAGACGGTTTCGAGGAACAGCCATTGTTTGCCAAGATCCGCGGTGATCTTTTCGAGGCTGGTGCGGACGTCTCCGGTGAAGCTGTAGGTGAGGTGTCCCTCATTACTGCCGGCATATGCCTGATAAAGTCCGGCCCTCCCCTCGAGAGATGTCTCGCCTCCACGATGGCCAAGTTGGGCCAGCGCAACCGCCAGCATGGCATTACGCGCGGCCGGTCCCTCACGCAGTCCGAGGCTTTCGAGATTTCCTGCGGCTAAGTTCACGCATAGCGCGATGGCGTTATTCACCTGATCCTCGGTAAACCCCATGATCTTCGAAGCCGCCACGGCGGCCCCGAAGATACCGAATACGGGGCCAGCGTGAAAACCTCGCGCCATCACAGTGGGAATAAAGTCGCCGGCCATTCGTTCCATGACTTCGTAGCCTGCGGCAACCCCGGTGAGAAACTCTTTACCTGTCGCCTGCCCGGCTTCGGCAGCGGCCAGGGCGGCCGGGATGATGGTCGTGCTGGGATGGGTCAGCATACGGAAGGTATCCCACTTCCCGCCTGCCAAGATCATCTCGGCGTTAGCAAAGGCCGCATCGCCTTTGGTGGCCTTGATTCCGTGCACGAGGATTGTGGCCCCGTTGGGAATACCCTGATATTGTTCGGTAATTATCTGCACTGCCTCCCGTCCGCCCGGCAGGGAATACCCTTGGAGCGCTGACGCCAAAGCGTGAAGAGTTACGCCTCTGGCGCGATCAATTACCGCCGGAGGGAGATCCTGGTAGCGCAACCCCGCAACCCAACGCGCAAATTGCCTGCTGATCGACGGAGATCCAGAAGCGAGGCCGCTGCTGTTATTTGTTTGCGCAAAAGATGAGCTGGGCAGGCCTCGCATGAGGGCGGCAGTCACAACGGCAGAACGACCCAGGAAACTACGGCGGTCCATCTTCAATACTCCCGATGAGAGTCGGGCCGTCCATTTGAGAGAGTTGTGCGATGAAAGCACGCACGCGGCTCTACCCGGCTCGGAGTCAAGGCCGGACTGATTCTATCTCATTGTGCCGATCGTAGAATGGAGCCACTGCCGTTGCGGCCAGCCGCAATGCACCAGACGGTAATCAAAGTTTGTACGAGCAGACTTAGCAGGGAGAGGCAGAGCCGCGTGCGTGCTTTCATCGTTTGAGGATTCACTTCCAGCCGGGGAAATGCTGGATTTTCAAGTCCCTCAACGCACGGAGTGCGTCTTCTAACGCTTGTTTTTCTGCATCATCGATCTTTTGCTTGTGCATGTGTCTGATCCTCGAATAAATCGCGATTTCGGCACGCGCGATTAGCTCCGGCAGACGTTCTGGGTCGTGCTCTGAAACTACTTTCTGATAAAGGTTCCGCCATTCGAGTGATTTTGCCTCTTTCATCGCGCACTCCTTCCACGTAGGCGCTGCGAGGGGCTGAGGCAGCAACGGAGAAGGTAGCGGCGAACCTTATCCATGCTCGCGGTTCTGACACCCGCCGAGAATCGGGTCACGCATTCACGCGTAGAACGAGTTTGCCTTACGAAAAAACGAACCGATGAAGGTAAAAAATGGCGGCCGGGTAATCGCTTGATATTACGGCGTTTCACTGCGGCGCCCAGTCGTCCACAACGTCAGACCTATGCCTAATACCAGCGCCGTAGCAAGAATGAATCGGGACTTCTTCATACGTATGAGCTTCCAGAGGAATGTGAACGGCTGCCATTTCTCAATGACCCGAAGGTCGGGGTTCCCGCAATATGCGCAATTTCCGTGGAGATCGAGGCGCACCGATCGTTGGCAATCCACACACCAGAAACCTACAGTCATTGGAGGTGCCTCGATCTCCGAGCGATAAAGATAGTTTAGCGCGTTATTGCGATCGGGGCGCGGAAGCTGCGGGAAACTGACCCAACAGGCGAATTTCGAGCCGATTCCTGTCTTCATGCGTTCCAATTCGTCGCGAGTGTGACCCGCGTCACCGCGATAATCACGCCAATTTGCGAATGTAAGTTTGGGCTGGCCTCACGAGTTTCGTCACGTCAGGCTCTTTGGGGCCGAGAAGGCTGATGGGCCGAGGCCAGCCAACCTGAAACGGAGGACGCCATGCCGCCTCTAACAACCCCAGCAGCAGCGGTTCTGTTTATGATCGGGCTTTTCGTGGTGATGATGGGGGTTCCACTACTGGCTCTCTGGCTTGGCCATCGGCATTGGCCGCGCTTTTCGATGGTGGGACACAGCCCGGGCAGAGGGCATAAATTGATTCTGCCGGAATAAGGCGCAGGGTGAGCCCGCTGATTTCCTGACCCGGAGTGAGGAAGAACAGATGCAGGCCTGCAAATTCGATCTTGGCGTTCCGACGATTGGGTACTGCTTGCACCGAACGGCGAAACCCTGCTACGATATCGCCAGCAGCAAATTCACCATTCGAAAGGGTGCATCATGGAATGGGAGACCCCGCAAGTTGAAGAGATCTGCCTGAGCTGCGAAATCAACTCTTACAGCAACGGCGAGCTCTAATTCGTCGAAGTAAGGGTCAGCAGGTTTCTGGCCTTACACGCAGCGACACGCGTTAGCTTGGTCTGCTATCCTGCCTGCTGATGCGCCTGAAGATATTAGGCAGCGCGGCAGGGGGCGGCTTTCCGCAATGGAACTGTGGGTGTGTGAATTGTCGCCGCGTGCGGGACGGCAGCTTTCCCGGTGTCGGCCGCACCCAAGTCCAACTCGCCTTCAACTCCGTCCCGGGCGGGTGGAACCTGATCAACGCCTCCCCCGACCTTCTCGCGCAGATTCACTCCACTCCCGAGCTTTGGCCGCGTGGCGGAACACGTAACTCTCCGATCCGAAGCGTAATCCTGACCAGCGCAGAGGCCGATCAGACGCTGGGCTTATTGCTGCTGCGTGAATTTCACTCGTTCCGCGTTTATGCCACGTCTTCGGTTCGGAGGATCCTTACGGAAGACAACAGCATATTCGGCGTACTCGCGCGCTTTCCGGGGCAGGTCTGCTGGGAAGATCTCGTGCCGAATCGGCCGTTTTCGGTGGGCGGGGCGCGCATGGAAATGTTGCCATTGCGCGGATGCTTTCCCGGGTTCGTCGCGGCGTCACGTGCGGCACAACTGAGTTCATGCGACGCGGTGATCGGCATCTTGCTGTCGCCGGAATCCGGCGGAGGAACGCTGGCGTTTCTGCCGGGGGTCGCGGAAATCTCTGATGCCTTGCGCGAACGGCTCGACAACTGCGATATCCTACTTTTCGACGGGACGTTCTGGAGCGACGACGAACCGTTGGGAATCGCGGGCATAACTCGAACCGCGCGGCAAATCGGGCACGTGCCGGTCTCCGGACCGGGCGGGACACTCGAATCGCTGGGAATGCTGCGGCGCCCCCGGAAAATTTTCATTCATATCAACAACACCAATCCAATTCTGGATGAAGAGAGCAGGGAATATCGCATGGTGCGCGATGCGGGTTGGGAAGTGGCAAAAGACGGAATGGAGTTCACGCTATGACGCCGGGCCAAGAGCAAGAGCGCATGGCGCCAGGGGAACTCGAAGCGCGCCTGCGAGCGATCGGTCCGGAGCGCTATCATCATCGCCATCCTTTTCACCTGTTGATGCATGAAGGCAAGCTCACTCGCGGACAGCTTCAGGCTTGGGCGCTGAACCGTTACTACTACCAGAGCATTATTCCCATCAAAGACGCGATTGTCCTTTCGCGGACGGAGGATTCCGCATTTCGGCGCGCTTGGCGTAAGCGCATCGTCGATCATGACGGCGACGGCACTCATCCCGGCGGGATCGAAAAATGGATTTCCCTGGCGCAGGCGACCGGGCTGGAGCGAGAGCAAGTCACATCACAGCGCGGGATTTTGCCGGGCGTGCATTACGCCGTGAATGCGTATTTGGATCTGGTTTCGAAACATAGTTTTCTGGAGGCGGTGGCTTCTTCGCTGACAGAGCTGTTTTCGCGCGACTTGATTGCACTGCGAATCGACCGCTTGCGCCAGCACTATCCCTGGCTGAGCGAGGGTCTTGCTTATTTCGATGCGCGGCTGACGCAGGCGCCGGAAGACGCACAGTTCGCGCTGTCGTGGGTGATCGAGCATGCGCGCACGCTCAAGGAACAGGAGTTGGCGCTTGGAGCCTTGCGCGCGAAGTGCGACATTTTGTGGGCGCAGCTCGACGCGCTTTATTTTGCATACGTGTCGCCGGCCTGGCCTCCGCCGGGAGCGTTCCGGCCGGAAGCTGAGCGAGCAACGGCGTGAGTGAGTTGGAGCGCAATCGCGTTCCGCGGCTTGCGCCGGGATGCCGGCTGAATCCGGCCGGGGGTGCGGAGGATTTGCTGCTCATTCCCGAAGGGGCGCTGCGACTCAAGGGGCCCGCGCGGGCCATCGTGGAGCTTTGCGACGGGCAGCGCACGCTAGCGGAGATCATTAGCGAACTGCAGCGAACTTATCCAACGGCGCAACCGGCTAGAATCGAGACGGAGGCCGTGGCGCTTCTCGCGCGTCTGCGCGACAGAGGTGTCCTGGAAGTGGCATGAAGTATCAGCCCCGGGCGCTCATCGCCGAAATCACGCATCGCTGTCCGCTGCATTGCGTCTATTGTTCGAACCCGACTGAGATGCGGCGGCGCTCGGACGAACTCTCGACGGCCGACTGGATTTCGATTTTCCAGCAAGCTGCCGAGATGGGCATTTTGCAGTTGCACCTCACGGGTGGCGAGCCTCTGGCGCGGACTGATTTGACCGAACTGGTCCGCGCGGCGCGCGCGGCGCAGCTCTATTCGAATCTGATCACCTCGGGAGCCGGTCTTGATGGAGGGCGGCTCGATGAACTCGTTGCCGCAGGTGTGGACCACATCCAGCTAAGTTTCCAAGATAGCCAAGAGGGACCGGCGAATGAATTCGCCGGCACTCGCAGCCACGCATTGAAGCTGCGAATGGCGGAGATCATTCGAAGACGGCCGGTCGCGTTTACGGTGAACATGGTCGTTCACCGGCGGAATCTCGACCGGCTGGAAGAGATGATCGCGTTCGCAGAGGGGACTGGCGCACGCCGGCTGGAAATCGCGAACGTACAATATTACGGCTGGGCGCTGCGCAATCGCGAGGGTTTGTTGCCGACGCGGGAACAGCTCGAGCATTCGATTCAAGTCGTGGAGGCGGCTCGCGAGCGGCTGAAAGGCAAGCTGCGCATCGAATTTGTCCTTCCCGATTACTACGCGAAATATCCCAAGCCGTGCATGAACGGCTGGGGCCATCAGCAGCTGCTGATCGATCCTTCCGGACGCGCTCTGCCGTGCCATGCGGCTATGGTGATCCCCGGACTGGATTTTCCGAATGCGCGGGAGCGCGATCTGCGCTGGATCTGGGAGGAGTCGCCCACGTTCAATCGCTTTCGCGATGAAAGCTGGATGCCCGAGCCCTGCCGGAGTTGCGACCGCCGGGCGCGAGATTTCGGAGGCTGCCGGTGCCAGGCGTTTCTGCTGACCGGCGATGCGGCAGCAACGGATCCTGTGTGCACGCTCGCGCCGCAGCACAGCATTGTGGAAGAGATACTCGAGCGTGTGAATGGCAGCGCTCGCCCCGACTGGGTATACCGCATCGATCCGGCCTAAGAAGCTTCAGGGTGCGGCGGCCGCTTTGCGCATCGGCAGGCTCGCAGCCTCCCAAGCGGCGAGGCCTCCGGCGATTTCGCTGACGCGATCAAATCCATTGGCCTGCAAGATGCTGGCGGCAATGGAAGAACGATAGCCGCCCGCGCAATACAGCAAAAGCGGGCGCTCACGCCGCAATTGGGTCAGATGTTCCGCGAGATGATTCAGCGGGATGCCGAGGCTGCCTTCGATGTGTTTCTCGTCGCGTTCGCGCGGGGTACGAACGTCGATGGCTACGGGCGGGTTGCCACCGGCAAGGCGTTCGGCGGCCACCGCAGGGCTGAGGCGCTCGGTCGATCTCTCCAGGTCTGGACGTGCCTCCATGCTTCGCACCCCATCCTTCAGGAATCCGGCAATATTGTCGAATCCGATGCGGCCCAACCGGACGGCCGATTCATTTTCACGTCCGGGATTGGCGACGATCACAATGGGACGGCTGCGATCGAGTAGTGTACCGGCCCAGGTGGCGTATTGCCCGCTCAAGGCGATGTTGATGCTCGCAGCTAGATGGGAGGAGGCGAATTCGGCCGGTTCTCGCGTGTCGAGGAGTTGCGCGCCATTGGCATGAAGTTCCAAGGCGCGGTCGAGCGACAGCGCGTTTAGCTCGTGAGCCAGGACATCGTCAAGGGTGCGACGTTCTTCGCTGTTGAGCACGGCATCATAGGTGAAATATGGAGGAGCTTCGGGCTGGTCGGCGGTGACCAGTTGAAGGAAAGCTGCCTGGTTCATCGGCTGGAGAGCGTAATTGAACTGCCGCTGCGCGCCGATTGTGGAAACGGTTTCCTGGCTGATGGCTTTGCCGCAAAGCGAACCCGCGCCATGCGCCGGATAAACCAGAGTGCTGTCCGGTAGCGGGAGCAGTTTCACTCGCAGAGAATCGTAAAGCAGGGCACCGAGGTCCGCCGCCGACCACCCGAGTGCGGCACGCAGGTCAGGACGGCCGACATCCCCGACAAATAAGGTGTCGCCGGTCAGTACCGCGTAGGGCTCGCGCTGCGAGCGGGCGAGATCGTAAACGAGAATGGAGATGGATTCAGGAGTATGGCCAGGCGTTTCGAGGATTTGCAGACGTACAGCGCCAAACTCAACGACGGCTCCTTCAGGCAGCGGACTGAATGCATATGCCGCCCGCGCTTTTGCGCCTAAATAGATCGTCGCACCGGCACGATCGCGCAGTTCCAGATGCCCAGCCACAAAGTCTGCGTGCAGATGAGTGAGGAAGACATGCTTGATGTGGAGGCCATGTTCGGCTGCAAACGTTAGGTATCCATCCACGTCGCGCTGGGGATCGACGACGGCGGCGGTGTGAGACGCTTCATCGCCGATGAGGTACGAAGCGTGGGCGAGGCAGCCGAGATAGAACTGCTTGAAGATCATAAGATTCCCTACTTTTGTATGGGCACCAGAGCCGCGCCTGCCGGTTTCCACTTGCCATTTTCCCTGGCAAACATGCGCAAGACGCGAACCTGAACCTCGGTGATCTTGCCGTCAGGACCCTGGCGGGTGAGACGCGTGTGATCAGTGGCGAGGGCGAAATTTCCGTAAACGGCCATCAGCTTGAAATCATCGGGATAAGGGCCCACGCCCGGAGCGGGATGCGCGGCGCGCTGTGCGGCAATCATCTGCGCTTTGGTCTGAACCTGGCCCTCGGGCGAAATTTCAAAAAACTCGCTCGTCCAGTATTGGTTGCGGAATTCGATGCATTCCTTGTAGTCCTTGTGGTAAGGACCGGCGCCGGAACTGCACAGCCATTGCTGATCGGCCTCCCACAATTGTTTCTCCAATGCGGCTCGATCTTCTCCCTTGGCGGCAGAGGGCCTTCTCGCGGGTTCCTGGCCGAGGGCCAGGGAGGAAATCACGAAAAGGGTCAGGACAAACAGCAAGCGTGCTGCAAGAACGAATTTCATGGAGCCTCCTATTTTGTCTGGCTGCCGACCACTTTGTTGTATTCGGCGGTTTCCGAAGGAGAGCAGATCATTTCGCGGACGTCAAAATCGTCGGGCAACAGACGGAATGGAAATTTATCCATGGCGACCCACGGGCTGGTGTACATCTTTGGATCGTCAATTGTAACAGTGAGCTCCAAATGATCGCGATCGACACGATGGAAGCGCTCTTCGATCCGGAGATCGCCGCTATGCGGGCGGCCGGCTTTGTCGACCCAGGTTCTTTCGTCGGTGCCGACGGTTTCGACGACAAGCGTTGTGTCATCAATCCATTTACCGGTGGAGTAGCCGAACCATCGGGGTTCAGGATCTTTCGGGAATTCGCGGCCATCGAGCCAGACGACGCGCCAAATTTTGTCGAATTCGTACAAAATGATGAGTTTGGAGGGCGTCTGTAGAATCTGCGTCTGGCGAAGCTCGTACAGATCTTCGCGGGGCATGCCTTGCGGATCACAGAAAAAAACGGGATCGTCGATGTCGGCGGGCAGAACTTCTCGGTTGCCGTTACCGGGCTTGCTGCGGTTCAGCATCTCGAGGCCTAGCGGCGTGTAGGGCGGCTCATGCTTGCCGTCAGCAGGCATGGATTTCGAGCCGGTGCCCTGAATTCCGTCACCGGGGCCATTGGCCGGTTCCCAGGTGCCAGAAATATCATGGCGAGGAGATGGAACCGGATTTGGATTTTCAGGCACGATGACAGCCCGCTCCCAGCCATCAGGCGCGTGAGGCGCTGCCTGCTGCGATTGGTTTGGGGTTGCAGGCAGTGATTGTCCTCGGCTTGAGCTGGCAATGGACAAAGCGCAGAGCAGAAATGTAGCGCCGAAAAAGGACCTGTGATGACTTCGCATATCTCCTCCCGCGGGGCGCTAGATTGGCGAGCTTACTTTGTGGAGTCAATCTTTTTCTGGCCGTGTGAACGGCGTAGGAAGCGACTCGGATTTCGCGCCAAACATTCGACGCAGGTGATCTGATGATACTCGTCGTTAGTTTTCAGCCGACAGACACGGAGCGAAGCATCGTTTCCAAAGCAGTTGGCGATATTGCCGAAATTCATTACTTGGCCGGACGTGATGACAGTAGCAGGCGCGAAATTTTGAAGCTCGCCGAGGTGTTGCTCGCAAGAAATACGGCGAAGGAACTCAAACCTGAAGAATTGCTGCTCCTTCGCAACGCGCGGCTGATTCAATTCCTGAGCGCCGGGCTCGATTATCTTCCGCTGAACGATTTGCCCGCGGACGTGCCGATAGGGAAGAACGCGGGAGCTTACGCGGAGCCCATGGCCGAACACGCGGTTGCGATGGCGCTGGCGGCTGCAAAGCGGCTGCTGGTCGAGCATCAGAATCTTGCCCGCAGCGAATTCAATCAATTTGTGCCGACCAAAATGCTGCGCGGGAGGATCTGCGGGATCTTTGGGTTCGGGGGGATCGGCGCTGCCACGGCGCGGCTGATGCGCTGCGTGGGCATGCGCATTCATGCAATTAACCGCCGGGGCGCGACCAACGAAAAAACCGACTGGATCGGAACGCCGGACCGACTCGGCGATTTGATGGCGGAAGCGGATGTTCTGATCATCAGCGCTCCTCTGACCCGCGCTACGCAGGGCTTGATCGGCAGGCGCGAACTCTCGTTGATGAAAGAAGACGCCATCGTGATCAATTTGGCTCGTGGCGAAATCATTGATGAGGCTGCGCTCTACGATCACTTGAAGGCCAGGCCGCGATTCACGGCGTGCCTCGACGCATGGTGGATCGAGCCAGTACGGCACGGAGAATTCCGCATGAGCCGCCCATTCTTGCAATTACCCAACGTAATTGGGTCGCCGCACAATTCCGCATCGGTTGCCGATGCCTACGAGGTTGCCTTGCGGCACGCGCTGGCAAATTGCCGGCGGGCCTTGCTCGGCGAAACACCGCTGCATCTGCTCAAGCCGGACGAAAGGATGCGTTGACGCCGGCCGCGCGGCTCTGCGGTCACGTCACGGGCTGCAAATGCGATTGACCACGGTACGCACGGAGACCATAATCCGGCGCAAATCGTTTCTCAATGCGAGGAGGTCGAATGGGAGAGAAATTGACACGGCGTGAAGTTATGTCGCGAACGGTTGCCGCGGCATCAATGCTGGCAATAGGCATGGACGCGGTTTGGGGCCAGGCCTCTTCCAGCCAAGCGCCGCGGGTGGACGAATCCTCCAGCCGAATGGGATGGCCATCGGTGGCACCGCTTCCCCCCGTGGACCCGCGATATCCGGTGACTCCGACGTGGAAGACTGAATTTCGGCAGCTCGCGCCCAACGTTTATGTTTATCAGCAGCAGGGTGGCACCGGCTTTCCGAATGCGGGCATTTCGAATGCCGGCCTTTTCATAGGCGACGATTGGGCTGTGGCTCTCGATGGGCTTGGATACCCATTACAGACGAAGGCGTTCATTGCAGCAGCCAAAAAGGCCACAGGTGGCAAACCGATCGCCCAGCTCATTAACACGCATCACCACGGCGACCATGTTGCGGGGAACCAATTTTTCCTTCCGGCCCAGATTTTGAGCCACCCCTACTGCCGGCAGGAGGTGCTGAAAGCGGCGCCGACGACGCCGAAATCGTGGCCCAAGCAAGAGGGGCAGGCGGACGGAACTGAAGTCCGCAAATTGGTGCCGCCGAGCGTCACGTTTGAAGACAATCTGATTTATCACATCGGCGGCAACGTGGTCGAATTCCATTTTTCCGGGCCGGCGCATACCTGGGGAGACATCACGGCCTATCTGCCGCAGCACAAGATTCTGTTTGCCGGCGACCTGGCGTTTTTTTACGTCGTGCCCTATGCACACAACGGGTACATCAGCAAATGGCTGGATCGCGTAGACCAAATCATGAAGATGGACGTGGACACGATTATTCCGGGGCATGGACCGGTGGGCGGAAAGAAGGAACTCGCAGAGATGGCGGAGTATTTCCGCGTCCTAAAAGCCGAAGCCAAGAAACGGCACGATGCCGGAATGAGCGCGGGGCAGGCCGCGGCCGATATAAAGATGGGCAAGTTCGACAATTGGATGGGCCCGGAACGAATCGTAATGAATACCGTGCGGATTTATGACGAATTCAACGGCACGCTCAAGCCGGATATCGACAACGAAAATACGAAGCGCGCTATTGCGGAATATAACTCGATCAAGGCGGGGAAGAAGTCCGCGTAAACAGTTTGCGACATTCGCAAAGGAGGGTGCATGGAAGCGATCATTTCGAACCTGGTGTCGAGTTTCGAGAGAGGCCTGGTCACGCGGCGTGAATTGATTCGCGGACTCGCCATGCTCGCGGCGGCCAGCGGGACGGCAGCAGCGGGGCCGCAAGAACCCGGATTCAAGGGCACAAGAATCGATCATGTGAGTATCCAGGTGAGCGACCTGCAGCGATCAATCGAGTTTTACGAAAAGCTTTTCGGATTTGGCGTGGTCAGCCAAGATAAGCCGAACGAGATCGTGCGGCTTGGGATAAGCAAGACGCTGGTTTCGCTCCATCATAAACAGCCGACCGCAATCGTGGACCACTTCGCGATCGCCGTGGACCATTTCGACAAAGAAGCCGTTACGCGCGATTTGAAGCGGCGCGGTGTCACCCCGGAGGAGAACCTGGATGCGGGTTTCCACGTCAAGGATCCCGAAGGCATCAACGTACAGATTGTCGCCGCTTAGATCTCAGATCCCGTATCGTTCCGAGTTCAGCGCGCTGCCCTCTAAAAGCTGGGATACAGCAAGACCGCTTGGCTGCGGTCGCGTCACGAATGCGCGTTTGCGCCACGGATTCAGCACGCGATGCCACCACATGATGGAACCCGTAACGAAGAGAACAGGCGGCGCGAACCCGAGAATCACCCAAAGCGCCTTGATCGGCCACCCAGCGAAGTCGCCCACGTGAATCGGATGGGCAATGACACGAAAATCGATCAGGCGACCATATGGAATCAGCGCCATCGCAGTGTCGAAGGGCCTGGGAAAAACCAGGTACGCGCCGGTGATCGCCCACATCAAGATAATCGCAAAAGTCCAGAATCCGATCGCGCTATGGAGGTCCCAGTTGAGACGCTTGAAGTTACGGTTCCACCCAACGGTCAAACTGCCACGCCAGCGACGCACTCCAGGCCACCAAATCACCATGCCGGTGATACTTAGGATTGACGCGAGGAATCCACCGACGCCGTTCATAAGCCGCCCGCCATATCCCATCAGCAGGTTCATGTGCACCTGGGAAAAGAAGCTCACCATGCGAAGCCCAATCGGGCGCGCCGTGCCGAGATCTTTTCCCGTGTAAGGATCAATAAATCTTTGGTCGGAGTAGGTGGGAACGCCCAGGGAAACAACAGCGGCCTCATGCGGATCGGGCCAAATATTGATACGCGTGATCGCCGCACGAGGATGGGCTCGTTGTGCGGCTGCCCGCAATTCGGCGCGGCTCAGCGGAGCCCCGGTAATCTCGACCATTTTTGGTGGAGGCAGGAATGCGGAATAAAGTTCGCTGTTGAAGACCGCCAAACTGCCGCTAACACAGACGACGAAAACGTAAAGGCCAAGCGCGATTCCAGTCCAGAGATGAATTTGGAAAAGTACCTTCCGCACCCAGACGGTTTGAGGCCGTTTGATCCACTTTTCCCAAATGTGCATGGTCGAGTCCGAATTTAGCCGTGTGTACAAATATTAAACCATAAGTGCCGCGGTATACGGTCGCCGGACCGGTATGCCGTGCCGTCGTGCAATTTGGAAGGAACATTGATCGCGTCGATCACGCTAAAGTAATCGCGCAAATCGAAGATGCGTAATCGCATCGGTAACGTAGTATTGGTTGCGTGCTGAAACTATTCCTGAATGTTCGTGCAGTATCGCCGTGACCGGAGATTTGGCCTGGAGCATACAAGACGCGAACCAGTTTCACATCCGCCGGTCTACGAAATCACTACCGGCCGGGCGTCCGAAAAGAACCGGCATCGCCTAGTGCTCTGCTGTTCAGGGTGAATAGAGATATTACTTGAGATCGGTCCGCCTGAGCTTCGCATCCCTGCTGAAGAGAGATTGTGGCAACATGAACCGCGCCGAGCGGATCGAACCCTGGCTGACCAGCGGGGAGGGTACCGAACCGAGCAGGAGGCGAAGAACGCAAGTGAACGCGCCAAGCTGTGGTTCAAAGAGGCTCGTCATCCCTACGAGATGCTCACCGTAATCACGAAACCAGAGTAGCTAGGCGTCCGCGCCCTTGCGGCCGCACCCGGGCGGAGCGCTTTACCGAGTCGCGGATATTACCTGTGCCGCTTCTCGATAGCTTCCTGCTCGGATCGTTTAACTCGCTTACGCGAGTTCCGGTGAAACGCGACTTGTTGTGGGGCGGTTCGCGCAGGGTGGCGCCGGAGGGTGGAACTTATCACCTTGGGCCGCGCCGTGCGATTGAGTTACTCGAAACAGTTTCAGGCCTGGCTAGCCTGCGACCGTTTTCTCGATTCGCCGGTCAGGAACCAACCAGATGAGCGCCACGACGACATAGAAGCCGCCAGCAATCCATGGTTTCGCGAATGCGAGCGGAATGGCTGCCGCGTAAAGAGCGATTGAGATCTTAGCTTTTCTGTCGGGTCCAATAGACGTTGCCAAAGTTGAGTCCGGTCCATGAAGCTGAATGAGGGCCCTTGTAAGGATAAAATAAGCGACACCCGCCAACAGCAGCACGATCCCGTACACGGCGACTGGCAAGGACCCGAAATGATTTTCACCCATCCAGGCGGTCGTGAATGGGACGAGCGAGAGCCAGAATAGAAGATGCAAGTTGGCCCACAGACTCGTGCCGTTAACGCGCTGAGTTGCGTGAAGCAGGTGGTGATGGTTATTCCAGTAAATGCCAACATACACAAAACTGAGCACGTAGCTGAGGAAGACCGGAATTACGGGTTTCAGCGCCCCGAGGTTTGTCCCAATTGGTGATTTCATCTCCAGTACCATGATGGTGATGATGACGGCGAGAACACCGTCACTGAAAGCTTCGAGGCGGCCTTTGTTCATCCTTCACTCTCCTGCGATCAAGCTCACTCTATCTTGGCCCATTGGAATCGGCTGATTCTGCGCACCGGCGGCGCTGTTGCATCAATACTGCCCGAAGATAAATCCGCGACCAGGGCAGATATATTCGAACGACTGTGATCGCCGGACAGGCCAAAAACGTCTTGGATTCCAGGTAAGTCTTTGTAGCGCATTCATTGATCAGGCTCCGATCACGCATGCGAAGTAGTGCCAAGCCAGAGCTTGCATCGCATCACATAGCTGGATGGGACCTTCGCGCGGCGTTATGAGAATATTCGCGTGTATTCGCAGACTCTGGTTGCTTGTGGTACCGATGTCTCTCATCTTCTTCCTTGCCGCTGGTGCAGCCGGACAACAATCGGGGTCACAGCCGGAAGTTCCTCGTACGCAAGGACCCGCAATGTCAGGCCAGGATATCTTCAAATGGTATTGTGCTGCGTGCCACGGAAAAACCGGCCGGGGAGACGGCCCTGCGGCATCCGAACTCAAGGTTCCGCCGCCCGATTTAACCGTGTTGGCGAAACGTAATAATGGGAAATTTCCAACCGATTACGTCGCTCGCGTCCTTACACGGGGAACAAAATCGCCGGCCCACGGAACACCTCAAATGCCCGTTTGGGGACCGCTTTTTCAGGAATTGAACGCAAAGGGTCGCGTCACAGTCGAGATAGCTTCAGTCGTTCAGTACCTCGAATCTATCCAGCAAAAGTAAACGACCTGATTCTTTGAAGCCGCTGTGTGATCCATGTCACCGACACCTGTTGCGAATATGCCTACGAATTAGCGAAGAATTAACGAGGCGCAGAACAAAAAACAGTTCTCCTGTACGCGAGCTTCTGCGCCTCCCCGCCCCCTGTCGATGATCATTTTCTTCCGCCTGAACTCGAACCATCGGCATCGTGGCGACTTTCGGGGAGGGCAGAATCGAAAATCGTGCGAAGGCGCCATTCTTCTCTTCTCACCCATTTGACCGATTTAGCGGTCCCTGTTTCCAAAGGTGAAGGAAATAGTCTGTTGCTGCTTCTCTTCGATGGTGATGGTCTGTTTTTTGGCGCCATACAACTCGTGCCAGGCAATGACCGTGTACGTTCCAGGTGGGATGTTGCCAATCTTGAATGAGCCATCGGCCCCTGTGACTTGGAAATAAGGATGGGAAAATACAGAGATATAAGCTTTCATCCAGGGGTGGACATTGCACTTTACAGGAATACCGACCTCGGCCCGGGCAAACGACTCGATCACCGGAGCCGCTCCGGCAGGCTGTGATTCATTCCAGCGGGAATTCAGCTTAGGGGCAGCATTGACGTTGTGCGAGGCTTGATCCGAGTTGGAGATTTGGAGTTGCTGCCCCGTCATGAGTGCAAGGACGTGGGGGCCGTAAGTGCAGCCTTTCTGATCCAGCATTACGACGGACTTCGCGGGATCGAACGAATACTGCCTGAAATTCCCTTTCAAATAGACAACGACATTTTGCAGTGTGCCGTTGTCGCCCGGTACGACGTCCTCGATGGTGGCAGGAGAGGAATGCATTTTCGCGCAATTGGGCACCGCAGCCATATTAATAGCTCGCGGTTTGCGCGGAGTTCCAGCGACCTTCACTAGACCCACGATCGAACCGGCAGTCGCCGCATCTACCGGCTGTGGGGCAGAAGCTGTAGATGAATCATCATCATCATCGATTGCAGACTTCCGGGTGTTGCCTCCGCAGCCATTCACGTGCAGGGCCAACAGCACCAGCATTAAAGACACGAGAACTGCGTAGGGTTTTTTCATACGGTTCCTTCGTTGGCGATGCCGAGCTCTAATTAATAAGCGTCAGGTGTTTTTGTGCACAGCAGTGGTCCACAGCATCACGTACAGCCTTACTGTCGCGCTTGCTGATGACCAACGCGGCTCCCCTCATAAATCGCTCTTGAAGGCAGTATGAATATCGCGCCAAAAAAGCATTGGCTGTGATTGGCATCACAGTGAACGTGTGAGGCTGGTATTTGTATTCGTAGCCTAAAGGCCGCTCCTTAAAATAATGTGTTTCTAGGGAAGAATCTGTATCACGACCGCGGAAACGTATTTGGGTTGACATTCTTTTTGTACCAGCCTAGTCTCCATTCACCATCGTACGGGGCACCGGAAGTATCCAAATGGAGGACTGCGGATGCGAACCCTAACGCGCAAAATGACCTGGGTTCTTCTTGCACTACTGTGTGTGGCTGCTCGGCCGGTTGTAGGCGGCCCGCAGAATGTACCTGGAGTGAAAGTCGATAAGAAGAGTATAGGCGGCACCGTTGTGAACAGCAATGGCGGTAAGCCCGAAGCCGGCGTCTGGGTGATCGCGGAGACAAAATCCTTGCCGGCTCCGTTCCGGAAGATTGTCGTCACCGATGATCAGGGGCGGTTCCTGGTTCCGGACTTGCCGGAAGGAAACTACGAGCTCTGGGTGCGCGGCTACGGGCTGAAGGACTCGGAGCGCGTCAAAGCGGATTGCGGCGACATGGTGAACCTTAAGGTTGCCAACGCGGCAACTGCGCAAGAAGCGGCGAAGATTTATCCTGCCAGCTATTGGACATCGTTGATTCAGCCGCCCCCGATGAGCGAACTTCCAGCCAGGTACAAGAGCCAGGATGAATGGCTTGCGACCCTGAGGAACGGGTGCAACCACTGCCATGAGCTGGGCATGCCCCAAACGCGCATCTATACCACGGCTAAAGATTGGGACGCCATGTTCCTGCGCGCGAAGTCGATGCACCAAGAACTTAATGGGCTTGGCAGAGAAGTCGTAGAGAAGATGCTCGCGGATTGGGGCACTCGCATTGCGGCCGGAGAAGTTCCTCCCGCTCCGCCGCGTCCAACCGGCATCGAACGCAACGTCGTTATCTCTCAGTGGGATTGGGGTTTCCCGGAGTCCTTCGTTCACGATTTAATATCCACCGATAAGCGCAATCCGACCTTGTACCCTTACGGGAAAGTCTATGGAGTGGATCGAACCGGCGGCGGCAGATTGTTGATTTTGGACCCGGTGAAGAACGCGGTCTCATGGCTTCAGGTAGAACCGCGGGACAAGAGCCATGGTTACTCACTGACAAAGGATTACTACCACGGCACGGAAGAAGAGCAAGCGTATGTTGGGGAAGATAAGGAATGGATGGCCAGCCCGCACAATCCTATGTTTGATGAGAATGGCAGACTGTGGATGACCGTGCAGATTCGCGCTGGGGGCAAGGAATACTATCCGGAGTGGGCGAAAAAGACGATCGTCACGGACAACCCGGCAGACGTCGATACCGCGTACAATTTGCTGGCAGCGCGCGGGAACAACATGCAACTCGGTTATTACGACACGAAAACCAATAAATTCGTCACGGTCGATACTGCATACAACACTCATCACCTGCAGTTCGATTGGCAAGGCCGCATCTGGACCGATGGCGGGGGTTCCGCGGCTGGTGAGCTCGACACGAAAAAGCTCGATTTGACGAATCTCGAAACGATAAAAGCGACCGAGGTCGGTGCTCAGAAGACGTTTATGCGGATCGACCCGGACACGAAGAAAATGATTCCAGGAACCGGCTATGGAGAAGCTGTCAGCCCGGTGGACGGCACCGTATGGTACTCCTCTCCGGTCGCTGGCGGGCCTGCGAACAAGGTGTACATGATTGATCCCAAGACCGACAAAATCAAAGATTACCCGCTGCCTGCTCCAGGGCGTTTCCCGCACGGCATTGACTTCAGCTCGGACGGGAATCTTTGGGTGTCATTGGGCAGCGGTCAACTGGGGCGGTTGGATGTCAAGACCGGCGAGTGGAAGTTCTGGGACACGCCGGGGCTAAAATTCAAGGGCACCGGGAAGGAAACCGGCAGCACCGACTTCCCCTATTACCTTTGGGTGGATCAATTCAACGTGTCGGGGCTCGGCAAGGACACCGTTATCGAGACCGGAACCACTTCGGACGCACAGTTCGTTTTTGATCCGAAGACGGAAAAGTTCAGTGTGTTCCGTGTCCCGTACCCGATGCCGTATTATTCTCGCGGTTTGGACGGGCGGATTGACGATCCCAACGCGGGTTGGAAGGGCCGGGGCCTTTGGATGACCTACAGCTCGTATCTTCCCAGGTTCACGGAAAACCGTTCAGGCACCGTGAATCATATGCAAATCCGTCCCAATCCATTGGCGAATTAGGGGCTGGAGAAACGCGTAGCGGCGGATAGTAAAAGCCGTCACGCGCGACAAATGGCAAGAAAAACCGGCGAGACTCAAGTCTCGCCGGTTTTTCTTTAAGCTTGAGAGTTGTATTTACACATCCGCGATCGCTATGTAGATTGTTCACCGATTCTAATAGCTGATTTTTTGCAAGGAGCGAGAAGAGATAGTTATGAAGGCCCTGGTATGGGCGGTTTGCCTTTTCGGAGTGGGAGGACTGACCCAGCTCGCGGCGACTTCCGCCAGAGCGCGGCCGAACCAGGATCCTGCCGCGTCGGGCGGACGGGTGCGCACTTACTACGTCGCGGCGGAAGAAGTGGAATGGGATTACGCCCCGCTCGGCATCGACATGAATACCGGCAAACCCTTTGAAGGAACGGCGGCGGCCTACACCCAGCCGGGACCCAATCACATCGGGCACGTCTATAAAAAAGCGGTGTACCGGGAGTATACCGACGGCACGTTTGCAACGCGAAAGCCTCGCGCCCCGCAGGATGAATACCTCGGTTTGTTGGGGCCGATCCTGCGCGCGGAGGTCGGCGATACGATCAAGGTCGTTTTCAAGAACAAGGCCTCGCGGCCCTACAGCATGCACCCGCATGGAGTCTTCTACGAGAAGGCCTCGGAGGGGTCCATGTATGCTGACAATGTTCCCGAAAAGCAAAAGGCCGGGGCCATGGTGCTGCCGGGGGCGACATTCACTTACGAGTGGAAAGTGCCGGAACGGGCTGGGCCAGGCCCAAAAGATCCCAGCTCGATCGTCTGGGTGTACCACTCGCACGTGAACGAATACAAAGACGTGGCTTCCGGCCTGGTGGGGCCCATCATCGTGACCCGGCGAGGGCAGACTAATTCCGACGGCACTCCCAAAGGTGTGGACCGCGAAATCTTCGCTCTCTTCACCGCATTTAACGAAAACCAGAGTTGGTATGTGCAAGAGAACGTTGCCGCTCATATGAGTCCCGCTGACCAGAAAGCGCTGAATAAGATAGACGCCAAACTTTCCGATCCGCACATGTACACCACGTTCACGGGCAACGGCTTCGCCGAGACAAACTTTAAGTTTTCCATCAACGGATACCTCTACGGGAATGGGCCAGTGATGACGATGAGGCAGGGGCAGCATGTGCGCTGGTATCTATTGGATGTGGGTGATGTGGTCAATTTCCACACCCCGCATTGGCTGGGCGGCACGGTGAACTACCAAGGCAGGCGCACGGATGTGTTCGATCTGTTCCCCGCGGGAATGGAAACCGCCGACATGGTTCCCGATGCCCCTGGCCTCTGGGTACTTCGTTGCCAGGTGGACGATCATATGCAGGCAGGGATGATGGCGCGATACGAGGTGCTGCCGCGATGAAGAAGTTAGTCTTGGCATTTTGCTGTTCGTTGCTCGCCGCCTCAGCGAGCGCCTGTCCCAATCTTGGTGGCCGATACACACTGAGAGGCGAGGACGGATTCGCTTCCTACACGGTGCGACAGAATGGCTGTGACCGCGTCGAAATCGATCGGAAGAATAATTATTTAGGAAAGATTTCTGCGGAACCCACGCACGTTTTTATCCCCGATGGCAAGGCTCACGGGAAAGGCATTCCAATCAGCCGTTGGGTCGGCGACAGACTTCAAATCGGGCAAGAATCCGCGCATATCTACTATTCATTGGATTCTTCCGGCAATCTGCATATGAGCGACGGAAGGACTTACCCTCAGTGCAAAGGGCCGTGTGATGACATTGCGAAGAGAGAGCAGTAACGCTATGCCAGAACGTTACGATTCCGCCCTCTCCACGCGACCTATGAAGAGCCTGGTATGGGCGGTTTGCCTTTTGGGGGTCGGAGGTCTGGCCCAGCTCGCGGCGGCTTCCGCTAGACCGCGGCCGAGGCAAGATGTGCCTACGGCGGCCGGACGCGAGCGCACCTACTACATTGCGGCCGAAGAAGTGGAATGGGACTATGCGCCGCTCGGCATCGATATGATGACCGGCAAGACTTTTGAAGGAACGGCGGCGGCCTACACCCAGCCGGGACCCAATCACATCGGGCACGTCTATAAAAAAGCGGTGTACCGGGAGTATACCGACGGCACGTTTGCAACGCGAAAGCCGCGTGCCCCGCAGGATGAATACCTCGGTTTGTTGGGACCGATCCTGCGCGCGGAGGTCGGCGACACGATCAAGGTCGTTTTCAAGAACAAGGCCTCCCGGCCCTACAGCATTTACCTGCCCGAGGTCTTCCGTCAGAAAAACTTTACCAGCACCGGCAGTATTCCCGATGCCACCGGCAATGTTGTCGACGAGGAGCCGGAGGATACGGTGGCGCCCGGGGCAACGTTCACTTACGAATGGGACGTATCGGAAGGGGCCGGACCGGGGCCGGACGATGCCAGCTCGATCGCTTGGGCCTACCAGTCGCACGTCGACGAATACAAAGACGTGGCTTCCGGCCTGGTGGGACCCGTCATCGTGGCGCGGCGAGACCAGGCCAACTCTGACGGCACTCCCAAAGATGTGGACCGCGAAATCGTGGCTCTCTTCACCGCATTCAACGAGAATGAGAGTTGGTATGCACAAGAGAACGTCACCGCCCACATCAGCGCGACCGACAGGAAAGCGCTCGATGTGCAAGGCGCCAATTTTTCCGATTCACAAGGATACTTCACGTTTACGGGCACTGGATTTGCCGAGACCAACTACAAGTTTTCCGTAAACGGATACCTCTACGGCGACGGGCCAGTGATGATCGTGAGACAGGGCCAGCGCGTACGCTGGTATCTTTTGGATATGGGCGACGTGGGCGCGCTGAATTTCCACACCCCGCATTGGCACGGCAACACGGTGCTCTCCCACGGCACTCGCAGGGATACGCTCTCTCTGTTGCCTTTGGGAACGGAAACCGCCGACATGGTTCCGGACGCCCCTGGCCTCTGGCTATTTCATTGCCACCTGGACGACCACATGGAGGCGGGAATGATGGCACGGTACGAGGTCCTACCCGCGCCCACAACGACTGCAGATACGAAGCAACGCACTCGTTGAAGAGGGCGCCGGCACGTCCGACACGCAGCCTTTCCACCGCTTGGCCTGATGTGCTGAGTTGATCAAAATCAACGCGTCAGGCGCGTGGAATTTAGCGGGTGGCTATGTCCGCAGCTATACGGGTGGTGCCGGGGGGCAGAGTTGAACTGCCTACGCCGGCCTTTTCAGGGCCGCGCTCTACCGGTGAGCTACCCCGGCACCGGAGAATTCAAAAATTGTAGCGGCGGGCGCTGGGTATGTCGAGGCCGAACTAAGCAATGTCCCTCGAGCACTTAGAAACGTCGTCTCTGCTATGCCGGGCTAAAGTCCCCGGCGCTACGTCTAAATCTAAAAGCAGATTTCTCGCCCCCCGGTCCAAAAACACGCCGGGCTCGGAATGACAACGATTTTGGGGCGCATGAAGCCGAAATTCGGCGGCCGTGGATCGGTTCCGCTCACTCTAAACAGCGCGACCCGAACTTTAGGCTAGGAGGAGAGCGTTATTTCAGGGATTCGTCGAATTCCCGCATCCAGTCCTTCTTTTTCAGCACTTCGCGGGGTTTTGTTCCTTCGGCGGGGCCGACAATACCGTCTTTTTCCATGATGTCGATCAGGCGCGCGGCGCGACCGTAGCCGATACGCAAGCGGCGTTGCAAGGTCGAAGTGGAGGCGCGACCCATTTCGCAAACGACGCGCACGGCTTCCTGGTAGAGTTCGTCATCGACCTCTTCTTCGGCTCCTTCAGCACCGGCATCAGTATTCCCCTCGTCCTTCGGAGGAGCCTCGAGAAGTTTCTGGTTGTAGATGGCCTTGGCCTGAGATCGCCAGAAATCGCACAGCGAGACAATTTCGTCTTCTGTGATGAGCGGCCCGTGGATGCGGTGCAGCCGCGATGAGCCCGCGGGTAAATAGAGCATGTCGCCGCGGCCGAGCAGGGATTCCGCGCCGTTGGCGTCGAGGATCGTTCGCGAATCCACTTTGCTGGCCACGCGGAACGAGATGCGCGCCGGGAAGTTCGCCTTGATGAGGCCAGTGATGACGTCAACCGAGGGGCGTTGCGTCGCAAGGATCAGGTGAATACCGACAGCGCGTGCCATTTGCGCCAGGCGCGTAATGGATTCCTCGACATTGCTTGTATCCACCATCATCAGGTCCGCCAGTTCGTCGATGATAATGACGATCAAGGGCAGGGGCTTATGCTCTTGGTCTTCAACGTTTTCGAAAAGCGAGAGCGGCTGCCCCTTCGCAAACGTGCGGTTGTACTGCTCGATGTTGCGCACACCACGATTGGCCAGCAGTTTCAGGCGCCGCTCCATCTCTCGGGTGGCGTTGCGTAGTACGTTCGAGGCAACTTTGGGATCGGTGACCACCGGCGCGAGCAGGTGGGGAATGTCTTCATACAACCCGAGTTCCAACCGTTTGGGATCGACCATCACCAGCTTCAGTTCTTCAGGCGTCGCCTTGTAGAGCATGGAGACGATCAGTGAATTCAGAAACACGCTCTTGCCCGTGCCGGTTGAGCCGGCAATCAGCAGGTGTGGCATCTGCGCCAGGTCGGAAACGCGTACACGGCCGATCAGGTCTTTGCCGAGCGATAGAGTCAGTTTCGAAGGCGAATTGACAAAGTCCGGAGACTCGATGACTTCACGGAGAGAAATGGTCTGTCGGCGCTGATTGGGCACCTCTATACCGACGGTCGACTTGCCTGGAATGCGCTCGATCAAAATGGACTCGGCGCGCAATGCCAGGCACAGGTCATCCGCCAAACCGGTAATGCGGCTGTATTTGATCCCGGCTTCAGGCTTGAATTCATAGGTGGTGACTACCGGACCGGGGTTGATCTGCGTGACGTGGCCGCCGACGTCAAATTCGCGGCATTTTTCTTCTATGGCTCGCGCGCACTCTTTCAGTTCGTCTTCCTGAACTTTTTCGCTGCGCTCGGCCAGGCGCAGCAAGCCAGGGGAAGGAAGCCGGAAGCCAGTCGCCCCGCGCGCGATTTTAGGTTCGGCTGCGGATTTCTTCGACGCCGGTGACGCAGGATGCGCTGTATCAGGAATGATCAGCACATTCTTGGCGACAGCTGTTTCCTCTTCGTTGTCTTCGAAACGCTCGGCAGCGTCTTCAGGCTTTTCCGACAAGGCCGTGCGATCTTTAGTTCGCTCCGGGGCTCCCACGGTTTGCGGTGGAACCGGCTGGCGACCGCTAGATTTGTTGGCCTCTACGCGTTTGCGCATTCTTTCCCGTTCGCGTCTTTCGCGCCAGGCCGACCAGCGAGCTCTTATGCGTCCGATGGGATCGAGTTTGTTAACCGGCACGCGAAGTAGAGCATGAGTTCCCGTGAAGGAGAACGGAGTGGTGAGAAAGAGCGCTGCAACCAGAGAGGCCATAGCAACCACATGACCGCCGATGGAGCCAAACGCGTGCTGCAATCCGGAAGCGGTCAGTCCGCCAACGAATCCGCCCGAGGGAATGCTCTCGCGGACATCCGGAATGCGCCACAAGCTAAGCAGAGCAGGGAGCGAAAGCACGAACAATGCGTAGCCGATCAAGGCGCCGATGGCGGAATCCAGAGGACGACTGCGAAACCAGCGTACGCCCAGTGCAAACATCCCCATCGGCAGCAGAAACGCCGCGTAGCCTAGCGCCTGAAAAAGAAAATCGGCCGTGTAGGCTCCGGAAGGACCAATCCAGTTCTGGGTTGGGTGCGCCGACGGCGTTTGCGCGGAGACGTTGAAGGAGGCGTCCCGCGGGCTATAGGAAAGCAGAGCTAATGCCAGCAACACGGCAAAGGTGATGCCTAGAAAGCCGATAAGCTCATTGAATCGGCGGTTTTCCGTCGGAGTCAGTAAGCGCACAGCAATCTCCTGCGTTCTGGGGAAGGACAGGACCGTGTCGCACAGGACGCGCGGGCGCTGGTCGCGCGGATCACCTGTGGAGGAACATCAAAAGCAAAATGACTATACCAAAGACGATGCGGTAAACAACAAAGATCTTGAGGGTGCGTGTCTGTAAATACCGCAGCAGGAAGCCGATAACCGCGTATCCGGAGATGGCGGAGACGGCAATGGCGATCAGCAAGGTGGAAAGAGGCAAGTCGACGCCGCCGTAGCGGTGCATACGGAGCAATTGCGGCACTTCTTTCAATGCGGCGCCGGCGATGAGCGGAGTTGAAAGCAAAAAGGAAAAGCGCGCCGCCGTCTCCCGAGTCATCTTGCGCCAAAGGCCGGCGATAATGGTAATCCCGGATCGCGATACACCGGGAAAGAGCGCCAGCGCCTGGGCGGATCCGATGACGACCGCGTCCTCCAAGTTGGCGTGCTCCAGTTTTCGACGGAGTCCACTCACCGAGTCTGCGACCCACATCAGCAATCCGACAGCAATGGTGGCTGCCGCAATAGGCCCGGGATTGCGCCAGGTCTCCTCGATGAAGTGCTCGAATAAATATCCGACGATCCCGCCGGGAATTGTTCCGATGACGAGGAGCCAAAATAGCCGGCGGTTCATTTGGACCTGCTCGGGAGTGGCTCGCGCAGGGTAGTGAAGTCCCAAGCCATCGAGGATCAGTTCCACCCAGGTGCCGAGGAAAAAGAGGACGACGGCAATCAACGTCCCGGCATGCAGGGCTACGTCAAAGGGCAGGCCGCCATCAGGCCAGTGCAATGCCCAGGGAAAGAACCACAGATGAGCGCTGCTGCTGATGGGAAGAAATTCGGTCAAGCCTTGAACGATGGCGAGGACAATCGCATGGAATACGGTCATGCGGTCGCCGACGTCCGGGCGTGAAGGTGTTTGAACATGTTATACGCGTCAATGCATCCCAAGTAGTAGCCTCGAGTTACTCCCGAGCTACGATAGCCGTGCCGTAGCCAGAAGGCAACGCCGGCTTCGTTGTTTGTTGCTGTTTGCAACTCCACGCGGCGAACTCCCATTTTTTCGAGTCTGAACTCGGTTTCCTGCAGCAAGGCGGTTCCGATACCGGAACGCCGATAATCGGCCAACACGTCGATCGTTATGATGTACGCGTCGTTCGCATGGGTTTGGACGATGATGAAGCCGACCGGGGATGGTTTGGCTGCAGTCGACGCCTCGGCCACGACGCAGAAGACGCCGGGCAATTTCAGGTACCACCGCAGCATACGTCGCGAATAGGCGATTCCCGGTTGATAGCAGGCTTGATCGATTTCGTAGAGAGTCTCCAAATCAGAAGAGGCGTGGTTGCGCAGGCTGAATTGCATTTTAAATATCCGCGGCGCGGTCCGGTCCGCGGAGCGTTTACACCTCGAGGATTACAGGCAAGATTAGGGGGCGTTTCGCGGTCTGCTTATTCAGGTAGCGCTTTAAATCAACGCGGATCTTCTCTTTGATCACGCTCCAGTCCCGCTTTTCCTCCTCGTTGGACTGCTCAATGGTGCGGAGGATCACTTCGCGCGCCGCGGCAAGCAATTCGGTTCCATTTTCGGGCGGCAAAAAGCCGCGCGTGACCATTTCCGGCCGGGATTCCATGCGGCCGGTGTGTTTATCGATGGCGATGATGGGCACAACGATCCCGTCTTCCGCCAGGTGCTGCCGGTCGCGAATCACGACTTGCTCAATCTCTTCGAGCGACCCGGAATCGACGCAGACGCGTCCGACCGGCACCGGATCGCGGCGATAGGCGCCGTCTTCGGTGAATTCGATGGGATGACCGTCTTCGAGCAGCAGGACTTCGCCGGAGACGGCGCCAACCTGTTGGGCCAGCGCGGCGTGGCGGAAAAGCTGGCGGTATTCGCCGTGCAGCGGGATGAAATAACGCGGCCGCGCGAGGCTGAGTATGAGCTTTTGCTCTTCCTGGCTGGCGTGGCCGGAAACGTGCAGCACACCACCGGCATTATCGTAATAAACGAGGGCTCGCCGGCGGAACATGTGATCCAGCATCCGGAAAATGGCCTTTTCGTTGCCGGGAATGATGCGCGCGGAGAGAATGACCGTATCTTCAGGATCGACGCTGATGAGGCGGTGATTATCTACCGCGACCCGGGAAAGCGAGGACATTGGTTCGGCTTGGCTGCCGCTTACCAAGACGACCATTTTCTGTGGATCGAACGTGCGCAAATCCTGCGGACGGACGAGCAAACCATCGGGAATCCTCAGGCGGCCTAATTCGTGCGCAATTTCGACATTATCAACCATGCTGCGCCCGACGAATCCGACTTTGCGGCCCACCAATGCAGCTATATCGATGATCTGCTGAATCCGGTGGATCGAGCTGGCAAAGCAGGAAATCAGCACCTTGCGCGGCGCCGCACGAAAGAGCTCTTCCAGGCGGTTCCACACGGCGCGTTCGGAAGGCGTGTATCCGGGGCGCTCGACATTCGTGCTGTCGCTGAAGAGTGCGAGGACGCCTTCCTGGCCGTAACGGGCGAACGCGTGCAGATCAAACGGCTCGCCGTCAACGGGCGTAGGGTCCATCTTGTAATCGCCAGTATGAATCACCACGCCGACCGGAGTGCGAATAGCCAGGGCCACACAATCGATGGTGCTGTGCGTGACGTGTATGAATTCGATCTCAAACGGGCCGATCTCGGCGTGCCGGCCGGGGATAACCTCCCGGAGATCGGCGGTCTCGAGCAGCGTGTGCTCTTCCAGGCGCTTCCGTACAAGCGCGAGGGCAAAGCGCGTGCCGAAGACAGGCACATTCAGGTCACGCAGAATGTATGGCAGTGCGCCAATGTGATCTTCGTGGCCGTGCGTCAAAATAATCGCGCGCACGTGCTCGCGATTGTGTTTGAGGTAGGTGATATCCGGAATGACGATATCGACGCCGAGGAGTTCGGCCTCCGGAAACATCATTCCGGCGTCGATGACGATGATGTCATCCCCGGTGCGCAGCGCGAGCATGTTCATGCCGAATTCGCCGAGGCCGCCCAGCGGAATGGCCCAAAGAGAAGGCTTACTCAACTCCGTGCAGCTCCTTTAATCGAATAATCGTATCACGCCGGAGCAGATAGCCGCGCAAGCCGGCTGCTAGCTGCGATTCGCGCGTGCGCCAACCGCATATCCAATGAAACCTGTTATCGCCTGCCTCGGGCGAATCTAGTCCGAGGGTGTGCGAGGCACGCGGCCGAATCGTGCGAAAAGACGTCTGGTCCAAATAATCGTGAACCCGATGAGAAAGGCGAGGGTATACCAGAGACGCGCGATGTTCGGCTGGTGAAGCGGCCGCAAGTTCGTTTCGACCGCGAAATCAAAGGCAATGACGATCACGAAATAGACGGCGCAACCGAACCAGGCAAACCAGGCGCTGAGAAACCGCAGAGAGGCGGCGCGCTGCTCGGGGCCAAGCCAGTAATCCTTGTGGGGCAGGTTAATCCATCGCGCAGGCAAAACGCTGACGGTCGTCGGTAGGGCAAATACCAGAAAAGCTCCCAGCGCGGTCATGCCGGCGAAGGTGCCGAAAAAGCTCTGCTTCGTTTGCCAGCCGTTTGCGAATCCGTGTTGATCGAAATGCGAGGCGATGACCCGAGGCAGCTGGGGATAATCATGCAAGAAATAAAGCCAGGCGCCTGCAGCCGTTGCAAAAAATAAGAGCTTCGGCAATCGCGCGCGTGCCGATAACATCTGATTTTCAGGCGTGCTTGCCGCCGGCAAACAGGCGCGCGAGCAACACCAGCACCACCGCTCCTACAGTGGCGGCCGCGAGACTGTATACAAAACCACCTCCCCAGATTCCCAGTCTCGAAAAGATCCACCCACCGAGAATTGAACCGACGAGTCCAATGGCGAGGTTCCCGAGGCATCCAAAACCCGCGCCGCGGCTGACTTCGCCCGCGATCCATCCCGCCAGCAGCCCGATAAGGATCCAGCCCAGCAGGGAAGAGCTGATCGCAATGCCAAAGAAGTGAACCATTATCCCCCCTCGATGCGAGAGCGCCGTTATTCGAGTTTCAGCGGCCGTTCGAACCAGGCGACGTCCCAATATTTGCCAAACTTGCGGCCATTCCGGGTGAATGTGCCCAGGTGACGAAAGCCGAAGCGCTCGTGCAATGCAACAGACGCGGGATTCGGCAGCGTGACACCCGCCACAATACGGTTGATATCCTCGCCCGCGATGGCTTCGAACAATGAGTGGTAAAGCATCGTGCCGATGCCCAATTGCGTGCAATCATGGCTGCAGTAGATTGTGGTTTCCACGGTAGTCTCGTAGGCTTCTTTTGGACGGAACCGCGCGGTGCCTGCATAGCCGATAATTCGGCCGTTGCCGGCTTCGATCGCCACCACGAGGCGGTGACGCTTGCCGTCGGAATGCTCGTCGAACCACGGCCGGAATGTTTCGGGTGTGAAAGGTGTAATGTTGAAAGTGATGTGCGTATTCAGGATGTAGTAGTTATAAATTTCCGCCAGCCTGGGCAGATCGGAAAGCAAGGCGGGCCGAGTGCTGACCTCGCTCGTGGGCGCGATCGTAACGTGGCTCATCCGAATTTTCCTGGCGCACCTATTCAACAATGTGCTGCGAAGAACCGCAACACGAATCCGGAGGTTTTGGTAGTAGGTCAGTTTGCAATCAAACTGACCCATGGCGGTTTGACTCCACTGCCCGGGCCGCATAGTATCGTTCGTTTCAGCACGCCGGTTCGGAGCGTCTGTGAGCCACGCCGACAATCGCCCGAAGTTCTATGTGACTACACCGATCTATTATGCGAATGCGCGGCCTCACGTCGGCTCTGCCTATACGACTTTAGTGGCCGATACCCTCGCTCGTTTCAAGCGCATGCAGGGTTACGACGTTGCGTTTCTCACCGGCACGGATGAACACGGCGAAAATATCGCTCGCGCCGCCGCCAAAGCGGGAGTAACACCGAAACAGCACGTAGACCGCTACTCGGCTGTATTTCGCAATTTGTGGAATGAACTTGGCATCAGCTACACGCATTTCATTCGCACTACCTCCCCGGAACATCTTCGGGCCGTGCGCCGCCTGCTTCTGCGTGCTCGCGACGCCGGGTACATCTACAAAGGCTTCTATCAGGGTCGGTACTGCGTTTTTGACAATCTTTACGTGAGCGATTCGACCGAACCGATTGACTGCCCGCTCTGCGGGCGGCCCGCCGAAGTGGTTTCTGAAGACAATTATTTCTTTAAGTTGTCGGCGTTTCAGGAAAAGCTGCTGAAGCTGTACGAGGAGCAGCCGGATTTCATCCGCCCGGGTTTCCGGCGCAACGAAGTACAGAGGTTTGTCGAGGCTGGCCTGCGCGACATCTCCGTTAGCCGCAAGACTGTGAAATGGGGCTTACCCTGGCCAGATGACCCCGAGCATGTCGTGTACGTTTGGTATGACGCGCTCACCAGCTATCTCAGCGGCATCGGTTATGGCGATGACGAGTTGCAATGGGAGAAATATTGGCCTGCGCAGTTGCATCTGATCGGCAAGGAGATCATCCGCTTTCATTGTGTTTACTGGCCTGCGTTTCTCATGGCTGCTCAGGAGCCGTTGCCGAAGTGCGTCTTTGCCCATGGCTGGTTGCTATTCGAACAGCAGAAGATGAGTAAATCCAAGGGCAATGTGGCCTATGCCGAACCGATTGCCCGCACGGTAGGCGTCGATGCATTGCGCTATTACCTGCTCCGCGATGTTCCTTTCGGCCAAGACGGGAATTTCAGTCACGACGCCCTGCTGACGCGATATAACAGCGATCTGGCGAACGGCCTCGGCAATCTCGCGAGCCGCACGCTGGCCATGATCGGACGATATTGCGAGGGAAAAGTTCCCGCCGCGCATCACTCGGCAATAGGCGAAGCGGAGAAGTCGCTTTCGGCCGGCATTGTGGAATCGGCGAGCGCGGTGGCGGGCCAATATGAGGAGTTGACGTTTTCGCGCGGGCTCGAATTGATCTGGGCGGCGATTGCTCAGGTCGATGGCTACATCACTGCAGGAAAACCGTGGTCGCTGGCCGAAGATCCGGAGCAGCGCGGCCGGCTGGAAACGATTTTGTACTACGCGGCGGAATCGTTGCGCATTCTTGTGACGCTGGCGCATCCCGCATTGCCGATGGCCACCGAAAAGCTCTGGGCACAACTCGGGCAGTTTGGATCCATTGCCGAGATGCGCATCGATCAGCTTGCCTGGGGCGGTCTCCGCCCCGGCACGCTTATCGGCGAGGCGACGGCAGTATTTCCCCGCGTGGAAAAAGCTGAAACACTGGAGAAAATCGCAGCCATGGAACAGGAAATTCTCAATCCGCAAGGAACCGCAGCAACGCCGTCGGCTCCGGCTTCTACGCCCGCTCATGCCGCGCAGGCCGGCGGTGCGGGGCCTGGAGCCGCGCCAGCGGTGAATTCGAAGATCAGCATCGACGATTTCGCGAAAGTCGAGATGCGCGTCGGCCAGGTGAAATCGGCCGAACGCGTCGCCGGCGCGGACAAATTGTTGAAGGTGATGGTGGATGTTGGGGACGAAATCCGTCAGATCGTCGCCGGCATCGCCACGGCATATCAGCCCGAGCAGCTTGTCGGGCGCAAGGTGGTGGTCGTGGTCAATTTGCAGCCACGTAAGCTGCGAGGGGTGGAATCAAACGGCATGATCGTGGCCGCATCGGTTGGGCCGGAGGGGAAGCCAGTGCTCGCCGGCTTTCTCGAAGACGTGCCCGTCGGCTCGCGACTGAAGTAAGCAGCTCGCGCCTCGTTTCATCGTGTCTGGCGCAAGCAGTTCATTCGGCGCACTGTATGGATAACGGCTCTTCAGTTCCCGCGCAGCTCGATTTGGTCGATTCGCATGCGCATGTGGACATGCCCGAATTCGAGTCGGATCGAGCAGACATGCTGGCGCGGGCGCAAACCGCAGGAGTCCGCAATATTCTCGCGATGGGCGGCGCTCCGGGAGCACTGGCATCGGCGCTTCCGTTTGCGGAACGCTACGACTGGATTTACGCGGCGGCAGGAATTCACCCGCACGAAGCGAAGCTTGCGACGCCGGCGCATTATGACGAACTCACCCGAATGGCGCGGCATCGCAAATTCCTCGCGTGGGGCGAAATCGGGCTCGATTATCACTACGACCATTCTCCGCAAGAGGTGCAGCGGCGCGTTTTTATCGAGCAACTCGAACTCGCCCGCGCCGCCCGGCGCCCGATCGTCATTCATTGCCGCGAAGCGTGGGCCGATTGCCTGCAGGCGCTGGAGCAGCACTGGAGTTCATCAGGCTTGGGAGGAATTTTTCATTGCTTCAGCGGCACGCTTGAAGAAGCGCGACGCGGGGTGGAAATGGGCTTTCTCATCTCATTCGCGGGGAATTCGACCTACCCGAAGGCTCACAACTTGCGCGATGTAGCCGCCGCCGTGCCTCTGGAATCTATTCTGATCGAAACCGATTCTCCGTTTTTGGCGCCGCAGCCGTTTCGCGGACGCCGGAACGAGCCGGCCTTTGTGGCGGAAGTAGCGCGGACGCTCGCACCTGTGAGAAACTTGGCGCCGCATGAGTTCGCCGCGGCAACGGCGGCGAATTTCAGGCGATTTTTCAAGCTGTGAAACATGCGAGGACGCCGGTTGAGTCCGGCTGATGGAGGAGACACATCTCGCTGCTGACGGTTAAAGAGATTTTTGACCTGGTACGCGATGACCTCGTGCGCGTCGAGGGAGAACTCGCGCATCAGACCGGGATCGCGAGCGAGCCGGTGGCGGAGATTGCCGGCTATCTGCTCGGCGGCGGGGGCAAACGTCTGCGGCCGGCACTGCTGCTGCTTTCTGCAGGATACGCGGGATATCATGGCCCCGCTGCAGTCCGCCTCGGCGCCGTGGTGGAACTGATTCACAGCGCCACGCTGATTCACGATGACGTCATCGACGGTGCCGACACGCGGCGTGGCCGTCCTTCGGCGAATTCGCGGTGGGGAAATCATCGGAGTGTGCTGGCCGGCGATTGGCTTTACATGCAGTCGTTTCAAATGGCGCTCGAGGAGCGGAATTTTCGGGTCCTTGACATTCTCATCGACCTCACGCAAAGCATGGTCGAGGGTGAATTGCTGCAACTCTCGAGCCTCGGGCGTATGGATCTGGGCGAACAGGACGCCCTGGATCTCTCCGCCCGCAAGACGGCTTGCTTATTCAGCGGATGCGCGCGATTGGGCGGCGTGCTTGGCGCCCTCAGCGACACGGAAGAGCAGGCTCTCGCCGATTACGGCCGCTATGCCGGGCTTGCATTTCAATTGGTGGATGATCTGCTGGATTTCACGGCCTCGCCTTTGCAACTTGGCAAGCCCGTTCTCAGCGATTTGAAAGAGGGCAAGGTGACTTTGCCACTGATCTATGCGCTGGAAAACGATGGCGCGGCCGGGCGCCGGATGGTGCGAACGGTACTCGATGAGAAGGGCTTTCACACCGTCCGGGCCGAAGAAATTTCGGCGCTGGTCCGCAATTCCGGGGCGCTGGAACGCACCCGCTCATTGGCCCACGAATACGCCTCGCGTGCCAAAGCTTGCCTGAATGGCCACGCAAACAGCGAATTTGGGCGGGCGCTTTTCGTTGTGCCCGATTTCATCCTCGATCGCGACAACTGATTCCACGGCGGTCATGCTTCCGTTCAAGTTGGTTTATCACGAAGGCTACGATTTACGCTTAGGCCAGCACGTATTCCAATCGCAAAAATTCCGCATGGTTCGCGATCTCTTGCTTGCCGACCACATCGCGGAGCCGTCTGACATTCTCGCGCCTGAGCCGGCGACGGACGAAGATATTCTGCGCGTGCACACGCGTGAATGGGTGGATAAGTGCCTGCACGACAAGCTCACCCTCAGCGAGCGCATGCGCCTGGAGATTCCGTATTCGGAGGCTGCGGTAAAAGGGTTCTGGCTGGCTGCCGGAGGATCGATCCTGGCCGCGCACTGTGCGGCAAAGGAGGGATTCGGGATAAATATCGGCGGCGGTTTTCATCATGCATTTCCGGGACATGGCGAAGGCTTCTGCATGATTCACGATGTCGCCGTGGCGATTCGCCGGCTGCAATCCGAGGGCGCTCTGCGGAGGGTTCTGATCGTTGACACGGATGTGCATCAGGGAAACGGCACGGCGGCAATTTTTGCCGGCGATGCCGATGTGTTCACTTTATCTCTGCATCAGGAAAATAATTATCCCGAGCCGAAGCCGCCGTCGGATTTGGATGTGAACCTCGCCGACGGCGTTGGCGACGAAGAATATCTGGAATTGTTGGACAAGGCCCTGGCCAGCGCTTTTCGGCGATTCGCGCCTGAAATGATTTTTTATATCGGGGGCGCGGACCCGTATCGCGAAGACCAGTTGGGCGGATTGCGGCTGAGCATGCGTGGCCTGCAGGAGCGCGACGCTCTCGTGTTTGCAGAAGCGCGTTTACGAGGATTGCCGGTCGCGGTGGCATTTGCCGGAGGGTACGCAAGAAACGTTGAGGATACAGTACGGATTCACGTGAATACGATTATCGCTGCCAGAGAAGCGTCGGCCGCGCACGTGTCGTGATCACGATACTGCAGGTTGAACGCGTGAAAATTCAGGAGTGTGTACGGCTACTGGAAATCAATCAACACGTCCATGACATGCTTTTGCGTATCCGGACGCAGCCATCGCCCCATCTTCTCGTAATGCACCGGTAAATCTCCAAAAATTGCAACCGTCGGTTTTTCAAGCTTGGCGAGCATGGAATCGACATAGGTCTTGTCGAACACCTGGCCAGGCGGCAAGCGCCAGGCATTCCGCACAGAGCGTTCGGCGTCAAGCGAGAGCCCGGTAACCACGAGTTCGCCCATGCGGTACTCGGGCCCTTCGGTGATTTTCACGTTGTAGGCAACCGTCCTACGGGCATTGTCGAACTGCGGCACAGCCTCGACCTTCGCATTGATGTAGCCACGATGCGCATATTCCAATTCGACTTGCTGCCAGCCCGAAGCCAAGCGCATGCCATCGGCTACATCGCCCTCCTTGAGCGGAATGAGCTTTGCAAGCGAAGCCTGATCGATTGCCATATCGCCGGTCCACGTGACACCGGATAAGCGATAGACCGGCCCCGGATCGATTGGAACCTGAATGTCGACCGTAGCAGGACCCTTGTGGTTGCCATCGCCATTCAGGTGAACGACAGGCGCGCCAAAAGTCACGCGGATTTGGCCCGCCGAGAGGTAAATGGGACGGACTTGTTCGTTTTCGAAGAGTTCGAGGGCGAAACGAGAAAAGTTCTTGCCAACGAGGTCGGTCAGCCGATCATGCAGCTTTTCGGAATTTTGAGCTGCCGGATCGCTGAAGCTGAGACTGGCAACGGTGAAACTCTGGCCATCTTGCCGGAACTGCATGATCGCGCCATCGGTGGATGGCTCGGCGAGAAGCATGTGTTCCACGTTTGCTTGAATCCCGCGCGATGCGAGCTTTTTCTTGAGCGCGTCGGTGATTTCGTCCAGCAGCGTGCCGCCCTTTGGCGCAACGCCGTCGAAAAGCGGCACGGCGGTCCGAATCTCGTCCGTTATCTCCTGATCGCTGAACCATGGGAAATTCTCGAAAATCACCGGCACGACAGGCGCATCTTCCAATTCGAAATTTACGATGGCGCGATTGTTCTTTACGGTGAAACGGAAATTCACTCGCGAGAAGATACCCAACCCCGCCATTTCATCCGCGATTTCCTGAAGGGCTAGGCTATTTACCGGGTCGCCCGGCTTCAGCCCTGCCGTGGCAGCGATCTGCGCATCACTATAGCGATGTGATCCCGAGGCATGGACCTCGGCTACCGTATACGAACCGGGGCGCGTCTGGGCGTGCAGAGGCAGAAGGGCCGCGAAGGCAAGTGAGGCCGAAAGCCAGATGTCGGCAAAGCGGCGAACGCTCATATTTCGATGAAATTTTAGCGCGCCGCCCGGATGATTGCTAATGCGCGTGGTTGTTATTCGACGGTCACAGACTTGGCCAGATTTCTGGGTTGATCCACGTCACAGCCGCGCCGGACGGCAATATGATAAGCGAGCAATTGCAGCGGCACGACCTCCAAAATGGGGGCCATCAATTCCGGCGCCATTGGGATTTCAATGACGTGATCGGAAACCTTGCGCGCGAGGTGGTCGCCTTCGCTGACCACGGAAATAACGATGCCGTCGCGCGCCTTGACTTCCTGAATATTCGAAACACTCTTTTCATACCGGATCATCGATTCGGCATCGAATTCGTCGCGCGTGGCCAGCATGACGACGGGCAGGTTTTCGTCGATGAGGGCGTTTGGGCCGTGCTTCATTTCGCCGGCCGGATAACCTTCGGCGTGAATGTAAGAGATTTCCTTGAGTTTGAGCGCGCCCTCCAGAGCGATAGGGAAGTGGACGCCGCGCCCCAGGTAAAGGAAGTCAGTGTATCGGAAGAACTGGCGCGCCAGTCCCTCGTAGATCCCCTCGTGGTCACCCTGCAGGATGGTCTCGATCTTCTGGGGAATACGGGTGAACTCCAGCATTAATTTCTTTGCGGCGTCGGGGGCCAGTTTCTCGCGCAACTGGCCGAGATGAAGCGCGATAAGTATGAGCGCGGTCAGTTGACCCGTAAATGCCTTGGTGGAAGCGACGCCGATTTCAGGGCCGGCGTGCGTCAGGATTGTGCCAGCGGCTTCACGCGTGACCATTGAGCCGACGACGTTGCAAATCGCTAAAGTTTTGGCGCCTTTCTGCTTTGCTTCGCGCTGGGCGGCGAGCGTGTCCGCAGTTTCGCCCGACTGGCTGATGCAGATCACGAGCGTTTTTTCGTCAACGATAGGATCGCGATAGCGGAACTCGCTGCCGTAATCCACTTCCACGGGGACTGCGGCCAGCCGTTCGATCATGAATTTACCGGCCAGACCGGCGTGCCAACTCGTGCCACAGGCAACGATTTTGATATTGCGGAAATTTCGGAATTCCGCGGTCGTAATCTCCATCTTGTCCAGGAAAACTTCGCCGGTTTCCTGGGAGATGCGGCCCAGCATGGTGTCGCGGATGGCCCGGGGCTGCTCGAAAATTTCTTTGAGCATGAAATGCTTGAAACCGCCCTTTTCAGCGGTCACAGGATCCCAGGTAATGTGGTGAATGTTCGGCTGAATCGGCTTGGCCTCGATGTCGCTGACCTGCACACCTTTCGGCGTCAAGACGGCGATATCGCCATCGGAGAGAAAAAAGATATCGCGCGTGTGCGCCAGGATTCCCGGAATATCGCTGGCCACGAAATATTCATCCTGCCCCAGGCCGACGACTACGGGCGGGCCATTCCGCGCAGCGACAATTTTGCGTGGATCCTTGACCGAAAGAATCACCAGAGCATAAACGCCGCTCAGCCGCTTAATAGCCTTGCGAACCGCGTCTTCCAGCGGGCCACCCTCCATGTACTTCTCGACGAGGTGTGCCACGATTTCCGTGTCGGTTTGGGTGACGAACTTGTGTCCTTCTTTTTCCAGTTCCTGCTTAAGTTCCAGATAATTCTCAACGATGCCGTTGTGTACGACTACCACCTCGCCCTTACAGTCCCGGTGCGGATGGGCGTTTTCCTCGGTCGGCCGGCCATGCGTAGCCCAGCGCGTATGACCCAGGCCATAGATGCCGTCGATCGGATGATTGCGTATGGAGTCTTCAAGATTGGGTAGTTTGCCGGACGCGCGGCGGATTTCCAGGTGTCCATTTTGGCTGACGACGGCGATCCCGGCGGAATCGTATCCGCGATATTCCAGCCGGCGCAGGCCGTCGAGAATCAGCGGCACAACTTTCTTAGGACCGATATATCCGACAATGCCGCACACAGTAGGACTCCTAGGTTGAAAATCGGCGGAAGGGCCACCGGACGTTCAGAATAGCATACGGTGTTTGCGGTGTGCTCTAGGTGAGGCCCATTAATTCACTACTGTTAAATACCTAGGCCTGAAAGGAGGTTTTTGCCGATATGCTGGCAGGGGCAGACGTGGCCTCATCGACAATTTCGAAGCGAAATTCCTCAATGACCGGGTTTGTGAGCACATCGCGCGCGATGCGCTCAACCTCGGATTGCGCCGCAGCCCGGTCCAGACCGTCGAGATCCAGAACAAAGAATTTGCCCTGGCGGACGTCGCGCACGGCGGCGTGTCCAAGAGATGCCAATGCCTGCTGAATTGCGGCGCCTTGCGGGTCGAGCACCGTGGATTTCAGCATGACCCAAACGTGGGCTTTCATGTGGTGCATTATAGCAGGCCAAGCGCTGCAGCCTCAGAGCGAAAGGATTTCAGCAATGCCGATTTGTCGGCGTCGGGAAGAAAAGCGCCCAGGAAAGCTGTCTCCGCTATCCTCAGAATCCGTTGCCGCTCGAGACCCATCTGCCCGAGCGAGCCAAATTCGTCAGCCAGATCGGTGCTGAATATCGCCGGATCGTCCGTGGATATGCTGATGGGAATACCGGCGCGAAGTAGTTTAGGCAATGGATGGTCGGCCATCTCCGCGTCGGAGCGCGTCACGCATCGCGCCAGAGCGCCCGTGCGGAGGTTGCTTGTAGGGCAGACCTCAAGATGAATCGATCTTTCCGCAAGCGTTGACATGAGATTCGGGTCATTCGCAGCGGAAATACCATGGCCAATGCGCTCGGCCCCGAGGGTCTCAACGGCTTCGCGGACCGAATCTGATCTGCCGATCTCGCCTGCATGAACCAGCCGATGCAGATGGTTGCACGCAGCGTAGTCGTACACGTGGCGAAAGTCGGCGGCCGGAATCGCGAGTTCGTCACCCCCCATTCCAAAGGCGATTACGCCGGAGTGGCGCATCTCAACCGCGCGTTGCGCCACTTCTCGCGCCGCAGCGGCTCCAAATTGCCGCACGGCATCGAAGATCCACTGCAAACGCAATCCCCGCGATGCATACGGAGTAACCGCTTCGCAGATGGCGTGAAAATTTGCGGCGGCATCCTGTTTGCGCAGGAGCATAACGCCGACTGAAAGCGTAACCTCGGCATACACGATCTTTTGCGCCAACATTTGTTCGCACATGCGAGAGGCGGCAAATGCGTAATCTGCCGGCGCCCTCAAATATGAGGTCACCCATTTGTAGGCTTCAATAAAGCCTGCAAAGTCGCGCGATGCGTACCGGGCAGCCACAGTGTGTTCGTCCAGCCGATCACCACAATTTTTCGCCAGAGCGACGACGGTGTCCGGTTGCATTGTGCCTTCCAGATGCACATGGAGTTCAGCTTTGGGAAGCGCCTGAAATCGCGCAGTCCAGGAGTCGTTAGGTGACGGGCGAGAGAACACGTCTATTGGTGGGGAACAGCGGGCCGCCCGGCGTTGATCCATGCCGTCAGCCAGTAAGAGCCGACATCGGCTGCCGCATCGCTGAGTTGGCGGATCAGCGTCGCGCCGGCTTCGCTGTAGAAACGATCGTAATAGTCGTCTGTGTAATCAGCCAATCCACTGCGGGCGCGGCGGTCAGCGACGAGGACGATCTCCAGCCAGGAGTGCGCCTTAATGCAGTCTTCGAACGCATGATCGGTAGGATCGGCAATGAATACGGCATCATTTGGATGCAGCGGGAAAAACAATGAGTAGCGGTCCACGAGACTTGTGTTGAAGCGCAAATTCACACCGGGCTGGCCCCAAGCGTGCCCATCGTAATTTTCCGTGGTGTTGAAAGGATCGAAAGCCTGGGCCACGTAACCAGCAAGTTGAGCCGCCAGCAGACGAGCCTGCTCCCAATTGCCGGAACGCATGGCGTCGGTTAGTTTTGCGCTGTAAACGCCGATCTGCCAGGGCAGGACGCCGCCGTTTTCAAGCTTCGGTTTGCCGAATTTTGCCGCCGCCGCTTCGTATTTGTGAGGCAAGGCTTCGAATGGATACTGGCCATAGCGATCGAGGAAAAGCACCTCATTCCGGCTTTCGGTCGGGGAGGTCTTATCCAGGTTTTGTACGGCATCAGCCGCGTGCCGCGTGATGAAGTCGCGATTTGCTTCGAAAAACGCACGCAAATCCTGCGGCAGCGTATCTACGGCGCGGTTCGCAATCAGGCGCTCGGCGTTTGCTCCCCAGGCGAAGGTTTGCATGGGAAGCAGAAAGCAGATCAAGATTGCAGCCGTGAATCGCATTCCCGAACGCATCAAGCTTTCCCCGGGGCTTTCTCGCGGACGTTCTTGCCCGCGAATTCGCTGTGTTTGTGGCTGTAACTCGCATAGATGATCAGGCCGATTGCGAGCCACACCACAAACCGAATCCAGGTGATCACCGTTAGGCCCATCATCAATCCCACGCAGAAAACAATCGAGATTAGCGGAAACCACGGAACGAAAGGAACCCGGAAGGTACGCGGGCGGTCCGGTTGATTGCGCCGCAAAAAGATCACGCCCAGCGATACAAGAACGAATGCAAACAACGTGCCGATATTCGACAGGTCCGCGGCGTCGCCGATATCCACCAATCCCGCGGGTATGCCCACGGCAAAACAGGCGATCCATGTCGACCAGTACGGCGTCTTGAATTTTGGATGCACGGCTGAAAAAAGCCTGGGCAACAAGCCGTCGCGCGACATCGCATACCAGATGCGCGCCTGCCCGTATTGAAATACAAGCAGAGAGGAGATCATTCCCATCAGCGCGCCGATAACGATCACCGAACGAGAAAAGCGGTTTGCGCCGAGCTGCTGTAGCGCGTAGGCGACGGGTGCCTCCGCGCCCGCTCCGGACGAAAAGGCCGGGTATTTCATCATTCCGAGCAACACGATCGCAACGCCGATGTAAAGCAAAGTGCAGATAATGAGCGAGGCGATGATGCCGAAAGGCAAATCTCTTTGCGGGTTGCGGCATTCCTCCGCCGCCGTGGAGACGGAATCAAAGCCGATATAGGTAAAAAAAACGATGGCCCCGCCGGTGACGACGCCGGCGAAGCCGGAGGGGGCAAACGGTTTCCAATTTGCAGGATTTGTCAGCGTAGCCCCTACGGCCAGGAAGGTGAGAATGGCGCCGATTTTTATCGCCACCATTACATTATTCGCTTCGGCTGATTCGCGCACGCCCCGAACGAGCAGCAGAGTAAGGATAAAAACGATCAGGAATCCCGGCAGGTTGAACCGGGCTCCCGTCCATTGCCCCGAGGCCCACACCGGCGTCGACCATCTGTCGGGCAAATTCAGCCCAAAGGCTGCCAGTTGAGCCTTGGCGTATCCGCTAAACCCCACGGCCACGGCAACATTGCTGACCGCATATTCGAGAATCAGGTCCCATCCGATGATCCAGGCGAAGATTTCACCGAGCGTGGCGTAGGAATACGTGTACGCACTGCCAGCGATGGGAATCATCGAGGCGAGTTCCGCATAACAGAGCCCCGCGAAACTGCACGCGATAGCAACCAATAAGAACGAAACTGCAATCGCCGGTCCCGCGGGGGGCCGGCCGTGCATCAGCACGCCTGCAGCGCCGCCATGCCGTAGATAATTCGAGACCAGATCGAGTACCTGGGCGTGAAGAATGGAAGGAGCCTGGAAGTATTCGCCGGCTGCAGCCGTCCCGGTAAGAACAAAAATTCCCGAGCCAATAATTGCGCCAATGCCCAGCGCCGTGAGTGACCATGGGCCGAGGGTCTTCTTCAGCCGGTGTTCGGGGGCTTCGGCGTCAGCCAGAAGCTTGTCGATGCTTTTGACCCTAAAAAGCTGCGGATTCACGCCCACCGCCGGCAAAAAGTGGCGAAAACTCTATCCCGGCCGGCCGTGCGGCGCAACGGCGTAGTTCTCAGGGTGTGCTGCAATTCGCTACTTACAGATCGTGCGTGCCGAGATCTTATTGTGCCCACGAAAGGTTGGCATAGCGTTCGACGAGCTTTTTTGTCCCGTAGTTAACGAAGCTCACGGTCAGCCTCCGGTCATCGTCATCGCCATCCACGTGGATGATGGTTCCCACGCCATAGGTTGGATGGTGCACGCGCTGGCCGATCAGAGGGTTGCTGGTGTCGCGCTTTATGCGTCCGGGGGAGTGTGTATCCGGCCGCGGTCGAGGCGCACGCTCACGCGAAGGAGCCGGCGTGCGGCGCACGCGACGCGCAAACTCCTCGGCCGAGTAGGAGTATTCGGGATCGGCTTCGTAGCGGCGGGTTTCGCCTGCCGCTGCGAGCGAACCTTCGGCGGTATCCACGAGTTCGGCAGGAATTTCCTGGAGAAATCGTGAAGGAGTCGACCCATGCAGTCGTTCGGTGCCGTAAATTCGGCGATAGACGGCGCGGGTGAGCGTCAGCGTCTCCTTTGCACGCGTCATTCCAACGTAGCAGAGGCGCCGCTCTTCCTCGAGTTCTTCCGGATCGCTAAGCGAGCGGCTGTGCGGGAATGTGCCCTCTTCGAGGCCGGTAAGAAAAACATGATCGAATTCGAGGCCCTTGGCGGTATGCAACGTGAGCAGCGTGACCGATGCGCGCTCGTCGTAATTGTCGGCATCGCTTACCAGGGCGGCACGATCGAGAAAGTCCGCGAGTGTTTCGCCGCGTTCGGCTCCCTCGACCATGGCGTTCACCAATTCATTCAAATTGTCGATACGCGCGAGGTCTTCCGCGCAATCGCGCTGGCGCAGCATGTCGAGGTAACCGGTGGCTTCGAGAACGAATGCGAGGAATTGCGCCGGCGGCAATGTTCGCAATTTCTCGCGCAGTTGATCGATCAATTCGCGGAAGCTGCGAAGCGGAGCCAGAGCGCGCGCCGCGCCGGATTCAATCTGTTCGCCGATAGCATTCCACAGTGAAGTGCTGCGCTCGCGAGCCTGCGCGCGAAGCGATTCCACAGTGACTTTGCCTATGCCCCTCGGGGGCGTATTCAGCACGCGAAGAAGCGCGATATCGTCGTCCGAAAACATCGCCAGGCGCACGTAGGCAAAAATATCCCGGATTTCGGCGCGCTGGTAAAAACTAAAACCGCCGAGCAGGCGGTAGCGGATGCCCCGGGCGCGGAAAGCTTCTTCCAACGAGCGGGACTGCGCATTGGTGCGATACATCACGGCACAATGCGCGGCGGCATCGTCTTTTTGAATGTCGCTCACACGCTGGGTGACGTACTCGGCTTCGGCGCGTGCATCGCGTGCTTCATAGAAAACGAGATTGGAACCTTCGCCTCGCGTGGCCGTGAGCTGCTTGCCGATACGCTTGACGTTTTTCGAAACGACCGCCGCGGCCGCGTCGAGAATTCTTTGCCGGGAGCGGTAGTTCTGCTCGATACGGAATACACGCGCAGCGGGAAAATCTTTGGCAAAGCTGAGGATGTTGCCGACGTCGGCGCCGCGCCAGCGATAGATCGATTGGTCCTCGTCGCCGACCACGCAGAGGTTGGGTTGAGCGCCGGCCAGCAGACGCAGCAGATCATATTGCACGCGGTTTGTATCCTGGTATTCGTCCACGTGCAGGTAGCGGAAACGCTGCTGCCAGCTATGCCGGGCTTCGTCAAAGCGACGCAGAACTTCCACAGCGCGCAAAAGAAGGTGGTCAAAATCGAGCGCCCCGTTCTTTCTTAAGGTTTTTTCGTATGCGTCATAAGCGCGCGCCGCAAGCTTGCTGCGTTCGTCGAAAGCGTCCGCGAGGGCCTGGTCGGGGGTAATCCCATGATTTTTCGCAAAGCTGATGCGAGAAAGAATTTCGCGCGGCGTGTCGCCGGAATCGTCCGAACCAAGATCCCTGAGCGCCAGCTTCAAAGCCGCCAACTGCTCTTCGTCATCGTAAATCGCGAAGTCGCGAGGAAGACCCAAGCGCGGAGCCTCTCGGCGCAGCAGGCGCACGCAAAACGAGTGAAACGTGCTGATCCAGGGATCGCTCAGGCCCAGACCTATGCCTTCAAGCAAGACGCGAACGCGTTCGCGCATTTCGCCGGCGGCCTTATTCGTAAAGGTCACGGCGAGAATTGCGCCGGACGGAATGCCTTGTTGGATCAGGTAGGCGATGCGATGGGTAATCACGCGAGTCTTCCCTGTACCCGCGCCGGCGAGAATCAGAATCGGACCGTCGGCGGCGAGCACAGCTTCGCGTTGCTGAGAATTCAGGCCTTCGAGAATATCCATGAGTCAGAGAATTTCCTGTTGGGTTCGGGCCCGGAGGCGAATGCATTCTAGCTGACCGCGAGGAAGCGAGCAAACCGGCGGGCAGAACCCGTGATCGAGTGAACGGCCGGCGCGAGATCGATTTCGAAGAAAAATATCGGCTTGGTATCGTTCATAAACGCCAGATCTGGAATTTCCAGGCGGCTATTCGAGAGCCATTCGTAATGGCGAGCGATATCGAAATATACGAAACCGTGCGTGGTCATGTGCGGCGGAAGCAAGTCTGTGTTTAAAGCAGCTGAACGCAGCGCGGCAACGAATTCTTCCCAGGCTTTGTCGTGTTTGGGCGACGGCGCACCTATGCGCGGAATGGGCATTCGCGGCGAAGGATCTCTTGGTTTCGCCAAAACCCGATCGGCAACATCTTCCGGCGTAAGCATGTCAAGGCGTTGACGAGATCCGCCCGGAACAGCCACAAGCAATTGGATGGTATTGAGATTGATGCGAACGGGTAAGTCGTTGTCATTACGCGCGAACACTTCGACGGCGGCGATACCGCCTTCATAAGGGGTATGCTTGCCGAATTTTTCTTTGTAGCGATCGCCGGACGTGTATGGCTCCGCCCCAATGACGATGCGCTGATGGGAGTCATGGGCGGGAAGAGAGGCGGGATCAACCGCAGTGTTCCCAGGCTGGCTTTGCATTTGGGCGTGCAGAGCCGCGGCTGTAAACCAAAAAGCCGTGATAGCGAGAGACATTCGTGCCGCTATGCGGATGGCCGCGCGCATTGAGTATGATCGTGAGATGCGCCGCGTCACGAGGCGTTGCCTTTAGGCATCGAACAGCACATGGATCCCAAACCTTCTCGCCGCGAGGCGCTGGCTCTTATAATAGCGCTTAACCGTTGCCGTATGCCGATGGTCATCTACATCTGAATGTACTTTCTCTACACTCTGATTACGGCAATCGGAGCGGTCCTGATGACACCGTACGTGCTGGTGAGCCGCGTCCGCCGCAAGAAGTATCTTCCGAATATCAGAGAACGGCTGGGTTTAAAATTTGCTGCCCAAGTTAGCGCCAACGGCGAGGGTTTTTCGCCCACAATCTGGCTCCACGCTGTTTCGGTGGGCGAAGTGCTCGCGGCAGTGCCGTTCGCACGCCGCCTGAAAGAGCGCTTCCCCACGTCGCGGCTCGTTATTTCCACAACCACTTCGACGGGCCAAGCGCTGGCAAGGGAGCGGATGCACTTCGCCGAAGCCGTGTTTTACTTTCCATTCGACTGGAATGGGCCAGTGCGGCGCGTTTTTCGCGCCGTGCGGCCTGATATGCTGATTATTCTGGAAACAGAGATTTGGCCCAATGTTCTGCGGCACGCTCGCAACTCACGTGTTCCTGTCGTGTTCGTCAACGGACGTTTATCGGACCGGTCTTTTCGGGGATTTACGCGCGCGGCAAAGATGAGCGGTGGCCTATTAGGCGCGTTTCTTCGGCGGATCTTAAACGATGGGACCTTATATCTGATGCAGACGCCACAGGACGCTTCGCGGCTGATTGTGCTGGGCGCCGCGAGCGATCGCGTCATGGTCACTGGAAGCATGAAATACGATATGCCGGAACCCGCGCCGAATGCGTTTGTCGATTGGCTGGCGGCCGAATTGCAACGGTCGAGGCGAAGCCCCGTGCTGGTCGCGGGCAGCGTGATCGCCGGGGAAGAGCCAGCCGTACTGGAAGGGTTCCGGTCCATCCAGCAAGAATGGCCGCAGGCGTTGCTGATTGTGGCCCCACGAAAGCCGGAACAATTCCTGGCCGCGGCGGAGATGCTGAGGCAAGCGGGCTGGCGGCTGGTCCGGAGGAGCGATATTTCTATCGATGGCCTCTCGGCTGGCATTTTGCACGATACCGATCTTTTGCCGAAAAGCGTTCTGCTGCTGGATACCATCGGCGAGCTTGCAGCGCTATATGGGCTAGCCGACGTGGTGTTCGTTGGGGGCTCACTCCAGCCGCCGGGAGGGGGGCACAATCCGCTGGAGCCCGCAGCTTATGGCAAAGTGCCGATTTTCGGGCCTTCGATGCAAAATTTCCGGCAGATCGCGACGAGTTTGCTGGAGGCAGACGCCGCGATTGAAGTCAACTCGGGCGCGCAACTCGCGGCAGCCTGGGAGCGGTTGCTGAAACAGGATGCGGCGCGGGCCGAAATGGGGTCGGCGGCAAGAGCGATTGTGGAACGCAACCGCGGTGCAACCGCGGCGACGCTTGATCATGTAACACGGTTGATCGAACAGAGAGCGCGTGCGTGAAGCTGCTTCCCGCCCGTCAGCGTCTGTTGCAGCCTTTGGGCCGGCTTTATGGCGCGGCGATGGGGCTGCGAACACGCTTGTATGCAGCCGGGCTTCTGCACAGCCGGCGACTTCCAGGGACTGTAATCAGCGTGGGAAATCTAACCGTGGGCGGTACGGGCAAAACGCCGATGGTTTTGTGGTTAGCGGAGCGCTTGCTCGCCGAAGGGCATCGTCCTGTCATCCTCACGCGGGGCTATCGTGGTTTTGGCAATAGGTCCGATGAGGGAATGCCCGATGAGGTCGCGCTGCTTCGCAGAAGATTGGGTGAGCACGTTCAGTTCGGGATAGGCAAAGATCGTTACCAGAATGGCCTCGCCCTCTCGAAAAATGGCGCAGAATGGTTCATTCTGGACGACGGGTTCCAGCATCTGGAGCTTGAACGCGATGCCGATATCGTCCTCATCGACTCGACAGACTCATTTGGAAGCGGCGCGGTGTTGCCGGCAGGCCGTTTGCGGGAGCCCCGTTCGGCGCTCGCGCGCGCAGACGTCGTGGTGATTACGCGAACGAGTCATGTCGCCGCGCTCGAAAACGAGATTCGGTGGATCACAAGCGCGCCGATATTTTACGGGCAGATGCGGCTCGAGACAGTGCTCCGGGCGCCTTCGATGACGGAGGCCTTGCTCGAAAGAGTGCAGCGGCAATACAAGTTTTTTGCTTTTTGTGGCATCGGTAATCCGGCGGCATTTTTCAACGATTTGACGAAGTGGGGATTCTCCGTGGCCGATCGCCGTAGTTTTGCCGACCATCACCGTTATGCGCTCGCGGAAATGCAGGAGTTGGAAAGGGCGGCAATCGCGCGCGGTGCCGGTGCCCTGATTTGCACGGAAAAGGATATCTCCAATTTACCGCATTCGCTGGCGACCTCGTTGCCGATATACGCTTGCCGAATTCGGTTGGCGCTGAGCGATGAAGAAGCATTCTGGAAAACAGTGCGAGCGGCAGTCGCCCGCTCGCAGCCGGTGAACCGAGCATGAAGATTTTGGTTCGGGCGACAAATTGGGTCGGCGATGCGGTGATGTCGATTCCCGCGCTGCGAGCGATTCGCAGTCGCTGGCCACAGGCCGAAATCGTCATCCTCGCGCGCCCGTGGGTGGCAGACCTGTACCGAGAGCAGGGATACGCAGACCGTATCCTTGTTTACGAAAATAAAGCCGCTCATAAAGGCTTCTGGGGCAGGGAACGGCTGATTCGCGTGCTGCGTCGCGAAAAGTTTGATGTGGCCGTGCTCTTCCAGAACGCCTTCGATGCGGCCTGGATTGCCTGGCGCGCACGGATACCTCAGCGCATAGGGTACGCGCGGTATGGCCGAAGCGTGCTGTTGACCCAAGCCATTCCCGTTCCGCAAGAAGGCGAGATTCCCGCTCATGAGGCTTACGATTATCTGGAACTGCTACGCCGGGCAGGATGGCTGGAAGGCCTGCCGCAAGTGACTGAGATCAGCATCACGGTCACCGAAGAGGCACGGCGGAATGCGCTGGAGCGGCTTGCCGCTGCCGGTGCGGATAAGAATGCCATTCGAATCGCATTGGCATCCGGCGCCGCCTACGGTTCTGCAAAATGCTGGGAACCGGAACGGTACGCGGCGGTGGCAGATCAGTTGATTGCCTCTTTTGATTCCGAGGTCATACTCTTCGGCGCACCGCAAGAGAGTGAGACAGCGGCGCGCATCGTCGCCGCCATGCGCGGGCGCGCACGAAATCTGGTGGGCGCAACAGCCGTAGGTGATTTGCCCGCGCTGCTTTCGAATTGCGACCTATTTATCGGCAACGATTCCGGGGCGATGCACGTCGCGGGCGCGGTAGGTGTGCCGGTGATTGGTATTTTTGGTTCGACCGATCCTCAGGGCACCCGTCCTATGACAGCGCGGTTCACGCTCATTCGCGAACCCGTGGACTGCAGCCCTTGCTTCCTTCGGAAATGCCCGATCGATCATCGTTGCATGACACGCATCTCGGCCGAGCGGGTATTTGATGCGGCGCGCTCCCTGCTGCTTTCAGCGGAAGGCGTAAAAAGTTCGGCAACCTGGGGTCAGCGCCTTGCCTGAATCGAAACTCCCGCGGCCGGCAGTTTTTCTCGATCGCGACGGAACCATTTGCGAAGAGGTGGGCTACCTGAATCACATAAGCCGCCTGCACATCTTTGCCTTCGCCGCGCCGGCCATCCGAAAGCTGAATCAAGCCGGCCTGCCGGTGATCGTAGTCACAAACCAATCGGGAATTTCACGGAGGATTTTCCCGGAGTCGCTCGTGCATCAGGTTCACGAGCGCATCACACAGGAGTTATCCGCGGCTGGTGCACGCATTGATGGGTATTACTATTGCGCGCATAGTAGTCAGGAGGAGTGTTCATGCCGCAAGCCGTTGCCTGGATTGCTGGAGCAGGCCGCACGCGAACATCACCTCCGGCTCGATCGCTCATTTGTGGTGGGAGATCGTTACGGTGACGTAAAGTTGGCGCACGCGGTAAACGGGCGCGGGGTGCTGGTCCTCACCGGCTATGGGCGGGGCGAATACGAATTGCATGCCCAGGAATGGGCTCGTCAGCCCGATTTAATCGCCGAAGATCTTTCCCGGGCGGTGGACGCGATTCTCAAGGAACTCTTGTGATCCGCCACAGCGCTTCAGACGCAGCACAGCTCATTGCGATCGTTCAGCAGTTTCCCCGACAAGGTATTCTTGTCTTGGCCGACTTCGTAGCAGATGAATTTGTGTTTGGAGATATTTCGCGGGTCTCGCGCGAAGCGCCGGTACTCATTTTGCGCCGGCGGGAAGTGCGGGTCCTGCCGGGCGGAGGAGCCAATGCTGTCAACAATCTGGCGGACCTTGGCGCGCGTGTATATCCCATCAGTGCTGTCGGCGATGACGCGGCCGGCGACACATTGGCCGATTATTTCCAGAAAAAGAAAGTTGACACAACAGGACTCGTCCGAAAATCCGGCTGGACCACTCCAGCAAAAACGCGATTTCTTGCCGGCTGGCCGCACACCACGCAGCAGCAAGTATTGCGTGTCGATCGTGAGCCCGATGGAGTGCCCACAGGCACGGCGGAAGCGATCGTACGGACGGCGCGAGAGAGAATCGGAGATGTATCCGGAATTCTGATCTCGGATTATGGTTACGGCTCGGCGTCGCCTGAGATTGTCTCGACGATTCGCGGACGGCGGAAGTGGCTTAGCCCGGCAACACTCGACTCGCGTTACCGGTTGCATGAGTTTGCAGGAATGGGTTTGACGGCGGCGACGCCAAACGAGGCGGAAATCGAAGCCGCTCATAATACTAGAATCGCCGGTGACGCCGCGAAACTCGATCTGTGCGCGCGGCAAACGATGGCACGACTCAAACTGAATGCGTTGGTGGTCACGCGCGGCCGGCACGGCATGACTGTATTTGAGAATGACCGCACTCCGTTTCATATTGCAGTTTTTGGTGGCGATCAGTCGGTCGATGTAACCGGAGCGGGTGACACGGTGATTGCGGCGTTCACGTTGGCCTTGGCTTCGGGTGCGACGGTGCGGCAAGCGGCGCGAATTGCCAATTACGCCGGAGGCATCGTGGTGATGAAGCCGAGCACCGCAACTGTAACGTTGCAAGAACTGGTTGCCGCGATTCGCTCTGACGCGCAGAAGGATCGCTCTGAAACCGAAGATGGACACGCGAAGTAAGATTGTTGCACTTCAGCCGTTAACGGCCAAGGTGAACGGGCATAAGACTCGGGGCGAACGGATCGTGCTGGCAAATGGCTGTTTCGATGTGTTGCACGTCGGCCACGTAAGATATCTTGAAGCAGCGCGCAGGGAAGGAGATGTGCTCGTCGTAGCAATCAATTCAGACCAGAGCGTGAGAACTCTGAAAGGCGAGGGCCGGCCGATTCTTCCCGCCAGCGCGCGTGCACGGCTGGTTGCCGGGCTTGCCGCGGTCACTTATGTTGTCATCTTTGAGGAAGCCGATGTGACTCGTTTGCTTTCGCTGCTGCGTCCTGACATACACGCGAAAGGCACCGATTATACGGTAGAGACAGTACCGGAGCGCGAAACGGCGGTCCGCTTGGGCATTCAGATTGCGATTGTTGGTGATCCGAAGCAACACTCCACACGCGAACTCTTAACGCGGCTGCGCTCCCACTCACATGGATGAAAACGGAAAATCGGCGGTATTAGACATGCAGGGTAAGGCTTGCACGCAACAGACGGCACCAGCGAGTGCCCCCGGCCCGGCGTGGGCGCGGTGGCGTGCGCCTCTTGGCTACCCGACTGCGGCGCTGTGCCTCTGGTTCGCACATCCTACATTTCGGTCCATTGTGGCCGGCTCGGTGATCGCCAGCGCGGGATTGGTCATACGCGCGATGGCGGCCGGCCATCTTCGAAAGCGCGAAGCTTTGGCGCAGACCGGCCCATACGCGTATACGCGCAATCCTTTGTATCTCGGCAGCGCGTTCATTGCCGCCGGATTTGCCTTAGCGGCTCCCTCCTGGATCGCCGCCGGATTGCTGGCGCTATATTTCGTCGTTTTCTACGAGCAAGTAATGCGCAGGGAGGAGTCAGAGCTTCGCGAGCAATATGGCAAGACCTTCGATGAATATGCGAGGAGTGTGCCACGATTCTTGCCAAAATTGCGTGTGAAGATTGCCTCGGATGGAGGCCGATTCTCATTTGCGCAGTACGTGCGCAATCGAGAATACAGCGCGGCAATAGGCGCAGCGCTCACGATTGCGGTCCTTGCCATATTGGCGTTGTGGAGGAAATAACCGGAGCTATTGCAGCCGATATAGTTCGTTGATTAAACGGCGAAACTGTGGCCGGTAAAGCAGGTCATACACTTCGCCCTTGCCGGGAAAAAGCGTCTCCGCGAGCCTGCGCGCCGCCGCGGCGATCTCCTGCGCCTCTTCGTAAGGCAAATTACCCTGAGCGATCAGGCTGAGAGACAGGTTGACCACAATGCGCAGGCGGCGAACCCGCCTGGACTCTTCATCAATCTCAGCCTTCGTCGGGGAAACTCGTTGCGTGGAATTCATCAGCCCTTCTCAGTGATTATAGTGACCGCCCTATATTGCAGCAACAAAGTCTCGGCGGTTTGTGTCGCGCATAACAATTGGATTCGCCGGTCGTTCTGAAAGACTGTCTCAGAAGGCAGGAGATTCGGCCGAAGAATTGGCGGAGGAGGACGGGTCCGAACACGGATGTTCGCAAGCGAAGAATGGGCGAATAGTCAGCGAATGGCCGTCGGTCTGCGCCGTGATCGCCCCATCACGGTCGGTTCGATAGATGCGCGATCCCTCGGCCCGAATGCGGTCAATCGCATCCGCACTTGGATGGCCAAACGGGTTCGCTTCGCCCACTGAAATAGCCGCGAATGCAGGATGCACCGCATCGAGGAAGGGCATTGTACTGGAAGTTTTTCCGCCGTGGTGCGGAACCTTCAGAAAACTCGTGGCAAGCTCATCTCCATCGGCGACGATACTGCGTTCCACGGCGCGTTCGATATCTCCGGTGAGCAGAAACGAATCAGAGCCGTCCTCCAGGCGCAGCACGAGCGAATCGTCATTGCGTGCGCGTGCCGGATCGCTCGAGTCGGGCCATAACACCGTGACGCGTGCGCCAGACCAATCGAAGTGTTCGCCTCTGAGGCGATGAACCACGGGAATACGTCGCGCCGCGGCTTCAGCGAGCACGTTGCGATATGCCGGCGCGTCTTCATCACGTCCGACCCAAAGCTCGCCCACGCGAAAGTTCCGCAGAACCGCGGGCATTCCGCCGATATGATCCTCATGCGCATGGGTGATGACAATCGTGTCGATGCGCTTCAGTCCGTGTGACCATAGAAACGGCGACACCACATCTTCGCCGACATCGAGTCCCGGCCGCATGCCATGCAAATAATTCGCGCCCGGCAAGCCGCCCGCGTCCACCAGCATCGTCCGGCCATCAGGGAACGCCACAAAAATGGAATCGCCTTGACCCACATCGAGGACGGTAACCTCGAGCCGGCCTGTCTGAAGTTGAGGACGAAAGGGATAGATGACCATCAGGGCTGCGCATCCCGAGACCACCACGAATGAGAGGAAAGATTGGCGTGATTTCCCGATAGAAATCGCCGCCGAAAAAATCAAAGCAGCAGCGAAAAAGATGATGAGCAGCAAAGGCGGTGGCGAAGGAACACGCACCGACGCGGCAGGAAATTGTGCGAACCGATGTATGCATGTCGCAAGAAGGGCAATGAGAAAACTTAATCCGTGTCCCAGCAGGAGTCCGAGCTGCCGCCAGATCGCAGCGATCGCCAGCGATGCGAATCCAAATGGCACGATAACGCCGGTGAGCAGCACGGCTGGAACATTCGCCAGGGGTGCTACTAACGAGACGCGATGGAAGTCGCGCGCCATTAGCGGCAGCATTCCGAGTTGGAGCGCAATCGACAATACCGCCAATTCCCACAGCCGGAGCCCGAAGCGGCAGGGGAGAGCGACGAAATCGTCCGCATACTTTTTAAGGATCACCGGTAGGCGGCTTCGCAGCCAGTCCGACACGGTGCGGAGATCGAGGCGAAATTCAGCAACTTTGGGCGCGTGGCTTCGGTCGCGCGTGACGTCGCCCAGATGGTCGAGCGCTCGCCGATACGGTTCCGCCGTTCGTTCGAGCAGCGGTTGTGCGATTGCGGCGATGATGGCGGCTGCAAGAAAAGAAAGCTGAAAACTGGCCTGCGAGATTTCTGACGGCCGCATCATCAGAATGATGACAGCCGAAATGCTGACGACGTTCAGCAGGGCCACCTGCCTATAAAGCATTCGAGCCAGCAGATAAATCACGGCCATCAACGCCGCTCGAACAATAGGCGGGCGATCCTCGACAATGCCTAGATAAAAGCAAAGAGCCGCAATTGTCAGGAGAGCCCTTGCGGGCATCGGTAAGCGCAACTTCTTGCCTATCCAGAAAAGGAAGGCGGTCAATACGCCGACGTGCAGGCCTGCAACCACGAGAATGTGGAAAGCACCCGTCTGCCGAAAAGAATCAGCTTGCTCCGAATCAAGAAAGCTGCGGTCGCCCAGAAGCATGGCGCGTGCGATCGCCCTACGGTCGTCCGCGGGCGCGAGCATGACATCCAACTCATTCAGCAGGTCTCCTCGCAGGCGCGCAACATAGTGAGAAAGGCTTGGCCGTGAGCCTGGCAGCGGTTGAATCAACGCCGGGTTTCGCAAAGTGGCGGTCAGATCGACGCCCTGTTGACGCAGTGCTCCGCGGTAATCGAATGCGCCGGGATCGCCGAAATTGCGTACCGCTCGCGCGCGAACCAGCAGTTCGACGAGGTTACCGGCACGGATTGGCGGCAGGCTTTCCTGAATGCGGCGGTCAAAAAAATAGCTCGCACGCAGACCGCCGTGTACCGCCTGCCATTCGCCTGCGGTTTGCACCATCTGAAGATCTATGTCGTAACGGATGCCCCAGGGCAGTCGCAGAGGATCAGCATGCAGAATCCCACGCCAGCGCAGCGGTTGCTGGAGCTCTAGTTTGCCTTCGCTGATTAAATTGGTGACCTGATTAGCCGGGATCGTCATGCGTTCGATTTGTGCCGCAGAGGCGCCCAGAAAAAACCACACGAGCAGGCCCAAGCTCCACGCCAAGTTCGTCCGGCGGAGCAGCAGCGAAAAGAATCCCAGAGCGATGCATGACAGCGTCGCTGCGAACAGAAATGCAGAGGAGTGTTTTGCGTGGGCAGCAATCAGAGGGGCCGCCAGGACTCCGGCGGCAACCGAAACCGCGATCAACAGGGCTGGAAGCTTCATGCGCGACGCGAAAGTCGCACTAAGGCCTCGATATGATAAGTCTGCGGGAAAATATCGACAAGATGCACTTCACTGATCTGATAATCGCGAGCGCTATTCTGATCTCCGACAAGCATCCCCAGATCGCGAGCGAGTGTGGCCGGGTCGCACGATAGATAAACGATGTGTTCGGGGGCAATCTTGGCAATTCGGTTGAGCGCCCGCGCGGCGACGCCGGTGCGGGGAGGATCGAGCACAACCAGATCCGGTCGGTCGCGCCAGTGCTCGAGAAATGCCTCAACAGTTGTCTGCCGCAAATTTGGAGATGCGGCGCCACTGGCCTGAAGGTTTGCTTCGAGATCCCGCGCGGCGGCGACATTGGATTCCACGGCAATGACACGTTCGAAGCGATTTGCCAGCGGCAGGCTGAAAAGACCGACCCCGGCAAAAAGATCGAGCGCCAGCTTGCCTCGTGCGTCCGCCAGTACATTTCGCACGAGTTCATCGAGCAGAAATCGGTTCACCTGAAAAAACGAGATATGTCCGACCTTATAGTTGTACTCGCCGACGCGGTAATTGATATACCCGGGACCGAAGAGTTCGAAGTGATCGGCTCGGCGATCATGAATCAAAAGCGACTCGACTCCCGGCACTTCCGCGCGAAACAATTTCGCGACTTCCTCCGTCGAACCGGTCGTCTTGTCGAAAGCCACGTTCAGCAGCACCCGCGAATCGGCATCATCAGCGAAAGCTTCGATTTCACGCAATTCGGCCGGGAGTTGGCCTGAGTGAAGCAAGCCGACAATCGCGCCAAGAGCTTCATTCAGGCGTGGCGAAGCGATCGGGCACTGCCGGATGGCGCAGAGCTTCTGCGACCCTGCCTGAAAATAGCCGATCTCGGCAGATCCATGTTCATCGGTCGCGATCTTCCACTGCACGCGATTGCGATATCCGAACGGCTGGGAACCATGTGGCGTAATCGGGCCTGCCCATTGCACACGGCCCAGCCGGAAAAGGGTTTCACGCAGAATTTCAGCTTTATATTTAAGTTGCAGTTCGTAGGGTATGTGCTGGTAGTCGCATCCGCCACATACGCCGAAGTACGGGCACGGTGCAGTCGCCCGATCCGCCGAAGGCGTCTTGATTTCCGCCACGCGCCCGCGAATAAATTTCTTGCGCATCTCTACCGGCTGGACGGACACATTTTCATTGGGCAGGACAAACGGCGCAAAAACCGCGTGGCCCTCATGGTGCGCAAGTCCTTCGCCTCCATAGACCAGCTTTTCGATTCGCACGTCGATAGGGTTAGGCATTAGGTTTTGTCAGCTCAGATAAAAGAGGCTGAGCCGGGGCACGCCGAATTGCTCCAGAAGCCGCTTTCGCGTGTACTGCCGCTCCAGTTGCGCGAGTTGCCCGGCCGACATGCGTCGCCGATAAGGCGTCAATTGCCGGTCCAGGTCTGCGCGAATGGCAACCAGCATATTCTCATCGGCTGCAGCCAGGATTGCGGCGCTGAGCTTTTCTTCGATTGCGCTCAGTCGCCGCTCGAGCGTTTCAAGATCGAGATCCGCGCCAGAATCGAGCAGGGGCATTAGGTCGGAAAGGCTCGTGCAAGCGTGGGCGATCCGCCGCCCCAGTTCCATGTCTGAAAAATTATCCCTGCTTTTTGCCTGTTCCAGCTTCTCGATGTTGCGGCGTAGAAAGTTGCGCAGTTCTTCACGCGAAAAGGCCTCCGCCTGTTTCTCGGTTCGTTTAGGACCGGGCCCCGCTCCGGCCGAGGTCTCCTGCTTTTCGGCGGCCGCATCGAGGACGGCGTCCACGCAGTACGCCAGGCTTTTCAGAGGTTTTCCGGCGCCGCGTCGAGAGTGCGCATAGCTTTCAAACGCGCTGTCTATGCCACGCAGCACCGCGTCCAGAGGAATTCCCGCTCTTTGCCAGGTCTCCACAATCGCCCAATCCAGCGGAGAAACCAGGAGGTGTGCGCCGCGTTTGCGCCAGAAATATTCCTCAATCTCCGTGAAGTAATTGAAATAATTAAGGGAATCCATCATCAATCTACGATTCGCGTTTTCGCGCCGCTCTTGCTGTAGTCCGAAATGTACTGCGGGGAGCCGCCTTCTCCTCCGAAGACGAACTCTGCCGTGAAGGTTGATTTCGCTCCCAAATAATGTGCAACCCCTCGAGCGTGAGGAATTCGTCAACCCGTTGGATATGGCGCGAGGCCTGCGCGATGAGCGCGGCCTGTCCGCCCGTGGCGATTACGCGCGCATCTTTGCCGAGCACAGCTTTAATGCGCTCCAGAATGCCGTCCACCAGATCCGTGAAACCGTAAAACAGCCCTGCCTGCATGGATTGCGCCGTATTGGTCCCAATAATTTTGCCGGGATCGCGAATCTCCACGCGCCAGAGCCGCGCCGCACGCGAAAAGAGCGCTTCGGCGGAAATCCCGATCCCCGGGGCGAGTGTGCCGCCCAGATATTCGCCGCGTTCGGAAACGACGTCGAAATTGATCGCGGTGCCGAAATCCACCACGATACATGGCCCGCCGTATTTCGCGTGCGCGGCGATGCTGTTCACGATGCGATCCGCGCCTACTTCCTGCGGATTGTCGTAATGCACCGGCATACCCGTGCGAATTCCCGGCTCGACGAAAAGCGCCTTGGTATGGAAATAACGCTCCGCCATTCCGGCCAGCGTGGAATTCAGCGGCGGCACAACCGAGCTGATGATCACCCCGTGAATCTCGTTGGGGTCCAGCTTGGCGATGGTAAAAAGATCCCGCGTCAGGATTCCGTATTCGTCGATCGTCTGATCACGAGCCGTAGTCAGCCGCCAGTTCGCAATCAGCTCCTGACCACGAAAAACGCCCAGAACCGTATTTGTATTCCCGACGTCAAGCGCGAGAAGCATCAATTCGCCTCGGTAACATCCCCGGAGAGCACCACCGACACCTCGCCGTCATCACGCCGCACACGCAGCAAGCCATTGGGCTCCAACCCGTCGGTAGTGCCGACGTACGATTCGCTTCCGATGTTGATGCGCACCCGTTTGCCTCGCGCGTAGCTGGACGTTTCAGTAAAGCGAGCGAGAATCGATTCGGCACCTTCTGTCAAAAAGCGATTGTAGTAGCTCTCCAGTTGGCGCAGCAACCGCACGAGCAGTTGCAGACGCGAAACTGGCCTACCCGTGACCATCCGCAACGAGGTCGCCATCCCGGCAAGTTCGGGCGGGAAGCTCGTGTGGTTCACGTTTATGCCGATGCCCACGATCACGAATTTGACTTGGCTTGGCTCCGCATACATCTCCGAAAGGATGCCGCAGAATTTGTTTCCGTTCGCAAGCAAGTCGTTCGGCCAGCGCAAATCCGCAGCGACGCCAGTCTCCTCCTGCACAGCGTCCCTGACTGCCAGGCCCGCAACCATCGTGATCAGGGGCGCGAGAATCGGTGAGATTTGCGGACGCAGCAGTGCGGTGACGTAGATGCCGCTGCTCCTTTCCGAATGCCAGCTTCGTCCCGCCCGGCCTCGCCCGCCGGTTTGCTCTTCGGCTACAACGATCGCGCCGTGCGGCTCGCCGGCGTGTCCGAGTTCGAGGGCAATGGTATTGGTCGAAGCCGTTTTGAAGTAATGATAGATGCGTTTGCCGAAGCTCGAATCGCGCAGCCGGCGCCGCAGTAAACTGGGCGAGAGCACGTCGGGCACGCGTTCGATGCGATAGCCGGTTCGCGGATGCCCCTTTACCCGCACGCCAAGCGCGCGCAGCCGCTGCGTCCAGCGCCAGACCGCCGAGCGGCTCACGCCGATTTGCCGCGCGATTTTTTCGCCGCTGATGACAATCATGGGGTTTTCCGAAAGCAGCGTCAGCAGCGCATCGATGCGCCGATCAGTGGTCCCTGTCCAGTCGGACTTTCTCGCGCGGAGGCTGGACCTGGAGGCGTGAAGGGCTGGCATTTTGTATCGAAGCCCGGCTTAGCTGCTCGCGCCTTCGCCTGCACTCTGCTCGAGCTGTGCGAGCCGCTCGATGATCTTTTCTAACTCGATGCGGCGCTCGGCCACTGTCGCCTCGAGCTGGCGCACCACTTCGGCGGGCGCACGGCTGCGGAACGTCTGGTCTGCTAGCCGATTCTCTTTTGATTCCAAATCACGCGCCAGCCGTTCCTTTTCCTTGCGCATACGTGTGATTTCCGCGCGAAGGTCTACGCCTTCGCCGTAAGAGATGCGCAGATCAAATTGCGCGGTCGAGCGCACCGGGCCTGCTGCCGGCTGGAGTTTGGCATGAGAAAAGCGCAGATCCGATAGCGCCGCAAGCCTCAGAATGATGGCCTTATTAGCCTCGACGATCTGCCGAATCGCTAGGGTCGCGGGTGTAAACTCTGCCGCGACCATGCGCTTGGGATCGAGTTTGAGCTCCGCGCGGATGTTGCGCGCCGCCACGATGATTTCCTGCAGCAGCTTGACATCCTGTTCCGCATCAGGATCGGCCCATTGCGGCGCGGGACGTGGAAACGACTGCAAAGCGATAGATCGCGCGCTCCTGTCTTTTTCGGGCGCGTGTTGCGGCAGCCGATGCCACAACTCTTCGGTCAAAAATGGCATAAACGGATGGAGCAACCGCAGCGCCGCTTCGAAGATGGCAAAAAGGTTGCGCCAAGCCGGCACATCGACATTGCGATTCGCGTCGGCCATGGCCGGCTTTACCCACTCGATATACCAATCGCAAAAATCGCCCCAGAAGAAGTGATAGACCACGTGCGCGGCTTCGTGAAACCGAAATCCCTCGAGCGCATCATCGACCGTGGCGATGGTTTCGGCCAGCCGCGAAAATATCCAGCGATCCGCGAGGCTCGTTCCATTGCCCGCGGGGTATGGCGCCGCGGCTCGCACTGGCGGCGCGGCTAGTTCCTCAATGCTCAAGCCGGTGGCGGACTGGAATTTCTCGAGATTCACGAAAATAAATCGCGCCGCATTCCAGATCTTGTTGGCAAAAGCTTTGTAGCCCGAGACGGCCTCTTCACTGAGCGCGATGTCTGTCCCCGGCGCGGCTTTGATCGCCAGCGTGAACCGCAGCGCATCGGTGCCAAATTTTTCCATCCATTCCAGGGGATCGATAACGTTGCCGCGCATCTTGGACATCTTTTGTCCCTGGGCATCGCGGACCAGCGAATGCAGATAGAGTGTGCGGAACGGAATTCGCTCCGCGGTCGTTTTCGCTTGCGCGAGATGCAGGCACAACATGACCATGCGCGCATCCCAAAAAAACAGGATGTCGTAGCCGCTGATCAACAGCGTCGTCGGATAAAACGTGCGCAGATCCTGTGTCTGGTCGGGCCAGCCCAGCGTGGAGAGCGGCCAAAGGCCGGAACTGAACCATGTATCGAGCACGTCGTGGTCCTGTTCGAGCTTGCCGCCGCCACATTTCGCGCATTTTTCAGGCGGGCTGGCGGGCAGCGCCCGGCCGTCGACGATTGTTACCTTTGAATCGCTCGCCGGCGTGATCCCTCCGCAGGGACAATGCCAGATGGGAATGCGATGGCCCCACCACAGTTGCCGCGAGATGCACCAGTCGCGGATATTCGCCAGCCAGTCGATGAAAATCTTGCGCTGATTTTCCGGAGCGATATTGATGCAGCCCTGCTCGACCGCTTCAGCAGCGGCGTCGGCGAGCGGCCGCATTCTGCAAAACCACTGCGTGGAGACGCGCGGCTCCACTACGGTTTTGCACCGGTCGCACACGCCGACTGCGTGGGTGTGGTTTTCGACCTTCACCAAGAGAGCTTGCGATTCGAGATCGGCGACCACTCGCTTGCGTGCTTCGAATCGGTCGAGTCCCGCGTAGCCGCCGGCGCTCTCGTTCATGCGTCCGTCTTCCGTCATAACGTCAACTTCAGGCAATTTGTGCCGGCGCCCAATCTCGAAGTCGTTCGGATCGTGCGCCGGGGTCACTTTCACTGCGCCCGTGCCGAATTCGCGGTCCACGGCAGCATCGGCAATAACGGGAATCTCGCGATTCATCAGCGGCAAAAGCAGCTTCCTGCCGACCAGGTGTTCGTAGCGCTCATCTTCCGGATTCACCGCGACGGCGGTATCGCCCAGCATTGTTTCCGGACGCGTGGTGGCGACGACTAGCGATTCGTTCGAATCAATCACTGGATACCGGATATGCCAGAGATGCCCGTTGCGCTCCTCGTGCACTGTTTCGAGGTCGCTCAGGGCGGTCTGGCAACGGGGACACCAGTTCACGATGTATCGTCCACGATAGATCAGCCCTTCGTGGTAAAGGCGCAGAAACGCTTCCAGCACCGCGCGGTACAGCGGTGGATCGAGCGTAAACTTTTCGCGTGACCAGTCGCAGGAATCGCCAAGGCGAATCATCTGCTTTTTGATCGTGCCGCCGCTGTGGGCCTTCCATTCCCACACGCGCTTTTCGAATTCCTCGCGCCCCAACGCTTTACGCGTCAAGCCCTGCTTGGCCAGTTCGCGTTCAACCACCACCTGCGTTGAAATGCCGGCATGGTCCATGCCGGGAAGCCACAACGTATTTTCCCCGCGCATGCGGTGCCAGCGCGTCAGTACGTCAATTTGCGTATGCTCGAGCATGTGGCCGATGTGGATATAACCGGTCACATTCGGAGGAGGGATGACAATGGAAAACACGGGTCCGCTTGCCTTGGCATCAGCGTGAAAGAGTTGCTGATCAATCCAGGCCTTAGCCCAGCGCGGCTCAATCAGCCCTGGTTCGTAAACCTTGGGAAATTCGGCTGGGTTTGCCCCTATCGCAGCCGATTGCGATGAATGTTCCGGCACGTCTCGTCTCCGTCCGGCGCGCGGATTTGCGCGAAGGATAAACGATTAACTATAAGTAGCGCCGGGAAACGGGTCAATTCTGAATCCGAATTGTGCGCCTGCGCGTATCTGCAAAAGAGCCTACAAAAAAGAGGTCGCCGATCCAGCCAGCAGGTAGCATGACTCGGTCGATCTTCTACTGGCTGATTGTCAAGGGGAGCGCTTGCGGAGGATTCAGCTCTTCTTCATTTCTCGGCGAACGATCGCTTCGATAGCGGGACGGAGCACTTCGCGATTGACCACTTCCATAATCTGTGGCTGCATCTGCTCGATCAGCCGGTTGACGACGGCTTCGATCATTTCGGGGGTGGGGCTGCTTTCAACAGGGGCCGCGGGCGCATAGGCCGAAACGGTTTCTTTGTGCGCAGGTTCGGCAGGCCGATTCCCGGTAATTTCGTGAGCGCCGGAGCCCGGTAACGTACTCACTTCTGAAAAGGCGAGTCTCGCAGCTTCTGTGGCTGCGCTGATGACGGCATCGCGATTCGGCAGCGAGGGCAATGCCACCTCGGCTGGCACCTCGGCGTCGTAACTTCGCGACGCTTCAGTGACGGAGGGTAGATCCGCTTTTGTTTCCGTCAACTCTGGTAAAGAGAGTGTCTCAATCTTATCGGCCGCCGGCGCCTCCGAAGAGTCCGAAGAAGCAAACGTCAAGGTAGGATCAAACTTGAAAATCTCCGCCGGCGCTTCTGTGGCTTCGGGTGCCGCAAGCTGAGTAGCTGACGGCTCATTCGCCTGGGCGGTGACAGAAATCTCGTCGCCTCCTCCTGCGGGAATCTCCGATGCTTTCGATTCCGAGGAATTCCCAGCCTGCCTGTGCGTGACAATTGTTTCGTCGAGATTACCTGCGGAGTCGAGTGCTTCCAAACTGGGCGAGTCCGGACGGAAGACGCTCTCGCGTTCTGCTTCTACCGGCAGCTCTTCCTTTCCGAAGGAGTGCATATCGACCATATCCTTCGGGTCATCGTCTGAAATCTCTTCTGCTGCCTCCTTATCCTCGGTTTCGGCGGGTGCCGCCCAGAATGGGTCGCCAAGTTTCGGATCCCGCGTCGCCGTCACTATCTGATCTGAGTCGTCCAGTTCGACAACGTTGGCTTCCCCCTGCTGCATGGGAGCTTTAACTTTAGGTGCTGGAGTTGGTTGCGGCTGCATAGGTCCGGCGGGTACGTGGACGGTGCTTGCGTTCGCCGTATCCGCAGTAACGGCTGGTGTGGTGTGGGGCTGCGGCTGCTCTGCCGCGGGCGGTGCGGGCGGCGCAGCGGCCGGCACGGATTTTTGCCCGTTGGATTTTGCGAGCAGAGCCTTGACCATGTTGATCAATGGATCAGGCGGAACGAACGGCTTTTTCAGCACGCCGTCGGCGCGCACTCGCTGCGTCTCTTGTTCATCAAGCGGGTCGAAGGCGCCAACCAGCAAGACCACAGGAGTACTCATGTATCGCGAGTCGCTCTTGATGAACTCGCAAAGCTCGTATCCGTTGCGCACGGGCATGAAAACATCAGCGAGAACAAGGTCGGGTCGGAGGTCGGGAATTCTTCGCATAGCCGCTTCGCCATTGCCTACCGCGATGACGTCTATGCCTTCGTCCTTCAAGGCCAGCGCAACCATCTTCTGGATGTTGCTGTTGTCGTCGGCCACCAGTATGCGCGACACCTCGTACTCCTTCATGCCACAGCTTGGACGATTACGGCGTTAGGACACACCGTCTGCCACGGCTTGGGCTATTGGAGCACTCGCCGCGTAAGCCCGTCAACGAGCTTCGTTTAGGGATGTGCCGGAGCGTAAACTCCGTTTGTCAACCGGAAGTTCGTCTATTGCGATTGCAGTTGGGCCTGTTTCTTGCCCTTTTTCTTTTTACTGGAAGATTCGCCTTGAGAAGTCGTCTGGCTCGACTGGGTTGCCGCCGGATCGCTGCCGTTTCCAGCCTGCCCGGCACTGCCACTCGTCGCTGTTTGGCCGGTTTGGGGATTTTGTGTTGAGCTGGACGCCGCCGGCGGATCAGTTCCCGCAACAGCATTTCCGGAGTTGTCTGTGCCACCTGGAGCCGCTGGAGGGTCAGCGCTGCCGGGAGATACGGTCTGAACGTATGCGCCCGTTCCATTAGCGTTACTTGCGCCTGATCCGTTGCCTCCGGCTGCCACCACACTCAGGTTTGCTCCGGGCGCCAGCGTGTCGGTAAAATCTTCGCTTTGCGGCGTTAGTGTGGGCGCTCCGAACCGCGCGGCCGCGCTCACATCCGGACCAGACTTAAGGATCTTTTCGGGGCTCTTGAGCAAACCAGGCCGCTCGCGGGGAGTTTGCTGCTCTCTTTCCATGCGAGCCAGGGCGGTGGGATCGGGTTGCGGCACAGGAGCGCCGAATTTGACGAGCTTAGTCTTGGCCGAGGTCGCAAGCGGCGAAAGGGGATATTCTTTTACCAGCCTCGCGTAGTATGTCGAGGCAATATCGTTGTGTTCGTTCCGTTCGTAAATCGAAGCGAGCATCCAATTGGCCCGATCCGCCTCGCTATACAAGGGATAACGATTTACAAGGTCGATCAACCGCGGAGCGGCGGCCTTGTCGGCACGGCGAAGATAATAAAAACTGGCGATTCGAAAATCGCCGTCAGCAAGAACCTCCTGCACTTCCCGCAGCCGTTGCTCAGCTTGAGGCAGAAGTTCCGAACGGGGGTATTTCTGCACGAACGTTTGTAAAGCAGCCTCGGCGTCAAGCGCCTCGCTCGTGTCCCGGTCTGATTTCTCCATTCGCTTGTAATGCGCCATGCCAATCTGCATCTGCGCGTAAGCGGCTTCATCGAGGAATGGGAAAAACGTAATGAAATCCTGATATTGTGCCACCGCCTGTGTCAGACCGGTTGAGCCGCCCTCTTTGAAATACGAATCGGCGATGGCTAATTTCGCCTTAGCCAGGTATTCGCTGTCCGGATACGTATTGATCAGCGTTTGCATGCTCAACCGCGCCAATTCGAAGCGGTTGTGCTGAAGGTCATTGATAGCGCGGTCGTATAGCACCTTATCGGCTTCTGCCGACTGATTGTTGCCGTCCGGCTTAGGTGCCGCCGCCTTCTGAGCCGCACATCCCGTGAAAAGGAATGCGGCTAAAACTGCTGCCATGTAGTGGTAGTTCTTGAACATCCGCGGTTAAACAACCTTTCGCACTTTTTGCGCCAACGCCTCGTTGGCAATATGCGTCATTTCACGCACAGCCGCCGCCGGATCACCGGCGCGAAATACCGAAGTTCCCGCCACCAAAATTTGGGCCCCGGCGCGCACGACGTCGGCCACGTTCTCCGGGCCGATGCCTCCATCGACCTGTATACGGTAGTTATAGTGATACCGATCCCGGATCTCCCGCAACTCCCTTATTTTTCCTGTGGCCTCGGGAATATACACTTGCCCCCCGAACCCGGGATTCACCGACATGACCAGTACGTGGTCAACTTTGCCGAGGACCTCGGAAAGCATTACGACCGGAGTGGCTGGATTGATTACGGCTCCAGGTTTACAGCCATGTTCACGAATGAGTGCAAGGGCGCGGTCCAGGTGCGGAGTAGCTTCTTGATGTACGGAAATCATATTCGCCCCGGCGTGGGCAAAGGCCTCGATGTAGCGCTCTGGATTTTCAATCATAAGATGCACATCGAGTTGCAGCCTGGTTGCCTTGCGCAGCGACGCGACGACCGGCACCCCAATCGAAATATTAGGAACAAAATGCCCGTCCATGACGTCCACGTGGAGCATGGACACGCCTCCCCGCTCGACGGCTCGTATGCCCTCACCTAGACAGGCAAAATCCGCGGCGAGAATCGATGGGGCGACTTCAATAGCAGGGGACACGTTCACCTGTGCGATTCTACCATACGGAGCTGTGCTTTCCGGCCGGTTTCCCCGGATTTCTGCCGTCGCCAACCATTAACGTGCGTCGTTTACGTTCAATCAGCGACACCAAGTTCTACCGTGACGTCGCCCAGGATACGCTCCCCGCCGGGTGGATTCTGTCCCACGATTGTGCCTTTGGGTGCTCCCGCTTGTGCGATGTGATTGAGCTTCGTGATCTTTAACCCAGCTGTGGTCAGAGTGCGGCTCGCATCCTGCTGCTCCATGCCCACCACAGTGGGCATAACGTAAAACGGTTGGCGGTCGGCGCCCGACACCAGCAGGTCAACATGGGGGCTCGTTGCCGTCGTCCCCTCCGGCGGATCCTGTTTCAAGACAATATCCGGTTGTGCACCGGGAATATAAATCGTCGTCACCTCGCCGAGTTGTAGTCCGGCCTGAAGCAAAGAGATTCGTGCCGCGCGCATCGATTGGCCCTCGAGACCGGGCACCTTTATCATCTGGGGACCGAGGCTGAGAACCACATGCGCATCTTGCGAGATCTTCATCTCTTCCCCGGACGGCGGGCTTTGCCGAACAACTGCATTCACCGGCATGGGACTGTATACACGATCGGCCACCCGCAGTTGCAGCCCGCGAGCTGCAAGCATGCGCTGTGCTTCCGGTGCGGTCTGGCCAATGACATTTGGCATGCTCACGATGCGTCCGCGAATGGCGATGCGGATCGTCGTCACCGCGCTGAGAAATGCAGCCGCCGCGAGGACAAAAACAAGGACGGAAAAGCGTAACACCCGCTCCAGCCGTTCTCTCCATCTGTCGAGGTAGCCAGGCGGTGTGCTCTGGTTGCTCAGCGGAGTGCTTTGGTGGCCCATCGGTAAATCACGGTACCATGCCGCAGCGGGGCGCTCAAATGGCGGTCGCGCCGAGGATCGTCATTCCGAGCGAACAGCCAGACTCAGAGCACGCGCCGCTTTTGTGCATGTCCGGCAGGTGAGCGAGGAACCTCTCTGATCTCAATTCACCCTTGGCGGACCATTTTTAGCAGTGTTTCTCCGGTCTCGCCCGCACGAATACAGCCGCAAAGAATCCGTCTGTCCCGTGCTCAGGCTGAAAAGTACGAAAGAATTTTTCGTCGCGCCAAAATTTGTTCGCGGCCGTAGGCTCTCGCAAATGCGCTGCCAGCGCGCTTACTCCGGAAATGACGCGCCATCCTGCCTCTGACGTCAAAACTTCGGAAACAACATTCTCGTTTTCTTCCGCCTCGAGCGAGCAAGTGGAATAAACAACTCGTGACTCATGCTTCGCCGCAGCGAGTGCGTTTCGCAACATCGCAACCTGCGAGCGATGCGCCTCGGTCAAATCGTCAGGCTTTAACCGCCATCGGATTTCTGGATTGCGCGAAAGCGTTCCTGTTCCTGAGCACGGCGCATCAATGAGTACCCGGTCGAATTTCGATGCAAAGGGAAACGGCTGCGTGGCATCCAACGCGAGCAGCTCAACATTTGTGGCTGCGGTTCGCGTCAGTTGCTCTCGAATCATGCGCAACCGGTGTTCGCGGATGTCGCCGGCGATCACGTGCCCATGCGGACCGACGGCCCGCGCCAGCAGCATCGTTTTGCCGCCAGGCGCGGCGCATGTATCCAATGCTGTTTGCGACTCACGCGCGTCGACGAGATGCGCCACCATCTGCGACGCTTCGTCCTGAAAATGTATCTCTCCAGAACGAAAGGACTCGCTCGAGACGGGATTGCCTCCGGAGATTTGCAACGCTCCCCGCAGCCATCGTCCGGGTTTCACCTCGAAGCCGCACTTGCTCAGCGACTCAGCCGTCCTATTAACCGCTGCTTCCTCCGGGACGGCGCATGTGAGAGGCGACGGCCGATTGTTCGCCTCCAGCAATCCTCTTGTTCGCACCTCGCCGAAATGGCGAATCCACCGCGAAACAACCCAGGTCGGATGCGAGTACAGTATTCCGAGGCGCTCGTCCGCAGGCGTGCGCTCCGGGATCAGTTTGTTAATTTCACCTTCGCGGAGCTTTGCCTCCGCAGTTGCTTTTCGCAGGACGGCATTGACTATACCTGCGGCTGAGCTTTTCCGGCCGCGTTTGACCAGTTCGACTGATTCGTTTACCGCTGCGTGCCGAGGGATGCGATCGAGGTAACGGAGTTGATAAAGGCCGATCCGCATCGCGAGGAGAACTGGAAGGTCCAGTTGGTCACAACGGCGTTCAAGGTGCCGCTCGAGCAGAAAATCGAGCAATCGCTGCCACCGCAAGACCCCCAGCGTCAGCTCTGTGGCCAGTGCCGCGTCGGATTTCTTTGTATTCGAACCCAGGAGGGCAAACAGCAGATCGGCAGCGTAAGCGTTTTCGAGCGCGACGCGCCTCAGCACATCGAACGCGATCTTCCTCGCCGCCGAAATGGCCATGCACTCAGTTTACGACTGATCCGCAACTCCAATGATCATGCGCCGAAGCGCTCGCCGTCCCCGAGTCGTGCGCCGTTGGCAAATTCGCGCGCAGTGACTCGTTTGCGCCCTTCTAATTGAACGGCATCAAGTTGCAGGCGCGTCCCGCCGCCGCAAATCACTTGTACGGCGGCATCAGCGATGACTAGAGAGCCTGTTTCATGCGGGCCGGCGGCCGGTGCACCGTGCGGCTTGCCCCAAATGTGGCACAGCCGTCCGCGAAACGTAGTGTACGCCCCTGGCCACGGAGCCAATCCTCGAATGCCATTGTAGATTTCGCTGGCCGTTTGCGACCAATCGATGCGGCCGTTCTCTTTTTTCAAAATCGGCGCATAACTTGCCTGCGCGGCATCTTGCGTCACCGGTGTGATTTCGCCGCGATCGAGTTTAGCCAGCGTTTCGATCACCAACGGGGCACCGATTTCTGACATGCGCTTTGCCAACTCCGGCGTAGTCTCATCGGCGCCGATTTCGATTTCCCGCTGCATGAGGATCGGCCCGGTATCGAGCCCCGGATCGAGCTGCATCGTCGTGACGCCCGTTCGCGTCTCGCCATGAATGACGGCCCAGGCAATTGGAGCCGCACCGCGATATTTGGGCAGCAGAGAAGCATGCAGATTCATCCAGCCAAGTCGCGGAATTTCCAGGAGCCTGCGCGGGATGATTTGGCCGTACGCGATAATCACCGCCGCATCTGGCCGGATTTCCGCGATGAAATTTCTGGCCTCGTCTGATTTCATACTTTCCGGCTGGTAAATCCGTAGGCCTGTCTCTGCCGCAACTTCCTTCACCGCTGGAGGGGAAAGCCTCTGACCGCGGCCCCTTGGCCGGTCAGGCTGAGTAACCACAGCTTCAATTGTGAACTCGGAATTTGCCAGCAAGGCGCGCAAAGAAGGAACTGCGAATTCGGGAGTGCCGCAGAAGATGATTCGCATCGTTCGTTCTTTCTTTCATCTAGCGGCTTACCACTGGCCTGCTTTTTGCAGTTTGCGGATCCTTCGCCGGATCAGGTCGCGTTTGACCAGCCCGAGATGCTTCAGAAAGAGCACGCCATCCAGGTGGTCGGCTTCATGACAGAAGGCGCGCGCCAGCAAACCCTCGCCATTCATCTCGAATGTTTTGCCGGTAATATCCTGCGCCCGTATGGTCACATACTGCGGACGCGCGACGTTTCCGCGAAAGCCCGGGACCGAAAGACACCCTTCTTCCTCGCGCTGTTCGCCCTCGGCATGAATGACTTCGGGATTGGCCAGCACGATCCTGGCTTCGGCATTTTTTCCGACAGTTACGTCGACCACGGCCAGCCGCTTGCTGATCCCGATTTGTGGCGCAGCGAGTCCTACCCCATTGGCCGCATACATGGATTCGAACATGTCCTGACACAGTTGGGCGAGCTCTTCATCAAACTTCTCCACCGCCTTGGCCGGCCTTTCCAACACCGCATTGCCGTATTTGACTACTGGATAAATCATTATCGGTATTCCTGAAGGCGCCGCTCAGAGGACGCGATTTGCATCAAAAGTGCTCCACCTGTTTTATGTATCCTTCGAAATTACGCTTGGTCTCTCCCATTGAATCGCCGCCAAACTTCTCGAGAAATGCTCCTGCGAGCACGAGTGCCGTCATGGCTTCTCCTGCTATTCCGCCGGCCGGTACCACGCACACGTCTGAACGCTCGTAGGCCGCCTTTACTGGCTCCTTAGTCACAAGGTCGGCGGTCCCGAGAGCCCGGCGCAAGGTGGATATGGGTTTCAGATAACCACGAACGACTACATCTTCGCCGTTCGTGATGCCGCCTTCCAGCCCGCCGGCCCGATTGCTCGATCGCTGAAATCGCCGCCTCTCGCTGTCGTACCCGATCTCATCTTGTACTTCGCTGCCGTACGAACCGGCCGCCGTTATTCCCTGGCCGATCTCTACCGCTTTGACCGCCTGAATGGACATGATCGCGCGTGCCAATTGGCCATCGAGCTTCGCATCCCACTGCATGTGACTCCCGAGGCCTGGCGGAGTTCCGTGCGCCACCACCTCAAAAATGCCGCCGACAGTATCACCCGCGCGCAACGCCAGATCGACCTCCTGCTTCATGCTTGTTTCCGTGGCTGCATCCACACAGCGCAGCGGCGAATCAAGATTTGCGCAGACCGTCTCGATTTCCTTCCACGCCGCCAGACGATCCAGCCGCACGTGGCCTACCGCGGTCACATGGCTTAGTACGTCGCAGCCGAATTCGCGCAGCAGAAGCTTGGTGATAGCGCCCACAGCCACGCGCGCCGCTGTCTCGCGCGCCGAAGCGCGTTCCAGAATGTAGCGCGCATCGTGGAAATTGAACTTGATCGCGCCGGCAAGATCGGCGTGTCCCGGCCGGGGTGCGGTCAGGGGGCGCCTTGATTGCCAGTCCTGTTGGCGATCCTCGACAGCCATGGCCTTTTCCCAGTTGGCCCAGTCGCGATTTTCAAGCCGCAGAGCGACGGGCGCACCGATGGTTTGGCCATGCCGAATCCCCGCGAGAGCCTCGGCGTGATCTTTTTCGATTTTTTGCCTTCCGCCTCGCCCATACCCCAATTGCCGTCGGTGCAGTTCAGAGTTGATGAAATCGAGATCAACCCGCAATCCTGCGGGCAGTCCTGAAATCCAGGCGACGAGCGCCTGGCCGTGCGACTCTCCGGCGGTGGCAAATTGCAACATTCACGTTGTGCCGCGGCACATCTGCGCTCGGTCTGTCGCGCGGGGCGGCAGGGAATTGGGCATTTTATCGGAGCAGGCGCGGAGCGTAAAGAAGCACCCGCCGACGCGCTCCTTGACGGTCTCCGGCGCCCGACGTTACGCTTGCGAAGACCGGCTCCGGCGGCACCAAATGGCGAGTGAACCCAATCTGATCAATGTCGAACAGACCTCTGCGCTCGCTGTCTTCCTCGAGCCGCTGAAACGGCAGCTTCAGCTGCTTCAGGATTACTCGTATCTTGCGTGGCGCGCCGTCGTCAGCCTCGTCACTCCGCCTCATTACGTGAATGATCTATTGCAGCAGATGGATATCATCGGCATCGGCTCGCTGCCGATCGTCCTTCTGACCGGCGCCTTCATCGGCGCGGTCATGGTGTTGCAAACCGCATCGCAGTTCGAAAGGTTCGGCGAAACTGCGCTCACCGGTGACGTCGTTTCTCTGGCGTTGGTCCGCGAATTGGGGCCCACCATAACCGGATTGCTTGTGGCCGGCCGAAATGCCTCCGGCATGGCTTCAGAACTCGGATCCATGCTGGTCACCGAGCAAGTAGACGCCATGCGAGCCATGGGCACCGACCCTAATCGCAAGCTTGTAGCTCCACGTTTGCTGGCCACGGTCTGCGTGCTCCCGCTGCTGACCGCTATGGCCGATTTTGTCGGCCTGACCGGCGGCTTCATCGTTTCTTATTTCACGCTACGTATCGGGGCCGTGGAATTCTGGACACGCGCGCTCAATGCGCTGGAGTTCTCCGATCTCATGCAAGGCATGGCCAAGCCCGTTGTCTTTGCGTTCTTGCTGGCTACCATTGGCTGCTATAAAGGATTAACAGTGCGGGGCGGCACGCAGGGCGTAGGCCGCGCCACAACTCAGGCCGTAGTCGTATCCTCTGTTTCGATTCTCGTTTCGGATTTCTTCCTGACAAAGCTCGCCCTGTTCCTGGCCGGCAAGATCTTGTAGCCCGGCTCATTCGTGTTGGGCCGCGCGTTTCCACCTGACATATTTCCATTTGCGATCTGAGATTTGAAATTTCAAAGCCCCGACCTCAAATCTGAAATCTGAAATATGCAACGTTGAAATATGAAATTTGAAACCTGCGCTGCCTTTGACTCTATAATGAGAAAGACGTGTGCTGGAGCGCACGCTCAGCCACGTTCCCGGATGAACGCGGCGTCGAGCGAGCCTGTTATTTCTTTTGAGGATATCCACCTCAGCTTCGGCGAGGCCGATATCCTGCGCGGCATCACCTTCCATGTTTTACCCCGCGAAACGAAAGTGTTGATTGGCGAGACCGGCACCGGCAAGACCACCATTCTGAAATTGGCTGCCGGTTTGCTCAAACCAACCGCCGGCAACGTGCGCGTCCTCGGGCATGATCTCGGCGGAATGACGGAAACTGAACTGCTCGGATTCCGCCGTGAAATCGGATTTGTCTTTCAGGAAGGCGCCCTGTTTGATTCCATGACCGTCGGGGACAATGTCGCTTACCGGCTGGATGAAGACGGTGTGCCGACCGAGGAAACTGATGCGCGGGTTCGTGAAGCGTTAGGATTTGTCGAAATGGAGGACGCCATTCACAAGCTTCCCGCGGAGCTTTCGGGCGGCATGCGGCGCCGCGTCTCCATTGCTCGCGCGCTGGTCAGCCGGCCTCCTATCGTTCTATACGACTCGCCGACCGCCGGCCTTGATCCCATTACGTCTCAAACTATCATCACGTTGATCCTGCGCCTGCGCGACACGCAGGGCGTCACTTCCATATTGGCGACACATCGGCTGCAGGATGCCTTTGCGCTCGCCAATTACCGCTTCGATTCGGCGGAAAAGCACGTTTTCAAAGTTCCTCCGTCGGCGATCGCCTCGCGCAACGGTCAGCCCTCGACTAATTTTCTGTTTTTGCGAGAGGGCAAAGTTTACTTCGAGGGCGGCCAGAAAGCCGTGCTCGATTCGCCCGACGCCTACCTGAAAAAGTTTTTGGTTTAGGCGCGGAGCTTTATGAAGACGAAGCTACAACAGGAGGCCTGAGTATGGCGCAACGCAAGCAACTCACCTGGACCGAGCTGCGCGTAGGGCTTTTCGTGCTCGCCGGAATCGTGCTGGTCGTCATTGGCATTTTCTACGTGACCGGTACGGGCGCCTTGGGCCCGAAGTATCGTCTGGTAACTTACCTGCCCGAGGTGGACGGGCTGGCCGTTGGCGCCCCGGTAACAATCAACGGCGTCGAGGTCGGCAATGTCGATTCTATTGAGATTGCCCCGGCGCGCCCCGGGCAGCCACCCGCGCCTAATCGCGCCGTCCAAGTTGTCATGAGGATTAGTCGTACTTTTCAGAACTACATCCGAACCGACTCCAGTGCCAGCCTGCTGACCGAAGGCTTCGTCGGCAATCGGGTGGTCACAATTCAGCGGGGCTATAGCGGTCCGGAGCTGAAGGATGGTCAAGAGGTGCCGGGCAGAGAAGAAAAGGCCATATCGCAGGTCGTGGAACGCAGCGCCGATCTCCTGCAAAACCTGAATGCCTTAACCGGTCAGGTTGGCGACATGGTTTCTGGCCTGAAAAAAGGGCAGGGCACGCTTGGCAAACTGCTGACCGATGATTCAGCCTATACCCACGTCAATGATATTCTGACCCGCATCGATCAAGTGGCCGCATCCGTACAGCAGGGGCAGGGCACGATCGGCAAATTGGTCGCTTCTGACGCCTTGTATCAAAAATTCGATTCCATTGCAGGGCGGGTGGATAACGTTGTGAGCGCGGTTCAGGATCAAAGAGGATCGCTGGGCAAATTCATCTACGACCCGAGCTTCCACGAAAATGCTCGACAGTTTCTTCAGAATGGCAATGCCCTGTTGTCCGATGTTCGCGCTGGTCGTGGCACGCTCGGCAAGCTTGCCACCGACGATTCGCTCTTTGCTACCTGGCGCCAAACTGGTGAAAACCTTAGGCAGGCTACCGCCTACCTGAATTCGCGGAACAGCACGGCGGGAAAGTTTTTCGAGGATCCCCAGTTCTACGACAATATGACGGGAGCAGCGGGCGATCTTCGCTTACTACTGAATGAGTTCCGCCAGAATCCTTCGCGGTATTTGAAGGTGAAATTTTCAATTTTCTAATTGCGATCGGAAAAACCTCGGTTCGGGCGGCGCTCTCAATCAGTTCAGCGCATTCGCAAGTGGCGCATTTTCATGCTCCGCCAATCGCGCGGCAAATCCGACAGTTACACGGCCGAGTAGGTGTGCCGCCGCCAAACGCAGGCGCCCGAGGTCGGTTCGTAATGGGCCGATCGAACTGCCGCCGACGGAAACAGGGACAATCGGCACGCTGTTCTCTAGATATGTCGCTAGATTGTCTGACTGGGGTGACGTTTCGAGTAAAAGCTGCGCGAGTGGTCCCGCGATGCACACTACCTCGTTTCTGGCGAATGCATCGGCGATCTGGGTTCTAAGCCGATTCGCGTCGCTGGCCTCGGATAGGCTCGTAAGCCGCAGTGCGCGCCGGATCAACGGATGCGCGTTCGCGAATGGCTTCGCGTCGGCAATGAAATGAATCGGCCGGTCGGTTGCTGCCGACAGGAAGATCGCATCCAGCAGGGACAAATCGCGGGCGAGGAAAAGTGCGGGGCCGCGTTCCGGAATATTGTCGCGCCCATCGACACGAAGCCGATACATAGCGTGCGTTAGCATCCAGAGGGCGAGGCGCGTGACGCAGTCGGGCAAAAACACCACAGCATACAGCGTGGCGACGAGGGTCATGCATGCCCCCGCGAAAAAGATGCCGTCGGCTCGCAGCTTCAGCACTTCCGCCAGCGCGAAGTAAACGCCCGCCGCCGCAAACACGCCCACGAATGAGATCAGGTTCGCCGCCGCGATAATTCCGCCTTTACGTCTCGGATCGGGCCGATGCTGAATGAGCGCATTCAGCGGGACGGCATAAAAGCCGCCGAAAAATCCCAATAATCCGAGATAAGCCGCCACGCGTTCGAGCGAGATACCGTGGGAAGCCGATAGGAAGCCGAAAACGGTCATACCCACCGCGCCGACCGGGATTAATCCGTACTCGATTTTGGCATCAGAAAGATAGCCGGTCGCCAGGCTGCCGAGCCCGATCCCAATCGCTACAGCCGCCTGCAGGTAGCTGATGTGCCGCTCGTCAATGCGCAGAATGTCGTGTCCATAGATCACGATTGTGAACTGCAGGAGAGCCGCGAGGAACCATAGATACAGATTCCCCACCATCGCCCAGCAGAGCACGCGATCACTGCAGATCGCGCGAAGTTGCCGGCCCAGATCGTTTAGCGGATTGAGTTCGAATTTCCGCGCTTCGTTTGCCGCCGGAACGCGGGAAATCCCGAAGCTTGTGGCTAGCCCAACAAGCGTACATCCAATTAAGACTGCTCCCGAACGCCCCTGTTCGCCTCGGAAATAGTAAGCAAGAAAGCCGGCGGCGACCGTGGCCGAGATGGCAGCCAGGAACGTGCCGAGTTCGATGATACCGTTGCCCCAGGAAAGGTCTTTCTCTGGCAGCAATTCCGGCAACAATCCATATTTCGATGGCCCAAAAATCGCCGCCTGCGAACTCAGCAGAAATACGCTGGCGGCTTCCAGCCCGAGATTCCCCCGCTCTAGCGCAAACAGGGCAAACACCATGACTGCGATTTCCATCCATTTTGTGCCGATGGTTACCGACCGTTTGCTGAACCGATCTGCCAGATAGCCGCCGGCCATGGAGAACAAGATGAATGGCAGCGCGAAAACCGCGCCCACAACCAATACCAGCCAATCACGCTCGGCTTCCGGCAGGCTCATGCCTACCACTACATAGATCACCAGGAACTTCAGCGCATTGTCGTTGAACGCGCTTTGGAATTGCGTGACTACCAGGCTCCAGAACCCCACGGTACATCTCGCCGACCCCTTCGGCCGAACCGAACCAACGTGCTCACTATAAAGATCTTGCGGTGGCTTCACAGAATGCGCGTTCATCGTTTCGCGTGATCGTTTTGTGAGTCTAATTGTCCGCCGTCAAGCGGATCAAGCTGCAATGCAAATTTGTGTACCTTGAACTCCCCACCCGGCGTATGCTGAGGGTGCTCGAAGTCTCCCTCCCATGAGGCAAATCATGAACTGCTTTTTGAACAGCGACAGGCACATCGCGAAAGCGCCAACTCTGCTCATATCGAGTTGCGCCGCGCTGGCATTGCTGCTGATCGTAGTCTTGCCTTCATCGGCACAGCGGTCTGGCTCTCAAGCACCGTCCAGGCCATCGGGTCCAACGGGAGGGACTGCCCCCAATGTATCTGGTGGACAGCAGCCGGGTTTAGGTCAGACGCCCAATCAAATGCCGACCCCGCTTTATGTAAATGGGCGTGTCCTTCTGACGGATACCGGCAAGGCTGCGCCTGAACCTGTTTCTGTCCAGCTCTTTTGCGGCGTTGACTTGCTGCAGGTGATTCAAACTGATCTGAAGGGCTATTTTCAATTTGTGCTGGGCGCCGGCCCTCAGAGCAATGCGAATCTCAGCGCTGCCGATGAGACACCTATTACTATGGCCGGGGGTGGCGGAATCGGCTCTGCGCAGACCTATGGCAGGTCTGGCAGCTTCGGTAACCTGACGGGTTGTGAGTTGCGCGTGTCGGTTGACGGCTATCAACCCGCAAGCCATGTTATTAGTGGTCCCCCCGATTTGTCCTCCATTGATGCCGGAACAATGCGGCTTGTTCGCATTGCCGGAGTGCAAGGGTCCGCGATCAGTGTGACCTCGCTGGCCGTCCCCAGCGGCGCCCGCAAGGAATTTGAAAAAGGTGACAAGGACTTCCGGAATCACAAACTGACCTCGGCTGCCGAGCATCTGCAAAAAGCCGTCGTCGAATACGACATGTACGCGGCGGCCTGGAATGAACTGGGTGGAATCTATGTCGGTACCCACGACACCGAAAAAGCCCGTGTCGCCTTTGAAAAAGCCATTGCAGCCGACCCCAAGTACATTCCTCCATACGTCCATCTTGCGAACTTGCAATTTGAGAGCCAGCAGTACGAAGACGCGCTCACCACATCGGGAAAGGCTTTAGACCTCGATCCCCGCATCGAGCTGGCCAGTTTCATCCAAGCCCTGGCGAATTTCAGGCTCAATCGGTTTGACGCTGCGCAGAAAATTGCTCTAGAAGTCCAAAAAGGCCCGGGTCCTATTTACCCGCAATGGCACGCGCTGCTGGCCGACATTTTCCTGCAAAAGAAAGATCTTGCGAGTGCGGCCGATCAGATGCGCGCGTATTTGAAAGCAGCGCCTAAAGGGTCGCTCGCTCCGCAGATGAAGAAGAGCCTGGACCAGATCGAATCGTCGGGTACTGCTGCCGAAAGCCAGCCCAAGTCTTCGCCGGCCCAGCCGCAAGCCACCCCCTGACGAATACAGCGGCTGTTATTGCTCAGATGGTCCCGCGCCCTCGCGCCGCCATGAAATATGCAGACCTTTCCCCGCAGGCACCAAAGTCCAAACGAAATCCGGCAGCGCCTCCACCATCGTTCTATATTCGGAGATCTCCGCCGGATGCGACAGGGCATTGTCCGCCAGCAGGAGAGCTCCGTCGGCCAGCTTTGGCAGAAGCAGGCGCAATTGTGCAGGCGCGCTGACGCGGTCCGCGTCGAAAAATACGCAGTCGAACGGACCGTCTAACCGCGCGATAACGTCAGTTGCGTTTCCTTCGATCAACTGCACACGCTGTTCGAAATTGGCGCGCGCCAGGTTTGTGCGCGCGAGCGCAACTTTTTCCGGCAGGATGTCGATGCTTACGAATCTTGCATCGGTCAAATGTCTAAGCGCGGCGGAAATCCAAATTGTGCTGTAACCGTTCGAAGTACCGATCTCCAGCACTTTTTTGCTTCGAGAGGCTTGCAGGAGGATGTAAATCAATTCGGCCGTTGGCCGCTCGAGATTTAGAAATTTCTTCTTTCGATCTGTTTCGTGCTGATCGTTCTGCCCGCCGATAATTTCCAACTCACGCAACAGTTCATCGAGAGTCGGACCAAGTGAAATCATCTCATCTCTTCTCTAAACGCGGCATCTCTCCAAACCCATCGTCAAAGTCGTCATCCCGAGGCGGTTTGCCCACATGTCCTCATGCGGGCAAACAACGAGGGATCGCTTTTGTCTTTTTATGCCTCGGGCGCTAGCGAGGAATCTGCTTGTGCCTTTTCCGCGCTTCCGATAAGCGCTTCGAACAAAAATGATGCGCATCGGCAGCTTGTTCTTATTGCGCCGTCCCCGCGCCCGCCGGCGCCTCGAATGGAATATCCGGCCGCAGCCGTGAAGCGAGTAGCGCACCGACGATTAGAAGACCTACCGACGCGGCAAAGGGGACCACCCAGCTCCCCGTATGGTCGATCAGGTACCCGAATGTCGAAGGCGAAACGATTCCGGCAAACGCAAATCCGAAATTCATCATGCCACTCGCCGTGCCTGCATATCGGGGAGCGATATCCATCGGCACCGCCCAGATGGGGCCGACGATGAGTTCCGCAAACAGGAATGCCAGGGAAAGCGACACCGCAGCGAGCGTAAGGTTGTGCACCAGGATCACCGGCATCATGAAGGCGAACGCGCCCAGGAATCCGACAATCATGACGGTGCGCCGCGCCACCACCAGGCTCCCGGTCTTGTGCAATAACCAATCGCTGATCATGCCGCCGGCCGTATCCCCGATGATTCCCGCAGAAAGCACGCCTGCCGAATACATCGCGGAGGACTGCAGATTCAGGTGGTAGTTTTCGAAGAAGAAGCCAGGGATCCAACTCAAAAACAGCCAAAGTATCCAGCCGTAGCAAAAATCGACCGCGGTCACTGGCAGGATCCGCCGGCCCAGTTCCAGCCAGGGAATGGCCGGACGTTTTTTTCCACTCGGCTTAGGCAGTTCAGCCAAATCGGTATCAGTGATCGCCGGATGTTCGCGCGGATCGTTGCGGAAAAACCACCCCCACAGAAGCACCCAAATCGTGCTGGCAACCCCCATCGCCACAAACGAGCCGCGCCATGTGATGAGCACCGCCGTCCACGCCACCAGCGGCGCCGCGATGGCGTTTCCGATGCGTGAAAACGAATGGGTAATTCCTTGAGCGAATCCCCAGCGGTTTTCGGGTATCCAGCTGGCCATCGCGCGCGTGGCCGTGGGGAAGGTAGCCCCTTCTCCGAACCCCAGCGTTAGCCTGGCCGCGAATAGCGTGCCAAATCCGCCGACGAGCCCGGTCAGCGCCGTCGCCAGCGCCACTACGCCACAAGAGACGCACAAAACCATTCGCGCGCCCCACTTGTCTCCGATCCATCCTCCTATGAGTTGAAAGACGGCGTAAGGGATGGCAAATGCCGAAAAAACCAGACCGAGCTCCGTATTACTGAGCCGCAGATCCGTCCTGATGAGAGGCGCGACTCCTGAGATTGCCACGCGCACGACGAACAGAGTGAGATACAGCAGACAGAGCAGTCCCAGCACAGTCCGCGGCGCGCTTAGCACACGCGAAGACGCGGGGTTTTTTTCCGCATGAGTCTGGATATGCATTCTCGCTTACTGTTTCGGTGCAACTTTATCCCGGATCTGGGTTCGGTGCATGACGCGCCGGGACGAGTTATCGAAACTATCGCGCCGGTGCATCGTGCATCGGTTATCCCACAGCACCAGGTCTCCCACCCGCCACTTGTGCCCCCAGGCAAGTTCCGGCCGCGTCGCATAGGACCACAACTGATCGAGCAGCGCCTCTGATTCAGTCAGGGGCAAACCTCCGAGGTAGGCGTTGCGCCGGCGTCCTAGATAAAGAACACGTCGCAGCGTTTCCGGATGCGTGCAGACGAGTGGATGGTAGACGCCCGGCGACGACATCGGATCGTCCACTGCCATCACTCCCTGCCGCAAATAGCCGCCGCTGTTATAAGTCGCATCGTGCTTGATGGAAAGTCCATCGATGCGTCGCTTCACCTGCTCGGGCAGGCTTTCGTACGCCGCATACATGTTATTGAAATAAGTGTCGCCTCCGCTCGCCGGCACTTCCAACGCGTAGAGCATGCTGGCCTTTGGCGGCACGTCAAGATACGACATGTCGGTGTGCCAAGTCGCCTCACCTGCGCCGAGGCTGCCGATGGGCACACCATTTTCAACCACGTTCGAAACGACATAAATCTCGGGATGACCTTCGACGAACCTCCGCCCCGACTCCTGCACCGGCGCCCAGTCCAGTTCGCCAAATCTTCGGCTGAACGCGATAAGGTCCTCATCGCTTAATTCTTGGCCGCGAAAGATCAGCGCCAGGTGATCGTGCCAAGCGCCTTCAATGACGGCGAAATCACGATCGTCAATCGTTCGCAAATCGACGTTGCGGATCTCCGCGCCTAGAGCGCCGCCGGTCGGAACAACCGTAATTCCTGCAGTTTTGGTTGATGATTGCATATCGGAGCCTCGGTAAGATGTGCAGTGGCCGCTCAGCCGTGCAGGCGCACTTGCGCGAACAGTAGCAAACCCCTGCGGCCCTTCACAAGGGGAATGAGCTCTCTCCCGCGCCATTTCCTTTCCGGCTGCAAATCGCTATATTCTGTCCAGCTCGGGATTGCATCTATCCTGCGGCCGCTGCGGCGCATCACACACAGTAGGTTCAGGCCGCACGCAGCCTCTGCTGTACGGCCGATTCTTTCAGGTCGGAGCCATGAGAATCCACCCCGGAAAAAAGCAATCGTCGCCTCTACGTCGTGCAGCTATTTGTCTGGCAATTTGCTTTGCCGCCGGCCTGACCGTTCTGGCGGTGACCGCGCCGCCGCCATTCCCCGACCCCGGCCGCGCTCCGATGAGCCGCGATCAGCAGGAAAAGCTCGGCCTGCAGGCCGCCACCCAGGTGTATCAGCAAATGCCTGTTCTGCCGGATTCGAGTCCGGAAACTCAATATATCCAGGCGCTCGGCAACCGCCTGGTCGCGGTGATTCCCAAAGATCGCACCTGGCCCTATCAATTCCACGTGGTAGCGCAAAAAGAAGTAAACGCATTCGCGTTGCCCGGCGGCCCGATGTTCGTAAACGTCGGCACGATCACTGCCGCAGATAACGAGGCGGAGCTCGCGGGCGTCATGGCCCATGAGATGGGCCACGTATATATGCAGCATGGCGCGAAGCAAGCTCGCAAAAGCGAAATCGCTGGCATCATCGGAGCCATTGCCGGAGCGGTAGGCGGGTCCGCGATAGGAACTGGAGTCCAGCTTGGCGCGGGTGCCTTGCTGCTGAAGTACTCCCGAGCTGACGAGTCCCAGGCCGATGCTTTTGGCGCGATCCTCTTGTGGCACGCGCACTACAATCCCATGGCCCTCGCTGATTTTTTCAAAAAGATCGGGGCCAACTCCAACAATGGACCGCAGTTTTTGAGCGACCATCCGGACCCCGGCAATCGCCAAGAGGCCATTCAGAAGCAAGTTCAAAACTGGCCACCCGAAAATTACAGTGCGGATAGCGCCCAGTTTGCCGAAGCCCGCAAGCACGCTATGGCGGTACATGCTTATACCGCGCAGGAAATTGCCTCCGGCGCTAAGAGCGGCCGATGGAAGGCGGAAAATGCGAAAAACGGAGCCGTACTCGCGGGCGCTCCCGCCAATGGAAACGCTGCCCCGGCGATCACCGTGCCCGCTGCTCCCATTTCCGCCGTCCAGCCGAGTTCGAAATTCAAGAACACGAACGTTGGCGGTGTGACTCTCGATTACCCGGACAATTGGCAGGTGATTTCCGGCCAGCAAAGTTCGGTGACGATCGCACCCTCCGCCGGCGTGGCAAGCGGCGCCATCGCATATGGCGTGGTGATTCAGTCTGCAAAATTGTCGGGATCAGATAACAACCCTGAACAGGTGACCACAGAGATCGCCCAGAGTCTGGAAAGCGGCGATGCGAATATGAAGCAGAACGGGAACGTGGATTCGATTACTGTCGCCGGGATGCGGGCAGGCAGTCTTCAGCTTACGACCGTTTCGCCTATGCCGGGATCCGACGGCAAACCCCAGCCGGAGCGCGACTGGCTGGTCGCGGTGCCTCGCGGCGGAAACGCCATTTTCTTTGTGTTCGTTGCCCCGCAGGCCAACTTTGACCGGCTGAAACCGGCTTTCGACCGCATGCTCTCGAGCGTTCGATTTTAGCTCGTGGCTGGCGGCGATGCTTTCCGCTCCGCAAATACGATCGTCATCCCGAAGCAGGTTGGCCGCATCCTGATGCGGGCAAACAACGAGGGGTCTGCTTTTGCCTTTGACATAGCGAAGTGAACATGTTCAATGATCCGGCGCCTCCGGAGCCCCGCAGCGGTATTCGCATTTATCTTCTTGTCTCCACTGTGGTTTTTGTCATTGCCGCCGGCTACGTAGGCTGGGTTTTTTACGCCCGCTGGCAGCAAAACGAGGCCATTAACGCTAAAGCAGCCGCGGCAGCAGCCGCGAAAGAGAAATCCGATGCCGAGCGCGTTTATCAGGAGATGGGCGGAAACCGCTTCGACATTCTTAAATTCTATGCGGACCCGAATCGCATCGAATCGGGCCAGACCGCCGATCTCTGCTACAGTGTCTCCAATGCACAATCGGTGAAGCTCGAACCGCAATCGCAGCCCGTTTGGCCGGCGTTCATCCATTGCGTCCAGGTTTCGCCCACGAAAACGACCGAGTACACGCTCACCGCCGAAGACGCCGCCGGCCACATCAAGTCTGCGCAAGTCACTGTCCGCGTTCAGTGAAGGCGCCGGTTCATTCGCGTCATCCCGCACCCGGCCCTATTTCGGACTTGAAAATCTGCTGCTCATTTGGCGCCGAGGGCGCCCGCTCAAGGCGGGCCTTGAATGCGGCTCCCGCAACTCCTGCCGGGTTTCCACCCATTGGGATGTGGCGAGATATTGCTTTTTCGTGTCTCGATGTGACGCGTTCAGCAAAAAATGCATGGCCCGATCGGCGCTGATCCTGCGGCGGCTGCGATGGCGCAAAACCGTCGCCGATCTTCCGCATAACTGTTGCGCCCGCCACAAAGCTCGTCATCCCGAGGCAGTTGGCGCGCATGTTCCCATGTGGGCCAATCACGAGGGATCTGCTTTTGCCTTCAATATGCATTGGGATAGGGCCCGAGATCTGCTCTTCGAATCGCAGCATCCCGCGTTTTTCGATCACATCGAGCCGTGTTCTACGTCACAGCCTTATTTTCAATCCCGCAGTACACAGGAGTTGTAAGGTTCGAAAGCCACGGAAAGGAGGATCACTCCACCGGGCTTAGAACAAAACTCGGGAGCAGCAGTAGGGGTACAAAACTCGCGCCGCTCACGCGGCACGGTACGTCGGCGACGCTGATTACACGTCGCGACGCCAAACCCAAGCATTACCAAAGGGGGACCGCCTGGTCCCCCTTTCTCATTCCACGCAAGAACTCTGGTATGGAACGTTCCACGCCGCCTGCCCTTTCCGAGCCGCATAATAAATTGTCATCCCGAGGCAGTTCGCCTGTATGCGGGCGAACAAACCCGGTGCCTCTCGGCGCGAGCGTCGCTTGCGCTTCAAAGAAGTCGCATGGCTTGCGGTAGGGGCGTCTCTCGCTGTGCTCTTCTCCGTGCCCCCAAACAGCTTGTCATCCCGAGGCACTTTGCCCTCATGTCCTCATGAGGGCAAACAACGAGGGATCTGCTTTTCCGTCCGTAGACGTACGAAAACATCCGAACCCCGGTCGCAGCCTTGCAGCAAACACCTCGAATCGGATAGATTTTCATGCAGCGCGCCGGAGTGGCGGAATGGCAGACGCGGCGGACTCAAAATCCGCTGGGCGCAAGCCCGTGAAGGTTCGACTCCTTTCTCCGGCAAGTCCTTTTTTCAATTTTTTTGGGAAATAGCGCGATTTTGCTGATTTTACAGGGGTTTTTCACGTTCGACTCTGCAACCTGTTGCAGCCGAATGAAGCAAAAATGACCGTTTTTGGGCCGCATTGGATACACTGGATACAGTTAAAAAACCGGGTTCAAAATTTGGCTCCGGCACTGTATCCACTGTATCCAGTTCAACCCTCCTCGATGCCATTTCTGTAATTCACATAAGGCCGCGCCGGAGCCGTGTCATCCGCTGGAGCATAATGCCCGCCCACTCGCCTATTCGTCTCCTTGACGATCATCGCGATCAAGAGCAATGAGGACGCCATGAGGATCGCCGTAGCAAGATGGCGCCGGAGGGATGCCTTGCGCCCGGCTACCGCCCAGCCAACTCGCAAGAACCAGAGAATTGCAAAGATCAGCCAGACGGTCTCATTCGAGGCGATGGATTGCACTGAGATCAGCATCCTTGATTCTCCAAAGCAAAGCTGGCGCCGTCCATAGTACCGGACGCCAGCCTTGCGCAGGATCAACCAACTCTCGGTCTACTACGATCCGGCCAGACTGGATCGGTCGCTTTGATCTCGCCGCTGAACACCAGAAACATCAGCGTTGCTGCTTGAGCATCCCCATTCTTTGCGCTGTTCAGCCTACGAATGCTGCCGCGATTCAAAACGGCGTGCGCGGCACTGACGAGCAGTTTTACGCCGAAGGATACGCACCTCTTCTCAAGCCCGTGAAGCCGGATATCGACATTGAAATCGTTCCGAGCGTCGGCCACATGGGGGCGATGAACTCTCCGGCGATGCTTGAGGCGGTGCGCCGGACTTTTACTTCACCGCTGTGGTAAGGCGGGTTTGTAACGGCAACAAATCTGGGAGATGATCGGATGATGATCGGCGACAGGTTACGTGCGGCGTTTGGAGGCAGGCTTGTGAACGCCCTTTAATAGCTCATCGACAGTGATGTTGAGTCCGTCCGCGATCTTGACCAGCGTGTCCAGCCGCGGCCAGCGCTGTCCGGTCTCAAGAAACCCCATTCCCGTGCGGCTGAGCCCGGAGCGATGTGCCAATTCCTCCTGGCTAATGCCCCGTGCGCGCCGCAGGTCTTGGATTCGCTTCGATAGCGCATGCAGCATCCTGTCAGATTGCATTCCGGCGAGTGTGGTGGTAGCCTTTCGCCTAGTCCACCGACAACTGTTGGCCACACAGCTAGAGGCATAACAGGTTAACGTCAGTAACCGAATTGTGTTCGAACTGTTGCGAGCCTGTAATCTTTTGGAGTTCTATTGACATTGTTATTGACGAGAGAGTAAGAAGGTCAAATCGAGTGCTCCGGGAGGGGGTCATGGCTTCCTTGTGCTGTTCCAGGCGTCTCTGCAAGCAATGTCAAAGGCACCAAATGTTTTTACCCGTCCACTTCGCATGCTCGCTGGCGAGCGTCAGGAGACAAACCATCTACCGCTGGATGAACCAAGGATCGATCCATTGGGTTGACTTGAGTACCGGTCACAGATTGGTATGCCTACATTCCCTGATTGAGGCCCACGAAATCAATCCGCGTTTTATCAAGGTTGTAGTACGCAACGAACGCCTTCTGAAATCCCTCGAAGCCTCGTAATTCTGTCACTTTTGTGTCGCATTCTGTCACATCACCTTGACACGTCGCGGATGACCTCGTAGTTTCCCGCCCGCGTACAGACTTCTTTGTAGTCCGTTCGACTCCCAGAGGTACGCCAGACGTACCCCCAAGACCATTTCATTCGAAAGGAGACGCACATGCGAACACTCAAGTTCTCGTTTATCGTGAGCGCTTTGGCGATCTTGTTCACGTCCCCGGCGCTCGCCCAGGTGGCTCCCTCAGCACAATCTCAGACTCAAGGCTCGTCGGATTCTGAGGCTCATTTATTAGTCCGTGGAGCCCAGTCTCTTTGGCCAGTCGAGGATGCGGCTGTGGCCAACAAGACCGGCTCAGACCCGGAAATGATGAGGGTAGCTGACGCCGTCTTTAAGACTTCGATGCTTTACGGCCTGCCTATTACGACACCACTTCGGCAAGCATACGAAGGAAAAATCGTCGCTGCCGAACGTAATTTCCAGAATGGCACTTCAGCCGGAATCACCATCGACCAGTTGGCGGGCTTATACAACCAGGTTGCCCAAGCATTGGGGTCGCAAACCCAAACCGATTCTGGCCAACTGACATTTTTACGATGGCAACTCGCAACCCAGGAGCCGCACTTTATCAAGTCAGATGGTGCCCTATCTCCTCTCCAGGGGATTCATCTGCTATCGATGCTGCTCTTCCAGAAACTCAACAACGATGCCTACAAGGATAAAGGCAATCCGTTCCTTACTTCCGCCCAGCAACGAATTGCATTGCAGGAGTCGATTCGTGGCGGATTCAAGAAGCTGAGCCAATCGGATGGGCTCACGCTTTTGGGTCAGGCTACAAACTTATTTGGCCTCAACTGAGCCAAGGAGAGGAGAAGAACATGAGAGCATGGTTAAAACTCGGGGCATTGGTTTACGTCGTCCTGGCCGTTTCGTTTCTGACGGGCTGCGACCTGTGTGATTACTACAGCAATGGAACCAATTTTGTTGGCACTGGGACTACAAACGGAAGTAGCGACAGTGAAACTTTTCCATGTGCCGTGTATGCTGCCGGCCCTAGTTCCGTTGAGCCGGAAGGCTTTACGCTTGCAACACAAGTAGAAATTGCCGCGAACGGTGCAGGACTGCTAGGGCCGGTACGCGCCGATAATGTTGAGGTCAGAGGAAGTGTTATCGAGGATGGATACGAAGAAACCGGATATCAACGGAGTTTTGATGTTCACACTTCGGGATTTGGCCAAGCGCCCTTCTTGGGCAGTGCAAGCCTACCAAACGCCGTAACACCCGCTGAGTGGGAAATGGTCTGGGTTAGCTCAGCGGGGTCTGTGGTTGCAAAGATGTGGGGCGTTCAAATGATTTGCGATAACATTGCCCCTCCCATTGTTAATGAGTGGGTTAATGCCGGTGATGAAGTTGATATCACTTGCGAGGCGCAAGTTGGATCGTTTGGTCAATTCATCGCGGGCATCCCATCAGCGATTCAACAAGGTCCGTGGCAAGAAGCTATCGATGCTCCAACCCAATTGGCTGTGACTCCACCGAACGGATTCGATCCGAGCGGCTACTTGGACGTTTACGACAACTATGGAAACTATCTGTCTTCCCTGAATTGGGATTGGACTGACAGCACCACGGGTGTACTCGCTGCCACCACGATGCAGAATGCGTTTCCGTTCGGGGAGAGCACGGTGATTGTTAACGATCGGTACGGGAACCCAGAAGCGGCGTTCAAAGTGGACATGCGTACAAACGGGAGCATCTATCGTATGTATGGCTATCTAAGACCAGGAGTTCCCAGCAGCGGGGGCGAACACGTCTACATGGTCACACCAACAAACCCCGATTATGTTCAAGCCTATTGGGGATACAACGTTGAAGAAGTGGCTTTTCATCTGGCTGAGGGCACACCGCCTGGGCCGTCGTGGGTTCCGTTTTACGCTCTATACAGCTACAACAGTGGCGAAAACTTCTACACAGCTTGGAAGAGTGAGGCTTCTACTCTAATCAACAGCGGAAGCTGGAAATATATCCCTTGGGGTGGAATCCTTTGGAGTCCCCAGGGAGCCGGATATATCGGCTACATCGACACTCAACAGGACCCTGGCACCGTTCCGCTCTACCGGGTATACGACAGCCCCGGTAACGGTACGCACTTCTGGTCTACGTCATGGGATGAGATTTATAATAATTGCATCCTCTACGGCTGGACCTATGAAGGCATCGCCGGGTACGTGTATCCTTGATTTGATATGATCGCCGGGAGACGAACATGACGATCAGCAGAAGAGATTTCAGCCTTGCGAGTTTGTTCATATTTGTCTCCCGGTGCTTCGCTCGCGTCTCCCAGTGCTTTGCTCAAGAGAAGCCTACACGGCAGATGGTGAAGGCGGAAGATTCACGCATTCGGCTGTTTAGTAGTGAAGATTTGTACCGACTCGAATATCTCCAGGAACGCAAGGTCATCATCGGCAACCAGAAACAAAATAAACTTCTTATTCTCGACCTGAAGTCCAAAACCTACACAGAAAAGCCATACAAGCCTTGGGCAAGTTCAGCAAAAATAACGAGCACCGTAGTCCCCTGGGAGGAACACCGAAGACCTAATCCTCCACCACCGATGCTCCCCTTTGACCGAACCTTGTTTGAGATTCCAGCCGGGTTCGTGAAAGCCAAGAACTGAGCCATAATCGCGGTACCATTGATCCGCTCCGCGCTGGGAATTCTAATGTGGCGTGCGTCGTTGCGGCCATCTGAGGATCTCCGCGGGGAAAAATTGACTGAAGCTCAAATCATACACAGGTTCGTGCCTGGAGCGCGAATCGCTGACAGGCAGGCGTACTGGTACTATGGCGCTATAGGTATTTCTAGCGGAGAAGCTTGGTTCGACTCCTTTCTCCGGCACCACCCTCACCCCCCGAGAAGCTGGGCCCGGTAACGGAACGGCGTCCAGATGCGATCTGTTGCTCATTCGCGAACCTGCCACCCTATTCGAACAATTTCGCAGCAGCGGATAACTTCCACGGAGTCATATCGTTGTTCAAAAATAGAAAATAACTCGTTTGGAATGAAGTGCTTGTGCAAAAAGCGGGGTAGGAAGGGTGCCGCGCAGCTACGATGCCGCGCGGACGTGGACGGTCATCTCCCCGATGCCTTGAATCGTCGCTCGCATGATGTCGCCGGGATGAATCGGCCCGACTCCCTCGGGCGTGCCCGTCAGCAGAACATCGCCGGGCATCAGCGTATAAAACGAAGACGCAAATTCGATCAGTTCGGGAATGCCCAGGATGAGATCGCGAGTATTGGCTTTCTGCCGAAGCTCGCCGTTGACGGTGATCTGCAGGTCGAGGCGCGACGGATCGCGTAATTCATCGGCGGTGACGAGCCACGGACCGAGCACAGTATAAGTGTCCACGGATTTACGCAGGCTGCGCTCTTCAGGGCCGCGGATGGAAATATCGAGCCCGATGCAATATCCGGCTAGGTAATCAAGCGCCTCGGCCGCGGGCACGTTTTGCGCGCGCCGGCCGATGACGAGAGCGAGTTCAACCTCCTCGTCGGTGCGCCGGTCGGTGTGACGAATGGCCACACCTTCCGATGGGCCGACAATCGAGCTGTTGGCTTTCAGAAAGAAGCCGGATTGATGGATCGCCTGCATGTGCGCTTTGTTCTGGTGGTGGAGGTTCGGGTCGCTTGTGACTTCGTTCAAGTGTTTTTGGTAATTCACCGGCGCGCCCATCACTTTGCTGGGATTGGCCACGGGGCTGAGCAGGCGGACTTCCGAAAGCTTTTTCTCGGAAGAAGTCTGTGCGGTTGCGTTGATCGCGTCGCGAAGCGACGGCAGGGCCCCGATAAGCGCGTCCCCTTGGGGGAACGGATACCGACGGCTGGGCAGTTTTTCGAGTGCTGAAGTAACGTCGCGCACCGTTTCGTTTTTGACCACGCCGAGACGATTTTCGTCGAATAAGCAGATTCGCATGCATCGGATAGTACACGAACTTGGTCGCGCAGAAACCCCGCCTCAAATTCTGCGCGCCGCGCGGGCAATTGGCCGACGCAAGCACGTTCAAACGATGGCGCAATGGTTCAGGATGGCAGCAAGGCAAACGGTGATATAGAATTTGACCGCACTGCATCCTGCTCCGCTTGTCCTCAAGCGACAGCTTTTCGGGAGGTTGATCCGTGCCCGAGCCTGAGTTTCAAAAGCTCTACAGCGAGATGGAACAGTGCCACGTCAAACCTTTGTGGCTTGCGGAGCGAAGTGTTAATCCCTCACAGCCGCAGCCCAAAACAATTCCCTGGCTTTGGAAATGGTCGCAGCTCTCAAAGCTGGCGCGCCGCGCCGGTGAATTGGTTACTCTCGATCGAGGCGGCGACCGCCGGGCGATGGGCTTGGCGAACCCAGGCTTGGGCGGAGCTCCCTACGCGACGAATACGCTATGGGCCGCCGTGCAGTGGCTGAATGGCAGGGAAGTGGCGCCAGCGCATCGCCACACCGCGCAGGCTATTCGCTTCATGATCGATGGGCAGGGAGCCTACACCACAGTTCAGGGCGACAAGATCTATCTTCAGCGCGGCGATTTCGCAATCAATCCGCCGTGGCATTGGCACGATCATGGCAGTGAAGGTGACCAGCCCGCGGTCTGGATGGATGCCCTTGATGTACCGCTGAATAACTATCTTGATGCGCCGTTTTTTGAGGCTTCCACAAAGGATGTACAGCAAGTCACCGCGGTTGTGGACGAATCCGTCCTGAAATATGGCATCGGCCAGTTGCGGCCCGCCTGGGAACCGCCGGTTCCGCGATATTCCCCGCTTTCTGTTTACAAGTGGCAGGTCACTGAACACGCCCTGAATAATCTCGCCAAGGTCGCGGCGAGCCCATTCGATGACGTTGCCCTGGAATACATCAATCCTCATACCGGCCGTCCCGTGATGGACACCATGACCTGCTGGGTTCAGATGATCCGGCCCGGCGTGCACACCAAGGCGCATCGCCAGGTGAATAGCGCCGTGTATCACGTGGTTGAAGGTCGCGGAGCCACGATCATCGCTGGCATTCGGTTCGATTGGGAGCAGGGTGATATTTTCGTGATCCCCAGCTGGACCTATCACGAGCATCTAAACGAATCGAAGAGCGAACGCGCCATTCTCTTTTCGGCTCAGGATACTCCCGTGCTCGTTGCTCTGGGCAAATATCGGGAAGAGGCCCTTACGACGAATAACGGCTTCCAGACGGTAAAAGAGACCTTTCAAACAGAAAAAGCGCTGGCCTACGGATGATGCGGTAAATATTTTATTGCGCAGGTAAGCGGCAAAAGTGGTTTTGGATCACGCGAGCACGCCGAATCTGCTGAGCCACTGAATTCGGCTGCAGGGAAGAGAGGAAAAATGGACCGACGGAATTTCATCAAAATAGGCGGCGCGCTCGCTGGCGGCCTCGGAATGGGCCGGTTACTGCCCGCCCAACAGATGCCGGGAATGCCGCAGCCTCAAAATCGCAATTCGGGCGCGCCACAAGGGCCGGCCGATTTCACGCTGAAAATCGGAACGGCCCTGGTCGAGCTCGCGCCTTACCGCTCTCTCAGTACCGTCGGTTACAACGGAACTTCGCCCGGGCCGCTGATTCGCGTTCGCGAAGGCAAGCCAGTCACCATAGACGTCCTGAACGATACAGATGTTCCCGAACTCGTTCACTGGCACGGTCAGTTGATTCCTTCCGAAGTTGACGGCGCGGAAGAAGAAGGCACGCCCACGATTCCCTCGCATGGCCGTGCCCGCTATCAATTCACGCCCGGACCGGCGGGCTCGCGCTGGTATCATACGCACACGATGGCCGGAGCCGATTTGCATCGCGGCACCTACACAGGGCAGTACGGATTTTTCTATATCGATAGCGGAAAAGATCCGGGCAAATATGATCAGGAATTTTTCCTCGCTCTCCGCGACTGGGAGCCGTTTCTCGCCAATGAAGATGAGGACGACGAAGACGAAGATCCCAATGCGCCGAAACCGGAAAAGCCAGATCACATGCCTCGCGGCGCGAATGGCTATGAGGCCGTTTACCGCATTGTGTCAATCAATGACAAGTTGATGGGTGGCGGCCCGCCGATCCAGGTCAAACAAGGCCAGCGCGTCCTGTTTCACTTCCTGAACGCTTGCGCCACCTCGAACCGCAAAATCGCCATGACGGGGCATAAGTTCCAGGTCTTCGCGCTGGACGGCAATCCGGTGCCGAACCCGCAAGCCGTGGACGTCATCGCCATGGGTCCGGGCGAACGCGTCGATTGCTTCGTGGATATGAACCGCCCAGGCGTGTGGGCGCTAGGAGCGACCGCGGACGCCGATCGCAATGCCGGACTGGGAATTATCGTGGAGTACGAGAACCAGAAAGGTCAGCCCCAGTTTCTGCGGCCGACCAATCGCGTATGGGACTACACGGTTTTCGGCAAGCCCGCCGCTCCCGCCGCGCCGCCGGAAACAATTGACATGATCTTCGAGAAAGTCCCCGGCGGCGTGCATGGATTCAATCACTGGACGATCAACAGCAAGGAATTTCCACACGAGGACGAATTCGTGCTGAAGCCCGGCTCGAAATATCGCATTTTCTTCCGCAATCGAACCGATGACGACCACCCGCTACACATCCACCGCCATCTTTTCGAAATCGTGGAAGTGAACGGAAAACCGACCGGCGGCGTTATGAAAGACACCGTCGTCGTGCCCAGCTTTGGACGCGTGGCGGTTGACCTGATGGCCGATCAGCCCGGCCTCACGCTATTCCATTGTCACAATCAGATGCACATGGATTTTGGCTTTAAGGCGTTGTTCCGTTACTCGTGAGTCTTGCATCGAATCGATAGCCTTTGCGACCCTGCGGTGGTATTGGCTCGGCGCATGAATGCTTGAGAAAAGACGCCGCATTTTGCTATTCTGCGGAGAACCTGCCATGACGAAGTTGCTGGCTCGCGGTTTGGCCTTGTCCTTGTTCCTCGGTGCCGCCGGCACATTGCTCGCGCTGCAACAGGGCTACTATGGCGGTGGTTACGGATACGGCTACCGCGGCTATCGTGAAAATGTAAACGAAAATCAAAAAGACGAGTTCGCGTTTGCTCGCCTTCGCTATCCCACGCGCATGGCCAGCTATGGCGGGTTCGGCGGCTTCGGATATTTCCGCAACGGCGGCTGGTCGGAAGATTATCCACGCGCGGATCGCCAATTCGTTCAGGGCGTTTTGCGCCTGACTCGCATTGATGCGCGGCCATTTCAGGAAGTTCTGGACCCGGACAGCGACGAGATTTTTAACTGGCCCTGGATGTATGCCGTCAACGTGGCCGACTGGGATTTCAACGATCAGCAAGCCAAGCGCATGCGTGAATATCTGCAGCGCGGCGGCTTCCTGATCGTGGATAGCTTTCACGGCGCGGCGGCTTGGGCGAGTTTCATGGTTGGAATGCGCAAGGTCATTCCCGATCGTCCGATCGAGGATTTGACGAACAAAGACGAAATTTTCCATGTTCTTTACGATCTGGACGAGCGGCCGCAGGTGCCCGGATACCAATACATTTACACCGGCCGCACCTATGAGAATGATGGCATCTATCCCGAATGGAAGGCGATCCGCGACGAAAATGGCCGCATCATGGTCGCCATCTGCTTCAATATGCATATCGGCGACGCCTGGGAACACGCCGATGATCCGCGTTATCCCGAACGCTTTTCCTCGTTTGCTTATCGGATGGGCATCAACTACATCATCTATCCGATGACGCACTAATTCGGCCAGGCTGGCGCGCGAATCCCCGAGGGTTCCCGCACTGATGCTCTGATCTGCATCGATGCTCGGAATGATAAGCAAAGCGTGAAATTGCGAAGCTGTTTCCTCCTCCACGGGTTCCCAGCGTTTCAGCGTTTACTCGGTGATATAATTTCTTCATTGTGAGAAGGATTCTCCCCCTGTGTTTTGCTGTTCTCATGGCGTGGTTGGTCTCGGCTATGCCTGCGGGAGCCCAGTCCGGTATTTCCGGTTTATGGGATGCAAGGATTGTAGCCAATCAGTTGGAAATTCCTTTTCGGTTTGAGATCGCTCAGAGCGGTACGCAAGTGCAAGGTTTCTTTTTCGAGGGCGACCGCAAAATTGCGTCGAGTTCGGGAAGCTTTGCGAATAATCGCTTGGAGCTGAATTACGACTATCTGGATACGACGCTCGACGTTACCTTCGTCGGTGATCAATTCTTTGGCACGTATCGCGTGAACCGCCCCGGCGCGCAGCCGCTTCTGATCCGTGCCAAACGCTTCACGCCCGCTCCTGCTGAGACCGCTTCGGCGCCGCAGGTGGCGGGCAATTGGGAAATGCGGCGCCTGCCCGAGGAAATTAAGACCGACAGCGACCGGCGAACCTGGAATTTATTTTTGCGCCAGTCGGGGGCCGAAGTTTCCGGTTCGATTCTGCGCGTGGATGGCGATACGGGCTTCTTAACTGGCCGCTGGCAAAACGGTCAGCTCGTTTTAAGCCATTTTGCCGGGCAAGGGCCGCTTCTTTTTGAGGCCAGAGTCAACAAGGATGGCACGCTGAGTATCGCGCTGAATCGCAGTGCGGACTATGTGGCCGTGCGCAAGAGCGAAGCGCGAGCCAAAGGCGTTCCAGACCCACCTGATCCTACCCGCTACACGAGCGTCAAAGACCCAACCGTTCCGTTCCAATTCAGCTTTCCGGATATGCAAGGAAAGATCGTGTCGAATACCGACGCGCGATTCAAGGGTAAGGTAGTGCTTTTGGCGATCGGGGGCAGTTGGTGCCCGAATTGCCAGGATGAAGCTCCTTTCCTGGTCGATTTGTACAAGGAATTTCAACCGCGGGGGTTGGAAATCGTTGGATTGATGTTTGAAGCCGATGACGACCCGGCCTTGGCGCGGCGGCACATCCAGACTTTTGTGAAGCGCTTCGGGATACCGTACACCATGCTTTTGGCTGGGACCGTGGATAACATCAATCAGAAGTTGCCGGAACTGGTGAATTTTGGCGCTTACCCAACCACAATTTTCCTGGGCCGAGACGGCCGCGTACGGAGTGTGCACGCGGGATTTGCAAGCCAGGCCACGGGCCAGGAATATTTGAGGCTGAAGACGGAAGTTCGCGGCGTTGTGCAGCGGCTGCTTACGGAAAATCGCGGAAGCGCGGGCCAGTCTTCCGCTGGGTTTTAGTTTTCGGGAAGGATCACTCACATGGCGAACTTCTTGAGACGTTTTTCAATCGCCGTGGTTTGCGGCATGGCAGCATCTTGTTTTGCCGGCATTGCCGCGGCGCAATCGTTTACCGCTTCTCATGCCAAGATAAGTCTTATTTCGGAGACGAATTCCTTTCAGGCTGGAAAGAGTTCGTGGGTAGGCGTGCTTTTTGATCTCGAAAGGGGTTGGCACATCTACTGGGTAAATCCGGGGGATTCCGGAGAGCCTCCGAAATTTCAGTGGCAACTCCCGGCTGGTTTTCAGGCGAAGGAGATTCGTTGGCCTACTCCCGTGCGGCTGGGAACCGGCATTGTCATTGATTACGGTTACGAGGGCAGGGTGTTGTTGCCGGTGCGCATGCAAGCGCCTGCCGATTATAGAGCGGGCAATGCAGTGACTTTATCGGCTGATATCCGCTACTTGATTTGCCGTGAAGTTTGCATACCCGCGAAGGGGCAAGCGAGTCTGACGATTCCATCTAAAAATGGGGCGAGCGGCGCCGCGGATCTGCAGCTATTTCAGACAACCTTTGCCAATTCGCCGAAACTCTTGCCGCCCGGTTGGAAGGCGCAGGCCGGCGATGCCGGCGGTTTTTTCCTGCTTTCGATCGATACAGGAACCAGCGAGAGCAAGGCCACATTCTTTCCGCTGGAAGAGGACCAGATCGATAATGCCGCTCCCCAGATCATCACCGCAACGGCGCGGGGCCTGCAGCTCAAGCTCAAAAAGTCGGACCAACTGGCGAAACCGATTTCAGTTCTGAAGGGGGTTGTGGTCTTCAGTCCGGAGCGAGCCTTTGAAGTTTCCGCGCCTGTAACGGCCAAGAAGTAGGTTTGCTGATGAGTGCTGCCAGACGGTCGATTCCGCGGCTTTGGCTGGCCTCGCTCGCGTGGGCCGGCGCACACCGCGCTTGTAACCCAGACAGGCTTTCTGGCCGGCTGTGGAGGCGCTTTGCGGGTATTGGTGGTTGAGGACGAGAAAAGGCTTGCAGAAAACGTGGCCCGCGCGCTGCGGGAAAGCGCGGGCTATGCAGTGGACATAGCGGGCGACGGCGAAGAGGGCTTGTATTTGGCGGAGTCGAATGCCTACGACCTTATGGTGCTCGACCTCATGCTGCCGAAGTTAGATGGACAAAGCGTGCTGACGCAATATCGAAAGAAGGGCCATTCGACCCCGGTTCTGGTGCTGACGGCGCGCGACGAAAAGGAAAACGTGGTGCGCCTGCTCAATGCAGGCGCCGATGATTACGTTTCGAAGCCATTTGATCTCGGAGAATTTTTGGCGCGAGCCAAAGCATTGGTGCGCCGCGGGAAAGGGCAACGATCTCCGGTCATTTCCGTGGCCGATCTCCAGTTGAATACGATTGAGCGGACGGTACGGCGCGGGCAGAAGGAGATCGCGCTTGTGCCGATGGAATACCGCGTTTTGGAATATCTGGCGCACCGGCAACGAGCGGTGATCTCCAAGAGCGAATTGCTCGAGCATCTTTACGATTACAACTGGGAAAAATTCAGCAATGTGATCGAGGTCTACATCTCCGGCCTGCGGCGCAAGATCGATAGTGATTATCCTGTAAAGCTGATTCATACCGTGCGGGGCCACGGTTATGTTCTACGGCCGGAGCGTGAACGCGCGTAAGACAGTCGTCGCGCTAAGAAAGGGAGGATTCGGTGGCGTCGGGAAGTTGGCCTCAAACTGAAGCGGCTCTGCCGCTCCCCGGGGCGGAGAAAAAAGCCCAGCAGCCGCTCCTCGCTGAGCGCGCCGGGGCCAAACCCGCGGTGAAATCGTTTTCTCTGGCGGGCCGGATCATAGCCAGAGTTATTGTGTGTCAACTTGTACTCACGGCCGCGCTGACTACCGTTGCGGTACTCTACGCCCGCAGGGAATTGGACCGCGGCTTCGACGCTGCCCTGAATGGCTGGGCCGCGAACACCCTGGCTGCCGTTCGATATTCGGATGAAGACGTTTCCAACCTGATCTTTGATCCTTCACTCATGCCGGCCGCCACGAATCGGAGGCATCCGGATCTTTTTGAGATCCGGAGAAGCAACGGCGAATTGCTGGCCCGCTCTGCCTCACCCCTTCCGGTGGAGTTGGAGGACGGCAAGACGTTCGGCAATTTCCTGCTGAACGGTTTTCCATATCGGGCCATCGTTCTGCGCGATGTGCCGGTACTCGATCGCGAAGAAAACATCAGCGTGCCACAACGCGTAACTGTGATTTACGCATCATCGCGTGTGGCCATGCGCGAGCAGCTTGAAGAGCTGGCCGTTTCCGTAGCCGGTGTGAGTTTACTTTTGCTTTTCATCGTCAGCGCAGTGGCGGCCTGGGCGGTGCGCCGTGGCCTTTCGCCATTGCGAGAATTCGCCACACAGGCAGGCGCGATATCGGTGCTGAATTGGGAGTTTCGGCCGCCTCCCGAAGCCTCGAGTGCGCGGGAACTGGCTCCTCTGACTACGGCAATTGAGACCGTGCTGGAGCGGCTGCGGGAATCCTTCCGCCAGCAACGAGATTTCACCAGCGATGCGGCGCACGAATTGAAAACGTCAGTGGCCATTGTCAAATCAACGCTCCAGACGCTGTTGCAGCGGCCGAGGCCGGAGCAGGAGTATCGCGCCGGTCTGGAAAGCATGCTCGACGATTGCGGACGCCTGGAAGACCTCTTGGCGCGTATGCTCAGGCTGGCTCGCATCGAACAATGGGTGGATACCGGTATGAACCGCAAGCTGGGCGTAACCGAAGTGACATCCACTTGCGAGGCAGCAATGGCGCGCATCCAGGCCCTGGCGCATGCGCGGAACATTCGGATCGAATTAGTTGCTCCGCAAGAGGTTCACCTGCAGGCGGATCCCGAGGATCTGGAGGTAATCTGGGTTAACCTGCTGGAAAACGCGGTGCAGTACAGTCCAGCGGGATCAAAAGTGGCTATTCGCGTCGAACGGAACGGAGAGGGTACGGCCCGCGTATCGGTTCAAGATTCGGGACCGGGCATCCCCGAGGAACAGTTACCGCACATTTTTCAGCGCTTCTACCGGGGTGATCCGTCGCGTTCTCGCTCGACGGGCGGATTCGGACTGGGACTGGCGATCTGTAACGCCATGGTGGCGGCCTACGGCGGACAAATTCAAGCCTTCAGCGGCAACGGCCGAGGTACCGAAGTGAGAGTGGAACTCCCGGTTGGCAGCGCAGATGGGGCCGCTTAGCGCGGCCCGGGTTAAGGTGAATTTCAGTTCGTCTTAAGCTCTGCTTAATATCCCGCTTTATACAGTAAGCCCATTGAGACCCCGGTAAATGACGCCCCGTTCGGTCCCTGTGCCGGGCGGGGCGCCTCAACACAGGGCGCGAAATCTTAAGGTCACCTTAATCTAAAGCGGATTATCTTCCCGAATTTCGGAGGAGGCTGCGAGTGCCGTGTAGAAGGCAGCTTCTGAACCAAGGCTGCGGATGGTATGGCGAAACGGACACTGTCGGGCATTCATCTAGAGGCTGAGTACTCTTTGTTCCCGGCACAGGCAAAATTCCTGCGATTCACCTGATGCAACGAATACCCAAGCAAATTCAGAGGGAGGACAACGCAAGGTGACTGCTGCGCGTGAGAAATTGGTGAGTGGGACGGTGATTGCCGTGCGAGCGCGGGGCAGGACTCATTTTCATGCCCCTGCGCCAGTCTTAGCAGCACTTTTTCTGATCTTCACGGGAGCGCCGATGCTGAAAGCGCAAACTCAGCCGGCTCAGCAGCCTGCTCCGAGCACGGCTCAGCCGCCGATACAACTGGTCTATCCGCCCAAACCAGCGGAAGAGACGGGCCCTCCCGCGGCTATTACCCTTGCGGATGCGCTACAACGCGCGCAGAGATACAACGCGGAATATTTATCGGCTCTGACCGACCAGAGATCGGCGCGGGAAGATCGCCTGCAGACTAGGAACGCGCGGTTGCCGCAACTTGGGTTCCGAAGCGAATACTTGGGTACGCAGGGCAACGGCATTACTCCGAACGGCCGATTTGTGACCAACGATGGTATTCATGTCTACCGTGAATGGGCCACCGTGCATCAGGACCTTACAGCCAATGTTCTTGGAGGTTACGACTACAAGAAGGCTCAGGCAGCAGAAGCCATTTCGGCTGCAAGGGCAGAAATAGCCCTCAGAGGTTTGACGGTTACGGTGACCAAGGCCTTCTATGCATTGGTCGTCGCACAACGCAAATATGCGACGGCGCAGGAAGCGCTGGATCAAGCCGGCCGGTTCCTGCAGATCACCGAAGAGTCGGAGCGGGCGGGCCAGGCGGCGCACGCGGACGTGGTCAGGGCGCAGATTCAGTATCAACAGCAGCAAGCCGCTTACTCAGACGCGAATCTCGCCATGGAAAATGCCCGGCTAGACCTTTCGGTTTTAGTCTTTCCGACGCTCGACGAGAACTTCACGGCGGTAGACGACTTGGATTCACCCCGCCCGTTGCCGACGTTCGGCGAGACCCAAGAGATGGCTGGCAAAATGAATCCGGATATTCGAGTCGCGACAGAGAGTCTGCGCCAAGCCAACGTCGACGTAAAAAGTGCCAGGGCTGCGTTTCTGCCAGCAATTTCTCTCGATCCGGTCTGGGGCATGGAATCGAACTGCGTGGCGACTCATTGCGTATACTCAGCCCTTCCTGAGGCCGGTGCCACACCGACGCTGGGCTATTATATTTCGGCTACACTGACTGTGCCGCTGTGGGATTGGGGCACTCTCAGGAGCAAGTTGCGTCAAGCGGATTTCAGGCAGGAACAAGCCCAAGTCTCGCTGAGCCAGACCCAACGCCGTGTACTCGCGGAGCTCTATGCAGCTTATAATGAAGCCACCGTGGCGCGCGACCAGGTAGATAAGCTCCGCTCGACTGCGGATCTGGCGGCAGAGAGTTTGCGTCTCACGACATTACGGTATCAGGGCGGGGCGGCCACGTCGCTGGAAGTCGTCGATGCACAAACGACTTTGATTGCGGCGCGCAATGCGTATGATGACGCTCAGGTGCGTTATCGGAACGCGCTGGCAACCCTGCAGACATTCACCGGAAATTTCTAATAAAAAGGTTAAGACAGGAATATGAACGGCTATAAAAGAGCAATGCACACCTCAAATCTGAAGACAACTTCTAGGCATACGTTTGCAAGCGGCTGGGCGTGTGGTTTGCTCGGCGTTGCTATAACTACGGCGCTTCTTTCCTCGGGATGCGCCAAGGAAAAGAGCGTTGAGGCGGCTCCGACCGTGACCGTGCAGGTGGGCGCGGCGGAAAACCAGGCTATCGACCGTAAGGTGGTAGCCGAAGCGACCCTGTATGCCTTGGAACAGGCCGCGATCGTCCCGAAGATCACGGCGCCAGTGAAAAAATTCTACGTCGAGAAGGGAAGCAGGGTGCATGCAGGCCAACTACTGGCCGAACTCGAGAATTCCGATCTGATTGCGAGCGAACAGGAGAGCCAAGGAACCTTATCTCAGGCGGAAGTTAGCTACCAGCAGGCAATCCAAAAAGCAGAGCAAGACCGCAGGCTCGCGAAAGAGACGTTGGATGCAGCGCAGAAGCTGTATGACGCACGGCAGGAACTTTATAAGCAGGGAGCAGCCTCCGCCAAAGATGTCGACGATGCCAACGTAGCATTAATCCAGGCGCGCAATGCGTATGACACCTCTCAGAAGCAACTCGACCTTAAGGTTGCGGAAGCTCAATTGGAGGCGGCTAAAGCCCATAGTGCTGGCGCTGAGGCAAGTGTGAGTTATTCCAAAATAGTGAGTCCGATCGATGGCGTGGTCACCGACCGGCCAGTTTATCCGGGGGAAATGGCCTCGAATTCGGGGCCGATTATTACGGTAATGAACATCTCACAAGTCGTTGCTCGCGCGCACATCGATCAGCAGCAAGCCGCGCAGCTCAAAGTGGGGGATCCGGCGACGATCTCTGTTCCCGGGCAGCCGGGCGCGTTAAAAGGCAAAGTAAGCCTGGTCAGCCCGGCTCTCGATGCCAATAGCACGACGGTCGAGGTCTGGGTGCAAGCTCCCAATCCCGGTGAGCGCATGAAGCCCGGAACAAACGTTCAGGTGCAGATGGTGGCGCAATCGGTTCCGCATGCCATCGTGATTCCGGCCGAGGCGCTGCTGACCAGCCCGGATGGCGAGACGTCAGTCATCATTCTCGATACCGACAATAAGCCGCAGAAGAAGAAGGTGACGGTCGGCATCCGCGACGGGGACAATGTGCAGATCACGAAAGGACTGCAAGGTGGAGAGCGCGTAGTGACGGTGGGGGCTTTTGCGCTTTCCCAGGAAGACGATCCGATCCTGGCAAAGACGAATATTCAGGTCCAGGCACCTCCGAATATTCCTGATGATGATGATGAAGATCAATAGTCCGGATGGTACGGGAATTCTCCGGGACTTTGAGACTTAAGGCTTTGAAGAAAAACTGACGTGGGTTGACGGTAGAGGCCATGGAAAACAAGACGACAACGACTTCGATGAAAACGGCAACGGCGACCGTGCCGCCGCCGCGCCGCGTGGTGCCCGTCGAAGACCCGAACCAGTATTGGTTTGCGCGTCATTCCAAATCCATCATTTTCATGATTATTACGTTGGCGGTCATCGGCGTGTACGAAGCGTTTACCCTGCCGATCGCCGTTTTCCCGACCACGAATTTCCCGCGAATTATCGTCGGCGTGGATAACGGCGTTATGCCCATCAACCAGATGGAAGTAACGATTACGCGCCCGATCGAGGAAGCGGTCAATAGCGTGCCCGGGCTGCAGAATGTCCGCTCGATTACCAGCCGTGGTTCAGCCGAGATCGATCTGGACTTCAGCTGGGATGTGGACATGGTTTTGACGCTCCAGCAAGTGCAGTCTGCGATTGCACGCATCCAAAGCACGCTGCCTTCGACGGCTCAAATCGAGAGCCACCGCCTCGACTTTTCCAGTTTCCCCATTCTTGGCTACAGCATCACCTCCGACAAGGTTCCGCAGACGCAGCTCTGGGAGCTGGCTACCTACGATCTGAAGCCTCGGCTCAACCGGCTCGATGGCGTGGCCAGTGTGTTGATTCAGGGCGGGCAGCAGCCCGAGTTTCAAATTACGCCCGACCCGGCGCGAATGCTTCGCGCGCACGTGGCGCTGCAGGACATCTTGGATGCGGTGAATCACACCAACCTGATCGATTCGCCGGGCTTGCTCAGCCGCAACCATCAACTCTTTCTCGGACTGGTAACGTCGCAGGCGGAGAATTCCGACCAGATCGCAAACATCGTCGTGAAGACCAACGGCGACGTGCCGGTGCGCATAGGGGATGTCGCCGCGGTAACGCCGTCATCCGCGCCGGCCTATACCGTGGTGACGGCGAACGCCAAACCGGCGGTGCTGGTAAGCATCAACCGTCAGCCGTACAGCAATACCGTAGAAGTTGCCAATGAAGTGCATGATGAAATTCAAAAGATTTTGCCGAGTTTGCCCTCCGGTGTGAACCTGCAGGTGTTTTACGACCAGTCCAATCTCGTGAAAGCATCGATTGGCAGTGTTCGAGATGCCATCGTGATCGGCTTATTTTTGGCGGGATTCATCATTTGGCTTTTCCTGCGCGATTGGGGTACGGCCGTTATGACCGGGCTGGTTGTGCCGGTAACCCTCATGGTGACGTTCATCGTGATGAAGATTATGGGCCAGAGCTTCAACATGATGACGCTTGGCGGACTCGCCGCTGCCGGCGGACTGGTCATCGATGACGCGATTGTCGTGGTAGAAAACATCGTGCTGCATCGCGACGGTGGCGAAGGCCACCTGCGGGCTGTGGCGAGTGCGCTGAAGGAATTGACGATTCCGCTGATTGGCTCGACTCTGACCCCGATCGTCGTTTTCCTCCCGCTGATCAGCATCACCGGGGTGACGGGGACGTTCTTCCGCGCCTTGGCGATTGCCATGAGCGTTTCGTTGCTGACCTCGCTTGTTCTGGCGCTTTCCTGGACTACCAATCTAGGAACTTTCCTCATCCGGCGTGGCAAGGAGACAGCACCGGAAGTAAATGGAACCAACGGAACGAACGGTGCCGAGGAATTCGGCAACGGTGCCAACAACATAGATATGCGGAATACAGCCCCAGCCGGGGACGAACCCACCTCTGCGGAAGCAGCAGAGATCGAGCAGATCCGGCGCATGATGGCGGCGGAAGAGGCCTCGCTGCGTGGAGGCTGGTTCGAGCGCATTATTCAGTTCTACGAGCGCTGGTTGCGGCAGGCCTTTGCTCATCCCGTTTGGCTCGCCGGGCTGTGCGCCATTCTGATTGTTATCTCGTATTTCAGTTACAAAGCGCTCGGAAGCGATTTGCTGCCGGCTATGGATGAGGGCGGTTTTATTCTCGATTACGTGACGCCGCCGGGCAGTTCGCTTCAGGAAACCAACCGCATGGTTTCGCACATGGAGCAGATCGTACGCACTTTGCCCGAAACAGAAAGCACGTCGCGCCGCACCGGTTTGCAGCTTGGCTTGGCAGCGGTTACGGAAGCAAATACCGGCGACATATCTGTCAAGCTGAAAGAGAACCGCAAGCGCGGCATCGAGGAAATTCTTGCCGACGTTCGCGCCAAGGTTACCGCCGCGGAACCCGCAGTCGATGTTGATTTCCACCAGGTGCTCGAAGACATGATCGGCGATTTGACGGGCGCGCCGCAGCCGATCGTGATCCAGCTTTTCTCCGATGATGTGGAAGCTCTGAAGCAGTGGGCACCGCGCGTTGCGGATACCCTCGAAGGCATTTATATCAACGGCAAGAAACCCGTGGTGGACATCGATAACGGCATCGATAGCACCACCAGTGGACCTGCCGTCGTTTTCACGATTGATCCCGTACGCGCCGCCAAGGCCGGGTTCACGACCGATCAACTAACAACTGTGACTTCAGCCATGGTGGACGGCGAGCCCGCGACGACTCCCGTGGTCGTTAACGATCGGCCTTACATCATCCGAGTGCGGTATCCAAAAGACACCCGCTCCTCGCTCGAGGCCATGAGCCACACGATGCTGGTAAATTCAAATGGCGGCACAACGACTCTCGCCGCCGTGGCGGACATCAATGAAGTCCCCGGCCAGATCGAAGTCATTCGCGATAATCTGCAAAGAGACGTTTCCGTAACGGCGCGACTGGAAGGGCTCGACCTGGGGACGGGCGTTGCCGCAGTGCAGAAAGCCGTGAACGCTCTGAAGCTGCCGCCCTCTATACGAGTCGCGTACGGCGGCACTTACAAAGAGCAGCAGAAATCGTTCAGGGATCTGGTGACTGTTCTGCTGCTTGCCCTGGTGCTTGTTTTCATTGTGCTGCTTCTCGAATTTCGCGCGTTCTCAGCTCCGCTGGCGATTCTCTCGTCCGCCGTGCTCTCTACTTCCGGCGTATTCTTTGCGCTGCTGATTACGCATACAACCTTCAACGTTTCATCGTTCATGGGCTTGATCATGGTGATCGGGATCGTGGCCAAAAATGGTATTTTGTTGCTCGATGCGAATCATAAGTTTCGTTCTGTGGGATTCTCGCCCGAAGAGGCTATGGTGCAAGCGGGCCGGCGCCGTCTTCGTCCCATTGTCATGACGGCAATGGCCGCCGTCGCCGGAATGCTGCCGCTGTCCCTGGCCATCGGCTCGGGCTCGCAGATGCTGCAGCCGCTCGCCATCGCCGTCATCGGCGGCATTCTGATATCGATGATTCTTTCGCTGGTGATTACCCCGGCAATGGAATACTTCATGAATCGTAAGGACCAGCCCAGTCTGGGCGTATAGAAATTACGGGTTGTAGTTGGGCGTGCAGGGAAATGTTCGCAAAATAGGGTTCCGAAAATGATGCAGCGGGGCCCATTCAGCAAGCGACTCAGGAGGAGGCATATATGTTGCGGCGAGGCTTAGGGCTATTGTGCTGGGCCTGCGTTCTGGCGTCTTCGCTGGTCCTGATTTTTGCAAGTACGGTATCGGCGCAAAATTACAAGGTCATCAGAAGAATCCCCGTGGGCGGCGAGGGTGGCTGGGATTACATCAAGGTGGATCCCGATGCACACCGCCTGTACGTCGCGCGTGGCGATCATTTAATGATCATAGACGAAGCGAGCGGCAAGACGCTCGGCGATATTCCCAACACAAAGGGGATTCACGGCGTGGCGCTTGCAACCGATTTGGGCAAGGGCTTCACCAGTAATGGTGGTGCAGCGACAGTGACGGTGTTTGATCTGAAGACCCTGAAGGTTACGGGCGAGATCAAGACGACCGGCGAGAATCCCGATTCGATTCTTTACGATCCGGCAACGAAACGTGTGTTTACGATGAACGCCCGGAGCAACAACTCAACGGTGATCGACGCCGCAACGGATAAGGTTGTGGGCACGATCGACCTTGGCGGAAAACCGGAGGAACCCGCGCTGGACGGCCGGGGTAACATCTTCGTGAATCTGACAGATTCCAGCAAGATTGTCAGCTTTGATACGAAAACTCTGGCGAAGAAGGGCGGTCCTTGGTCTCTGGCGCCGTGCGATGGGCCGTCCGCTCTGGCAGCGGACACGAAGAATCATCTTTTCTTTGCCGCTTGCGACAAGATGATTGCGGTCTTCAACCCCGAAAGCGGCAAGGTGGTCGCGACACCGGCAATCGGCGGCGATCCGGACGGCAACGGCTTCGATCCTGGCACGGGGCTGATCTTTGCCACAGTCCGAGAAGGTTTCGTAACCGTTATTCATCAAGACTCGGCCGATAAATACACGGTCATCGGAAATGTTCCCACTCAATTTGGCGCACGGACAATGGCGCTTGACACAAAAACGCATCATGTCTTCACAGAGACGGCGGATTACAAGGCGGCAGGCGCACCAACGCCCGAAAATCCGCGGCCGCGACCCCAGGCCATTCCGAGCACGTTCGTATTGATTGAACTGGGTCCACAGTAGGCGCATCGCAGTTAGCAATTAGCGCGCCGGCTCCGCCCACAGAATCATACGGGGAGCCGGCGCCTTCCTTACCCCTTTTCCTGTATCCCCCGACAAATCGACATCGGTCAGTGCGACGAGGGTGTATCCTGAAAGTCCCAGTCCCGGCGACCTCGTGAATGCGCACGTAAGGTTCGCGAAGGCTCACCCCAGAAACGGGAGGACGCCATGTCGCATAGAAGATTGATCTTGATCGTATTGACGGGGCTTCTCTTGATGCTGGCGGCAAGAATGCGGGCCGACAGCCTGCAATTGAAAAATGGCAGTTTTGTTCAAGGTAAGTATTTAGGCGGGACCGAACGCGCTGTGCAATTTGCCGTGAACGGAAAGGTCCACCTTTATGACACCGATGAGATCCTCTCAATCAGCTTTGGATCAGCCTCCGGTGATAGCGGCGGTATTCCATCCAACGCTGCCGATACAAAATGTAACTGCGACTTGAGGACCAACTCCTTCGCGCCGGCGGATTCGCCCAGGATGATGCGTAGCGCGCAGGCAGGGGCACGGGCGCCGCGCACACAAGAGATTTCATGGAAGCAGAACGTGTACCGAAGCAATCGCAATCGCGGCGCCAACAATTTGACCAGCCGAGTAGCTGTTTGCCGCGGGCAGAAACAGGGTTCGAACCCTGCTGCAGGAATTTTCGTTCCCACTGTTCCTACGGTGTTCAAGCGATCTGCGGCAATTCGCGATTAGCTCGCCTTGATCACTAAAGCGGCGCTCAGCCGCAAAGTCCAGGGCCTCCGCCCAGAGCCAAGCCGATCTGTTGTAGACCATGTACTGATGCGTACCGAGGGCCAAAATCCTCTTGCACGCCTATTATCGCCTGCGTAACATACCGCACGCTTAAGGAAGCGCAGCATGCCAAAGGAAAAACCAAAGGTTAATATTGGCGAGGTTATCCGGTCATACCGGGGGCAGCGGGGATTGTCTCAGGGCGATATCGAGCGGCGGACCGGGCTGCTTCGCTGTTATCTGTCGCGAGTCGAAAATGGGCACACGGTGCCTTCTCTGGAGACCTTGGCGAAAATCGCCGAAGCCATGGACATCAGCCTGGCGGATTTTTTCCCCGGCACGGAAACGGCGCACGACCGCGATACGCAGAAAATGCTGGGCGAGCTTTCCGATGACGAGATTCGCTTTCTCTCTGAGATCAAGCGCTACAGCACGAGCTTGTCCGATGGCGACAAGCGTTTGGTGTTGGCGATGATCCGGAAGATGGCGAGCCTGATTCCTCCTCCGACACGCAAGCCTGCTGTACGACGGACCGCTTTTTAGTTCGAAAATTCATATTCATCGTTGGGCCGGATTCGCGAGTAATCGGTGTGATTACTCCCGATGGATTCCCATTTGTGTCGGCCTCAGGATGCGGTCGATTCGGCGGCCCGAAAATGGCTGGCAAAAACCTCCGCGAGCGTTGTGGCCAATTGGGACCAGACGCGGCGCTTCAAGGTGGCATATTTTTGGGAGCCGCTAAAGAGATCTGCCACTATGGCCCGAAATGTCGCGCTGCGATGAACAAATTGGATCATTCGCGTTGTGACAGCACCTCCCAGAAAGCGCCCGTGATAGAAATTGTCGGCAATTCGGGCCGCAATCTCTAAATCAGCGGCGAAGTCGTCGCGTACCCGCCGGGGATACACTTCTGGTTTGCCGGCAATGAGCGATTCGGCCAATAGCTCACCGGAGCGCAAAGCGTAGTACAAGCCCTCACCGGTAATTGGGTCTACCCATCCCGCGGCATCTCCGATGAGCGCCCAATTCGGCCCTGCGACCCGGCGCTTCGCGAGAGTCTGGGCGCGCGGCGAAGGAAGCACGTGGCTGTAGAACTCGGCCCCGTGGAGCGAAATGCGTTCGGCGCAAGTAAACTGGTCGAGATAGTTATGCAATTCTCGGCTGGTATGGCGAGCCATACTGCCGCAGATGCCTACTGAGAGATGATCACAACGGGGGAACGACCAGATGTACCCCTGCAGCCCGCGGACGAACTTCACCTGGATCCCCTCGGCGCGAGTGGGGATGAAATAGCCGATTGTAAGTTCCAGATCCGATGGTGTGAACGGCTGCGTATCCGGGAAAAATGAGTTTCTCGCCCCGGCGGCAAGGACCAGAAAATCGGCATGATGCGTCATGTTTTGGGCGTTAAAGGATGCCGAGTTCCCGTTCAATTCGAGTGAACTGACCCGCGAGCGGACGATTCGACATCCCGCCCGTTCGGCTCGTTCGAGCAAAAGACCATTCAGGACGGTGCGGGAATAGATGGCAATCGGATGATGGAGGGGCAGGAGCGCGCGTTCGCCGTGAGGAGAGATGAGTTCGGCCTGGCGGATAAGCTTCTTTGGATGGCGATTGTCGAGCAGAAAAGGATAGGCGCAAAGGGCTTTGTGGGTGAGACCGCCGCCACAAGGCTTTTCCCAGGCCAGGTGGTCGTCAAAAAGGCACACGTTAAGGCCGGCCGATGCCAATCGCTCGGCACACAGGGCGCCAGATGGTCCGCCGCCGATGATGGCGATGCTCCGCGAGATCATAGGATTTAGCTGGCGTCCATTTTCGGTTGCTTTCAGCGAATTGGCTGGCACGACGCTGAAAATCTGGTTGCGTGTGGCTGCCTGGAGCCATTCGCGTGAGTAACGCAGGTGCGAGTATACACCTCCGTGGAGATGCGGACTGCCTCTCCAGCAGTCAAGATAGGCGCGTGCTAAGATTTGGTATCTATCCGCAATCGTTTTATGGGACGTATCGTTTCTCGAGAGGAATTGATAAGCATCCTGGGCCGCGGACGCCGCGGCTTGCGGCGAGTTGTTTTCACGAACGGGTGTTTCGACCTGCTGCATCCCGGGCATATTCGCACGCTGGAGGAAGCGCGGTCGCTGGGGGACATCCTGGTCGTGGGCTTGAATCGCGACGCGAGCGTACGCACGGCCAAGGGAGATTTCAGGCCACTGATCGGCGAAGAGGAGCGGGCGGAGGTGCTGGCGGCGCTGGAGGCGGTCGACTTTGTCGTTCTGTTTGATGAGTCAACGCCACGCGAGCTGATTTCTGAATTGCTTCCGGATGTGCTCGTAAAAGGCGCGGATTGGGGCTCCACGGAAATCGTTGGCCGCAAGGAGGTGGAATCCGCGGGCGGGCGGGTCGTTTCCATTCAGTTGGAGCCAGGGTATTCCACAACTCGCATTCTGCAGAAGATTCAGCAGCTTCCACAGGCTAGTTCCCCGATCGGCTAAAATCATCATGCTTTTCGCAGCAGTCACCGAGCTCTTCGGCAATTTGGCGCGGCTGTCGGCTTTGGACGGGGCCTTTGAAGCGTTGCGGAAAGGGTCGTCCAGCGAGCAAGTGGCGGGATTGACGGATCCCGTCAAGGCGCTCGCCACGGCTCTCGCCGCGACCGAACTGCGCACGCCGACAGTGTTGTTGGTGGAAGATGAACGCAGGGCGGCAGCGGTTCTCGAACCATTACGATTTTTTTACCGCACACTGAACGGCAATTCCCCTGCCCCTGTTTTATTTCTTCCAGCGCTCGATCATCTACCCGGCGTTGGCGCCGGTCCGCATCCGGAGATCCTCGAAGAACGCGCGTCTGCGCTTTCGCGTTTTGTTACGGGTCAATCTTCGCTTTTGGTGGCGCCGATCGAGGCCACGCTGCTAGGCTTTGCCACGCCACAATTTTACGAGTCGCTATCACTCGAGTTGTCCCGCGACACCGAGATTTCGCTGAACGACGTCGTCTCGCACCTTTCGGGAACGGGCTATATCCGAACGGAACTCGTGGAAATGGAGGGCCAGTTTAGTGTGCGCGGTGGAATCCTCGATGTGTTTCCCGCAGAAGCGGCAAAGCCGGTGCGCATCGAGCTTCTAGGCGATATCGTGGAGTCGCTGCGCGAGTTCGATCCGGCGACCCAGCGGTCCACTGGACCGGTCGGCCGAGTGATGTTGCCGCCGCTGACAGAATTTCCATTCGTGGGGAGCGGTGACCCACATATAAGTGCAGGCAGGGACGGTGATTCTGCGGGAGCAGATACTCGCTCAGCCAATGCGGTGACGCTCTTCGAGCTTCAGCAACACATGCTCCTCGTTCTCGATGAGCCCGGGCAAATTGCTCAAAAGCTCGTAAAGGCGCGCGATCAGTTGCGCGCTGATGTTGCCTTGCTGCCGGGTAGTACGGCACCCGCTATCTTGAGTGAAGATCAGTGGACGAAGGCTTTCGAACGTCGGCAGCGGCTTAGTCTTGAACAACTACCTCTCGAACGCGACGGAACAGAGCCGCGCACGATCCGGGTTCAGCCTACCACCCGTTATCATGGGCAAATTCAACCATTTCTGGGCGAGTTGCGGGCGCGGGTTGCAGCGGGCGATGAAGTCTTAGTCGCCGCTGCGAGTTCCGGTGAGCTCGAAAGAATGGCCGACCTCTGCCGAGAATACGATGTGCCTTATCGGTTGGGCGAATTGGACCAAACTGCGACGGGATCGAGGCTGGTGGAAGAAGTTACCTCCGGCAGTGCCCCGGCTGCCGTTCTGCTGCGCGCACCGCTGCCGGAGGGTTTTGTCATTCCCGACGCCCACCTGGTTTTGTACGGCACCGGAGACCTTTTCGAAATTGCAGCAGTGCCGGAACGGCCTCGTTCGCGGCCGAAAACCGCAGGATTCTTCAGCGATTTCAGCGAGCTCAAACCAGGGGATTATGTCGTCCACGTTGACCACGGGATCGGCCAATTCGAAGGTTTGCAGACGATCGAGACCGACGGGCGGCGCGGTGAGTTCATGCGCCTCCAATATGCCGACGACGCCCGCTTATATGTTCCGCTAGAGCGACTAGACCTCGTTCAAAGCTATCGTTCTCTGGAGGGCGCCAAGCCGCAACTGGATCGGCTGGGGGGTACGGCGTGGGCCGCGCGCAAGACACGTGTGCGCAAGTCGCTTACAGATCTTGCCGACAAATTGCTGCAGCTGTATGCGGAGCGGAAAACGGCCGGCGGCTTTGCGTTCGCGCCCGACGTGCCCTGGCAGCACGAATTTGAAGACGCTTTTGAATTCTCCGAGACGCCCGATCAAGTCACCGCCATAGCGGATATCAAGCGCGACATGGAGACGCCGACCCCTATGGATCGACTCCTTTGCGGCGACGTCGGTTACGGCAAGACCGAAGTCGCCATGCGAGCGGCGTTCAAAGCCGTAGCCAATTCCAAGCAGGTGGCCGTGCTCGCTCCGACAACCGTGCTGGTTTTTCAGCACTACGATACGTTCCGGCGTCGCATGGCGGCTTTCCCGATTCGCATCGAAATGCTGAGCCGATTCCGCAGCGCGAAAGAGCAGAAGGAAACGCTGGCCGCTGTGGAAGCAGGCAAAGTTGATATTTTGATTGGCACGCACCGGTTGCTTTCCCGCGACGTGCGCTTTCACGATTTGGGTTTGCTGATTGTTGATGAGGAGCAGCGGTTTGGCGTCACGCACAAAGAACGCCTCAAAGAAATGAGCCGAAACGTAGATGTGCTGACGATGACGGCCACGCCGATTCCGCGGACGTTGAATATGTCGCTGGTCGGACTGCGGGATATGTCCGTCATTGAGACCCCGCCAAAAGACCGGCTGTCCATTCAGACCGTAGTTACGCCATTTTCTGAATCGATCATCCGGCGAGCCATCACCGAGGAACTGGAGCGGGGCGGACAGGTCTTTTTTATTCACAATCGCGTGGAGTCGATTTATTCGATGGCTGTATTGATCCAGAAGCTGGTGCCGAAGGCAAGAGTTGTAGTCGGGCATGGGCAGATGGGCGAACGCGAACTGGAAAAGGTGATGTTGAAGTTCATACGCGATGAGGCCGACGTACTGGTCTCGACCACCATTGTGGAAAATGGTTTGGACATTCCCCGCGCCAATACCATCATCGTGAACCGCGCCGACCGTCTTGGATTGTCCGAGCTGTATCAGTTGCGCGGCAGGGTAGGCCGCTCGAATCAGCGCGCTTATGCCTACTTGCTCATCCCGCCTGAGGCTTCCCTGACACCGATCGCCAGGAGGCGGCTCGCCGCCTTGCGAGAATTCAGTGATTTGGGCGCCGGGTTCCGTATTGCCGCACTCGATTTGGAGTTGCGGGGTGCTGGAAACCTGCTGGGTCGCGAGCAGCATGGACACATCGCCGCGATCGGATTCGATCTGTACACACAAATGCTGGAGCGGGCAGTGGCCGCGAAGAAGGGAGAGTCGGAACGGCCGGAACTGCGAGCCACCCTGAATCTCGGCATGGACATTCGTATTCCACCCGAATATCTGCCCAGCGAAAGTTTGCGTCTGCGTACATACAAACGGATCGCGGAGATCCGAAATGACGATGAGAGGGAGACGCTGCGCCGTGAACTGACAGACCGATTCGGGCCTCCGCCTCACGCCATCGATAACTTGCTGGATTACGCAGTTCTGAAATCGCTGGCCGAAAGGCTGCAAATCTCGTCGATCGATCGCCGAGGGGGTGAAGTCACGATCAAGTTTTACCCGACGACTTCGGTCAGTCCCGAAAGATTGGTTCGGTTAGTGCGAAAGGGAAAAGGTACAAAGCTTGACCCCAGCGGTGTGCTCACACTTTCGCTGGACGCCAAAGGCAAGAGTATCGCAGAGTCGGTCCGAAACGTATTGCTTCCGCTTGAAACGGGGAGCTAAAATTGCCAGGGAGCAGGGACCAGAGATGTTGAAAAATCTGTCTTTTTCCGTGGGAATCCTACTGATGGCGCCGGCGCTCGCCGGCATGGCGCAGAGTAAGAGCGTGGTGGTGGAAGAGGTCGTTGCGCGGGTTAACAACGAGGTGATCACTCGGAGTGACCTGGAGCACGCCCGGGGCGAGGTCAGACAGGAGGCGCAGCAGGATTGCCCGAAGTGCACGCCGGAAGAGATCGACCAAAAAGTCGCAGCGGAAGATAAAAATGTATTGCGCGATCTTATTGACAATTCGCTGCTGGTTCAGCACGGCAAGGACATGGGAGTTAACGTCGAGGCCGACGTGATCAAGCGGCTCGATGACATTCGGATTCAGAACAATATTCCCACCATGGAAGAGCTCGAAACCCAGATCGATAAGAGCGGCGTTTCTTTCGAGGATTTCAAGAACAACATCAGAAATCAGCTGCTCCAGCAGGAGGTGATTCGGAAAGAGGTCGGCTCAAAAATCATCTTGGATCACGCCACGGTACTCCAGTATTACAACCAGCACAAAAACGATTACGTTCGGCCCGAAGCGGTTACCCTGCGCGAGATTTTCGTAAGTACCGAAGGCAAATCGGAAGCGGAAATCCCCGCGCTGCGCAAGAAAGCTGACGACCTGCTGCAGCGAGTGAAGAATGGCGAGGATTTTGGCGAACTCGCCAAACATTTTTCCGATGGCAGTACGGCAAAGCAGGGCGGCGACCTTGGCAAGTTCGAGCGCGGCCAGTTAGCCTCAAATATCGAGCAGGCGGTTTTTGCTTTGCAGCGCATGCAAACGACCGACGTGATTCCCACGAAGACAGGGTTCCTGATTTTGCAGGTCGGTGAGCATTACACGTCGGGCTTGCAGCCGGAAGAGAAGGTCGAAAACGAAATCATGGACAAGCTGTACAACGCGCAACTCCGTCCAGCGCTGCGCGAATATCTGGAAACACTGAGAGAAGACAGCTACGTCATGGTAAAACCCGGATACACGGATACCGGGGCCGTTGCGTCCAGCACAATCGAAGAGGTTCCTCCAACTCCTGACGATGATGTCAAAGGCAAGAAGCGGAAATCGCAGCCTACGTCGGCAACACCTGTTCGAGGCAGTAAGCCTGACTGAATGAAAACCGCTTACGTCTCTGATCTCGCGCCAGACACCACGATCACGTCTTTTTTCCTCGTTGCGGAAAAAGAGTTGCGCTCCACACGTGAAGGAAAACCCTATTTACGATTGGAGGTTTGTGATCGCAGCGGTTCGATCGAAGCAAGGCTGTGGGAGAACGTCGAGGCTTCCGCGGCTCTCTTTGAGCGCGATGACATCATAAAAGTCCAGGCGCGGGTTGAGAACTACAAGAATCGCGTGCAACTCGCTATAGAAAGACTCCGGCGCGCGGAGCCGGCAGAAGTCGATCTGTCTGATTTTTTTCCGCACACCGAAGAGGATATCGAGGAGCTTTATTCACGCCTGCGACAGAACGCGGCGGCGATCAAGAATCCATGGCTCAACCGGCTGGTATGCGGGGTCATCGAGGACCCGGCGATCGCGCCACGCTTGAAGCGCGCGCCTGCGGCCAAAATGATCCACCACGCCTTTGTGGGCGGATTACTCGAGCACATTGTCAGCCTTTGTGATCTTTGCCGGCTGGCCGCTCAGCATTACGAGGAACTCGATCTCGACCTTTTGCTTACGGGCGCCATTCTGCACGATATCGGTAAACTGGATGAGTTGTGTTACGAACGATCGATTCATTACACGAATGATGGGCAATTGCTGGGCCACATCATCCTGGGACTTGAGCAGGTGACCCAGAGAATGAATGCGATCGAGGGCTTTCCGCCAGACTGCAAGACCTTGGTGAAGCACTTATTGATCAGCCATCATGGCCAATATGAATTCGGATCGCCGAAGCTGCCGATGTTTCGCGAGGCACTCGTGCTTCACTACCTCGACGATCTCGATTCGAAGATGGGCGCGGCCCGAGCGGTTTTAGGAGCGCAGGGTGGGGAATCGGGTTGGACCGCCTTCAGCGCTGCCTTGAATCGGAAACTGCTTCGCCTCGAGCAATTTCGGATAGTTCCCACCGGACAGCCCGTCCAGCCAGTTCCTGAAACGGAAACAAAGGATGCTACCGAAGTACTTCTGAAAACCAAAACTGTTTAAGAAGGACGGATTGGATGTCCAATTCACCCGTTCGGGGAATCCGCCGCTCCATATTGGACCTTGCGCCGCTCGAGCTTGACTGCATGAATGCGTTGTGGCGGCTGGGCCAAGCTACCGTTCGCGACGTGCATGCGGCTGTTGCGAGCACACGTCCCCGTGCGTACACCACGATCATGACGATTCTCGACCGCCTTGCCCAGAAAGGCGTGGTGGAAAGACAGAAATCGGGTCGCGCATGGGTTTACAGAGCACAACTTTCAGCCGATCAGGCTCGGACTCATGCCGTCGCGCGATTGATCGAAGGATTCTTCCAGGGCTCGACAGAAGCGCTGGTTTCGCACGTCTCAGGTTTAAGTAAGTCAGGGGCGGCAAAGTCGGGCGAGGGCAAGCAAGCCTGAAGCATGGAATTCACACAACAGGCCGGGAATCTCAGTGTGGTGGCGCCGGGTAGCTTTCGCATTCGCGACGCCGTGATCGCCCCGGCAACCGTGCTCGCACCGATGGCGGGAGTCACGGATACGATTTTCCGTCGCATGATTCGAAGCCTCGGTGGTTGCGGGCTGATCATGACCGAGTTCACCAGCGCCGAGGGCGTCACTCGCCACGCGGCGCGGACGCTCGGATATCTGTATTTTGAGCCTGACGAACACCCCATCAGCGCGCAACTTTTTGGGGCAAATGCTCGTGTCATGGCCGACGCCGCAAAATTGGTCGAGGACCTCGGGTTCGACATCGTCGATATCAACCTGGGGTGCCCGGCAAAAAAGGTGACGAAGTGCGGCGGTTCGGGATTATTGCGTGACCTTCGATCGCTTGAGGAATTATTGCGCACGGTTCGAAGCGCGGTACAGATTCCGCTTACGGTCAAAACGCGCGCGGGCTGGGATCAGAAAAGTATCGTGGTTGTAGAAGTCGCTCGTATTGCGGAGCAAGTGGGTGTGGAAGCCATCGCGGTGCATCCCAGAACGCGCGAACAGGCATACAGCGGATCGGCCGATTGGAATCTGATCCGTGCAGTCAAACAAGCCGTGACCATTCCGGTGATCGGCAATGGTGACATCCGGACGCCGGAAGATGCCATGCGTATGATCAGCGAGACCGGGTGCGATGGCGTGATGATTGGACGGGGCGCGAGTACCAACCCGTGGATCTTTCGGCAAATCGAGCAGTTTGCCGCCGGTGGACAGTATGAGCAGCCCACGGATGCAAACCGGTATGATTTGCTTTCGAGATACTTCCGCCATCTGCGGGATGCCGGCTGGCCTGATGCCATTGGAAAAATGAAGCAGTTCGCTTGCTGGTTTACACATGGCGTTAGAAACGGCGGCGAGTTGCGCCGGCAGGTTACGACTGCGCAATCGGCGGCAGAAATTCTTGATCGCGTGGAAGCGTTTTTCGCCACTGAATTTACCGCGTGAATTTCGCCGCAAAAACAGCAGGTAGCGCTGGCAGCTAATTTCCGCAGATTAACCGCCGCTCACAAATTGTTTATAGGCTTCGCGTTTGGTTAAACCGCGCTCGCGGGCAGCGGCCTTCAACGCCGCCTTGCGGTCGATGTTCTGCTCGCGCATGATTTGCTCGACCCGTTCGTGTAGCCGCGAGGTCGAGAGTTGTTCATCCTGTTGCTGACCAGGTGAGGGGGGGCCAACCATCAGCGTGATTTCGCCACGAATTGGCTTTTGTTGCACGCGAACCAGCAGTTCGGCCAAATCGCCACGAAGAAACTCTTCATGTACTTTTGTCATTTCGCGCGCAATCACCGCCTGACGCCGGCCTAGATACTGCAAGGCGTCCGAAAGTGTGTCCACGAGCCGGTGAGGCGCTTCATAGAGGGCCAGCATGCGCTTTTCGTGTGCGAGTTCACCCAGAACCTTGCGTCGTGCATTTGGCCGGGAAGGGAGAAAACCGACGAACACGAACTCCTCCGCCGGAAGACCCGAAGCTGCGAGTGCGGCGATTACCGCGGAAGGACCGGGAATGGGGCTGACAGGGATGCGCCGTTCGAGGCAAAGCGAAACGAGCCGTAGCCCAGGGTCGGAGACCAAGGGCGTGCCTGCATCGGTGACCAAGGCGATGTCAGCGCCCCTTTCCAGCCGCTCGAGCAATTCGCCCGCACGACTTGCCTCATTGTGCTGGTGATAACTGAGAGTCGGCTTGTTTATGCCGTAATGATGAAGTAGCTTTGCGGTGTGCCGGGTATCCTCACACGCGATCAGGTCCACCTCGCCCAAGAGCCGCAGGGCGCGTACAGTAATGTCTTCCAAATTGCCTATAGGCGTGGCAATGAGATATAGCCGACCTTTTTTGTGAGCAGGCTGATCGGCCAAGCCGGATGGCGAACTGTCCATGCGTCGCCAGTCTAGCATGAGGCCATCGGATGATTTGGGAATACGAGCTTCGTGAACCGGCTGTACATCCCTGGCTCAGAAAGCTCAGACCGCGACGAGAGCACCTGAAGCGTCATGATAAAATATTAAGACTTACGGAGAGAACGCGTGCCTTTATACGAGTACGAGTGTGAGAAGTGTGGCAAGCACTTCGAAAAAATCGAGAAAGTCGATGGGCCGCATCTAAAGAAATGCCCCAGCTGCGGCGGGCGAGTGGAGCGGCTGATGTCGCCCCCTGCGATTCAATTCAAGGGCAGCGGCTGGTATGTGACGGACTATGCGCGCGCCTCGGGCCCGTCGTCGGAAAAAAGCGAGGCCAAGACCGCCGACAACTCGGAAGCCAAGGGCGCCAAGGCAGAATCAAAGAGCGAAACGAAGACGGCGCCGGAGAGCAAGGAGAAGAAGAAAGCAGGAAAAGAGAAATAGCCGGCTTAGAGTTTCAGGCTGCGCAGGTAAGCGCGAAAATCCTCTCCAAATTCGCTGTTCTCAAGTCCCATTTCCACGGTCGCCTTCAGGAATCCCAGTTTATCGCCTGCGTCATAGGATTTGCCCTCGTATTCGAGCGCGCAGAGTCCATGCTCATGAGCCAGCAAACGGAGCCCATCCGTGAGTTGAATTTCGCCACCGCTACCAGGCGAAGTTCTGGCGAGACAATCGAAAATCTCGGGCGGAAGGACGTATCGACCGGTTACGGCCAGATTCGAAGGAGCGTGTCCTGGCTTCGGCTTTTCCACCAGGTCTCGCACGCGAAGCAGCCGCTCGCCCCATCGGGATGGCGCGGTGGATTCAGGGTCAATCACGCCATAGAGATGCGTGCGCTCGGGAGGGACGGGCTCCACCGCAATGGTGCCAATTCCGGTTTCCAGGTAGACCTGCGCGATTTGGCGGGTCGCGGGGCATGGACCTGGGATGATCACGTCGCCCAAAAGCACGGCAAAAGGTTCGTCGCCGACCAACTCGCGTGCTGTGAGCACCGCATGCCCCAAACCCAGTGCTTCTTTCTGCCGTGTGTAACTGAACTGAACCATATTGCTGATGGAGCGGACCATTTCGACTTGCTGGGTTTTACCCTTCGTTTCGAGGAACCTTTCGAGTTCAGGAGAGTTGTCGAAATGGTCCTCGATGGCGTTTTTGCCGCGGCCGGTCACAATAATGATGTTCTCGATTCCTGAAGCCAGGCATTCCTCGACGACATATTGAATCAGCGGCTTATCAACGACAGGAAGCATCTCCTTCGGCTGGGCCTTGGTCGCGGGAAGAAAGCGGGTGCCCAGTCCGGCGGCCGGGAGGACAGCTTTGCGCACGCGTCGAGTCTTAGTTGTGCTCATTGATGTAAGGACGTATTCCTGTATAGGAGAATTCGAGAACAAGCCCCGCTAACTTGAAGGCCGGAACAGCCTCGCTCCTTCGATGACGAGAAAAGCATTCAGGGACAGCATCCGCGACCAGCGGGTGAGCCAAAAGCGTATGCTACCATACGACCTGCAGAAAGAAGCCCGCACGGTATGGCTACCCGTATACTAGGCATTGAATCTTCCTGTGATGAAACCGCGGCCGCGATCGTGGCCGATGGCAAGGAAATTCTATCCAGCGTAGTCGCCTCACAGGCCAGCATTCACGAAAAATACGGCGGCGTTGTTCCGGAACTGGCTTCGCGCGAGCATCTTCGGACAATTGTTCCGGTGGTCCGAGAGGCGCTCGATCGAGCCCGGCTTAAATACGACGATATCGATGCGATTGGCGTCACATATGGGCCGGGTTTAGTCGGCTCGCTCTTGGTGGGCTTGACGTTTGGAAAAGTGGTGGCGAACGCACTCGGCAAGCCGCTCGTCGCTGTAAACCATCTTGAAGGCCACGTCCGGGCGGTGTTCCTGGAGGCGTTCCGAGCGGGACGGGCGCCGCGGTTGCCGGCCGTTTGCCTGATTGTTTCGGGCGGACATACCCTGCTCTATGAAGTGGCCGCAACAGCTCCGGTCGAACCGATTTCCGCCGCAGTTCTGAAATACCGCAAAATTGGTCAGACGCGGGACGATGCGGCCGGCGAAGCCTACGATAAAGTGGCCAAGCTGCTAGCCTTGGGATATCCGGGAGGACCCATTATCGACCGCCTGGCGGCTCATGCCGCAGAGGAGCAACAGAGTCGCATACAAAGGGTTGATTTTTCGCCGGCGAAGATCCGAGGAAATCCATACGATTTCAGTTTCAGCGGTATCAAAACGGCTGTGCTTTACCATGTTCGGGCGCATCCCGAGCTGCAGCCGGAGATCGACCAAAGACGGCAGGCGCTTGCAAATGGCGAGCGGACGGTCGGCAAGTTACTTCCGCTTTGCAGCCCCCACACGCTAGGTCTGCTCGCCAGTTTTCAAGAACGAGTTGTTGCCGAACTACTGGAACGCACGATGCAAGCCGCGGAAGAGATCGCTGCCGAGAGTATTCTGGTTTCCGGTGGTGTCGCGGCAAACAACGAATTGCGGAGCTCGTTCGAACAAGAGGCCGCGCGGCTCAGCTTTCAAGTTTTCTTTCCGAGTCGCGAGCTTTCCACAGACAATGCGGCTATGATCGCGGCCGCTGCCTATCCCAAACTGGTGTCGGGCCAAATCGCTGGTTGGGACCTCAACGCCGAACCAGTCCTCCCGCTCGCCTAACGATCGCTTTCGGTTATACAGCGAGCGAGACTACCGCCAGTGGAAACGAAAGCCACACGGGAATCAGAGGAGCCTACCCGGACGTTCACACCTGATGTTTAGAGCAGCTTACGCCTGAAATTCAGTCTGCCGCGCTAGCCTCATCCCCGGTGGGCGGCATTCTCAGATGTGCTTTCGCCAAAGACTTTACAAGCATGGATTCCATAGTTTCGGGAGTTGCGTTGCGGGCGGTGGCGAGTTCGGTGATGAGGAGATACTTTGCGCGTTCGAGCATCTTCTTTTCCCGAAAGGAGAGCGGCTTACTATGGCTCAGGGCTACGAGGCTCTTTAAAACCGCGGCCACTTCGATAAGTGAGCCGGTCCGCATGCGCTCAGAATTTTCTTTGAAACGATGCTTCCAGTCGTGATGTGAGTTGCATTTACCCTTTTCCAGATAGCACAGAACTTTCGAAGTGTCGCCGTTTCGAATTACCGGGCGAAGGCCAACCGCGGCCGCATTCGAACGAGGAACCATGACCTTGAGGGAGTTGGAGGTGATGCGCAACATGTAGTAGGTTTCGGTTCGGCCCTCGAGCATTCCATAACTGATCTGTTCGATGACGCCCACGCCGTGATTCGGGTACACTACTTTGTCGCCGATCTTATAATCCATGGCAGGAGTTCCCCCTAAGACGAAGCACGATGCACTCATTTTAGGCAATTCATGTACGTCTAGTCAATATATTTCTCGTAGAATCAGGTAGTTATGTAGAAATTAGCGTTGCGGATGGAACCCGAATTGCTCGGCACGGCGACTCCGCACTGCACAGAATCGACGCAAAGGAGGCTGCCGCAGCTGAATCCATGCTAATTTTAGCCCTAGATACCAGTTCAGAATTCGGCAGCCTTGCCGTCCTGCAAGACACGGCGGTCTTGAGCCAGCAAGCGACCGCGCCGGACGAGCCATACTCCTCCAGCGTTCTTCGGCAAGCGAGAGCACTGCTGGATTCGGCGCAAATCTCATTCGAACAAATTGATCTGCTTGCCGTTACCGGTGGCCCAGGTTCGTTTACCGGGTTGCGTGTGGGGCTGACTACAGTTAAAGGTTGGTCAGAGGTGTGGGGGATTCCCATAGCGGCGATCAGCGGACTCCAAGCCATGGCTGCGCAGGTTGTGCATTTACCCGCACCAGGCTCGTTTGTCGCTTCTGTAATGGATGCACGACGAGGCCAGGTTTTCGGCGGTGTTTTCCGCCTGCAGATCGGTGAGTCCGGCGGAATTGAGCGAATCGGCGAAGAGATTCTCGCCGCCCCAGAGGAATTCGCGGCAGTATTGCGCAGCCATTCTCATACCCAAAGCCTTTCGGCGGTGGCGTGTTTCGAACCTGCGTTGATCGCGCCCTCGATCGGACGCGAAAGTCTCGATTGCAGGATTGAGGTGGTCTCTCGTGTTTTGGCACCGTTCGTAGGCCAGCTTGGGTATGCCAAGGCGCTTAGAGGAGGCGTTATCGACGCGCTGCATCTGGATGCAAATTATATCCGCCGATCGGATGCGGAAATGAATTGGAGAGTGGACAAGCTTTTGTCTTGAGGATCTTACCGAGGCTCGTGATTCGTGACCTTGAGGCGCGTGACCTTGAGCGGGTGCGGAGGTTGTTGACTAGCGCGCCCGAAGCTAGCGCTTGGTCAACTGATGGCCTGCTTGCTCATCCACGAGATTTACACGTCCGAGTTGCAGAGGAAGAAGAAGGCGCCCTCTGCGGCATGGTGATCTTCCGAGTCGTAGCAGATGAGGCCGAGATACTACATATTGTTGTAGAGGCGGCGCAGCGCCAACGGGGAATAGGATCACGCCTTATGGATGAAGTTGTTGCAACCTGCCGTATTGCTGGAGCGCAGAAGATTTTTCTCGAGGTCCGCGAGTCAAACAGCATCGCGCGAAAATTTTACGCGCGCTTAGGATTCAGGGTGACTGGGTGTCGCCGGAACTACTACCGAAGCCCAACGGAAGACGCATTGGTCCTAGTCCGTACTATGTAAACGGTACGCAAAAAGTCTTGTTCCGTTAACATTTCGTGTGTTAGGGTCGGGCCATGTAATACCTTTACAGACTCAGGAGGCGCACGATGTCCTTGCTCCGGGAAGTTCGCGAACAACTGCTGGCGGGCGACGCAGAATTCCGACACCTGGCTGAAGAGCATTCAAGGTACGAAGCACAACTGGAGCAAATCGCGAAAAGCCCATACCTGAGCGCCGACGACATCCTTCTGGAATCCGACCTGAAAAAAAAGAAGCTGCGCGTAAAAGACGAAATGGAGCGGCTCATCGCGCGGCGTACCAGAGCAACACAGACCCACTGAAAAGCGCTGCGCGATGTTAAGCTGTCGTAGAATTGTCAGCGTCGGTGTGCGCGGGCAGGGCACACGCTGATGGCGGAGAATTGGCCCGAGACGGATACAAGTTTGTTCTACCGCTGCTCATCGCCGGGATCGTGGCGGCGGGCGCGGGATCGAGGATTGCGGCTGCCGTATTGCTGATTCTTTGCGCCGGCGTAGCCTTTTTTTTTCGGGATCCGGAGCGGCTACCCCCGTCTGACGTCGGCGCCGTTGTATCACCGGCGGATGGCCGGATTACCGACATAACCGAGGAGAGTTTTGCGGGGCGTCCTGGGCGGCGGATCAGCGTTTTCTTGTCCATATGGGATGTTCATGTGAACCGATCACCGATGGGCGGCGTTATCAGAGAGGTGGAATATCGGCCTGGGCGTTTCTATAACGCTATGCGGTCCCGGGCTTCTGCGGATAATGAACAGAACGTGATCCACCTGCAAACCGAACGCGGGGAAATGGTATTCAAACAAATCGCCGGGGCCATTGCCCGGCGTGTGGTGTGCTGGAAGGTCCCGGGTGACCGGGTGAAGCTCGGCGAACGAATCGGGCTCATCCGATTCGGGTCACGGATGGACCTGTGGCTCCCTAACGAAGCGGAAATTGTGGCGCGTCCCGGCCAGCACGTATCGGGCGGCCTAACTGTGCTGGCGCGATGGCGATGACAGAAGCGGACCAACACGAATTTGGATTCATCGAGCCGAGGAACCATAGGCTTCGCCGGGGCGTTTATCTGCTGCCCAGCGCGTTTACAGTCGGCAACCTTCTATGTGGGTTTTACGCCGTCCTGGCGACGGTAAAAGGCGGAATTTTCGATCTCGATTATGCGGCGCGGGCGATCGGGTTCGCTATAGTATTCGACGCTTTTGATGGTTTCGTTGCTCGCGCCACGCATACCAATACCGAATTCGGCAAACAGTTCGATTCGCTGGCCGACATGGTTAGCTTTGGGATTGCGCCCGCGATTTTGGCGTATACCTGGGGCGTTCGGACGATCGCACAGAGTGACATCCCCGAAGCGCGGCACATCTACGATCTGGCTTGGGTGGTCAGTCTGGCATTCGCACTCTGTTGCGCTTGGCGGCTGGCGCGATTTAACGTGCATGGCATGGCGCCGGCAAGTGGGCTGCGATATTTCGTTGGAATGCCGTGCCCTGCGGCGGCGGGCATGATCGCCGCCGTCGTACACGCATGGAAGATACCTATTGACGATTGGCGGTGGTCTGCCGTTTGGCTAATGGTCGTTCTGTTGCTCGCGGCACTAATGGTGAGCACGATTCGGTACGCCAGCTTCAAAGGCATTCCGTGGGGCCGGCGGCAGCATTCGCTGATTATCGTTGCAGTAGGACTGCTGGTGTGGTCGATTGTCGTTTATTCCGAAATTGTGTTATTGCTGATTGCCGCCAGTTACACGGCCGCCGGGCTCACCATCCATGTTGTTCGGCATGTACGCCATCGCCTAGTCCCGCGCACTTCCTCCTCGCATTGAGCAATGTCTCTACCTGAGCACTCGATACGTGTGGCGATCGCCGGAGCTACATCGCTTCGCGGCAAGGATTTGAAATATTGGCTCGAGGAGGGAGGTTTTCCCGCGGGCGAAATAAGACTCGTTGATGAAGATGCGGCCTCGGGAACGCTCACTGAAGTGGCGGGGGAACCTGCGATCGTTCAAACCGTCAACGAGAACAGCTTCGATGGGTTGCGGTTCGTATTCTTTGCCGGTTCTCCCGAATTTGCCGCGAAGCATGCCCCGGTCGCGGACCGAGCGGGCGCCTCAGTGATAGATATGACGGGCGGGGCGTGGGCTGGTTCGCGCGCCCGGCCTTGGATCCCGCGGCTGGATATGCTAATCCCCCCGCCCGCAGCATCTGAACTCACAAGCAAGCAGTACCACACTTGGATCTCTCCTTCGACCCCGGCGATTATCGCCTGCTCGCTCGCAGTTGCCTTTAGTGAGCTTTCGCCGGTCCGGGTAGCGCTCGTCTTTTTTCAGCCTGTGTCAGAACGTGGCGAGGAAGGCGTGACCGAACTCGAAGGCCAAACCATCAAGTTGCTCTCGTTCCAACCAATTCCGCAGCAAGTCTTCGATACTCAAGTTGCCTTCAACCTGGCATCCCGATGGGGAACAGGCACGCCAGGCCGACTTTCGGACGTGCGTGCGGCCATCCTTGGTGAGATACAACGATACCTCGGCGACCGCATCTCATTACCTGCAATGGCCCTGGTGCAGGCACCTGTTTTTTATGGCCACACGTTTATGGCCTGGGCGGAATTTAAAAGTCCTGCGAGCGAAGAGACCCTAACGAAAAAACTGACGAGCGCTGGATTCAAGATCGTGCCCGCCGATGAGGCGAGCCCTTCAAATCTGACTGCCGCCGGCGAGACGCAAGCGATGATTAGCTTGCCTGATCATGACGCGAACGTCGCGGAGGGCTATTGGTTTTGGGGCGCGGCTGATAACTTTCGATTGGCGAGCGTAAATGCCACCCAGATCGCGGAGAGGCTCCTTGCGTCCTAGTGCGACCCGAATAACGAATTCCGTTATGGCATCGATGCTTGCGGCGATATTACTCTCCGGTGGTTGCGGCTATCGCGTGGTGGGCCGGGCAAACGTCTTAGCGGAGGGGGCGCGAACGCTTGCAATACCAGCATTCAAAAATGAGACTACACAGTATCGAGTCGAGCAGATCCTGACGGAAGCGGTTGTGCGGGAGTTCATCGCGCGCACGAAATACCGCGTCGTGCCTGAGCCAGATGGAGCCGATCTTGTCCTTAACGGGGATGTCACCGGGATCAGCACCGCCGCGGTGCTATACGATCCAGTAAGCGGACGAGCTACCAGCGTGCTGGTTACACTCAGCCTGAGAGTTGCGCTTCATGATTCCGCAGGTAAGAGTTTGTTTCAAAATAATAATTTCATATTCCGCCAGCCCTATGAAATCTCCGTAGACATTCCTTCCTTCTTCCAGGAAGAAGGTCCAGCGCTCAACCGAATGTCACGCGATTTTGCGTCGCAACTCGTGTCCGACGTTCTCGAGAATTTCTGATGCCGGCAATCTCCCCTGATGTACTGATCAATCAGCTCGTCAAAAACAATACGCATCCGGCACTGTTGGTTCTCGGAACCGATGCTTATCTGCGTGATGCGCTACGAGAGCGCGCGATCGATGCTGCGGTCGAGCCTGCGACGCGCGCCTGGACCGTATCCAAATTTTCTGTCGAGGAAGGCGAATTCACCCAAGCGCTGGCCCAAGCCCGAACAGTACCAATGCTGGCGCGACGCCAAGTGGTGATCCTTACGGACCTGCAAAAGTTGGATGAAATTCCGGAAGAAAAACGAGATGCTGCAATAAAGGATCTCAGCTCCTATTTCGCGGATGCGGCCCCCTTTACAATTCTGATTCTGGAGGCGAAGGCGCTTGATCAGCGTACAAAATTGACGAAGATGCTTTTCGACCATTCGCTGGTCGTCGCAGCGGAACTGCCCATGGATGTGGCAGAGCGAACTCGCGCGGCTGCGATGCTGGCGACCAAAATGGCGCGTGACCGGAATTCAGCGATCGACGACGCGGCTGCGGAGGAATTAGCCGATCTGTGCAATGGCGATCTTGCGGCGATGCAGAGCGAGATCGAAAAGCTCGCGACGTATGCCGGAGTGGGGAGGTCAATTCGACGAGAAGACGTGGAGGCTCTGGTCGTCTCTGAGAAGAAATATTCAGTGTGGGAACTGGCCGACGTATTAGCCGGCCGGCAGCGGGCGCGCGCGTTTCATTTTTTGGCGAATGTTTTGCAGCAAGGAGAAGGCGCGCCGGGCTTGATTGCGGCCATGGCCTGGATGTATCGCAAATTGCTCGAGGCCCAACAGTTGAGTCCGCATATGTCCGTCTTTGACGCTGCAGGCCGTCTAGGAATGCGCCGGCCGACCGCGGAATTAGCCATGCGAAACGCACGAAAAATTCCGCGGCAGCAACTGGTGCGGGGTTTGCGCACGCTGTACGATGCAGACAGCCGGCTTAAGTCGGGCGCGAAAAATGATCGGGAAATAATGGAAGTGGTGCTGGCGCAGCTGACAGCATAACGATTGGACGAGTCGCGGGCGGCCGAAACTCAGTTCAAATTGCGGGGCTTTCAGCCTCGCGGTTGAGCTTTCAAATCGTTACATGCAAGCATCAGACGCGATTTGTAGCGATTGGCGGTGTTTTTACTGAGGACGCGCTTTGCAACTGCGCGATCGATAGAGGAAATAGTGTTGGAAAGCAGCTTGCTCGCACCGGCGCCGTCGCCTGCATTGATGGCGCTGCGCAGCGACTTGATCACCGTGCGAACCCGCGTGCGATTGGCACGGTTCACAGCAGCACGCTTGATCGATTGCGCAGCGCGCTTCAACACTGACTTCTTACGCTTTTTGATTTTTGTGGGTGCTCCCTGAGCCATCCGTTACTCCTTTTTTTGCGAAGCGATTACGGTAGCCGACGACAGAGGCTTTGTCAAACTGGGCTCGGTTTCCATTTTTGGTTCGTGGCTGTCGCCTTAGCTACTTCTTTCTTTGTCTTCTCCATTGCTGCTCCCGATCTTCAGGCGGCTGAAAAACTTGAACAGCTCTCGCCGCAGGGTTACGTCAACGATTTCGCCAAAGTAATTGATTCGCAATCGCACGACAAAATCACCGCGTTAGCTGAAGAGTTGGATCGAAAAGCTGATGCGCAACTCGCCGTCGTAACGATTCACACTCTCGAAGGCGATTCGGCTGCGGATTTCGCCAATCGCCTATTCGAAAAATGGGGCGTAGGCCCGAAGGGCAAAGATCGCGGTGTAATGGTGCTGCTCGCGGTAGACGATCACAAATACTGGACAGAGGTCGGTTACGGTCTCGAGCCGATTCTGCCCGACGGCAAAGTCGGCGGGTTCGGCCGCCAGATGCTGCCGCTTCTGCGGCAGAATCAATATGGCTCGGCGCTCCTGCAGATTTCGACTCAGATTGCGCTCACTATAGCCGAGGATAAAGGAGTCACCCTCAGCCAAGGGGCTCGCACTCCTCCGCCAACATCAACGGAACCGTCCGGATCATCAATTAACGGACTCGAAGCGTTTCTTATTTTCCTATTCCTGATTTTCGTTGGTGGACGGCTTTTGGCTCTTCTCTTTGCTCTTGGCGGTTGGAATCGACGCCGGCGGGGCTACGGTGGATGGTGGATCGGCCCGACCGGCGGATGGAGTGGAGGAGGATGGGGCGGCTCTGGTGGTGGCGGCGGTTTTGGCGGTTTCGGGGGTGGGGCGTCGGGAGGCGGAGGCGCAGGAGGGAGTTGGTAGCGAGACGGTATGGATCGAGAAAAGGATCTGAGTGAACTGGTTACGCGGCTAAGACAGTCGGCAGGCGCAAACCTTCGCGCGGTGGTTCTGTACGGTTCTGCCGCTGCTCACGATTTCCGTGAGCATTCGGACCTTAACGTGTTATGCGTTCTCCACCATTTGAAGGGTGCTGATGTCGAGAGCTTGCGGGTGGTCGGCCTTTGGTGGTGGCGGAAGGGGCATCCGCCGCCGCTTCTTTTCACGCTGGAAGAGTTGCGGGATTCGGCTGATGTATTCGCGATCGAGCTGCTGGATATGAAAGCGCAGCATCGCATGCTGGCGGGCGACGATTTTTTCGCGCAACTGGAAGTGCCTATGGTTCAGCACAAATTGCAGGTCGAACGCGAATTGCGCACCAACGTGATTCGCTTGCGGCAATCGCTGATGCGCTGGCGCGGACGGCGATCGGAGCTCGCTGAGCTGTTGATTGCGTCGGCTTCGTCGTTTGGCACGCTTTTTCGCCACGCGCTAATCGCTCTTGGCCAGGGAGCGGTGATAACGGCTCGCGAAGCAGCCGATCAATTGATGATGCTCTTCGCATTGAATGCCGCGCCGTTTCATGCGGTATTGGATCTGCGCGAGCAAAAGTGCTCAGAGGGAGAATTAAACCTGGAGAAGCTTGTAATGTCGTATCTGGATCTGGTTACGAATATAGCTGAGGAGATCGACCGGCGGTTCGCCGAAGAGCAGAGGTGAGTGCATGAAACGAGCGTGGATCGCACTGGTATTGGCGGGTGTTGCCGTTTTGGGCGTCGGGCTTATGTACATCGGGCGCCGCAACGAGATGGTGGTAAAGAGCCAGGCCGTGGAAGCTCAATGGCATCAGGTGGACGTCGATCTGCAGCGTCGCGCGGATCTCATCCCGAACCTGGTTGAAACGGTCAAAGGATACGCGGCTCAGGAGCAGACCGTTTTTGGCGACATAGCGAAGGCCCGTTCGGCTCTTTTGAGCGCGCAGACTCCCCAAGAGAGGATCGCCGCGAATGGGCAGCTTGAGGGAGCACTGGGCCGCCTGCTGGCTATCGTCGAGAATTACCCTCAGCTGAAATCTAACGAGAATTTTTTGCGGTTGCAGGATGAACTTGCCGGGACAGAGAACCGGATCGCCGTGGAGCGTCGGCGATACAACCAGGCGGTTCAGGACTACAACACCTACATCGGTCTTTTCCCGAATAACGTCTTCGCGGGCTGGGCCGGCTTCAAGTTGAACAATGCATATTTTTCAGCCACAGACACGGGTCGGGAAGTTCCGAAAGTGGAGTTTCCCGGTCCGGTCGCCAAATGATGCAGAGATATTTTACCGCATTGGGAACAAATGACTTAGGCGATACCTTCTTGACCGCTAATCCTCATTCGGCTAGGCTGATTGAAAAGTCGAGACCACTTCAGAGGAGCAATTGCCACAGCGGTCAGAGATCCTAGGACCGACCGCTAAGTCCATGAGACGCACGGTACAGATTGCCGGACAGGTGGAGGATCTTTTTGGCACTCTGGACGAGAACCTAAAACTCTTCGAGTCAGCCCTCCACGTAACGACTTTCTTCCATAACGATCGCCTGACCGTGGAAGGGGAGCCCGCGCAAGTTGATCGCGCGGTTCACATCCTCGATCAATATAACGACCTCGTACGGGAAGGCCGCCGGATCGATAACGGCGCGGTAAAGGCGCTGCTGCGCGTCGCGGTGGAGGATCCTAAGACCAGCCTTCGCCACATCTTGGAACCCGGGCAGCCTGCCCGTCCACGAAGTTTTGGCAAGAAATCGATCACTCCGAGAAGCGCGGCTCAGCGGCGCTACATGGAAGAGATTGAAAACCACGACATGGTGTTTGCCATTGGACCGGGCGGCACCGGTAAGACCTATCTGGCGGTGGCGATGGCTGTGTCGGCACTCCTGGCCAAGCAGGTGAATCGGATCATTCTGGCGCGGCCTGCGGTTGAAGCGGGGGAGCGGCTGGGATTTCTGCCGGGCACCCTGCAACAGAAAATCGATCCCTACATGCGCCCACTCTACGATGCTCTGTACGATTTGCTCGATACCGACAAACTCGAAAGGTTCATCGATAAAGGTATCATCGAGGTTGCGCCGCTCGCCTTCATGCGCGGCAGGACGCTCAACGATTCTTTTGTAATTTTGGACGAGGCCCAAAACACGACGAGCGAGCAGATGAAAATGTTTCTGACGCGGCTGGGCTTCAATTCCAAAGCCGTAATTACGGGCGATATCACACAGATCGATTTACCGACCGGGCGGCGTTCTGGACTTGTCGAAGCCATTGATGTGGTCGGGAAAATCGAAGGCATCGCCTTCGTTTATTTCACCGAGCGGGACGTCGTGCGACACAACCTGGTGCAACAAATCATCAAGGCCTACGACGAATTCGCCGCTGCACCCGAGCGTTCAGGGGTGGCGCATGAAGCCGGAAAGACTCCCAAACCGACCCATTCGAACGTGAACCGATAATCCTGGTCGGTATCATGATCTTAAATCGCCAGCGTCGTATCCCATTGGCCATAAAACCGCTGGGGATATTCTCTGAACGTGTTCGGCGGGAGCTTGGCTTTCCCGAAGAAAGCGTCACGATCTGCTTTGTAAGTGATCCCACTATGGCACGTATGAATCGCAAGTTTAGAAACATTGAGGGTCCCACCGACGTGCTTTCGTTCCCTCTACAGCGTGCAAAAGCGCGGGGCGCGCGTCGTTTGCGACCGCTAAAGCTACAGGCTCAGGCGCATTACATCGGTGACATCGTGATTTCACCGGAAACGGCGCGGCGCTACGCCCGTCGTAGCGCGCGCGGCCTCGCTTCAGAACTGCGGATGCTCATCTTGCACGGTATGATTCACCTCGCCGGTTACGATCACGAGCAAGATAATGGCGAAATGAGGCGGTTAGAGCGGCGCCTGCGCCGCCGGCTGGGCCTGCGCTGATTATGCCGATTCTCGGCTACACATTGGGAGTTATCGGTCTATGCGTAATCCTCGTGGTGTTTTCCTTTCTCGACCGCATCTATCGCCAACTGGGCAGGGTCGCGACCGGAACAGTTCGCGAACACACCGAAATTTTTGAATCGGAAGTCGAGCCGCAGGTCAAATTAGACCGCCGCCGGGCGGCATTGGGATTTGCCATCCTAGCGCAGCTCTCGCTGGTGGCGGTGGCCGTGGAAACCGCTCGCGGTGTATTTCTTTTTGCTCCGGCCGCGTGGCAGGCGGCGGTGCAAATAATCGTGTACGTGACCATTGAAGTGCTCTTTTGCATGCACTTCGCTCCGGAGCTTTTGCTGGCGCGCACCAGTACACGATGGCTCGGTCCAATCGTCCCAATATTGCGTGGCAGTCTCGTGATTATTTGGCCGTTGAGATCTGCGTTGGACCTGGCCATTTCCGTTGCCCGCATATCGGAAGAGGAAGTTCCGGCAGGAACGCAAGCGCAGCAAAACGGGATCGAGGCCCTCATGGAAGCGGCTCAGGAGGGCGGCATCATCGCGGGTGACAAGGCTCAGCTTATCGAGCAGGTAGTGGAGTTCAGCGATAAGCGGGTGCTGGAAGTAATGACACCGCGGCCCGACATAGTGGCGATTCCTGCGAATGCAACAATCGAGCAGATGAGAAGGCTTTTGGTGGAGACGAAATTCTCGCGCTTGGTCGTGTATCAGGATACGCTCGATGATGTTGTGGGTATCGCGCATGTTCAGGATCTGCTGCAAATTCCCGAAAGTGAGGCGAAACGACGTACCGTGCGCGAATTGGCGCGCCCGGCTTTATTCGTCCCCGAGACTAAGCTCGGCTCTGATTTATTAAAGGAGATGCGCCGCCGAAGCGAGCACATGGCCATTGTCATTGACGAACACGGAATGGTTGCGGGTGTCGTCACGGTGGAAGACCTGGTCGAGGAGATCGTCGGGGAAATGGGCAAGGAAGACAGCCGGGTTGCGCCGGATATCGTGCGGGAAAATGACGGCAGCGTAGTCTTGCGAGGAAGCGTTTCCGTAGCGAAGCTGCAGGAACTATTCGGGATTGAGTTTCTGTACGAATCGGATCAAGCGGCAACGACGGTTGCGGGTCTGGTGAATCACATTGCAGGTCATGTTCCCAGAGCAGGCGAGCAACTCGATTACGAAGGCTTGCACTTTGAGGTTGTCGAAGCCAATCAAAGAAAGGTGCTGCGCTTGCGGGTCCGGCCTCGGATCCTGGCAGCACCCGTCCCGTGATTTGTTTAGCTGACCAGCCGGGCCAGTGCAAATGCGGCAGCCGCGGCGATTCCTCCCGTGACCACCGTCTGAAATGCTCCCTTCCACGGTGAAATGCCCGTGAAGCGGCTCTTGACGAATCCAAATACGCCCAACGCAAGTATCGTAATGCCGACGGAGACCCGCAGCGCAGAGATGACGTTAGGCAGAGTCATATAGGAAGCAAGGGGGATAAGGCCGCCCACGATGTACGAGATCGCGATGGTGACGGCGCTGCGGTTAGCGCGTCCTGGTTCGGGGCGCTCGAGCCCCAGTTCAAAGCGCATCATAAAGTCGACCCAATGCTCCTGGTTTCCGCAGATTGCCTGCACTACCGGCGCCATCTGCGCGTCAGACAACCCATATTCACGGAACACTTTTGCGACTTCCTCCGTCTCGACATCCGGCAATTCCACGGTCTCGCGGATCTCGCGCTGACGCTCAGCGCTATAGTGTTCAGCGTCGCCCTTTGCAGCCAGATATCCGCCCAATCCCATGGCGATAGATCCAGCGGCAATCTCCGCAAGGCCAGCGGTAACGACCAGGTGTGTGGCATTAGCAGTTGCGGCGACGGCACCGGTCATCCCGGCCGCAAGGGCAAACGGAACCGTCAGCCCATCGGCCATCCCGATAACGACATCGCGTACGGTAGCATTCGCAGTGAAATGTGACTCCACGTGTGGGACTGTGCTCATGGTTTGTCCTCGTCGGCAATTAAAGTCGCTGAGTTTATCACGCGCATTGAGAGCCATGACGTACCAACTCCCGGACGAGAGGAGGATGTAAGATGATTGCACTGTCTTTATGAAGAAACGTTTTCATTCAGGCTTCGTTGCCGTTCTTGGGCGCCCCAACGTCGGTAAATCTACATTCGTCAATCAACTTGTTCGGCAAAAAGTTGCCATAGTGACTTCGAAGCCTCAAACCACCAGAAATCGCATTCTCGGCATCATCAATCGTCCACATGCGCAACTTGTGCTGATCGATACGCCGGGCATACATCGTGCGACCAACGTGCTCGGGCGACAAATGATGGCGGAAGTCGGCCAAGCGATAGAGGGTATCGATCTGCTCGCAGTCATGATCGATGCAAGCAGCGGATTAACCGCGGGCGATCGCCTTAGCTTCGAGTATGCGCGGCAATTTGACCGGCCCGTATTTCTGTTGCTCAACAAAATCGACCGTATCGCAAAACCAGCATTATTGCCGTTGATTCAAGCCTGTTCAAAGGAGATGACGTTCGCGGAGATCATGCCCATTTCCGCGCTTACTGGCGATGGCGTGGAGCTTGCGCTCGAGAGATTCGTTGCGCATTTGCCCGAAGGCGCGGCGTATTTTCCCAAAGACCAGCTTACCGACCAGCCCGAGCGGGTCCTCGCGGGCGAAATAATTCGTGAGAAAGTGATGACCAACACCGAGCAGGAAGTGCCCCATGCCGTGGCTGTGCGTGTCGATACATTTGAAGAGGGGCGACGCCTGATCCGAATACGCGCCAGCATCTTCGTCGAACGGCAAGGCCAGAAAGGGATACTGATCGGCAGACGCGGCGAAAGAATGAAAGCGATCGGAACGGCCGCGCGCGAGGAACTCGAACAGATCCTGGGTGTGCAAATTTTTCTGGAACTACGGGTCAAGGTTCAGCGTGATTGGCGTCAAAATGCGCGAATTATTCAGCAGTTGGATTGGCGCAGCCAGCTCGAACGCCTCGGAACACACGACTAATTGTGCTCTTCGGCCGAAATTCCCAGCGCTTTCATTTTGCGGTAAAGATGGCTCCGTTCCAGGCCTAATGCCACTGCGGTCCGTGTCATGTTCCACTGGTTCTCGCTCAGTTTGCGGAGGATGAATTCGCGTTCATAAGCGCTGCGAGCTTCGTGCAAAGTAGCATTGGGACGAGAGGAGATCGCCGGTACGCCACGGAATAGCTCCGGAGGAAGATGCAGAGGCTCGATGCGCGAATGCGGGCAGGTAATCATCAGGCGCTCGATCAGGTTTCGAAGTTCCCGCACGTTGCCGGGCCAAGTATGTCGCGCGAGCACAGCCAGCGCCGCATCGCTGATCTCTTTGGGCTTGCGCCCATATGTAGAAGCGAATTCAGCCAGGAAGTGACGGGTCAAAATGGGTATGTCCTCGACGCGTTCACGCAGCGCGGGAACAGTGAACGGGATGACATTCAGGCGGTAAAACAGATCCTCGCGGAAAAGGCCGCGGGCGATTTGTTCCTCCAGTTTTTTGTTGGTAGCAGCGATGACGCGCACGTTTACAGCGGTGGGATGGTTTGAGCCCACGCGCTCGAGGCGCTGTTCCTCGAGGACTCGAAGGACTTTCGCCTGCGTACGCAGGCTCATGTCTCCGACTTCGTCGAGGAAAAGTGTGCCGTTATCGGCTTTTTGGAATTTGCCGATTTTGTCTTCGCTCGCGCCGGTGAAGCTGCCCTTTACGTGGCCAAAAAGCTCGGACTCTATCAGTTCTTCCGGGATCGCCGCGCAATTTACTTCCACAAACGGTTCGCGACTGCGCAGGCTTGCGGCATGCAGCGCATGAGCGACGAGCTCCTTGCCTGTGCCACTTTCGCCGTAAATGAGAACTCGTCCATTTGTTGGCGCGGCCAGAGCGATTTGCTGGCGCAGCGCCTTCATCGGAACGCTATCGCCGAGAACCTGATAGCGGTGGCCCAGTTCCTCTCGCAGCCGGCGATTTTCCAGTTCGAGACGCAGGAATTCAAACGCTCTCTTCACCGATTGCGTCGTTTTTTCCAGAGATAGCGGCTTTTCAACGAAATCAAACGCCCCCAGCTTCGTAGCACGGACCGCTGTTTCGATATTTCCGTGTCCCGAGATCATGACCACCATGGGGAAATGCCCGTCCCGGCGCATATGCTCGAGCGTCTCAATTCCATCCATTTTCGGCAGCCAAACGTCAAGCAGCACCAGATCAATCGGCTGCTTGGCCAGACGAGCAAGGCACTCCTCTCCCGAGCTGACTGCTTCAACTACGTATCCTTCTTCCGTCAAAATCGACGAAAGAGAATCGCGAATTCCCGCTTCATCGTCGACGATGAGAATCGAGTGTGCCATGGAACCGTTGTGCATTGGTGAGCTGGGGTAGGATCGATCCGCCACCGAAGCTAGCCTTCCGCAGCTACGGACGGAACAGTGGCGTCAACAGCGGGCAATTCGATCACAAATCGAGCGCCTGTAGGGACATTGTCTTCTGCACGGAGGATTCCGTGATGCTCTGCAATAACGCGGCTGGCGATCGCCAAGCCCAGACCTGTCCCGCGGTCTTTCGTTGAAAAATGCGGCAGGAAGAGCTTGTCTTTATCTTCAGGGGAGATTCCATACCCGCTATCGGCAACGATGATCTCGACCGAGTCATGGCCGGGATGAAACCGTGTGCTGAGCATGAGATTTCGGACCGCGGATCCTTCCATCGCTTCGGCCGCGTTGTCGATGAGGTTGATCACCACGCGACGCAACATCTCTGAATCCGCCTTGACCAGAGGCACTCCTTCGCCAAGGCTTGTGCGGATTTGAACGTCATCAAGCCGGCCTTTAAACACGTCCAGCGCGGTAAGCACAATCGAATTTGGATCTGTGGGAGCCAGGCGCGCGATGGGGAAACGGGCGAATCTTGAGAATTCGTTGACCAGCGCTTCGAGGGTCCCGACTTCCCGGGCGATAAGCGCGGCGCATTCACCGACCAATCGGACAAAGTCTGGCGCGCCGCAATCACTATTATGGCGCTGGATATAGCGCAAAAGTCGCTCGGCCGAGAGCTGAATAGGTGTCAGGGGGTTTTTGATTTCATGTGCGATTCGCTGCGCCACCTCCTGCCAGGCCGCTGCCTTTTGCGCTCGTAACAGTTCCGTAAGGTCGTCCACAACCACCAGATAGCCGGCGTTGCTGCGCCGGGCCCCCAAGGGGCTGACCGTCACGGCAGCGTGCAAGACTCGCCCTCGTAACCGAAATTCCATCTCTCTGGCCGCGGTACCCATTCTCAGCGCGCGCTTTATCAGTTGCTGCACATCACGCGCCGCATCTTTGCCCGTTAGCCCCACAAGATCGGAGGCTTCGCGGGAATTTTCGCCAAAAATTTCTCGCGCGGCTCGATTCATCTGCGTAATGCGTGCATTGGCATCGAGCGCCAAAACTCCCGTGGGAATGTTTTCAAGAACGGTTTCGATGAGCGTGCGCCGGCTATCTAGTTCCTGAACCGCCTGTTGCAGATTGTGCGTGAACTCATCGATGCGCCGATGGCTCTCAGCAAGCTGCGCCGTCATCCGATTGAATGAGCGGACGAGAATTCCCAGTTCATCCTGAGCTTTGACATGAACTTGCGTGTCGAGGTGTCCGGATGCAATCTTTCCGGTCGCCTCGGCCAGCGCCTGTATGGGAACTGTGACCTGCTTCGAAAGATAAAGCGCCGACCACGTGGTCGCAAACAGCAGCAGGACTGTGAACAAAGAGAGGGTCAGGAGAATCTGCCGTTTGAACGTGCGTATCCGCTGGTTTTCGACCGAGTAAGTAGCTGTTTGGATCTCGACATTTCGATATCGTGCCAGAAAATCAGGAGGCAAACGCCGCGCGACAAACAGAAAACCAGAACCCAGAGGCGCCCGAGCCGCAAGAAAGCTCGCTGATCGTGAGCTCCAGAACTCACCACCATTTGGAAGATTACTCTCGAATCTAAGGCTAGGGTCGAGCACGATCGGGAGCGTGAAGTCTTCTGCGATTTTCACCCGAGCTCCGGAAGCGTCCACGCCCCAAATGCCTTCCGCGCCTCCTCTGGCGGCGGCTTGAGCCGCCGGAACAAGCGCCGATCCCAGATCGTTTGAGGCCGGCAGGGGAACGGACGCGGCCGCACGATTGGCCAGATTCTGAAGCCGCGAATATTCCAATCCGTTCACCTGCGCCAGCAGAGTTAGAGCCTGTGAATTGGCATCCACAAGTTCTTGAGGAAACCAGCGGTTCAGGGTGCGGTTCATGAGCGCGTAGCTGATGAAAAACAGAAACACCAGCGGAAATAGCGATACGGCCATGGCGCCCAGGACCATTTTGGTTTTGAAACGGGACCCGAGTTGTTCGGCGCGCCGTTCGACCCACAGTCGCACCAGCGCTCGACCGAGAATGAGGCCAAAAACCAGGAGTGCCGCGACAATGAAGGTGTTTACAGCGAAAAGAACGATCTTTTCGCCCCAGGTCCCGGGTTCGTACGGAACGCGGAGAGACCCGAGCGTGACCACAGCGGCAAGCAGCAGGGCGAAGAGAATACCCCCGAGAGCTAAAAACAGCCGCGAGTTGCGAGGTGAGTCACTCATACTGAAGTTACGAGATCCCTGTTAACCGAGAGCTTTACCACACGACTCACGTCAGGAGCTTAGGACATCGTCTATCGCAAGATAGCTATCCCTGTTCATACAAGTCAAGAAACATTGTGTCTAAATTGCCACAGTCGCTTTGACTGGGTGTCAGCTATTAGCGCTTTCAATACGATTGACAAAACGCCCACTGCGGGCGCGCGAGCCGTCTGTTACTTTCCAATTTGAGGCCCAGTTCGCCTCAGAGGCTTCGTTTATGTCTTCCCGGCTTGGCGAAATCCTGGTCAAAGAAAGCCTGATCACTGCTGATCAGCTTAAACAGGCCATGGCCCACCAGAGGCAGAATGGGGGGCGGCTGGGAACAGCACTGATGAAATTGGGGTTCGTCAGCGATGACGCAATAACCGAGGTCCTTTCGCGCCAGTATGGTGTCCCCTCGATCAATTTGAAGTATTACGAAGTTGACCCTGCGGTTATAAAGCTCATCCCTCAGGACACGGCCGTCCGCTATCAGATCGTTCCCCTCTCGCGCGTCGGTTCGACGCTCACGATCGCGATGATCGATCCTACAAATGTCTTCGCGATGGACGACATCAAGTTCATGACCGGCTTTAATGTCGAGCCCGTGGTTGCTTCCGAAACGTCGGTCAATGAAGCGATAGCCAAATTCTATGGCGAGGTCGAGAGCGGGGAAGAGCTTTCGAAGGTGATGAAGGACCTCGGCGCCGAAGAGGGCGGCGACGTGGAACTGGCCGCGGAAGAACAGGAGATGGACCTGGCGGCTTTGGAAAAAGCCGCTGAAGAAGCGCCCATCATCAAGCTGGTGAATTTGGTTTTGACCGACGCCGTAAAGCGAGGCGCCAGCGACATTCATATCGAGCCGTATGAACGTGAATTGCGCGTGCGCTTTCGCGTCGACGGTCTTTTGCAATCAGTAATGACACCGCCCCTGAAATTGAAGGACGCGATCTCCAGCCGTATAAAGATCATGGCCAAGCTGGATATCAGCGAGAAACGCCTGCCTCAAGACGGCCGCATCATGATCAAGTATCGGCGCGACGGCAGGATCAAAGAGCTCGATTTCCGCGTCTCCACCGTGCCCACCCTTTTCGGCGAAAAGATCGTAATGCGTTTGCTGGACAAGGAAAATCTCCGGCTCGACATGACGAAGCTGGGCTTTGAAGCCGAATCGCTGGCCAAATTTGAAAAAGCTATCTTGCGGCCATACGGAATGGTGCTGGTTACGGGCCCCACTGGATCCGGTAAAACCAATACCCTCTATTCTTCTGTTTCTCGTCTGAATACGCCCGATACAAACATTATGACCGCGGAAGATCCGGTTGAGTTTCAACTGCCCGGCATTAACCAGGTCCAGATGAAAGATCAGATCGGGCTGAATTTCGCTTCCGCTCTTCGCGCCTTCTTGCGGCAAGACCCAAATATCATCCTCGTCGGCGAAATTCGAGATTTTGAAACGGCGGAAATCGCGGTCAAGGCGGCATTAACGGGACACCTCGTACTCTCGACGCTCCATACCAATGATGCCCCATCAACGATCAGCCGCTTGATGAACATGGGCATCGAGCCTTTTCTCGTTGCTACCTCGGTGAATTTGATCTGCGCGCAACGACTGGTGCGCCGGATATGCCAGAACTGCAAGGAGCCGCTGGAATTGCCAGAACAAGCGCTGCTTGACGCCGGTTTCAGCGCGGAAGAGGCAAAAAAGACAACCGTTTATCAGGGCAAGGGCTGCGGAAACTGTAATAAGAACGGTTACAAGGGACGCGTCGGCCTTTATGAAGTTATGGAAGTAAGCGATGAGTTGAGGGAATTGATTTTGGTGGGTGCTTCGGCTCTGGAACTTCGCAAAAAGGCTTTGGAACTGGGAATGATTACGCTGCGACGCAGCGGACTCATCAAGTCTGCCGCGGGTTTGACTACTTTGGAAGAAGTGATGCGCGAAACGGTACTCTGAGGAGAATCGGGGAATGCAGGGGATAACGCTAAGCGAACTTTTCAAAAAGATGATCGAAATGGGCGGAAGCGACCTTCACATCTCCACCAATACCCCGCCGCGCGTGCGGGTCCATGGCAAATTGAGGCCTCTCGACATGCCCCCCCTCACCGCCGCGGATACGAAGGCGCTTGCTTATAGCGTTTTGACGGACGCGCAAAAGCATCGGTTTGAAGAAAACCTGGAGTTGGACTTTTCCTTTGGACTCAAAAATCTGGCGCGGTTCCGCGGCAATCTTTTCAATCAGCGCGGCGCCGTCGGCGCCGTTTTTCGAACAATTCCCTGGGAACTGAAGGGATTCGACGCGCTCGGCCTGCCGGCTGTCGTCAAAGGTTTGTGCGACAAGCCGCGCGGCTTGGTTCTGGTAACGGGTCCGACCGGTTCCGGCAAATCGACCACGCTCGCCGCCATGCTCGACAAGATCAACAACGAACGCGAAGAGCACATGATCACCATCGAGGATCCGATTGAGTTCCTCCACAACCATAAGAAGTGCCTGGTGAATCAGCGGGAAGTGCATGCCGATACGCATTCATTCGCCAATTCGCTGCGCGCCGCCTTGCGCGAAGATCCTGACGTGGTCCTGATCGGAGAAATGCGCGATCTGGAAACCATCGAATCGGCACTGCGCATTGCCGAGACCGGTCACTTGACTTTTGCCACTTTGCATACCAATTCCGCGATTTCAACCATTACCCGTATCGTGGATGTCTTCCCGGCTCACCAGCAGCCGCAGATTCGCGCCCAACTTTCCCTGGTGCTCGAGGGCGTACTTTGTCAGGCGCTTTTACCGCGCGCGGATGGGCATGGCCGGATCATGGTTATGGAGATCATGATTCCCAACTCCGCCATTCGCAATCTGATCCGCGAGGACAAGATCCACCAGATTTACTCGGCCATGCAGACCGGTACCGGGCAGACGGGAATGCAAACGTTTAACCAGGGGCTTGCTGCTTCTTACGCAGCCAAGTTGATCACTCTGGAAACAGCGCTTTCTCGCTCGTCGAACCCCGATGAATTGCAAGATATGATCAACCGAGGGGTGGCAGGCCAGGCGGCTGCACGTACGCCTGCACCGGCGCGGCGTTAACGGGTCGTTCAGGGTCGTATCCGACTTCAGGAGAATTAAGGAGGAAAAGGATGCCGGTCTATGTCTATCGCGGCACGAATCGGGCTGGCGGTGCCGTGAGTGGAGAACAATCCGCGAGTAACAAGGCCGAGCTGCTGAACCTGCTCAGGCGCCAGCAAATCAAAGTCAGCAAGTTATCCGAAAAGGGCAAGGAATTCAGTCTTCCAACCTTCAAACCCGGCGTGAATGCCAAAGATTTGGCGGTCTTCACGCGGCAGTTCTCAGTAATGATCGATGCCGGCTTACCGCTGGTGCAATGCTTGGAAATTCTTGCCGGGCAACAGGAGAACAAAACGTTTGAGTCTGTACTGACCTCCACTCGCGCGTCTGTGGAAGGCGGAACGACGCTCTCCGCCGCGATGCGGCAGCACGACAAGGTGTTTGACGCGCTGTACGTGAACCTGGTTGAAGCCGGTGAGGCTGGCGGTATCTTGGATACGATCCTGCAGCGCCTTGCGAGTTACATCGAGAAAAACGTAAAGCTGAAAAGAGCTGTGAAGTCGGCACTGGTTTACCCTGTAGCCGTCTTGGGTGTTGCGGCCGGTGTCATCACGCTCTTGTTGTGGAAGGTGGTCCCAATCTTCGCGACATTGTTTCTGGGATTGGGTGTTGACCTGCCGCTTCCGACGAGGATTGTGATCTCGCTAAGCAATTTCGTCGGCAGCATTTTTGGCCTGATGATTTTGGTGGTCTTGGTCGGCGCCGTGGTTGCATTGAAGCTCTGGCACGGGACAGAAAAGGGCCGTTTCATCCTGGATGGCGTCCTCCTGAAACTGCCGCTTGTCGGAATTTTGCTGCGCAAGATCGCGGTAGCCCGGTTCACACGGACGCTGGGAACATTAATCTCTTCCGGCGTGCCTATCCTTGAGGGATTGGACATCACCGCCAGAACATCCGGAAATGCCGTCATCGAAAAAGCCCTGAGTCAGGTTCGCAAGGCTCTGGAACAAGGCAAGAACCTCGCGGATCCATTGAAAGAGACCGACGTGTTCCCGGGCATGGTTACACAAATGATTGGAGTCGGCGAACAGACCGGTGCAATGGACGCCATGCTGCAGAAGATTGCGGATTTCTACGAAGACGAAGTGGACGCAGCGGTGAAGGATCTGCTCGCGGCGTTAGAGCCGGCCATGATCGTGTTTTTGGGTGTGGTGGTGGGCGGAATCGTGATTTCCATGTACTTACCGCTCTTCTCGCTGATCGGCAAGCTGGCCGGCAAAAGCTAGAACGGCCGCCGTGCGAAAGCTTGCGGACCTGGCTGTCGGGGACGGGCGCGTCGCGCGCGAAAATTCAGGTGCTGCCATGGAGCTAAATCAGAATTTGGGGGACTGGCTCCGCTGGCTTAACCGCGTTCGTTTCCTTGTAATTACACTCCTGTTGGGCATCGTCATTGTCCTTCAGCAGTACACTCAAATCGCGATTTCATTCCGTTACTTCATACCCCTGATAATTCTGTGGTATACGCTGGCGCTCTTCTACGTAATTTTGTTGCACTGGGTGCCGATTGCAGGCTGGCACGCACCGCTTGAAATCGTATGTGACGCACTGCTCGTAACCGGCCTCGTTTACGTGACCGGCAGCTACGAAAGTTATTTCATTTCTCTCTACCTGTTGCTGATTATCGTTGCCAGCATTCTTTTTTCTCGCCGCGCTACATTTCTGGTCGCGGGATTTAGTTTCATTCTTCTTGGAGGGATGGCCGAACTTGTCTTCTATGATGTGTTGCCGCGGACAGCCGCGACCATTCCTGGGGACAAAAGCCTGAAAATCTGGATCATCAGCAATCTGTTTGCTTTCTTTGCCGTCGCCTATTTGTCAAGCCTGTTGACTGCAAGCCTCCGCCGCCAAAGTGCAGAGCTGGAGCTGAAGCGCGGAGAATTGCAGGATCTTCAGGCCTTCAACGAAGACATTATCCATTCTATGCGCGGGGGTTTGATCACTACGGACCAGGACGGTCGCATGCGGCTTCTGAATAGGACCGGCGAGGAGATTCTGGGCATCCGATTCGACCAGGTACGCGGCCACAAATTGCTGGAGGTAGCCCCAGCCATCTGGCAAATAACCGACCGATGCGAAGACAACGCCTCGCGTCAGCGGCATGAAGTGGAATTCCACACTCCCGCCGGCCAGCAGCGCTATCTTGGCCTTTCGGTATCCGTCCTGAGGACCGCAGAAAAAGTGGGAGCGGGCTACGTCATCAATTTTCAGGATCTCACGGAACTGAAGCGGCTCGAGCAGGAGGTTGCCACCAAGGAACGAATGGCAGCCCTGGGGCGGCTTTCGGCTGCCATTGCCCACGAAATACGGCAGCCGCTGACGGCCATGGCTGGTGCGGTGAAAGAGTTGGCCCGCATGGTCCCGCTGCAGGAAGACGAGAAACATCTCGTGGACATCGTGAGCCGTGAATCGGAGCGGCTGAATCGCATCATCAGCGATTTCCTGAACTACTCGCGCGAAAAGAGTTATGAATTTGCGGAGGCGGATCTTTCGGAGTTGCTTGAGGAAACACTGACGCTGCTCGAAAAGCATCCGCAATGGCAAGGCAAATACCGGATCGAACGAGTGTTTGCTAACCGTCCCGTTCGCGTTCGGGCGGATTGCAACCGGATCAAGCAGGTATTCTGGAATTTGTGCGACAACGCGCTGCGTGCCATGCCGGGCGGCGGCATATTAACTGTAAAACTCGAAACCGCTCCGTTTTGGGTTCGCATAAGGTTTCGTGACACGGGCATGGGCATCGATCCCGCACAGCGTATGAAGATTTTCGAACCGCTGCAGTCGGGCTTCGCGGGCGGAACTGGGTTAGGGCTGGCGATTGTTTACCAGATTGTGCACGCACACAGCGGACGCATAAGCGTAACTTCCGAGAAGGACCAGGGAGCGGAATTTACCGTCGAATTGCCGCGAGTGGCCTAGCATGGCGAATATCCTCATTGTCGATGACGAGCGGTCGATCTGCGAACTATTGGAGATCACCTTTCGCAAGGATGGGCATCGCGTGGAGATCGCCACCAGCGGGGAATTGGGACGACGCCGGCTCGAGCAGAAGTTATTCGACATCATCATCTCCGATATCCGCATGCCGGATATGAACGGCGTCGACCTTCTCGCATACGCAAAGGAAGTTGCTCCAGCGACTGTTTTCATTCTGATCACCGGTGTCCCCACCGTAGAGACTGCGATTGCCGCGATTAATACGGGCGCGGACCGCTATGTGATCAAGGATCACGAATTGGTCGACCAGCTTCGCCGGGCGGTAAGCCAAGTCGACGAAAATCTTCGACTCAAGAACGAGGCTGGATATCTGCGCCGGGAATTGCGGCGCTTTACAGGTCACGACAACATCATTGGAAGAAGCCCGAAGATGCGGGCCATTTTCGACCTGATTTCGACCGTAGCGCCCCAATCCAGCCGTATTTTGATTACGGGTGAAAGCGGGACGGGTAAAGAACTCGTCGCGCGCGCCGTTCACGAATATAGCGTTCGTTCTGCGGCTCCTTTCATCACCGTCAACTGCGGCGCATTTCCGGAAACGCTGCTCGAATCGGAGTTGTTTGGCTACTTGAAGGGTGCATTTACCGGGGCCAACGAGAATCGGCAGGGTCTGTTCCAGGCCTCGCATGGAGGGACCCTTTTTCTGGATGAAATCGGCAATATGAGCCCCACTATGCAGGTGAAGCTGTACCGTGTCCTTCAGGAGAGCAAGGTCCGGCCGTTAGGGAGCACCGAAGAGATCGATGTTGACGTCCGCGTGATTGCTGCTACCAACAGAGATCTGGAAAAAGCTATCTCTGCCGGGGAATTCCGAGAGGATCTTTTCTACCGGTTGAGCGTCATCCCCATTCATTTGCCGCCATTGCGCGAGCGTCGCGAAGATATTCCGTTGCTGGCCCGTACCTTTCTCGAGCGCTTTTGCAAGGTAATGGAGAAGTCGATCGAAGGCATCGAGCCCGCGGCGATGGGCCAAATGGAAACCTACGACTGGCCCGGCAATGTTCGCGAGCTGGAAAACACGATGGAGAGGTCCGTCGCCCTGGAAACCGGCCGGCTCATCTCGCTCGGTGTATTGCCCGAAAAAATTCGATACGGGAGCTCGGGCGCAGCGGCTAGCGAACTTCCAAGAAACGGCCAACCGGTGCTGCCTCAAGGCGGGCTGGATTTGGAACGCTACATTCAGGATACCGAACGTGCATATCTCGTTGCTGCCCTCGAAGCGTCCGGGGGAGTGGGAACTCGCGCCGCGGAATTGCTGAAGATGTCGTATCGCTCCTACCGCCACTACGTCCGCAAATACAACATCAGCTGATATCGCCGCTCTACACCGGAAACGAATATCGCCGTTAATCGGTTGTGTGGACGGGTCGCAGCCGAGTGTCGATACCCGACCAACGCTTAACGACATAGGTGACCGGATACGCCAGTCCGTACACGGCCAAGACCAACATCACTGAATCCATGGGGTGCCGGTATCGTGTGGAAGCATGAGTTATATAGAAGACGAGCGGGAAAAATAGCAGCACCAGAGCCAGCGGAACAGCAGTCTCGTTCTGCTCACGGTAGGCAAACAGGATTCCAAGCAGCGCCAACAACGGGAACAGGCAGTTACCCAGCACAATGAGCTTCACCTGAAGCGGGACGTGATTCCAGACGTCCGATGGAGATTGGTCCATTCCCAGCCAATTGTTTGAGAAGCGATGCAAAGTGAAGTTCAGAGTGTCGAGTGGATGGGTACGGATAAATTGAATCGCTTCCTGCTGTTTTTCTGCCATATATGGAATTTCGGTCATGCGCGCGTACTTGGCTGCTTCGGCTGGATCATCGTCGGGGTGCAGCCACGGAGACCACGAATCAGGAACCCCTGGGTTATTCCCCAGCCAGAATTCGAGAGCGAAATTAGAACGAAACGGAATGAACTTGTGAAATACCACGTAATTGCGAACCGTCCAGGGCATGATTCCAGCCGTGAAGATTAGCGCCGACACAGTAGCAACCCGCAAAGCCTTTCCAAGGTTATTCCGCAGAGGCCACACGGCCCAGAGCGCCAAAGCTGGGAGCACTGAAACCACGCCTGGATTAACCATCGCTCCTAATGCCCAGAGGACGCCATAACCTATCCACCGGGACACACGGTCTGAACCACGCAGGCTCAATGTGGCCGCTACAATCAGCGTCAGCATTAGCGCGGTGAGCGCGGTATCCCATACCCAAACTGTGGAGAAGAACAGCGACATCGGGAAGAATACCCATATCCAAGCTGCGAGCGAGCCGACCCTCTTGCCGAACGCTTTTGTGCCAATGGCATAAATCGGCCAGACAGTGCACGCCGAGAAAACATTATCGAGCAGGCGGATAACGATGTTGGACGTGTAGCTATAAACGCCGAACAATTTGAAGATGCCGGCCAAAATGTAAGGGTAGATGGGTGTGAACCAAACCGTCGGTCCGGTCTGCACCAACCGTAGCGGTGAACTGAAGCCCCTGCCTTGCGCAATAGCCGCAGCGACGGCGCCAGCTTCGTATCCGAACGCCAGGTTATCCCGGACGGCCCGCTGTGCTGCCGTAATGAAAAAATAAGCCACGCATGCCGTTCGAACTGCGAATGCGACTACAACGATAAACCCGACGGAGGAGAGAATCCGTCTTACCGTTTGTCTCAACGCTACCTTATCCCGCATAGCTTGCCTTCACGTTGAGTTTAGTCGTGGTAACGCCAAGAGCGCTCGCCATTGCTTTCGCCTCACGAGTTTTCAAATTCAGCCACGTCTGCCAACTCAAGAGATGCTCCTGAGCGATTCCGATTCCCACAGCCTGCCAAAGTTGCTCTCAACCAATTGAGAGAGCGGGTAAGCCAGTGCGAAAACGGTCAGGATAGTCATGATCGGGTCCATAGGATAACGATATCGGCCGCTTGTGTGAGTTATGTAGAAGACGACAGGGAACATCAACATCACGGAAGCAAACGGCAAGGCCGTTTCGCTTCTTGCACGATAAGCGAAGAGCGCGCCGGCAAATGACAGCAGCGAGAAAAGGCAATTCCAAACCAATGTCAGCTTCATAAACGAAGGCATTCGCTTCCACAGATCGGCTGGTGCATCCCAAATTCCCAGCCAATTATCGGCGAACCGCCTGAAGAAAAAGCGCATCGTGTCTCGCGGATGTGTTCGCATAAAAGCGAAAGCTTCGCTTTGCTTTTCTTCCATGTAGGGTATTTCTGTCATTCGGACGAATTTGGCCGCTTCTGCAGGATCCTCAGTCGGATGCAAGTATCCGGCCCAGGTGTCCGGCACTTCCGGGCTGTTGCTTAGCCACAGCTCCAGTCCAAAGTTAGATCGAAAAGCGATGAACTTGTGAAAGACGACATAGTTGCGAATGGTCCAAGGCGCAATGCCAGCGAAAAAAATCAAAGAGGATACTGATGCAAGCTTCAATGCGTGCGTTAGCTGCTGGCGCAAGGGCCAGATGGCCCATAAGGCCAGAAAGGGAAGAACGGAGAGCACCGCAGGATTGACCATCGCGCTAAAGGCCCACAATGCGCCGTAACCAATCCACCATGAGGTTCGATTGGAACCTCTGATTTTTAGTGTGGCCGCGAAAAGCGTCGCCAGGCATAGCCCTGCCAGCGCCGTGTCCCACACCCAAATCACTGGATAGAAGATCGCATCAGGAAGAATCGCCCATAAATATGCTGAACCGATTCCCACTCTTTTGCCGAATGCTGCGGTTCCGGCGCTACGAACAGGCCAGCACGTCAGCGCTGAAAATAAGATGTCGAGCAGCCGAATAATAAGCAGTGACTTGTAGGTATAGGTCCCAGCCAGTTTGAAAATTCCTGCGAGGAGATAAGGGTACACAGGCGTCAACCACGCCGTAGCTCCGGTTTGCACCCGTGGCAACGGTGAACTGAATCCTCTGCCCGAAGCGATGGCCGCAGCAATGGACCCGGTCTCGCCGCCGTACGCAAAGCTTCCCGAGAAAGGAAGAATCCCTTTGCCCAAATACGCGATTCGCATTGCAAACGCGAACAGAACGATCAACCCCGTCGTAGAAACCAGTCGGATCAGTTGTTTCACTGCGAGATTCCTTTAGCCAACAGATCGCACCAAACACACGCACTCAAGTCGAGATCAAATTGAGAATTTCAGTGTAAGAAGCAGCGCGTGGCCGCACAAGAATGTAACGAGTGACTCTGCGCAGGCCGTGTTCATTCGGTTATGAAAACTTCGGTTGCAGCGCGAACCTGTTTGCTTATGCCTTTATGTCCGCGCCTTAGACGCTTTGACCTTTTGTGGCGTATGTCCATGACATTTTTTGTCAATTCTCCTGCAAGTGGACATTGCTGCCATTGATCCAGCCTGAAACGAGTTTGCGTCTTGCGCGGCTAAGCAGCTTGTGCCAAATGGCTTAGCCGTTATGTGTCGGAATGATTATCAGCCTGCGCGAATCATGGTATTGGGCTTGCAACTGTGAGGGGCGTTGCCCCGGTGCGATCTTCAAAGTCCCAAAGGAGATGTCATGCGTAACAAACAGAAGGGTTTCTCACTGATCGAGTTGCTGATCGTTGTGGCGATCATTTTGATCATCGCAGCCATCGCCATCCCGAACCTGTTGCGGTCCAAGATTGCCGCCAACCAAGCTTCGGCGGTGGGTTCGCTG
>DASRHB010000029.1:0-171541 GCA_035650755.1 Candidatus Acidiferrales bacterium
CTTGCGACCGTACTCCCCAGGTGCAGGACTTAACGCGTTAGCTCCGGGACGACACCCGAACGGGTGGCACCCCAAGTCCTGATCGTTTAGGGCTAGGACTACCAGGGTATCTAATCCTGTTTGCTCCCCTAGCTTTCGTTCACTCAGCGTCAGTAATGGTCCAGCGCGCCGCTTTCGCCACGGGTGTTCCTGCAGATATCTACGCATTTCACCGCTACACCTGCAATTCCACGCGCCTCTCCCACACTCAAGCACAGCAGTTTCGGAAGCAGCCTATGGGTTAAGCCCATAGATTTCACTCCCGACTTGCTGCACCGCCTACGAACCCTTTACACCCAGTAATTCCGAACAACGCTGGCCCCCTACGTCTTACCGCGGCTGCTGGCACGTAGTTAGCCGGGGCTTCTTATATCCGTACCGTCAGTCCCTTGCGGGCATTCGTCCGGATCGAAAGGGGTTTACACTCCGAGAAGCTTCATCCCCCACGCGGCGTCGCTGCGTCAGGCTTTCGCCCATTGCGCAAGATTCCCCACTGCTGCCTCCCGTAGGAGTCTGGACCGTGTCTCAGTTCCAGTGTGGCCGGCCATCCTCTCAGACCGGCTACCGATCAAAGCCTTGGTGAGCCATTACCTCACCAACTAGCTAATCGGCCGCGGGCCCCTCCTCCAACGCCCTTGCGGGCTTTGATTCCAGCGTCCGAAGCCACCGGAATATCATGCGGTATTAGCCCGCCTTTCGGCGGGTTATCCCCCATTGCAGGGTAGGTTACCCACGTGTTACGCACCCGTGCGCCGTGCGCCAGTATTGCTACCGCGCACTCGACTTGCATGTGTTAAGCACGCCGCCAGCGTTCGCTCTGAGCCAGGATCAAACTCTCGTTTGAAGCTGGTTGTTCTGTAATCGAGATCCGGCCAAAGCCGGAAAGTGATTCAGAACGAACTTTTGAAAACAAATGTCGCTTGGTTCACTCAAACTTTTGCGTCCGCAAATTGCGGGCGAAAAAATAAACCCTTAGACGCGAAGCGTCTCCGGGTAAACCAAACGGGTTCTGGCATGTCTCATTCAGTTGTCAAAGAACAGGCTTCCTGTCTGGCAGGGAAGCAACTGCGGATTCGGTGATTCTACCATCGCCGTAAAGAAAGTCAAGGCCGAGAAACGCCGCGCTAAAAGAATTTCAGAATTGGGAATTCAGACGAAAACGATCTGCCGCGAAATCTCCCTTACACAGTTGGATGCGCTGCCTCCCTGTGCAGATTCACGACTAGCATCAAATCAAAAACTGACGCCTTTTCAGTTCCTTCCTATTCTGCCGAGGCGCACCCGTCTAAGCACGATCTCCAATCATCGGCGATATACTTAAGTGGCGGCACTGTGCGGTTACAAGCCGGATTTATGCAACCTCGTTGGCTGACATTGAGTCTAGTAAAGAAAGATTACGAAGAAGGTATGCCATGAGCACTCATCGGAATCGCACGCCCCTGTGGCGGCTACTCACCTCAGGCGTGGTAGTCCTTGCATTGGTGTTGCTCAATCTGCCCGCAGACGCGGCATCGCAGCGGTCAAAGAAAGATAAAGAAAAAAACAAGGACGAAGATATCGCCGCCCAGACTGGCGCGCAGTGCTCCCCCGGCACCGGAGAGGCCCTCGCGTCCGGAGCCGTCGCCGCGCCCCCCACGTCTACGCCCATCGACACCATCATCCGAGAGTTCGCGCAGCACGAATCGGATTTCAAAATCGCGCGTGACAACTACACCTATTCGCAAGATGTGCTGGTGGAAGATGTCGCACCCAATCCCGGTGAATACCACCTGCAAAGCGACATCGTTTTTACCCCGCAGGGCCGCCGTTATGAGCAGATCACCTATGCTCCGCAGCCGACCCTGCATGACTTCACGCTTTCGCCGGAAGACATGAAAGACCTCGAAAACATTCAGCCCTTCGTTCTGACCACAGAGGACGTGCCCAAGTACGACATTCAGTACGCCGGCACCGAGAAACTCGATGAACTCAACACCTACAAGTTTTGCGTCGGCCCAAAGCGTATCGAAAAAAATCAGCGCTATTTCCAGGGCACGATCTGGGTAGACGGCAGGGATCTCGCCGTTGTGAAGACAGACGGCAAGGCCGTCCCGGATATCGTCAAGGGCGATAACCAGAATCTTTTCCCGCGATTCGTTACGTACCGCGAAAATATCGAGGGTAATTTCTGGTTCCCCACCTACACCCATGCCGACGACGTGCTGCACTTCAAGACCGGCGACGTCCGCATGCGTATGACCGTGCGCTACAAGAACTACAAACGATTTGGTTCGACGATTGAGCTGGGTAAATCCAGGGAAATTCCGAACCCTAACACCCAGTCGCAGCAGCAGCCTGCTCCTGCTAAATAATTGCGCGAGACTGAAGCTTAATGCGCGGGCAAGGGACGCTCGCGCCGCGACGCCGACTAGGCTTGCTGGGATTCCGCATACAGCCGCGCGAGTGAATCACGATATGGCGGGGCGGCAACGCCGCGCTCGGTGAAAATCGCCGTAATGAGCGGCGCTGGCGTGACGTCGAACGCCGGATTGGCCACCTCGACATCCGGCGCTATCTTCACGCCACGAACGTGGGTGACCTCTTCCGCCGGGCGCTGTTCGATAGGGATGCTTTCGCCAGACGCGATCGACAAGTCCAAAGTGGAAATCGGCGCCGCCACGTAGAACGGAACCTTGTTCTCACGCGCCAAAACAGCAATCTGATAGGTGCCGATTTTGTTTGCCGTGTCACCATTCGCGGCAATGCGGTCGGCGCCGACAACCACTGCGTCGATGTTTCCGGTCTTCAGAAAATGACCCACCATGTTGTCCGTGATCAGCGTTAGAGGAATGCCGCCTTCTGCCAGTTCCCACGCGGTGAGCCGCGCGCCTTGTAGATAAGGCCGGGTTTCGGGAACAAATACCCGCAATTTTCGCCCCTGCTCCACCGCCACCCGAATTACGCCCAGGGCGGTGCCGATTCCGGCGGTTGCAAGCGCGCCGGCGTTGCATTGCGTCATCACCCGGCCTTTTTCGGGCATGAACGTTGCTCCGAAACGGCCGATGGCTTCATCGACCGCGCGTTTCTCTTCGTGAATCCGCCGAGCCTCCGCGACCATACCATCACGTATGCTGGTCAAATCGCCGCCTGCGCTCAGTTCCTCAAAGCGCTGCTGCATACGCTTGATGGCCCAAAAGAGATCCACTGCGGTCGGCCGGGTGCGCGCCATGGCATCGCAAATGACTTCGAATTCAGAGCGCAATTCGTGAATCGACTGTGCTTTCGACCCCTGCACACCCAGTGCAATACCCATTGCGGCGGCAACCCCGATGGCGGGCGCGCCGCGAATCACCATGTCGCGAATCGCTGCGGCGACCTCGACGTATCCAGTGTACGTGTGGCGAATAAGTTCGCCGGGCAAGCGACGTTGGTCAATCATGACCACGCCGGCCGAGGTCCACTCGATCGGCTGGACTACACGCATGGAGGCGTTTTCGTATTTGCGATAAAGACCATCAGCTCCGTCAGCACCCTTAGGCGCCCGGCAGGTGGCGGAGTCCGCCGGTAGCGATGTAAAAGCCGGCGAATAGGATAGTGTTATAGCCCAGGTGCACAAAATAGCTTGCCGCCACTGTGCCGGCACGAGCGCGGATGTAGGTCAGGACGATGCCAACGCATATGAGCAAGCCGATCTGCCCCCAGGCTCCGCCCAACTGTTGAGCGTGAGCGAGCCCAAACAGCGTCCCGGTGGCAACAATCCCCGCGGTGATACCAAATCGGCGGGCAATCACCGGGTAGATGCAGCCCCGAAAGATCGTTTCTTCGACAACCGGGGCTATGAGAATGCCCAAGCCCATCAGCATCAACACGCTTTGCCGGCTGCGGAAGAGTTCTTCCATGGGTATACCAGATTCGCGGCCCACAAAGTTCCCGAGCCAACCCACGACCGCAGCCAGCGCAAAACCGGCGAAAACGTACCGTAAAACAAACGAGCCCTTCGATGCCACGTCGCGGAAACCGCGCCAGCCCATCGTTTGCCAAAACGGAGCTGCACTGCGGCCACGAACCATGACGTAAAGGAAACCCAGCGTGGCTGCGGAAAGTAACGCCTGGCTGATGATCAATACCGAAGCCCAGTCCGCCGTTGAAGTTTTTAACGTTGCTGGCGATATTCCAAAGAAGACAAACGCGCCCGCCGCAACAATCAGGGTCAAGACGCCCCCCGCGGCGAAATAGAAAATCATCAGATAGATCAAATCGGCCCAGTGAAAAGGTGTGCGCGCGTCGGCCCGAGCAGGGGGGAGGGGACCCTGAATATCAAAGGGGCGAAGTGCGAATTCAGGTCGCGGCTCCCGGTCCTGAGTTGCCGATGACGCACCAGGAGAAAACTCTTCGGCTTGCCCTCCGTGAGAAGCCGGGAGGTTATCGGGGGGAAGGGACATTCGGCTTCAGAGCTCTTTCGTTGCGTTTGATGCTCGGGCCGCAACCGCCGGTGCAGGGCATCTATCCAGACTGTAAATGGATCAGGACGCCTGCGCAAGTGTTTCACCCCCTGCTCCATAATCGGCTTATTTTCGCGTCGGCTGTGCCAGTTTCGGGCCGCAGTTTCGGGCCATTGAGCGCAGGCCGCCGTAAACGTGTGCCCCGTGGTGACGCCCGTCGCCCTTTTTGTCTTGCCCAAGGCAGATTTTCACGAATCCTGGCTAACTCTGCGATAAAATATTTGTTCCATATCTCATGGAACCAGTCCTGGCCATCTATCCCGGTTCCTTCGATCCGGTGACCAACGGTCATCTCGATCTGATCGAGCGGGGTACGAAGATCTTCGATCGTCTGGTTGTGGCAATCTTGCGCAACACAGAAAAGGAGCCGCCGCTTTTCAGTCTCGACGAACGGAAGGATATGCTGGCGGAGGTGACCGCGCCTTATGACAACGTCGAGATCGACTGCTTCCACGGCTTGCTCGTGGAATATGCCAGAAAGCGCAAAGCGCATGTGCTTCTGCGCGGCATTCGCGCCGTTTCGGATTACGAGTACGAGCTCCAAATGGCCATGATGAACCGCAAGCTGGAACCCGGCCTCGAAACTGTCTTCATGTTGCCGGCGGTCGAATATAGCTTCCTGAGTTCACGGCTTGTTCGCGAGATCGCCCAACTGGGCGGCTCGGTGAGCGGTCTCGTTCCGGCGGCGGTTGAACGGCGCCTGCGCGCCAAGGTAATCTAAACATGACTCTCCGAGGATCTAAATGAACGAAAGATTTGCTGATCGCGTAAATCGAATTTCAGTATCACCCACCATGGTGGTGCTTGCGGAGGCCGAAAAACTCCGTGCGCGCGGCCTGGATGTCGTTGACTTTGGTCCGGGTGAGCCGGACTTCCCCACCCCCGCGCATATTAAAGAGGCGGCCATTGAAGCACTGGCGAAAAACCGCACGAAATACACGCCTACAGCCGGCATCGCACCGCTACGCGAAGCCGTCTGCCGCTGGCACGCGCGAGAACTGGGCAGTTCCTATGAGCCGGGCGAATGCATTATCACCGTGGGTGGCAAGCACGCTATTTTTAACGCGGTCATGGCTGTCATTCAGGAAGGCGATGAAGTGCTCATCCCTTCGCCGTATTGGGTCAGCTTCCCCGATATCGTCAAGATTGCGGGCGGCGAACCTGTCTTTGTGCCCACGGAAGCTTCCGCCGGATTCAGCCTGCGCGCCGAGCAGTTGCAGGAAGCCATCACTCCGCGCACGCGCATGGCGATCATTAATTCGCCGAATAATCCGACCGGGGCGGTTATTCCGCCTGATGAATTCGGAAAGATCTATGATCTTTGCCGTCGCCGGGGCATCTGGCTGGTAACCGACGAATGCTATTCGCACTTTACCTATGGTGCGGCTCAGCCGTATTCCATCGCCGGCATCCAAGGATCGAAACCTCACATCATCGTGATCGGATCGATGTCAAAAACCTTCTCGATGACCGGCTGGCGCCTCGGCTACGCTTTGGCGCCCAAACCGGTGATTGAAGCTATGCTCAAGGTGCAGAGCCAAGCTACATCGAATCCGTCCTCGATCTCGCAATACGCCGCCCTGGCTGCGTTGACCGGCCCCATGGATTCGGTGCCCGTCATGCTCGCGGAATACGCGCGGCGCCGCGCCCGAATTCTTGCGGGACTGAGCGCGATTCCCGGTGTCGTTTGTCCTGAACCTTCGGGGGCTTTTTACGCCTTCCCCGATTTCTCCGCACATCTGGTGAATGGTTCCGGTGACGCAACGACCCTCGCGCGCCATTTGCTCGAGCGCGAACACGTCGCCGTGGTGCCCGGCGATGCTTTTGGCGCACCCGGCTACCTGCGCTTCTCATACGCGACTTCGATTGACCGCATCGAAGAAGGATTGCGCAGGCTGGAACGCTTCTTCGCGTCAGCCGCCGTGGCTCAGTGACACTTTCGCCGTCCCGCCTCGCTCCGGTATTCGTTCCCCGTATTTGGGGGTCCCGGAACTTGGCGCCCCTGTTTGACAGCGTTCCCACGACGGAACCGATCGGCGAAGTTTGGCTCACCAGCAACGGCTGTACATTTGCCTCGGGGCCGCTGGTCGGCCGCTCGCTTGGCGAAGCATGGAGCGGACTTTCCGCGGATTGGAAAGGTCAGGTGTTCCGATCCGCCCCGCATATTCCGTTGCTGATCAAATTCATCTTCCCTGAAGACAAACTGTCCGTACAGGTGCACCCCGATGACGAATACGCCCGCGTTCATGAGCCCACTGCCGGCGGTCTAGGCAAAACAGAAATGTGGTATGCAGTGCTGGCGCGTCCCGGCGCTGAATTGCTGCTGGGCTTGGAACCCGCCGTCACGCCGGAAGCTTTCCAGCAGGCCTTGAACACTGCTGATATCGAACGTTGTCTGACACGCCAGCCGGTGCAGGCCGGTGATGCCTTCTTCGTTCCAGCGGGCACCGCGCACACCATTGGTCCCGGCATGCTGCTGTGCGAAGTGCAGGAGCATTCCGATATCACCTACCGCGTGTTCGACTATAACCGGCGTCAGCCCGACGGTTCGACCCGTCCGCTTCACATCCGGCAAGCGCTCGATGTCTTGCAGTTCGGCTCGCAACGCTGTGGGCACACGCGCGGCGTACGGGTCGAAGATGGCCCCGTACAGAAGACCTATCTCGCTGCCTGTTCGCATTTTTCCACGGAGATTTGGGAATTCAGCGAAACGGCTAACGGAATCACCTGTCCGGATCGCTTCGAATTGCTGGTCGTGCTCGAGGGGCGCGGCAGGATTCAATGGCGGTCAGAATCGATGCCTTGTGCCGCCGGCGAAGCGTGGCTTCTGCCCGCAGCGCTCGGTGAATACCGCCTCATTCCACATTCCAATGCCAAAGTGCTGCGGACGTACGTCCCCGACCTTGAGCTGCTTTCCCGCGAACTGACCAAGAATGGCTTGAATGAGAGCCAGCTTTCGACGGTTCTTCATAGATGATCTCCCCGACGCCGCGTCATGCGGTCATTCTTGCCGGCGGACGCGGAACGCGCTTTTGGCCTCGCAGCCGCAGCCGCACGCCCAAACAATTGCTCAATATCGTGGGCGACAAGACCATGCTCGAGCAGACTTACGAGCGCATCGCGCCGATTTTCGCTCCTTCAAATGTTTGGGTGGTCACCAACGCCGAACAAGCGGGCGCAGTGCGCCATCAATTGCGCGGCGTGCCTCCACAGAATGCGTTAGTTGAGCCTTTTGGTCGCAATACGGCTGTGGCAACCGGTCTCGCAGCCATACATCTGCTGAAGAGGGGCGGAAGCGATGCACTCATGGCCGTTCTCCCGGCAGATCATTTCATTGGCAAACCCGCGCGTTATCGGCAAATTCTTCGTGCCGCCTTAAAGCTTGCCGCTGAGCCGCGAACCCTCGTCGTTCTCGGGATTCCGCCCTTGCATCCGGAGACGGGCTACGGCTATATCGAACGAGCCCCCGGCAAACGCGAAATGCCGGCTGCAGCAGAAGATCGTGCCTACGCAGTGCGGCGCTTTACAGAGAAACCTTCATTGAAGTTGGCGCGCACCTACGTCGCCACACGCCGCTATTTTTGGAATGCGGGAATGTTTTTTTGGCGCGCTTCCACCTTTCTCGAAAATCTCGAGCGTTATCTGCCGAAAACGCATGCCGCCTTGATGCGGCTCTCCGAGACGATCGGGACGCCCCGCTACCCCGCTGCCCTGAAGCGTGAATATTCACGGATGGAAAACATTTCTGTCGATTACGCCATTCTCGAACCGGCTTCGCGAGATCCGAAGCACAGCCGCGTTCTCGTCATCCCAACGGAGATTCAGTGGAGCGACATAGGTTCCTGGGCTGCTGTTTACGAACTCCTGGCCAAAGGCGCCGGAGCGAACGTCTCGACCGGCAAGGTTTTGGCTCTCGACGCAACAGGAAACCTGATCTGGAGCCCGTCAAAATTCATCGCCGCGGTCGGAGTTACGGGCCTGATTATTGTGGAAACGCCCGATGCACTGCTGGTTTGTTCTCGCGAACGCGCACAAGACGTCGGACGAGTTGTCAAATGGCTTGAGCAGCAGCATCTCCAGAACCTTCTGTGACGGCTACGCTTCGTCTGGGTAAGCCCTTCGCATATACTGTGTCGCCGTGAGTACGATTCGTTTTGGCACCGATGGTTGGCGCGCCGTCATTGCCGACGACTTCACGTTCGACAATCTACGCAAGGTCGCGTTTGCCATCGCGCGCTATGTCATCCGCGCTGAAAAACCTGGCCACGGCGTGATCGTCGGATACGATAATCGCTTCGGTTCAGAACGCTTCGCGCAAACAGTTGCCGAAACGATCGCCTCGACTGGCGTGCCCGTCTGGCTCTCGACGGCGGCTTGCCCGTCGCCGGCAGTTTCGCTGCTGGTGCGGCAGCGGGCGGCGGCCGGCGGCGTAATGATTACTGCCAGCCACAACCCCTACCGTTGGAATGGAATCAAGTTCAAAGCCAGCTACGGCAGTTCGGCGCTGCCCTCGATTGTGCAGCAGATTGAGCAAGAACTGGAGACCCTGGAAGCACGGGGCTTCCCAAATTTGCCTCCGCGTCCGGATCAGGTCCATCCTCTCGATATCCTTGCGCCCTATCTCGATACCATCGACAAACTGGTCGACTGGGAAAAGCTGCGAACCTCCAAGCTTCGCTTCGTCATCGATCCGATGCACGGCTCGGCGCGCGGTCTGCTGGTTTCTTTGATGCGGCGGCACGGCGTAACCTGCCACGAGATTCGCGGCACGCGTGATCCGCTCTTCGGCGGCGCGAATCCCGAGCCTATCGAACCGCACGTCACCGCGCTCCGTGAAGCCATTCGCGGCGGCTATGATGCCGGTTTCGCTGCGGATGGAGACGGCGACCGCATCGGAGCAATGCATTCCGACGGCACGTTCATCACACCGCACCAGATTTTCTCGATTCTATTCTGGCACCTTGCCGGCACTCGCAACGTGAGCGGCGACTTGGCAAAGACCTTTTCCACGACCAAGCTGCTCGACAAAATCGCGTTTCGATATGGACGCCGCGTTCACGAAGTCCCCATCGGTTTCAAATACATCTGTGAGCTTATGCTGGAACGCGACATCCTGATGGGCGGCGAAGAATCCGGCGGCATCGGCACCAAGCTTTATCTTCCGGAGCGCGATGCCACAGTCAGCGCGCTTTTGCTTGCTGAAGTCATGGCCTGGCACCGCATGTCTCTTGCCGAACTCGTCGTCCGATTGCATTCCGAGTATGGCGAACATCACTACGGTCGCGTTGACCTGGAGTTGCGCCCCGGCCAAAAAGAGCGCGCCATTCAATATTTTGCGGATGCCAAACTGGCCCGCCTGAACGGCTGGCCGGTCACTCGCCGCGAAAACCTCGATGGCATCAAGGTATACGTGGGCGACATCGGCTGGGTGATGGTACGCGCCTCGGGCACCGAAAATATGCTCCGCGTGTATTCGGAAACGACACACGCGCGGACAACACAACAATTGCTCCAGGAAGTGACGGCCTTCGTGCAAGCTTTGTGAAGGGCAACGCTGGGAAATGAAGCGCCACTTTTACCAACTCGACGTTTTCACCGATACGCCGCTCGCGGGCAATCCTCTGGCCGTCGTCACCGATGGTGATGGCCTCTCCACGCGCCAGATGCAAGCGATCGCACGAGAGATGAACCTGTCTGAAACCGTATTTGTGCAGAAACCCACCGGCAATCGCGCGCTGGCGCGGCTGCGCATTTTTACCACGCAGCGTGAACTCCCCCTCGCCGGCCATCCGGTCATCGGCACGTGGTTTCTTCTGGCGCAGTTGGGCGTCGTTCCGGCGCAGGAGGGCAGCGTTCACATCCTGCAGCAGACCGGCGCGGGTATTTTGCCGGTGGAGATCGAGTTTCGCGATGGGCGTCCCTTTCGCGCCGCCATGACGCAAAAAGCCGCCGAATTTCGGCCCGCGCGTTTCGACCGTGGCAAGCTTGCCCGTGCGCTCGGGCTCAGCCCGCGCGATCTCGATTCCTCGCTGCCCATCGAGTACGTCTCCACAGGAATTTTCAATCTGCTGGTTCCGCTGCGGCAACGGTCCGCTCTAATAAACATTCAGCCCAATCCGCCGGCCCTTCGAGACGTACTCGGCGACTCCGCACAGATGGCCTACTGCTTCGCAGTCGAAAGGAAAAACACAGCGTTTGCGCGCGGGATGCTGACCTGGGAGATTGGCGAAGACCCCGCCACCGGGTCAGCCGCAGGCTCGCTCGGCGCGTATCTTGTCCATCAGGGCCGCCTCAAGTTGGCGACTCCACTCGAGGTTCACCAGGGCATCGAAATGCAGCGCCCCAGCCGCATCCGTGTCGAAGTGCTGGCGCAGCACGGGAAGCTTGTCCCGCGCGTAAGCGGCACGGCCGTCACGATCATGGAAGGTTTGCTGGAAACCTGAAGACAACGGGGCCGATCCGCAGATCGGCCCGCGTGGTTTGATCTTAGAAAACTTGCTTAACGTTCCCCGGATTTACCGCAGTGCTTTCACATCCTGGCGACGGTCCCGGCGATCCTGCCTCAGGTCCTTACGGTCGGTGTGGATGTCGCGCCGATCGTGGTTGCGATCTTTGACGTCATGGCGAGTGTCTCTCCTGTCAGCGCGAAGGTCCTTGCGGTCTGCTCTCGATTGCGCGCTGCCGGCCCCGTACTTTGCGTCGTCCCGGCGGAGTTGTCGCCTGTCTTGGCGATCGTCATGCCGGTCTTGCCGAATGTCACGGTTGTCCGCGTTCCGATCCCGGACGTCCTGCCTCACATCGCGCCGGTCTTGGCGGATATCGTGCGTGTCGCTCCGCACATCGCCAGGATTCTGCGCCCACGCGCCCGCCGCCAGCAGCCCGGCGATCGCGAACACACCAAGCCCCATTTTCACAGTAATGAGCTTCACGATCTCCTCCTTGAAAACGCCTGGAACTAGCTTGCACTAATAAAAACACGGTGCGGGTTTCAAAGTTTCGGCGTGTAGCGAGAGTGTTTCTGGTACCGAAGTACTATCGGCGCCGCACTGCAAGGGCGTTGCAGAGCTAAGGCGCGCCGCGTTCTTTGGCTGTTTCCGTCAGCGAGTGCAGGATGGCGTCGAGAACACCGTTCACAAATCCGGCGGCATCCTCGGATGAAAATGTTTTGGCAAGTTCGACGGCTTCGTTGATCGCCACTTTATGAGGCGCCGTGCCCGCACGAAGCTCGTGCGCCCCCAGCCGCAGGATGGCGCGATCGATCAGGGCGATTCGCTCCAGCCGCCAATTTTCCATGTGCGACGCAACCAGTGCGTCGAGCTCCGCGGCATTTCCGACGACACCCTCAAACAATTCGTTGGCAAAGGCGCGGGTTCTCTTCTCCGCGCGCGCGATGCGCCAGAATCCATCCTCAATGCGCGCCGGAGATTGCCGCCCAATTTCCCATTGAAAGAGCATCTGCAGCGCGTATTGCCGCGCCTTATGCCGCTGCGGCATCTTAGCGGCGCTTTCGCGTGCGCACAGCCGAAATGGTTGCGGCGGTTCGAAGCTGGCTGGATAAGCGCGCCATCTCCAGGGCCGCCAACCCGGCTTCGAACCCTTTATTGCCGCTCTTCAGCCCCGCGCGATCGATGGCCTGTTCGAGCGTGTCGCACGTCAGCACACAAAAGATAATCGGCATACCCGTGTCCATTTGCGCCAACTGTACGCCGCGAGCCACTTCGCTGGCCACGTAATCAAAATGCGCCGTCTCGCCGCGCAACACACAGCCGATGGCGATAATTGCGTCGTAGCGCCCGGCCTGCGCCATCTTTTTTGCCGCGATTGGAATTTCAAACGATCCGGGAACGCGCACGATATCGGTTTGTTCCCCCGACGCGCCGCCTTTCTCCAAAGCATCGAGGGCGCCGGCCAAAAGCCGCTCGGTGATGAAACTGTTGAACCGGCTTACAACGAGCCCGAAACGCATTCTGGATGCGTCGTACGAGCCGCGAATCTCGTTCGGCTTAAAACCGTCGCTCATTCCTTATCTTCACCTGCCGGAGATCTCGCCCGGTTCGCCTCAACATCATTTGCCCCGAAACTGTGCGGCGCGTTTTTCCAAAAATGCTCGGGTGCCCTCGCGCATATCCTCGGTCGCGCAACTCATGCCAAACAGAGAAGCTTCGAGGAATAGGCCCTGTTCCTGCGGCATCTCTACTCCGCGTTCGATGGCTTCCATGGTGAACTGCACGGCCACGGGCGCGTTTGCCGCGATCTTTTTGGCCAAAGCCTCAGCGGCGGGCATAAGTTCCTGAGGCTCGTAAACGTGATTCACCAGGCCAATCCGCTGCGCCTCCTCGGCTGAAATCATCTCGCCGCTCAGGCACAACTCGTGCGCAACCCCCTTACCGCAGAGCCGCGACAGCCGCTGCGTGCCGCCGTAGCCGGGAATGATGCCAAGCTTCACTTCGGGCTGGCCGATCTTCGCCGTCCGGCTTGCCAGGCGAATCGAACATGCCATCGCCAATTCGCAGCCGCCGCCGAGCGCAAATCCATTAATGGCGGCGATCGAGGGCTTGCCCATGGTTTCGAGCTTGTGCAGCACGGCTTGGCCGTGCAAAGAAGTTTCCGGCCCGGTCATCGCCGTCAGCCTCGCGAGTTCATTGATGTCGGCGCCTGCAATAAACGCTTTATCGCCCGCACCCGTGAGAATCAGCACTCGCAGATCCCTGTCGTCGCGCGCCTCCGCGAGCAGCGCGCCAAGTTCGTCCATGGTTTGCCGGTTGAGTGCGTTCAAGACTTTGGGCCGGTTAAACGTGACCGTGCCGATATGATCTTTTTTCTCAAAGACAAGGTTTTGATAGGACATGCGCTCCGGCTCCGCGGGATCGCCAGGATTGTCTCAGAAGATCAAACCAGCGTCATCGGCTTTGGATGTTCGGGATCACTGTATTCGTAGAAGCCGCGCCCTGATTTGCGTCCGTTCCATCCCGCCATAACCATCCGCTTGAGTAATGGGGGAGGCGCGAAGCGGCGCTCCTTGAATTCATCGAACATGATATTTGCGATGTAATACGTGGTGTCGAGCCCAACGAAATCGAGCAACGTAAGCGGTCCCATGGGATGGCCACAGCCTAACTTCATGGCTTGATCGATGTCCGGGATGCTGGCAACGCCCTCTTCGAGCGCGCGAACCGCGTCGAGCAAGTAGGGCACCAGCAGACGATTGACTACGAACCCAGTCCGGTCGCTCGTGCGTACCGCTGTCTTGCCCAGCCGCCCGGCGAATGCCACCACCTCCTCGTACACCTTGGAATCGGTGGCGATCGTCCGGATCACCTCAGCGAGCTTCATCATGGGCACGGGATTGAAGAAGTGCAGACCCACAAAGCGGTCGGGCCTCCGGGTGGCGACCGCCATCTCAGTAATCGAAAGAGAGGAGGTGTTGCTCGCAAAGATCGTTTGCGGAAGGCAAATTTTATCGAGCGCTCGAAACAGTTCCAGTTTCGGGGCAAGTTGCTCCGTGATCGCTTCGATGACGAAATCGCAGCCGGCGAGATCTTCGATTTTCGTCGTGGCGTGCAGCCGCTTGCGCGTTGCGTCGCGGTCTGCGGCGTTGAGCGTGCCTCGCTGCACAAGGCGAGCGAGACTTTTATCGATATTGGCAAAACCTCTGTCGAGCAGTTCCGTCGAGATTTCTCTTACCGTGACCTGCAGCCCATACTGCGCAGCCGTTTGGGCGATGCCTGAGCCCATGAGGCCGCAGCCCGCCACACCCACTTTTTCAATCGTCATTCGTGTCAGTGTCCCCGGAGTTTTGAGGCTATCACAATATCGCCTCCACGGTTCTGCGCTTCTTCCAAACCAGACTCGGCGCGGTTGATCAGCTCCGTGACGATGTCTTCGCTGTCGTAATCAGCACGCGCGACCGCCTCCGCCACGCTTGCGCTGAAGCCTAGCGGCACCCCGCCATTCCACGGTGGCGCGATATGCGCCCCGGCTTTGCGCAGCTTCTCCGCCAGGATCTGCGCGCCGCCCAACCCGGTGTCCGGCAGGATGAAGGCAATCGTCCATGCCGTGTATTTGATTGCCAGATCAGTCTGGCGAATCAGAGACTGGAATGCGCGCGCCAATTGCTCCAGGTAACGCTCGAGCTGTATCTCTCCCTGCTGGCGGAGCAGTTCGGAACCGCGGTCAATCTGAATTAACGCTAAGGCCAAAGCAATGCCGTTGGATTTCGCGCGACTCGCTTCCGAAAGAAGGCATTCCTGATACGAGCTTCGCGCCAGCAGGCCGGTCTTTTCGTCCGCCACCCCAACCGTTCGCGCCAGCGTCCGCAAGCGAGTGTGATTGACGCCCAGCAGGATTTGGTCTCCGACCGCCTGCAAGAAATATGTTTCTTGTGGCCGCCATTGGTGCCGGCCGGCATACCCCGCCACAACCATGCCCGCCTGTGATTGTCTCTCTCGGTCCATCAGAACTACGCCCAGAACGGTTTCAAGCCCGAGTTCACGCAGAACAGGCGCCGCCGCGGCGTGCAGAGGGAGCCCTCCCATCGCGTCGGGAGCAGCCTTATCCAATTGGTTGAAAAGTTTGACCAGCATCGCGCCGTTTGCCGGCTCGATGTTGGGGGCACAATATTCCGACGCGAGCTCGGGTGGCTTTCCGGCAGGACCGATCACGGCGATGCAGCGCGTCACACGCAGGTGAGTTCCGATCTCGTTGATTCCCGCTGAGAGAATGGCTCGCGCCGAGGGCAGGCGGAACAAGCCGCGGCTGATCTCGGAGATTTTGGCAAGATCCCGCATCGTCTCCGCGGAGTCGGCGGCAGGCGGCGGAGATGCTGCTGTGCGTTCGGCGGATGCAGGCTGGGGTTCAGCGGCGCCGGCGGGCCACCAATTTGCCTGCTGATAAAGATTTCGCAGCCGCTGATTTTGTTTTTCCTCGCCTGGGAAGAGCTCGCTGATTTTCTGCAGCCGCTCCACGGCTTTCGATTGCAGCGAATACTGGAGAAATATTTCCGCCTGGACGATTAAATCTTCCAGGCTAGGCTCATCTCCTTGAGGTTCGGAACTCGAGCTGCCTCCGCTCGGAGTCTCAGCTCGCGCGCTTTCTAACGTTTGCGGCGCGGTTTGGCCCAGGCGGCTTCGCATGCGATTCGCAAAACTCGGATCGGCCTTTCCCTCGATTTGGCTGAAGCGCTTCTGATTGCGGGCGTCATACGGATCGATGTCCACGAGCTTTTCAAACGTGCTGCACGCAGCCTGCACATTGCCGGCGCCGATGTAGAGGTCGAAAAGTCGCACCAAAGCGTCGAAATACTTCGTCTCCTGGTTCAACGAAGCGTATGTCTCGGCCGCGAATTCCGCGAGCGCGAGCGCGGAGCCGTGAGAATCAAGTAACGCGTCCAGCCGGGCTGTAAAATCGGTCCCGCGATTCGTACCTGCTTTCGTTTGAAGCTTCTTCAAGAGCTCGACAGCTTTATCGTCTTGTTGCTTCGCGAGGTATTGATCGGCCAAATCGAAAAGTTTAGTCGCCGTTTCGGGTTGATCGACAGGAAGCTTCTCGAGAATATCTCGCGCGCGGTCTAATGCCCCCGTCAACATCAGTGCCTCGCCAAACGTACGCAGGAACGTTTGGTCCGAATCACCTTTAGCAAAAGGCTGGAGCATCTCGAGAGCCGCGGCTGCATCCTTCCGGCGCAACAGCGCTTGCGCGCACAAAAGAGCCGGTCCGCGCTCGTTTGGAATAAGCTCGTGCGCCTTCTTCAGCATGTGCAGCGCCGCATCAGCCTCGCCTGAGGCCTCCGCAAGCTGCGCCGCCCGTAACAACGCGCGTGCCGCGGTCGAATTCCTGCCCAACTGCTCGGCTAATTCCGCAATCGCTGTTTGCCGCGCCGAATTATCCGGATCGAGCTGCGCGACCCGCTCGAGGCAATCAAGCGCCGCCTCCTGATTCCCTCGCGCCAGGAATAGTTCCGACGCGAACGAATATTGCTCGATGGCTTCGTCGGCGCGATTTTGCTTCTGCAGCAGCAATGCGTAACGCGCCAGGCGTTCCGGAGGCTGCTGCAAGCCCTTCAGGGCACGGGTATAGATCGCCAGCGCTTTGTTCTCTTCGCGCGTTTCGAAAAATCGGTCGAACAGCATGGTGTAATACTTGACCGCGCGATCGGACTGGCTGAGGCGCGTGTATAAATCCCCGAGCGCCTGCAACGCTTCGGAATTGCCGGGCATTTCGCTCAGCACGGATTCGTAGGCGTTCGCGGCGTCCTCGAGCTTATTTCGCTCGAGATTCCGCCTCGCGCGGTCCAGTTCTTTGCTGACGTCAACGGGCATGAGTAATGAATTTTCGGCGATTGCTCCGGTCCAGCCGGGAGCAAAAGACAATATATACCGTGGGCGATAGGACCAAAACGCTCAGGCGCAGGGCAGGTGCCGGAACGTAAACGTCGGAAAATCACATATTTTACAGATTGTCGCGGTTTTGTGGCCGCTCGCATGGACTTGTGGCAAACTGAAGTATACTCCGCGATTCCAAATTGACGTTGAGCGGCACGGCTGGCTCGCGCTGAGGCAAACAGATCCTCATGGATTCCCGTTTCATCCGAAATTTCTGCATCATTGCACACATTGACCACGGCAAGTCCACTCTTGCCGATCGCCTGCTGGAATTGACCGGCGCCCTCAGCCAGCGCGAGATGACCGCGCAAGTGCTGGATTCCATGGACCTCGAAAAAGAGCGCGGGATTACCATCAAGGCCAAGAGCATCCGGCTTCATTACCGCGCCGCCGACGGCCACGAATATCAGCTCAACCTCATTGATACTCCCGGCCACGTGGACTTTTCCTATGAAGTTTCGCGGGCCCTCTCCGCCTGCGAGGGTGCGCTGCTGGTCGTGGATGCGAGTCAGGGCGTCGAGGCGCAAACGGTGGCGAACACGTTTCTCGCGGCGCAGCACAATCTCACCATCATTCCGGTGATCAACAAGATCGACTTGCCCGCCGCGCGCCCCGATGAGGTGAAATCGCAAATGGAAAGCGTGCTGGCCATTCCCGCGGCCGACGCGCTTTGCATCAGCGCGAAAAGCGGCTTAGGCGTGGAAAAAGTCCTTGAAGCTGTCGTCAGCCGCGTGCCACCTCCGGCAGGATCGGCAGAGGCGCCGCTGCGCGCGCTGATCTTTGACTCCTGGTTCGACGCCTATCGCGGCGCGGTGGTGCTGGTTCGCGTTATGGACGGCTGCCTTCGTCCGCATCGGAAAATCCGGCTCTGCTCAAATAACGAAATCTACGAAGTCGAAAGCCTCGGCGCGCTCACGCCCAAACCGGTAGCGCTCGATGAATTGGGCGCGGGCGAAGTGGGTTTCGTGGTCGCCAACATCAAACGCGTGGCCGACGCGCGCGTGGGCGACACCATCATCGAAGCCGATCGCGCCGCCGCGGCCCTTCCCGGCTTTGAAGCCATCAAGCCCATGGTTTTCGCCGGGCTCTATCCCGTGCAGGCCCATCATTACGAAATGCTGCGCGACGCGCTCGGCAAATTGCAGCTCAATGACGCTGCTTTCTTCTACGAACCGGAAAATTCCGTCGCGCTCGGTTTTGGCTTCCGCTGCGGCTTTCTCGGCCTGCTGCACATGGAAATCGTGCAGGAGCGGCTCGAACGCGAATTCGGAATCGACCTCATCACCACCGCGCCGAGCGTGCGCTATCGCATCACCACGACGAGCGGCGATGTGCTCGAGGTCGATAATCCCACGAAATTCCCGTCGCCCAGCGAAATCGCCACAATGGAAGAGCCGGTGATCACCGCCATGATCATCACCGCGGACGATTCCGTCGGAGCCATCCTGCAGCTCTGCGAAGAAAAGCGCGGCGTGCAGAAGGGCTTCGAATATCTCTCGCCCACGCGCGTGATGCTCACCTACGAATTGCCGCTCAACGAAATTGTGCTGGACTTCTACGACCGGCTGAAAAGCGTTTCGCGCGGCTACGCTTCGCTCGATTATCATCTCGCGGGTTACCGCGAAGGCGATCTCGTGAAACTCGATGTACTCGTGGGCGGCGAACCGGTCGATGCCTTGACGCTGGTCTGCCATCGCGACCAGGCCTACGAGCGAGGACGCGAACTCGTCACCCGGTTGCGGAAGCTCATCCCGCGTCAGATGTTCGAAGTGCCGCTGCAAGCCGCCATCGGCAGCCGTGTCATCGCGCGCGAGACGATCAGCCCCATTCGCAAAAACGTCCTCGCAAAATGCTACGGCGGCGACATCACGCGCAAACGCAAGCTGCTTGAAAAGCAAAAAGAGGGCAAGCGGCGCATGAAACGCGTGGGACGCGTCGATATCCCGCAGGAAGCCTTTCTCGCCGTCCTGAAAGTTGCCACCGCCTCCGACGAATAATCCTTCTGATCGTGTCATCACGAGGCCGCATTCCGGCCGAGGGATCTGCAGTTTCCGTTTCGACGCCCACTGCCGGTTTCCTCTGCACCTGTGTGGCCGGCACCGAGTGCTCCATTCTTCGGCTTTAACCGTTGGATCCTGCCGCTCGCGCGCTAAGAATGAAGCAGGATCGGTGCCCGTGTCGCACGCGGCGAGCATTCCCCTGGCGGCCATCGGACAGCACTGCGTCTGGCACGCGCGCGGCTGGCACAGTAAAATCACATCCATGTACTGCCCCGTGTGCGGCGCCGAATATCGTCCCGGCTTCACGGAATGTTCGGATTGCCAGGTCGCGCTGGTAGCCGAGCCGCCGCACGCCTCTTCCGACGAAAGATCGGCGGAATATTCCTCCTACGTGACGGTCTGGTCCGGCGACGATCCGCTGAAGCACGCCGAAATCCTCGAATCGCTCGATGAAGCCGGCATTCCCACGCGCGACCTCAACCGCGAAGACCGTTCATTCCATCTGGTTACGATGCCCGCATTCGAGGTCTTTGTGCCCGACGAATTTGCCGACTCCGCGCAAGAAGTCCTGAAGCAAATCGCCGCGATTGAAAATCCTGACGAGCCCGGCTCCGGCATTTTCGAAATCCCCGCAGATGAAGAAGAAGACCTGCCTCCCTCTGACCCCCGTGCGGGTAGCACCTCTAGTCCCCGTGCGGGTAGCACCCGCCCGCCCCGCCGCGGGGCAGGTCGATCGATGAGCGCATACGAGCAGGAGGAAGAAGCCGGCACCGAAGTCTGGTCCGGGCAGGACGCCGCTACGGCCAACATGATCGCGTTATCGCTGCGCGAAAACGAAATTCCCTTCCGCCGCGATCCCAACCCGCGCGAGGCTGGCGCCGCGGACTCAGCCGCCCGCCGCGAGCCTGATCGCTCCAGTCCCGCAGATGGCCTTGCCGCCGAAGATGCGAGCACCACGCTGGCCCAAAGTCGCGCCACAACGATTTTCGTCTATCCCGAAGACGAACGCCGCGCCCGCGAGATCATCCGCGAAATCCTCTCCGGCGCCCCTCCGCAGTAGTCCGCGCCTGCGTCGCCGTCGCCTCATGTAGAGGCCGGGCTTCAGCGCGGCATCCCTTCGTTGTCATCCCGAGGGAAGGCAACCGCAGATCCCCCGGCCGCCTTCTTTCGGCGATGAACAAATGGTTTGGCCTGTGGCGGCCTCGTGATGACAGGCAAGGCGAACAACGCGCGCCGGCGGGCGTCGAACTCCTTCCCGCAACTTTGTGGGTGAGAGTGACGAGGCTCGGGGCAACGTAACAATAATCGGATACCCCCACCCCTCTTTTTTCGTAAGTGCACATTCTGCTTGGGTTAGGTTTTGCGATTTCCGGGCCGCGAGCTCCGAGCGGACAGAGGGACAAAAGCAGATCCCTCACCCCCATTTGTGGTGCTGGCCGCACGGGCGCAGAAAGGCGCGCAACTAAGCTAGGGATGACTGACTCGCTTAACGCGCAAAAGCTCATCCTGTAGGTAGACTTCTGCGCGCCCCAAAGGGACCCCATCCCTGTCGGATGGTCAAATAGTACAAAAGGGAAGGACGGGACAAGAGGGCGGGCTTCGAGCGCGAACATGGCATATGGTACACGGTTAGTAAACTAAGATCAATGGCTATTTACCTTCTATTTCATTCGAATGAGAGCTTGAGAGGGCAGGATCGTTCGAACGATCTTGTCTGTCTGCGAGTTCGTTCGTGAAGACTGGCGCCACGCCCACGAAATCCTCCGCGAAATCCTCAACGCCGCTCCCGTCTTGCAGACGAAGAAGGAGCCAAAGGCACGATCACGTGTTCAGGCTCAGACGCCCTACGTGTGGGGTAAAATTCGGGTATATTCCTTTGTTTTCCTAACCAGTTCCTCGGTGCGGCATGGATAGCCGAAGCCCGGACGGTTGAGATGAGTGCTACCAACCCATTGATAACTACGGAGGCCTGGCAGCGGACGCCGCCGCCCGCAGACGGGATAACTACGTTTCGGCTTGCCTCTTGGGCTAAGTACTTTGACCTTCTTGAGACTGAGGTCTTTCCAGCATCTGGTCCAAAACATCGATATATCTGGCGCGGTCAACGCAGCCGAAGTTGGAGCCTGAGTTCATCGCTCGACCGACTGTTCGACAAGCTTAACCGGCTCAACAAAGGTCCATTGGAATTGGAGCGTTTGTCAGCTGAGCACCTGGAGGCGTTTAAATATGCGGCCCGCGGTCGCCGTGGTCCTAATCCGGCCGAACTGTTAGAGAACGACTGGTGGGCGCTTGGCCAACATTTTGGGCTCGCCACGCCGCTGTTGGACTGGACTCGCTCGCCGTTCGCCGCGGCGTATTTCGCATTCGAGGAGTTGTCGGACATCGAGGAGTTCAGGGTGGTATACGGCCTAGATCAGGATGCAGTGCAACAAAAGAACAGGGAGCTGTCGACTGGCCCGAGTATTGAACTTGGGCGAACACCGATTGTTGAGTTCATCGATCCGATGTCAGATGAAAACCAACGCCTAGTTAGTCAAGGAGGCCTGTTCACCCGGGCACCTATCGGCTGGTCAATCGAACGGTGGGTGTCCGAGAGGTTTGAGAATTCCCCTGACCCTGTGCTGCTGCGAATAGAAATTCCTAGTTCGGATCGCCTGGCGTGCCTTCGTACTTTGAGCCGAATGAACATAAGTCACCTCTCGTTGTTTCCAGATCTTACCGGCTCATCACGTGCGACCAACCTCAGGCTTGAACTCGAATGATGCAGACTGCGAGGCACAATGGCCCCTGAACCGATTTATGTACCAGTGCTGAAAGGGAAAGAGGGAGAATTCGCCGCACTCGAAGCGCTGACACCCGATATCCACGCTCGCCTGATGCCCCTGATTGAAGTTCCTGACGTGCCATATGACTATGCTAATGACCGCCCCTCCAAAAGTCTTGACGATCACGTAGCTGGTGTCGCAGATAGACTACTTCGCTGCTGTCACGATCTACCGTTGTATATAGATCTACCCTGGTTTCAAGAAGAAGATCTTGCCGATGGGCGAGTCGCCCTAGAGGCTATACTGGCTGACTGTGCGAACAAGGGGCTCAAGGTTCTTCCGGTTATATCGCGCAGGAGTTCCGCGAAATACTTGGCCGCCGCTGGGGCTCATGCGCAAACCGGCGGCCTCGGTCTTTGTGTCCGTTTGCTCGTTGAGGACTTTGAAGAGGACGTCGACATTGACTCAGAAATTAAAAGATTACTAGGGGTTTGTGGGGCGAATGAAAACTCCTCCGACTTAGTAATCGACTTGGAGGATTTGGGGTCTGAGGCAAGCCATGCCGTGCTAGTAGCCCGCTCTGTTTTCTCTATGATTAAAGGGCATGATTCTTGGCGCAGGATTGTATTGGCTGCGGCCTCGTTTCCTGAGGACCTGAGAGAGGTCAATCCCGAAAGAATTAGCACTTTGCCACGTCGTGAATGGGAGCTTTGGAAAACCCTGCAAAAGAGACCAAAACTCTTGCCGCGTCCGGATATAATTTTTGGAGATTACGCTATTTCCCACCCGGAGCCGACGGAACTGGACCCTCGAACGATGCGGATGAGCGCAAGCATCAGATACACGACTCAAGAAAATTGGTTAGTTGTCAAAGGAAGGAATGTCCGGCAATACGGTTTCGATCAATATTTTGACCTGTGTAAGGCGCTCATCAAGCGAGCTGAATTCTTTGGGGAAAATTACAGCTGGGGTGACCAGTACATCGCATTATGCGCCGTCGGACAAACAGGGCCGGGAAACGCCACAACATGGCGTAAGGTTGGGACTAATCACCACCTGACTGTCATCGTGCGACAGATCGCCAGTCGGCGTGACGAGCTTTAAGCCGGGCTCGGACAATATCGCCTAACTCTTTTACCGTCAATTTCGACGCCAAACGGTCCCACAGGAACTCCCGGGCCTTGCTTCGAACGCCAACTGCAAGTCCATACTCCGTCAACGCTTCGAGCGCCTCGTCGCGCCATAGAAGCTGCGCAAGTGCGAATGCGCTAATCTGCGGATTGCGTTGTGCTTTTCGCGAGCGTTTCAGCCAAAATCGCTGCCTAGATCGAGCCACACTCCACACGCCCCACCACCAAGGGACAATATCGGCAATGCGTGCCACGTGGGACTGTGCGGCAACGATGGTCACGAAATCGAGCGCCTTGTTATAGACCGCCACCTGGCCGGGAAGTCGAGCAAGTGTGTCGCGTTCACTTTTGATTTCATATCCGTGGATCGTTCCGTTTACAACTGCAAGGTCTACGCGAGCAATGCCTTGGCACAATCCCAGTTCCTCAATGATCCGGGTATCCGGATCGCCGCCGTGACGGCGCTTCATCTCGGCTATCAGGTCGAGACGAATGTCAATGTCACGTACTGGTTTTCCCGAAGGGATGCGTGAGAGTTGAGGTAGCGAGCTGTATGCGTATCCCTTCACGTATCTTTACCTATAGGAAAATTGGGCCGGCACAAGAAAACAAGAGAATAGGAGGCTGCGCTACGACCAGATGCTCTCTTCGCGGGACTCGGAACGATCGCGGCAATCGTTCTGGCGCCTACCCTCGCGAAATTATCAGGAGAAGGAATGATGGTCAAGTTCATCCGTTGCTACGGTGTCCTCAGGGGTAGGTGTCGGCGCCCGCGGGCGCAGCCTCGCTACGTGAGTGGGGAGGCGGCGATGCGTTCGAGGATGCGGTAGGGGGCGGAGTCGGGGGCGACGAGGGCGGCGGGCGGAACGAGCAGCGTCTGCTCGAGGGCGAACTGGCCGGACATGGCGGCATGGGCGACGCCATCGGTAAACACCATCCAGGTGGCGAGCGGCGGAAATTCCAGGAGCGCCTTGGGCGCGTTCTGCTGAAAGTCGCCGTTCTCTTTCAGGTAATCGTGGAAGCGCAACATGAAGCTGTCGTAAGGCGTGCGGCTGAGCCGCGCGAGCCCCGCCGAAGCCGCCCAGCGCGAGACGTTGCGGCGCAGCAATCCGTTTTTGCGGGCGAAGCGGCAGACGCCGGCGTCGGCGGCGTATTTTTCGGCGATGTAGGCGAAATCGCCGATGGCATACCAGACGCGAGGCTTCGAGGCGTGCAGATTGGTGAAGACGCGCAGGATGCGTCCGCCGCGCGTGGGGCGCAGGCGAAAGGCATCCACGTGCAGCAAATCGTTGCGCTTGTGCAGCGAAAGGTCGCGCCCCTGCTCCTCGAGCGGACGGAAGCTGGCGTAGTCGGTCTTCCATTTACCGGCGTACGGGCGCAGGAAATCGCGCAGAAACTCGAGCACGTGGGCGCTGTAGTTGCGCAGGATGTGGTGCAGATGCGTCTGGGTGCCGTGGTCGCCGGAAAATCCGCGCATGGCGTCATCGGCGGGGCGGTAGGAGACGTTTTTGTGCAGGCGAAGCTCGTTCCATTCGCGGGAAAGCAGGAATTCACGCTCATCGGCCGGAAACTTGTAGGGCAGCTGCGGGAAAAATAGAATTTTGCCGGATTCGAGGGCGCGGCAAAGCTCGCGCGCGCGGGCGTCGGCATAGGCGGAATTGCCGCCGACGGTCCAGCCGCCCGGGTATTTGTAATCTTCGATGGCGATCCAGGGTGCGTTTTGCGTGGTGGCGTTGGCCATATGCTCGTGCGAATGCTTTGCGACGATCCGCGGCAGTTCCGCGGGTCAAAATGCAGACTGCTTCCGCGGTCCTGAGGATAGTAGCGGACCGCGCCTCTCAGATCAATTCGCGGGGGCGACAGCCGCCGGGTGCTACCCACACGGGGTGCGGCGGGACGGGCACTCGAGGAAAAGGCAAAAGCAGATCCCTCACCGCCATCCGCAAAAACTGCGGCTGGGTTCGGGATGACGATCGGGATGCATGTCAGCATGTCAGAGAAACTGCGGTACCGTGGGCGCGCGGCCCGAGCCGGCGGCAAGGAGTGCGCGGCCACTTCGCTCAGCATGACGACGCCAGCCGTGCCGGGCTAAAGCCCGGCGGCTACGCGCGGCGGAATGCAGCCAGGCATGGCTGCGGCCGAACCCGCCAGTTTAGAACGCGGCGGCGCACGCTCGAAGGCGCGTTGGAGGTGCCAGGTGCCGTGCCGATCGCCGTTTTGCGGCGTTGGGGGACCCCTCACAACTATATGGATTGCAAAGTATTGCGGCTATTGCAGAAACAAGGTAAGTTAATGGCGTTTTCCTTCGTAGGTATCCAGGCGCGCAGTCTCGTCTCTGGGCGGGAATAACTCTTGCGCATTGCCGATTCCCAAAATGGCCAACATCTGCCCCCTGCGAACATGCAGTCGGGCGAGCCGACGGGTGTGCCGCTGAGTGGCGCCAAACAGACGGAGTGGCCGGTTTTCTGGCGTGTGGAAGGCAGCCTTGCCACTCTGACGGCCGTTCGGCCAGTCGCTTATTTCACGTGGAATGCTCATACGTTCGCAGAGCGATGGGCGCGGCGCGGCGGGCTTTTCCTGCAGGCCTTGTTTCGGCCGGCGCTTTATGCCAGCAACCGCGTGCTGGCGACAAGGATTTTGCATGCTTTGCTCCGTGGTGTGAGCCGCGACAGGCTGGACCTGCTGGGCGAGGAATATTTTGAGTACGTGCTGAAGGGGCAACTCAGGTCTGAAGGCGTAGCAAGCCTGCGGGATTGGGTGGCTGAGCACGGGCAGGTTGTGCTGGTGAGCCAGGGTTTGGACCACGTCATGCGCCCTCTGGCGCAACACCTGGGGATCGAGCGCATCGTGGCGAACCGCCTGGAATTTCGCAATGGAATTGCCACAGGGCGCCTGCTCGATCCGGTGATTCGCCCGAGAGGGCCGCTGGCGCTGGTGGTGAGCGGGCAAGCCGATGGACGGGTGAGCGCCGAACGGCTTATCCGGGACCTGGGGATGGAAAAACGTCCCGAACAGCTCATTGCAGCCATCGCGCCAGCAAGCCGTCCGGCACCGCAAAACCACAGCCCGCTTGTTCTATTCGAGCGCCAACTGGAGCGGCCTCTTTCGGTGAAACAGGCGCTCGGCGGCAAGCAGATCCTGCTTATCGGGGTGACCGGATTCATCGGCAAAGTGTGGCTCGAGCATGTTCTTTCCGATGTGCCGGAGATAGGCAAGATCTTTTTGCTCGTGCGGCGGCAACGAAACAGCAGCGCGCAGCGCAGATTCGAAAAGATCGTGGAATCCTCTCCTGTTTTCGATCGGCTCGAGCAGCGCTACGGGAAAAATCTCAACGAGTTTCTAACTGAAAAGATCGAAGTGATCGAAGGGGACGTCAGCCTGCCGGGTCTCGGCCTGAGCGAGAAAACCGGGCAGCGCCTGTGGCGTGAGGTCGACCTTGTCGTGAACAGTTCGGGACTGACGGACTTCAATCCCGATTTGCGAGAGGCGCTGGCCAGCAACGTCGTCCCGGCCGCGCATCTGATCGAATTCCTGCGCGCTTCCGATCATGCGGCGCTGCTGCACCTGTCGACCTGTTATGTGGTGGGAGGCCGCGACGGCCGCGTCGCGGAAGAATTGATTCCGAATTACACGCCGGCCGGCGTGGAGGACTTTGACTTCGACAGAGAGTTGCGCTCGTTGCAGGAATTAGTGCGGAAAGTCGAAGAGCGCGCACAGAGTCCGGAAGTGGAGGCGGCGCTTCGCCGACAAGCGCTGGGCCGATTGCATCAGAACGATCGGCTTCCCGGACGTGAGTTGGAAGAGTTCATCCGCAAAAACCGACTGCGGTGGATACGCAACCGGCTGACCCGCGCAGGGACGCGGAGGGCGCGCAGACTGGGGTGGCCGAATACATATACATTCACGAAGAGCCTGGCGGAATCGCTGCTCGCGGTTCGCGGAGCCGGTCTGCCCATAGCGATTGTGCGTCCCTCAATCGTGGAGACTTCCATCGAGGCGCCCTTCACAGGCTGGAACGAGGGGATCAACACCTCTGCGCCTCTTTCCTATCTGCTAGGCACGTATTTCCGGCAACTGCCGTCAAACGAGCGCAAACGACTCGATCTAATTCCTGTCGACATGGTATGCCGGGGGATGACCCTGATCGCCGCCGCGCTGGTGGAACGCCGTCACAAGCGGCTGTATCAACTGGCGACCTCGGCAAACAATCCTTGCAATATGGGCCGCTCGATTGAGTTGACCGCGCTGGCTCATCGCAAACACTATCGCGCGCAGCAGGGACTGGAACATTGGGTGCGCATGCGTTTCGACACGATCCCTGTATCGAAGCAGCGGTACCGCAATCTCTCTGTCCCGGCACAAAAATTTGTGGTGCAAGGGATCAACCGCGCTGCTTCCGCATTGCAGTTCAGGCGCCCTCCGCTGGCCAAGGCGGAGCGCGATCTGCAGCGCGTGGAGAAGCTCATTGAGCTTTATGAGCCTTTCATCCTGCACAATGAACAAGTGTTTGAGTGCGACAACGTGCAATTGCTGTCGGCACTGCTGCCGAGTGGCGAGCGCGAATACTTCGCTTACGATCCCGGCGTGATCGATTGGTGGGAATACTGGATCAATATTCATATTCCGGCGCTGCGCAAGTGGTGTTATCCGCTGATCGAAGGGCACGCGGTGGAAAGCGCACCGCGGCGCGAATTCCACTTACCTGAAAACCCCGACCCATCGTCACGCCCGGACACCAGCGCCTGAGCCAAATGGCGGTCTTCCTCACAGGCGCAACCGGTTACATCGGGTCGTACCTGGCCGCGGGTCTGCTCGAACAACACGGGGAAACGCTGAACGTTCTGGTTCGCGCACAAAATATGCGGGACGCGGAGCGGCGGCTATGGCGTTCGTTACAACTGCACTTTGATTTTCCCAAATTTCGCGAGCACCTCGGCGCGCGGATGCACATTTTCTGCGGCGATCTCACGGCGCGGCGCTTTGGATTAGATGATGAAGAATATGAGCGGCTGGCTTCATCCACCGATTCGGTGCTGCATTGCGCAGCGTCGTTGAACCGGAAATCCGAGAAAAGCTGCCTGAACGTTAACCTGCGCGGCACGCTGGAAGTCATCCAACTCGCGCGCCGGGCCCACGATGCGCATGGGGTGCGCCGCTTCAGCGAGGTGAGCACGGTCGCGGTGGCGGGACATCGCAAAAATGAACTGGTTACTGAAGACAACGCAATCGACTGGGAGCGCTCAGACTACGACCCTTATGCACGCACAAAAAAGTTCGGCGAGCACATGGTCGGCGAGCTACTCGCGGACGTGCCGCGCACCATTTTTCGTCCGAGCATCGTGCTGGGAGACAGCCGGAGGCCCGAGACCACGCAGTTCGACATGGTGAGGGCTTTTGTTTTTCTGGGGAGCTTGCCGGTGCTGCCGTTTCGGCCCGACGACTGCGTCGATATCGTACCGGTGGACTATGTAGCGGATGCCATCGTGACTTTGCACCAGCATGATTCACCCCAACACGAGATCTATCATCTTTCTTCAGGAGTGCACTCGGAAAGCTTCCGGGAGCTAACGAGGGCGCTGGCCGAGGCCCGAGGCAAAATGAAGCCGCTCTTTTGGCCGGAGGCGGAAGCTCCGTTCCGGGCGATCGTGGAGCGGCTGGCACGGCGTCGAAATAACATCGGCCGCGCCGCTTCCCTGCTCAAAGTTTTTCTGCCGTATCTGGTATGGAATACGGTGTTCGACAATAGCCGCGTGGTTTCTGAACTGGGGCGCGCTCCGGCGCCATTTTCGTCGTATTGTTTTCCGCTGTTCCGATTTGCAAAAAAGAATCAGTTCCAGTATCCCTATCGCGATTGGCCAAATGAATCGGAGAAAATGACTGCTGAAACTTCATACAGCGAGCATTCTATTGCCGGAGGCCGCCAGCGATGATGGATTTCGTTCTGGAAGCTTGGGTGAGCCTGCTGATCGAACGGGCCAAGCTCGAGTGGATTCTGGGGTTGGGCCGCACGAAACAAGCCGGTCAGAGGCTCAAACTGCTGCTGGCCTGCTACGCAGGCGCGCGAAACACGGGCTCGGATGTACGTGTGGAGGAGATGATCCGGCAGATACGGCACATCTTGGGGGCTGAAAATGTCGACCTGAGCGTCACCACACAGAATTTTGACCTGACGCGAGATTATTTCCAGGGGGCAACACAGGTGAAACTGCCCGACATTTTTCCCCCGTTTTTGTATCGTGAGGTGGGAAAAAATGACGGCGCCATCGCGTGCGAGGGGTCGATGTTCAAGAGCACGTGGGCCGATGCGCTGACGACGATGATGGTGGGAAGCCTGGGTTTGGCTGTGGCGCAGAACAAACTGTCTGTTGGGTACGGGGGAGATGCCGACCGCATGAACCCAATGCTCGCCTGGATGTGCCGCAGGTACTGCCAGCATTCGTTTGTGATCGCGCGAAGCGCAGGATCGCAGACGGCACTACGGGAGCAAGGGATTACGGCCGAACTGGGAACGGATACGGCCTGGACGTTTGCACCCAATCTCCCCGATTTTGGCCGTCAGACGCTGCGGCAAGCGGGCTGGGATGAAATGACACCGGTGCTCGTGGTATGCGCCAGCGATCCTTTCTGCTGGCCGGTGAAACCCTCGCTCGCCAAATATTTCGCGCGAGTGTTCACGGGCGCATACAAAGAAAGCCAATATCGTACGATCTATTTTCACAAAGCCGGGCCGGAAGTCGACGCTGCGTTGAAACGGATGCTTACGGGAATGAGCAACGCAGTGCGCGCGTTTCAACAAAGGCACAAAGTCTTTCCCATCGTCGTTGGAACCGAAATGCTGGACAAGAAGGCTTGCCAGGAGGTTGCGAAGCAGTTAGGCGGCGTGCCGACATTCACTTCAGACGTGTACGACATGCACCAACTGGTCAGCATTCTGCGGGCCGGGCACATGATGGTTTCATCCCGGTATCACGCGATCGTCACCACCATGCCCACTCTGCTGCCTTCGGCCGGTATTGCCATGGACGAACGCATCCGAAACCTGATGCAGGAACGCGGCCAAGAGGAGTTATGGGTAAGCGTCAACGACCCCGACCTCGAGGCAAAATTACTCACGGCCATGGAAAAGCTCCGAAGCGATACGGAGGCGATCCGCTATGCCATCGGCCGGACGGTGGTGCAAAATCTGAAGCGAATGGCGCGCATGGGAGTTTTCTTCGAACGCACCGTGCATGAGCGGTTTCCGGAATTTCCGATCCAGGGCGGATTGCGAAGCTGGGAGGATTACCTTCCTCCACTGGATGCGCGGCTGAAACAACTTGTGGAATTGCACGATAGCCGAGCTCAGGCCATGGCGGCGACCTGAACGTTTGTGAGACTTCCGCGGTGAACTTTCTGCAAGATATTTTCGAGCGACTCGCCGGCGCGCCCGAGCGCACAGTGCTCGAGGAGATGCGTCCAGGCGGACACACTCGTGCCACTGCGAGTTCCCTGCTCGAGCGAATCGCGGCAATTCGCGCATTCCTGGCGGCGGCCGGGCTCCGCAAGGGAGACCGCTGCGCGCTGCTTGCTTCGAACAGCATCCACTGGGTGGCTCTGGATCTGGCGGCGATGGCCGATGGGATCATTGTCGTGCCGCTTTACAGCAGGCAAGCTCCCGCCGAACTCGCGGCTATGATCCGAGACGCGCAGCCGGCAATCGTGTGTTGCGGCGACGCCGCGTTGCGGGATGCGTTATCGGCAGCTTTGCCAGAGGCACCGCGAACTGTGCTGCTCGATGAAATCTTCTCTGCTCCCGGGCCCACGCAAGTGAAACGTCTCATGAGTGAACTGAGCGCCCCCGCAGAGACCGACCCTGTCACCATCATTTACACTTCGGGAACTTCCGGCGAACCGAAAGGGGTTGTCCTCACTGCGGGCAATGTCACGTTTATGCTTTCGCGCACGACCGCGCGGCTCGAGTTGCTCATGGGCGAGCGAGCGCAAGCGGATCGCGTTTTCCATTATCTGCCCTTTTGTTTTGCTGGGTCGTGGATTTTGATGCTTTCCAGCTTGCTGCGCCTGAGTGAACTGCGGCTGTGCATGGACCTCACGCGGGTGGCAGATGATTTGCGGGAAGCCGCCCCGGATTACTGTCTGAACGTGCCGCAGTTGCTCGAGCGCATGCGGGCAGCCGTGGAAGCAGAACTCGCAAAACGCGGCGGTCTCGTGAGCACGATATTTTCAAAAGCGAAAGCAGTGTCGATTGGAAATGGAAACGGGAATCGCGCACGCGGAGGAATATCGCTCTTCATGGCGCGAAAGGCCATCTTCCCGGCCGTTCGCAAGAAATTAGGGCCGAATCTGCGAGCGCTGATTTGCGGGTCGGCATCGCTCGCGCGCGAAACGCAGCTTTTTTTTCAAATGATCGGAATCCCTGTGCTGCAAGTGTACGGACTGACGGAAAGTACGGCGATTTGCACCATGGACGATCCGCGGCGTGTCGAGCCGGGGACCGTGGGACCGGCAATTCCCGGCATCGAGATACGGCTGGGCGACCAAAATGAAATTCTTGTTCGCGGACCCAATATTTTTCCGGGCTACTGGAACCTGCCGGATGAGACAGCCAAGGTGATGTCGAATGGGTGGTTTCACACGGGCGATCAGGGCGAAAAAACCGCCGATGGCAACTGGCGAATCCTCGGACGGCTGAAAAACCTGCTGATTCTCAGTTCAGGCCATAATGTTGCTCCGGAGCCGCTGGAGGAAAAGCTGCGGTGCGCTATTCCCACGGCAAAACAGGTTGTGGTTTTTGGGCACGGGCGAAGCTTCTTGTCGGCCCTGGTAACCGGCGACGTGGCGGCCGATGCAGCACAAGCAGCGATCGAAAAGATAAATTCCGGATCGCCGCATTATCGGCAGATCCGGGCATTTCACATTGAGCAGGACGCGCTGACGATCGAGAGCGGTCTGCTGACAGCAAACGGCAAACTCCGCCGCGACGCCATCGCGAGACATTTCCGTGATGCCATCGAATCGATGTACCGCAAAGATGCACGAAACTGACGTGACAGCCTCGAAGATTCATATATTTGAAAAGACGAAGACGCTCTCCTGGGAGCTGAAGGGCGGCGTTCTCGAGCTCGCGCTTCATCACCCGCCCTGCAATGAGATCGGCATGGCCATGTTGGAGGATCTTGAACAATTCGTAGAAGCTCTCAGGGCGGCGGAAAAAGACGCCGGAGCTTTGATCGTCTACAGCCTGCAGGAAGCTGGATTTTCAGCCGGCGCCGACCTGCGAGAGCTGTACAAGGCTGCCGCGGGGCTGACGACCACTCAGCGCGTAGCCGGCGTGCGTGCCTTTCTCGAACGCATTCATAGCGTTTTGAACGCGATCGATGCTTCGCCGCTGACGACGATCGCCGCAGTGCACGGTGTGACGTTTGGCGGCGGCTTCGAGCTTGCGCTCGCCTGCGACATCATTATCGCCGACAAGATGGCACGGTTTTGCTTTCCGGAGCTGCGGCTGGGGCTGATCCCGGGATTCGGCGGCATTCCGCGATTGCGACGGGATATCGGAAATGCGGTGATGCGCGACATTCTATTTACTGGACGCAGCATTAACGTTTCCAAAGCAATGGCCGCGGGCCTGGTCAGTCAGGTGGCAGCGGAAGGCGAAGTTTTGCGACTGGCGCGCGCGACCGCCGCGCAGGTTTGCAAGTTCGACCGAACCACCAGCGGGGCGGCGAAGCGCTTTATCAAGCCGCTTCCACACGAGGAACTGCGGCGGGAGATCGATCTTTTCTGCGAACTGGTGGCGCGACCCGCGGTCATGGAGGGGCTTCGCAAATTCGTGGAGAATACAGGCGCACACCCTTATCTGCCGTAGCCGCGCGAACTCGAAATGTACGGTGAGTACTGAAATGAGAACGCTCGAGCAAACTACCGACGAACTTCTTGGATTGGCCGCGGAGTATTTCAAGATTCCGCGCGAAGAGCTCACAGCTACCGACGATTTTTACAAAAAACTAAAGATCGACAGCCTGCGGGCGCTCGAATTGATCACCCGGCTGGAACATCATTTCGGCGTGGAATTGCCGGATTACGAAGTTCAAGGCGTGACGGATTTTCGCACGCTGGCCAGCCGCATCCAGTCTCGCCTGTAACGCCGCATGCTCGATCTCAGCCGATACGAATCGTTGGGCGCCGCGCTGAGCAGCGCGATCGAGCGCTGGGCGGATGAAGTGTGCTTGATCGAGGCGGATCGGGAGCACGAGCGCTGCCGTCTGACGTATCGAGAATTCGGCGAAACAGCGCGGCGGCTCGCGGGCGGGCTTCAGGCCAGCGGGTTTGCAGCGGGCCATCGCGCGGCCATCCTGATGAGCAATCAATCCAAATGGTTGATTTCCGCTTATGCGGTTTTTTATTGCGGCGGCGTGCTTGTGCCGCTCGATTACAAACTGAGCCCTGCAGAGCACGTCGCTCTGCTCGCTCACTCGAAAGCCCGAGTACTCATTGTGGAGTACCCGATTTGGAGAGTGCTGAGCCAGCAGGATCTTTCGGCGACGAAATTGGAAACCATTTTGGTGACAGAAGCGCCGGCTGACGCCGATCTCGGGCGCGGGAAGCGCTGGGAGGAGTTTTGGGGTGACAAAGGTGCTGAATTCCTGCCGCGGAAACGACAGGATGCCGCGTGCATTGTGTATTCGTCCGGCACCGGCGGCAGGCCGAAAGGCTGCGTGCTGACGCACGACAATTATCTGGAGCAATGCGCCGCAGTATCAGTGCTGTGGCCTTTCGAACCGGGCGCTCGCTATCTCAGCATCATTCCAACCAACCATGCCATCGATTTTATGGGCGGTTTCATCATGCCGTTCACCGGCGGCGGAACCGTAGTGCATCTTCGAACGCTGAGGCCGGAGTACATTCGCGACGCTTTTACATGTCATAAAATCACTTACATGGCGGTGGTGCCGCTCATTCTGAAGAACCTGGAGCGCGGCCTGCGCGAACGGTTTGCGGCTTTGCCGCCGCTAAAGCACCAGCTGCTAAACGCATTGATCTCAATCAATCGAGTGGCAACTCGGCGGCGGCCGCGATTGTGGTTAAGCCGGCTGTTGCTGAAGGACGTGCATCGAGCCTTTGGCGGCGAATTGCGCGCGCTTCTCGTAGGCGGCGCGTTTACAGAACCCAAGACGCTGGAGTTTTTTCACGATCTCGGGATACAAATCGCAAATGGGTACGGATGCACAGAGGCCTGCACCGCAATAACGGTGAACGACATGAAGCCGTTTCGGCCTGAGACGATCGGCAAGCCGGTAGCCGGAATGCAAATACGGATTGTGCATCCGGGCCCCGACGGCGTGGGCGAGGTGGCCGTGCGCAGCAAGACGGTGATGTCGCACTATCTCGATGACCCCGAGTTAACCGCCGAAACGATTGTGGACGGCTGGCTAATGACCGGCGATCTCGGCAAGATCGACGGAACCGGCCACCTGCAGCTCGTCGGGCGCAAGAAAAACATGATCGTGACGCCGGAGGGAAAAAACATTTATCCGGAGGATATCGAGAGCGTATTTGAAAGCCTGCCCGTGAAAGAGTTTTGCGTTTTCGCCGCGAATTATCTTTGGCCCGAGCGAACCATGAGCGGTGAACAGCTCGTGCTCGTGGTGCATCCTGATCCCGCTCGTAATTCAAACGGCGCCCTACGCACCGATATCGAAACGAAGAATCAACGGCTGCTGCCCTACAAGCGAGTGAGCGGGTACATTCTCTGGAAAGAGGATTTCCCGCGCACCGCGTCGATGAAAATCAAACGGAACATTCTCGCCGAACAAATCGGCCGCCACATTGATCGCACCGCCGTGCAGACACTGTGAGCACCCCATTCCTTGCCATCGTGAATCCCGCCGCGGGCGGAGGCCGGTGCGGCAAATTAGCAAAAACGGCGCTGGAGAAGCTGCGGGCGGCGGGCGTCGACCTCGAACAAGTCGAGACGTCCGGTCCCGGTGATGCCACGCGACTCGTGCGAGTCGCCTATGCCCACGGGCAGCGGCAATTCATTGCCGTAGGAGGCGACGGCACCGCATACGAGATCGTGAACGGACTGTTTCCGGAAGCTGAGGCGGGGGGCAAGCCGGTTTTAGGATTTTTGCCGCTGGGCACGGGCAATTCATTCCTTCGCGATTTCACCAGCAACGGCGCCGAATATGCGAGGGAAGCGATCGTGAATGACACGCGAAAATCAAGCGACGTGCTCTGCCTCAAGCATTCCGGGGGCAAACTCTATTTCATCAACCTGCTCAGTGTGGGTTTCACCGCCGATGTAACGGCGGCGGCCAACCGCCTCTTCAAGGGCCTGGGCGAACTCGGATATTTGCTGGGAGTGGTGCAGTGCCTCGCGCGTCTTAGGCGCCGGCCATTTCCTCTGCGCGCGGACGATGATCGTGAATTCGACACTCGCCGCTGTTTATTTCTGAGCTTCAATAACAGCCGATTCACCGGCGGAAAGATGCAGATCGCGCCACAAGCATCGACTTCTGACGGGCTGATCGAGTATGTACGCTGGGGACCGATCGGACGAATGGGCCTGCTGAAGAACCTACCCACGCTTTTTGACGGCACGCACATTCGCCACCCGCTTGCTTCCAGGCGCAGTGTCCGAAACATTGAGTTTCAGTTGACGGAGCCGGTGGATGTGATGATCGACGGAGAGGTGCTTACACTCAAGTGTGACAGCATCGAGGTGCTTCCGGGTGCATTGGACGTCCTGGTATGAGTGTTCGGCCTGAACGCGAGCGCGCGGGCCAGCAGTGTGCTCCGCGCAAAAACGAGGCGTCGGCATATCTGTGGTTGCGCAGTATTTTTCGATGGAGTCTGGCTGCATTGTTTTTTTTTGGCGTATGTCCCTGGCTTATTCTGCTGGGCATCTTTGTCGATCCGCGCAAGAACGACGCACCACAGCGATGGCTTTCACGCAACGTAATGAGGTTTGCCGGGACGCGCGTTGAACTGCGGCGCTCACCGGGGTTTGATCCCAATCGGGTTTGCTTCTTCGTCTGCAATCACGTCAATCTTTTTGACCCATTCGCCTTGTACAGCGTCGTTCCGCAATTCATTCGCGGCCTGGAGCTCGAATCGCATTTTCGAGTACCGGTATACGGCTGGCTGATGAAGCGGTTTGGCAATGTCCCGGTGCCGGAAACAAACCGGCCATCGGATTTAAAGCGCATGTGGCGATTGACGCGTTCGGCATTGGACCAGGGAATCAGTCTGGTCGTTTTTCCTGAAGGCGGCCGAACAACGACTGGGCACGTGCGTCCATTTCGCGAAGGCGTTTTTCGCATGGCGTGCGATTTCGGAGCGCCCATTACGCCCGTGAGCATCATCGGGTCGTTTACGTTTAACCGTAAAACCAGTTGGATTCTGCGGCCTGCGACCATTACGGTGTGGCTGCACGATACAATCGAGACTCGAGGCTACAACAAACATGAACTCGAGGAACTTCGACAACGAGTTTGGACAGAGGTTGCGGGGCCGGTGCATGCTTCCATGGGAGAGGCGTTTGTCAGCAAATCACAGGCGGAAGCAAAGGCCTAGGCGGGGAGATGAATGCCGGGCAACGTCCGGCCGGCCCTGGTTTCCTGCCACGTATAAACAATGCGATGTATCACCGTGATCGTAGACACTACGGCGATCACCCACAGCGCGGGCGCCATGCGATCGAACGTGCCTCCCAGGATGAGCAACACAAGCCGCTCCGGCCGTTCCATGAACCCTACCTTGCAAGTCGGGATGAGCGATTCGGCGCGGGCGCGGGCATAACTCACCATGACGGAGCCGGCGGTGGCTACGGCGGCGAGAATCACGTAGGAGGCCCGACCATTCACCGCATAGTAAACGAGCAGCCCGATGTACAGCGCCATATCGGAGTAACGGTCGAGCGTGGAATCAAAAAACGCACCGAATGCGGTGACGCGCCGTTCGCGCCGCGCCACCTGGCCATCCAGCATGTCCAGAAATCCGGCGAGAAAAATCACCGCTGCGGCTGATCTGAACATGCCTTCCGCGAATAGCAGAGCGGCCCACAGGTTCACAAAAAGTCCAAACGCCGTAAGCATGTTGGGATTAATACCTGTGGCGGCAATGGCGTCTACGATCTTCTCGAGCAGCCAGCGACAGCCATTTCCAATGGCACGGGTAATCATGCGAAGGGGCGCATATTCGATGCGGATGATACGTCAGCGGGTACTCAGTCTCAAGCGGAAGCTGGCGCAGGAGGTGGCGGATTCCGCGGAACATCAGGAGCAGCACCGCAGCTCACGTTTGCGGCATGCGGAAGCAAGCGGTTCATCGAAAAGTAAGGCATGGCCATGTCGGTGATCGATTTTTTATTCGGACGGCCGCTTCGCTCGTCGGAAGAGAGCACCGAGAGGCTTGGCCCCGCGGCGGGAATCCCGGTTTTTGGTCTGGACGCGCTGGGCTCGGCGGCGTATGGCCCGGAAGCCGCCCTGACGCTGCTCATTTCGCTGGGCGCGCTGAGCATCATATATATCGTTCCGATCACGATCAGTATCGTGGTCTTACTCGGGATCGTATATCTCTCCTATCGGCAGACGATCGAAGCCTATCCGCAGGGCGGAGGTTCGTACACCGTCGCGGGACAAAACCTTGGGGTTTTCGCGGGATTACTTGCGGCTACGGCGCTGATGATCGACTACGTTCTGACGGCGGCGGTGGGAATTTCCGCGGGTGTGGGCGCTCTGGTATCCGCCGTGCCAAAGCTTCACCCGCACATCCTGGGATTATGCCTCGCAATTCTTGTGGTGATTACGCTGGTCAACCTGCGTGGTTCGCGCGAAACCGGATTCGTCTTTATGATTCCCACCTATCTTTTTCTGGCATCACTGGGTGGGACGATTGTGCTGGGCATCGGCAAAGCGCTATTAGCGGGAGGTCATCCAACACCCATTGAAACGCCTCCCCCGCTGCCATCCGCCACTGCGGCAGTGGGCCTTTGGGTCTTATTGAAGGCATTCGCGAGCGGCTGTACCGCCATGACCGGCGTGGAAGCTGTGAGCAATGGGGTAGCTGCGTTCAAGGAACCGGTGGTGCACTCCGCGCGGCGGACGCTCACGACGATCATTGCCTGCCTTGCGTTGCTGTTGTTGGGTATCGCATATCTCTGCCGGGCTTATCACATCGGAGCAGTGGAACCTGGTCCGGGGTATCAGAGCGTGCTGTCGCAACTTACGGCCGCAGTCGTCGGCCGCAACGTTTTTTACTATGTGACGATCGGCTGTGTACTGCTCGTACTTGCTTTTTCCGCGAACACAGCATTTGCGGATTTCCCGCGCCTCTGCCGATTGATTGCGGAAGATGGATACCTTCCTATTCCCCTAGCCGAGCGGGGGCGGCGGCTTGTGTATACCTGGGGCATCACGGTGCTTGCGCTGCTTTGTGGGGCGCTGTTGATTTTGTTCGGAGGAGTGACCGACCGGCTCATTCCGCTTTTCGCGGTCGGCGCGTTTCTTGCGTTTACGCTTTCCCAGGCGGGAATGGTCGGGCACTGGCTACGCAATAACGGCTCGCGCATGCACATCTTCTTGAATGCACTCGGGGCGCTGGCTACGGCTGGGACGGTCATCATCGTGACGGTGACAAAGTTTCTGGCCGGCGCGTGGATCACCACTCTCCTGATCCCCATCATCATGCTGATGATGTTCTCAATTCGGCGGCACTACGACGAGCTTCAAGCACAAATCGCGCAGCCCGGAAACCTCGACTTGGCGAAAGTGAGACCACCTATCGTCGTCATGCCGATGATGGCGTGGAATCGGGTTTCGCGGGCTGGTTTACAATTCGCGTTTAATCTTTCATCGGAGATCTATGTAGTTCACGTCAGCACCGCCAAGGACGACGCCAGCCCGGAGAAGGAAAAAGATGAGTTCGTCCGATATTGGCGCGGTACCGTGGAAGAGGAAGTCCGTAAGAGCGGCCTGCAGGTGCCACAATTAAAGGTTCTGAAGTCGCCTTACCGCGCGGTGATCATGCCTATTGTTGACTATGCACTAGAGCTTGAGGCGAAACATCCGGGCAGGAAAATCGCGGTAATTGTTCCCGAACTCGTTGAAAAGCACTGGTACCACAATTTCCTGCATAACCAACGCGCCCGATGGCTCAAAACAGCCCTGTTGCTGAGAGGAAACAGACGCATTGTGATTGTGGACGTGCCCTGGTACATAGACAAGATTTAAATGAGATTCTAAACGCAGCCGGCCCGGCTGTTGTGTCGTACTCGTGTACGCCCTTTTGGGATCCGTTATGACGAATTTGTTCACGCGCGATAGAGCCAGCGAGCCAAATCGAGGTTTTGCTTGAAATAATCGGGCGGCGGCAGGTTTTTGGCGTTGTAAATCAATAGAGGAATGTTTCGTTCGTGCTCAGATCCGTGCGAGCGGAGATCGCCGGAGAAATTCTCCTGCGCGGTATCCATTTCACCAAAAAGGGTGGCTTGATCGCCTAAGACAACAAGATCGCCGATGCGGGACGCCATCAGCCCATATTCGTGAGCGGCGGCCTCACGTGTGAGCACCCGCTCGCAACCCGTCAGTTTACTGACGAGCTCGCGAACCCGGTCCGTATCACCGGCATTTCTCAGGTATACGTATGCCGCGCCAGAGCAACCGCGGTTGTGCTTTACGTAACGATCACGTCCGGCCGAGAATGCCTTTCGAACCGGAACACCGCGGGCACTGCAAATCTTTTCCAGATCGTAACAACGCGTTTTCGCGTTCATGCCATGATCCGCGGTAACGAGAAATGCCGCGTCCGGAGCTACTTTCATCGCCTGCCCAAAAAGGTCGTCGAGACGCCGCAGGTGCTCTTTCGATTGGCGAGCTTCGGGCGGCCACATGTGCATGGGGTAATCGGTGGTGTGGATGTAAACGCAACCTATGTCGGGGCGGGTGCGCAAAATATCGATGGCGGCTTGCATAAGCCAATAATTAATCTCTTTGCTGTAGATTGGCGGCGCCGGACCGAGCTTTTTCGCCCATTCCGAAGTCGGCTCTTCCGCCGTCAGAACGATCTCCGCACCGCGCAATAGGAAGGTCACGGTTTTTGCCTTGCTGGAAAGAAGTGCGGACGACACTCGGTACTTAGCCGCTCGTTCGAAAAGCGTGGGCGCGAGCAACAGTTCGGCGGATTCCATGTAGTCTTCGACGCCGCGTTTTTCGTCGAAATAAGAGTTTCCCGTTATGCCATGGACTTCAGGCAAGACGCCGCAACAGATCGAGGCGTTATTGACATTAGTAACCGAAGGCATCAGGCCTCTTACGGGTTTGTACAGCCCGCTGCGCTTCCATTGCGCGAAAACCGGCATGTCGCTTTGTTCGAGGTAGTCGATTCCAAAACCGTCGAACATGACTATGACAATTCTTTGCTGCGAGCTCGGCTGGCGCTGGCCGCGCAAGATTCCGGGAAATGCGGCCGCGGCTGCAGCGGCAACGCCGCGTTTCAAAATCGTTCGGCGACTCGGCAGTTGAGCCATGATCGTGATCCGCCTTATTCGAACTCAGGACTGCCCGGAAGTAGAGCGCGGAGCATACCACATCCAGCGAAGCGAAATTGTGCTCCGGCTTCGGCGGTTGGAACCATTTGCCCAGGCGAATGACACCAACGTAAGCCACGAGCCTGAAACTGCAGAGTTTGCTGCGGCTGTCGCCAAAGAGACGGGAAAAATCCGAAGGCCGAAAACGAAGCGCAAGAAGAGCCAGAGTCGCTCCGCACGGGCTCGCCCCCACTTCAGCAAGATTCGCCCGCAGCACTCATATCACTTTTGACAACCAGCAAACATTCTGTTGTTTGAAACACGTCGACGAGCACGGTTATGCTCAACATGCTTATGGTGAAGAAAGATGATGCACCGAGGCAATCGCGGAACCGCCGTCGGAGCCAGCGGCTCCTGCTGAGAGTTCCTGTGATTGCGTACAGGTCGCAAAAGCTGGGCTTACCTTTTTCCGAGGGAACGCATACGTTGGTCGTGAGCGCACACGGCGCATTGATCAATTTAAGATCCAAGGTTGCGGTTCAGGAAAAGGTGTTTCTTAAACACGCGATCAGCGGGAAAGAGCAGGAATGCCGAGTTGTGTTCTCGCGCGGGAATAGCATGATCGGTCCCGCAGAAGTCGGGCTCGAATTTCAACAGCCCACACCGAATTTCTGGAATATCGCATTCCCGCCGAATGATTGGCTTCAGACCGAATCGGCCTGAGACTGCCCGGCCGTTCGAAACCGTGACTGCATTTCAAGATACAAGTCGAGCCGTAAACAAAACATCGATACTGCGCGCTTGGACTCTGAAATTCCCAAATAACTGCTTCTACGTCACATAAGAATGGCGGCGAGAGCATTCCAAAGCTACTGTCCGCAAGGGCAAATCGAGGACGCAAGTGACCGCGCAGAGAGCAGCGCGGGCTAAGGCCGGCAATCGCAAATGCGTGAATTTCGAAGCCGGTCCGTACCGGTACGAAAAGGTAAAAACATACCTGCTGACCGTGCAGAATTGTGATGCAAGGCGAGGGCAGGCAAGCGAGGTTCAGCGATAAGAAACGGATAACACGGCCGATAATTTAGCAGCGTCGATGGCACACAACGTGCAAAGTCGTGATTCGGGACAAGAACACACCCGACCTTTTGGGGGCTCGCGAAATGACCCACTACCATATCCGATGGTCAGGAAATGTGCCGCTGGATTGGCAACGTTTCGATACGCCCGCGGAAGCTGTGGCAGGTGCAAAACAACTGGTGCGTTTCGGTGAGACGTACACGATCGAGGAACACGATGCCTCGTGTTCTCGGTGCCGAGCGCTGAGGGTGAAAGCAGATAAATCTTTTACGCACGCTGCCTAGAAACCGTCGCCACTTTCGGGAACGCCGCCCCCGAACTTACGCCACCCGGGTTCGTAGTCTCATCGGTGATACCCGATCTTTTGGACGAGGTGAGCTGCACGATGATTTGTGGCCACCTGTTGCGCAGGCAAGGAATGAGATTAAACAGGCGATGTAACCAGCGGTGCTGGAAAACCGAGTTACGCTGCACAGGAAAAAGAAACAGGGTGACGTTTCGCTAAGGCTGCAGGAGTACAAACAAAATCACAAGAACGCCTATAGCGGCAATCACCAGAGCGAGCGTATCCTCACTGCCCCAGTGAAGCCGACGCCATGCCCGCCGCGCGCCCTTGCGGATTCCTCCCCGACGTTCGCGCTCGCCCAAAGTCTGACCGGCAGAAGCTGAAATGTAATCTTGATCCATAGCTGCACCTCCAGAACGTTTTGCAGGTCTGCAAAGTGATTCGCCTATAGCATCCTTTTGGCCGGGGCATCGTGTCAGGGCAAAGGCGATCCTGCCCAGCGGCGTGCGAATTGATGATACGGCTCGAAGCCTAATAAACCGCTCAGGATCGCCCTAGACCTTTGCTTTATCGATTTAGATGTCAGCACCCACCCACACGAGACATTTGAAGACGCGTTCGCAATGCCACGTCACAGGATACAAGCGCTCTGAGTATCGGGCGTGCGCATCTCCATGCGAGGTATTGCGGCTTGTATTTAGCTGTGCGGCACAGGTGATTCGCTACTGTCCTGAAACTAGTCAGGTGAGCAGTGGTCTATTTGATCCGTGTGGGATTACATTCGCATGTGATCGTGAGTTCATCTGTACAAAATGAGAGTTTCATGGCTCAACATCAAATAGTTCCGCCAGACAATTGGACCAAGCAGCGGCGGAGCCAACGGCTTTCTCTGAGCGTTCCTGTAGTCATTTACCGAGTGCCACGCGCGGGCCGCCACTTTTTTGAAGGCGCGCATACGCTGGCGATTAGCGCGCACGGCGCATTGATCGGCCTGGGAACTGAAGTCGCGGCGGATCAAACACTCATTTTGAAGCACGCGGTTACCGGCGAAGAACAAGCGTGCCGCGTGATATTTGTTCAGAGAAAGACCAGCGGCCGGACCGAAGTTGGAATCGAGTTCCGGCAGCCCGCGCCTAAGTTTTGGGGCATCGCGTTTCCGCCAGGTGATTGGAAGCATCCCGCGTGAACGGAATTTCCAGCTGAGTTCACACGCGGACATCTCGCGCAAAATAGGCATGCTGACGCAACTGAGCGACTCGCACCGCGGCAGGTCGACGCCGTACAGATGCCTTCAGGGGTATGCCAAAATAATCAGGGAGGCGACAATCAAAATGACGGAGATGACGACCTCCACGTTGACGCGTTGAAACCCTTTTCCCCATTCAGACATTGCAAGCATCAGAACTGAAAGAACAGAGGAACAGGAGCATGCAGATCATGGACGTGGAGTTCTCTCTCCAAATCGTCCATTCTCCACAAAGCATTCCTGAGTTCATTGGCCAGCAGTTGAAGCTGCTTGCGGCTATCGGCGGTTTGGATTTCTTTTCTGATTCTCTTAATCTCGCTCTCTAACTCCTGCGTCATCTGCTTGCATGGGTCCATGGAACGGGCTGGGTCGTCGGCCATAGGAACACCTCGTGAGACGATATAATGGCGGAAGTGTACACCCAAACCTGTACATTGATATAGGTGATTTTACTGAGAGCGGGACACGCGTTCGCACGCTCCACCCGCGCAATGCGCGACAGCAGTTGTGTTTTCAGCCCGAATAGAGGCCCGAATGGCGCGACGATGCGAGATTGTTGAGTGGAACGCGGGCAGGCCGACGAAAAAATGGTGGGCCCTGGTTGACGATCTTAGAATTGTTCCGCTCGGTCGCGACGCGGCTTGATGTACACTCCGTTCGATCGCAGAACGATTCGTCTCCAGACGGGATTCTAGTTAATTCGTAGTCCTTGGTTTCACCAGGTTATCGCTGGTTTTGTTCTTCCCCGGCTGCGTCCGAATGATGCAAGATTTCAGGTTTCCAAGAAAAGCGGCGTGAGCTAAACTCTGCCCATTCTTGTTGCCGGGACCAACTAGCCGGAGCCATGAGGTCGCAGTCGGCAGTCACCAATAGGCTGTCGGTCCGGAAGGAGGCAGTGCGTGTTCTCCGGAAACAGAACCCCATGGATCAGCAGTGTTGTGGTTTCGCGCCTATTTTTCTTCACAGCGTCTATTCTTGGCGTGTTGTCTTTCAACGGGCCCGCAACGGCGGCGCAGGCGCCTGGACTCAACGGATTCGCGCTATGCACCTCCAAACAGCCCAAACAGATGGGCTACGTGGAAGGCAACCCGGTGTATTTTTCGGAAGTTTTTCAGGTGCATTCGAACGAAGCGGATTATGACAGAGCCTTCGCCGCGTTCCTCATGCAGAAATATAACTTTTCGGGGCCGATGGTTTGCTCTGTCGCCTGGGCGAAGGATGATCAGGTGAGAGAGTTCAACCGGGAATTGCAGGCGGTTGGCTCGCTGGCGGTGCGCACCGGATGGACTCTGGCGGGTGCCGGAGCAGCGCCCGCTCCGGCCGAGCAGCCGATTGCAGCACCGAAAAATAATGCTCCGCCACAGGACAGCACGTATTTTGTATGTACCTGGCCCACGTCTGCGGCTGGGGTGTTAACGTTCTACGTCAGCGATGTGAACGGCGTTCCAGCAGGCAAAAACGCTGGGACCTTCTTGGCCGAGCTCGCGCCCGCGTTCGGAAACTTTGTTACCGCGAACTACCATGCTGCCGGCGGGTCGTATAACTGCGTCTACCAATTCTCGCAAGCGGACGCGGAAGCGCTCAAGGAACGCGACCTCACAACAGGCTATAAAGGCTACACACATGTTGATACTGGCTGGAGGTATGGCCAGACGGCGGCGCCCGCCTCTGCTTCCGCAGCGACCGGCCAACCGGCTGTTGCCGGGTCTGCTACAGCCCCCGCTGCTGCTGCGCCGGCACCGGCAGTTCCACAGCCCGCGGCCACGGTCACTATCGTGATGCGCCTGGTGGACTCCATCAATTCCGCGAGCGACCAGCCCGGCAGGCAGTACCGCGGTGTCGTAACGCAAGCGGCCACCGCGGGTAGCGTCTCCATCCCGGTGAACACCTTGGCCAAGCTCGCACTCGCGCAAAGCGGCGGCACATGGAACACGCAGCTCAGTTTCCTTTCGCTCAACGGACAGGAAGTCGCGGTGACGAGCACCAACGTGACCGCCACCAGCATCGCGCAGCAGACGGCGCAGAAACTTGGCTCCGTACTTGGCGGCTTCGGTGGATTCGGGAAGAAGGCGGCGACTAGCACGGCGATTGCAACTGCGATTCCTGAGGGCAATCACGTTTTTCTTCCGGAGGGAACCACACTGACGTTCACAGCGTCCGTGCCGCAACCGTCAGCCCAAGCGCTCGCGGCCTCGACCGCACCGCCCTCTACGTCATCTGCGTCACCCGCCGCCACTGGTGCCGCTTCCGCCGCGGCTCCAGCCTCAAACGCAGCCGCTGTTCCTGCTCCGAACCAGGCGTTGCCCCAGACCGGCAACGGCAAGCAAGCGTTCTGCTTCGCAGCAGCCGAAAAGAACCAATATGTGAGCGCGACGTTCGATGCGAAATACGTGAACCCGGGCGACGAAGCGCCGTGGGTGCTGGCATTTTCCAATTACGTAGCTACGCACTTCAATCCAAAGCTCGCGGGAGTTCGCTGCATGGTTTATCAGTCGGCGGTCGCGGCGCAGGCTGGTCTGAAAAACCGGGAAACGTCGGCGAGCCAACCTGGTGGCCTTCCCATCACAGAAACCGGCTGGGTCTACCACGGGCCCGAACCAGGGCCAGCCGGCGCTACGGTGCAGCATCCGGTAAGTCACTGAAAGGCTCCCGGTTATCCCACTTACAGAAAGTCCTTCGACATGATCTTCGAACGGGCGAAAGCAGGGGAATGGTGGGCCTGGACTGACTTGAACAGTCGACCTCACCCTTATCAGGGGTGCGCTCTAGCCACCTGAGCTACAGGCCCAACAAAAACTTAAGAGCAGTGCGTCTCGCGGTCCGCTCGTGCCGGCTGACGGTCGTGTACAGGCGAAAGCCGGCGACACAAAGAGTCGACCCGCGAACTTTACGGAAGTATATCCGGCCAGCCGTTGGACAGCAACGAGCTTATGCTGCTGCAGCAGATCAGCACATCGACATCCCAATTCCACGGATCGGAATGCCAGCAACATGTTGGCGGAGGCTGAATTCCCTTCAACTATAACTTCCCTGCTGTGGCCTAGTGTGATGTGACGAAATCGGCAGCCCCAGTGTGCCTGTCCGTTAACCCCGGCGGATGAGAAGCGCCGCGTGCCTTCATGGCAGCCTCGAACTGCATGAGCCGAATTTTGCGCCGGTCCATTCTACTGAGGCATAAGAACTTAAATGCACTACGAAAGCGGCGCTGACAAATAGACGCGAGCCAACAGCGCATGTAAGGACGCAGCGCATTCGCGTCGGTATCGAAGCTGTTAATAGTCCCTTCGAGCGCGTCGCAAGAAACGGTACTAAGGTCCCATTCAGGAACATAGGCCATAACCCCTATACCTAAGTGATTCGTAACGCTGAACTAGCCGTTTGCGAAGACCTAGTTTGGCAATTTCGGGAAGGCGCGGCCCGCGCGCGGCACCCGCGGCAATGTGTCAGCCGGAGGATGGAAGCATTCGGCAGCAAGTGGGCCAAATCAAATGGCGATTGATGCCTTAGATCAAGAAATCATCGACAGCTTGCCGAAATTGGCAGACGTGTATGACGCGTACGGCGTGCAAGTTAATGCTCTGCCTGTGGACGAAATCTTCGCTCTATACGAACGAGCCGGCTTCCTTTATCCCGATAAGGCAGCGCGCCTGCTGCCGCACCTGGAACAAGTAAAAGAGAACTGGCGGCGGATGCTGAGCGCCGGAGAATCGCTTCTCTATGTTCTGACAGCGGGTGATGAAAATCACGGCCTGGCCTCAATTGCGGTTTGGCGGACCGCGCGTAATGGATGGACCTTTCAGCACCTGGTTTCTGAAAACAATCCTTATGCCTCACGCGCGGTCATGCTGGCCGGATCGGCTGCGAGTTTCTTAAAGGGAGTCGCTGAATCCAACCAGAATTGGTTCCGGCCGGAGAACAGGTTTCCCTCCCGCGTATTCGGGTCAATGGTGAAGACCATAGGTGAATCGCTCTCCTCGGTTCAGCGCCACATGTTCTTTGCGTTGCCCAAAAAATTGGTTTTACCCACGCAGAAGGGTGTCCGCATCGTGCCGTACAGTCCGGCGCAAAAAGAGCCGCTCAGCGCGCTCGCTACAGCAGCGCGTGGGAGCGTCTACGTAACTGCCGAGGAATTACAAGGCGATGTCGAGTTCAAGACTGTGGACGAGATGTACCGCAAAGTCGGCTTGCGGCGCACGCGGCGTGTTTGGCTTGCCTACCGCGGGTACAAGGATGAGCCGATCGGAGCAGTAATCGCCTACCGCGGCCCACTAGGCCTCAATTTCAGCTACATCGAAAATCGCTGCGATTTGTTGGTGCACCCAACGCTGCCGGATTCGGAAGTTTCGGGCGTCGTGTCATCCCTGCTGAAGGCGGCCGCCAGCGCGTATCAAGGCTTTGAGCTGGATGCGATTCCCGTGATCACCGATCAGATTGCGGCAACCGCACTAACGCAACTGGGGGCTGAATTCCTTCGCCATTATTGCCAGGGAATATGGCTGAAGGGCGGGGATTTGCGGCTCTACCGGCACGTTGATGGCTTCTACGCGAGATTGCTGGCTCGATCCGAAAGACATAGCTCGCCCGTAGGGTTTGCGGGCTAGGGAAGGCAATGCTCAAGTCGGCCACAGTTGACTACATCATGGACGACCCGCGCGAGGCCGCGCGTCTGGAAGCGAAGGTTGATCCGCGGGCCTGGGTCGAGAAGTACATCGCCGGTCAAATCGAGCCGGGCATGGAAGTGCTTTCGGTAGGCGACGGGCCGGGCGTCATCCTCGGAGCTGTTTGCGAATTGCATCCGTCGGTGCGCGGAACCGGAATCGATATCAGCCCGGACCGCGTGAACGAAGCAGCGCGGAAAAACCGGGGAAACCCGCGAGCGCGGTTTGTTTGCGGAGACGCGCACGCGATGCAGTTTCCCGCTGACAGCTTCGATCTGGTTTATTGCCGCATGTTGCTGCAATACCTGCGCAACAAAGAGCGCGCGGTCGAGGAGATGGTCAGGGTTTGCAAACCCGGCGGAAAGGTTCTGCTGCAAGACCTGGATGGGCAACTTTTATGGCATTACCCGGAAGATACCGGGCTGCAACGAGCGCTCGAAAAAATCATAAGCCGGCTGGCGGAAACCGGATTCGATCCGTTCGTCGGGCGAAAGCTGTTTTGGCTGGGGCGCAAAGCAGGCCTCGAAAATTTGCAGGTGCAAGTGGAGTCCTACCATTTGATTGCCGGGGAGATCAGGCCAGAGGTACGGAAGCAATGGGAACTCAAGCTGGATATCGCGCGGCCGCAAATGGCGCGAGCTCTTGGCAGCGAAGCGGAGGCCAGAGAGCACTCCAGGCGATTTCTGGAATATCTGAGCCGCCCCGACACGCTTACTTATTCCACTGTTTTTACAGTGACTGGGGAGAAACCGTTTTGAAGCCGTTTAATTCATTTCCACGGGGAACCACGGCGGTTTGAGCAAGCGAAAAAAGGGCAGATTGATGAATCACGTAGGACAAGAGTTCACCGGGCCAAGTATGCAGGATGCAAACAACCGGGTCTGGGATCCCACGCCAGTGTTATTGGCTATCTCCTAGAGGGGGATTTTGGTTATGTCGCCGCTACGCAAGAACAAGTTCAATTTCGTGGCCTCAAGTGGCCGGATCCTCTTGCTCGGCATGCTCATGGTATCGCAGGCGGCAAACGTGTCGGCATCAGGTGCGGCCGGTCCGCAGAATGTGCCCGACTATGCCAGCATGAGCCTGGAAGACTTGATGAACCAGCCGGTCACGTCCGTCACGAAGCACACGCAAAAGGTCGGTGACTCGGCTGCGGCGATCTTTGTCATCACCCAGGAGGATATCCGCCGGTCCGGCGCGACGAGCATTCCAGACGCGCTGCGCATGGTTCCAGGTGTGGAAGTGGCGCAAATTGATCAGAACAAATGGGCCATTGCATCACGCGGGTTCAACGGAAGATTCGACGATAAGCTGCTGGTTTTGATTGATGGGCGCAGCGTTTATACACCGCTCTTCTCCGGCGTCTACTGGAATATTGAGGACGTCGTGCTCGAAGACGTTGACCGCATCGAAGTCATTCGCGGCCCTGGGGCAACGCTGTGGGGCGCAAATGCCGTCAATGGCGTGATTAACATCATTACGAAATCGGCCAAGAACACTCAAGGCGCACTCGTATCTGTAGGAGCTGGATCGCAGGAAGCCACGGCGGAGACTGTCCGTTATGGCTCGAAAGTAGGCGACACCTATTACCGCGTCTATGGCAAATATTTTGATTGGTATCCTTCCATCGATTCAACCGGCGCGACCGCTTCCGACGGATGGCACGCGATACGCAGCGGATTCCGTGTCGACTCGAACGCGACGACGCGCGATTCGCTCACGGTACAGGGCGACATTTATCACGACAATTTCGGGGAAACACTGACCATTCCGTCCTTAACTTCACCCACATTTTCGAGCACCTATCCGAATAACAACACGAACAGCGGAGGGGATCTGCTGGGCCGCTGGAATCACTCATTTGCGCGATCTTCGACTTCACTGCAGATGTATTACGACCGCACAAATATCTTCTTTCCGACCATCTTTTCCGATCACGAATCGGTCTATGACATTGATTTCCAGCACGATATTCACCTTGGCGAGAATCAGGAACTGGTGTGGGGACTCGGTTACCGGTCGATTCAGGATAACAACGCCTCGACCTTCACCGTGGCCGTCGTTCCGGACCACAGCAGCCTGAATCAGTACAGCGCATTCGTGCAGGACGAAATCGGCCTGCTGGATAATCGTATGCACGTAACGGTTGGCTCGAAATTTGAGCACAATCCGTTCACAGGATTCGAATTCGAGCCGAACATCAGGGTCTTAGGAACTCTCACACAGAAGCAATCGGTGTGGGCTGCGGTTTCCAGGGCAGTCCGAACACCGGCGATCACAGAGGAAGGGCTGCAGTTGAATGCCGGCATTCTTCCTCCAAACACGCCTCCGGCAAATAGTCCTCTGCCGGTGGTCGAGGGAATTTTCGGTAGTCCGCTCTTTGCTTCCGAGCACCTTTTGGCCTATGAAATTGGTTACCGGGTGCAGGCCACGAATTCGGTCTCGCTGGACATTGCGGCCTTCTACAACAACTACACGAACCTGCGATCCGCTGAGCCGGGAGCCCCGATCGTGGTAGGCAGCCCTGTGCCGAGCTACGTAATTCAGCCTTTCGTCGCCAGCAACAAGATGAGCGGAGGAACGTACGGCATCGAACCATTCGCTGAATGGAGAATTTTGCCGCAAACGCAGGGACGCCCCATAGCTTGGAAGTTGTCCGCGTCCTATAGCTATCTGCAAATGAATATTCACAAGAACGCGGACAGCCTCGATCCGACGCCGGACATCCCAAATGGGCTGAGTCCTCGTAACCAAGCCTATTTCCGGTCTTCCTTGGATCTGCCTAAACACGTGGAACAGGATCTGATAGTCCGCTACGTGGATAGACTACAGGGGCTCAACATTCCCAGCTACACCTCTCTGGATCTTCATATCGGCTGGAGACCGGTGACACCGATGCAATTGTCGTTTGGCGCTTGGGATTTGCTGAACACGAAGCAGATCGAGTTCATTCCAGACTTCATCAACACACTGCCTACCGAAGTGCGGCGTACGTGGTTTGGCAGCATTTCGTGGACCTTTTAGCGGAGAGTCGATGATCGCGCGTGATGCCGAATTGAGTGCCGCGCGATAAGACCATAATGAGATTTCTGCGACCGATTATCGCGATAGGAATCTGCCTGAGCATGGTCCTCGGGGCCAACGCTCAGACGATCGATTCCTCTGACTCTTCCGAATACCTCATTAAGGCCGGTTTTATTTACAATTTCGCGAAATTGGTAGGATGGCCGCAAGGCGTATTTGCCCAGGCGGATTCCCCCATCGTCATCGGAATTCTTGGAACGGACCCCTTCGGCAGCATTATCGATCGCATCCTCGCGGACAAGCAGATCGATTCGCGTCGGTTCGTGATCAAACGGCTGAAATGGGGAATGGACCTGAAGGGCTGCGACATTCTGTTTATAGCCTCATCGGAAGCGGGGCACGTCGAGGAAGTGATCCGCTCCATGAAAGGATTGCCCATCCTCACGATCGGAGAAACGCCGGGATTCGCCAGACGGGGCTGCATCATCAATCTGATCGTTGAGGACAACAAGGTTCGATTTGAGGTCAATCTGGATGCTGCCAAACAGGCCGATCTGAATATCAGCTCCAGGTTACTGGCGCTGGCGAGAATCGTGCCGCAGGCATCGGCGGACGCAAGGTAGCCTATGAACCTCCAGAACTTATCGATCAAAGGCAAGCTGATGCTCATCACCATGCTGACGAGCAGCGCCGCGCTTGTCCTTTCGTCGGCAAGTTTTCTGATTTATGACCTGATCTCCTTCCGTCACTTGCTCACTCTCGACCTGATGAGCCAGGCCCAGATCATTGGTTACAACAGCGCCGCGGCCATGGCCTTTCGCGACGAAGCCGCCGCTACTGCGACGTTGTCGGCGCTCACCGCAAAAGAAGATATCGTGTCCGCCGTCCTGTACACGCCCGACGGGAAAATCTTCGCGCATTATTATCCCAATGGAACGCCGCACCCGCCGACATTGCCGATCCTCTCGCAAGGCACGGGGTATCGTTTCGAGGGCGGATATCTGGAAGTGTTTCGCGACGTCCTGCTCAACGGCGAACATGTCGGAACATTATTTTTGCAATCCGACCAGCGCCAGTGGAGCGTGCGGGCCAGGCGATACAGCGCAATCGTCGGGTTTTTCGTATTTATCTCGGCGTTATTCGCGCTGCTTGTCTCATCGCAGTTGCAGCGGCTGATTTCCAGGCCCATTTTGCAGCTGGAAAACACAATGAGGATGGTGTCGGCCAACAAGAACTATGAAGTGCGCGCCACGAGATTTTACAGCGATGAAATCGGCCGGTTGATCGATGGCTTCAACACCATGCTTTCCGAAATTCAGCACCGCGATACCGCGCTGCAGCGTGCGAATGACGAACTAAAAACGCGGACGCGCGAGCTCGAGGGCGAAATCATTCATCGCAAACAGACCCAAGAGGAACTGCTCAAAGCAAAGCACGCGGCGGAGGATGCCAGCCGCGCAAAGAGCGCTTTCCTCGCCAACATGAGTCATGAGTTGCGTACGCCGCTCAACGCCATCATTGGATATAGCGAAATGCTGGAGGAGGAGACACGCGAATCAGGGAAGCTAGAAAATCAGCAGGACCTCCGAAAGATCCAATCGGCCGGAAAGCATCTGTTGTCGTTGATCAATGATGTGCTCGACCTTTCCAAGATCGAAGCTGGAAAAATGGGCCTGCATTTGGAGAACGTCGAAGTCGGCCCAATGGTCGAGGAAATGGTTACTACGCTGCAGCCGGCGATCGCGAAAAATGCCAACAATGTGCGGGTCCGTATTGCGGATGACGTAGGCGTGATGCGTGCCGATGCCACCAAAGTCCGGCAGATCCTTTTCAACTTGATGAGCAATGCCTGCAAATTCACCGATCATGGAACCATCTCGCTGGATGTGAGTCAAAGCACGATGGAAGGCCAGGAATGGATTCGCTTCCGCGTGAAAGATACGGGAATCGGTATCAGCCCGAAGCAGCAGGAGAAGCTCTTCCGCGAATTTTCGCAAGCCGATGCAACCATCTCGCGAAAGTACGGTGGAACCGGGCTTGGACTGGCGATCAGCTACCGTTTCGTACAGATGATGAAAGGCCGCATCGGTGTGGAAAGCCACCCCGGGCAGGGCTCCACATTTACCGTGTACCTCCCGGTTCAAGTTACGTCGGAGATGGTTGAAGCCGCACAACTTGACGGTGCGAACGCGAGTTCAGCCGGATCGGCGCAAAACAAGACCGAACTTGACACCATTCTCGTGGTCGATGACGACCCGGCTGTGCGCGACCTGATGTCGCGATTTCTCACCAAGCTAGGATTCCATGTGGTTGCCGCCGCGAATGGAGAAGAGGGACTGCGTCTGGCTCGCGAAGTAGCTCCGGCAGTCATCACCCTGGATGTAATGATGCCGGAATGCGATGGTTGGGAAACCCTGCGCAGGTTTAAGAATGATACCGCTCTGTCACAGATCCCCGTGATCATGGTTACCGTAGTTGATAACGAAGCGATGGCGCTGGATTTAGGTGCGTCAAATTATCTGATCAAACCCGTGGATCGCGATCGGCTTGCGGTTCTGATCGAAAAGCATCGCGTGCCGCGACATCCAACGTCTGCCGAATCCAACAGTTCGTCTCGCCCCAAGGAAGAGCAACGGCCGGTTGAATTTGAAGTCTCCAGGAGAACCTAAATGATGCCGAAAATCCTGCTCATTGAAGACAATGAAATGAACCGAGACATGCTCTCCCGAAGACTGCAACGGAGGGGCTATCGCGTGCTCACGGCCCAGGATGGGGAACAGGGACACGTTCTGGCGCGGTCCGAAAATCCGGATTTGATTCTAATGGACATCAGTCTTCCGGCCATGGATGGCTGGGAATTGACGCGCCGCCTCAAAGCCAGCGAAAACACAAAGCATATTCCTATCATCGTGCTCACCGCTCACGCGCTGGTGACCGACCGGGCAAAAGCGTTCGAAGCCGGCTGCGACGATTACGACACGAAGCCGATCGAATTCGAACGGCTAAGCGAAAAGATTGAGAGCCTGCTTGCCGAGAAAAAATTGTCATGAACTCAAAGCCAGGGCGTCTTCTCATCGTTGACGACAACGAAATGAATCGGGACATGCTGGCTCGCCGGCTGGCCCGCAAGGGATATGTGATCGTGCTCTCCGATACGGCAAAAGATCTTCTGCCGCGGGTAAAAGAGGAAGAGATCGATCTCGTCCTGTTGGATATTGAGATGCCTGTGGTCACGGGACTGGACGCCCTTCAGACTCTGCGCGAATCGTACTCGCCGATTGAACTGCCAATCATTATGGTCACGGCGAAGAATCAGAGTGACGACATCGTGAAAGCGCTGGAAATGGGCGCGAACGACTACTTGACCAAGCCGATCGATTTCCCTGTGGCCTTGGCGCGCATTGGCGCTCATTTATTGCTGAAGAAAGCGCAAGAGGCCTTGAGAGAAAGCGAGGAACGGTACGCACTGGCCGCCCGCGGCGCGAATGACGGTCTTTGGGACTGGAATCTTGTGACGGGTGCGGTGTATTTCTCGCCGCGGTGGAAAGAGATGCTGGGTTTCGGGGAAAACGAGATCGCCGATCGTCTCGAAGAATGGCTCGGCCGTGTGCATGATGCGGATCGCGAGCGCGTGAAGGATGAAATTGCCGCACATCAGCAGGGACTGACGCCGCACTTTGAGAGCGAACATCGTTTGCTTCACAAAGATGGCGGTTTTCGCTGGATGCTGAGCCGCGGGCTCGCCGTCCACGATTTCTCCGGAAAAGCGTTGCGGATGGCGGGATCGCAAACCGATATCACCGAAAGGAAAGTTTCCGACCCGCTCACGGGTTTGCCCAACAGGCTTCTTTTTATCGATCGGCTTGGGCGCTTGATCAAACATTCGAAACGCCGCAAAGACCACCTTTTCGGCGTTCTTTTCCTCGATCTGGACGGCTTCAAAATGATCAACGACAGCCTGGGTCACCTGGTCGGAGACCAGCTCCTCGTCGGCGTGGCCACGCGGTTGGAAAAGTGCCTGCGTTCGTCGGATACCGTGGCGCGGCTCGGAGAAACTTTCACAGTGGCCAGGCTTGGTGGTGACGAATTTACGATTCTGCTCGACGACATCAAGGAACCCAGTGACGCCAACCGCGCGGCGGAGCGCTTGATGAAGGCCTTGGCAACGCCTTTCATCCTGGCCGGGAAGGAAGTCTTTACCTCCGTCAGCATTGGAATCGCGCTGAGTAACACCGGCTACAGCGAACCCGAAGATATCCTGCGGGATGCGGATACGGCTATGTATCGGGCGAAGTCGCTCGGGAAAGCACGATACGAAGTGTTCGACGCCGACATGCGCGCCAGCGTCATGGCGCGCCTGCAGTTGGAAACCGATCTACGCCGCGCATTGGAACGAAATGAATTTCGAAATTTCTATCAGCCGATCGTAGCTCTCGATTCCGGACGCATTGTTGGATTCGAAGCTCTGATGCGGTGGCAGCATCCGACGAGAGGAATGATCGGGCCCGAAGAATTTATCTTTGTCGCCGAGGAAACCGGCTTGATTCGCGAACTCGGCTGGTGGAGCCTGCGCGAGGCTTGCCGCCAAATGAGCAACTGGCGGTCGCGCTGCGCGGATTGCCTGGACCTCACGATCAGCGTGAACTTGTCAGCCAAACAACTCCTGCAGCAGCACCTGGTCGACGAGATGACCAAATTGCTGCGCGAAGCGAACCTGCCGCCACAAGCGCTGAAACTCGAAATTACCGAAAGCGCGGTGATGGCCGATCCCTCGGCCGCCGCCGATACGCTGCAGGAAATTAAATCTTTGGGAATACGGCTGGCAATCGACGATTTCGGCACGGGCTATTCGTCACTGAGCTACTTGCATCGGTTTCCGCTGGATACATTAAAAATTGACCGATCGTTCATCAGCGGCACGCGAGAGGGCGATGGCGGCATGGAAATCGCGCGAACGATTATGCCTATGGCTAAAAATCTTCGGCTCGACGTCGTGGCCGAAGGCGTCGAGACAGTCGAACAGGTTTCGCTGCTGAAACGACTGCAGTGCAAGTATGCGCAGGGCTATTATTTCTCGAGGCCCATAGCGCCGGAACAAGTGCCTCAGCTTCTGGCAGAATCTCCCGCTTGGGAAATGCAAGGGTCCAAATAGCAGAACCTCTCCGTCGGCAATCCAGCCGCAGTTCCGATCAATTCGGGAAATGCGGTCCAATGGTAGACTGAAGGCGGAGGTTACCTCACCGCATGGTCGCATGGCTGCTGGTGATGCATGTTTTTGGCTTCACGTTGTGGATCTCTGGACTGATCATGACGAGTTTTGTGTTACTGCGGCATATCGACGCCACTTCGCCTGAGTCGCGTGCAAGCCTTGCCGGAGTTGAGAAGCTGGGCCTGCGTGCCTTGGCCGATCCCGGCGCTTTCCTGGCCATATTGGCGGGTATTCTGCTGATCCTCACAAACCGGGCTTACTACCTGCATGCACGTTGGCTGCACATCAAACTAATTTTTGTGGTGCTCCTGATTATCTTGCATGTGATCTTGGGAACAAGAAGCAAGGCGTTCGCAGCGGGACGAATTACTTTAGACCGAGGATACGTGCGGCTTCTCTCGGCTGTAGTTATTCTGATCTTCATCTCCATTCTCATAGCCACCTTGCCCGGCGAAGTTTTCTTGACCCGCTGAGAACGGTCGCGCCGTCAGGCGAGCGCGATCACATCGATTTCAACTCGAACGTCTCTCGGCAGGCGCGCGGCCTGTACGGTGGAGCGCGCGGGACATTCCTGCCGGAAGTATTTCGCGTAGGCCTGATTCATGGCCCCAAACTCGTTCATATCGGCCAGGAATACAGTTGTCCGCACGACTTTTTCCATCGATGAGCCGGCCGCTTGCAGGATGCCTTTTAGGTTTTCGAGGACTCGCTCGGTCTGCTGTGTGATGTCGCCCGGCACGAGTTCCTGCGTGCGCGGATCCAGGGCAATTTGTCCTGACACAAAGAGGAAACCATTTGCACGAATAGCTTGGGAGTAAGGACCAATTGCCTTGGGTCCCGCATCCGTTACGATCGTTTCTTTCACATCAGCCTCCTGGTTAGGACCGAGTTGCCGGTGGTGTATGTTGGCACAATCATCGCGTTGCAGCATAACGCGCCCGTAACTCTGCAGGCAGTCCTGAACGATCGAACCAGGCGTGAAACACAGGCGCAAGATTGCGGCCTGCCTCCTGCTCGAGGGCTGAACGGAATTCATCGCTTCCGATTTCCTGGCCGGCCATCGCGGCAAGCACACGCCGCAGGGCGCGATAAAAGGTCTCTTTACCAATGGTATCTTGCAGTTCAATCAAAAATAGCGCCCCCTTGTAGGACTGGGCTCTGGCTTGCTGTCTTGTATAGGCTACGATTGGGCCGAAGCCCGTCTTTTCATCTGCGGCTGGCCCAAAGCTCTCGTAAGTCTCCATCAAGCGTCTGATGCCCTGCTGCCGCGCAGGTATGCCGCCTCGCGCTTCCGCTGCCAATACCCCTGCGAAGATCGCCATTCCTCGGCCCAATAGCAGATCGACTTCGGGCCGCGGGCGCACGTGCCAACCGAACCAAGTACGCGCGAGTTCATAATCGGCGAGATCCAGAACGGGATCGGTAGCCAGGCCAAGAGCAACAGCGCGGTGGTCGAGAAGTACCCCCCCAGGGAATGAGGTCGCGGCGATATTCGGCGTAACCACAATAATTGGAGCAAGCTCTGCGGAAGTTTCCACGATATGGATCGGGAAAGGATTGCGCATCACGGGCCCAAACAAATTCTGATATGTGGCAACGGTCGCGGCCAGCCGCTCTGCCCCTGCGCGGGCCACGTTTTCAGCGAGCGATTGACGCGTCCAAAAAATGACCTCACCACGCTGCGTGTTGACCCGCCGTTCCTGATAACGTCCGGCAACGACGTAAGGCGGGAATTGAGCGCCACGACTTTTAAAACGATGAAGCACGAATTCGTCCCGACGCTGGCCGTGCTCCTCGTTTCCTACGGCTAAAACATGAAAATCCGCAGGCACTTTCACTTCGAGTTCTTCGGTACGCGCCCTGAGAGAGCCTGTTGCGAACGGGCCTACCGGCGGCTGCCAGGAAGGGAAAACATTCGGGTCCGCAAGATAAAACCCGTCATTGGTCGCGGCGACGACTCCGCGGCCCTGTGCGGCAGGATCGAGATCATAAGTGAATTCAATCTTTCGCACTTCGCGCTGGAGCCATGGAGGATCGAAAGGGATCCGCAGTGCCGGGCCCGAGCCACGGTTGATTCGCTCGAAAGAAACCGCCCGTTCTGCAACCCTGACGCTTACCTCTGTTGTCCCGAACGAAGGGCCTCCCGGCAAGACAACCTCAAGCTCGGATAAGCTCCGGTCGCCGACGTTTTCTAGGCTATCGGTAACCTGTACCTGAATTTGCGCAGGTTGTATGGAGCTGGCGGAAATATCGACTGCGCGAAAAGGCTGATTAAAACCGGGGCCCAAAGGCACGGCGCAACCCGTTAAGCAAGCGGACAGCAGGATTAATGCAAGCGAACGCATTCAGATTTGACGGTTGGAATTTTAGCGGCAGGAGGCGAGCAGGGTCAAAGAAGATCCGAAACAGCAGGCAATCAAAAAAACAAGATTATTGCTCAACGACGCCGGCCCTGCTGGCGAACAAAGGAGTGACCGCCGACCACGTAATTGTGGCGCGCAACTATCTCCTCAGCTTCCTTGTCCGTAATGCCCCGATCGACGGCAGCAATCAACTGTGTATTGGAAAAACCCGCGTCCCTTAATTCCGCAAGGCGCGCGCCGGCCACTACCGCTTGCCCTTTGGTTCGATGCCGAGCGACATCAAGTATCACTTCGTCAGAAAGACCCGCCAGCCGCATAGCCGCAGCTTCGCCGGCAAAAAGCGTGACTTGATCCAATTGCACGAGCTGCAGAACCGCATCTTCCTTCATGCCTGCGCCAAGCAACTCGGCAACCGCGTCGCCCTCGGCGAAAATACGGTGGCGGGCGCGCGCAATTCCTACGAGCTTCGTGCAACCCTGTTCGGTCATGCCAGCCTTGCCCGCAATCAAAATCTGCCGAACCTCATCGTCCGTGACCTTATATTTGCGAAGCTGCTCGATGGTTTCGGAATGCATGCCGGCGCTATCCAGCGGCGTCATATTTGTCGGCCGCATTTTGGTGCATGCGGACACCAACAGCAACAACGCAGCCAGCATAAAAGCAGGCCGAATTCGTCGCAGAGGAGCAAATCCTGCATGGTGCACAGCTCTCATAAGTTAATTTTAATTCCATATGCAGCAGCCGGAGCCGTGATGTGCCCCGAAAAGCAATGGAGATGGCCGAAGGAACAGGTGTGAGAAAAGACTGTCCGGAAGGGTAGCCGTTAAACCTGATAGACGCGTTCGATGCCGAAAACGCCGGAGATGCGTTTCATGTTTTTGAGAATGCGCTCGAGCTGATTGCGGTCGGTGATATCCACGGTAGCTTCGACGCGCGCTTGCAGGTTATCTGGCCGGCTATCCAGGACCTGAATATTAGCGCCCACACCGCTGATAACGCCGGTAATGTCAGCGAGAAGTCCGGGCCGGTCTTTACCGTGGACCACCAGGGTCACAGGATATGTCCCTTGTCCTACATCGCTCCACTGAACGTTGATACGGCGCTCGGACTGATAGAGCAACTTTTGCACGTTAGGACAAGAGGTGTTGTGCACCGCGACCCCGCGACCGCGCGTTACATAGCCGACGATGGGGTCGCCGGGAATGGGATTACAGCATTTGGCACGGTAGACCATGAGATTATCGTGGCCAAGGACCAGGATAGAGGGGTCACGAATCCCAAGCATCCGCTTAACGGATGACACAATTTTGGTGCTGTCGTCGCCCTCCGGTTGGGCTTTTTCCTCGATAGACTGTCCGGTAAGCTTCGCCAGGACTTGGCGCGCCGAGTCCTTGCCGTACCCGATATCGGCGTAAAGATCTTCGAGCTTATTGCGCCCGTAATCAGACGCAACGCGCAGCAACTCTTCCTGGGGGATTTTCTTCAAGCTGACGCCGGCTTGCCGAGCTTCCCGTTCGAGCAGGCGTCGCCCGACTTCTGTGGCCTGTTTCCGCTCGTGCAGATTGATCCACTGGCGAATTTTTGATCTGGCGCGTGAAGTACGCACGAAACTTAGCCAATCCCGGCTCGGCCCGTGTGCCTTTTGCGTGGTGATCTCTACGACGTCGCCATTGGAAAGCGGATGGCGCAATGGCACCATCTGGCCATTCACCTTTGCCCCTACGCACTGATGGCCAACGTCCGTGTGAATGCTGTAAGCGAAATCGACTGGTGTTGCACCGCGCGGCAGCGTCAACACTTTGCCCTTTGGCGTGAAGATGTAGACCTCTTCCGGATACAGATCGACCTTGAGGGTGGAAAGAAACTCAGACGGTTCCCGCATTTCCCGGGCCCATTCGATCAACTGCCGCATCCATATGACGCGCTGGTCGTCTTCCGAAGCCTCTGCGCGATCCTTATAGCGCCAATGCGCCGCGACGCCTTGCTCGGCGATGCGATGCATCTGGTGGGTGCGGATCTGTATTTCGAAGGGCTGCCCGCCATGAATGACGGTCGTGTGCAAGGACTGATAAAGGTTCGGCCGGGGCATGGCGATGTAGTCTTTGAAACGTCCGGGCACCGGTCGCCAAATCTGATGCACAACGCCGAGCGCGGCGTAACAATTGCGTACAGAATCGGTAATGATTCGAACTGCCAGTAGATCGTAAACCTGCTCCAGGCTGCCCTTCTGGCGCTGTACTTTCTGATGAATCGAATACAAACGTTTGACACGACCCTCGAGTTCGGCGCTGATACTGTTTTCGGCCAGATGCTTACGGATCGTCTCCCGAACCTCCGCCAGGAACTTCTCAAATTCCTTGCCACGCTGGGAGACCATCCTTTGCAGTTCAGCATAGGCTGAAGGTTCCAGATACGCGAACGCAAGGTCCTCCAAGTCGCCGCGCATCGCGCCCATGCCGAGGCGGTGGGCTATCGGCGCATAGATATCCAGCGTCTCACGAGCAATGCGCTCCTGCTTTTCCGGTGGAAGGTAGCTGAGGGTCCGCATATTGTGCAGCCGGTCAGCGAGCTTGACCAGCACCACGCGCACATCAGTGACCATGGCGAGCAGCATCTTACGCACGCTCTCGACCTGGCGCACTTCCGGTGAAACCAAGTCCAACCGGCTGATTTTCGTCACGCCTTCGACCAGACGTGCGGTATCCGGGCCAAACTCAGCCGCGATATCCGAGAGCGAGATGCGCGCATCCTCCACAACGTCGTGCAAGAGCGCGGCGCAAAGCGTGGTCACATCCAACCGCAGATCCGCGAGGATATGGGCTACTTCCAGTGGATGGGAAAGGTATGGCTCGCCAGATTGGCGGGTCTGAGATTGATGTTTCTCGGCAGCAAAGGAGAAGGCGCGACGTAGAGCCGAGACGTCCTCACCCGGACGATTCTGTTCGACTTTGTCAAGCAGCTCGGCAAAACGCGCCTGCAGCCCGCGTTCGGCTAAAGCTGCCCTACTGGCAGCCATCAACCGGGGCAGCCTGCCCGATCTGTCTGCTGTCGCCATGTGAGCCTATTTTAGGGCGTTATGGTGAGACGCGCTATACCGCCCTTGTGGGCGGGTGTTGCCATACCTATGGCCTGAAAAAAAAAGGGCGTCCAGAAACTTGGACGCCCTTTAATCTCCGATACTTACGCGGTTAGGACTTCGATTCTTTCTCCGCGGCCTTTTGCTTGATTTCCTTTACTTTGTCGAGCAAATCATCAGCTTGCTTTTCAATCGAAGCACGGGTCGCACTGTCGGACATGTCGGCTTTCTGGCGCAACAGTAAGCTCTGATAGGCAATGGCGTCAGCGTAATCCGGCCGCAATTCGGTGGCTTTCTGAAGCATATTCAGCCCTTCATCAACGAGCATACCGTATTGTTGGGTGAATTGCTCGCGCACCTTATCGGGCAGCGGGTCGGCTTCCTTCAACTGCTTTTTCTGATTTTGCAGGTTGTAGGCTTGCCGCGCCTCGGCATTGCCGCGATACGCCAGGGTCCAGTCGATGACTCCAACCCAGTAATACGGTTCCGGATCGCTCGAAGACAGCTCAATATGCTTCATGTGATACTTCTTCGATTCGTTGTATTTATCCGGATCAAACGGCGTGCCGGCCATGTTGTAGAGGATTGAGCCAATACCGTCCAGCGCCGAGAGATTTTTGGAATCAACCGAAAGCACGTCCTGAAACTCGCTCACAGCCTGCTGTCCGACACGCACATTGTCGTCGGAAGGAGCGCCGGGAATATATTCGGTTGCATAGGCCGTGGCGAGATACAGACGGGCATTCAAGAGGGTGGGATCAAGATCCTTGGCCTGCTTGAAATCCTCGATGCTGGCGTCGTATTGGCCGTTTTTGAAGGCCGCAACACCTTTGTTGAGCAGATCGCGCGCCTTCAGTCTGTTACATCCGGTGGCGGCAAAGACCGTTACCGCCACCACAGCCAAACCAAACAGTCTCATCGGCGTGCTATGACTGCGGATCGTCCGTTGTACGTTCATGACAAAGCTTCCATCCTGCTTTCTGAGATTCTTTGCGCAGATGAGGGGGCGCCCAACTGCGTTTTCCAGTATTACTGCCCAGCTTCCAGCTTCGCAGTGATCAGGCCAACCTTGTCCACGCCCGAATTGCGCATGATATCAATGGCGCGCGCCACTTGCGCGAAGACAACGTTGTCGTCACCTTTGACGAACGCGACCTTTTCGGCTCGGAGCTTAAAAATGTCGTTCAGGCGAGGCCCCAGAGTATCCCAGTCGGCATTGTCTTCATTGATTTTCAACTGGTTATTGTCGAGGACCTGAACGACGATCGTCTTCGCTTCGATATTCTTCTGGTTCTGAGTATTCGGCGGCGCCGGCTGTGGCACAAGAGCTTCGAGCCCTTTCGGCGTCAGCGGCGTGATCACCATGAAAATAATCAGCAAGACCAAGAGAATATCAATCAACGGAACAACGTTCATTGAGGCGATAGAGCCTTTTTTCGCGCCAACTTCCATTCCCATTTTCGTTCTCCCTCTTGTGCTCCTGCGCTTACTAACGAACTCGCCCTATAGCCAAGCCGGCGCGCTCAGTCGCCGGCTGGCCGTACTGGCGGCGGTGGCGGAGTTCGGCCTGTTTCCAGCTTATCTGTCAGCAAGCCGACGTTATCCACACCGGCGGACCGGACCTCATCCACAAGCTTGACGACATCGCCGTATTTAGCGCGGCCGTCGCTCTTGACGAAAACGGTCTTGTCAACGCGGTTGGAGATTCGGTCGCGAACGGTCGAAGCGATCTGATCGAGCGGCGTCTTCTGGTTCCCCAAGAAGATGCTGCCGTCTCGGGATATGCCCACGATGATCGCGTCGTCACGATCCGCGTTGGGCATATCCACAGGGTTAGTGACCTTGGCCATCTCCACCGACATGCCCTTTTGCAACATGGGCGTGACCACCATGAAGATAATCAGCAAAACCAGCATGATGTCGGCCATGGGAATAATATTCGGGGCCGCCATCACCGGCGCTGCTTGGGGTTTGAAATGCGCCATGGCTTATTTCTTTCCGCTCCGCCGGGTGATGAAGTAGTTGATCAACTCCATGGAAGAGTTGTCCATCTCCACGTCGAATGCTTCCACTTTATTCGTGAAGTAATTGAAGGCCCACACTGCCGGTACGGCTACGAGCAAACCGAGAGCGGTGGTCACGAGCGCTTCGGAAATTCCGCCGGCCACAGCCGAAAGCCCGGTCGCCTTTTCAGCTTCGATGCCCTTGAACGCGTTGATAATACCGACCACGGTGCCGAACAGACCGACGAACGGAGCCGTCGAGCCGATTGTAGCCAGACCGCTGAGACCGCGCTTCATATCCGCATGTACGATGGCGATGGAACGATCCAGACCGCGCTTGGCGGCTTCCACGACCTCTGCATCCGACACCTGTGCAGAAGCGGACTGAAACTCCGAAAGACCTGTAGCGACTACCTTGGCGATGTGGCTCTTCTTATTGCGCTCCGCAATGGAAATGGCTTCGTCCAACTTCCCTTCTCGAAGCGCGCCCGCGACCTGCTGCACGAAAACGCGCGACTGCTTGCGGGCCGCGCTGTACATCAGAGCCCGGTCGATCATCACACCCAACGACCACGCCGACAGAATGAACAGGATGAACACAACTGCCTTGGCGATGATGCTCATACTGCCCCACATTGCGCGCAGGTCCCAATTGCCTGCCTGCAATGCGAGCAGGTTCAATGACGATACGGCTAAGTTCGCAACCATACGGTTTGCTCCTTTTTTATTCCCATACTTTCGACCGCGGCCTTCTGACGAGCCGACCCCGGCCGGATATTTTTCAGGGGCCTACTTCAATTCACTGCCGAAGTTTAGCCACCCAGTACGAACGAGACAGTAATCGTGGTATCCACTTCCACCGGCTCGCCATTCAACTGCGTGGGCTGATACCGCCAGTTTTTGACGGCCTCGAGCGCTGATTGAACCAGAAGCGGGTGACCTGAAATAACCTGTAGTTCGCCGACGCGTCCATCCTTATCGATGATCGCGTGCAGCACAACGTTGCCCTGAATACGCGCCTGCCGCGCCAGTGGCGGGTAAACCGGTTGCGGTTGGGCCAGAAGCTTTGCTGCCACAACCTGCCCGCCTAGCTTGATGCGCTGCGTCTGTTTTGGCGGAGGCGGTGGCGGCGGCGCGGCAACCGCTGGGCCGGCACCCAAGCCGCCCAGTAATCCTGAATCTACCCCGCCAAGAACGCCGCCCGCGGCGACTGGCGCTTCGGGCGGAAGCTCGGCTTCCTTGAACACCGCAACCTGTTTCGGAATTGCGCGCGGCTGCGTCAGTTTCCCCTGCTGGATCAAACGCGCCACAGGCTTAATCACTTTCGGAGCTTCAGCCGGAGGCGGTGGCGGCGGTGGCGGCGGAGGCGGAGCGATGAGCAGCGTCGTCAGCATCGCCTTCGGCAAAGCCTGCGTATAGATCAGAGGAATCAAAATCAGGACGACCAGAACGCACACTTGAACGATCGTGGATAGCACGACCGCCCATCCCGTGTTCGTCTTCTTTTTTACTACGCTCGACTCAACCAGATCATCAAACATGTCCTATCTCCTGCCGGCAGGGGCCAAACGGCCCTGCGCCTCTCCTGCTCGGGTTTTCGAACTAGCCGTGGTACCGGAAACAGGCACCGCGCCGTGTCCCCTCCAGTGGTTCCAAGCAACTACGAGGGGAGCCGCAATGCCGAAGCTTGAATACGTTCCTACCAAAATTCCGACAACCAGTGCAAACGAAAAACTGCGAAGAACTTGACCGCCCAAGAGGAAAAGTACCAGGACTGTCAGGAAAGTGAGACCGCTCGTTAAGATCGTTCTAGACAGCGTTTGGTTAATCGAACGATTCACGATCACCTTGAATGGCTCGCGCCGCATCAACCGCAAATTCTCGCGAATGCGATCGAAGATGACTATCGTGTCGTTCATTGAATAACCAACCAGCGTGAGCAGCGCCGCGATCACAGTTAACGAAATTTCAAAATGTAAGAGCGAAAACAGCCCCAGGGTAATGAGCACATCATGGAACACAGCAAGAACGGCAGCGGCACCGTACACGAATTCGAATCGAAGTGCAATATAAACCAGCATCCCCGCCAGCGCGTACAGGGTCACGTAAACAGCCTGACGGCGAAGGTCGGCGCCCACTTTAGGTCCAACAATCTCCACGTTCACAACCGCGAAAGGCCCCGTATAGAACGAGTCTCGAAGCGCAGAAACCACGGCGGGTGTTGCGCCGGCCTGGCTCAGGTCGTTCAAATTCGAGATGACGCCACGCGCAGTCTTGTCGCGATAATCAACCAACTGCTTTGCCAATTGCTGATATCGTGTCGCGCCGGTGGCGCCCAGCGAAAGCGGATCTTTGCGCGCCAGCACGTCGGCAAGCATGTCAGCCGAAGCTTCATTGAAATCCTGTTTGCCTGCTTCGGCGGATCCGGCTCCCAGCGTTGCTTGCAGCGCGTTCAGGATCTCGCTCTTGCCCGCATCCAGAGCCTCGTTACCCTGTCCGCGTTGCGGGAGGTAAATGACCAGTTCGTTTGCATTCGGAGTGGCGATGTCGGAGATCTGCTGGATCACGCTGTCGCCCAGCCCCTGCTGCACCAACCCCTGCCGCAACTTATCGATCGGCGGGGTGCTTGCAAAGCGAACATAAACCAGCGTTCCACCTTTGAAATCGATACCGTAATCGAGGCTGCCTTTGTGAATCCATGACGCCGTACCGATGATGAGCAGCGTCAGAGACAGGGCGACGAAATACTTCGTCTTGCCCATCCAGTCGAAGTTGACGTCGTGATGAAAAAACTCCATCCGGAATTTTGTCCCTTCAGTTAGACACCGCCCGGGCACAGTTAGTGCCCGAAAACGGCTTTAGATACTCAGGGCCGCCTGACGCTGCATCTTCGCCAGGTGCCAGTCGAAAATTACGCGCGAAACGTAGACCGCTGTAAACAGGTTCGCTACCAGACCGATGGTCAGGGTAACGGCGAATCCCCGCACCGGCCCGGTACCGAACACGAATAGGAAAATTGCCGAAACGACGGTGGTTACGTGCGTATCGATAATCGTGAGAAAGGCCCGCTTGAATCCCACGTCCACCGCGGAAGCGGCCGCCTTACCCGCGCGCAACTCCTCACGAATGCGTTCAAAAATCAGCACGTTAGAGTCGACACCCATGCCGATGGTCAAAATCACGCCGGCAATCCCTGGGAGCGTGAGCACCGCACCGAAGTAGGCCAAGGCCGCCAGCAAAATCACCAAATTCAGCAGCAGAGCGACCACCGCGTTCACGCCGGAAAGGCGGTAGTAAAAGACCATAAAGATCAGCACAACCAGCAGGCTGATAATCGATGCCTGCACACCGTGCCGAATCGAATCGGCTCCCAAAGACGGGCCAACGGTGCGCTCCTCGAGGTACCGAATGGAGGCGGGAAGCGCGCCGGCACGCAGCACCAAGGCCAAGTCATTGGCTTCCTGCTGTCCAAACCGTCCGGTGATGCGTCCCGAATCCTCAATGCGGCTCTGAATGACCGGCGCTGACTCGACTTTGCGGTCCAAAACAATGGCCATGGGCCGGCCGATGTTTTGTTCGGTGAACGGACCAAAGCGGCGCGCCGCGTCCGTGGACAACGTGAAATTCACTTCGTAGGATCCAGGGTTATCAGTGCTCGGTATTGCCGAAGCGTTGCGCAGGTCCCGCCCGGTAATGATTGGCGTGCGGTCCACCAGATACCAACTTCCCTGGCCGTTGGCATCCACCGTCTTGGAGGGCAACAACTCCGTGCCGGGCGGTAAAACGCCTCCATGTGCCCCCAAAGCTGCTGCTTCGGAAGGATACGGATTAGGATCCTCGACCCGGCGCAATTCCAATTGCCCGCCGGCTTGAATCACGGATTTGGCGCGATTCGGATCGCCTTCGCCCGGCAGCTCGACGATCATTTCGTTGTCGCCTTGCCCATAAGGGGCCACGACAGGCTCAGTTAGACCCAGCGCATCGATGCGCCGTCGTATGGTGTCTTGCGATTGCGACATCGTTTGAGCCTGAATCGCGGCCACGGTTGAGGGCTTCATGGTCAACAGATAGCCCGATTGCTCGCCAGGCGCCGGACTGACGTCCCATTCGGGAAAATTCGAACTCACCAGATCGCGAAACGCGGCGGTGGAATCGGGTGCGAGGTTGTGAACCAGCATCTGCGTATCGGTTACTTTACGCAGGTCGTCATAACGGATGTTTTTGTCCCGGAGTTGAGTGCTCAGGTGATCGATGGTTTGGTCGGTTTGCAGGCCCACAGCTTCATTGACTTGCACCTGCAGGATCAAATGGGTGCCGCCCTGCAGGTCAAGCCCGAGCTTGATGCGCTTCGAGAAATTGTCGCGAACTTCCGCCGCCGAGGTAGGAAACGCCGGCAGGCCCACCAGACCAAAAATACAAAGCAGAACGACCAGAACGATAAAAACAGCTTTCCACTTAAGATTGGAATCCATTGCTTTTCATCCGCGCGTGCCGGACGAACCCGGGCCCGCAATTCGTTTGGTTTACCCTTCCTTACCTTCCGCCTGTAGTCCCGCGACCGCTGAACGGGCCACCTTCACTTTTACCTGCTCGGCGATGCGCAACTGAATCGCATCGCCATCGAGCGCCACAATTGTCCCGTAGAGTCCTCCGGTGGTCACCACTTTATCGCCCGTTTTCAGCGCATTCAACATGCCCTGCGTTTTTTTCTGGCGACGCTGCGCGGGAAGAATGAGCAGCACATAAAAAATCACCATGATGATCGCCAGGGGCAAAAAAGCGATCAGACCATTGCTTGCAGGACTTTGCGCAGCCAAAAGAATAGCTGAAGCCGCGCTGTTGAACATCATTGCTGGTTACGCTCCCGGCAATTTCCCTAATTATTGCAGGATCACCTACAGAAAGGAAATCCTGCCGCTCATTTATCCACGGCAGGACCGACCGCCTTTCCGTTCATGCGCAACTTCATGGAACGAGAGGACCGCTATTCTGCTACCGATGACCCGCTTCCAGACGCGCCTGAAGCTCGGAAGAGAACCGCGACAGGTTCCCAAACGCGATAGCCTCTCGGATTGCCTTCATGATGTCAAGAAAAAAGTACAGGTTGTGGTGGGTGTTCAGGATGGCGCTAAGGATTTCGTTGGCTCGAAACAGGTGGCACAGATAGGCACGCGAATAGCGGCGGCAAACCATGCAGCCACAGGAGTCGTCGATCGGCCTCGGATCACCCATAAATTCCGCGTTCTTGATGTGCAGCGGCCCGTGCCGCGTATAGAGATACCCGTTGCGTGCGTTGCGCGTCGGCAGTACGCAATCCATCATGTCGGCGCCACAGCGAACGTAATCGACAATTTGCTCCGGTTTGCCTACTCCCATGAGGTAACGCGGACGATCGGCGGGCAGGCATGCTGTAGTTTCGCCGGCGATGTCGCAGGAAATTTCGGGAGGCTCGCCGACGGCCAAGCCGCCGATGGCATACCCGGGGAATTCCAGCGCGACCAGTTCCGCAGCATTGGCGCGACGAAGCTCCTTAAAAGTTCCGCCCTGCACAATGGCGAAGAAAACCTGCCCGGGGTTTGCCTCGCTTCCCGTAGCTGCGTCGATTTCTTTTTTGGATCGAAGCGCCCACTCGAGCGTCCGCCGCGCGGCGGAAGCCGCACGAGCCGGCGTCGCCGGATACTCGATGCATTCGTCGAGCAGCATGCCAATATCCGAGCCCAGCGCCCGCTGAACTTGGATGGCCTTCTCGGGCGTGAGCATGTGTTCGCTGCCGTCCAAATGAGAGCGGAAGCGAACCCCTTCATCTGTCACCTTTCGCAGGTCCGCGAGACTGAAAACCTGATATCCGCCCGAATCGGTCAGAATGCCGCGCTCCCAAGACATGAAGCGATGAAGGCCGCCCATGCGGCGAATCAACTCGTGACCCGGCCGCAAATACAGGTGGTACGTATTGGCGAGAAGCAAGTTCACTTGCAGTTCCTCGAGCGCCGCTTGAGTCATCGCCTTTACCGTACCGGCAGTGCCTACCGGCATAAACGCAGGCGTCTCAATCACTCCGTGCGGGGTGGTCAGACGGCCCAGGCGCGCACCAGAAGGATCAACCTTCACGACTTCGAAGCTAAAAGGCATAGGCAGCAGTCTATCAGTCCGGGAACAATTCCAACGAAGCCAGTACAACCAGCGAAAACTGATGTGCCCCATCACGCCCGGCGCGCATCACTTTGCTCTTATAATGGCGTGATGCTCGCAGGCGAGCCCACAGGTCTCAGATGAATTCCCCTCGGGCCCCAAAGCCTCACTGGCAGTCGCTTTTCTCCAACCGCGGCTTTCGCTTCTACTTTGGGGCAATGTTTGTGTCTCTGTTCGGGACCGGAATGAATTTTGCCGGAGTGACTCTTTATGTGCTGGCGAAAACTCATTCAACTGTGCAGGTCAGCTTCACGGTAATTCTGCTGACTCTGCCGCGCCTGCTTGTCCCGCCGGTGGGAGGCGTTCTCACCGATCGTGTTGACCGCCGCTACCTTTCGATCGTGCTGGACCTGGGCCGCGCGGCGATTGTCATGTGCGCCGCCCTTCTCGCCTGGCGCGCGCGGCTGGAACTCTGGGAGCTGTACGGGATGGTCCTGCTCCTCGGTGTGGGATTCGCAATTTATTGGTCCGCGAGCCTGGCGCTGCTGCAGGAAGTGATTCCTCCTGCACAACTGGTCAGCGCCAATTCCGCTGTGCTGATCGCGGTTCAGGGTGGCATGCTCGCCGCAGGCGCACTGGTCGGCCTCGTTTATGAGCACACCGGGCTGGCCGGAATTCTGGGAATTGATGGCGCCACCTACATCGTCTCGGCGCTCTGTTTTTATCTGCTGCGGACCGGATATTCCCCTCCGCAGGTTTCTCCTTCCACTGCCCTTTTCAGTAGCGCCGATTTCGGAGCGCGACACGCGGCGCGCTTTCCCGGGTTAACCGGCGTCCTCGCCGATCTGCACGAGGGTTTGACTTACCTGCGCACGCAGCCGACCATCTTCGCCTTGGGTCTTACTTATGCATGCATGATGGCCGGCGTAATCAGTGCCAACGTGCTAGTGGTGGCGCTCGCCAATAATCTGCTGCACGTGGGTGCGAGGGGATATGGATTCATTGAATCCGGCTGGGCATTTGGCGCAGTGGCCGGAGGGTTTGCCGCGGCGCCGCTATCACGTCGCCATCCTATGCAGGTTCTGCTGGCGGCTTTGCTGCTGCTCGCCGTGGGACACGCGGTTTTCCCTTATGCAGGCTATCTCGCCGCCGCGATTTTGATGAACGCAGTTTTTGGGGCGTGCCGCGCTATCGGCGCGGTGCTCACACAGTCGTCAATTCTCGGATCTGTGCCGAGCCGCTTGATGGGACGCACTCAATCGGCCTTCGCCTTTATGGCCACGGTGCTTCAAGTCGTGATGAGCTTTGCCCTGGGTTGGCTGGCCGAACATGCCAGCCTGCAACTCGCGTTTCTCCTGCTCGGTGCGATTTATGGGGCTGCACTCATCGCCGCGCTGCGGGTCCGTACTTTGAACGCGGTTCCAGCCACCGAACCCACTACTGCTTAGGCCGCATTCGCGCGTCAAGGCCTGCAGCTCGAGGCCGAGTTTCGTGAGGACAATGCGTGCGACGCAATTTCGCTCGATTCGCTCAACACGAGGCAGTGCTATTTAGATGTTCGGTTACCAGGATGCTGTGGTGAGGAACGTAGGCAGACTTCCAGGCGACGCGGTTGATGCCTAGAGATATTCGCGCGACGAGCCTTCAAGAAACGCCCGCAGTTTGCGCGAACGAGAGGGATGGCGCAATTTGCGCAGAGCCTTAGCTTCGATCTGGCGTATGCGCTCGCGCGTGACGGCAAACGACTGCCCGACTTCCTCCAGCGTGTGCTCGGAGCCATCGTCAAGTCCGAAGCGCATCTTGATGACTTTCTCTTCGCGCGGTGTGAGCGTCTTTAACACCGAAGCCGTCTGCTCCTTCAGATTGAGGTTAATCACCGCATCGGAGGGCGATACGACGGCCTTGTCTTCGATGAAATCGCCCAAATGCGAATCTTCCTCCTCCCCGATGGGTGTCTCGAGCGAGATCGGCTCCTGCGCAATCTTGAGGATCTTGCGCACCTTGGCAACGGGAATATCCATGCGCTTGGCGATCTCTTCGGAGGTGGGCTCCCGCCCAAGTTCCTGCACCAGTTGCCGCTGCGTGCGAATGAGCTTGTTGATGGTCTCGATCATGTGCACCGGAATACGGATGGTGCGGGCCTGATCGGCAATGGCTCGTGTGATCGCCTGGCGGATCCACCACGTCGCGTATGTCGAAAATTTGTAACCGCGCCGCCATTCGAACTTGTCCACAGCCTTCATCAGGCCAATGTTTCCCTCCTGAATCAGATCCAGGAATTGCAAGCCGCGATTGGTGTATTTCTTGGCGATGGAAACGACCAGGCGCAGGTTGGCTTCGATGAGCTCTTTTTTGGCCTGCTCGGCTTCCATCTCCCCGCGGACGATAATCTGCAGGGTGCGCTTCAGCTCGGTCAGGCCGACCTCGCTCGCGTCGGAAATTTCTTTCAGTTCGGTGCGCCGCGTGCGCAACTCACGGCGCGCTTCGGCCGCGGTGTCGCCCTTGGAGACGTCGGCTCGGCGCTCCAGCTTGCCGGCTTCGCGCTCGAGCGACTGCAGCCGCTCGACCGTATGGCGCATTTTGTCGATCAGGCGCTTGCGTTCAAAAGGATTGAACTCTATCGAGCGCGCCAACTGAGACATCTGAATGCGGGTGCGCGAAATATCGTAGCGAGCGTGCAGATAGGGGCGCTTCTTCAGCCTGGGGATGCGCTCCAGCTTGGCCGCTTGCTTCAGCGCCAGATCATACAAGCCGGTAATTTTGTCTAAAATTTTCAGCGTCTGTTTGGTCTTATTCTCGATCTTCTCTTCGGTAAGTTCCTCGTCATCGAAGACCACGATTTCCTTGATCGAACGCGTGCCGTTGCGCAGATCCTCGGCGATGGCGATCAATTCCTTGACCACGATCGGCGAACGCGTGATCGTTTTAAGAACCAGCAACTGCCCGCGTTCAATGCGCTTGGCAATTGCGACTTCACCCTCGCGCGTCAGCAGCGGAACCGTGCCCATCTCCCGCAAATACATGCGGACCGGATCATTGGTTTTTTCGAGCAGTCCGGGAGTGAGATCGAGTTCGACTTCCTCGGTGCTAACGACCTCTTCCTTGGCTTCGCCGTCGATCGGTTCCGCGACTTCCAGCGCCGCGCGCGCCGCCTTGGCTGCCGCTACATCTTCGTAGATGTCGATTCCATAGCGCTCAAACGTGGAGAGCAGATCATCGATCTCTTCAGAGGAGTGAACTTCCGCCGGCAGGATATCATTGACTTCGTCGTACAGCAGGTAGCCACGCTCCTTGCCCATATTGATGAGCTGGCGTACCTGATCGTATTTTTCTTCTAGCGCCAGAGCCAAGAGATTCCTCCGTGCATCCCGTCAGGCTTAGGACCGCCCGTGAGCGCCAGGGGCGCACTTGGGTCCGGTAAAAACGAACTTCGGACACTCGTTTGTGAGGTAAAACGCACTTTGCTGTTTTGTTCTGCCCGTTCGGTTTTCGAGGAGCTTACACCGTACACCCTATTTGGATGCACAGCGTACCCTACCCGTTACTCGTTAAACCGTATCACGTTACACGCCACGGCACGCGCAGTCAAATGAATCGATTGCGCAAAACTGCAAGATCACTCGCCGGCCGCGCCGGCCCGGGGCATCGTGCCCATGAGCTGGCGTCTTAGTTCCAGCTTCCGTGCCTGCAATTCACGCAACTGTTCGGAAGCCCCGGCCCCGCCCGAGACTGCACAGGCCTCGATCTGCCGCTGGACAGCCGCCAACTCCTCTTCTGATTTGCGCCGCCGCAGCACATCCAGACAGCTTTGGGCTTCCTCCCAGGTGGCGTCCGCTCCGCTCTCAAAGGCGATTTCGAAAAGCAGCCGCCGGTCATGTTCCCGAAGCTCGGCCGCAAGCCGGTTGGCGTCGGGCGCCGCCGTTTCCATCGGCCGTTCCACCAAGACGGTAAGAATTTTCTCGGTCTCCAACCCCAGATGCAAATCCCCAGCGCGGATCTCTTCGCTCAACTTTTGTCGCCAATCATTCTGCTCCATGAGCATCTGCACCAGACGCCGCTCAGCGGGCTTCACCGCGCCGCCACCCGGCAAGGCCTGCGTTTTTACCTCGGTGCGGCGTTCGGCCGCAGCACGGCGCAATGCCTCTCTTAACACGGGTTCGTCCACCTGCAGTTGCTGGGCGATGCGCGACGCCCACTCCGAGCGCAGCAGCGCGTTCGGAATTCGCTGCACAAACGGCATCAGAAAATTCATGGCGCGCAACTTCTGTTCGACGGTCGCAAGCCCCAGTTGGCGCGCCCTGCCGATTAAGTAATCGAGGTAGGCTGGCGCAGCTTCAAGCAGCTTCCGGTAAGCCCCTGCGCCTTCGGTGCGGATGAACGTATCCGGATCTTTCCCGCCCGGCAGGGCCAGAACACGAACGTCGCAATTATGTTCAAGCAGAAGCGAGAGCGAGCGTTCGGTCGCCGCCTGGCCTGCCGTATCGGGATCGTAATTCACGATAATGCGCCGGGTGAAGCGGCTGAGCAGCTTCACCTGCGATTCCGTCAAGCTCGTGCCGCAACTCGCAACCACATTACCGAAGCCCGCCCGCGCCACGGCGATGGTATCCATGTAGCCTTCGACGAGAATCGCCGCGTCGGCTGTGCGGATCGCCTCTTTGGCGCGATCTAGGTGATACAGCACGGCGCTCTTTATGTAGATCGGCGTCTCGGGAGAATTCAAATACTTTGGAAGATCCTCGCCGAGCGCGCGCCCACCGAATGCGACGATCTTGCCGGCTTCATTTGAAATCGGGAACATGATCCGCCGGCGAAAACGATCGTACGGACGCCCGCTGGCGTCACGGCTGGCGAGGCCGGCCAGTTCGATCAGCTTTTCCGGATATTTTGCTTTGAGGCTGCGCAAAAGCACGTCGCCTCCTGATGGCGCATACCCCAAACCAAAGCGCGCAATGGTTTCCGAATCGAGGCCGCGGTCGGCCAGATATCCCCGTGCTGCTTTGCCTTCCGAAGTGCTTTCGAGCTGTCGTGCAAAAAAAGCCGCCGCCTCACGTTGCATCTCAACCAATGCCGTACGTTGCTGCTGCTCGCGCCTTTCTTCAGGCGAGCGCTCCCGCGGAGCGGGAATGGCAATGCCGCACTTGTCTGCGACCGTGCGCACCGCCTCCATGAAGTCGCACTTGTCCATCTCCATGACGAACTTAAAAACGTCTCCGCCCACGCCGCAACCAAAGCAGTGGTAGATCTGCTTTACCGGATGTACAGCAAATGATGGCGTCTTTTCGGAGTGGAAAGGACAAAGACCCGTAAAGTTTTGCCCGTTCTTTTTCAGGCGCACATATTCGCCGATCACGCGCACGATATCCGCCTGCTGCTTCACGCGATCGGCAAATGAACCCGCTTCAGCCATCTCTCGTCTCGTTTTCAGAAATGCTGCGCGATTCTCGCTCTAAGCCCGCAATTCAACAACCGTCACGGCCGTCCCTCCACGCTCCTGCGCTTCGGGATGGAGATTCTCGACCAGCGGATGCGCCGAAAGGAATTCGGTCAAGCCGCGGCGCAGCGCGCCTGTTCCATGTCCGTGAATCACGCGTACCTGCGGCTTGCCCGCCAGGGCGGCGCCGTCGATAAACTTATCAACGCGCCGCGAAGCTTCTTCGACGGTACAGCCAATGACGTTGATCTCGTCCGTGCCCGCGGTGGTCTCGCGATCCGCAGGCGCCGTATGTACGGTAACGCTCCCGCGTGCTGCGCGCAGCGAGTTGACGCTCGCGGCTTCGCCGGAGCGAGCGCCCGCACCGGATTTGGCGTTTTCTTGACTTACTATCTCGGTGATCTCGGATAACGGAATCTTCATGCGCAACGGCCCGGCTTCGATCTCCGCGCTGGAATTATCCCGCCGCCTCAATACAACAGCCAAGGGCAAACCCCGCACCCGGACCCGAGCCCCGGGCACCAACTGCTCGGGCGAAGGCGACTGCGGCTGGCGGGCAATTCCCAGATCCGCCTGCGATTCCGACAAATGCGAAACAACCGCGGCGTCGGCTTCGCTACGCGCCTCGCTTCGAGCTTGCAAGAATTTTCGCTTCGACTGCTTCTCGAGCTGCGCGCGCAGCTCGCGTTCTTTGACCGCTTCAATAATGTGCGCCATTTGGCGCTCATACTGTTCGAGCGCGGCGGCGAATTTGCTTTCGAGCTCCGCAATTCGGCTCCGCTGCCGCGCGACCCACTCGTCGCGCAGTTCTCGGCGTTCGGCCTCCAACTGCCGCGCCTGCCCGGCTAAATCGCGTTGCATCTCCTCCACAACGTCATGACTGTGATGCAAATAGGCGATGAGCCCCGCTGCCTCGCGCGCTTCAGGAGTAATCAGCTGCTGCGCCCGCTCGACGATGTTTTTCGCGAGCCCAAGTCTCTGCGCGATCATGATCCCGCTCGATCCACCCGGCACGCCCACGCGCAGCCGGTAAGTGGGAGCCAGATGCTCCTCATCGAATTCGACGGCGGCATTCAGGACTCCCTCGGTTGTAGAGGCATAAGCTTTCAGCCGGTCATGGTGCGTGGTGGCTAACACAAGGCAGCCGCGCGCCCGGAATTCTTCGAGCAGCGCTACCGCGAGTGCGGCTCCTTCCTCGGGAGCCGTGCCAGTACCCATTTCGTCCACCAACACGAGGGAATTCGGCGTAACAATTCCCAAAATCGATTTGATATTCAGCACGTGGGCCGAAAAGGTCGACAGGTCAGCGGCGATAGATTGCTCGTCTCCGATATCCGCCAGAACGCGGTCAAACATCCCCAGGCGCGCCGCCTGCGCGGCCACAGGAATCGCAGATTGTGCTGCCAGCACCGCCAGGCCCACGGTTTTGAGCGCCACCGTCTTGCCGCCGGTATTAGGTCCACTGATAACCAGCATGCGGTCATCTTTGCCGAGCGACAGGCTGAGCGGCACAACCGGCCGGCCCTGCGGCCGCAGCGCGCTTTCGAGCACCGGATGCCGCGCAGCATCAAGCGCGATCGCCGCTTCATCAGTGAATTCGGGAACACAGCAGTCGTATTCGCGCGCAAATCGCGCCCGCGCAAAGATCGCGTCCATTTCCGCGATGGTGGATACCGCGTGCGCAAGCGGAGCGTGTTCGGCCACCAGCTTGCCAGTCAGCTCTTCCAGAATTCGCGCGATCTCCGCCGTCTCTTCTTCTCTCAGTTGCACGAGCTGATTGTTGATCTCAACGGTTTCGAGCGGTTCGACAAAGACAGTCTGGCCTGTGGCGCTGGCCGCATGCATGACGCCCTGCACGGTTCGCCGTTCAGACGCGCGCACCGGAATCACGTAACGTTCATTGCGTTGAGTGATGTAGTCCTCGCCGCTTTCGACGGCACGCGACCGCAGAATCCTTTCGAGCGTTTTCTGGAGAGTTTCGCGCGTTCGGCCGATTCCATCGCGCAGGCGCCGCAACGCCAACGACGCGGAATCACTGATTTCCCCGCCGGGAAGGATGGCTCGCCGAACGGCTACGGCGAGAAACCGCAAATCCGGCAGTGCGCGGGAGCGTGCACTCAGAAGCGGAAACTTTGCCGATGTCTCGCGAAACTTCTCGCGCAGCGAGGTGATCGTATCCACGGCCGATGCGGCGTCGAGCAGTTCCGCAGGTGCGAGGACCGCGCCGGGCAATGTCAGCCGCTCGAGCCAGGCCTCCGGATCAGCCAAGCCACCAAAGCCGAGTTCTTCGCCCGAACGCAGATATGCCATCGCCTCTGCAATCAGGGCAAACTCACCCTCGAGTTCGCGGCGATCAGTGCGAAATCCAAGCGATTCGACCGCCCCTCGGCCTGGCGCGCAAGTCGTGCGTGCCCGCAGCAAGGCTCGCAGTTGATCGAATTCCAGAATCTCTTCCGCGGATCGTGCCATCGCTTCCTATCGTTTCGAGGCGAGCGCGTGAGCCAGATACTCTGCCGCTTCGGCTGGGGTCTTCGCGCTGTGCACGAGCCTGGCTTTCGCTTCTCCCCAGCGCGAATCGTGATTGATCTCCACTTCGCGCACCCGTTCGATGATCGGCGCCCAAAAATCGCCGAGCGCAACGAACGGCTTGCCCGCCATGACGCCCTTATTCAACATCTCCCAGACGACAGCCAGCTCGACCAGCGTGCCCGTGCCGCCTTTGCACGCGACATAGCCTTCGCCAAAGCGGATGAGCTCAAACAGCCGCTCTTGCCAGGTACTCGCGGCGTGCTCTTCATCGATCCACTGATTTGCGCGCGTGCGAAAGAATGTAGACGTAATCGCAATTGTCCGGCCGCCGGTCTCTTTTGCGCCGCGAGAGACCGCCTCCATTACGCCGGCATAGCCGCCCGAACACACCTGAAAGCCGCGCCTGGCCAGTTCAGCGCCCAACAACTGCGCCTCCTGGTAGTCGCCCTCGCCGGCACGTGGCCGCGAACTGCCGAAAACCGTGATGATCGTGCCCTGTGAAAGCATGCAGGGAGTTATCTTACCGGCAGATTCGCGGGAATGCTCGATTCCGCGGCCTTGGTCTGAGGTCCCCTGCCGATTGCTGAATGCGGATCGCGGATTTCATGATGCGGAGTCAGTTCTTCCACCATGGCGACACAAATCGCATCCACGGCGCTCGCTTCTTCGAGTCCGGGTTTGCCGGTGTTGTTGCTGAAAATGGAAAAGATCAAATGCGCGCCGGCGCGCGTCGTTGCATAGCCCGAGAGCGAATTCACGTGCTCCACCATCCCGGTTTTTGCCTGGATGCGTCCGGCGGCTGCCGTCCCGCGCATGCGAGTCTCGAGCGTGCCATCCTGGCCGGCAATTGGCAGCGTGGACACGAAATCACGGCCCCACGGTTGCCGCAGCACATAGGTCAGCAATTGCACCACGCTTTGCGGCGTAACCAGATCGCCGCGCGACAGTCCCGAACCGTCGGTCAACTCCACATCGTCGGGGGCGATCCCGATGGCTTGACGGAACGCTGTTGCGAAAGCCAGCGCGTCATCCATCGTCGTCGCCGCCGCCTTTTCCCGCGCAGCCACCCGCAGCAGCAACTCCGCGTGCAGATTCATGCTCAGCTTGTTGGTGAGCCGCACATCTTCAAGCAGCGGCGGCGAAGAATGCACCGCCAGGATGTGCATGGGCGGCGCATTCATCTGAGGCTGCGCGTTGCGGTCGCCATGCCGGGCGCGGCTGCGGCCCTGAATGCGCACGCCGCGAGCTTCGAGAATCTGCTTGAGGATCGCGGCGGCATTTTCAGCCGGTTGCGTAACCGCGAGTTGCAGCTCGCGCGGCGGCGCGTCGAGCGGCAGCGCCCCGGTCAGCCGGAATGTTTGCGAATCGGGATCACGTTCCAGCCGCAGCTTCGGCTCCGACCCTGCCGCCGCGGTCAGCGCATCATTGCGAATCGTATAGAGCCCTGACCACAATGCAGCGCTATATACCAGCGGCGATCCAATCGCCGCTCCCGGCCGAAGAATCACGGAAATGTAATTATCGTTGAAGCTTAACGCTGAAACGGCAGCTCCGTAACTCCACACAGCGTCATCGATGCCCCAGCCGTGCGGATAGCGTTCGGGAGCGAAATAACTGTCATCACCAACGATATCGCCGGAGATTTCCTTCACTCCCGCCGCGAGTACCTGGTCCGCCAGTTCCGCCAGCACTTTTTCTGGGGGGCCGGATCGGTCAGCACGCCCGGCAAATGGGATCGCGCGATTGGAAAGATTCGGGTCGCCGCGACCGACCAGCACCAGATCGCCTTCGAGATGGCCGGAAGCATCGGGCTGTGCGGCGGATTCTATAGTAGTGCGCATACGAAAATCGGGACCAAGCGTCGCCAGCGCCATGGCCGTGGTGAAAAGTTTCGCATTCGACGCCGGCATGAAATAGCGTTGCGCATTTTGCGAATAAAGCACCGCGCCGGTATCCCCGTCGGCGACGAGGATGCCCCAGTAGGCTTTCTGGTTTTCAGGTGCGCCGATTGCGGCCTGCACCCTGTCTCTGAATCGCGCTAGATCACGTCGCGGCTCGGTTGCTGTGGTCGCGGCGTGGACTTTGGCGCCAGTGGATGTATTTACTTGCGCAAAGATCAGCGGCGGCGCGCCGGCAGCCCAGCAGGTAAGCAGTGATCCCAGGAAGCAAATTTGCAACCCGCAGGGCAGGAGGCGAGTTGCAGGGATGCGGACGGAGATCATGGGCTTATTCTGCTCCTTGCGCAACTTGGTTCGCCTGCTCGCGATTATAGAGCCTCCATGCTGCTCCAGCTACAACCGGCCATCGAGCTTAGTCTAGTTTCTAACTTCATACATCCGCGTTAATTTCCAGAGTCGCATAATTGCATCGCCTATTGAGAAAACCTTATGATGCTGATTGCCAAGCCCAGGAGGACGTAGATGAGGAAAACACTTTCAGCGTTTTTGGCCATAGCTCTGGGTGCGTCGCCGCTCATGTTGCTCGGCGCGAGCAAGGAAACAGACCGGCTCGAGAATTGCGGCACGGTCCTCGAGGAAATCCTCAAGATCCCGGACAATATCCCTCAAGATCTGTTGGACAAAGCGGAATGTGTCATCGTCATTCCTTCCGTTCTCAAGGCCGCGTTTGGAATTGGTGGCGCGTATGGGCGCGGAGCGATGACTTGCCGGTCCGGCCAACATTTCACCGGAAAATGGGGAGCGCCGACGATGATCGCCCTCGAGGGCGGCAGCTTCGGATTCCAGCTCGGCGGCCAAGCCACCGATTTCGTGATCCTGGTGATGAATCCCCGCGGCGCCAACGCGATTTTGTCCAGCAAGGTGAAACTGGGCGCAGATGCCTCTGCCGCCGCCGGCCCCAAGGGCCGCGACGCAGCAGCCGAAACCGATGTCACCCTGCGCGCCGAGATGCTCACCTATTCACGTTCGCGTGGACTCTTTGCCGGCATTTCGCTTGAAGGCTCGACCCTGCGTCCCGATAATGGCGCGAATGAGGACGTTTACCACAAGAAGATCGCCGCTACCGACATCGTTCGCAAAGGTGGAGTGGCCATACCTCCCTCGGGGCAAAAAATGGTATCGCTGCTCGACCAGCATTCTCCAAAGAACACCTCTGACCCACAGTCGCTGAAGTAAAATCGGCCGGCGTTCCGCCGCGCTCCACGAATTGATGGGAATTTATTCGGGCGGGCGTCCCGCCATTCAGGTGCGCTTTTCCGCCCCGCGCCAATCGCCTGCGTCAGCTATACTGTTGCTCGGAACGCATGCCACAACATTCTGTTTGTGCCATCTGTGCCAAGCGTCGGCCCGAGCGCTTTTGCCCGGCCAAGGGCGAGAAAATCTGCGCGCCCTGTTGCGGTAAGGAACGCGAAGTGACCCTGGATTGCCCGGCCGATTGCAGTTACTTGATTGCGGCGCATCGATACGAGCAGGAACATCGCAAACCTCTCCCGGACAGCGAAATTCCGTTTCCGGGAGTGGAATTCTCCTCGCGCGTCATCTACGACCGCGAATCCTTCGTCTCCGGATTGGCCTATGCTATTTCACAATTCGCTGCCGGTTACCCTGAATTGACCGATCAGCAAACGCTCACGGCGGTAACAACACTTGGCGAGACCTATCGCACTCTGGTTTCCGGAATCTATTACGAAAAGCCACCCACGATACAACCGGCGGCAGCCCTGTATCAGGCGCTGACGAATTTCATCCAGGACTATAAGAAACAAGAGAGCCAGCGCGTAGGCTTCTCAAACCTGAAGGATTCCGACATTTTTTATTCACTGGTGTTCCTCGCCAGACTGATTCGCAACTGGACCAATGGACGCCCACGCGCACGAATGTATGTGGAATTTCTCCGCCGACAAGCTCCCCGGCAGGAGCGCCAGCCCGAAGCTTCGCGCATCATCGCACCGTAACCCTGCGATAAAAGCCAATGTTGCACACGAATGCGAGTTCATAAGGGCTTCAGATTTAAAGAGCCAGGCTGAGCTGTCCTTCAGCCGGCGCACATTTCGGGTCTGCGGGCTCGGGGCGCGTCTCGAGCCCATATTTGCGTCGCAAATGCGCAAATCGTTCTGCGATTTCGGCGCGATAACTTTCCGGCGCATAGCCCGCTTTCGCATACCACTCCTGATAACGTCGGGTCAGGCGCGGGAATTTCTGCTCGAGAAACGGGAAGAATTGTTTCCGGGAAGCGGGCATCAAGAAGAGCACGCTCGCCGCGAACCAGCATGCGTCCGCATCGCGTGCGGCACGCGCCAACAGTTCGAGATCTTCCTTACGGTCGGTAAGTCCTGGCAGGACCGGCATAACCAGGATTCCCGCGGCAATTCCCGCCTGCCGCAACATTCGAACAGCTCCGATTCGCAAATCCGGGCGTGGCGCTCTAGGCTCCAGGAGTCTGGCCAAACCGCGCCGCGGCGTCGTCACCGACAAATTCACGCTCAGCCGCGACCGCTCGTTGATACGCTTCAGAATATCGATATCTCTAAGCACCTGATCTGATTTCGTGGTTATCGAAACGCTGAGACCGTCGAGTTCGACCATCTCTTCGAGAATCGCGCGCGTCGCGCCAAATTCCCGCTCCGCCGGCTGGTAGGGATCGGTGGCCGTGCCGATCGCTATGTGCTCCCCGCGAACGGCGCTCGACCGCAGCTCACGAAAAGCCATTGGCCCGGCATCTTGCTTCACAAAAATCTTGCGCTCGAATTCGCCGCCGTCGAGCTCCATATATTCGTGTGTGTAGCGGGCGTAGCAGTACTTGCAACCGAATTCGCAGCCGCGATAGGGATTCACGGTCCACGCAAAAGGTACCCGCTCGGAATCGCACCGGTTCAGGATCGACCGCGCGGGCAGGAGAAAGTATTCCGCGCCGCGTTTGCTCTCTGCCAGCGGCGAAGTGGCGGCGAGGCGTGCAATGCCAACTCGATCGTTGGCCGGCTCCGGTGGCGTCGGAGTTCGGCCCGTACTGTCCCGGTGGCACGGGACTGGGGGAAACAGAGGCAGGGATTCGCTCTCGCTGCAAATCCGTTCATCGGAGTCGGCGAAAGCTCGAATCTTGGGAAGATTGGCCATTGCACGCCCGCCATTTGCGTCAATATATTCGCCTTATATTCGCCTGTCAATACTATATTCGCTTTATGTTCGCCTAAGTCTGCCGCGGCGTGTTGTCGAATCCGCTGCGCCCCCGAAACCGTTTCGGTTAGCCGAACTCCTCGGGCGCTATACTCAAACTTCGGGCTGAAAGCAGGGCAAAACTTGGAAAATATCGGCATATTGATTATCGAAGACGACTTGGCAAGCCAAGCCGCTTTACAGCAGGTACTCGGAGCAGAGGGCTGGCTTGTCGAGGGTGCAGCATCCAGCGCTCAAGCTTTACAGCAGTTGGCCACGGGGAAATGGACGCTTGTGCTTGCGAATACCGCAACCACCGGTGCCACGGGCGCGCTTTTCTCCACGCTTCGAGAACTGGCGCTGCCTCCCGAATCCGAAACGGCACAAGCACACGTCCGAATTCTTTTCATCGTCCCTGAAGCTGCAGTGGCGCAAGTCACACCGCTATTGGAAGAAGCACACCTTCCCTACGTCATTAAGCCCTTCACATTCCATGATCTGCTGGAACGCGTAAGCGACCTGCTGATGGAAACCCAAGCCATCGGCACTCCGCTTCGCAAGGTGAGGCAGGATGGGCTAAAAGCAAGCCGCCGCTCACGTCACGGTGGCCGCGATCCGGGCCGCGACGGTGCTCGCAATACGGGTATGTTCTCCAGCCATGAAGACTACCAGTGGAGTGAAGAGGACCTCGCCGAATACGAACGGCAGGAGACCGAAGCGCTGCGGAAGAAAAAGAAAAAACCGCTGACGCTGGGCTGATTGCCTAAGACGCTCAGCGCCGGATCGCTTCGTTCACTTCACACCTGCGGTTCCCGCCAAAGCTGCACTTCGCTGTGATCATGGGTCTCCGCTAGAAGCTGAGTGACGCTCTTGTGCAGTACGGGATGACGAAACTGGGGTGCGATTTGGGTCAGCGGCACGAGCACAAACCGGCGCTCGGTCAAGCGTGGATGCGGCACTTCCAGTTCCCTGGTTCGAATGATGCTCGCGCCATAAAAAAGAATGTCAAGGTCGATCGTGCGCGGCCCGTGCGCCGTGATCCGCCTGCGCCCCGATTCCCGCTCGATCTTCAATAGCGCGTGCAGCAATTGCAACGGCAGCAGCGAAGTTTCACCTTCCACCACGCCATTCAAAAACCAGCTTCGGCTCTCCGCACCAACCGGTTCGGTCACATAAAGCGGAGATTGCCGCACGACGCGAATACCCGCGGAATTCATGGCGGCGACCGCGCCGGCGAGCATCGCCGCGCGGTCGCCCAGATTGGAGCCAAGTGCAATGTAAACGGTTTTCGTATTCACGGCGCCGGTGGTGCCGTTGCGATTTGAGCGATCAGAAAAGTGCGTGTTGGGCGCGCGGCGGCTCGAGACCGAAATGGCGATAGGCCAGCGGCGTGGCCACTCGGCCGCGTTGCGTGCGGTCGAGCAATCCCATCTGCATCAGATACGGCTCGTAAATCTCCTCGATAGCGTCTTCTTCTTCGCTGAGGGACGCGGCAATGGTATTCAGGCCCACCGGGCCGCCGGAAAATTTCTGAATGATCGTGAGCATCAGGTTACGGTCCACTTCGTCGAGCCCATGTTCATCGACGCCGAGCCGGTCGAGCGCTTCGCGCGCGACTTCGGCGGTGACTCGGCCCTGGGCGCGGACTTCGGCGAAATCGCGCACGCGGCGCAACAGCCGGTTGGCAACGCGCGGCGTGCCGCGACTGCGGCGCGCTACCTCCTCGGCGCCTCCGGTATCGAGTGCGATCGCCAGAATTTGCGCCGAACGGCGCAAAATCTCCACCAGATCCTCGGGCCGGTAATACTCCAGGCGATGGACTATGCCGAAGCGCGATCGCAGCGGTGCGGTAATCAGGCCGGCGCGCGTGGTCGCGCCGACCAGCGTGAATCGGTTCAGGTTAAACGGATGGATGCGCGCGCCCGGTCCCTGACCGATCACCAGATCGATTCGATAGTCCTCCATCGCCGGATAGAGAATCTCTTCTACCGCGGGAAGCAATCGGTGGATTTCGTCGAGGAAAAAGAGTTCCCGTAATTCCAGCGAAGTGAGGATCGCGGTGAGGTCGCCCTTCCGTTCGAGCAGAGGCCCTGAACTGGTCTTGATCGAAACACCCAGTTCATTGGCGATGATCTGCGCCAGTGACGTTTTCCCCAGCCCAGGCGGACCGTACAGCAGCACGTGGTCGAGCGATTCGCCGCGGCTGCGCGCCGCCTCAATCGCGATGAGGATATTTTCCTTCACCCGCGCCTGGCCGATGAAGTCGGCCATGCGCTTCGGGCGCACGCTGGCGTCGAGCCGCGTGTCTTCGTCAAATGCGCGGCCGGAAACGATTCGTTTGGGCGTTTGCGTCACGTGACTCTTTGGGGCGCGAAAAGCGCCTGGATAGCCACGGCCTTTTCGCCCTCGACAACGCGGATGATGAGGTGCTTACCGGTCAAGGCGCGGCCTTCTGCGCCGGATGGCTCAATTGTTGCAACGTGGCGCGCAGCAGCGCTTCGAAACTTTGCATCGCGCTCTCGTTCATGCGCCCTCCGCCGCCATTACCCGCGGCTTCCTCCAGCGCTTTCTCCGCTGCGCGGCGATCATACCCGAGATTCAGCAGCGCGGAAATGACGTCGGATTCGAGCTGGCTCCGGCCCGCCGCCGGAACTCGCTCCGGCTGCGGCGCCTCCATGGCGGCGAGCTTATCCCGCAGTTCCACGACGATGCGTTCGGCCGTCTTGCGGCCGACTCCCGGGATGCGCGTGAGGCGAACGAGATCGCCCGCGCGGATCGCCGGCAGCAATTCATCCACGCTCATCCCCGACAAAATTTTTAGCGCCAGCGAGGGACCGACGCCGGAAGCGGAAATCAGCAGCTCGAAGAATTGCTTTTCGCGCGCGGTCAGAAACCCGTAGAGCGCAATGGAATCCTCACGCAGATGCGTATGCACGAGAACCGTGACCTCATCATGCAGCTCGCCCAAAGAATAAAATGTGGAGAGTGGAATGGAGACGACATAACCGACCCCGTTCACGTCGACGAGGATCTGGTTAGGCCGTTTATCTACAAGCTTTCCGCGCAGGTAGCCAATCATTCCGCGCGATTATAATCGGCGAATGCGAGCTGCGCCGAAAATTCTCGGCGTGTTTCGACAAATACTTACGATGGCTCGCGGACCAAGTGCGTGAGTCGCGCCTTATGGGAATATTTCCCCGCAGTTGCGGAGTCGCCTGCTAGCCGATATCCACCCAGATATCTTCACCGCGCACTTCCACCGGAAAACAGGCCACGCCGACGGCGGGGTTCATCGCGGCTTTGCCGCTGGTCACGTCGAATTGCCAGCCGTGCCATGGGCAGGTGACTACTTTGCCTTTGAGTTCGCCCTCCCCGAGCGGGCCGCCGCGATGCAGGCAAACGTTGTGAATGGCATAGAACGTTCCATCGACATTCGAAATCGCCAGCGTCTTGCCGTCCACCTGGAACTCGCGGACTGTGCCGGTGGGGAGCTCGTCTTTGCGGGCGGCGCGTACGAATGCCATGTCAGGAAACCTCCTCTTTCAATCAAAAGTCCTTTTTTATTGTCATCCCGAGCGGAGCCACGCTCGTATTTGCATTTGCGCGCCAGGCGTGCGCCGCGCAGCGAGGGATCTGCAGTTCGCTTTGGGTTCTCTTGCTTGCGATGCAACGCCGCGCATCCGAATGGATTGTAGTTGTCAGCTCTATCGCGGCGAGGGCGTCTGCGCGACCATCACGCCGCGCTTGAATTGATCGACCATTTCCGGCTTCAGCCGCACTTCCGTGGGCCGCTTCGCCAACGACATCTGGTCAATCTTGTCTTGCAGCTTCAGCAGCGCGTAGAAAAGGCCCTCGGGCCGCGGCGGGCAACCCACCACGTAAACGTCCACAGGAACAATGCGGTCCACGCCCTGCAAAACCGAATACGCGTTGAACGGGCCGCCCACGCTCGAGCAGGCGCCCATCGAAATACACCATTTCGGATCGGGCATCTGCTCCCACACGCGCTTGAGCACCGGGCCCATCTTCAGCGTCACCGTCCCCGCGACGATCATCAGGTCGGCCTGTCGCGGCGAAGGCCGAAAGACCTCGGCGCCAAAACGCGCGATATCAAAACGCGCCGTGGTGGAGGCGATCATTTCGATCGCGCAGCAGGCCAGGCCAAACGTCAGCGGCCAGATGGCGGACTTCCGCGCCCAGTTGAAGACATAGTCCACCGACGAAATCATGAAGTTTTTTTCGAAGCGCTGATCGAGAACGCCCACGGGTTCGAAATGCCTCCAAAATGCACGTCAGTATATCGCCGCGCCTACACTGAGTCAAAGTCCGAGCAGCCCTGGAAGAGCAGTTCGGGTAACAATACTTTGATTATCCCCTGACGAAATGATGGCGTGGCTGAGACTGGGAGGAGAGCTGCGGTAGAGAGTTATTCCCGGGTGGAAAGCCAGCTTGTCAGAAACGACCCTTACCGACTTCAGGCCATTTCTGGAATTGAGTTCCCCGTGATTCAAAAAGCCGGGCCCAGGGACTGCTCCCCATCAATTCGCGCGGGAGACGGCGACGGATGGCAGCCGGAAGGCCACCAGTTCGCCGGGGAAGTCGCGGCCGCTCACGGCTATGACGATGTATTGCTGCCCATTCAGCATATACGTCATCGGCGAGCCGCTTTGCGGCGCGGGCATATAGACGGCGCCCACTTCCTTGCCGCTGGCTTTGTCGTAGGCGCGCAGCATTGCGCCGCGCGCGCCCGTGCTCGTCATCGTAAACATGGGCTCGCCGGCAATCACCAGCGACTTCGTGGTGAGCACCCCGACGAGGCCCGGCTGGCCGGTGCGCGGAATGGTCATGCCTTTCAGCGCGGGATAATTGCGGACATTGTCGGGCGTCTCGCCGTGCGGCACCTGCCAGGCGATTTCGCCCCGATCCATGTCATAGGCGGTGATGCGCCCGTACGGAGGCTTCAGCAGAGGCAAGCCATGCACCGTCAGCGTGGCGCCTCCCTCACCTTCGCCACTCGCCGCACCCGGAGTCGGAGGCGGCGGTGGCGCGCCCATCGCCGTGCTGTTGCGCGGCTCTCTGCCGGCCGTGCCCTGAACGTATTCCATATCTGAAAATTGCGGCCCGGGTGTGGGAACCATACCCAGCAGCGCGATGGCTTCCTGCGAATAGACGTAAAGCTTGTGCGTCTCGGGATCATAGGAGCCGCCCGGCCAGTTCGCGCCGCCGGTGGAACCCGGCGACGTGATCGTGCCCAGCGTGCCGTCTATCGTGCTCACCGAAGGCGGCGTAAACAGCGGCCCGATCCGATATTTCGAAACGAGCTTTTCAGCTTCAGCGCGAAGCTCCGGCGTGAAGTCGATCAGATCGGCGATCGCAACTCCCTGATGTTCGAAAGCCGGAGGCTTGGTGGGAAACGGCTGCGTCGGCGAATACCATTCGCCGGGCACGTCTCCCTTGGCCACCGGGCGCTCTTCCATCGGCCAGATGGGCTCGCCATTTTCGCGGTTGAAGACATAAAGGAATCCCTGCTTCGTGGGTTGCGCGACAGCTTTCACCGTGCGCCCCCCTACGTTGATATCCACCAGCATCGGCGCGCAGGGAATGTCCATATCCCAAATGCCGTGATGAACGAGCTGGTAATGCCACTTGCGCTTGCCGGTTTGCAGGTCAACGGCGACGATGCTCTCGCCGAAAAGTCCGTTGCCAGGGCGATCACCCCCGTAGTAATCGCCGGTGGGCAATTCGACCGGCAGATAGACGAGTCCCAGTTCTTCGTCCACAGAGATTTGCGCCCACACCCCGGTATTCCCGGTGTAGGTCAGCGAATCTTTCCCCCACGTGTCGGAGCCGAACTCACCGGGCTTGGGTATCGTATGGAAAATCCACAGACGCTTGCCGGTGCGCACATCAAATCCACGCACATAGCCTTTCACGTTTCTGCGGCTCTTGGGATCGCCGCCGGAAAGGTGGGCCGCGCCAACAATCACCACGTCTTTGGCAACTACAGGCGTGGAGTGCAGGCCGACTTCGCCGGTCATCAGGTCGATATCCTGATCGTCGTCGAGTTTCAGGTCGACGACGCCATTTTTCCCAAAGCTGGCAATCGGCTGGCCGGTTTTGGCGTTCAGCGCCATCAGCCGATAGCCGGGCGTGACGTACAGGATTCGTTCTTCTTTTCCGTCGGTCCAGTACGCGACGCCATGGCCGGAAAGCTGCCGCGGGGCGTAGGTGCCGCGCATTCCTTCATCTTCGCGATGAACCCAGAGAAGTTCGCCGCTGGCGGCATCGAGCGCCACGACGGAGCGACGCGAGCCGCCGGTCGAATAAAGTACGCCGTGAACCATCAGCGGCGTCGATTCCAACTTGAACTCCGGCCGCGGTCCGAGCGAATCGGTTTTAAACCGCCAGGCGACCTCGAGCTTGCTGAAATTATCCGCGTTGATCTGATCGAAGGGCGCGTAGCGCGTGCTGCCCAGATCGCCGCCATAGGTGCGCCATTCGCCATTCTTTGTGCCCGATTGCGCGCGCAGCCCCGTGGTGGCGCAAAGCAGAGCGGCGCAAAATGCACACAAGATCAACAATGACCGAGCCGATTTCAGCATCCTGTCCTCCTGTGCGGGTTCCCATTCCCGCAACGCCGTGCGGCAGGCCGAATTGGCGTTATTGTGTGCCGAGTTTCGGCTGCAAACAAGCAATTTTGGAGTCGACCCGGTCTTCGCTAAAGGGGCTCGACCTGAAAAAGTCGTACGAATTCGCCATCGCTCGCTTTCGGGTCGAATCGTTACTGCCAGGCCGGACCGGGCGACCGCACTAATTTTTTCCTCTGTTAAACAATTTTTCGGCTTATACTCGCGCCAGCGTCGGAGGGCCGGGTGCGCAACAGTTCTTGCGTGCTCGGTACAAGAGCAGTTGAGTTCATATCAGGGACTCAGGCGTTTTGCCAACGCCCAAGTTGAGTCTCGCGTTAACGCGTGGCCGTGGCTGGTTGCGGTGCGCTCGTCTTGCGCACTGGCTCGATCCTCACGTCGTCTTCGCGGGATTACGATTGCGTTCGCGCTGATTGGCGCGCTCGCGCTCAGCGCTATTGCCGCGCGGCGCACAGTGGATTTCCCCGTATATCATTACGCCGCCCGATCCATGCTCAGGCACGCCGGGCCTATGTATGGCCCACACAGCGGCATCGGCTGGCCTCAGGTCTATCGCTATCCGCCTCTTTTCCTGCTTCTCTTCATTCCTTTCGCGCTGCTGCCTCTGCAAATCGCCGCGGTCGTCTGGGCCGCTCTCAAGTTTGGCGTACTTGCAGTGCTCGCGCGCGAGCTGTTTGCGAGACTTCGAATCCACGGTCGCGTCTGGCAAATTCTGGTGATCGCGGCGGCACTGCCTTACCTGGCGCTGGAATTCCATTACGGCAACGTGCAATTCTTCATTTTTGCGCTGGTCGCCGCGGCCCTGCTGTGGCTTGACCAACGTCCTCAACTCGCCGCTTTTGCATTGGCCCTGGCAATCAGCATCAAAGTGGCGCCCTTATTTTTCGTGCCTTATCTGATTGCGCGCAAGCGTGTCACCGTCGCCGTTTTGGCGCTGGCGTTCACAGCGGGACTCACGTTATTGCCCGCCGCTTACCTGGGGTGGCACGCGAATTTTTCTTTGCTGCATCAATGGGCAGATCAGGAAGTGCGCGTGGCCTCGACGGCCGGAGAGCCGGCGATTGTCGGCTTCCCCAGCCAGTCCCTGCACAGCGTGCTCATGCGCTACTTCGTTCCGCTGGATTATTCGAAGCTCACCGATTCGAACTATCCGAAAGTGAACGTCGCGAATTTTGATCCAAAAGCAGTAGAACTGCTGTGGTTCCTGCTTGCCGCCGCCGGCTATTCCGGGCTGCTCTTTCTGGCCCGGCGGCTTCCATCGGATGAATTGCTGATGGATGCGATCGCCTTTTGCGCGCTCCTGCTGCTCCAGCCTTTTACTCAACTGGGCGATCTTGTCATCCTGTTTTGGCCCGTGGCCGTGGGCGTAGCCACGCTGCGCGACCGCTCGGACTTGCCGAGATGGATCCGCGCCGCGGTATGTACGGCTTTGGCCGTGATGGTGTTGAAACCGCTGATACCCGACCGAAACGTGCAGCGGCTGGTTCAGGTGCTTGGAATCGACTTTGCAGTCATGGCGATGCTCGCATCGAGCCTGATTGCAAAAGCCGTACTGAAGCCGGGCAATTCACCCCTTCGCATCGTCGCTGCCGATACTTCCCTCTTCCGGTTCCGAAGGGCCTCCAAGAGCCGCTCGACCTGAACACTTGCGCAGACTGCAGAACGCGCTTGCAACTCGATACGGCTATTTGTCTTCGCTCTGCGGATTGCCGATCAGGCTGTCATACTGACGTTGCTCGGAAGGGGAACAGATCATCTCGCGGACATCGTAGTTGGCGGGCTGCAGGTACAAGCGCAGCTTGTCCAGCGCTACCCAGGGTTCTTTGTACATCTTCGGATCATCTACGGTCACACTCCACTCCAGATGATCGCGATCCACGCGATGGAATCTCTCTTCGACGCGGAGTGCATCACTGTGCGGCCGGCCGACGTTATCGATCCAGCTTCTTTCATCGAGCCCCGTGGTTTCGACAACGAAGGTGTAGTCATCCACCCATTTCCCCACGGAATAACCAAACCACCGAGGTTCAGGATCTTTCGGAAGCTCCCGGCCATCGGTCCAGATCACGCGCCAGATCTGATCGAATTCATACAAGATCAGAACCTTGAGCGGGGTCTGCACAATCTGCGTGGTCCTCAATTGGAACAGGTCTTCGCGGGGAAAACCCTGCGGGTCGCAGATCAGCACCGGATCATTCGAATCCGCCGGAACTACGCCTCTTGACCCGATGCTCGGTTTGTTGTCCTGCCATAGTTTTCGGCCTGGCTCTGTGTACGGTGGCTCACGGTCGGATTTGCCATCCTCCTGATAATTCTTCGATCCGTTGAACTGTACGCCATCCAGTGGGCCGCCGGCCGGCTCCCAGGTGCCGGAGATGTCACGCACTGGCGCCGGGACTGATTTCCGGTCACTCGCGGGTCGACTGACCGCGCGTCCCCAGCCGTCATAGACGGTGGGCGCAAAGTCACTGGAGGTTCGCTGCTCGCCGCTTTTTGCCGGCTGCCGCTCTGAACCGGTTTGCCGCCCGGCGGCCTGAAGATTTGCCACAGGTAATGCGAACAACAATCCGGCCATAATGGCTGGGTTCAGATGCCGCTGAGACATGAGAGAGTTCTACTCCCTGAAATTAGCGTTCTTTTTTCGCTGCAGGTTCACTTACCGGATCGCCAATCACGCTGTTGTACTCCCGAAGATATGAGGGCGAGCAAATCATCTCTCGAACGTCAATGTTATCCGGTAACAATCTCATTGGGAATTTGTCCATCGCCAGCCACGGCTTCGTATACATTTGCGGATCATCGATCAAGACGCTCAGTTCAAGGTGGTCGTGGTCCACGCGATGGAACCGCTCTTCGACACGAAGCTCACCGGTATGCGGGCGACCGGCATGGTCGATCCATGTCCTCTCGTCCATCCCGTTGCTCTCCACAAGAAACGTGTAATCGTCAATCCATTTGCCCACCGAATATCCGAACCACCTCGGTTCCGGATCTTTGGGTAGCTCCCGGCCATCAGTCCAGATGGTGCGCCAGATCCGGTCGTATTCATAAAGAATCAACACCTTCGACGGCGCCTGAACAATCTGCGTAGTTCTGAATTGGAAAAGATCTTCGCGCGGGAATCCTTGCGGATCGCAGTAGGCTTCCGGATCATTTGTCTCTCCCGGCGGCACCATTCTCGCGCCATTACTCGGCTTGGTTCGCAGATACGCCTCCATTCCGGCTTTCGTGAAAGGCGGTTCATGCCCGGGCTTGCCGTCCACGGGAAAAGTTTTCGCGCCGAGGAATTGGCCACCATCGTCGGGACCGTTGGCGGGGTCCCAGATGCCGGAGATGTCGTGCTTCGGCGCCGGAGCCGCTTTCTGGTTTGCGAGAGCCGGTATCGGCCGCCCCCAGCCGTCGTAGTCGACGGCGGCGGCGCTCGATGTCACCGCATTGGAATCATTCTGTGACACTCGTTGCGAATTGCGCGGCCACAACGATGCGATCGGAACCAACGCCATGAAGATAAAACTCACTGTAGCGGAGAGCCTTCGGGCGGGAATACGTTTCAGCATCACGACCTATTTGCCGCTCTTCTCGCTGGCCGGCAAGCCGATCAATTTGTTGTATTGCGCAAATTCCGACGGAGAGCAGATCATCTCCCGCACATCGAAATTCTCCGGCTGCAAATCAAAACGCAGCCTATCCAGCGCAACCCACGGCTTCGTGTATATCTTTGGATCGTCGATGGTCACGGTCAGCTCGAGTTGGTCACGACTTACCCGGTGAAAGCGTTCTTCGACGCGAAGTTGATCGCTGTGCGGGCGCCCCGCGCGATCGATCCAGGTCCGTTCGTCCAAACCGATTGTTTCCGCAACGAAGGTGTAGTCGTCCACCCATTTGCCGACCGAATATCCAAACCATCTCGGTTCCGGATCTTTCGGCACTTCGCGCCCATCGGTCCAGATCACCCGCCAGATTTTGTCGAACTCATAAAGCAACAAAATTTTTAGCGGCGTCTGTACGATCTGTGTGGTCCGCAATTCGTATAGATCTTCGCGAGGCATACCCTGTGGATCGCAGGTCACGACGGGGTCATTCGTGTCTGCCGGCAAAACGGATCGAATACTATTGCTCGGCTTATTCAGCTTGACGGCTTCCAATCCTGCCGGTGTATAGGGCAGTTGATGCCCCGGATTGCCGTCATCGGGCATGTTTCTTGCGCCTAATTGCTGAATCCCGTTGTCGCCCGGGTCCCAGGTTCCGGAAATATCGCGGCGGGGCGCTGGAGCCCTATGCGCTTGAGTGGCACTCTGAGAGCGCGGCACTCCTCCCCATTGTGGCGCTCCGGTTTGAGCATACAAAACAACAGAAACCAGCGGCGCGAGTACGAGTGTTAAACTGATGCCACGCATATGATTCGAAGCGCGAGGAGCCTAGTGCTTGGGCGGTTCCTCGGGATTGTAAGCCGGTAATGCCGGAATGACGCGCCCCTGGAGCTTTTGGCCGTTGGGCAGGACCACCTCCACAATGCGGCCGATGGTCTTTCCGTTTTTCACCACGATCGCCGTCACGCTGACTTCATCGCCCGTTTTGAACGAGGTTTTGCTCCAGCCTGAATGACTCATCGTCGTCGGATTTTCAGTCTCGGTGCTCCAGTGCACGGTTTGGCCGCTTTCATCCGTGGCGTCGAATTGCAGGATGCAGTGAGGGTTCGCCCAAATCCACTGCGTAACAGTTCCTTTGACCGTGATCTTTTTCTCCGTGTCGTACGCCGCGTTCCCATGGTGGGCCCAAACCGGAAGCAAGAAAATCGGCACACCAATCGCGAGGGCAAAAAGCTTGAGAAAATTCCTTTTCAAGGATCACCCCCTCTTGCGAGGACAGGAACCGAACCTTAGGTTGGGACCGGTGAAAGCTTACGGACTGGAGGCGATTGTAAAGAGCGGTTCCTAAGCAGTCAAGCGAACGTTCGCAACGCAACTATCCCGAACTCGATTCTCAGCATACAACTAGTATCAACTCAGATCGCCTCACGTCCGATGCTTTCACAGGGGCACGTAATCGAGCACGACCTGAAGAGGGAATTTTCTTGTCACCATGGGTTCGTCGGAATAATCGGCTAAGGGCGTAACCCGCACGGCGATCTTACTCCCGGTTGCGAGTTTCACTGGTTTCTGAAGCCAGTAACGCCGGAACCACTGCGGCCTGGGGCCATGCAGCCGCAATAAGGGCACCGTCGCGCCGGAGGGCGTCTGGGCGTCAATTTCAACGAACCGGTAGGCACGATCCAGCATAGGCCGTAGCGCGACGATTTGCGCCGCGTTTGGAAGCACAGCCCCAAAACTCAAAGAGTCATTCGAGGCCGGAACGTTCGCAGCGGGGCTGATGGCAAACGCTTGCAACTCGTGCCCCGAAGGCGGCGGATCGGTAAAGTACAAGCCGACCGTGCTTTTGTCAGACAGAGAGTTCTGCTCCTGGTCGAAGTGCTTCTTGTAATGAATCTGCAAATGAATTTTTGCGCCAACGGGCAGTTGGAAAGCCGCTCCACTCGGGGCTACCATTGTCTCGGCTCCGGGTTGCCATAGCGCCAATACTGGACCATTCTCAATACTGATCACCGCGTCGCGCACGATCGATGCGTTCCCCGGCAGCAGGTCGGCTGCCTTCACCCATTTTGCGTCGGTGACATTTGCAGATAACGAGAAATCGCTGACTTCCTCTGTGATGCTCGAGCCAACGGTGTGTTCCATGTTCATTGGAATTTTCAGATCCGGCGGACCGAGCTTCCAACCGCCATGGAAGCTTACTTCCGCAGGCTTTGCATCCGTGTAGCTCTCGGGGGTTCCTCCAGACGCCCAGACCACGATCACGTCTATGTCGCCTGGGCTTATACGATCGCCGCCTTTTACCGCCGGGCTGGTCGGATCGACCGGCCACGGTGGCATGCGGCCTGCCGTGAGTTCGTCACGGATCGACTCGGCCCAGGGCATGGCTGCGGCGTAGGTCACCAGAGACATTGGCGCCGCGCCGCCGGGAACGTGGCAAGCCGCGCAATGATCTCGTAATCGTGGAAAAACGTCCTTGTTGTAATCGAAACGCGAGGTCACCGGCGTGTGCGCATTCGTGCGGCCAGTCCCGAGCACCAAAGCCAGGGCGGCGGCGAACACAAGGGCAGCGCATGGCGCAAAGGCTCGCCCGAATCCTCTACCGTGCTTCATAAACAGACTCGACATCCGCCACAGCCGCGGCAAAATCCTGGTACAACGGCAGAACTTTTTCCTTATTTCCCAGGTCGCCCGCCGCGTCGATCTGCCACGCTGCCATCGTCAAACGCCTGACGGCGCTGTCGAGTTGCGGCCTTTTGGCTTCCGGTACTTCGTTGCTGTGATTTTCCTCGAGGGCAAGGGCCACGTCTTTCGCTCCAATCGCCGGATACCACAGCCCGGTTAAATCGCCCTGATCGAGCGCCGTTTTTACCGATTGAGCACGCTTACCCAGCTCGGCGAGCAGCTCGGGAATGGTAGTTGGCAGGGGCGCTTCCTGTTTGATCGTTGACGGCACGTAAGCCTCGCTTTGCTGACCAGACGCCGCGGGCTGTGAAGGCTGATTGGATGCCGACGAGCTCCCGGCCGGAAAGGCCGCCGTCGTTGAAGCCTGCGCACCATTAGCCACAGCCGCGGGCCCCGGCTCTTTCGAATAATCCGCAAACGTGAAATCGAAGACGCGTTCCTTGTCGCTTGGCTTGAACTTTACGCGCAGGGCGAAGTTCGCCGGCAGGGTTGTGCCCGGGACCGCCAGCTCGAGAACATTGTGATCATTCGTTTGCCCCTGCCTGAGCGGAACGGGCGCGCCAATCTCATTTCCGTTCCCATCGGACTTCACTGCATTTGCCGAAAAGCCCGTAATGGCTAGCGGCTGGGTCATGTCGTTGTAGAAATACACGCGCAGGATATTGGGCTTCACCCACGTGCCTTCCAGATGGTGCCAACTGTCGTCGGCCATAAAGAATTGCCCGCCGTGCCGCGGGTTATGGTCGCCGTGCGGCCTGCGTTCATACGTCTTTACCCGCGCGCTGCCGTCGCTGCATGTGCCCGGCTGGAGAGAACGAGCGCCTGAGTCGCCTTTGCAGGTGAAATAAAGCGCCGTGGTGATCGGTACCAGTTCGCTCTTGTCTACCGGACAAACGCCTGGATTTTCCTGAATGAACGACTGAAACTTGAGGCACGAGTAGACCGTCACAAGCCGCAGCGGGGTCATCGGTTTACCGGATATCGGACACTTGCCGGGCTTATCCTCAAGCACGCTCTCCTCACCGGGCGACGAGCACACATAGGAGATGGGCGGAAGATCATTCGTTTTGATCACCGCTGTGGCCGACCCGGTTGCCACGACGCGCACGTTGTGCAAAGTCGTAAAGTCGCCGTCGTAAACCGTTGCGATGATGCGATCGCCCGGCTTCACTATCACGCTGCCGGGGTTATCCATGCGGTAGTTCATGGTCATCGCAGCCATCCAACCCGGGACGTTCTCGCCGTCGATGGTGAGCATGTGCGTCTGCGGATCGACTTTTTCCACCCTGCCGCGGAACGCGTGCTCTTTTTTGGTATTCGCCACGTTCTCACCTTGGGCATTTGGTTTCGATTGCTTCCCAGAGGCTACAGAAGACTTCGGAGATGAGCCCGCGGATTGCCGGGCCTCGAGTAGCGAAACCCTAAGAAACGAATTGCTGTTCGCCGGCGGGAGACCTGCCAGGCACGCAAAGCCCACAATCGCTGAGGAGATCAGAAAAGCAGTAGTGCGGCGTTTGGTTGCCTCGGTGACTCTTCTCATCGGCTCGGGGGTGCCCGTTTGAGACTTAAATTTGGGCCATTCTAGACCCGATGCCGCAATCTATACAAACATCGCTTCACGACTGATTTTGGCGCTTGCGACCAACCCCGGGCGTGAGCCGGTTTCGGTGTTGATGCATGCAGGGCCCTTTACCCACTACTACGGCTTAGCCAAGCCCAAGCGATGAGCTGAAGTAATTCACCAGCATCAGGGCGAAGCTTGCCAGCACGGCGATTCCCGTGGTCCATCCCAGGGCATACGCACGACGCCGTTCCGTTAAATCTGCGGGTTGACGATCGGCCATGATTTTCCCGAGTATGAATCCGGATACAAATCCGCCGATGTGTGCGTAATTGTCGATGCCGCGGAACAAAAATCCGAGAACTGCGATGTAAAACAGCCAGTAGAACAGTTGATTGCGCAGCATCCGCATCCCGATGCTGCTGTGTCGTCCAGTGCTGAGGGCCAGCAACAAGCCGATAAGCCCCAGCAGCGCACCGGAAGCGCCAACGCTTTCGTGACCCGTGAAGGAACTTAATACATAACCGCAGACCCCGGTGAATATAAACGCAAAGAAAAAGCGAGCCGAACCGTAAAGATCCTCGATCATTGGCGCAATATCCATCAGCACCCACATGTTGAAGCCGATGTGCAACAGGCTGCCGTGCAGGAAAATAGCGGTAACCAGGCGCCACGGCTGTACGAGATCGTTCGGATACAGAAATAGCGGAAGAGAAGCACCCATGCGCACGAGAATTCGCCCATCGATCCCGCCAAATCCGAATAGCGCGCCCAGTCCACCGCCCGGCGCTTCGAAACCGCTGCGATGGATCGTGGCCAGCAAGCTCACCCCGTAGAGAACACAGCAGATGCCGAGTATGGCGTAGCTGACCGGCGATGCCTGCGGCACCAACTTCCCCAGCGACCGGCTCGCGGCCGCCAGCGAGAAGGTCAGGCTGGCACCGCACTGGTGACACCGGCTCGCCATCGAGCCCACCAGGGTTCCGCAGGCCGGGCATAAACGCGGGCGCGCTACCGCCGGCTGCCTGTGGAAGATCGAGCCAAGCTGGCTGCGCCAACGGTTTACTTTATAGCGCCACCGGACGGGAAGCTGCACACCTCTCCTTGCGACCGAAACAATCGACTGTCTATAATACGAAAAATTCCCCTGGGACGCGAAGCCGCCGCGTTCCGCCGGGAGCATGGCGTGGCCACTTTTGAAGAGTTCGGGCGCAAATTAGACCGTGAAATCGAGCGCCTGCGCGAGATAGCAGAGAAGAAGATCAGCCCCGCGGCGCGTCTCAAAACCGCGCGTTCCCTCCGGCGAATGTCGGACAAGTTGGCGCAAATGGCGGCGGATCTTGAAGCCAAAGTTGAGCCCAAACCGGATCAACGCTGACCGATCGCATCGTCCTCCTCTCTATCTCTTCCCACCTCTGCAGTTTTACCTGACGCTCTTCATCGCATTGGCGATTGCCGGATGCGCGCAAAAACGTCCGGCGACCGCAAATATTCCTGCCCCTCCCGCTCCCGCTGAGCCCAAGCTTCCGCCCGAGCAGCCTGTTCCGCCGGGTTCGTACGTCGAGCGAGGCATTGCCTCGTGGTATGGCGCGCCCTTTCACGGCCGGCAAGCTTCGAGCGGCGAAATCTTTGACATGAACCGGTTCGTGGCCGCGCATCGCACCCTGCCCTTTGGAAGCATCGTCCGCGTCACCAATCTCAACAACGGCAAGCATACCGAGGTACGAATTATTGACCGCGGCCCGTTCGTCGGAGGCCGCGTGATCGATTTGTCATTGGCCGCCGCTCACGCTATAGATATGGTCGGAACGGGCATCGCCCCGGTGCGCATCGAACTCCTATCGAGCCCGTCGCCGCTCAGCGGAGCATTTTCAGTGCAAGTCGGGGCATTTCAGCAGCGCAAGAATGCAGACCGGTTGCGGGCGGATTTGGGGCGGCGATACCCGGTTTATGTGCAGGATTACGCTGCGCCTGCAGGCCACTTGTATCGTGTTCGCGTCGGCCGCCTGGCAACCGAGCGCGCCGCCGAACAATTTGCGGCCCAACTCACGCGCGAGCAGGGCTTCCACAATATCTTTGTCGTGAGACTTGACGGCCTGCAATAACCGGCGGATCGGGCAATTGTTTTTTGAAACGGTCTCCGGGCGGCAAACTGTTTAATGTCGTCATCCCGAGCGAGCGGGATTGATCGCGCGCGAGGCGCGCGATCCATACGAACAAAGGATCTGCTTTTATCCGCTCATTGCTATGGCGGGCCCGCTACGTGTCGCCCCTCAGGCACCTAACAAAGCGTTGTCATTCCGAGGGCGCCGTGCGCCGCGCCATCAGCGGCGCACGGGTTTCGTCTGCGTCCGGGGAACTCTCTTCATACGTCTTCTCAAACGGTCAGCGTTGCTCGCTTGAACAATCTCCTGTGATGATGGATTCTTGCTCGGAGGCCCGCGGCATGAACGATTGCATTTTCTGCAAAATCAGCAAACACGAAATCCCGTCAAAGCTCGTTTACGAAGACCCGGAACTCTTTGCGTTTGAAGACATCGCGCCGCAAGCTCCAACGCATATCCTCATCTGCCCGCGCAAACACGTGGTCGCGCTAACAGATTCGCACGAAGAAGATGCCGCACTGCTTGGCCGAGCATTACTCGTCGCCTCACAACTGGCGGGCGAACGCAAGCTCACCAGCGGCTATCGGGTGGTCGTGAACAATGGCCGAGGCGCCGGGCAGAGTGTATTCCACCTGCATTTCCATCTGCTCGGCGGCCGTGATTTCCGCTGGCCCCCAGGCTAACCGGAGCTGAAGTTGTAAGCCGGGCGCGCCGACGTGGCGCCATAGCGCCGCGCTGATAAGAGAGTCACCGGCCCTGAAGAATTTTGGGCGCGGTGCCGTTAGCCCGCGGATTCAAGCACTTTCTCTGATGATGGGCCACCCTGAGACAAAACCTCGATGAAGGCGCGGGCGCGGTCCAGCCGTCCGTAGGCGTCCAAATAATTCTGCTGCGCAAGCCGCAGATGATTGCCAAGTTTGTCGTAAGCTTCTCCGAAACCGTCCATCTGTTTTTTCAGGCCGCCGATGCTGGCCAGCAAACGCTTGGCGTTCTCCTCGATCTGCATTCCCCGCAGCCCGAGGAAAATGATTTTGAGGTGGGCAAAAAGCGTGCTCGGCGATACCGGCACGACGCAACGCGCCCGGCAATATTCGTCCAGAGGCGTGCCCTTCGGGTCCACCGACCGCAACAGTTCGTAATAGACGCCTTCGGAAGGAACAAACATCAACGCTATATCCAGTGTCTCTTCTCCGGGCAAAATGTACTTCTTCGCGATCGCTTCGGCGTGACCCCGCACGGCAGTCGCAAAATCCTTCCGGCATTCCTCCCCGTGCTCCAGGAGCCGGCGGTAGCCATCCAGAGGAAACTTAGAATCAATCGGCAAGAGCTTGTCACTCAACTTCACCACCGCGTCCACGACTTCACCGGTAGAAAATCGGTATTGCATGTCATACGTCGCGCGCGGCAGCGTATCCGCGAGAATTCGATCGAGAGCGACTTCACCCAAGGTGCCGCGCGTCTTCGCGCCGCCCAGCACGCTTTCAATCTGTTTGGCCGCAGCCGAGACTTCATGCCCGGCACGCTGCATCTCGCCGATCTGCTGGTGCACGCTGGTCAGCATCTGCGTGGAAGCCTGCAACTGATCCGAAACTGCCTTTTGCGCGGTGGACGTAAGGACGCCAACAGATGCCATGCCACTCTGCACCTGTTGTGTCACCTGCCCCAATTGCGCCGTGAGCGACTGAGACAACTGGTTGATCTGCGCCGCGGCGGCCTGCGATTGTGCCGCCAGCAAAGACTGCATCTCCTTCCGAAGCGCGTCGCCTTGTTCTGAAGCTTGTTCTGAAACGGCTTGCCGTGCCTTGAGCGCAACCAAAATGCCAAAACTGCCGAGAACAGCGATCACCGCTGCCGCAATCCATCCCATCATGGCCTGTTACTTTAGCGCGGATTCCGCTGCGCGCAAGCGCTCGATGCAGGACCTGCGCCTCAGCATGTACGTGCTCGTTCCGGCGCCCGCCGCTCCGCGCCCCGCTGCGAAGCGGCTACAAAAATGAGAAGACGCGCGTGACCTTCTGCTCGGCGGCCGAGGAATCTGTCTCCACTTTTCGCGCTTAACGCTACGTCAGGATTAATCGAGCAGCTTGTTTATCCGGCGGCGGAGCTTCTCGCGATCTTCCTGGCTCATGTGCACGAATTCCACGCCGCACCCCTTTGAACTGATGCTGCGAACTATGGCCGTCGCCCGGATCTTTTCGAACCCGGCGTGAATCTCGATGCGCAGCGATTCCCCCAGCGCGAACCGCGTGGAACTTTCCAGCAACGCGCCGCCGAGAGCAATCGATCGGACGCGAGCTGTATGCGCCTGCGGCCCTTCCATTTTTGCCGGCAGCGGCTCGCTCAGTGCGACGCGCAAGTAACGGCGCGGCCGTGTAAACGGCGGAGTCGAAGTCGCGGATGCCTTGGGAGGCATCCGCAACGCCAGCGATCCCTCGCGGTCCTCGATCAACGCGAGCGCTTCTTCAGCGGCGGAACGCAAGCCGGCGGGTTCTGCGTAGGTCAGGCCGGAACGGTTGCGCACCAACGCGCGCAAAAGCGTGGCCGCCGCCGACGCTTTCATTCTGCCCAGCGCTTCAATGGCTTTGATACGTATGAAGACGTCATTCAGGCGTTCCACCTCACCACCGGCAATTTCAATGAGGCGCGGCGCGGCGGCTGCATCTCCGACCAGACCAATGTGATCGATCATTCCCGGCGTAACCAGCAGATGCGCTTCCCCGATCAAACCCAGAAATTCCTTAGCCACTTGCAAACGCATCGCCGGCGCGGAGAGGCGTGCGAGTTCCGTAACAGCAAGATCCTGCAAGCTCCAGTCCCAACTCGAGAACGATCGCGGCAAGGCAGCAATCAAGCGCTCAGGAGCGGCCGCCGATAACAGCTTGATCGCCGTAGCAACGCGCTGCCTCCGAGGTTCCAGCAGGTTTGTCTCCAAGGCCCCTAGCACCGGTTCACCCGTTGCGCGCACCAGCCGAGCCATAGCGGGTAGCGAATTCGCCCCCGCTGAAGACGTCAAAAGCAGCCGCAAGCGATCCAGCAGGCGTTCGGGATCACGCCGCAACAGCCGCGGCAGCGTCGCGTCCAGTGGCCGGTTCGCCAGAGCCAAATCCACCAGTAGCAGCCATTCCTCGCTGCCTACGATGCGCCGCGCAAGCAGATTCAGGCGCTCTTCGTCGGATTCGGCCGGCGCCTGGTCCATCTCCGTAAGAATGGACTGCAATTCGGCGCATTCGCCGCGCGCCAGTGCCAGTTTGGCCAATGCTTGCGTCAACTCGTCCAGCAAATTGGCAATGCCCGGCGAAACTTCGCAGCGTAACGCGGCGACAACGTTCTTCCCGAAATCGGCAAGCTGAGGGCACGGCCAAACGCGTTCCAAGACGTCCTTCATCTCGAGCAGGCCCGATGCGACAACTCGCCGCGCCTTTTCCTCCTCTGAATTCAGGCAGCGCGCGAAATGCGCTAATGCGCGCCTCGCTTCACGGCGAGAGGCCTCCGCCCGGCGGCTTTCCGCTGCCGCAATCAACCCTTCGACATACTCTCGCAACAACCGAACCGGCAAGCACCATGCGTCCGCCGTTGCCAGCAAGCGTGTCCGTTCGCGCGCCGGCAATGACTTCCAAAAACGTTCGACTAACGGGTCGAGGCTGCCATCGCTTTCCGAATGATCGCCATCGCCGCGCAGTTGCGCCAGCATTCTGCGAACTTCTGTCGCCGGCAAGCGCCGCGCCACAAACTCCGAACGCGCGTAGTCGATCCCCAGCGTATCCGCTACGCGCCCGAGATACACGCCGAGTGACTCATTCTCGCGAGGAGATTCGAGAACCAGCCCGCGCATAATCGCGGCGCGAACGAACTGGTCCGCCGAAGCGAACTCCACGCGAATAGCGCGCGCGGCTTCCTGCGGCGCCTCGGCGCGCACCGCTTCCAGGCGCGCCGCCGACGCCCACAATGCGCGCAGGGCGCCGCGCAACTGCTCCGGCGCAGCCGTGGCCAGCAGTTCGGCGCTCGCAGCAGTTTCGACCTCGCCGCCAATCAACGCTTCCAGCAGGCCGGCCAGGCCAATTGGCTCGCTCGTGCGTTCACGCTGCGCCTCGTTGACGCGGATACCCGTGATCCGGTATTCGCGCAGGCGCGAGGGCCAGTCGTCGCGCGAATTCTGAGGCGCGCGGCAAGCCGAATCCACGGCCCGCACAAACTGCAGCAGTTCATCAAGCCGGGTATGCGGCACAAATGCCAGGGAACGGATCCGCGCGCGCCCAAAAACTTCGGCTAGCGTTCTGAGTTCACCGCGCGCATCGGGGAGCGGCCGGGCTGCGGCTGAACCTTGCTTCACCACCGCCAAGCCAGACGCTTCGACGACAAATCCAAGCAACGCCAAACCGTGGAGAGCATCCTCCAGGGCGTGCGCCGCGGACTTGAGACTTTCGATCAGGCGAGGATGGTGCTGGTGATACAGCCGTATGGAACGCAGCAAAACGTGCAGCGAACGCAAGAAGTGAGCGGCGACAGCATCGGAGTCTGCCACCGGCGCGGACTTCTGTTTCTCATCCGCGGGGCGTCGCGTATCCGGCGGCAAAGACCCTCTTGCTTCCCGACGCGGCAACTGGGCCAGGTTTTTGGCGGTCATGGCTGGAATTCATCAAGCGGCGCGGTTTCGCCGCTTCCCCACTGTTTGCGTGCCTGCCGCAAACAACTGCGCATCCCACACTCCTGCCCAGGCCAAACTTCTCCCGTGTATGTGCAGAGGCTGATTACCAGATTGCGCTTACCGAGCGGGCTTGACAAGCGACGAAGCCGCAGCCGGTGCGTATGCGTAAATTGCGTTGGTGCGGAAAGGGTTACCGCTAATCGTGTTGCGAGGATTGAGGGCTGAGCTGCACCAGATTTTGCACACGGGGCGCCGCAGCGATGGGCCGCAGATTCTGAGGAGCGCGCCAGTTGTCGAGCATCGCCACCTGCTGCGAACAGGAAACCGTGCACTGCGGCGCGCACGGCTTAGCCGTGCGGTATTCGCGGCGAAAATCCTCGAGCGTGTACTGCATCAGCGGGATTCCGGGATAGCCGCGCTGTTGCGAACACCAGTGCACCAGACCGTCTTCACAGATATACAAATACCGGGCGCCCGAACGGCAGCGCCAGTCATTCGCCTGGCCGCGGGCAATGTTGTGCTGGAATTGATTGAACCGCGCATACGATCGCTTGCCGAGCGCCATCACCTGCTCGAATATCTCCTGCTCGCTGGCGTTGAGCGGCTTGAGTTGTCCGTTGCCGTCGTGCAGCACGCCGATCGTGCTGGTGAACCCGAGTTCCAGCGCGCGGCGCGCCACCTTGAGCGCGTCTTCCGGAAACCGGATTCCGCAGCCCAGCACGGAATTGATGTTCACCTGAAATTCCGCGTGTTCGGCGAGAAGTACCAGTTTCTGGTCCAGAACTTTCAGGCTTTTCTTCGAAGTCTCGTCCGGCAGGGCATTATCGATGCTGATCTGCAGGTGCTCCAGCCCCGCGCGATTCAATCGCTCGATGCGCTCCCGCGTAAGCAGATATCCGTTGGTAATCATCCCCGCCAGGATTCCGTGGCTGCGCACGCGTGCGATGATTTTGTCCAGATCGGGATGCAGCAAAGGCTCGCCGCCGCTTTGGGTGATGATCGTCGCCCCTAATTCCGCCAGGCGGTCGACGCGGCGCAGCATCTCCTCCGTGGGCACCGGCTTCGAGACATCGTCGAATTCGTTGCAATACGTGCAGGAAAGATTGCAGCGCCGGATGGGAATCATGTGCGCCAGCACGGGATGTTCGGGTGAGAGCAGTCCCCACGCGATCATCCGCCATTCCTTCAGCCTTGTGTTGACGAACCGCAACCGGCGGCGCGTGCGTGTGCTGAGTTTCATGCGATTACCAACGGGAAGTTAACCCTCCATCTACCCATGCTTCATTTCGTGATTGCGAGCGCAACAGCCGCGCTTTTCTAAACTCCTCTTTCGGTCGGCGGCTCCGCGTTCGAAACATCTCTCTTTTTCAAGCCATAAACGGCTTCAATTCGCGTTCGATTTGCTCGATGCTGAGCTTTTCGCCTGCATTCAGCCGCTTCAGAATTCCGTCCACGGTGCGCTTGCCTTCCTGCTTCGTGTAATTGCGCAAATAGCCATCGAAGACGTGCTCGCCTCGCATGGCGTCGTTAATCTCTTTTTCCTTATTGTGCTCGTCGAGTTCGGTGAAATACACCACGCGATATTGGCGGCCAAATTCCGGCTCGCGGTAGATTTCAAACATCACTTTATCGGATTCGATCGCGAGAGCCATTGCTTACGTTGCAATTTCCCGCTAATGGCGAAGATCTCCAGGCGTGCCCAAATCTCTAAACAGCCTGGAGTTCCTCCCGTTCCACCTCAGGTGCACCCGCAGTTTGCGCTGGCACGCCCAATTCGGCACGGAGTTGCGCCTCGAATTCCGCCAATTTGACATCGATCTCCGCTTCCTTACGCTTGCGGGCAATCATGTCTTCGCGGTAGCGCTTGAGGAAATAGCTGATCGTCTCCACCCGAATGCGGATCGACCCTGAAGGTTTATTCTCGTCGATGTCCTTGAACGAGAAGTACGGCGTGCCGGATTTCGTCACCGTCTCTTCCACAACCGTATAAATCGGCGCGTCATGGCCGCACTTGAAGCTGGAAAGCTCGAGCGCCACAAGATTCGGATGCCGCGCTGTGTACTTCGCCGCCCACACCTTCTGGCTCGTGTTTTCGCTGTAAGAATTCTTCCACGCGTCAGTGATATCCATCGGGTGTTTGATCACCCCGGCGCGCACTTCTTCGCCGAAGAGCCGCCAGATGATTTCATCGTCAATGGGCAGCGCCGCCTGCGTGAGCACCGGATACCCCAGCTTCTGGAACTCCTCGAGAATGTCGTGATTGAGTCCGGGATCGTTGTGATAAGGCCGCGCCAGCAGCACGATCCCAATACCGTCTTCCGCTTCAAGCTTGCGCAGAATTTCGCGCCCCTGCTTGCGCAGCACGCCCTCGGTGAAATGATCCTGCGCCTTCATCGCCTCTTGCGTCGCGCGGTGATTCTCCTCCGGCGATAGCCCCAGGATTTCGCGGAAGGTGTTGAACATCTGGCGTTCAAACAAGGCCGGCGCGCCGCAGTTGATGATCGGGTTCAGGAAGGTGACACCCATTTCGGCGAAAAGATCGCTTTCCTTGATGAAAGCGGCCTTGGTCGCCGCCGGAGTGGCCGTGACCGTCGGGCAGGCGCGATGGCTCTGCGCGTTCACCAGGTCCGACGGCAGATCGTCGATCATCGGGAAAAAGATCACATCGAGCGGCTTTTTCTTGTGGTGCACGTAGAGCAGGTTATGCACGTGCGGTATGCCAACTTTCGACGGGAAGCACGGATCGATCGAACCGCGCTTCGCTCCCGCTTTGTAAAGCTCCTCGGACGTATAATCCGAATAAATGATGTTGTCAGTGGTGACGCCCAGAGCCTCAAAGTAGGCGCTGAACATCGGATTGCACGTGTATTGGTTCAGAACGCGCGGAATCCCGATGCGCAGGCCCGCGCGGCGCTTCATGGCTGCAACTCGCGCCTTTTGTCCTGACGTAAAGCTGTACTTCGGCAGCGGATCGGCCACGACTGGCGGATTGGCCGGCTTGAACGCCGCCTTGGCGGAAATTTCCGCCATGTTGGGATTGGCGCCCTTGACCTCATCCATGCCTTTCTTGATCTCGCGCATGGCGTTCACATCTTCGACCAGCCCGCGATCGCAACTGTTGTTGACGATGAGTCGCTTGGTGCCTTCGGCAATGGGAATCTTTGAGGTCTTGAAGCCGATGTTCTCGATGGGCACGCCCGGCATCAGCTTCACATCGATAAACGTGCGCAGGCACTTGTTCTTGCAGAAATAACAGCGCGTATCTTCGTTGCGATGCGTTACATAACTGATCTTTTCCACCGCGTCGAGCCCGATGAAGCTGGTTTGCCGCCCCAGTTTCCACAGGCGATTGGCCTCGATCGCCGCGCCAATCGCGCCCGATTCTCCGCAGTGCTCGTGCACGATCACATTGGGCTTCACGCCCTTGTCCCGGAAGCGCGACTCGATAAAATCGACCTGCGCCTTGACCGCGGCCAAATTGTGCTGTGTGCCGCCCTGCAGCACGAAGGTTCGTCCCAGTGACGCCAGGTTCGGGATCTGCGACACGTACAGCCAGATGTTCTTCGGCAGCACGTTCGCCAAACCCGCCAGTATCTCTTCCGGCTTCCAGCCCTGCCGCTGGAAATCCACGATGTCCGACTGCATAAACACGGCGCAACCGTAGCCGAACATCGGCATGGATTTGGCATTAAAAGCCAGATCCGCAAACTGCGTTACTTCGTAGCCGAAGCCGGTGCAAGTGGATTGCAGAAAGTACCCATTTCCCGCCGAGCATTGTGTATTGAGCTTGAAATCCTTTACGCGTCCATCCTGCAGGATGATCAGTTTGATATCCTGGCCGCCGACATCGCAGATCACGTCTGCGTCGCGGTAAAAATGCAGCGCCGCTTCCGTGTGCGCTACTGTCTCTACGATGGCCGCGTCGGCCATCAGCACGTCTTTCAGAATATCCTTGGCATATCCGGTAGTTCCCACGCCGAGAATCTTCAGCGTGGCGCCCTGTTCCTCCACCTGCTGCCGCAGGTTGCGAAACATATCCATGGTGTCTTCGATGGGATTGCCCTTGGAAAGCTGATAGCACTTCACCAGGATGCGCTTGTCTTTGTCGATCAGAACGGCCTTTGTGGAAGTCGAGCCGCCGTCGATACCCATGAAGCCCTCGACGACTTGTCCCGGGCAGAACTTCGCCGGGACAAATTTCTTCGGCTTGTAGCGCTCTTTGAACGCCAGCAGTTCCTCTTCGTTCTTGCTCAGGCCGGTGCCGCCCTTTTTCTGCTTCTCTTCGATGCGGCCGACATTCAGATACCACTCGAGATTCTCGACGCCGCGATACAGCCCGACCGCGTCGTCCTCGTCCTTCCCGAACTCCACCGAACCCAGAGCCGCGAAATACTGTGCATTCTGCGGAACGATAATCAGCGAAGCCGGTTCGACGCCCTCCGGCAGTGGCACTTTGCGCTCTTCCCAAATCTTCGGGATGTTGGTCTTCCAGCAATCCTGCATCCCGCGGATGTACGTATTCGGTCCGCCGAGCAGGAGCACCTGCGGCCGCAGCGTATTGCCCCGCGTAAGAACGGCGAGATTTTGTTGGACGATGGCTTCGAAAAGCGAAGCCATCAGTTCGTCCCCAGGGACACCGCTCTTCTGCAGGCCGTTGATATCGGTTTCTGCAAACACTCCGCACTTCCCGGCCACTGGATGCAGCTTCAAACCGACATACCCCATCTGGCAAAGCTGTTCGGCCGGAATACGCAGTTTGGCGTTGATCTTATCGATCACCGCCCCCGTGCCGCCCGCGCATTTGTCATTCATCGACGGAATTTTCTTTTTTCGTCCGCTGGCGGGATCTTCCTTAAAGATGATGATCTTGGCGTCCTGCCCGCCAAGCTCAATCACCGAGCCGCACTGCGGATAAAGCTTCTCCACAGCCAGCGCCACGGCATTTACTTCCTGCACGAATTTGGCACCGACCAGAGGAGCGATCCCGCCGCCGCCGCTGCCGGTGATGAAGATGCGCGTGTGGCCGTGCGCAATGCCGACCTCGGCCTCCATGCGCTTGAGGAATTCGAGCACTTTTTCCGGCTGCTTGGTGTCGTGGCGTTGATAATCCTGCCACAGGATTTTGTCGTCGGTGGGATTCACGACCACGGCTTTGACCGTGGTCGATCCGACGTCGAGGCCAACCATCAGCCGCACGCCTTGATCAAGCCGCGGGGCGACCGGCTTCACCACCGGCGGAGGAGGCACAAAAGCAGGCTTGGATAAGTTAGTAAGCGGAACGAACGCTCCGCCGTTACCCCCGGCGCTTCCGGTTCCGCAGCTTCCGCTCGAGCAGCCCATGGGACCTGTTAAGCCGCGGCGCTGTCGCGCGCCACCGGCTTGCCTTCCGCTTTCATGAGTTCGGCTACGTGACGTACGAAATTTGCAGCTACGCCCACGACGCCTTCCGCGTGCGGCACTTTGTACATCGGCGACTTCAACTCCGGATGCTCATCAGCATAGGCGCGAATCTCCTCGAGCGTCCGGCCCGTCGCCTCGAGGGTGGCTTTAAATTCAAGCTTGGTCTTCGCTTTGGCCTCCCCGAGTGCCATCTGGACGCGGCTGTGCGCATTCACGTCGCCCTCGCCGGAAGTCTCGATCGGCAGAAAGATCATGTCTTTATAATGCGACATAACCGCGGACTGCGCTCCGTCCGATTGCGTTGAAGGCATGCACCCAAACGGTTTGAGCGCCAGCACCATGTGCGCCAGGCCTTTATGCGAGTAGTAGATGTTCTTCGCAACCTCCAGGTGACCTTCGCCGCCCGCTGCCCGGGAGTTGTAATAAGGATGGCCCAGCCGCTGCAGTTCGTATTGATCGACCAGATGATGGCCGATCCCGCCGAGTGCGTCGATAATCCGGTTGTATTCGCGCTTGAAGATTTGCTCAGCGATTTTTATCTGCATGATCTTCTTGTACATCGCCAGGTTGATCTTCAGGTGCTTATCCACGCGCCACGACGGTGGCAGGACGGCTCCATCCTTAAGCCCCTTTTCGTCACGGCACTGCTGCACGACCTGATGCATCAGATAGCAAATCCAGGTCCCAATCGGCTCGACGACAACCTGCGCGCCTTCCTTTTCAAGGAACCGGAACATGTTGAAATTGCCGTCGCCTTCGGTGGTTTGCGCCCAGAACTCGCCCGTGATTTTCACGATGGGCTTGACACGCGTGCGGTCAATCGGGATAGCGGCGAACTTGTCGCGCACCTCGCGCAGCGCCGCCATGATTTCATCTCCGAAAAGCTGATGCAGGAATTTGCCGAGATACTCGCCCGTTCCCTCGAACCGGGTCCCCTTCAGAAGTTTTGCGGCCCGCCCGCGCAGCGTCCACGGCTTTTGCCGACGCATCACCTCATGCAAAAGCTCCATGGATTGTTCCAATACGCGGTCGGTCTCCCCCGCATTCACTTCGTACGGGCGAATCTGGTACGCGACGTCATTCAGGATATCGCCCATATTCAACGCATTGAGAATGGCTAGGAAGAAATCGAGATTCAGCTCCAGTCCCTGTTCGGCCTCGACTTGATTCAGTCCGCCGCTTTGCTGGAAAAGCAACACACGGAATTTGTCAAATCCCGCGTTCCTGAGCGCGAGCCGGTACTCCGATTCGTACATGCCAAATCGGCAGGGGCCGCAGGCGCCGGCGGTAAAAAAGACGTAGCGGTCGCAGATTTCGTCCTTGGTCAGGCCTTTGGATTCGAGATCCTGAACAAACTGCACAAGATTGCCAACCGTGAAGTAAGTCGGGTTGCACTGGCCATTGTTCCCGTACTCTTTGCCCAGCTGAAAGGCTTTCTTGTTCGGCACCGGAACGGACTCGCATTTATAGCCCAGGCTTTCCAGCGCCGCGTGCACCAGCCGTTCATGCTTCCACGTCAGCCCGCCAAAAAGAACGGTCGTGTGGTTACGCTGTAGCCCTGTAAACGGCAGTTCGATGGGCTTGTGAAAGTGACGGATTTCGCGGTGCTCAATCCCTGCCTCTTTTTGTAACCGTTTTCGTTCTTCCTCGAGCCGCCGCCGGATCACCGCTTCCGGTGACAGAATCTGGACCAATTCGCCGTTGGCTTGCGTGCCCTGAACGGATGCGACAGTGCTCATATTTCACTCCAATCTCATCGTTCTGAATTGAACGCGCTCTAGAAACCGGCAAGCCTCCTGCCTGGTGACCGTGGATTCAGAACTGCCGTTGCAGATTATGTCTCTTGAGGCCCGGAGTTTGGCGCCAATTTTCGTGCAGAGTTCGTTACCAACACCAATAAATAGACTGATCCCCAGCCCCAACTAACAAATTCTGCAGACTTTGTCCAGCGGATGGGTAGAACAATGCAGTGGATGGGCGCGTTTGCGGGCCGAACGGCTCCATCGGTGTTCGGATGGAGACCGGCTCCCGCGGCTCCGATGGATCGCCGCCTAATGCAACCCTAATGCAACGAGGATGACGAGGCTTGACCGGGTAGAGGCGCCCCAGGCCTGTAGATGACCGAATCCTGCCATCCGCCGCCAAGTGCCTGAATCAATTCGATCGTCGTAAGCAATCTTTGCTCCAGGACCTGATCGGCGACGCGCTGGTTCGTGAGCAACTGTTCTTCCGCAGTGATGACTTCCAGGTAATTTGCCAGCCCCTCGCGATAGCGCGCCGTGGATATGTCCACCGTCTCCTGCGCCGAGCGGATCGCCTGATCGTATGCCGTAGCCTGCTGTTCGAGAACGCGCAGCGTTGAAAGCCCGTCCTCTACTTCTTGAAACGCCGACAGCACCGTTTGCCGATAATTGGCCACCGACTCATCGTAATTGGCGCGGGCCAGCATGAGATTGGCGGAAAGCCTCCCGCCTGTATAGATCGGCTGTGTAGCTTGCGCCGATGCTGACCAAACCAGGCTCGGCGCGCTCAAGATCTGTGAAAGAAACGAACTCAATCCCCCGGCCGAAAAAGCAAGTGTGACATTCGGGAAAAATGCCGCTCGGGCCACCCCTATTTGCGCATTGTCCGAAGCCAGCAGCCGTTCGGCAGAGGCCACATCCGGGCGGCGCTCCAGCAGATCCGACGGCAAACCCGACGGGAGTGCTGGCGGTGCAATCTGCAATGGCTTCACCGGCAGGCTGAATTCAGCCGGCGGCTTGCCAAGCAAGACGGCGAGCGCATGTTCGAATTGTGCCCGCTGCACACCCAGTCCAACGTATGTCGCCTGAGTAGTGTTGAGAAGTGTCTCCGCCGCCGAAACATCAAGTCCGCTCGCCACCCCGCCGTTATGGCGGACGTTCGCCAGATCCAGAGCGCGCTGCTGCAAATCAATATTGTTGCGCAGAATCACAAGCTCCTGATCGATGTAGCGTGCCATGATGTAAAAGGATGCCACGTCGCTCTTCAGTTGCAGCAGAACGTTCTCATACTCCGCAACACTGCGCTGCGTGAGCGCGTTGGCGGATTCGACTGAGCGCCGAATCTGCCCCCACAGATCCACCTCGTAGCTTGCCTGTACCGGCAATGTGAACGTATTCGCGGTATACGCCGCTTCGCTTGCGCCCGGATTTACGGGTCTGGTCCCGGAAATCCGCGTCCGTTCGGGCGAAAACCCGCCGCTAACCGTCGGAAATAGATTCGAACGCGTGGCCAGAGCTTGTGCGCGCGCTGCGATCACGCGTTGTGCGGCAGCTTGCAGGTTCTGGTTGGCAGCGATCGCCTGGGTCTCAAGGGCATTTAATTCCGCATCACCAAAAATGCGCCACCAGTCTCCTTTGGAGATTTCGTCGTGCGGCGTCGCCGTCTTCCAACCCTCTGGCGGCTGCTCTTTCCAAGCCGTTGGTGTGGGGGCGCTTGGGCGGCTGTAATTCGGACCCACGACGCAGCCGGTCAGGGTGAGTGCGCAGGTAAAGCACAAAGCGGCGAATGCCCGGGCGAACCTGGATTTGCTGTGGCGTTCCAGCCCGCTGCGGTTAACGTCAGGTGTAAGCACGCGTGCAGGCCCAAGCATCAATGTGAGTTTCCATCCACTGTCTTGGCCGAAGGACGAACGGGCTCAGAACCGTTGCTCGTTGAGGACTCTTCAGCCAGTTCCGGCTTAACCAGCGTGCCGTCTGCGAGGGAATCGGGGGGGTTGATGATGACCAGATCTTGCGGATCAACCCCGGACAGGACTTCGAGAGTCGTGCCAAAATCGCGGCCCAGAGAAATCTTTCGCAGCCGTGCTCTCTGGGCGGAATCAACCACGGCGACCTGCGTTCCTGCAGCACGGAAGATCAAGGCATTCGAAGGAATCACGAGCGGGGGTTCCGCGCTGCCAATATCAAATGTGACCTCCGCATATGCGCCGGGCATTAACTCACTTTTCGGATTCGGTACCTGCACCTCGGTCAACAAGGTGCGCGACGCCGGATCAATTGCGCCTGCCGTGTGAGCTACCTTACCCGTGAAGACGCGATTGGGAAATTCCGCGATGTGCAATCGCGCTGGCAAACCGAGATGCATATCGTTGCTATACCCTTCCGGCACATTGACGTAAACCCGCATCACATCGATTTGAGCAAGTTTGAACAGTTCCTTGGAAGTGCCATTGGTAATCAAAGCGCCGATATCGATATCGCGGGCTGTGATCACGCCGCTGAAGGGCGCGACCACCTGCTGAAACGATTGCATGGATTTCAGGCGCTCGACATTGGCCAGTGCCGCCGCATAGTCCGCTTGCCGGGCTTTGTAGGCCGCGTCGTTGGTGTCGACTTCCTGCTGCGAGACGCCATCGGATTTCAAGAGATTATGCCAGCGTTCCGCCGTGGTCCGCGCCAGGTCCAAATTGGCCTGAGCCTGTAACTGCGCCGCTTCCGCTTGCTTCAGTTGCTGATCGATTTCCGGTGTGTCGATGGTCGCAAGCAGTTGGCCTTCTTTTACATGGCCGCCGATATCAACATACCAGCGCTTCAGGTACCCTTCGGTCCGGGCATAGATGGGGGTCTCGACGTAGGCCTGTACGTCCCCGGGGATTGTTAACTGCCGCGTCGAGGTAGAGCGACCGGGATGAACGACCGCGACCGGCACATCTTCGCTTTGCGCTGCTGCGGGAATGAGTTCGGCGCGGACCCGATTGCGCGACTGCACTCTCCAATACGCAAGGCCGGCAAAAAACGCCAAAAGAATTGCGGGAATCGTATAGAGCAGGACCCGAGAGCCCTGCCGTTGCGCCGGCCGGAATTCAGGGTCCCGCACGGGTTCGGTGGGTCGTTCCGTCTCCGTGAACTGCGGATTCATGAAAGAGTCTGTCTCCTTGCTTTCCCACTTCCATCTAGGACGAAAATACGCACTCTCCAGTTCCCGTCTTCTGTAAGCTTCCACATCACAAGCTTTTACTCTGCGAAAATTTCTTCATAACCCTTACGGCGGATAAAGCTGTAAACGACAGGAACAAAAAACAGCGTGGAAACCGTTGCCACCGCGAGTCCTCCGATTACCGCGCGGCCGAGCGGCGCATTTTGTTCAGCGCCTTCGCCGATTCCCAGGGACATGGGAATCATGCCCACGATCATCGCCAGCGCCGTCATCAGCACCGGGCGCAGCCGGGTGAAGCCCGCCCCGATTGCGGCCGCCACCGAACTCTTCCCTTCCTGCATCTGCGCTGCCGCAAAAGTAACCAGCAGAATACTGTTTGAGGTGGCCACTCCGATGCACATGATCGTGCCCATCAGAGATGGCACGTTCAGCGTCGTCCCGGTGAAGAATAACATCCACACGATTCCGCTGAGCGCTCCGGGCAGCGCCGTAATTATGATGAACGGATCCACCCAGGACTGGAAATTCACCACCATCAGCAAATATACAAGGACCACTGAAAAAATCAGACCGATTGCCAGCCCCGAAAACGAAGATTGCATAGTGTCGATCTGGCCGCGGATCGCCACCGACGTCCCCCGGGGAAGCTTCGTCTCATATTGCCGGACAACCTTCTCGACGTCAGTTGCGAGCCCGCCAAGATCGCGGTCCTGCGCGCTCACGTAAGTATCCACGACCGGCAAAATATCGTATTGCGAAGCGACCGCCGCGCCGGTATCACGCGAGATGTGCGCAAGATTATCGATCAGTTGCTCGCGGGTTCCTTGAGCCGTATTACTGATTACCGGCATGCCCCGCAGCTCCGGCATTGAATCCATGCGGTACTGCGGGGTTTGCGTGGCGATTACATAAGCGACGCCCTGCGGGCTGACCCAGAAGTTCGGCGCCGTCTGAAAGCTGTTTTGCAGCGAAACCAGCGCGTTACTCGCCACGGTCTGCTCGGTCATCCCCACCTGTTCGGCCTTCACCCGATCTACATTGATGTCCAGTTGCGGCTGGTTATATGCCTGCTGGATATGCACGTCCGCGGCCCCTGGCACCGCCTTGAGCCGCGGCAGCAGTTCGCGAGCCAGGTCAAAATTCTGTCGCACGTTCGGGCCGGCGAGTTGAATATCGATGGGCGCGGGCAAACCGAAGTTCAATACCTGGCTGACGATGTCGGCTGGCTGAAAATAAAATTCCGTTCCCGGGAACTCGTTGGGCAGCGTTCGCCGCAGCGTCCGGATGTAATCGACCGGTTTGGTGCGGTGTTCGGGCTTCAGCGCGATCAAAATCTCGGCATCGGATGTCCCGATCACGCCGCTATTGCTTAGTGTCAGGTTTGTGCCGCTGGTCGGGAAGCCCACGTTGTCGACGATGCCATCCAGTTCTTCGTTTGGAATCTTCGCGCGAATCGAGTTTTCAATCCGATCGCAGAGCGCGGTGGTCTCCTCGATGCGCATTCCAATCGGTCCGCGCACGTGCAGCCGGATCTGGCCGGCATCCACTTCCGGAAACAGATCAGACCCCAGGTAGGGAATCATCAGCATGCTCGAGGTGCAGAAGCCGAGAAACAGGACCGTAAAGATCAACCGGTGAGCGAGGCACCATTCCAACGCTGTTATATAGCCCTCGCGCATGCTTTCGAACTTTTCTTCAAACCCGAGATGAAACCGCCGGAAAAAACCGGCGTGTTCGCCGCGTGCCGCCGCTTCCCGCTTGCGCCGCTCCGAACGGAATGAATACATCACGAGCGTGGGCACGAGAGTCCGTGAAAGAAAGTAGGAAGCGAGCATGGCAAAAACAACCGCTTCGGCTAACGGACGGAAGAGATATCCGGGAACGCCTTTCAGGAAGAAGATAGGAATAAAGACGATACAGATGCTCAGCGTCGCCACGAACGCGGGTATCGCAATCTCTTGTGCCCCGGCAAGAATCGTGTCCCGAAGCGGCATGCCTTCCGGCAGCAATCGATTGATGTTTTCGATCGTCACGACGGCGTCATCCACCAGGATTCCCACGGCAAGCGCCAAGCCTCCCAGCGTCATGATATTGATCGTCTCGCCAAGCAGGCTGAGCACCACCAACGACGTCAGAATGGACAATGGAATCGAAATGGCCACGATGAGCGTGCTGCGCCAACTGCCCAAAAACAGCAAAATCAATGCCGCCGTCAGGCAGGCTGCGATGACGGCTTCCCGGAGCACGCCGCTGATTGCCGCCCGCACGAAGATCGATTGATCCCCGGTAAGGGTGATCTCCAACTCGGAGGGCAAGGTGGCCGCAACCTTGGGAATGGCCGCGCGTATTCGTTTGACCACGTCAACGGTGGAAGCGGCACCGTGCTTAAGGACAACCATAAGCACGCCGCGGTGGCCATCTCGTCTCGACACATTCGTTTGGAAGGCTGCCCCATCATGCACATAAGCCACATCGCGCAAATACACCATCGCCCCGTTAACGACCTTGACGGGCATGTCGTTCAGCTCATCGATGGTCTTCGCGGTGCTGTTCAACGCAATGTCGTACTCGCGGTCTCCGATCTTGGCCGTCCCTTGAGGCTGCACCAGATTCTGTGCATTGACCGCATTCACCACGTCTGCGCCGGAAATGCCGCGCTGGAACAGTCTTTGCGGATCCAGATCCACCGTCACGAGCCGGTTCCTGCCGCCATAGGGCGCCGGCAATTCCGCGCCTTCGATGGTAATCAGCCGCGGCCGCAAAAAATTAATGCCCAGGTCGGATAACTGCTGCTCAGAAAGGCTCCGGCTGCTCAACCCGATTTGCAGTATCGGAACGTCTGCCGCGCTGTAGGCCAGCATGTAGGGCGGAGTCGTCCCCGGCGGCATCTGCCGAATCGAGCCCGCGGCCACCGAACTGATCTCCGCAATGGCCGCAAATGTGTCCGCTTTTGGCTGCAGAAACACTTTGATAACTGAGATCCCGTGATACGACTGCGCCTCGATGTGCTCAATGTTATCGACGTTATTGGTCATGCCGCGCTCGAGCACGCTCGTCAACCGGTCCTGCATCTCTTGCGGAGCAAGTCCGTTGTACTGCAACACCACTCCCACAACTGGAATATTGATGGCGGGGAAAATATCCACGGGGGTCTGCACGATGGCCACCCCGCTGAGGATCAAAATCAAAACAGAGACTACGATGAAGGTGTACGGTCGGTTAAGAGCGACCCTGACTATCCACATATGCCCGTTTTGCTAAAGGACACCCACCAGGCGTGCCGAACTGAGGGCAGCGACGGGATGCAAACGGCGTCCTTGCTGTCATTTTAGACGCATTGCACGGCAAGCTGGTTATACTGAGGCTGTTACAGCGTGCAATTGACCGGGGCTCTTCTCTTGCACCGGAACCCCAGCCATTATTGTAGCATGTGGCTCCGTCAAAAATGACGTCTTGGGAGTGAATGGGTGCCCGCTTACACCGTCGAACATGCCAAAGCCGGTATTACGGCGCGATTGCCGCAGCTTGAGACCTGGCCCAACCAGTTTCCCGGTTACACCATCCGCACACGCTTTCCCGAATATACCTCCGTTTGTCCTAAGACCGGCTTGCCTGACTACGGAACGATCACCATCGAATACGAACCCCGCCGTCATTGCCTTGAGCTAAAGGCCTTGAAACTCTACCTGTTGGCCTATCGGAATCTGGGCATCTTCTACGAAAACGCCGTAAACCGTATTCTGCGAGACATCGTTGCAGCAACCAGGCCCGTCTGGTGCACTGTACGCGGCGAATTCACTCCCCGTGGCGGGCTGACCACTACCATCGAGGCTCGCTGGCCGCGCGCCGGAACAGATAAATCACGCATCGAACGGGCATCTTGGGTTTAATGCTGAGCCAAGTTCTAGTACATCGGTCCGGCCCTCGGAATGGGAAAATTCGCGCACGTACTAAGCCGGACGGAACATGGACAACCCTGCTGCCCTCGGCCATAATCTACAAAGAGCGATCATAAAAACTTGAAATGCCCGGGGCACACAACGTGCCCGCGCTTTAAAGGAGAGAAGGTATGAGCATCACGCCCAACGTCCCGCCGAGCGCTCCTCCCTCGAATGAGAGTTACGTTTATGAGCCGGCGCCTACGCCGCGTTGGATCCCGCTCGTCATTATCGTGTTGTTTATCGCGGTTGGTGCGCTCATCTACGTTGGATATAACTCGCGCACCCAGCTGCAATACGCCTTGACGCAAAGCAATAACCACGCCGACGTGTTGAGCAAGGAACTTGACCAGACCAATTCCCGCGTAGCCTTGCTGCGGGGCCAACTGGACGTAACTTCCCAAAAACTGGGCCTCACTCAGGCTGAACTCGCTCGCGCCCGCACCCTGGCGCAGCAAATTCAACAGGAGCAACAGGACAGCGACGCCAAACTCGTGGCCCAGATCGGCCAGGTTCAGAAAGACAGTGAAGCAAAAATCGGCCAGGTATCCACTGACCTGACCGGGGCCAAGACCGATATCGCCGCCACCCGTAAGGACCTTGACGACACCAAGAAGAGCCTCACCACGGCCGTCGGCGATTTGAATAACCAGGGCGTCCTAATCGCTCGAAACGGCGAGGAACTCGAAGTCCTCAAGCACCTGAACGATCGTAATATCTATGATTTCAAGGTAAAGAAATCCAAGCAGCCCCAGCACGTCGGGCCGGTGCAAATCCTGCTGCGCAACACGGATCCCAAGCACTACAAATTCACCATGACCGTGATTGCCGATGATAAGTCCATCGAGAAAAAAGATCGCAACGTCGATGAACCCATGCAGTTCTACGTGCGCGGCGTCCGGGCGCCTTATGAACTCGTGGTCATGGAGGTCACAAAGGATGGCGTGAACGGCTACCTCTCCACGCCAAAAGACACCGGTTCCGCTTCGCCCGCGAACGCCGCTCCCTCCGGCGGCGCTGCCGCGGCTCCGGCAAACACCGGTAGCGCTGCGGCAACTCCGGTGAGCGCTCCGGCTGCGGCTAACGCCGCGCCCACGGGCCCGCCGCGCCTGCAGTAATCCTTCGGCGAGCGGCCGGCTATCTAAGACTCCCTGCGGTTTGCGCCGCGTGGCTGAAATGCGGCGCAAACCGCGATCAAATCGAACCGCCATTCGTTGCGCAGTTCTCTCGCTTCAAACCGCAAAGCTTCGCCTCGGCGCGACGAGTCACGCGCACGCGGCTGACTAATGTCCAGGCTAAATACAGCAGGGCGGGCGCAGCACCTGAAAGCCGTTAGGATTCAAATTCCTTCAGCGTTTCCGCCATTTTGCGCAAACGGTCGTCGACGCGCGCAAAGACGCTGTTTCGTGGAAACTGCCCGCGCGCGTCGCGCGTGCCCGCTTCCACGCCCGTAAGAATCTCCACACCTTCTTCGATATGTGCAACCGGCTGCACGTGGAAGGTCCCATTCGCCACGGCCGCAATCACGTCCTCGCGAAGCATCAAATCTTCAACATTCTCGATGGGAATGAGCACACCTTGAGTTCCGGTCAAGCCGCGCACCCGGCACACGTCGTAAAAGCCTTCGATCTTTTCGTTCACGCCGCCGATCGGCTGCACCACTCCTTGCTGATTCACTGAACCGGTGACGGCGATATCCTGCCGGATCGGCAACCCCGAAAGCGCCGACACCAGCGCATAAACCTCGGTTGAGCTGGCGCTGTCGCCATCGACGCCCGCATACGACTGTTCAAAGCAAATACTCGCCGCCAGTGAGAGCGGCTTATCCTGCGCGAATTGCGAACGCATGTAGCCGGCGATAATCTGCATGCCCTTATCGTGCAGTTGGCCGCTCAGGTTGGCTTCCCGTTCGATGTTGATCAGCCCAGATTTACCCAGCGCCGCCGAAGCCGTGATCCGTACCGGCTTGCCGAAAACATATCCCCCAATCTCCATCAGGCTCAGTCCGTTCACCTGGCCGACCTGCGCGCCTTCCGTATCGATCAGCAAGGTGCCCTCGGCAATCATCTCGCGAATCTTCGTCTCGATCAGGTTGTGCCGCTCCGTACGGGCCTCGCGCGCCATGCGCAAATGTGCAGCCGTGACCGGAGACTCCCCTGCCTGCCGCGCGACGTAACATGCTTCGCGCGCAAGGTCAGCCAGGTCCACAAACCGCGAAGTCACCTTATTGCGCCGCCCCGCCAGCCGCACGCCGTATTCAATCATCGCCGCCACAGCCGTGCGGTCAAACGGGCAAAGGCTTTCGTCCTGGCACAGCTTGTGCAAGCGCCCGCTGTATTGCCGGATCACCTCCTCCGTCATCTCCATCTCTTCGTCAAACTCTACGCGCACCTTGAAAATCTTTTTGAACTCCTCCTCGTGCGCATAAAAAACTTCGTAGAGATTGCGGTCGCCGATCAGGATCACCTTGACGTTCAGATCAATCGGCTCAGGCTTAAGGGCCGATGCGCCGAACGGAAACAGCAGCTCCATCGGTTGAATTTCCAGTTTCGCGTGGTTCAGGGTACGTTTCAGCGTGCGCCACACACCCATCTCAGTGAGGGCGTCGAGCGCGTACATGATCAGAAAACCGCCATCGGCGCGCAGTATCGAACCCGCGCGCAAGTCCATGAAATCCGAAGACCACACCCCGCGCGAGTCATAACTGCGCTGGATCGTCCCAAAAAGATTGGTGTGCGTCGGCGTCGTTTCAAAGATCACCGGAGAGGTGTCCTGCTCGTTATGCCCGAGCAGCACATTCACCCCGTACACGCGAAACGGGTCGCGCTCCTGGCTGGCGCTCTTCAGTGGCATATCCCCGGGTCCCGCCGCTCCCGCTTCCGCTTCATCGTCCCGTTCCTTGAAGGGATCAAGATTGTCGAGAATGTTGTGCCGCACTTCCTCCAGATATTCGGCGACGTTGCTGGCCGTGTATTTCTCTTTCAGTTCCTCGATGAATCCGTCCACCAAAACCGAAGCGGCTTCCTGCTCGAGATAGCTGAGCTCACTCGCCAGTTCCCGTGAAAGCGTCAGCGTCTTGCGATAAACGACCGTGAACTCCTGGCGAAATTGCTCGTATTTGCGTTCGAGCTCCTCCGCGGCAATATTCTCGAGTTTCCCTTCCTGCACCATCTTGGGGATATCTTCGATCGGCACCATCTGGCCGTCGAGCACGGGAAAGATTTCCGGCAGCGCCACCGCGCCCACCTGCATGTGTCCCAGCGCAAACTGCTCCCGCGCAATGCGTCGTGTGAAGTCGTCCATCACCTCTTTTTCCCGCAGCGTGTACCGGTCGACGATGCGACCCTTTTGCCGCTGGAAAGGCTCACCCTCAAAAACCTGCGGAATCCGCCGCCTCAGAAAATCGATGCCCGACTGCATGTCCTTCTTGAAGTTGTTCGCCTGTCCCCGAGGCAGCGTTAACAGGCGCGGCCGGTCAGGATTTTTGAAATTGTTGACGTAACACCGGTCCGGCCCCGGCTCGGTTCGCGGCTGCATCTCTTCGAGTAGCTTCTGGATCATGCCGCCGCGGCTCGTGCCCGAGAGCCCGCATACAAAGATGTTGTAACCCGGCGCCGCCAGTTCCACGCCCATGCGCAGCGCGCGTAAGGCGCGGTCCTGCCCTACGGGGCCCTCAATGGGTTCGGCTTGCGCCGTTGTCTCGTAAGGGATTCGCGCCGGATCGCATCGCCAGCGCAACTTCTCCGGCGGCAATTCCGTGAAACGGATAGCAGGTTTGGTGGCCATGCGTGCGTCTAAACGCGCTACTCTAGCATAAGTGACGATGCCGCCAGCATCGTCATCCCGAGGGGACAACGTGGCCGAGGGATCTCTCCGCAATCGGTCTCCCGTTGGCGGAAGGTCTCCAACTGCCACGATTTTAGTGGACGCTGAGCTGCGCTATAGTGTTTTCCATGATGGACGTGCCCGCCTGCAAACACCAACGCACCCGGCTGATCGCCAAAGATAACGAAGCCGAATATATCGAGTGCGCCGATTGCGGCGCAATTCTGGAAACACACGAACTGCCGGAAACTCCAAAATCGATAGACCCGAAATCAGCCCCGGCCGAGTCTCCCAAAACCAGTCCATTCGACGAATCCCTCTCCGACGCCTGACCGGAGAGGTGTCATCCCGAACCCAGCCCGTTCTTCGGGATGGCCGTGAGAGACCTGCTTTGGGTTCTATTTGCGCAGTCTTCGCGCGTCTTGAGGCCCGAATCGCGCTAGTCCACTAAAGCCCTAGCGTATCCCGATCTTCTCGATCAGCCGCTTCATCTCCGCGGGGGAAACGTCGTACAGCGGCCGCTCGTCTTCCTGTTCCAGCCGCTCCCGTAAATATTCCGCGGCAACGAAGCTGGCTTCACGGTCGGTCAAATCTCGCCCACTTCCGCTCCGAAACTGTACGAAACCCGGGTGCGCCAGACCCACGATCGTCGCGCGGCCATCCACCAGAAATTTCGAATCGATGCTGTCGCTGTGTCGCGTGGCGATGGCATTCCACAAATGCGAAAAGCGCACGTGGTAACTCTCGCCGGTCAAACTGGAGGTCACGTCAAACGGGCCGACGAAGTTACTCATCGGCCCGTCATTGGGAATACCCGGATGTGCAGCGCTTGCGCTCACGTAAGGTCAGCGACCAACACTAGTGTAGCCGACGTTCAGCTTCGCGGCCCAACGGTTGCCGGCTCCGCATGCGAATAATGCCGAATCGCCGCGCCCACGCCGGCTCCGGGCGATACGCTCATTCCCTGATCGAGCAGCACCTTTTCCAGCGCCGCCAGGAAAAACAGAATATGCTTGTGCTGGCTTACGTAGCCCATCAACCCGATGCGCCAGATCTTGCCCTTCAGCGGCCCGATGCCTCCGGCGATCTCGATTCCGAATTCGTCCAGCAATTGCCGCCGCACCCGCAAATCTTCTACCCTCTTCGGCACGTAAACGCTCGTGACCGTCGGCAGGCGATCTTTTTCGTTCGGCACAAAAAGTTCGATTCCCAGCGCCTCAAGCCCGGCGATCAGCGCCAACTGGTTCTGTCGGTGCCGCGCCCACCCGGCCTCAAGGCCTTCCTCAAAGACGATCCGCAGCGCTTCTCGCAACGCAAATACGATCGAAATCGGCGGCGTATGGTGATAGGTCCGGTCCTTGCCCCAGAAGTTCATGGTCGTAGTGAGATCGAAATACCAACTCTGCACCGGGGTCTTGCGCGCGCGCAGCACTTCTTCCATGCGCGTCCCCACCGTGATTGGAGACATTCCGGGAGGCGCGCTGATCGCCTTCTGCGTTCCGCTGAAACACAAGTCAATCCTCTGCCGGTCCACGTTCAGTGGCGTTCCACAAAGCGTTGCTACCGCGTCAACCACAAAGAGTGCGCCGGCTTCATCCGCCACCTTGCGAAAATCGTCCAACGGGCTCAGCACGCCGGTCGAAGTCTCGCCGTGGCACACCCCAATAAATTTAATCTTCCGGCCCTTCGCCGCCTTGCGCACGTCCTCCGGATCCACCGTGCGCCCCCAGGGCGCCTCGACGCGATGAATCGTCGTGCCCGGCACACGCGACGCAATAATGGCCATGCGCTCGGAAAAGTTGCCGTTCACACAAACGATGGCTTCATCCCCTGCTTCCAGCGGATTCACCACTGCGGCTTCGATGCCGCCGGAACCGGATGCGGAGATTGGAAAGGTCACGCGATTCTCGGTCTGGAAAGCGCGGCGCAGCAGCACCTGCACCTCGCCGATCATCTCCGTGAACCACGGGTCCATGTGACCCACCAGCGGAGTGGACATCGCCCGATAGACCCGCGGGTCGATCGAGCAAGGCCCCGGCGTCATCATCAATCGATACGGGGCTAGAAGCTCACCGATTTGCTCACTCATTTCTGTGATTTCCCTCGAATACGTTCAGATTAGCGGCTCCCGCAGGTTCCCCGAGGCCAGATGAAATCCACCCGGATCAAGTCCATTCAGACCCGATATGTTAAACGCCGGCTCGATCGGCCTGTCTCAACCACATCAAGCCGGATCAACTTGGATCAAGAAAAGGCCTGCCCATTTCAAGGAGGATCGCCCACCCGGCGGAAACCGCCTTGTGCGTCTCACTTGCGGACCAGCACATCTCTAGTTTGTCCGAATCCCGCTGCTGTTGCAACGCGAATCTCCCCTGGATTGTGTCCCCGTCGCACATTATGTGGAAAAGGCAATCAATGATGTGATGTTCGTCACAAATGTCGCCTCATCTCACAATTGTATGGCCAGAACAAACGCCGCATATATGCCGCTTAGATGGGGGCATAAACGCTCCGAATGCAAGAGCCACAATATGTGACAATCGAGTTCCGGCAATTCGTCCGTAAATTCGGCCGTTCGGTTGTAAAATCCTAAGGAACAAAAATGGCCAAGCATCTGAAAACGAGCATTCCCGCGGCGGAAATCGAAGCCGCGAATCGCAAAGTCCAACAGACCGTCGCGGACCTCATCGCCCAAGTAAAGGCGCGAGGCGACGCAGCCGTTCGCGAGCTCTCGGCGAAATTCGACGGTTGGTCGCCCGAAACGTTTCGGCTTTCGCAAAATGAAATCAATTCGCTGCTGGCTTCCGTGCCGCCGCAGACCATACACGATATCGAATTTGCCCAGGCGCAAATCCGCAATTTCGCCCACCATCAAAAATCCGCGCTCCGCGATATCGAAGTCGAAACCCTGCCCGGCGTGCGTCTCGGCCACCGCAACATTCCGGTCGCCAACGTCGGCTGCTACATTCCGGGCGGACGTTATCCCATGGTGGCCTCGTCGCACATGACCATCGTCACCGCGAAAGTTGCCGGCGTGCAGCGCGTCATCGCCTGCACCCCGCCAACCGGCGGTAAGCCGCATCCCGAGACAGTAGCGGCCATGGTGCTCGCCGGAGCCGATGAAATTTATATTCTCGGCGGCGTGCAAGCGATTGCCGCCATGGCCGTTGGTACCGAAACCATCGCCCCGGTCGACATGATCGTCGGCGCCGGCAATTCCTATGTTGCCGAAGCCAAGCGCCAGCTCTTCGGACAGGTCGGAATCGACCTGCTCGCCGGCCCGACGGAAATCCTCGTTGTTGCCGACGATTCCGCGGATATCGAATTCGTCGCCGCCGACCTGCTCGGCCAGGCCGAGCACGGCCCCACTTCGCCCGCCGCGCTGATCACCACCTCAGAGCCTCTGGCGCGAGCCCTTCCCGCGGAAATCGATCGCCAGCTCAAAACACTTCCAACCGCGGAGATCGCCTCGCTTTCCTGGCGCGACTACGGGCAGATCATTTTGGTCGCCGACCTCGACGAAGCCGTTCAGGAAGCCGACCGCCTCGCCTACGAGCACGTCGAGATCATGACGCGCAATCCGCGTTATTTCCTTGAACACCTGCGCAACTACGGCTCGCTTTTCCTCGGCCCCGAGACCAATGTGGCTTACGGCGATAAGCTGATCGGAACCAACCACACGCTGCCCACGCGCCGCGCCGCTCGCTACACCGGCGGGCTTTGGGTCGGCAAGTTCATGAAAACGGTCACCTATCAGCAATGCACCGAGGAAGCCAGCGTGCTCATCGGGGAATATTGCTCGCGCCTGTGTGCCATCGAAAGATTTTGGGGCCACAAGGAGCAGGCCGATATTCGCCTGCGCCGCTTTGGCAAACAGAAAGTGAGTGTCGGCACCAGTTCAGGAGATTCGCGATAACCCCTGCGCCAGCCAGATCCGAAGCCGCACCGACTCCTCCGTCATTCCGCCTGGATGGCCGGGTCGCCGTTGTCACCGGCGCGGGGCGAGGAATCGGCGCGGCCGGCGCGCTGGCGCTGGCCCAGGCCGGCGCGGAAGTGGTGTTGCTCAGCAGAACGCCCGCTGAATTAAACGACGTACAGAGCCAAATCACAGATGCGGGAGGCCGCGCCCGCAGCGTCGTTTGCGACGTCACACGAACGGAGCAAGTCCGCTCCGCATTCGCCGCCGTGGATCGCGTGCATATCCTGCTCAATAACGCGGGTATGAATATTCCCGAACTCTTCGTTGATGTTTCCGAAGCCCATCTTGATGAAATGATCGCGCTGAACGTGCGCGCCGCTTTTCTCGTCGCGCAAGCCGCCGCGCGCAAAATGCTTCAGGACCCCGATCACCGCAAGCGGGGCGGCAGCATCATCAACATCACCTCGCAAATGGGCCGCGTCGGGGCCGAGCGCCGCACCGTTTATTGCATGACCAAGCATGCCGTCGAAGGTCTGACCAAAGCCATGGCGGTCGAGCTCGCGCCGGAAAACATTCGCGTGAACGCCATCGCTCCCACGTTCCTCGAAACGCCGATGACCGCCTCGTTTTTCGCCGATCCACAATTTCGCGATTGGGTGCTCAGCAGAATTCCTCTCGGCCGCATGGGCAGGATGGACGAAGTCACCGGAGCGATTGTTTTTCTCGCTTCTCCGGCAGCTTCGCTGATAACCGGCACCAGCCTCGCCGTCGATGGCGGCTGGACAGCCCGCTAGCAGGGATTAAACGCTGCGTTCAGATGGATTGAGGCAAACTCTCAGCAGGTTCGGAAACAGGTAAGCGCTTTAGATCAAAGAACACCCGCAGTGTAGCGCCCTGCGACGTGGATTCAATCGTGAACCGGCCATTCATCTGTCGCACGCGCTCCCGCATTCCCGCAATTCCCACACCGACATTGATGCGTGAATCTTCTCCGGAAACAGATCCCAGCCCTTTGCCACGGTCGGCCACTTCGAGCAGCAGCTGATCGCCTTCCCGAACCAGGCGGATTCCAGCCCATTTGCTGCCGGAGTGTCTGTGAATGTTTGTCAGCCCTTCCTGGACAATGCGGTAGATGGTGATTTCCAGCCCTTGCTCCAGTCGGCCCAGCCCAGGCGTCACCTCCAGATCGACGCTGATGCCGCTGCGGCTGGCAAATCCGGCGCAATACCACTCAAGAGCCGAATCCAGCCCCGCTACGTCCAGTGTCGGCGGATGCAACAGATAGGAGAGCGTTCGAATTTCGCGGGAACATGATTCGATCGCCTCCCGCGCGTCCTGGATCAGCGGGCGCCACCCGTCGGCCTCCCGAAAAGACTTCATCGCATCGCCAACCTCCGCGAGCCTCATGATCGCTGCCGCCAGGTATTGCCCCGCGCTGTCGTGCAGTTCCCGCGAAATGCGCTTTCTCTCGTCATCCTGAAAACGCAACAATCGCGCCGAAAGCGCCTGCAGCACCTCTTCGTTTTTCCGCAAAGATTCGTTGGCTTCAAACAGCTCCGTCACGTCGGTAGCCACCATGCACAACGCCCGATGCTGCGAATCCGCTTGATAGCTGGGCAAGGGGCTCACCGTCAGGCGAAGAATCCGGTTCCGCCCTTGCTCGTCCTGAAACTGAATCTCACCCTTTGCGCTGCTTTGAACCGCCTGTTGCAGCAAACTGTGCAGTTTCGCTTCAACTGCGGCGAATTGTACGTACAGCGAGGTGCCCACCAGCTTTTCCGCCGGCACGCCAACGATTTGGCCGAAGCGGGCATTGGCGTAAAGCACCGTCCCGTCGGAATCGAGCGTAGCTGCGCCCTCCTGCATCGTCTCGAAGAGAATGCGGTAGGGCTCATCGCTGCCTTGTAGCGAAAAAACCCGGTCTCCGGCGGGAGTTTTTACGACCAGCGCATCCACGCGGCCGCCGCGGATCGCCTGCAGGATTTCATTGTGCTCTTCGAATGCCTCAAACGGGTGCATGGCATAGACCCGTTCTCCCGAAAGGCTATCGACCAGCACGGCGTCTACTCTGCCTTCATGAATGGCTTCGATGATCTCTCCGGCCTCGGGCTGCTGGAGTCTCCTTCTCGGTCTGGGTTCCGCTGCGGGGGATGTTGACGGGGAGTTTGCCATGGTTCCTCTTCTTCGATTCTTGTTTTGAGACGTATTTTTGCCGAAGACGCTGGCTTCAGGCTAGCTGCGTTTTGCTACTGATTATGCGCTCTCTGCGTCGGCCATTCCGGATGCTGTCGGACGTATATCGAGCCCCACCAGCACCCGCTCCGTATTCGAGAGATCGCCGATAATTTTGCGGAGTGGTTTGGGAACGCGGCGCACCAGGGTCGGGATAGCCAGGATCTGGTCTCCCTGCGCCAACTGCGGATGCTTCACCAGATCGACGACTTCGATCCGGTACTGGTCTTTCAGGTGCTCGTCGCAAATACGCTTGAGATTGGCGAGCGCCGCCAGAGATTTGGGCGTCTGTCCGGCGACGTAAAGCCGCAGTTCAAGAATGTCACGCTTCTGTTTGGCCGCGTTACTGTTCGCCTTGCTCTTCATGACTGGGCTCCGTTTGCATGCCGTCGGTTCTGTCTCTCCGGCCCCCTCGCGGTTGCACGACGGCTGCTGACCATCTCTTCTGTGTCCTGCTCGAAACGTGATTCCACCTTTTCCGCTTGCTGAATCAGTAATTCCATCGCTTTTTCTTCAGCCTGGTATTCGGCGCGCAGATTCTGGATCCGCTCCTGCAGTTCCTGGCGCTTCGCTCGCAATTCATTTTGCTTGTGTTCGATCGTTTGCTTTCGCGCCAGCGCTTCCGCCGCGTCCTTCGCTTCCTGAACCAGCCTCGCCGACCCGGTAAATACCTGTCCCGCGCCCAGGTAGGGCGCCAGCAGCCGAATGCCTCGATCGGTGATAACGAATTCGCGAAGCTGATTGGAATGCGCCATGCCGCGCGACTTCAATACATACAAGCAGCGGTTCCTTTCGCCGCTTTGTTCGATATCCCGCAGCAGTATCCACGTGTCGATCAGCGACGAAATATGTTCCTCGGTGATCTCCAGATGATCGAGGCCTCGCGTCAGGCTCAGGAGCATCGCCGTGATTCCTTTACCCTTGAGAAAGTCGACCAGCCGGACGAGCATCGAACGCACATCACGGTGCGTGCTGCCGCCGATCAGGTTGCTGATCGGGTCCACGATGATGGCATGCGGCCGCACCCGTTCCACCAATTTGTGAATCTTGAGGAGGTGCATCTCCACGCCGTATTGCGTCGGCCGCCATGCTTCATGGATGAGCAAGCCTTTTTTTACATAGCTCTTCAGGTCGATTCCTACCGAAGCCGCGTTTCGGAACATCTGATCGGTGGATTCCTCGAATCCCACGTACAGGCAGCGTTCGCCCCGGCGGCAGGTGGCTTCGGCAAAGTGGCAACCCAGCGTCGTCTTGCCTGTTCCCGCTGTGCCGCTAACCAGAATACTGCTGCCACGATAATAGCCCTTGCCTTGCATCATCACGTCAAGATCTGCCACGCCGGTGGCAACACGTTCTGCGGACACTTTATGGTTCAGTGTGAGCGAAGTAAGCGGCAGGACCGAAATACCCGTGTCGTCGATCAGGAACGGGTACTCGTCGGCGCCGTGACTCGTTCCTCTGTATTTGACGACCCTCAGCCGGCGCGTTGAAATCTGGTCGTGAATTCGATGATCCAAAAGGATCACGCAGTCGGAAACATATTCCTCGAGCCCATAGCGCGTCAGCGTCCCCTCGCCCTGCTCCGCGGTGATCACCGCGGTAAGGTTGCGCTCTTTTAACCAGCGGAAAAGCCGCCTCAATTCCGCTCGCAGAACCGCCGTATTCGAGAATCCTGAGAAAAGCGCTTCCACCGTATCGAGCACGACCCGCTTTGCACCTACCGAATCGACGGCGTGCTGAAGCCGTATGAAGAGCCCTTCAAGATCGTAATCGCCGGTTTCCTGAATCTCACTTGGCTCAACGGGCAGGAAATCCAGCGACAGTTTCTTCCTGCGGACGAACCCTTCCAGATCGAAGCCCAGCGACGCCACGTTTCGCGTCATCTCCTGCGGCGTCTCCTCAAAAGCGAGCAGAACCCCCGGCTCCCCGTACTCCTCGATCCCGCGCACCAGGAACTCCAGCCCGACCATGGTCTTTCCGCAGCCGGGACCGCCGCATACGATTGTTGTGCGCCCACGCGGCAAGCCGCCGCCTGTGATTTCGTCCAGGCCCTGAATTCCGGTGGGAGCTTTTTCCAGGCCGGGGAGGACAACTGATGATGTCCTTCCGTTTGCATTACGAAGCTGTCTCATGGAATTAAACTCTGGAACTAGGGAAGATACTCTTGTATCAGATTCGTCGGACCTATTCAACCCCGCTCCTGACTCTTCCGCATGGCCCAGCGACCCGTCAAATCAGCTCACGCCAAGGTTGATCAACCACCAGCTTACGCTTTTGCCGGCGCTAGTCACCCCCTGAAATCGTAAAGCTTCGCCGGATTCTCGACCAAAACCTTCTCCCTGAGTTCCTCAGTGGGGGCTATAAGTGGCACTAGATCCACCAGATCGCCATCGTTCGGCATGTGCCGGGCGATATTCGGATGCGGCCAATCGGTCCCCCACAGCACACGATGCGGCGCTGCGGTGACCAGCGCCTGCGCAAACGGCACCGCGTCCAGGAAGGGAGGACCTGCGCTTGAAACTCGCTCCGAGCCGCACACCTTGACCCAGCAGTTCTCGAGCTTCATGAGCTCGAGCAGCGCGCGAAATGCCGGCTGCCCGAGGCCGCCAGCCGCCTTCACGCGTCCCATATGATCGATGATGAAAGGCAAAGTGAGCTTGCGGAAAATTTCCCCAAGTTCGACGATGTCCGCGGCGTCCAGGTGCACCACCAGATGCCAGCCCAGCGGCTGGATCCGTTCGACCACGCGCCGGAAAACGTTCATGTCCGGCATGCCGCCGAGATGTTTGACAAAATTAAATCGGACGCCGCGAATGCCGCCTTCCTGCAACAGAGCATAGTCGCGGTCGGTGAACTTGTCGTCCACGATCGCGATCCCGCGATATCGGCCGCCGCTCGTGGCAATCGCATCCAGCGTTGCGCGATTATCCGTGCCGTGGCAACTCGCCTGAACGATCACTGCTCGCTCGATGCCGAGAATGTGGTGCAGCGCCGCCAGCCGTTCCTTGGGCGCATCGGGAGGCGTGTAGGCGCGGTCTGCGCTATAAGAAAACTTCGCCGCCGGACCAAAAACATGACAATGCGCATCGCAGGCCAGCGGGGGCATCACGAATCGCGGAACTTTTGTATGCGGGTCAGGTGGCGCGCAAGTCTCCACGTGTCCTCACCATCGGTACAATGTGTCAACTGAGCGCTGGAAAATGTAAAATCCCGGCTCGCGCCCGTCAATGCTTTCGAAAAAACCAAGTCTGCTGCCGTTTCAACCGTGGCGCGAGCCAAGACCAGACGCCACTGACCATCCTCAATGACGGCCCCGGCCGCATCAGGCGCTCAAAGCTCCGTTGAATCCAGCACGATTCGGCGCGTCGCCCTGCGCACTGTTCCTTTCCTGGCGCTTTGCTACTTCATCTCCTTCGTCGATCGCGTAAATCTCGGCTTCGCCGCGCTCCAAATGCTCGGCGATCTGCATCTGTCGCCCACCGTTTTCGGCCTCGGCGGCGGGCTTTTCTTCGTCTCTTATTTTGTCTGTGAAGTGCCCAGTAATCTTCTGCTGGAAAAAGTGGGCGCTCGCCGCTGGATCGCTCGCATCATGGTCACCTGGGGATTTCTCGCCGCCGGAATGGCGCTGATCCGCGGGCCGCATTCGTTTTACGCCATGCGCCTGCTGCTGGGCGCGGCCGAAGCCGGTTTCTTCCCTGGCGTAATTCTTTACCTCACCTACTGGTTTCCCGCGAATTATCGCGCGCGCATCATCGCCATCTTTACGGTGGCTATCCCCGTATCGAGTTTCCTCGGCTCGCCGATTTCAGCGGCTCTGCTTGGAATCGATGGCCTGCTTGGTCTGCGGGGCTGGCAATGGATGTTCATTCTCGAGGGCGCTCCCGCAATTCTGCTGGGTCTCGCGTGTCTCGTCGTGCTCACCGATCGGCCGCCGGAGGCAAACTGGCTCGATCGCGAGCAACGCAACTGGCTGGTCAACGCCCTCGCCGTTGAAACGCATACCGGGCGGCTCGCGCCGCGCCAAACCATCTGGCAGGTTCTGTGGAATAGGGATGTGCTCTTGCTCAGCGTCGCCCTGGCCGGAAGCACGGCCGTCAGCAGCGGTTTGCAGCTCTGGCAGCCGCAGATCATCAAATCCTATGGCCTCACCAATCTGCAAACCGGCCTGTTGAACTCCATTCCCTTTGCCCTCGCCTCGGTGATCATGATCTGGTGGGGCCGCCGCTCCGACCGAACCGGCGAGCGCATCTGGCACGCGTCGCTTCCCCTGGTTTTGGCGGCATTCAGCCTGGCTGCGGCGCTCGTGTTCGATTCGCTTTTCTCTACCATCGTCATCCTGTGCCTCGCCATCGTCGGAATCTATGCGGGCAAAGGACCTGTCTGGGCCGTCGCCACCGAGGCGCTCTCCGCGAGCGCCGCGGCCGCCGGCCTCGCGCAAATCAACGCGCTCAGCAATCTCGCCGGTTTCGGAACGACTTACGTGATGGGCTTCATCAAAGACGCGACAGGAAAATTTTCGCTGGCGCTGCTGCCTTTGGTCGCGCTTTCAGGTGCCGCTGCCGTTGCCATTCACCTCCTCAGCCGCAGGGGTGCTGGCCGCAAGGGCGCTAGAGGATGTGCGGCAGACATCGGCCGCACGGAAACAGTGAAGGCGACCAATCAGTAATGGCTGTGCCAAGCCGCCCACAAATGACAATTGTCATTCCGAGGTCGCCATGTGCAGCGTAGTTTGCGTTGCTCGATTTTCATCGGCGACCGAGGAATCTGCTTTTTTTGCAATCGCGCACGAGCGCTCACCAGACCCCACGTCCGCAGGGTCCGCGCGGTAAACACCCGTGCGCTAGCACCTAAACGTGCAGCAAGCGTTTGGCGTTGCCGTTGAGGATGCGTTCGCGGTCAGCCGGCGGGAGCTTGAATTGATCGAGCACGGCTGTCGGATACTCCACGTCCTTCGCTGCAAAATTATCCGTGCCCACCACGATGCGATCCGATCCCACCATGGTCATCAGGAACCGGAACGCCTCCGGCCAGTAGATCAGATAGTCGTAGTGGAAGCGCCGCAAGTAATCGCGGAAGGGATGCTGAATTTTCGTGCTGTGGTCGGTCATGTGAAACAGGAAATGCTCCTCGCGCCCGGCGAGATACGGGAAGGCGCCGCCCGCATGCGGCAGGACCATCTGCAGATTCGGATATTTGTCGAGCGTGCCGGTGTAGATGAATTTCGTCGCGAGAAACGTGTGCTCGATCGGCGCGTCAATTCCCGCTGCCAGGTTGGGCGGACCAACGGTGCGGTCGCCGCCATAACTATTCGGCACGCCATCCATCTGGTGAAAAATGATCGGCAGGTTCAGCTCCTGCAGCCGCGCGAGCACCGGCGCAAAATTCACGTCGAAAATATAGTCGTGCCGCTCGACTGAATCCGGCAGGTGCACGGCGCTCACGCCGGGCTGCCTGGCCACGCGGTTGAGTTCCTTGAGGGCAAGTTCGGGATCTTTCACTGGCAGCTCGATGCCCACGACGAAGCGATCCGGATACTTCATATGCACCTGAATGCCGGTGTCGTTAATGATCTTGGCGAGCTCGGCGCCCTGCTTGGGCGTCACGCGCGACCACGGCATCGCGCCCGAAAGCGTCAGGCAGTGCATCAAGTCGCCGTGTTCATCCATCCACTGGCGGCGCTTGTCGAGATCGTAGTCGAGCGGATATGGATTCGCGAGCGGATGTCCCATCGCCGCGAGCGCCTTATCGTAGGGCTCGGGCGACCAATGCGAGTGCAAGTCGATCGCTTCCGGCTTGCCAACTTTGCCGCCCGCCGGCCGAGCCGCCCACCAGGGCACGCCGTGGTCCGCCGACGCAGCCGCCTGTTGCGCTGCCGGTGACGCCGGCACGGAGTTCGCTTGCACTGTCGCGCGCGAATTCAGCGCGGTCAGCGCCACGCCGCCTGCCGCCCCCGCGGCCGCACCGGCGCCCAGCCGCATGAACTCGCGCCGTCCGAGCTTGCTCGGCCGGCTCTCAATCTCCGAATTCGCTTTGGATGATTTCATCGCATCCTCCCGCTTATGGCATCACGAGGTCCGACAGCCGAGGGATCTGGTTTGCTGTTCGCCTTGCCGTCAATGCGCCCTTATATCACACCCGCTGTAATCCGGGGCAGACACACGATTCCCGCCCGGGGCTCACTGCGCGCCGCGCAAGAAGTTGTACTCCACGTACGCATACGGGTAACCGTAGTCGTGCCCCTGCGATGCCGTTTTCAAAAATGCCCCCGCAAAAAGCCGCGCATAACCAAATCCGCAGTGCAGACCCTTGTCGATCTCGTATGTGCTGGTCAGATCAAGTTCGTTGCCAATGTGCCGATTCGCGCCGGGATGCGCCGCGACGGAAATCGCTCCGCTCGAAGCATAAAAGTTGTCCCCGGAAGTGAAAAGCCACAGGCCCTCGAAGGCCTGCCGAATGCTCCATTTTGCCGTAAGGACTTCTTCCACGCCGGCGCGCGTTTGCTCGAGATTCCTGCGCCCGGCGACGTCGGCAAAGCCGTACTTATCGTGATTGGAAGGATAGAGCTGATCGAACGTGCTCCAGTGAGTGCCCGCGAGATTCTTCGTTCCCGAAGCCACATTCGCCTCGGCGAAGATTCGCGGGCGTAGAGCGGCTGCCGCGAATCTTTTCCCGAATCCCACATAGCCCGCCCAGGCGCCAATCGAATCGGTACCCAGCGTGCCGGTCTGCCCGTCCCATTCGGTGTCATAGTCGAAATTGCGCGGCAGCGTGCCCTTGAGATGCAGGCCGGCGGTGACTTCGTTCAGGTGACCTCGGCCGACAGTTTCCGGTAAGCCGTAATTCCCCGGCGCAACATGCCACATAACATAGGGCTCGAACACGGCGTGCGGCACGACGCTTTCGAAGCTCGCGTAAATGGCGTGCAGGTCGTCGCCAGGAATGGTGCCGTGCAAAAAAGTGTTCCCGGCCGGCACCACGGCCGCGGAGAATATACTCACCTTGAATCCGGGATGATGCAGGTCCAGCCGGACGACGTTAAACGTCCGGCCGACGTTGTTCCACGGCGAAGGCCCGATCACGCGCTCATCGCCAAACCGCAGCACCTGCCGCCCGGCCAGCACGTCCACCCAACTCGAAGTCGAATTCCCTAGCTGCGAATAGGCTTGCCATAGAGTCCACGTGTCCTCATCGGAAACGCTGGTGGCGACGTGGTCGTTGAAAAAGATCCGCGCGTCCTGCACTTCACCGTAGAAGAGCAGCCATGATTTCGGCTGAACCTCCGCGTTTACGCGCAGGCGGTCCAGCAGGTAAGCATCATGTGTCGGCGTGTAGCCCACGCCTTGCGGCCCCTCGAAGCGATCGCGGTAATCTCCGCCAATGCGCAGCCAGCGCGGCAATATTTCGTTCAGCTCGTCGACAGGATGAACCCAAGCGGGCGTATCCGGATCGGCTGTCGCGCCAGCCTGTGAAGAAGCCTGCGCGGCTCCCGATTGCAGCTGCGATTCGGCAGCCGTTTGCCCTCCAGTTTGCCCTGCCGTTTGTACTTGTCCGGCCGATCCGGCCCGCGCAACCGAACGCGCTTGACCCGCGGCTTGCCCGCAAACGGCTCCGACCGCAATCATCAAAACGGCCATCGAGCTTGCGATCTGTCCCGGGACGCGTGCTCTCACTATCGCGGATATGCGGCCGCGCAACCGCCGCACGCGTTTTTGCCAATCTTTTCTCGTGTTTTTGCGATCAGATGGATCCGTTGCGCAAACGGCCTGTTCCGCTTTTCCGATGATGTCTGCTATTGAAGTGGCCCCCAACCTGTCGTTTCTTCATGCTTGCCTGTAGCAGCTCAGTGTAATCGGCGATTCCGCTGGCGTCGAGTTCACCCGCCGCGATTTGTTCGCGCTGGCACCGGCACTCGCCCCGTGTACTTCCTGCGGCGCTGACCTTCAGGCGCGCGAAGCCGCGGCGGCCTCGCGTTGACACCAACCTGCGCGGCGGCGTACGGTGAGCCCATGAGTGTAGGCACGCGCGGCACAGGCGGAGCCCGCCGCAATCGCGCTCGGCATTCGCTTGCCATGCTGTGCCTTGGTGTGCTCGTTCTCGCCATTTCCTTTGCGTATATAGACATGCTCGCACAAACTGCGCCGCGCGCCGCCGGACTGCGAATCAAAACGCACTATAGCTCTCCGCTAAGCGGCGACACCATCACCTACATCGAAAACGACCGCAAGCGCGTCGAAGAGCGACGGCAATTCCTTCAGCCTTTGCGTCCGCGCGGCGGAGGTCCCGTCGTATACGTGACTGCGCCTCCCATCGTCACCATCACGCGCTGCGATAGCAACGAAATCTATACCCTCAGCGCCGACGCACACGAATTCACGTCGATGCCGATTCCGAAGCCGCCGTCCAAAGAACAAATCGAAGCGCGCTCCGCCGCCCTGAAAAAGTTAGTCGGGGAACCGCCCTCCACGCCCACACTGCTCATCGAGACCACCACGAACGATAGCGGCGAACGCAAGCAGATGTTCGGCCACACCGCACGTCACGTCATCACCACGGTGAAACAGCTTCCGATCGGCGATTCCGGGACGCTCCCGCAGGAAAACGTGACCGACGGCTGGTATATCGATCTCGACACTTCTATTTCGTGCGTGCCAGGGGCGGCCAACTCCTTCGCCGTGCTTGTCGGCGGCGCGCCGCGCAAACCCGGCGAGCGCTACCTCCCTCCCGTGCCCAGCTACAAAAATGTTGGCAAACCTGAAACCGGCTTCGCTGTCGAGACGAAGCGGTCCCATCACCTGCTGGACGCTTCAGGAGCCATTCTGGCGGGGCAGCGGATGTTGCCTGCAAACGAGATGCACGTCACCGAAATCGCCACTATCCCGCTCGATCCGGCATTATTTGAAGTGCCGAAAAGTTTTCGCAAAGTAGATCGCATCCAGCGGGCGCCCGTCCTCACGTTTTGGCAGCGCTGGCTCGGCTGGCTCGGTTATTACTGGATGCGCCTGCGCGACGCGCTCTAGCGCTGCGGGAGGCATCTGCCGTTATGTAGCGCCGGGCCTCAGCCCGGCATCGCCTTACACACCAAGCGAAACAGCAGCACCAAAATCGCCCGCGCCCCAATGTCGTCCTTCCGAGCGGGTTTGCGCCTTGGCCTCCGAGGAATCCCTCTGCGGAATTATCTGTCGCTCGCAGGCAAGAATGGCTGTGCTACCGAAACGCCTTCTCCCACAAGTTGTCATCACGAGCGCCGGAGCGCGAGGGATCTGCTTTTGCATCGCCCCTTATGTGGCGCCCGGGCTTCAGCCCGGCATGGGATCACTGGCACGCAAGCTCACCGATTACCAGCAATAAAACTAAAGAGCGGCATCACCTGGCGAAAAATCTTCGCCACGTATTTCGCAAAGTCGGGCCGCGAAGCCGCCGCAGGCGCCAGCTTTTTGCGCACGACCCAGGCCTTCAGCTTTTTCCACTCTTCCGGAGTGACCGGCCAGCCGTCGTTTTTGGTCCAGGCGCCCTTTTCCATCGAGTACCAGTAGCTCTCGAATTGGCGCCCGATGCGCCGCCTCTGCTGCGCGCACCATTTCGGCGCCTGCGCCGTGCGCGCGCCGAGCGCGGCAGCTTTGGTCTTGCCGTCGAAGTAAACACGGAAGCCCGCCGTGACCAGTTTCGCGTTCACGCCGACGTAGAGTTCCCCCGGCCGGGGGCTCTTCCCGCCGCCATCAGGAAAGAAGAGATACATCTGCGGCCGATACGGCGTCTTGTCTTTGGCGAAGCGGATGTCGCGGTTGATGCGCGAGAAGTTCACGCCCGTGCGTCCGCAGACGTCGAAGCCGACGTAAAGCTTCAGCGCCGCGGGAGTGAGCCGCGCAAGCAGCCCGCGCATCGGTTCGACCACCGCGCTCTGATAGCGCTCGCGGTTGGCGTCCATCCAGGTCTTCGTGTTGTTCCGCGCCAGTTCCCGAAAAAACCGAAACGTCTCCGGACCAATCCCGTCGTGATCGCTGGCCGTCTTATCCAACTTCGCCCGCATTAGACGTGCTCACCCCCTCCCCCTTTTCCTGTAAGTGCGCATTCTAAAGAAGATCGCGAATCGATTAAGATAATCGGCGATCGATACGGGCGACACCCCACCCGGTCTTTTCACATAAGGATATGATTCGCTGAGGTTTATTTCTCGCGCGCATGCAAACGATATGATTCCATGAGAGTTGCGAGATAAGGCCGGAATTCAACACAGAGCGCACCGAGGCACAGAGTGCACAGAGAAAATCGAGGGAGTTTAGCGAGCAACTCGTTCGAAAAAGATGATTCTGCTTTGTCTCGCCGCTTTGTGGGATTCGTTTTCGGCGAGACCGGCTGCGCACGATGTGCACGATTGCAAGTTCCCAGGGTCCCTCGGCTCACGGTGTTCGCTCGGGATGACGATGCTGGTCGCATCGTCATTTCGCGAGCGTTGCATCTATTTTACCGTGGCGGTCAAATTCGCGTCTCAGGGCCGCAGCCCCGCTCCGGATAGTGTCCTAATTTCGCGGGAGCTGGCGAAGGGACGGAAGCCTGTTTGCCGCAATACGGGGGCAGCTATCCCCTCCGGCGTACGTCCAAACATACCACCATAGACTGCCTCGCCCTTGAAAGTGGCGGCATAACACTGAGCCCGGAGATTGGCGCTTTATAGGTGGTCACGATGGCGATAACCAAAGTCTGGTACATCTGTGCGTTGCCGAAAAGGCCAAACATAACCGCCATGCAGCGCGATTCAACGTCGTCGATGGAGTAGACGCTATTGTTTTGAACGTAAAACTGTTAGCGAAAGGAGTGTGCGGGTCTAATGAGACATACGGATGGCCTCCGATCCTCGGCCAAAGTTGCCAAAGGTCAACGCCGGACAGCGTTACCAGGACGAGGAGCAACTTCCAGAACCCACCGTGTATTCTTAGCAGTCGGATCCATACTTTGGATGGCTTTTGTTGTCGCTGCCGCTGTCGCTGTTGGGACGTTAGGAATCTCAAGTGAGGACACTACGCATCCCCACGGTCTCTACGGGTTAGTCTTGTTTGCGTTGGAGTCCTCACTCTTTTTCACAGGCTCAGCGCCCTCTGCTAATTCATAGCGTCCTTCGCCACTGCCTCTTTATACTCGCTATTCTCTTCGTAGCTGCTTCGACACAATCACTTGAGGCATGACATATGACTCATGCTTGAACTGGCACCCCGAAGTAGTTACTGGATCGTTTCCAGTTAGATCAGCAACATGCTCTTCCTCAACTTCAACAATTCCAATTCCGTAGGAACCTGCCGGATCAGCTACCGGACCAAAAAGGAGCGCAACTCCCGTTTCAGCTAGTTTGGTCCAGTACGCCACATGTTCCTGCATCAGTTGCCTTTCCTGGGCAGTCATGTCCTGAGCAAAGGAAGGCCTCGGTGGAATCAGCTTGATCAGAAAATGCCGCTTCATTTCGATGTTCTCCTCTGGTGACGGAATAGCCGAGCCGTGCTCAATCCATACTGTGAAGGCCGATCTTGTTGCCTTCTGTATCCACCAAATAGGCGATGTGACCAGCTTCCTTGGAAAGGAACGTCTTCGGCAACACCACCTTTCCTCCCGCCTTAGTGACCCGCGCCAGGACTGCGGAGAGGTCGTCCCCGCCATTTAGGTATACGACGACGCCCTGCATGCTGGGCACATATCCGTCACCTTTCGCCAGACAGCCCGTGTTAAATCTGTCCTTTACGTCGATGAGGGCATAGTCATTTGCGCCCAGACGCATTTCGTTCAAGGCCACAGCTAGTAGCTCGCTGTAAAATTTCTTTGCGCGCTCCATATCAAAAACGGGGATTTCGATCCAATTTGAAAGATGGTCCATAAATGGATGTCTCCTTTCCGTGACTGCCGCGGAGGCATCTTGGCAACGATCAGGAGGTTTCTATTGTAAAAATGGGAAGTACTATTTCAGAGAAAGGCGCCGTCCAAACTCGTTGGAGACTTCGAGGGTAAATTTACGTGGAGAGTAACCGGTCATCTTCTTGAATTCCCTGGTGAAGTGGGCCTGGTCATAGTAGTAGTCGTATAGTTCCTCCTTGAAAACGTCGTAAGGCTGCCCTTGGGCCCATTTTCGGTAAAACCTCTGGAAACGAAAAATTCCCGCCAGGACCTTGGGCGAGATCCCGACGTGCACGTTGAATAGCAGGTCCAAGTATCGTCGTGAGTACCCGGTTCTCCGTTCCAATTCTCCGATGGCCATGCGGCCACACGATAACCTCAAGGAGCGCACACAATATTCGATAATGGCATTTTGTCTTGCAGACTTGCGCATCAGCATCACCAATCGTTCTTGGATAAAATTGACCTTCTCGTCCACTTTTTCGAGATTGCCGAGGGCTTCCCTTACTTCGCGACCCCATCTACCGAAAAGCGTCTCGGCATCAAACAGGCCGTTGGTCATTTTCTCCATTGGCATTCTAAAAAACGGAAATGCACCACAAGGCGAAAACTCTATCGCCACGAAGCCGGTCTCTCGTGCCGTGGAATGGATCAAGGCCTGAGAGTCTCTATTGCCAACGAAATATAGTCCTCCTTCCTGATTTACATTGGTGCACCCATCACCAATGGAAACCAACGAGTTCTGGTAGGGAATTATGAGCTTAGCGCATCCGTTCGGCGCCGCCATGCTTGTATCCTGCTGCGGCATTCCCACCGCGCTTCGGAATACCCAAAAGGACTCAATGAAAGGCTGCAATTCGGGCCGTGGCTGGACAAACGAAAGCTTCATGTCGAAGTCCGAGTTCGTAGTATACGTTCCATGAGGAAATCTCGAAGCTCTTAATCCGCGATTGGGCGCGATCCTGTTGGTTGTATGCGCGGAGACGACAGCAGCGGTATCTTTGCCGGCACCTTCACCAGCATGGCAAAACGCGAATAGCTCTCCACCAACGTGGCCACGTGACTGTTGCCCGCACCGCCAAACAGATCACTCTCCCAATGACGACACGCACACCCGCCAGCGCCAGCTCACAGGCTAGCCATAGCCCGGTCGGGCCGCCACCGGCAACCGCGACGTCGATTACCTCGGAAGTGCGACCGAACTTGTCGCCTGCGCTCATTGAAGTCCCTCCACTTACCTACGCCATTCTTGTGATTAAGATATTCGCGGCGAGCGGTATCGCGTCCAGGACTATGGCCCACTTGTAAAAGAGGGTAAGCCAAATATCCGTGCCACTAGCGCGTCGAGCAAATGATCGGAAAGCAATCTCGGCAGAATCGTGAGCGGCTTGGCGTTCTTGCCCACGACATAGCGAATGCGAGGTCGCCGAGCCGTCAGCGCGTGACGAACGGCCCTTGCCACGACCTCGGGCGGGCTTCCGTTCTTTTCCCTGGCATAAGCGATTCTCGTAAAGTTTCTCAGCATGTTGCCGTAGCGCTGCGCACCTTCGGGTGGAAGTCGGCGAATTACCTCTTCTACATGTCCCAGCGTCTTCTCCACGGCTGGCGTCCGAATTGAAGCCGGTTCAATCACACAGACATGGATGCCAAAGGGACGAAGCTCCAATCTCAAGGCATCACTGAGCGAACCAAAGGCGCTCTTGGAGGCGCCGAGGACACCGCCAAAGGGAATGGCAATGTGCGCGCCGACCGAGCTTATGTTCACAATTCGGCCGCGCGCTTTGCGAATCAATGGAAGAAAGGCTTGAGTGACCGCAATCTGGCCGAACACATTGACTTCAAAAATTCTGTAAAGATCATCGGGCGCCACGTACTCGACGGGTCCGGAAATTCCTATTCCTGCGATATTGACCAAACCATTTAAGCCCCGCCCTTGAAGCCTTGCGGTCACTTCTTCCGCGGCGGCTTTAACCGAGCGGGCGTCAGCGACATCGATTCTTAAAGGAACGAGACGATTTCCTGTTTCCGCTTGGAGCTTCGTCCCGTCCTCGGGCGTGCGAACCCCGGCAAACACTTGAAATCCGCTCCGCACCAAAAGCATAGCGGAGGCATGACCAATGCCGCTTGACGCTCCCGTAAGAAAGGCAACTTTGTCTCCGGTATCATTCATAAACTTTCCCCTTTTCAGAATCACACTCGGTTAGATGCAGCGGATCTCATAACCTCCGCGGCACATTTCACCGAAGCAAAGGACACGGCAGGCAAGATGCCTGTTCTCTCTCAATTAACGCAAAGGATTTTCCGGTTTGTGAGTTCTAAGTTCTGCGGTCTTAACCGCCATGGGCGAAGCCTTGAAGCTGGTGAATGCGGAAAGGCCTATACATCGACCGTAATGGCTCGAACTGCAGATCCCTCGCGCTCCTCACCCCAACACGCGCAGCAGCGGCACGCGTTGAGGACCCCGAGGCTTCGGCGCTCGTGATGACAGCGAGTAAACGCCTCACGCGACGCGAATAGTCCGGCAGCGGTCGCGAAGCGGCGCGCGGCAGTAAATTTTCAGGCGAGGAAAGAATGCCGGGCTGAAGCCCGGCGCTACGTTAAGAGCGAGCCGACGCCGTGGGCTACAAGGGGAGCCAGAAATAACGAAAAGCAGATCCCTCACCACCGTCCAGAATGCGGCCGGATTCCCACCCCAGCGTGCGCAAAAGCAGCGCACGCCGAGGACCCCGGGTTTTGAATGACGATGCTGGTCGCATCGTCATTTGGCTTGGGAGATGGGGATGCCGGACGGAGACTTCTTTTCCGACGAGGGCTTTTCGGCGGCGGCTTTTTCGGCGTTGCGGGCGCCGACCATGATCTGGATGGCGTCGTTGTTGCTCTCGCTGCAGGCGTATTCCCACAGCGGCCCTTGAACCGAACTCAACGGCACGATGGCCGACCAGGGCCGCGTCCAGGTCGAGGGGTCATCCACGGTGAATTTGTATTCGATGGTATCGGCGTCGATGCGCGTGAAATATTCGGTGATTTTCAGCGTATCGGCGTTGGCGTTGCGATAGACATTCTCCGGGCGGAAATTGGTGGTCTCCACGACCAGCGTGTCGCCTTCCCAATGACCGCGTCCGTCGCCATGCCACTGGCGGATATTCGCGGCGGGATGCTGCCCGGTCATAGAGATGACACGGATTTCACTGCCATATTCGGTTTGAATCACGATGGAATCAGCGCTCTGCACGATCATCAGGCCGCTGTTGTAGCCGCCGGGGATGATCGGCGGGCCGCCGTGCAGCGCGACGCAGGTCACGCCCACGCCCAAATCCTGGGCCACGTCGGCGTGGACGGTGCCCTGCCAGTTGCCTTCTTCAGCCGTGAAGTAGGCTCCGCGCGCGGCCTTGCGCCGGGCCTCGCCCGCGGGGGTGAGCGGCGGAATTCTGCCGCTCGGAGGGTCGACGACCAGAGAAGTGCGGTGGTTGGGCCGCACGCCGTTTTGCCACGGCTCGAGCCCGTAAGTTTTGAAATCATAGTCGGCGGAGGTGGGATCGTTTTCCGCGTCGCCGGTGCCGGCGGCGCCATCGAACGAGCCCTTCACGCCGGCATTGAAGAGTTCCTGGGTCTCCTCGTCCGTGAGGAACTCGCGGTTGCCGTACTTGGCGGGGCGCTCCATGGGCGTATAGCTGAGGCTGGTCCAATAGCCGTGCAGATCGGGATGGCCGTCCGCGGTGCGCGGCATGACCCAGGCGCTTTTGGTTGCCGGCGCTTTTGCGTCAGGTTTGGCGGCCGGCTTTGTATCGGCTTTTGCGGGCGCGGGCGATTGCGTTTGAGCCGCGACGAACGTCGCGGCACACAGTATCGCCGCCGTCAGCGCCAGAGAGCCCAATGAGAACGCCAAAGAGAAAAATGGCCGATTTCTCATTTGAACCTCCAGAAGTTGTCTGCGTGCGGGAGCCTTTGGACCTTATGGCGGACTATAAACCTTTTTCCGCGCAAACTCTACCCTCGTGCTACGCTACGCGGCCAAGAAGGACTCGCGGAGATGATCATGAATATGAGAGCGAATGCGATGCGCACGGTAGTTGGGTTGCTGGCGTTTGCGCTTTGCGCGATGGGCGCACAGGCGCAGGCGAGGAAAGGGCTCGAGGTTTACGTGATTGACGTCGAGGGCGGCAATGCGACGCTTTTCATTTCGCCGACGGGCGAATCGCTGCTGATGGATACGGGCAACGTGCCGCCGGGCGCCGACCGCGACGCGGGACGCATCATGGAGGCGGCGCGCGACGCCGGGCTGAAGCAGATCGATCACCTGATCATCACGCACTGGCACGGTGACCATTTCGGCGGGCTGGCGGCGCTGGCTCCGCAGATTCCGATCAAAGAGTTCATCGACCACGGGCCGAACCAGCAGCCGGGGCAGGCGGCGGATGATTTCATCAACAACACTTATCCGAAGATTATTGCCGGCGCGAAACACACCGTGGCCAAGCCGGGCGACAAGATTCGCCTGGGCGGCGTGGAGGTGACGGTGGTGGCTGCGGCGGGGGAGATCATCAAGGGCATGCCAGGCGCGGGCGGGCCGAATCCTTATTGCGCGGAATACAAAGCGGGACAGAACAATGCCGAGGATCCGGCGTCGGTGGCGGTCTTCATTAATTACGGAAAATTCCGCACCGCGCATCTGGGCGATTTGACCAAGAACAAAGAGTTCGAGCTGATGTGCCCGAATAACCGGCTGGGCACGGTGGACGTGCTGCTGGGGCTGCATCACGGGCAGGCCAGCTCGAATTCGCCGGTGATGGTATGGGCGATGCATCCGCGCGTGGCCATCATGAATGACGGCACGCGCAAAGGCGGCGAGCCGGAGACGATGCAGACGGTGCATGCTTCGCCGGGGCTCGAGGATCTGTGGGAACTGCATTTCTCGCTCCTGAGCGGGCAGGAATACACGCAGCCGGGGATGTTTATTGCGAATACGACCGACGATGCGCCGAACGCGATGCCCGTCAAGCCAATCGAGGCGCCGCAGCCCGGGCCGGGGACGCCGCCTCCGCCGGCGCATAACGGAAAGGCGTATTGGATCAAGTTGACCGCGCAGCAGGACGGCACGTTTACGGTAACGAACGCGCGGAATGGGTTTACCAAGACTTACGGTAAAGAGCCACGCAGTTAGGCGGCCGCACAAGCGCCAGTCGCATCCGGACCGAAAAACAACCGCAGATCTCTCGTTGTCTGCCGTCGTTGACACGACGGCGAACTTCCTCGTGATGACAGCGAGCGGGGATGAGGGGTGGGTGGCTTCGGCGCTCGTGATGACGGCGGATGGAGACTAGGGGCGGGTGGGTTCGGCGCTGTGGATGAATGGAACGGCGAGGCAAACCAGCAGCGAAAAGCCGCCGAGTGCGATGAAGCTTACACGGAAGTTGCCGGTCAAATCCGCGAGGTGACCGACGAGGGGAGCGCCGCCGAGGATCATGAAAATCCCGAGCATATTCACCAATCCCATAGCGGCTCCGGCTCGGCCGGGGAAGAGCGCGCCGGCGCGCGAAAACATTCCGGCGTAGGGCAGACCGACTCCAATGCCGATGAGCACGACGGCTCCGACGGCGGTGACAAGCGAGACCGAAACCGGCACAAAGGCGAAGCACCCGACTGCGATCATCAGCAAGCTGACAAAGAAGATCGCGCGAATGCCCATGTGCCGCCGCAGAACTCCACCGAACGGACGCGAGAAGATGCCGAGCAGGAGCACGAGCGATCCGATGAGGCCGGCTTCGGTGGCGGGGACTCTCAACACACGCGTGAGCATGACCACTACCCAAGAACCGACTACCAGCGAAAGGCCGAACGAGGCCATCTGCACGAAGCCCAGCAGCCAGAGCTGCGGCGCGAAGAGCATCTCCGAGAAGCGCCCAGGCGGGGCGCTTCCGGGGCTGATATCGGGCGCGGTAGCAAACCAAATAATTGCCGCCGCGAGCGCCATTGCGCCGCAGACAAAAAATGTGGCGCGCCATCCGGCGAGTAGGTAGAGGCGCGGCACGGCGAGAATCACGAAGCCCGAGCCGAGCTGGACGGAGCCGCCGAACAGTCCCTGCGCAAGATTGAGCCGCTTGCTGCCTACAGCGGCAGCGTGTACGTAGCGCGCGCCCCCCACGAAGCAGACGCCGGTGCCGAGACCGGTAAAGATTTTACAGACCAGCAACTGCCAATAGGCGCCGGCAAACGCCAGTCCGAGATTGCCGACCATCACCCAGGCCAGGGCGCCGGCGAGCACACGTTTGGCGCCGAGGCGGTCAACGAGATGACCGCCGGGAATCTGCATGAGGGCGTGCGTGGTGAAGATGCCGGTGGTGAGGAATCCGGCGAGCGCCTGGTTGAAGCCGAACTCGCGCATGAGCGGGATGGCGAGCGGGGCGTGGTTAGTGTAGTTCGCGGAATAGGCGAAGCCCACGATGCAGCCGCAGATGATGGCCGCCCATTGCGACGAATCGGCGAGAGCCGTCTTTGCCGCGACGGGTTTCACCGAAGAATTTTGCAGCACGCTCATGAGTGCCCCAGCATCGGGGTGCCGGGCGCTTTACGCAAGGGAAAAGTTGTGCCGAGAGCCTCACTGGGTTCCGACAGAGCAGTAAAGGCCGGTGGGCGGACAGGACGCTCATTTTGAGTGTAGCTACTGTGAAACGAGGGGCAGAGCGTATCGAAATAAATCGAGCAGGTGTATCCATTTGTGTCTCGGGATTGTATGGTACCCGTTTATTTTGCTGCTTTGGCTGATTTGCGCTTGACATTCGTGCTCTCAGGGTGCTAAACCGCCACGCATATTTTGGGTGTAATTGGGGCTTTTTTACAGGTTATCTGTGTGCATTCAGGTTAGGGGATTTTGCAGTCGAACGGTCGGAGCGAATAGGTCACAAGAGAAAATCCAGGGGTCTGAATATTCGGAGGGTGTGTTATGACAGGTGTTTCGAAGAAACGTAGTGTGCTGGTTTTGTTGTCTGTCGCGTTTGCGCTTTCGGTTTTGATCAGCAGTCCGTTGCATGCGCAGGTTGCCGGCGCAACTTTGTCCGGCACGGTCAATGATCCCTCAGGAGCAGTAGTTCCCAACGCAACTGTCTTGGCCAAGAACGTTGCGACCGGAGTCGCGCGCCAGGCGATGACGGATTCGGCGGGTTTCTATTCCATTCCTAATTTGCTGCCGGGCACTTATGAAGTGACGGTTACGGCCCAGGGCTTCAGCACCGCAGTGCAGGGAGGCGTGCAACTCGCCGTTGGCGCGCAACAGCAACTGAACATGCAGATGCAGATTGGCGCGACCACAACAAAGGTGGAAGTGACTGGAGCAGCGCCGGCGGTGCAACTCCAGTCCTCGACCCTCAGCGGTGAGGTGGAATCCCAAACAGTGCGCGAGTTGCCGCTGAACGGGCGCGATTGGACGCAACTCGCAACGCTTCAGCCCGGCGTCGCCAGGATCGAAAACCAGATGAGCTATGACACCTCGGCGCGTGGCAACCGCGGATTCGGCGCCGAATATACGATCTCCGGGGGCCGGACGACATTCAACAACTACCGCATCGACGGCATCAGCGTCGTTGATTATGCGAATGCAGCGCCGGGCGACGTGATCGGGGTGGTGCTCGGTGTGGATGCGATTCAGGAGTTCTCGGTGCTGACGGGCGGGTTCTCGGCTGAATACGGACGTTCAGCCGGCGGGGTGGTGAATGCCATCAGCAAATCGGGGACGAACAATTTCCATGGCGATGCATATGAGTTCCTGAGGAACAGCGCGCTTGATTCGAATGATTACTTTGACGTTTTGTCGGGCAGCCCCAAACCGCCCTTCCGCCGCAACCAGTTCGGCGGCTCGCTGGGCGGACCGATCTTCAAGGACAAGACCTTCTTTTTCGTGGATTACGAAGGCCTGCGCCAGAACAAGGGAATTCCGACCGTCGTGACGGTGCCCTCAGATGCCGCGCGCGCCGGGCTCCTGACGACTGGTGCGGTGACGCTGAACCCGTATGCGAAGGCTCTTTTGGCGTTGTATCCGCATGCCAATACGGGAGTGAACGGAAACACCGGAAAATTCGTTTTTGCCGGTGTCCAGAACGTGCCGGAGGACTTCGGCACGTTTCGAATCGACCACAAGATTACGGATAAAGACAATATCTTCGGGTCGTATCTGATCGATAATGCCGACTACACGCAGCCGGACAAGATGGACGATACGCTGACTTTCTCCCACACTCGGCGCCAGACGATCGCCTTGGAAGAGACGCACGTGTTTGGGTCGACCGTTGTGAATGCCGCGCGGGTCGGCTACAACCGTGATTATGTGATCAATCAATTTACACCTACGGCCGTCAATCCGGCCGCGGCTGATCTGACATTAGGGAGCACTCTCGGACAGAGCGCGCCACGGGTAACGGTGAGCGGCATTTCCGACAACTTCGGCGGTATTAACTCGGGATCACACTACCTGCACGTCTGGAACTCTTATCAGTTCTACGATGATGCGAACTGGACGCATGGAACTCACTCCATCAAGATCGGCGGCGGCGTGGAGCGCGAACAATATAACCCCGAGGCATTTCAGGAGCCCGGCGGGCGATGGAAGTTCGGCAGTCTCCTGAATTTCTTAGCGGCAGGGCAGGTAAACGCCGGATGTGCATCGAATCCGGGGAGTATCTGCGGCCCGAAGTCTTTTGAGGCTGGCTTACCGAATACGGTGACGCCAAGAGAAATGCGTCAGACAATATTCAGCGTGTATGTTCAGGACGACTGGCGCTTGCGGCCAAACCTAACGTTGAACCTTGGACTGAGGTATGAAATGGCCACCGTCCTAAAGGATGCGCAGGGCAAGATTGGCAACCTCGTCAGCATCTTCGATCCGAATCCAGCCTCGAGCGCCCCTTCGAATATGCAGTGTGGGACGCAGTTCAGTGCGGTCACCGCTTTCGGCGTCGCTCCACAACCAGGCACCGTATGCGACAGCGTAGGGCCGTATTACAAAAACCCAACTTTGCGCGATTTCGAGCCGCGCCTGGGATTTGCATGGGATCCGTTCCACAACGGCAAGACTTCAGTCCGCGGCGGCTTCGGTGTGTATGACGTGCTGCCGCTGCCGGGCTATTTCCTGTTGCAACAAAATCAGGCCGCGCCCTTCATGATTTTCAAAAGCATCAATAAGCCCGGCCCGCTGCAAGCCAACGGTGGATTCCTGGCTGGCAACGGACAGACACTATTGGCAACTTCAACTCTAAGCCGGCTGAGCGCGTCTACCATTGAAACCGACCCCAAGCGAAGCTACATGATGCAGTGGGACTTTAACGTTCAGCGACAGCTTGACCCGACACTGACCTTGACTCTTGGATACGTAGGCTCGCACGGTGTGCACTTGCTGATGCGCGGTGATGACGGCAATATGACCATCCCGACGCTAACCTCCGCCGGTTATCTTTTCCCGGCTGGAGGCGCGCAGGTCAACCAAGCCCTGGGAATTATTCGTTACATCTACTGGAACAGCTCGTCCAATTACAATGGATTACACGTCAATCTCGAGAAGAGGTTTAGCCATGGATTCCAGGCGCAGTTCGCCTATACGTATGCGAAATCTTTAGATGATGATTCGCAGACAATTGCCGGCGATACGTTTGCCAATGCTCTCAATTCACCGCCATGGATGATCCCCAAAGCGTGGTATGGACCTTCTGATTTCGATGTGCGCCATTCCGTCTCAATCAACGGGCTGTGGGATATTCCGGTTCCGAAGTTGCAAAACGGGTTTGCGACCCAGGCGCTGGGCGGATGGGAAATGGGCGGAATCTTCAGCGTGAACACTGGCGTTCCGACCACACCGATCATTGCGGACGATCCGATGGGGCTCGGCAACAGCGGCGCGGACCAGTTTGGGCTCCCGAACATCATTGCGGGATGCAATCCGGTTAACTCAAACTGGAAGCAGAACGCGCTTACCTATATCAACGTGAATTGCTACACGTTGCCGACCGTACCCGCCGCATCTCCTCTGGCTGCGCAGTGCACCACGTTCCCGGGGGCAGCGACACCAGCTCCGGCCGGACAGGTCTATTGCGCCAACCTGCTGGGAAACGTCAGCCGAAACAGCATTCACGGTCCGAGCCTCATCAACCTTGATTTGTCCGTGCTGAAGAACTTCCCCGTCAAGCGCATCTCGGAAGCTTTCAACATTCAGTTTAGGGCAGAAATGTTTAACATCCTAAACAGGCCAAGCTTCGTTCCACCCCAGCCGGGCAGCGGCGACGGCAACTCTCAAATCTTTCAGTCTGACGGGTCGCCGACTGGCGGCAGCGTGGGCCAGATGACGCAGTACGCGACATCCACACCCTCCCGCGAAATTCAGTTTGCCTTAAAGTTCGTTTGGTAGATTAAGGCGCCGGTTTTAACAGACCGGTTGGACTCTTCCTGCGGAAGGCCCGCGAGAGAAACTCTCGCGGGCCTTCGTAGCCGTTATGAGCGAAATGAACAAGGAGATTCTATGAAGCAGTTACGCGTGGGCCGATTTGCGCTCGGCGCATTTTCATTGGTGTTAGGCGCTTATGCGCTGTTGAGCGGGGCGGAAGGCAATTATCACCTGGTGAAGACGATCCCACTGGGCGCCGCGCCGGGAGGCGGCGAGTATTTCGATTACATCAACTTCGATGCGGGCAGCCGCCGCGTTTACGTTTCTCATGGCACAGAGGTGAAGGTACTGAATGCGGACACCGGCAAAGTGGTGGGCACAATTGGAGGCCTGAAGCGTTGCCACGGAGTTGCCATCGTTCCCGAAGTGGGCAAGGGATTCATTACGGATGGCGACCTCGCGCAAGTATTCGTTTTCGATCTGAAGACATTCAAGACGATTTCGCAGATCAATGTTTCAAAAGACGCCGACTACATCCTGTACGACGCCGCGTCGAAGCGGATCTTTGTCTTTGCCGGCGACTCGAAGAACGCGACGGTGATTGATCCCGCGAAGGCTGCGGTCATCTCCACGATTGACCTGGGTGGCGCGCCGGAACAAGCAGTTTCCGACGGCAAGGGCACGATCTACGACAATATTCAAGATACTAACGAAGTGGTGGCAATCGATTCGAAGACGCTGAAGATCAAGAACCGCTGGCCGGTAGCCCCGGCCGGGCACCCCGTATCGATTGCCATGGACCGGCAGCACCGGCGACTGTTTGTGAGCGGACGCGGTCCACAAATGCTGGTGGAGATGGATGCAGACTCGGGCAAAGTGATTGGCGAAGGCTTTCCGATCGGCAGCAGGGTGGATACAAACATATTTGATCCGGCGCTGGGCATAGTGGCGGCTTCGACGGCTGACGGTACGATCCACATTTATCATGAGGACTCGCCGGATAAGCTGAGCCCTGTCGAAACCGTGAAGACCGCATTCGGCGCGAAAACCATGGCACTGGATCCAAAGACGCACAATCTTTATGTGGACACTTCGGATTTCAAACCGACCGCGCCAACGGAGAAGCAGCCGAATCCGCTGCCGACGGCGATCCCGGGTAACTTCCGAGTGATGATTTACGGCCGATAGGTAAGCCAGGCAAGCTGCAAGTTCGAACTACAAGTCTCGGTACCGAGCTTCCGGGTGCGCGAGGAGGGAAAATGAGCAGGATGGAAAAACGAAGCACGCGCCCGGCAGGGGCGCTCGCGCTTATCGCGCTAGGGACAATAGGGCTCGCATGCCCCGCAGCAGTATCGCATGCGCAGAGGAGCGCGCCGAAATTCGAAGTGGACCCGTCGTGGCCCAAGCCGCTGCCGAATAATTGGACGACGGGACAAGTGGGCGGCGTGTGCGTGGACGGGCAGGACAATATCTTCATCGTGAACCGTCAGAATTTGACGGACAAAGAATTGCTTGCCGCACAGCAGGCCCCTCCCATCATTGAGTTCAACCAGGAGGGTAAAGTCGTGAACTCGTTTGGGACGAAGGAGACAGTGCCCAGATCAATTCACGGATGCACCGTCGATGGCGAAGGTAACGTTTATGTGGCCGGGAATGAGGACGGCATCGTCCAGAAATATAGCCATGAGGGAAAGTTGCTGATGACCATCGGCACGCGGGGCGTGGTGGACACGTCGGACGGAACGCTCAAGGGACGCGCCCTTAATTCCAGCCACACAGGTTTTTTTATGCCATCGGGCATTGCGATCGATCCCGGCAATGGCGATATTTTTATTGCCGATGGATATGGCAATTCTCGCATAGCCGTTTTTGACCGCGGCGGGCACTTTCTGAGGCAGTGGGGCCGCCAGGGCACAAAGGAGGAAGTCGAGAACGGCGTGGGCGGCGTCTTCATGCAGGTAGTGCATTGCGTGACGATCGGAAACGACGGGCTCGTGTATGTTTGCGACCGCCAGGGGGATCGAGTCGAGGTCTTCGACAGGATGGGGAATTTCAAGAAGAACATCGTGATTCACAACGGCACTGAGCACATGCCCGACACGTGGGGCACCGCGTGGTGGGTGGGCTTTTCTCCGGATCGTGAGCAGAAATACATGTATGTGGATAATGGCCGCAATGAGGCTGTGGACATTCTTGACCACGCGACGGGAAAAATTCTGGGGAGCTTCGGGCGGCCCGGGCATCAACTGGGCGAGTTCGACCATGGCCACACGCTGGCTGTAGATTCCAAGGGCAATATTTACGTTGCAGAAACTGATTGGGGCGAGAGAGTGCAGCGGTTCAAACCCGTTCAATAGGTCACGCCAGGGCCCAGGCGCGTTCCGCGAGAGAATCTGATAAGCTCGCGTGAACGCGAGAACGGCCGCACTTGGGAATTCGTTTGTCAGTGAATTGTAGCGAAAAGAATTCAGGAGGTTTCCATGCAATCCAGGTCAATGACGAGGTTTACGCTTGGGCTATTGGGCATTTTGTTTGCCGCGACGCTCGCATGGTCGCAGGCTCAGCCACCGGAAACGACGGCGGTTCGCGCGGGGAAATTGTTCGATCCAAAATCGGGTGAGATGCTGAGCAACCAGGTCGTTCTCATCCAGGGAGAAAAGATCACACAGGTCGGCCCCGCGGCCACCGTGACGATTCCCAGCGGCGCGAAAGTGTTTGATCTCAGCCGGGCCACCGTGTTGCCGGGTCTGATTGACGGTCACGTACACCTGACCGATGCGCAAGGAAACCTGCAACACCAGATGATGGTGGCTTATCACTGGGCAACAGCCAGCCTGAACGCGGGATTCACGACGCTGGTCGTCCAAGGCTCGCATGGCGGCGGATTCGCGGACGTGGAGTTGAAGAGGGCGATTGAGAGCGGGCTTGTGACGGGGCCGAGATTGTTGCCCGCGGGGCCACTTTTGGATCCCACAATGGCCAGCAATGATTACTATCCGATCGAATTCAAGCCGCTGGCGCCGGACATCGTTGCAGACGGGCCGAATGCGCTGCGCGCCGGCGTACGGCAACTGGCACATTACGGCGCCGACCACGTGAAGGTGACCACGACGGGGCGCTTTTATTTCAAGCCGAATGGCGAGATGGTGAATACTCCCACGCTCACGCTGGATGAAATGAAGGCGATCGTGGAGGAAGCGAGCCGTCAAGGAATGTTTGTCGCCACACATACCTACGGGGGCGAAGGTTTGCGAATCACGATCGAAGCCGGGGTGACCGACATTCAGCACGCCACGGCCGCGAACGATGAAGACATCAAGATGCTAGTCGCAAAGCACCTGCCGGTTACTACCACCATTCTGGACCACCGGCAGGATGAGCCGGGGGACCTAAAGCAGTGGGCTCCTTACAGCCGCTGGAGGCTCGTGCAGCAGACCTGGAAGAAGATGCTGGATGCGGGCGTAACGCTCGGGTGGGGAAGCGGAGCGGCGCCGCCGCCAGGGCGCGTATACAACACAGCCTGCAATTGCTCGCATGGCGTGCAGGCGGAGATGTTTCCGATTTTCGTGAAGTGGGGTGCGAGTCCTCTTTACACGTTGCGTATGGCGACCACTGTGAATGCACAGATCATTCATAAAGAAGACACGATCGGGACGATCGAGAAAGGCAAATTCGCCGACCTGATCGCTGTTTCCGGCGACCCGCTGCAGGATGTTACGGAGATGCAGCGCGTCAAATTCGTCATGAAAGGCGGGGTCGTGGTGCGGGACGACTTCGCGACGCAGAACGGCGGGGCGCTGCGCACCGAGAGATAAGACGGGAAGGCCAACCTTCAGCAGCGCGCCCGAGTGGATTGCCGAGCGTTTTTGTCCTGGGATAATTTAGAATTCACCTATTGTGTGCAGTTGGGGTGTGGAAAGCCGTGCGCACTAAGGGTTTAGCAGTCGTAACAATCGTCGTCTTGGTGCTTTCAGCCGCGGCGCTCTTCCCATGTATTGATGTCGCCAAGGCGCAAGCGCCCGGCGGTTCGATCAGCGGAACAATCACCCGGGAATCCGGCGGAGTAATTCCAGGTGTGCGGTTGCTGCTGACCGATCAGGCCCGGACGGTGACGCGAGAGGCAACGACGGGGACGGATGGCTTGTATAACTTCCCTGCCCTGCCGCCCGCCGTGTATGACGTCACGATTTCCAGTCCTGGATTCACAACACAGGTCTGGACGGCCATCACCGTGGGCGTGGGAACCGACCGAGTGATCAACATCGTTATGCATCCGGGCGATCCGCAGAAACTCGTGAGAACGACCGCGCCTGCGGCTTCTATAAGCCAGGGTTCAGCGTGCTGCGGCGGGAACGTGAATTCGTCAACGGTACGTTCGACGCCGCTGAACGGCCGCGATTGGGCGCAATTGGCAACGCTGCAAGCAGGAGTCACAGGCGTACAAACCGGCAGCGCGACGGGCGGCGGGAACGTCGATCGCGGATTTGGGGCGCCGGTGAGCATCTCCGGTGCGCGACCGGATCAAAACAGTTACCGGCTCGACGGAATCAGCATCAACGATTACGCCAATGGAGCTCCAGGGAGCGTGCTCGGGGACAATCTGGGCATCGACGCCGTGGAACAAGTATCGGTTCTCGGGAGCAACTATCCGGCCGATTATGGGCGAACCTCCGGCGGCGTGATCAATGCGGTGACCCGCTCCGGGACGAATGCGTTTCACGGAGATGCATACGAATTTCTGCGAAACAGCGCGGTTGATGCGCGGAATTTCTTTGACGGGGCGATTCCGCCATTCAAGCGCAATCAATTCGGCGGCTCGGCAGGCGGCCCGATACAAAAGGACCGGACGTTCATATTCGGGGATTATGAAGGATTGAGGCAGTCGCTGGGATTGACGACCGTAGATACGGTTCCATCTCCGGCGGCGCGCACAGGCCAGCTCTCCACGGGCGCCGTGGCCGTCGATCCCGCGGTTGGGCGTTTTCTGAAGGCGTTCTATCCATTGCCTAATGGGCCGCTGCTGGGATCGGGCGACACCGGAATTTTTACTTTTGCGGCGCAGCAAGTCACAAGCGAAAACTATTTCACCATCCGTTTTGATCATAAGTTCTCGGCAACGGACAGCTTCGAAACGACGTATATGCGGGACAGTTCGAAGACTGTGCAGCCGGACGAGTTCAACGAATTACACTCCGATATTGTGTCGGCGCGGCAAGTGATCACGCTGCATGAACAGCATTCGTTTGGTGCGGATGCATTGAACGCCGCCCGATTCGGCTTCAGCCGCGCCGTGGGAATTCAGGGCAAAGTAAGCAACGTATTGAATGCTGCCATGAACGACCCGTCGTATGGATTCGTGCCCGGGGAATTTGCGGGCGGAGTGCGGGCCGTGCCAGGCGTGACGGATTTCACCGGAGCGCCTACGGCGGAGGGGTTTTTATCATCAAGCCGTTCGCTGGCGTGGAACTCATTTCAGGGCGGCGATGATTTTTTCCTGACGCACGGCATACACGCGATGAGCGCCGGCTTCGTTGTCGAGCGCATGCAGGATAACGAACTGTCGTTTGCAAACGTGAACGGCGTTTTCCGCTTCGATACTCTGGCGGATTTTCTTACCAACCAGCCGAGAGTCTTCCAAGGGATCCAGACCGGAGGGCTTCCGGATGTCGGACTGCGAGAGACTCTGGCGGGCGGATATTTTGAGGACGACATTCGCCTGCGCACGAATTTCATCTTTAATGCGGGGCTGCGGTACGAAATGGTGACTGTGCCGACGGAGGCGCACAACCTGATTTCCAATTTGCAGCATCCGTCAGATGCGCAGCCTCGCGTGGGCGCCCCATTCTTCCACAACCCCACGCTGCGAAATTTCGAGCCGCGCTTGGGGCTGGCCTGGAATCCGCGGGGCGGGAAGACACTGGTACGAAGTGGTTTTGGAATTTTCGATGTGCTGCCGCTGCCGTATGAATTCAATTTGTCGTTTCAGCGCGCGTATCCATTCGTACATTCGATTTTTGCGAATACGCTTTCCCCGGGTTCGTTTCCAACCGGCGCTTACACCAGCTTTGTTCAGAAGCCTGGTTCCGAGCTGGGCACCTATGTGGAGCAATTCCCGAAACGCAATTACGTAATGCAATGGAATTTGAGCGTGGCGCGCGAGCTTTCGTCCACGCTGGCGATGACCGTGGGCTACGTGGGATCGCGCGGAGTGCATCTACCGTATCGCGTCGATAACATCGATATGGTGCTGCCCACGCTCACGCCCACCGGGTATGTGTTTCCGCCAGCGGCAACGAGCCAGACGCTGAACCCAAATTTCGGGCGGATCGACGCCACGCTGTGGCAGGCTAATTCCTTCTACCACGCGTTGCAGGCAGATTTGACCAAGCGAGTGACGCGCGGAGTGGAGTTCCACGTCGCTTATACCTGGGGCAAAAGCATCGATACGCTGTCAGCCACAGAGGCCGACGATGCATTCCCGAATGGACTTTTCAACCAGTTATTCTTCGATCAGCGCACTTCGCGCGGCCTTTCCGACTTTAACGTTGCGCAAACATTCGTGGCCAATTTCACATGGGAATTGCCAAGCCCGAGATCGAGCTCGGGATTCCTGAATTGGCCTGCGAGCGGCTGGCAGATAGGCGGAGTATACAAAGCCAGCACCGGGCAACCGTTCACGCCGATTCTGGGCGGCGATCCGGCGGGACAGAAACTGGACGAGACGAGCCAACCGCCCAGTCTGCTCGGCGGGTCCGGATGCGCCACGTTAACGAATCCAGGGAATCCGAACACGTATATAAAAACGCAGTGCCTGGCATTTCCGGGCGCGGGCCACTGGGGAAATCTGGGCAGGAACAGCTTGATTGGTCCGGGCGTGTCGAACCTGGATTTCTCGGTTTTCAAGAACAACCCGGTAAAGCGAATCTCTGAGAACTTCAACGTACAGTTCCGCGCCGAGTTTTTCAACATTCTGAATCGCGCGAACTTTGCTTCGCCAACACAAAATCTCGCCGTATTCGATCAAATTGGCGTGTTGATTCCCAGCGCAGGACTGATTACGGCGACGCAAACCACCTCCAGGCAGATTCAATTTGCGCTCAAGATGCTGTGGTAAGGAAAGTAGTTGCCATCGGACGAATACAGGTCCGGGACTTTCTTCCCGCCGAATTATAGTTGTGCGTAATCAAACGCGGTCGCGATACGATTCGACGTCGCGGCCCCAATGGGCGTGGGAAGAGTTTCTGAAAGACTCGGGTTTGCCAGAAATCTAATATTGAGGAGAGCGAGTGCCGGACGTCACGGCACATCCGGTGCTCGGGAAACGGTTATCAATCGCAGCAACTATCGCCGTGGTGTTTTCAGCCGCGGCGATCTTCACCTGTATTGAGGCCGTCAAGGCGCAAGCGACGGGCGGTTCGATCAGCGGCACGGTGACCCGAGAGGCCGGGAACATAATGCCGGGCGTGCGCGTCTCCCTCGCGGATCAAGCGAAAACAATCGCCCGGGAGATGACGACCGATACCAACGGAGTCTATAACTTTCCAGCTTTGCCGCCGGCGGTATATCAAATCACAATCTCGTCTCCCGGATTCACCACCCAAGTGTGGTCCTCGATTATGGTGGGAGTCGGCACCGAGCGCGTGCTGAATGTCGTCATGAAGCCGGGCGATCCCAAAACTGTGGTTCGAAGCGCCGCGCCCGCCACACCGATTAGCCAAGCTTCGGGATGCTGCGGGGGGACGGTGAATTCTTCCACGGTTCGAGAAACTCCGCTGAATGGGCGCGATTGGGCGCAGCTTGTCACGTTGCAAGCCGGGGTTACCGGCGTTCAGGAAGGAACTCCGACCGCAGGCGGCAACACCGATCGCGGCTTTGGCGCACCGGTAAGCATTTCCGGAGCGCGGCCGGATCAAAACAGCTACCGGCTCGACGGCATCAGCATCAATGACTATGCCAACGGAGCTCCAGGGAGCGTGCTGGGTGACAACCTCGGCGTCGATGCCGTAGAGCAAATTTCGGTTCTGGGCAGCAACTACCCGGCGGATTACGGACGCACTTCCGGCGGGGTGATCAACGCGGTGACCCGCTCAGGGACAAACGCGTTTCACGGCACTGTCTATGAATTTCTGCGCAACAGTGCGTTCGATGCACGGAATTTCTTTGATGCGCAGATTCCCCCTTTCAAGCGCAATCAGTTTGGCGGTTCGGCGGGGCTGCCGCTTCAAAAGGATCGCACATACATCTTTGGAGATTACGAGGGCCTGCGGCAATCGCTGGGATTGACGACGGTAGATACGGTTCCATCTGCGGCGGCGCGAACGGGCCAACTCTCGACGGGAGGTGTTACGGTCGATCCCGCGGTTGGGCGTTTTCTCAATGCATTTTACCCGCTGCCCAATGGGCCCCTGCTCGGCGGCGGCGATATCGGAATCTATTCGTTCGCGGCCCAACAGGTGACCACCGAGAATTATTTCACGCTGCGCTTCGATCACAAGTTCTCGGATCGCGACAGCTTCTACGGCACATACATGCGGGATGCCTCGGAGACGGTACTGCCCAACGATTTCGGCGAACTTTTCTCGAATGTGGTGTCGGGCAGACAAGTGGCCACGCTGCACGAGCAACATCTTTTTAATTCAAATATCCTGAATGCCGTCCGAATCGGTTACAACCGTGCGGTCGGCGTGGTGGGAGGAGTATCACAGGTCGTGAATCCGCTCATGCGCGATCCTTCGTACGGATTCACTCCCGGCGGATTTGCGGGTATCGTGCGGCAGGTGCCGGGAGTAACACAGTTTTTGGGCGGTCCGACGGCTCAGGGTATGTTGTCCTCCAGCCGGCGAGTTTACTGGAACTCCTTTCAGGGCGCGGAGGACCTGTTCATCACCCACGGCGCGCATTTATTGAAATTCGGCGTGGTGGCGGAACGGATGCAGGACAACGAACTGAACCTCAGCAACGTCAATGGGACATTTCGTTTCGATTCCTTGACGGCATTTCTCACGAACCGCCCGGCGGCGTTCTCCGGGCTTGTCAGTTCGGACGTGCCGGAATTCGGAACACGCCAGACTCTATTCGGCGCGTACGCGGAAGACGACATTCGCGTGCAAAAGACGCTCACGTTAAACGCCGGACTGCGCTATGAGTTTGTCACCGTCCCGAGCGAGGCGCATAACCGGCTGTCTCATCTGGACAGCCTGACCGCCGCTCAGCCGAGCTTGGGAACGCCTCTATTTCGAAATCCCACGCTACGGAATTTTGAGCCGCGCCTGGGCTTTGCCTGGAATCCGCGCGGCGGCGACACATTGGTACGCGGAGGTTTTGGAATTTTCGACGTGCTGCCGCTACCGTACGAATTCACGCTTAGCTTTCAGGGAGCAGCACCGTACGTAGGGCGGATTATCGCGAATAGGGTGCCCGCCGGGGCTTTCCCGACGGCGGCGTTTCAGCAGTTCAGCACACAACCGAATTCCAGTTTCGCGTATTATGCCGAACCGAACCCAAAGCGGGATTACGTTATGCAATGGAATCTCAGCGTGGCCCGCGAACTGTCTTCGACGATGGCAGTGACACTGGGCTATGTCGGCTCACGCGGAGTCCACCAGCCGTATCGCGTGGACAATATCGATATGGTTTTGCCCACGCTGACATCGAGCGGATACGTTTTCCCTCTTCCCACCGGCAGCCAGACACTGAATCCGAATTTTGGCAGGATTGGAGCGACTCTGTGGCAGGCGGATTCGTTTTATGACGCGCTACAAGCGGACATCGCCAAACGAGTAAGTCACGGATTCCAATTCCATGCGGCATACACATGGGAGAAGAGCATCGACACACTCTCCGCCACCGAAGCCAACGACGCGTTTCCTAACGGACTCTTCAATCAATTATTCTTCGACTCGCGAACGACGCGCGGGCTCTCGGATTTCGATGTTCCGCAAATCTTTGTGCTGAACGTAACCTGGGATATTCCACAAGCAAGGGCGAATTCGCATTTAGTGGGATGGGCCGCACAGGGCTGGGAATTAGTAGGACTTTATAAAGCGAGCAGCGGACAACCCTTTACACCAATTCTCGGCGGTGATCCCGCGGGAACGAAGTTGGATCAGACAGGCGAGGTACCAAATTTTGTCAGCGGCCCCTCGTGCCAGAGACCGGTCAATTCAGGCAATCCCAACAACTACATAAAGACTCAGTGTCTGGTGATGCCTCAAGCGCCAGACATGGCGTTCTATTCGACATATTGCGATCCGGCCTTTGCTTACCCGACCTGTGGCAATTTGCGGGGCAATCTGGGGCGCAATACATTGATCGGGCCGGGGATATCCAATCTGGACCTTTCGATTCTCAAGAACAATTATGTCAAGCGCGTTTCGGAGAGCTTCAATGTGCAGTTCCGAGCCGAATTTTTCAACATCATGAACCGCGCGAATTTTTCCTCGCCCACCAATAATCTTGCGGTGTTCGATGAAACGGGCCAAGCGATTCCAAGCGCGGGTCTCATCACCTCGACACAAACCACGTCCAGGCAGATTCAATTTGCGCTCAAGCTGCTTTGGTAAGCACCGGCCATTGCAAGCGGCCGAATCACGCAAAGCTGGAAATTGCTCTAGAAATGCATTCGCAAGTATTTGAGAAAAGCTCGCGATTGACTCTGCGAGGTGCGCTGCCATGGCTCTTCGAACGCCGCAACAGTTTTTGAACGGATTGCGCGATGGCCGGGAAGTTTACTACCGCGGCGAGCGGGTAGCGGACGTGACCGCGCACGCGGAACTCGGCGTGGCCGCACGGCATGCCGCGATCGATTTTGAATTGGCGGAGAATCCGAAATTTCGCGATCTGGCGACATGGCGCGAAGGAAACGACGTGTATTCGACGTATTACCACATTCCGAGGACCGCCAACGATTTGCTGGAACGAAGCAGATTAATCGAGACCGGGACCGCGCTCGGGGCGACGCTCGTGCTGCTGGTGAAAGAGATCGGCACGGACGCGCTCTTTGCATTGATGCGCTTGCTGGCGCGCAGCGGAGAAAAGGAGGGGCTCGAACGCGTCACGGCACTGTACCGAAAATGTCGCAACGACGACCTAGCGCTGGCGGTGGCACAAACCGATACAAAAGGCGATCGCAGCAAGCGGCCTTCCGAACAGGCCGATCCTGATCTCCACGTTCACGTTGTTGAGAAGCGTTCTGACGGCATTGTCGTTCGCGGCGCCAAGGTTCATACCTCTTGTTCGCCATATGTCGATGAGATCATCGTGCTGCCCAGCCGAAGCATGGGAGGGGGCGACGAGCCATGGTCGGTGGCGTTTGCAGTGCCTGTTGCCACTCGCGGGCTTCGGTTGTACGCGTCGGATTTTCTGCACGGCACTGATGACAGTTTTACCCGCCCCATCTCCACAAAACACAAGATGATCGAGACGCTGACGGTTTTCGACAATGTGTTTGTACCCTGGGAGCGAGTGTTTTTCCACGACCGGCCCGATCTGGCGGGCAGCACGGCTTTGGGATTTGTCGAATATCACCGTTTCACCGCGGTGAGCTACAAGCTGCCACTGCTGGATGCCCTCGTAGGCGCGGCCATCTGTATTGCGCAGGCAAACGGGATCGACCGCGCGGGGCACGTGCGAGAGAAGCTGACGTGGCTCGCCGGATACGCGGAGACCGTGCGAGCACTAGCTGAACTTGCCGCGACACGCTGCGAAGTGCAGGATGGATTGGCTTGCCCGCACGTGTTCACGACGAATCTCGCGAAGTGGACATTTGCGCGCGATTTTCATCGCGCCATGGAAATTGTTCAGGATCTGGCCGGCGGGCTTTTGGTTACCGGGCCCTCAGGAGCGGATTGGGAGTCGGGCGAGGTGCGACCGGTGCTCGAGAAATATTTGCGAGGGGCCTGGCCGGCGGACCGCAGGCTGGCCATGCTGAATTTAATCAGCGACCTTACTTCGCGTTTGTACGGCGGATACCAGGCGGTACTTGCAGTACACGCCGAGGGTTCCATCGAGGCGGAGAAGTTGGCGATGTCGCGTTCTTACGACGCGAAACGGGCTGTGAAGCTGGCCATGGGACTCGCCGGGCTGGCGTCAGAATAATGCGAACCGAGCACCGCAGCCAAACAAGGAGGCGGCCGGGAATGAACAAAACGACGGCGAAATCAACTCTGCCTGCAGTCCGGGATCGCGGCTCAGCGATTCCCATGGTGGACCTGCGGGCGCAATACGCTTCGATCAAGAAGGAAATCGATTCGGCGATCCGTGAGGTTCTCGAAACGCAGCAGTTTATCCTTGGACCTAACGTTGCGGCGTTAGAACGAGAGATTGCGCATTACTGCGGGCGAAAATTCGGGGTCGGTGTCGCTTCGGGGACCGATGCTCTGATTCTTGCGATCCACGCCGCAGGAATGGGCCCCGGAGACGAAGTGCTCGTGCCAGCGTTCAGCTTTATTGCGACGGCGGATACAGTCAGCCTATCAGGCGCGAAGCCAGTCTTCATTGATATCCAGCCGGATACGTTTTGTATTGATCCATGCAAACTGGCGGAGAAGCTCACGCAAAGAACGCGCGCGATTATCCCGGTTCATCTTTACGGGCAATCGGCGGACATGCGGCCCATTCTCGAGTTCGCGAGAAAACATGGCCTGAAGGTGATCGAGGACAACGCCCAAGCGCTCGGCGCTGCCTATCGGGGAAAGCGGACGGGGAGCCTCGGGGATTTTGGGTGCATCAGTTTCTTTCCGAGCAAAAACCTTGGCGGGTACGGCGACGGAGGAATGATCGTTACCAATTCCGAAAATGATTACAGGCGCTTGCGGCTGCTCCGAAACCATGGAAGCAGCGCGAGGTACGTGAGCGAAGAACAAGGCTGGAACAGCCGGCTCGATGAATTGCAGGCGGCGATTCTTCGCGTGAAGTTAAGGCACCTCGACGAATGGTGCGCGGCGCGGCGCGCAAACGCGGCATACTACGACCAGTGCCTCAAGGATATTCGTGGGTTGCGCGTGCCCGGCGCAGCCGCTTGGGGAGAACACGTCTATCACCAATACACGATTCGGGTGGAGAGACGCGATCACGTGCAGAAGTTTTTGCAAAGCGAGGGCATTGCGAGCACGGTGTACTACCCGCTGCCGATGCATTTGCAGCCGATTTATAAGCAGCTTGGATATATGTGCGGAGAGCTTCCAGAGTCTGAGCGGGCGGCGGGCGAAGTTCTTTCCTTACCTATGTACCCTGAGCTGACGACAGGCGATATCGAGCGCGTCGCAGAGACGATTGCGCGGGCGCTGGAGTCCTAGGGAGCGCGGCAACGTCTTGCGTCCCCGTGTTCCGCGGCACGCAAACTTACCCGGGCGTCCGGCTGGAGATTCGTTGGGCCACGTTTGACAATGTAGCTTCATGCAGCTACATTAAGGAAATGAAGAGTGTGGGATTGAGAGAGCTGAAGAACCGCTTGAGCGAGTATATTCGCGAGGTGCGAGCCGGCGAAAGCGTACTGGTGACCGATCGGGGAGAAGTCGTCGCAGAGCTTCTCGCTCCTGGGCAACAGGTCGATGCAGGTAACGTCCCTTCAGCGCTGATGGCATTAGCACGAAGAGGACTGGTAACGCTAGGAGCGCCTAACGACGCCACGCTTTATCCGAAATTCGAACGTGTACTTCAACAGCACCGGACGATTGACCTGCTAGATGCGGAACGCGGCAGTTGAACCTGTATGCGGAGTCCAGCGCAGTTCTGGCTTGGTTGCTAGGCGAAGATGCCGAGCGCGATGTGGGTGAGTTATTGCGCAGAGCCGCGTTGGTAACCGCGTCTGATTTGACACTCGTTGAATGCGATCGCGTTCTCATCCGCGCAGCCGCTCTCGGGGAAATTGATGAAGCCATTGCCGCCGACCGTCGGGCCTGGTTGAATGCGGCGGCCGCCCATTGGCATCTATGGCGAGTCACTCCTGAAATTGTGGATCGATCAAGACGTCCATTTCCTGAGGAACCTATCCGTACGCTCGATGCCCTTCATCTGGCGTCAGCATTGGCTGGGCGAGCCGCTTTGCCAGGACTAGAACTTCTGAGCCTTGACGATCGCATACGTAAGGTCGGGAAACAGCTTGGTTTCCGACTTCAGCCCACGTTCGTGTAATGGATCACGATTTCGAAGAATCCAATGCATCGCCGGTCGCAACTTTCTGAAGTGCCGGCTGGGGTTTCAGAATCTCGTCGATCAGGAAGAGATCGGTGAGCAAAGCCCGGAGATGAATCGAAGCATTCAGGTTATCGATCAACTGGGAGCTGATGATGGCCTGGGCCAGAACGAGTTGAATGGCGGCCAGGGAGTCACGGGCGTCTCGGTCCAGGAGCGAGAGAAAAGCGGAATAGCGCTCGGGGTGCTCAAGATTGCGCTCCTTTACCGCTTGTGAGTAACTGGCAGCGAGACCGGAGAGCGCATTGGCAGCGTGTTCGAGGTACTCGCGAACCTGCATGGTCGAGGCACTGCCCTCGTGACCGAGCAGACCCTGGCCGGCATAGGCCAGCATGAACTCATAGCATTTTTCGATGGTATCGCAGCGGGCGCTGAACTCTTCACCCATTTTTACACAGGAACCCGAGATTTCGATCCTCCGGGAGACCCACTCTCAGAAGCAGCTTCGCCTACCCGCCAGCGGTGGGGATCGTAGTGCTCGAGATATTTTTCCCGGTCCATCCAGCCATAGATCATGGAGTGGGTTATGAAAAGCTTTTCCGGCCGGACGGCGAAATAGATATGGGCAATGATGAGAGCGACGAGCACCACGCCGGCGAAGCCGTGAAGCACATAAGTCCAGCCCCAAGTCATGTCGCTAAAGCCGAAAATATAGGGATTACGCGTGAAGAAAGGCGTTTGCACGCGGTTCATCATGAGGAGACCTGTTCCGATCACGGCGAGACCCGCGCAAAGAATGGCTAGATGATAGAGCTTGTTTTCCAGCGGGTATTTGGCAAATTTCCTGGGTGCAGGAGCAGCCATTCCCAACGCGCGCCGAACTCTCCGCGAAGCGTCTTCCATATCTTCGCGATCGGGCCAAATCGACCAGAAGTCCAGCCAGAAGGTCGCGTGGAACAGGTGATAGATGACCGAAACGGTAAGCACGATGCCAGCGATCCAGTGCCACGTTACCCAAGCGAAGCGTACGCCCATCTTCGGCAGGAATGCGGTAAACAGTAGCGCCAGCATCGCCAATGCCATCACGCCATGAAACAGGCGCGCGCCGAAGGAATGCCGGGGAACGCGTTCGGGGATGCCCGCGACCAGTTGGCGGGATGCGCCCACGGTCGCGCCGGAAGCTGCCTCCGGGGACTTTGCCCAATATGCGACATAGATGGCGTGCGCAATGAGGAAGAGCGCGCCGCAGACGATTGCTACCCACACCAAGCCAAAAGCGATGTGGATGGGAACTTCCCTACCCCAGGGACTGGTCGCCCACTGAATCAGGCCCATGCTGGTTTCTCCACGCCGCCGATGGCTCGTTTTACGAGGTTTCTCATCAGCGGAATCTTATAGGCGTTAAATCGCAGCGGCCGCGCTCCCTGGATAGCGAGCTTGCCCGCCATTTCGCCGGTGGCGGCGTTTGGCTCTTTGCCGCGGACCGCGTCTTCCACGGCGGCGAGGCGCAGCGGATGGGCCGCCGCGGCGTTCACCGCAATGCGAATTCGGTCGATCTTGCCGCTCGTGACGAACATGGCCGAGGCCACGTTCATGAGCGGGAAATCCCATACATTCCGGTCGCGAACTTTTTCGAAATAGAATTGCGCGCCGGCCCAGTCCGCAGGAATGCGGATCGCGGTGAGGAGATCGCCGGGCTGCAAGATATTCATGCGAGTGATATCGATACCTGGGCCGATGAAGTAGTCTTCGGCGTTAACGACTCGCTCGCCTTTGGGAGTGCGGATGACGAATTTTGCGTCGAGGGCAATCAGGCACGGGGCCGAATCGGACGGATTCACCGCGACGCAGCGATCCGCGCCCAAGATGGCGTGTTCGCGGTTAATTGCGGTCGGCGTGTCGGCGAAGCAGGTATTGCCGCCAGCGCGGTAGCACGGCCACCCGGCGCGGTAATACCAGCAGCGGGTATCCTGGGAGACATTGCCGCCAATGGTGCCCTGGTTGCGAATCTGAGGGGACGCAGCAGCTTCCGCGCCCGTTGAGAGAATGCTGAATTTTTCGCGGATGAGAGGGTGGCGGACAACTTCGGTCAGCGTAGTGGTCGCGCCGATTTCGACCCCACCGTTCTGCTCGCGAATGCCGCGTAGTTCATTAATCTGGCTCAGGTCGACGACAACTTTCGGGCGCTTAATCCTGTCTTTGAGCCAATCGAAAGTGTCGAGGCCACCCGCCATGGCCCAGGCATCGGCACGATATTGCCCGAGCAGGCGCAGGGCGTCATCAATCGTGGGCGGCTGAAACAATTCGAACGCCGGCATCACATCGTGTATTACGGCCATGTTTGCTTCCTCCTGCGCTCCTCGCGGTAAGGTGGCGTTCGTTGCCAATTTAAATGTGCGCCGTGAGCGGCTCTTGCATGGGGCGGCCGGCTTCAAGCGACGCGAGAATGACGTCAGCAGTGACGGGGGCGCGGCGGAAGATTTCGTCGCCGAGCGCGTCAGACAGCGCGTTGAGAATCGCGGCGCAGCCGCCGCCAACAGGCGGTTCGCCGATGCCACGAGCGCCAATCGGCGTTTCGGGATCAGGAATACCTACGGCAGCCCAATCCATTTTTTGCGGAATATCCAAAATTGTTGGGGGCTTGGTGTGGTGGAACCGCTTGGCGACCGGCAAACCATAATGCTGGTCATAGACCCACTTCTGGCCGATGGCGTGGCCAATGCCGAGCGTGGAGCGGCCGAGAATCTGGCCGCCGAGGGCCCGCGGGTGAATCACCGTGCCGACGTCGGCATAGGCGAGAAAATCCGTGATTTTGTACTGGCCGGTTTCAAGATCGACTTCGACTTCCGCGAAGGTGGCCACGTAGGAATGAGTCACGCCGTCACGGGGGTAGGTGTCTTTCGCCACGGCGAGCAGCCCCTGGCCAGCCAAGGCAGTGGCGGAAGCAGCGGTGAACTTATTTATATCCTTGGGCAGTTCGTGGCCGTCATAGATGCCGCCAAGCTGAATGGCGCGCTTTGCGGCCTGTGCGAGGCTCATGCCAGCGCCGCCGCCCTTACGGAAGACGCGTTCGTTCGCAACTTCATAATCGTCGGGTTTTCCGCCGAGGTCGTGGGCGGCGATCATCTGGAGTTTCTTGATCGCATCCATGGCCACCGCATGAGCGGCGCGCGTCATAGCGTGGGTCGTCTGGCTGCCGCCGGAGGGGCAGGCCCAGGGAAGATTTTTGGCCGAGCTGCCCCAGGTGATCTCGCACTTTTCCCAGGGCACGCCAATGAATTCGGCGGCGACGCGGTGAACGTCAATCAGCGACTCGGTGCCGAGATTGCCGATGCCGGACTGGATGTAGAGTTTGCCGTCGGGTTTGATGATGCAAAGCGCGTCGAAGCCGATCGAGCCGCCGACGTAACAACTGCTGGAAACGCCTACGCCACGAGCTGTGGTGCCGCTGCGCTTGGGCTGATTCTTTCGCTCATCCCACTTGAACATTTCCGAGCCGCGTTCGAGCGCCTCTTTAATAAACGCACTGGTGACGTATTGCTGCTTTCCGTTAATCAGCGGCCCGAATTTGGCTTTGCCTTCGGGTGCGTTCAGGTGACGAATGGTGACCTGATCGACGCCAAGCTTGCGGGCGGCTTTGGCGATGACCGGCTCCATGAGGGCGATGCCCTGCATGCCACCGGGGGAACTCTGCGGGCTGCGCGGCGGCGTATTAGTGAGGACAGTGGTATAGCGGAAGCGCATTGCTTCCGGCTGATAGAGCAGCGAGACGATGCGGCCACAGGAGGCGGCATCGCCCACCTGGTCGTAGGGCCCGTTATCGCAGACCACAAACATATCGAGCGCGGTGATACGGCCTTCCTTGGAGAAGCCGACCTTCATACGGCCGTGGAGGCTCGGACGGCCGCGGCCAATGAAATTTTCCTCTTCGCGGCTGATGCGCATCATCACGGGCGCATTGCACTTCTTTGCCAGCAGCGCGGGGATAATCAGCGTGATGGCGCCGGTGATCTTGCTGCCGAATCCGCCGCCGGTGTATTCGCTGATGAAGACGACGTCATCAGGGCTGATTCCAAGCCAGCGGGCGATGGCGGGCACTGTCTGCGAGGTGCTTTGTGTCCCGGTGTGGACAAAGACTTTGCCATTTTGCCAATAGGCCATGGCGGTGCGGGTTTCGAGAGTCTGGTGGCTGGAATTCGGAGTCACGAAGGTTTCGTCGAGGACAAGCGCCGCGTTTTTGAATCCGGCGTCAAGATCGCCGACGGTCCATTCGTCAGTGGCCTTGCCCATGGGCAGCTTGCCTTCGTTATATTCAGCGAAATCGGCGTCGGTCCACTTGAGCGTGGTTACCTCGGGCGGCACCACGGCAGGCGGGCGGCCGGGTTGCGGCGGCGGCTGCTGGCCACGCACCCAGACGTTGCCATCCAGCCTTGCGTTTGGCCCGTTTGGACGCAGGCTGACGAGCGGGTCTACCACGAAAGGCAGGGGCTCGAGATCGAGCTTTATCTTTTCGATGGCGTCGGCGGCGGTGACTTCGTCGACAGCAGCAACGGCAAGAATCGGATCGCCCTGATATAGGGGTTCCATCGTGAGGCCGCGATCACCGCGTTTGTTCGCGAGGATGACAGTGCCGTTATCGTTGATGCTGTCGGCCGGCGGTGGAAGTTCGTCGGCGGTGAGGATTCCTTTCACACCGGGCATGGCGAGGGCCGCACTGGCGTCGATTTTGCGAACGCGAGCGTGCGGCATCGGGCTCAGCAGCAATTTGCAGAAGAGCATGCCGTCGGCGCGATAGTCCTCGGCGTACTTCGAACGGCCGGTAACCTTGGCGTAGAGGTCCGGCGTTACGTAGTTTTTGCCGATGAGCTTGTATTTGGTTGCGGGGCCATTTTTCGTGGCATTTTTCGCGTCAGACATGTGTCACCTTCCGCAGATTTTCCGCACCCTTCATCATGGCGTTAAGAATCTTGTCGTAATCCTGGCAACGGCAGAGATTGCCGGAAATTCCGTGGGCCAATTCGGCTCGCGTGGGGCTGGGATTCGTTTTGAGATAGCCAACCGTGGCCATAATGAAGCCCGACATGCAGAACGCGCACTGGAAACCCTGTTCATCGATCACGCCTTGCTGAACCGGATGCAGCTTGCCCTCGGGACTGGCGAGCCCCTCGATAGTGGTGATGTTTTTGCCGCGGACGGTGTGCGTCAGGATGGAGCAAGAGTAGTGCGGGATATCATCGACCAGCACGGTACAGGCGCCGCATTCGGAGCGATCGCAGCCGAGCTTGGTTCCGGTGAGGCCCAACTTGTAACGCAACGTGTGCTGCAGGGTCTCCTGCTTCATAACGTCAACACGGCGCTGCTGACCATTGACATTGAGCGTAACCAGCCGCTCAACTGCGCCGGGCGCGGAAGTTTGGGCCCAAACATTCTGCGCGCGGAAAAGATAGCTTGCGGAAGAGACAGCGCCCGCGGCGATCACGCCTTTGATAAGTTCACGCCGGGAAACGAGAATGGGAGCGGAGCAATCGGGGTTCTGTTTCTCGTGATCTGCCATCGCAATCCCCCAAATTGGTTTGTTTGGGTATACCGCCTCAGCGGAGGCATGTCAATGCCCTCGAACCGCAACTAGAGCGCCGTTGCTTCACGCGAGCAGCGGGATTTCTTCCTGCCACAGGCCCGCTGCAGAAACGGTGCCGACTGAATCGCCGTCAGGCGCTGCGCCGAGGTTCGGCCGGAGCGCCAGGCCTAAACGGCGGATACGTTCGCGGATGCAGTACCTCGCGTTCAAGGAAAAAGTCCGTGAGATTCGCACACGCGTCTGCGAATTCAGGGTGACTGTCGAATTCGTGCGGAACGCCGGCGAATGTGTGCAGTTCCGACGGGACATTTGCCGAGCGAAGGACCTGCAGCAGGTGTTCGCTGCTTTCGGGGCGCACCGTCACATCGGCCAAGCCGTGGAAGATGACCGTCGGAGGAAATCCAGCCTTAATGTACGTGATGGGACTTGCCTCATGGACGGCTTCATCAGTTACGTTCGGCAATAACGTCTCCGCAGTTTCCTTGCTCAGTTCGACAGCAGGATAGAAAGCGGCACATGCGGCCAGCTGAGTGTCTGGCGCTCCCGCGGCGAATACGGAGAGATGGCCGCCGGCTGAATAGCCGACCGTAGCGATGCGCTGCGGATCGATTCCCAGCGACGCGGCGTTGGAGCGCGTCCAGCGAATGGCAGTTTTCACATCTTCGATTTGGGCCGGCCATTTCGCGACGCCCGTAAGCCTATAGTCGATGACAACAGAGACATAGCCACGGCTGGTGATCGGGGTGACCTTGCCGGCCATAGTGTCTTTGCTGCCGCGCGCAAATCCGCCGCCGTGCAGATGCACGAGGGCCATACGCTTTTCAGTTCCCGCCGCAGGACGATAGAGGTCGCAGCGAAGTTCGGTGTCGCCACCTTTGCCGAAGACTACATTTTTGTCGATTTTGACTTCATTATCAGCGGGCCGTGCAGGGCTTGCAAATGCCGGCAACGAGTTCGCGAGAACTGCAGCGCTGACACCAAGAAACGCACGTCTTCCGAGCTCAGAATTGTTTGGCATGCTGGGGATTATATGTATGAACGTTTCGACATGGCAAGCAGCGGAAGCCACACATCGTGCCGTACCACGTGGTAAGTTCCTGCGATGCAACTCGACGATGGGGAGCTTACGCCAATGTCTGGCAGATGGAAGCTTGGTGCAGTTTTGCGAAGTAACAAGCGCATGCTCGAACGGGACGACAAGTGAAGGGTCGCCCAGGCCTGTTGGTCGTTGCCACAATGTTTATCGCCGCTTGTTCCGGTACCGGCAATAACATGAGTCCTACAAACACTACAGGTACCCAAGGCGGGTCCGGCACGGTGACCCTGAGTAATGTGCAATTGTTGATCTTGAGCAATCAGAGTGGCATTCCGCAGCCCATTAAGTCCACGGTGGGGAATCTAATCGTCGTGTCGTATATCGGAGCGCCAGGGACAACCCTGAACGCCGTAAGCGATAGTCAAGGCAACCAGTACATGTCGGTGGGCACGTCCGGGGACGGCAATCTGGGCGGCGAATCCTTCATCTTTTACGCACCGAATGCGAAACCCGGAGTCACTTCAATTACGCTGACCATGGTGGGACAGAATCAAACCAACGATGCCGTCGTTTATGACATCAGCGGGGCTGCCAGCCAGCCGCTGGATAATGCCACCAGCTTAAGTTTTCAAGACGAACCC
>DASRHB010000030.1:0-17125 GCA_035650755.1 Candidatus Acidiferrales bacterium
CGAGAACGGGGTAACCAACAACACGCTGCGGCCGGGCGATCACATCATCGTCACCGGGCACCCGGGTCGCGCTGCGGCAGAAAATCACAGGATGCAGATGCAGAAGGTGGAGCGCCCTTCCGATGGATTCAAGTGGGAAGGAACGATTCGGTAAAGGACCTTGCGGATAAGGAAGGAAAGATGAAACCGGGCACGTTCCTGGCGCGAGCAGCCTGCGTGTGTGCGGTGATTGCCACATTTTCTCTGATGCTTGCAGCTCAAGCCGGGACGGACGGAGCAACTGCTGTCCCTCTCATCGGCGGAGCAGGAGCCGGCAATGCACCCCAGGCGCGGGCCGAAGTCCAGCCCCCTAAGAGCGGCAAGGCTGCGGCGCCGAAGGATTTTACCGGATACTGGGTGTCGGTCGTGACGGAATTGTGGCGCTATCGCATGATGGTGCCGGACAAAGATGACTATCAGTACGTCCCGCTAAACCCTGAGGGCCGCAAAGTCGCGGCTCTTTGGGACCCCGCCAAGGATCAGGCGAGCGGCAACGCGTGTAAGTCTTACGCTGCGCCTGCAATCATGCAGGTTCCCGGGCGGCTGCACATTTACTGGCAGGACGACAACACATTGCGTGTCGATACCGATTCCGGAACTCAGACGCGGCTCTTTCACTTCGGCTCTTCCGCACCGGCGAGCGAGACACCTACGTGGCAAGGGTTTTCTGTAGCTTCATGGCAAGGCGCCGAGAACGTTGATACGCGCGACGGCCAGGGCGGACCCGTACAGGATGCGGATGGAAGGCTCGTACCGGGCCGGCAGATGAGGCAGGCGGACTATCTCAAGGTGGTTACGACACATCTGAAGCCGGGATATTTGCAAAAGAACGGCATCCCTTTCAGCGCGAATGCTCAGTTGGAGGAAGACTTCGACACCTTCACAGACCCTTACAGCCATGCAACGTGGCTGACTGTCACTTCGGTAGTCACGGATCCGCAGTACCTGATCGAGCCTCATTTTATGCATGCCCATTTCAAGAAGCAGACGGACAATTCGGGATGGGATCCCACGCCGTGTCATGCCGACGAGCCACGCTGATCTGATCACGGGGAGGTCGAGCCGATGAAACTCTCAATCTCTGACTGGGGAATCAAACTCCTGTGGATTCTTCCGCTGTTGGTTCTGCTCCCGACCCGGCCTGCGCAAGCGCAGTCTGACATATTGGGCGAGTGGTCGCCCCGCGTTTACAACGACGGCGTGGATATCGGCGACTACACGGGAATTCCTTTAAATCAAGCGGGGCGGTTACGCGCCGAGAGTTGGCATCCCGATCAGATCGATCTGCCGGAAAACGAATGCAGACCACATCCGATCGACGCCGGATTACGCGTTTCCGTTTCGCAACTGCGGATTACCCCGGAGCTGGACCCTGACACGGGCCAGCAGGTCGGCTACCGTCTGCACGTGGCCTGGCAGCAGCCTGAGCAGGTGATCTATACCGATGGACGTCCGCATCCGTCGCCCAATGCACCTCACTGGTGGTCGGGTTTTTCGACCGGCCATTGGGAAGGCAACACGCTGGTTTACTTTACCGATCATCTGAAGGAAGCGTATTTGACTCGCACCGGCGTGCCGCGAAGTTCTAAGTCCACTGTCACCACGCGGATTCATCGCTACGGAAACTATCTGAACATCACTTTCATCATTAACGACCCCGCGTATCTCACCGAACCGTACATCCGAGAGTACAGCTGGGTCTATGCGCCTGATCAGGTGATTCCGCCCTTCCCCTGTGAAATCGTTCCCGAAGGTTCAATCGTGCCTGCCGGCAGCGTGCCCAATTTTCTGCCCGGGCAAAACGACCTCCTTTATAACTTTGCCAAGGAATACGGAATCCCGCCTGAGGCGACGCTCGGCGGCGCGGAAACGACATCTCCCGACTACATCAAGAAATTGAAGACGATGAAAACGCTGCCCCGCACGACTACGGACCACTTCCATCGCGCCGGATGACGCGGAGACGTGCGTCTTGGCACTATTTCCCGCCGCGGCGCCTGATTCCCTGCGCCTCCGTCCTCACCTTGAATACCGAACCGCCGCCCACGACGTATAGTGTTTTCATGTCCGGGCCGGCAAAGGTCAGATTCTGCGGCCTGCGGGAAAAGGGGATTTTGCCTAGCAACTTCCCCTGTGGGCTGAAGACTTGCACGGAACCGCCGGCTGCAGCGTAAATCCGGCCTTTTGCGTCCACGGTAAAGCCGTCGCCCCCACCGTTCACCTTGCCGCCGGTGGTCGTTAGGTCCTCGTATTTCGCAAAGTTGCGGCGATTCCGCAGGGTTCCATCTTTGTTGACGTCGAAAGCCAGTATGTATTCGCCCTGAGTATTGTTCACATAGAGGATTTTCTCGTCGAGGCTGAGCGAGACGCCATTAGGAAACTCGATCCCATCTGCGACCTTGATGACCTTGCCTCCTTCCGCAGGAATGTAATAGACGGCCGGCGGCAAGGCTGGATTCGGCAGATTCGCTGGATCCGTGAAATAGATTCCGCCATTCTTGGCGACGATGAGGTCGTTCGGGCGGACAAAAGCTTTGTTCTCGAACTTATCGGCGAGCACCGCCTCGCTGCCATTGGGATAGATTGCTGCCACTCCCGTATGCCCGGCAGCAGTCGTAGCTCCAATGAGCCGCCCCTTCGAATCCCAGGAAAGCCCATTCGGCGCGTGTGCTTGAGATTCATCTATTAACACCGACTCGTGGCCATTCTGATCGACCTTTGCAACACGACCTAAATTAGTTTCACAAAAAGCCAACGTGCCATCGGATAAGGAAATGGGCCCTTCTGTGCCTTGGCCCGTAGCGCCGGGAGCCCCGTGCCCGGGAACCGTGGCGATTACGACTTCGATTTTCGTTCCGCCTTTAATCACGCCCGGGATGTATTTCGCCACCGTCGAGGTCGCCGGGGTCTCGGCGGGTCTGGTCTGGGCTTCCAGGCCGCTCGATACCGCGGTCGCGCATACTAAACAAGCGCAGAAGCAGACTGCATTCAGTGCCGTCAGTTTCGAGTTCATGTCATGTCCTTCAACGTTTTTGTCTTTGAAATGCCCATGTGCTGATGAGCCTATAAGCCAGGCTCCGGCGAGTGTCAAGGCGGCCGATCGATGAAGGAGATCGAAAATACTTGCGGCGGGATTTCCGGCAGGTGGTGTATAAGCATCCGCAACGTGGTTTATCAGACAGCCGCAACGCCTGGCAGGAGCAAGCTATGAAACCCATTACGATGCTGCTTTCGGCTACATTTACCGCCGCGCTGCTCTTCGCCGGTGTTACGGCGGCGCATGCCCAGACCGAGATCACACTGCTGGCGCCCAGGCTGATTCAACGACCGCTCGACATGATCGTGGCGAATTTCCAGTCCAAAACCAGCTACAAAGTGAAGGTGACCTATGTGAGCGGTACCGCTACGCGGACCACGGTCGCCAAAGGCCAGCCACTCGATGTTTCCCTGATCATCGCTCCGTTTCCGGGTGCAATTGCATCCGGCACTATCGTCCCGAGCAGCGCTACGCCCATCGCAAATTTCCTGATCGGAGTTGCCGTACCCAAAGGGAGACCGAGGCCAGACATCTCCACGCCGGGGGCCGTTAAGAAAGCGTTGCTTGCGGCGAAATGGATCGGATACGAGGATCCCGATTTCACGGTCTCGGGACAAGGACCGTGGGAGGCACTGAACAAACTCGGCATTGCCGACCAGGTCGCCACCAAGAGCAGGGTGATGCTCGGCCCGGGTGGCGCGGGTGTCGCGAAAACCGCCAGCGAAGGCGCCACCACGACATATGAACATCTCGAAAAAGGCGACATTGATCTCGGTTTGCTTTTGCTCAGCGACGAGATTCTGAACAAGGACAAGTTTGACATTGTCGGTGTTTTGCCGCGGAAAATCTGCACGCCCACTCCCATGGTGGGCTTCATCTCCACGCACGCCAGCGATCCTGCCGGGGCGAAAGCTCTTCTGCAATTTTTGGCCGCGCCGGACTCACAGGCGATTCTCAAGGACGCCGGACTCGAGCCCCACAGCTGATGGGACGCGGATGTCGCCGAGCCGCGACATTCGGCCCCTGCTGCATGAACAGGCGAATCGCCGACGCCCGCCGTTGCACGCGGTATACCTCGCTAGTTGGGACGCAATAAGCAGATAGCAGCACACACAAATCCTCCTTAGTCTCGATCTCCAGCGCGCGGTTTGCGCGCAGCCAATTTGGAGGTCCTCCATTTTGGATCGCAAACCATTTTGGCCTCCTGCCAATATGCGTCTTGTTCATCGGCGCGTGTGAACCCAGGATGGCTCGCATCGAGCCTGCAAGGAGGAGCCATGAGGATCAGAACTATCGCTTTGCTGACGTTATTTGTTCTCGCGATCGGCCCGGCGGTTCACGCAGCCAACGAAAAAACACTCCCACTTCGCACTGACGTAACACTGAATGGCCAAAAACTTACGGCTGGCTTTTACGAGATCAGCTGGATATCGCACAGCCCGGAAGCGACTGTAACCTTCATTAGAGCGGGCCGCGTCACCGTAACCGCCATGGGCAAGTGGCTAGATCGAGGCGTGAAATCGCCGGGGGATGCGTTTGTCTACACGAATAATCCCGACGGCTCGCACACGCTGCTTGAAATCCGCTTTGCGGGCAAACGTCAGGCTCTCGTCTTTGCGCCAACCAACTGACGGGGCCGGCCTGCGCTGGAGTGCGGCAACTCTAAATGCCGCACTCTTTTGCCGGCGCGCGCCGATGGCCGCGTTGCGGGCCGAACTGGCAGCGTGTTAGCATCGTCAGCGTAAAAATACGCGGAATTGAGCGCGGCACTGCTGATGAAGCTGCATCCCGGCCCCTGTTGCTCATTCCCGCAGCGACTCAGAATGAGGAGCGAATCACGATGAAACGGCTGTTTTCTAATGCTTTCCTGGGCGGCGCGTTGATGACCCTGGCTGTCGGCGTGCATGCGCAGACGCGCCCCGTTCAAGATTTTGGTCCCGTTAAAATTACCCCGATCTATCACGCCACTCTGCTGATTCAGGCAGGCGGCAAAAACATCTATGTCGATCCGGCGAAGCCGGCCAGCTTTACCGGCCTGCCCAAGGCCGATCTGATTCTGATCACCGACATTCATGGCGATCACGTTGATCAGGACCAAACCTCAATCAAGGCCATCAGCAAGCCCGGCACGGAGATCTGGGCGCCATCAGCAGTGCAGAAGTTTGTTACCGAAGCCAAAGTGATCTCCAACGGCGAAACCAAAAAGTGGGAAAAGTGGACCATCGAAGCCATCCCCATGTACAACATGACCCGCGGTCCCGAAGCCGGCAAGTATTTCCACGACAAGGGACGCGGCAACGGATACGTCCTCACGTATCAAGGCAAGCGGTACTACATTTCCGGCGACACCGAGGCGATTCCCGAAATGAAGGCGCTCAAGAACATTGATGTCGCCTTCGTTTGCATGAACCTGCCCTACACCATGACGACCGATGAAGCGGCCGACGCCGTGAAGGCGTTCCATCCCAAGGTGGTCATTCCCTATCACTACCGAGGCAATCCCCCGAGTGACCTGAACGCGTTCAAGCAAAAGCTCGAGGGCAGCGGAATTGACGTGCGGCTGCTGGATTGGTACCCGAAGGCGTCATAAAGCTGCGGCGGATAATTCCACCAGTTTTTCACTACAAGCGTGACGAGCGGGCAGGCAGTTTGCCCGCTCGTTTGGTTTTGCGCTAATCCGCGGTGGCTTTCAGCGAGCGCGGACGCGACGGGCCGATGCCGGCATGGGTCGCTTCGATGGCGCGTGCGATCTGGTCTATGTCTTCGCGGCTCAATTCGATCTCGCCGGCGCGAACCCAGCCCTCCACTTGCCCGGCGGATCGGGCGCCCACAATCGCACCCGTCACGCCGGGCCAGCTCGCAGCCCAAGCAACAGCGATTGTGGCAACGGTTGTGCCATAGCGGTTCGCGATTGGCCGCAAGGCATCGCGCAAGCGAAGATTGCGGCCGAGGTTAGGTTCACGAAATTCAGGTGAATTTCGCCGCCAATCGTCTTGCGCGAATTTGGAAACGCGTTCCGCCGTGAAACGATCAGTCAGCAAACCGGCCTGCATTGGGCTATACACGATCACGCCTGTGCCATGCGCCGCGCACCAGGGGATCAACTCTTCGGCGGAGCCGCGACGGATCGCGGAAAAGGGCGGCTGCAGAGAGTCGACGTGACTCACCCGTACGCAGCGCTCGAGCAGGGGCACATTGAAATTCGAGACGCCGGCGGCGCGCACCTTGCCCTCTTCGATCAGTCGCTTCATTTCGCCCCAGGAATCTTCCACCGGCGTTCCGCTCTCGTCGGGCCAGTGAAATTGATACAGATCGATTCGCTCGATGCCGAGCCGCCGCAATGAAGCTTCGCATTCACGCCGAATCGTTTCGGGGCGCAAGTCGCGGACCGGAGCTTCGAATGGCTTGTTCCGGTCTGGGGTGAGCCCGCACTTGGTGAAAACCAGAGGCCGTTGCGCAGCGGGAATTCCCTTCAAGGCGCGGCCCACGACTTCTTCTGAATGGCCGAGACCGTAAATGGCGGCAGTATCGACCCAATTGATGCCCAGTTCGACGGCACGCCGGATCGCTGCGATAGACTGCTCGTCGTCCTGTTGCCCCCAGCCGAAAAGCCAGCCCCCTCCCCCGATGGCCCAGGTGCCCAGGCCGACGGTGGTAATTTCGATTCCGCTGCTTCCCAACAGCCTCTTTCTAAGCGCCATGCTTTCCTCTCTCATCTTGGGGGGTATTTTACGGCGGCTAACGCGAAGGTGGTCATTTGATTGCCAGCTGCCAGGTATGGTTATATGCAATTTGGGTCAAATTGCGCATATCAATGCTTCGCTGGGTAAATCATGGCGCCGCAACTTCAATTGAATGGGCCGATTCATAGAAAGGGACTCGCAAATCATGAGTGAGATGGTTACGAAAAAGGCGATACGTATGGAAAGCGACAGCATGGGACCGATCGAGGTTCCAGCGAATGTCTACTGGGGCGCGCAAACAGCCCGTTCACTGGTGCATTTTAATATCGGGCGCGACACCATGCCGCCCGAACTCATCCGCGCCTTCGGCATCTTGAAAAAAGCCTGCGCGATGGTGAATCAGGAACTCGGCAAATTGCCGCCCGACAAAGCGCGTCTAATCATTCAAGCGTGCGATGAGGTGATCTCCGGGTCGCTTGATGCCGAATTTCCCCTGCGCATCTGGCAGACCGGCAGCGGCACGCAAACCAACATGAACGCCAATGAAGTGATCGCCAATCGCGCCATCGAGTTGGCTGGCGGAGTCATGGGATCGAAAAATCCCATTCATCCCAACGATCACGTCAATATGTCGCAATCTTCGAACGACACTTTTCCGGCGGCCATGCATATCGCCGCCGCCGAACGCATGCACAATGCGCTTATTCCTTCGGTCAAACGCGTTCAGCAGGCGCTCGAAGCAAAAGCCAAAGAGTTTGCCGACGTAGTGAAGATTGGCCGTACCCACCTGATGGATGCCACGCCGCTGACCGTCGGCCAGGAGATCGGCGGCTGGGCCAGCTTAATTGAACGCGATGTCGCACGCCTCGAACAGTCGCTCGACGGCGTTTACGATTTGGCCATCGGCGGCACGGCCGTCGGCACGGGGCTGAATGCGCATCCCGAATTCGCCGAGCGCGCCGCAAAAAAGATTGCCGGTCTCACGCATCTTCCGTTTCGCTCGCATCCGAATAAGTTCGCGGCCCTCTCGGCGCATGACGAGCTGGTTTATGCGCATGGCGCGATTACCACGCTCAGCGCTTCGCTGATGAAAATTTCAAATGATATTCGCTGGCTCGCCTCGGGCCCTCGCTGCGGGTTGGCGGAAATCCATATTCCCGAAAACGAGCCGGGCTCTTCCATCATGCCGGGCAAAGTGAATCCCACGCAATGCGAAGCGATGACCATGGTCGCGGTGCAAGTCCACGGGAATAATGCCGCGATTGCCTTTGCAGGCTCCCAGGGAAATTTCGAGCTGAACGTCTTCAAGCCGGTCCTGATTTACAATTTTCTGCACTCGGTCACGCTGCTGACCGACGCTTGCCGCGGCTTCGTCGATTACATGGTCCGGGGAATCACCCTGAATCGCGCCAAAATCGACGAATACGTTCACAATTCGCTGATGCTGGTTACGGCCATCAGCCCGAAAATCGGCTACGACAAGGCCGCCAAGGTCGCGCACGAAGCGCACGTTCAGGGGATCAGCCTTCGCGACGCTTCCCTGAAGCTGGGTTACCTGAGCGGCGAAGAATTCGACCAACTCGTTCGGCCGGCCGACATGACGCATCCGTGAGGGTGGGATGAAAGCGGCAATCGCCTGTTTATCGCTGGCCATTTGCGTGGTGACGGTTTCGGCGCGTGCGTTTGCGCACCACGGTAACGTCGCCTATGACATGTCCAAACTCGTGACGGTAAAAGGGACCGTCACCGAGTACAACTTTAGAAACCCGCATGTTGAAATTTTGATCCAAGTAAAACGAGACGATCATTCCGTCGAGACCTGGCGCGGCGAGCTCAATAGTCCAAACATCGTGGCCAGAGCCGCCGGATGGAATGGAAAAACGCTCAAGCCTGGCGACGAGCTCACGCTGATCGGAAACCAAGCCAAAGACGGAGCCAATATTCTGCATCTCGAAAAGGTCCTGCGTCTCGACGGCGCCGAACTTTTTCCTAAAGGCGGAAACGACGTAAGCAGATTCTGATTGCCGCTACCGACGTTCGTTCGCCGGCACTTAGGGAGTTAGCGCATCGCGTCATTGACAATGGCTACGACCGTATCGTAAATCCCTAGCCTGAGTCTCCGCTGTTCTGTATCCAGAGGAGGGCCTCTCGTGTCCGCAACTTCTGAGAAAAGCCTGGCCGCTTTGCTTGACGAACGGCGAACCTTCCCGCCGCCGGAAGATTTCCGCAAGCGGGCCAATGCCAACGATCCGGCCATCTACGATCGCGCGCTTCACAATCCCGAAACATTTTGGGCGAGCGAGGCCGAAAAGCTCGACTGGTTCACACCGTGGCAGAATGTGCTCGAATGGAATTCCCCCTGGGCCAAATGGTTTGTGGGCGGAAAACTCAACGTCACCTACAACTGCGTCGACCGCCACGCGCATTCCGCGCGCCGGAATAAAGCGGCCATCATCTGGGAAGGTGAGCCCGGCGATTCGCGCGTGCTCACCTATGGCATGCTGCAACGCGAAGTGAATCGTTGCGCCAATGCGCTGCGCTCTCTCGGCGTCAGCAAAGGCGACCGAGTGGCGATTTACATGGGCATGGTCCCGGAGTTGGCGATTGCCATGCTGGCCTGCGCCAAAATCGGCGCGCCCCACAGTATTGTCTTCGGCGGCTTCTCAGCCGAGGCGCTGCGCGAGCGAATCAATGACGCCAAGGCCAAAATCGTGGTCACCTGCGACGGCGCCTGGCGCCGCGGCAGTATCGTCCCGCTGAAAGCCAGCGTGGACGAAGCGCTGCGCGAAACGCCCACCATTCAAAATGTCGTTGTCGTTCGCCGCATCGGCGACGCTTGCAAAGCCGCCATGCAACCGGGCCGCGATGTGTGGTGGCATGACGTAACGAATGCCGCGTCAGATGAATGCGCGGCGCAACCGATGGACGCCGAAGACATGCTTTTCGTCCTGTATACCAGCGGCACCACGGGAAAGCCCAAAGGTATCGTGCACACCTCCGGCGGATATCTTGTCGGGGTCTCGGCTACCCATCGGTATGTCTTCGATCTCAAAGAAGAAGATGTCTATTGGTGCACCGCCGATATCGGCTGGGTCACGGGGCATTCTTATATCGTTTATGGACCGCTCGCCAATGGCGCGACTTCTCTCATGTATGAGGGCACGCCCGACTACCCGGATCGCGACCGGTTTTGGTCCATCATCGACAAATACGGCGTAAACATTTTCTACACTGCGCCGACGGCGATCCGCACGTTCATGCGCTGGGGAACGGAATTACCGGCGAAGCATTCGCTGGCGAGCCTTAGGCTCATTGGGACGGTGGGCGAACCGATCAATCCGGAAGCCTGGATCTGGTACCACGACTACATCGGCCGCAGGCGCTGCCCGATCATCGACACTTGGTGGCAAACCGAAACAGGCATGATCATGATTTCACCGCTGCCGGGCCTCACGGCGACAAAACCCGGTTCGGCGACGCGGCCTCTTCCCGGCATCGTTGCCGAAGTCGTTGACGCCAAGGGCGAACCTGTCGGTCCCGGCGCCGGCGGTTATCTGATCATCAAGCGGCCCTGGCCGGCAATGATGCGCACTATCTACGGCGATCCCGATCGTTATGTGCAGCAATACTGGTCGCGCTATCCGGGCGTCTACTTCACAGGCGACGGCTGCAAGGTGGATGAGGATGGGTATTTTTGGCTGCTGGGCCGCGTGGATGACGTCATGAACGTCGCCGGCCATCGCATCTCCACGTACGAAGTAGAAAGCGCGCTCGTCGATCACTCCTCCGTCGCCGAAGCAGCGGTGATCGGCCGTACCCACGAAGTGAAAGGCCAGGGGATCTCCGCCTTCGTGACGTTGAAGGAAGGCATCGCCCCAAGCGATGCGCTGAAAAACGAGCTCAAACAGCATGTCGTCGGCAAAATTGGTGCTATCGCGCGCCCCGATGACATCTTTTTTGTCTCGGAGCTTCCGAAAACCCGCAGCGCCAAGATCATGCGCCGCCTGTTGCGCGATATTGCCGAAGGCCGCCTTCTCGGCGACACCACCACTTTGGCCGATCCCGCGGTGGTAACACGGCTGAAGGCCCAATATCAGGAAGAGGGCTGATCCGCAGGGCGCAGTGATTGACGTGCTCCCTGCAGCCTTCTAACATTCATAGAGCCTCTCTATGCCCGCTAAAATGCAACTTCCGTTGCGCGACCGGCTCGGCCGCCCGCTGGAAAGCCTGCGCCTCTCGGTGACCGATCGCTGCAATCTGCGATGCCTCTACTGCATGCCGGAGGAAGAGTATGTCTGGCTACCGCGGCAGGAGTTACTGAGCTTCGAGGAATTGGTCCGCCTTGTCGCTATTTTTACCGAATTGGGTGTCACCCGCCTGCGCCTGACCGGCGGCGAGCCGCTGCTGCGCCACAATCTCGATCGTCTGATTGCCATGCTCACGGGAAATCCGCGTATCAAAGACCTCGCGCTCACCACCAACGGCTTGCTTTTCGCTGACCAGTCCGAGGCGCTGAAGCGTGCCGGACTGGGCCGCGTGACCATCAGCCTCGATACCTTGCAGCGCGAGCGCTTCCGTCAGATGACGCGCCGGAACGAGCATCATCGTGTGCTTGTGGCCTTCGAAGCCGCACGCCGGGCCGGATTTACCGGCACAAAGCTCGATGCCGTGATCATGCGCGGAGAGAACGACGACGAGCTCGCCGATCTGATCGAATTCGGCCGCAGCAACGACGTTGAGGTTCGATTTATCGAGTATATGGACGTGCTCGGCGCCACCAAATGGAGCATGCCCAAGGTGGTCTCGCGCGACGAAATGCTGCAGCGGCTCGAGCAGCGCTACGGTAAGATCACACCGGTCACCGAAGCCAGTTCAGCTCCCGCTTCGCGTTTTGTGCTGCCGGACGGCACCGTCTTCGGCATCATCGCCTCTACGACGGCTCCTTTTTGCCGAACTTGTGACCGCAGCCGAATCACCGCCGATGGCATGTGGTATCGCTGCTTATACGCGACGAACGGCACAGATTTGCGAAAGCTCCTAAGATACGACTCGAGTGCGTCAAACGTTGCCGCAGACGAGGAGATCGCGGACATAATTGCTGAAGCCTGGCGCGGACGCGAAGATCGCGGAGCTGAGGAGCGTGCCTCTCGAAATCATCGTGAGGCGTTCGTCGCGCTCGAGGAATTGCGCCGCAATCCCCATCTCGAGATGCACACCCGCGGCGGCTGACACAGCCTAGCTGCCTGCGGCGTGACCCAATTCCGAGCGGGCCTGCAAAACTCGAATGATGGAATCGCGGGTCACCAGCCCTACGACATTGTCTCCCGTAACAACCGCAAGCTGATCCACGTTGGCCAGACGCATCCGTTCGAGGACGCTGAGGACGGGCTCTTCCGGGGCGGTCCAAGGAAGCTTATCGCGCGCTATCAGGACGGCTTGTACGGAAGTGTACGGCCACTCCTCCCGGGGCACCGCCTGCAACGCCTCAATTCGCATCAGCCCTATCAGCCTGCCATCGGAAACCACCAGATGTGCGCGCTGGCCCGTTCGGGCAGCTTCGCTCGCGTACTCTTCGAGCGAGAGATCGCGCCCTACTGTAGGCATCTCAGACGTCATCACATCAGCGGCGCGCAACCCCTGGAGCGCGCCTTGCGCTTCCACCTGAACGTAGCTTTGCCGCGCCGCCGTCAGCAGGAACCAGCCAAGAAAAATGAACCAGAGTCCATTTATACTGGAGCGCTCCCAGAACGCCAGCCACACTCCGAAACCCATCATCCCGTAAGCAATCGCCTGGCCGATGCGGGCGGCGATCCGCGTTGACCGCGTGTAGTTTTTGGTGATGCCCCAGATGATCGATCGGAAGATGCGGCCGCCATCGAGCGGAAATCCTGGAAGCAGATTGAAGGTCGCCAAAAGCGCGTTTGTCTCCCATAGCCAGGTGGCGAGCGCATTGGGCATGCTTCCATCCGGCGTCACCCAGGCCAGCAGTGCAAAACCTCCTGTCAGCACGTAGCTCGATGCCGGCCCGGCCGCGGCGATCAGGAACTCCTGGCCCGCGCTGTCCGGATCTCGACTAATACTGGCAATTCCGCCGAAGAAGAAAAGCGTAATCGAAGCAACCGGAATGCGGTAATGACGCGCTACCGCGCTGTGTGAAAGCTCGTGAAACAGCACGGAACCGAAGAAAAGCAGGCTGGTAATGACGCCCAGCCCCCAAAGCTGCTGCGTCGTCCATTGCGGATAGCGAACGCCAAACTCATCAACGAGCGAATAGGTGATTAGGATGAAAATCAGAAGCCAGCTCAGGTGAACGTAAATCGGAATACCGAAGACTCGCCCGATTTTGATCCCGCTTCGCCTCATCGCCTGTCTCATCGCAGTATAACCGAATCGGCCCCCATCAGCCGGAAAGCGCCCCCCGATCACTTTCGGTCACACGCCTCGAACTTTTCCGCTCCCACCCCGGTTGGCTCTTTTATGATTTCGGCGGCAGGAGAAACCGCGACTGAGCCCTAGCCGTGGCGGCTGATATGCGGCTTGGGAGCGTTGACCGCCGCTATTACGAACGAGATCAAACGATGAAGCTTCGCACGAAACTTGCGCTCTTCTCAGTCACTACGATTGCTGCTTCCACCGGCATTCTCGGTTGGGGGGTCAGCCGCTTCGTCCTTCAGCAGTTCGAGCAGCAGCAAAGAGCGCAATCGGAGACGCTGGCGAACCAATTCCACCGCGAATTCGCGCACAAAGGCGATGAAGTGGTCTACGCCGTGCAAGACATCGCCGAAGCCGAAAGCACGCTGCGCATGGCCATCGATCTCAGCCGTCCTCAAGCCGATCCCTCGCTCTATGCGCACGATGCACAGGGAATCGCAACGTCACGGCAGCTGGATTTCTTCGAAATTGCCGCCGATGATGGCACGCTGATCTCTTCGGCGCAGTGGCCCGGCCGCATTGGATTTAAAAACGACTGGGTAACCCAGCCCATCGATTGGAACCAGCAGGCCGCATTCCTCTCGAGAGTTGAGCTGCCGGATCAAGTTGATTTGGGATTGCTGTGCGTGCGCACGGTTAATGTTGGCCAGAAAAAGCTATATCTGATCGGCGGCAGGAAGATGGATGCCGATTTTCTGCAGGCGCTGGTGATCCCGGCAGAGATGCAGGTCCTCTTTTACCGCAACCTGGAAACGGCATTTGTGCCGGAAGCGCTGCAGGGCTCGCTTGGGCGTGCCGAAGCGCCCGAGAGATTCGCGGGCCTGATTGGCTCTCTGCAAGCTCAGCCGCGAACCGCGGAATTCCAAACTCCGGGAATCAAGGGCCTCGTCGCTGGGCAGAAATTCACGGCTCTGCCGTTGACGGGACGGAACAACGAGCTGCTCGCTGCGGTATTGGTGGGCAGCGCGTCCGATGCGGTCTCGAAAACAGCGGTGTACATTCGTAATTCCACGATTTCCGTCGGTGCGGCGGCCCTTTTGCTCGCCTTGATCTTTTCCTTCTCCGTCTCGGCGCAGGTGAGCCGTCCGCTCGCCCGCCTCGAGAAGGCGGCACGTGAGCTCGCGGCGGGCGATTGGAAGGCCAAAGTCGAAGTGCGCGGCCGCAGTGAAGTGGCCCGTGCCGCGCGCGCCTTCAATGACATGAGCGTCCAGCTGAGCGCAAAACGCGACAAGCAATTGCAAGCCGAACGCGTCGGCGCATGGCGCGAACTGGCCCGAAATTTTGCTCTCGAGTTGAAAGTGCCGCTTTTCTCACTGCAGCTCACACTCGAAAATCTGGCGCGAGCTCGCCAAAAGACGCCGGAGCGCTTCGATCAGATCTTTGCCGAAACGATGCGCATGGCCGACGGCGAAATGGAGAATCTGAAGGAAATCATTGCCCGATTCAGTGACTTTGCCAAATTACGTCAGCCGCGCATGCAGGCGGTGAACGTCAATGACGTACTGCGGGCTACCGTGAATTCATTTGAATCCGCCTTTCATGCGCGCGGGCGACCGCCCGTCAAGCCCGAACTTGTCCTCGATGAAAACGCGCCCAAAGCTTGGGGGGATCCGGAACTTCTGTACAAAGGATTCGAAAACGTGATAGCGAATTCCCTCAACGCCATGCCCATGGGGGGCACGCTTACCATTCGCGCCGCGCGACAAAACGGCCACGTCCGCGTGGAAATTTCGGACACCGCCTCCACGCTACAAGCGGAGGAACCGCTCCCGGCGATGCACTACACACCGAAGCGCGAGGGCGCCGGCTTAGGCCTGGCCACCATACAAACTGTGGTCAGCGATCACGGTGGGCAGATGTTCGTGGAGGCGATTCCTGGAACCGGTACCGTTTTTCGGATGGATTTTCCGATCGCTCCCACTTCCGTTCGTGGGCTGCAGCCCGAAAACACGACGGGAACTCCTAAGCGCCAACCAAAAACCGAACAGCTCAAAGCCGAGCAACCGAAGCCCGAACAGGCTCATAGCGATCGGGCCACGATGGATGCGGCCCAAGCCGGGCAGCCCAAACTGAATGAGGTCAAGATCGATGAAGGAAAGATCGATCCGGACGAAGTCGATCAGACTAAAAGAGAGCCGGCGGAGGTAGAACAGCCCGTCGGCTCCGCCGTCCGGCAGAAGCGGCCCTTCGGTCGAATGCTGGATATCTAGGCAGGCGCGGTGCCCACCACATTGGGACGTCAACCAAAGTTGTTTAGATGGCCTCACCTAACCAATTACCGGAGTTCCTGCGATCTCTTCCTCGATGGCGTGCACGTATTCGGGCTCGAGCCCGATGAATTCGACTCCGATGCCCACCCCAGGCAGGCAGTAACGCACTTCGGCTCGTGCGTGTATTTCCACACCTGACCGGCTCAGCCGAAAACGCAGTTTCATAATCGCGCCTTCAGGAAACCGCTTTGCGGTGTTGATGAACATCCCATGCGGGCTGATATCCGGCGGCCGGGAAGAGATTTCCTCGGTGCGGCCCTCGTAAGTCAATGACAAGTCGCTGAACTGTGCATACCGCGGCGAACGCCGCTGACGAATGGCTTCCTCCTGAGGTTTTCGCGGACTCACAACAGGGCTCCTTCTTTCTCGAGGTTGGGACTCTCCGGCTGTGAGTTAGCCCGGCGCTCCCCGCAAAACGGACAAAATTGAAATTCCGCGTGAAGATGCTGTCCGCAGGCCGCGCATGCGCAACGGGCTACGGCTTCAAAGGGCACGATGCGTAGAATTTCATCGTAAGTGGTGAGTCCCGCTTGTACCTTGGCGATGCCGTCTTCATACATCAGCCGCATTCCCCGCAAACGCGCGTGCTCCCGGATAGCGTCGATGCTTTCGCCGGAACGGATCATGTTGCGCATGGCTTCGTTGATGGTCAGCAACTCGGCGACTGCGACGCGGCCTTTGTACCCGGTCCGGTCACATAGACCGCATCCTCCCGGCACGCGGATATCGCCCCTCACGATCGCAAGTCCCGCTTCAGCGAGGCGCGCGGAAAGTTCAGGCGTCATGGGCTCAACGGAATGACAGGAGCAAAGCTTGCGGACTAAACGTTGAGCCAGCACACCCACCACGGAAGACGCAATGAGAAATGGGGGTACTCGAAGATCCAGCAAGCGAACAATCGCCGAAGCGCTGTCGTTCGTATGCAAGGTCGAGAGCACCAGTTGGCCTGTCTGCGCTGCTTTGAGAGCGATTTCCGCGGTCTCCTGATCGCGAATCTCGCCGACCATGATTACATTCGGGTCCTGCCTCAGCATGGACCTCAAAGCGCTGGCAAATGTGAGTCCGGCTCGCGTGTTGACGTGCACCTGATTGATTCCCGGCAGCGCATATTCCACTGGATCTTCCACCGTCACGATGTTGACCGACGGTTTGCGCAAAACGTTCAGTGCCGAATACAGCGTCGTGGATTTTCCCGAACCGGTCGGTCCCGTTACCAGTACCAGCCCCTGCGGAAGCGCCAATAGTTTTTCCAAAGCTTCGCCGATTGCCGGCGTAAACCCAAGCTCAGTGAAATTGAGCAGCGGCGCGGTTGGCTCCAGAAGCCGGATGACCACCTTCTCCCCATACTGCGTAGGCAAGGTTGAGACGCGCAGGTCGAGTGACCGGTTCCTGGTTGAGATCATGAAGCGGCCGTCCTGGGGATGGCGATGCTCGGCAATATCCATGTCCGACAGGATTTTTATTCTAGAAATCAGCGAATGCTGTATCGAACGCGGTACATGTTGAAAGTCGCGCAGCACTCCATCGACGCGAAGGCGCACAGCCGTGTCTTTCAGGCGCGGGTCGATGTGAATGTCACTGGCGCGTTTCTCCATGGCCATGCGGATGATCTCCGACACAAGTCGCACAGCCGGCGTTTTCTGGGCGCGAAGTTCAGCCTGTGC
>DASRHB010000031.1:0-13138 GCA_035650755.1 Candidatus Acidiferrales bacterium
ACAAAGAAAATCAGAGTCCCTGGCAGATCATCGAGCGGCTCGCTCCGCGCTCGCCGCTCGAACTCTGCTTGCTCCCGCCCGTCTTCCTGGACTATTACCTGAACGACTCAGGGGGATACGATGTGCCTAGGCTTCCCTACGTCCTCACTTCGTTTATTTCCCAAGCGGAATGCCGAACAAATTTGCTGAAGAAACGGTGCAGGTTTGACCATGCTTTGCAGCCCCGGATATAATTCGAGCGGCGCCGAAGCGATGCAGTCGGTGGACGTCACCGTCGATGTCCTTCAACATACGAATTAAATGAACCCGGCGCCGATTCCGCCTGCCGCTAACCCATCTCAAGCTTGAAGACATCATTCAAGTTAGAAGCTAAGGGCGCCGGCCTCAGGAGCCAAAGATGCTGAAAGCGACGCAATTGCGTCCAGGAATGATCATTGTTCACGACGGAGACCTTTACTCCGTTCATACCGTGGATCACCGCACGCCGGGCAACAAGCGTGGAGCCATGGCGACGCGCATGCGCAATCTGCGCAGCGGCTCGATCATCGACTATCGGTTCCGCGCGGAGGATTTTGTGGAGCGCGCCGTGCTCGATGAAGTGGAGTTCGAATATCTCTACTCGGATGGCGACGGCTATCATTTCATGAATACCGAGACCTTCGAGCAAATGAGCGTCAATGGTGAGGTCCTGGGGGATGCGGTCAATTACCTGATTCCGAATCTCGTGTTGAAGATTGAGTTTTACGAAGGCAAGCCTATGGGTGCGCTTCTGCCCGATACAGTTGATTTGAGCGTGGTCGATACTGAACCTACGGTGCAAAAGGCGACTGCCAGTGCGGTGATGAAGCCTGCGAAGCTCGAGACCGGCCTGACGATTCAGGTGCCGCCGTTCATTAACAACGGCGACAAAGTCACCGTCAACACCTCGGAAGCGACTTACATCAAGCGCGCGCAGTAGCGAAGATGCCGCGCTAAAGGCCGCGGAGCTACTTGAAGACCTAAAAGCAGATTCCTCGCTCTGTCGCGCGCCGTCCAAAAGCAGGACGGAGGGAAAACCTGCGCGCGACGGCGCTCGGAATGACCAGTTTGGGTTGGGGGGGACAGGGTCGGTAAGAAGTCCGGGCTAAGCGGTGGTCGCTGCGGAAGAGAAGACGCGGCGGAAGATGGCGTCCACCTGGTGAAGCTGGCGATCGAGATCGAAGGCGCGCGCAAGAGCCGGTGCGCCGAGGAATTTCGTGATGCGCTCGTCGCGGGCCACACGGTCGCGGAAGCTGGTGTCGGTTTCCCATGCGGCCATGGCGTTTTCCTGCACCCACTGATACGCGCCGTCGCGGGGCGCGCCTGCCTCGACTAAATCCAGCAGAAGCTGCCCGGAAAACACCAGCCCCTGAGTAGCATCGAGATTTTTCCGCATGCGTTCGGGAAAGACGCGCAGGCCGGTAAGAATATCGGTCATGCGCGCCAGCATGTAATCAACCAAAATCGTGGAATCCGGCAGGATGACGCGTTCGACGGAACTGTGCGAAATGTCGCGCTCGTGCCAGAGCGCGATGTTTTCAAAAGCGGCCTGCGCGTTGGCGCGCACCACCCGCGCCAAACCGCAAATTTGCTCGCAGCTTACCGGATTGCGCTTGTGCGGCATGGCCGAACTGCCGCGCTGGCCGGAAGCAAAAGGCTCTTCCGCTTCGCGCACTTCGGTGCGCTGCTGGTGGCGAATTTCGAGCGCAATCTTTTCGAGCGTGGCGGCGACGATGGCAAGCATGGAGACAAATTCGGCGTGCCGGTCGCGCTGAATCACCTGCGAGGCGACGGGTGCCGGCTCGAGCCCGAGCCGGCGGCAGATGGCGTTTTCGACTTCCACGCCCAGGTGCGCGGCATTGCCGACTGCTCCTGAAATCTTGCCGACGGCCATCTGCCGCGCCGCATGGCAGAAACGATCCTGGTTGCGGCGATTTTCGGCGAACCAATTGGCGATTTTCAGGCCAAAGGTAATCGGTTCGGCGTGAATGCCATGAGTGCGGCCGATTTGCGGCGTGTGCTGAAATTCGTGCGCACGCTTATCGAGAACTTCGCCGAGGCGCTTAAGCCCGGCATCGATCAGGCGCGAAGCTTCGCGGATTTGCAGCGCCTGGGCCGTATCCACTACATCGTTTGACGTCAGGCCGTAGTGCAGCCAGCGCGCCGCCTCGGGATCGCCGATGGTTTCGCTGACGGCGAGCGTAAAAGCGATTACGTCGTGGCGCACGCGAGCTTCGATCTCCAGCACGCGGGCCGCATCCACCCGCGCGCGTTCGCGAATGCGTGCGGCGGCTTCGCGCGGCACGACACCGCGTTCGGCCAGGACGTCGGTGGCAGCAAGTTCGACTTCCAGCCAGCGCTCGAGGCGGCCCTGATCAGTCCAGATGGCGCCCATCTGCGGGCGCGTGTAACGGGTGATCATGAGGCGAGAATTTTCGCGTGTCGCAAAAGAAATTGCAAATTGGTGGTAGCCGCACGGGCGCCAGGTGCTACGCGGAGCAAGTACTTTTTATATGGGGAGCTCTAACGATAACATTTTATGCCTCACTCCGCTCCGCTTCGTTCGGAATGACAATGCGCACCTGGACGATTCCTCGCCGTTTTTGCCTTTCGTTACCTGGCGTGATCTTTTGCCGCAGCGATAACCTTCAGCACCGCGTGGAAAACAAGTGAATTTGGCACTAAGCGATGGCCGGGCGCTTCTTGCCAAAGCCGGTCGCCTGTTCAAACGCATGCGCCATTTGTAAAACAGCGAAGTCCTGCTTATTGCGCCCGACGATCTCGATCCCAACTGGCAGCCCTTCCGGCGTGAACCCGGCCGGTACAGACGCCGCCGGGTTGCCGGTTGCGGAGATATACCAGCAGGATTTCATCCAATCGATGTAGTTCGTGAATCTCACACCGGCAATTTCGGTCGGGTATTCGGTAGTAACGTCAAATGGCGGCAACTGCGCCGTCGGCAGAACAAAATATTCATATTTTTCGAGAAAGGCCTGAAAGCTGCGCCAGAGTTGTCCGTGAGTGGTTTCGGCGCGAGCCAAATCGACGCCCGTCAGGCGCAAACCTTCTTCGATCTCCCCCTTGAGCGTGTCTTTGAAGGCGTCGGGATGCTGGCGCAGCCGTTCGCCGTAAGTCGTCGCCGAATTCCACGCGCGAAGAATGCGGAACGAAATCTCCGCAGGAGCGAAGTCCGGCTCGGCCTGCTCAACGGTGCAGCCAAGCGATTCGAATGTCTTGCGCTGCGCATCCACCACGGCGCGCACGCGCGGATCAAACGGCACGCCGCCTAAATCCTTGAACCAGGCCACACGCGCTCCCTTGAAACTGCGGCCAAGCGGGCGCGCGAAATGCTCTCCGGGCTCATCAATCGAAAGCGGCGCGCGAGGATCCGGGCCGGCAAGAGTGCTCAGCACGAATGCCAGATCGGCGACCGACCGGCCGAGACATCCCGAGGTGCTCAGCGTGGACCATGCGAAAGCCGCTTTGGGATTCGGTACCCGGCCGATCGATGGCCGGAAACCGACGACATTGCAAAATGCCGCGGGATTCCGCAGCGAACCACCGGTATCCGAGCCGCTCGCGACCGGCGTAAGCCCGCAGACCAGCGCGACGGCCGCGCCTCCCGAGGAACCACCGCAGGTTTTGCTCAGATCGAATGGATTGCGTGTCCCGCCGAAAACTTTGTTGAACGTCTGCGACCCCGCGCCAAATTCTGGCGTATTCGTTTTGCCGATGGTGATTGCGCCGGCGCGCGCAATTCGCTCAACCACAATGTCATCTTCCGCGGGAATGTAGTCTTTGTACAGCAGCGAACCAAAAGTGGTGCGAATGCCACGCGTTTCGAATAGATCCTTGTGCGCCACCGGAAGCCCATGCAGCGCGCCCAGCTTCCGGTTGTGCGCCTGCATCTCATCCGCTTTTGCCGCCGCGTCCGCAGCCTTTTCCGCAACGAGCGTTACGATGGCGTTCACTCTCGGGTTCACGCGCTCAATCTGCTTCAGGTGGGCCGCCAGCGCTTCGCGCGCCGAGAGTTTTTTCGCCTGAATCAGCACCGCCATTTCGAGCGCGCTCATAAAGCAGATATCGGAGGCGCCGGAATCAGTTTTCAAAGATGTCTGCAGAAGCGGTAAAGCGGCCATGGCGGCTAATACCTCGCGACGGGTCAGATTCGTTGCATCCATGTGGTAAGCCTAACACGCAAGCCAGCGCGCTCAGGAGCGTCTTTTCGAACGATTCTCGCGCTAAAGCTGGATGGGTGCGAGGGGCTGATGCTGGGAAGCGATGAGGAGTTCGCCGCGAAATGCGAAGAGCGCGGGCCGACGGGTCAGGGCTTCCTCGGCGCAGATGCGCGCCACGTCCGGATTGTTGTTGTTTTCGGAAAGATGGGCAAGCACCAGGTAGCGCGGACAGCCGTCGAAGGCTTCCGGGTCGGCAAGAAAGGCGCTGACCGTCTCATTCGAAAGATGCCCTGTGCGGCTCATCACTCGCTGCTTGACGTGCCAGGGATAAGGCCCGACCTTCAGCATCTCCACATCGTGATTCGATTCGAGGATCACCCCATCACAGTCGCGCAGGCGCTGTTTCACCAGTTCCGGCATGTAACCCAGATCCGTGACCAGGGCGAGTTTCACTCCATCGGCATGAAACGTGAAGCCCAAGGGATCAATCGCGTCGTGGGGAATACGAAATGCCGAGACCTCAATATCGCCAACCGAGAAGCCGTGTCCGGCTTCGATGAACTCGACGCGGTCGAGTCTACTGGCGTGCTTTTCGGGAAGGAAGCGCAGCATTTCTGCATGAGTTTCGGCACTGAGATATACGGTTGTGCGCCAGGCGCCCAGCAGGGCCGCGAGGCCGCCAACGTGGTCGGTATGTTCGTGAGAGATGACGATGCCGTCGAGGCGGTCAATCGAATGCGCGAGAGCGGCAAGACGCCGCAGGGTTTCGCGTTTACCCAGTCCCGCATCCACCAGAAGGCGCGTCCGCGAAGTTTCGAGCAAGGTGCAATTGCCCGAACTTCCCGACGCGAGAATGCTCACGCGAAGGCTGATGGACTCCCCCAGAACTGCACCCGTGCACGCGTGACTTCGTCTCAACGCGCAAGTTCTCACACTAGAAGCGCGTCAGGACCACGCTGACTTCCCGGAGCCGGGACACGAACTAGAAAAATTGACCGCCCGCATAATGGCAAAGGTCGGCGGGCAGGTCAATACGAAGATTTGTGATTATTTTGCCGAGGTACACAACTTATAGGGGTACGAATTCCTGCTTACCGACGCCATAAAGGTCGGATTCGCCGCTTATCTCGATCGGCTCAAAGTACTTCAAAAAGAAGTTGCGATCGTAGTTTCTTCATGCTTGCCTTTTTCGTTGACGAGCCAAATGACATCAAGGCATCCTGCCCGCTGTAGTACCCGATGCGGAAAATTCGGCCAACTTGGTTTTTCCACTTGGGAGTATTTCGATCACTCCGACCAGGCGGAACAGAGAACGCGGCGGAATAACGCGGGGCACAGACGTTTTCTTACGCCGAGATGATCGCGACACGGTCAGCAGGCGAGCAGATCGCGCTTGAGTGCAAAGCCGTGGAGAGGACCAACGACCGTGGCGGCAATCGTCTTCGGCTCGAAAAATTCCAGCGCGGTCTGCTGCACGTCGTCGGCAGTAACGGCTTCGATGGAGGTATGCAGCTCTTCGACGCTGAAAAAGCGGCCGAAGTAGATTTCCTGGCGTGCGAGGTTGGACATGCGCGCGCCCGGCGATTCGAGCGAAAGCACGAGTGATCCCTTCAGTTGATCCTTAGCGCGCCGGAGTTCGTCCGGGCTGACGGGCTCTTTTTTGAGCCGGGCAAACTCGCCCGCGATGCAGCGCAGCACGCGCTCTGTGGTGCTTCGGCTGGTGCCGGCGTAGACCGAAAGCATGCCGGCATCGGAGTAAGGATTCAGTTCGCTAAAGACGGCGTAGGCCAGGCCCTGGCGTTCGCGAATATTCTGAAACAGCCGAGAAGACATGCTGCCGCCCAGAATGTTGTTGAGCACCGACGCGGCATAGCGGCGGGGATGTGCCAGCGGATAGGACGGAACCGCCAGCGTAATATGGGCTTGCTCGAGGGCGGGCTTATTGCGAGTGATGAGGCGCGCATGTGTGTGTGGCGCCGTTCGGCTGTCGGGAGAAGGCTGCGGCCTGCTCTTGAGCTTGGCATAGTGGTGACCGACGAGTTTCATGAGGCCGTCGATGTGAACATTGCCGGCCGCCGTAATCACCGTGTTGGCCGGCGTGTACCAGCGTTGGAAGCAATTCACGATCGCCTTCCGCGTGAAGCGCCTCACGGTGCCGCGGGTGCCGAGAATCGGTGCGCCCAGCGGATGGCCCCGCCAGAAGCTTTGCGTCAGCATTTCATGTGCAAGTGATTCGGGATTGTCATCCTCCATGCGAATCTCTTCCAGGATGACCTGCTTTTCCTTGGCAATATCTTCGTCGCCAAACAACGGATCGAGCACCAGATCGGAAAGCACATCAAAGGCAATCGGCAGATTTTCGTCGAGGACTTTGGCGTTGAAGCTGACCATTTCCTTGGAAGTGAAGGCATCGAGCAACCCGCCGACGGAATCCATCTCACGCGCAATCTGCTCGGCGCTGCGGCGGGAAGTGCCTTTGAAGACCATGTGCTCGATAAAATGCGCGATGCCATTCAGGCCCGAAGGCTCTCCGCGCGAACCGGCGCGCACCCAGATGCCGATCGCCACCGAGCGCATGTGCGGCATGTGCTCGGTTACGAGCACCAGACCGTTCGGCAAAGATTCTCGTTCGATGGAAATTCCCGCTGGCGTCATCGTTCTTAAAATCATCGCACAGGAACGAAGGAAAAACTATTCCACACTACGGCGCGCGTGGAAAACCGGAGAATTCGTGATCAGGCAAACGCCGCATGCCCGCATGCTATGATGACATTACGGACGATCTCCCATGCGTAGTTCCACGAAAAAGTTAAAGGACCTCGATAAGCACCCGGTGGAAGCCCCGGTGAAGGGGCAACGTGATTTGCTTGGATGGTCCGCCGACGATTTGCGCGCTCTGATGCAGGAGATTGGCGAACCCCTGTACCGAGGCGTACAGCTGTATCACGCAATCTACGCTGAACGGCGACTCGATTTCGCGCTCATGAGCAATCTTCCCGCAGCGCTTCGCCGGCGCCTCTCAAACCAGTATCGGATCGGCATGCCCGAAATTGTGCAGCGCTTCCATTCGGGCGACGGCTCTGTACGTTATCTTCTCAACCTTGCGGACACAGGCGGAGCGCACGCCAACAAAATGCAGGCGCGCGTGGAAGCTGTATTTATGCCGTCAGAGGGCAGACAGACGATTTGCATTTCGACTCAGGCGGGATGTGCAGTCGATTGCCGCTTTTGCCTAACGGCACAGCTTGGGCTCATCCGCAATCTGACTGCGGGCGAAATTATCGCGCAGGTGCTCATCGCGCTTGAAGACAATCGCGAATGCCTCGCGCCGCGCACCAACGTGGTGCTGATGGGCCAAGGCGAACCTCTGCTCAACTATGAAGCGGTCATGGCGGCTGTGCGAATCCTGCTTGATTCGAACGGCTTGGCGCTTGCTCCGCGCCACGTTACAGTTTCGACCAGCGGAATCGTGCCGGGGATCGAGCGGCTCCGGCACGAGAATGTTCGGCCCAAGCTTGCCATTTCGCTGAATGCCTCTAACAACGAACAGCGCGATGTGATCATGCCCGTCAATCACAAATATCCTCTCGAGACGCTGCTGGCCGCCTGCCGGAACTACCCGCTACGTTCGTGGGAACGACTTACCTTCGAATACGTGCTCCTGGGCGGCTTCAACGATTCGCCTGAAGATGCCCGACGCGTGGCGCGGCTGCTTGCTGGCCTGCGCGCCAAAGTGAATCTCATACCGTGGAATCCCGGTGCGCTGCCTTACCGTCCGCCGGCCGAGGAGCGAATCAGGGAATTTCGCGAACTCCTCGACGCAAAGGGCGTCCCTGCCTTTGTCCGCTATTCTCGCGGACAGGACGTCAACGCGGCGTGCGGACAGCTAGCGCTCAGCGAAGCGGGATCGATGGCGTCGGCGAGCGCCTCGGCTTCGCCCGTGGCCTAACGGCATTCGCACAGATCCCGATCACGCTTAGCATCCGGCCTGTCGCTGCTCCCTGTTTTCTATAACTGAAGAAGAGATCGCTTCTGCAGGAAGTGCAAAGCCCACTCACAGCGATATTCGCTGGTGCAACACCGGCATCGACGAGCTGCCAGCGATTGGCGGCGCGGAGGTCGAGCCGTACGCGTTCGGGCGGCGGCTCGCGGCCCGGAGGCATCATGGTGAGCCAAGGTAAAGGATTCGGCTCCTCGCCCGTGGAAAGGCGCTCGAACGGACCGTCGAACCATTCGCCGGCAGCGGAGAATTGGGCTGCAAACGCTTGCGCCACTTCCGGGCCAACTTCATAGCAGCAGGGGCCGATCGCCGGCCCCAGAGCGGCGACTACATCTTCAGGTTTCGTGCCGAACTCGAGGCGCATTTGGCCCAGACTTTTCGCGGCAATACGCGCCAGCGTTCCACGCCAGCCCGCATGAACGGCAGCAACAACTTGCCGGCGGGTGTCAGCAAACAAAATGGGTACGCAATCGGCAGTCTGAATTCCGAGAAGCAAACCCGCGCGGCCACAGATGACAGCGTCACCCCGCGGTGGTCGCGCCGGAGCCTGTCGAAAAACGTGCACAATGTCAGAATGGACTTGCTGCAGGACCACGAGAGACTTCGTCGGAATACGGCTGGCGGGCGATTTGCCGCCGGAATGTAAACGGGAAATCGCGTCCACGAACTGTTCACGATTTTGTGTCACCGTTTCACGTGCATCCCAGTCGGTAAAACCCAGGTTAAGTACGCCGGTCCCGTCCCAGATGCTTCTTCCGCCGGGGCGCGTGCTGAAGCCGTGCACAACCCAGGGAACTGCATCGAAAATGCCGGCTCGGAGAATCGTCAAACCCGATACGCGGCGAAGATCCCAACCATCTTCAATCCTGGCTACGGGAGATTTTTTGGTCCGCCGCGGAGGTGGATGAACTTTCGACATGCGACTCTCCGATACCTGTATCTGCCGCCTCATACTAACGCTATCGTGTCCGTCAAGCTCAAGTCGAGGGGCCGGCAAAACTCGCAATCGAAAATGTGAAGGGAACGATATAATCCGCTGCCGTTTACGTTCACCGTCAGTGAGAATTGCCGCTGATTCAGGGAGCTGCGTGAAGTGATTATCGGGTTAGGCGTCGATATGGAAGAGATTACGAGGATCGGCGAGGCAATCACCCGCCATGGAAGGGCCTTCCTCGATCGCATCTTCACTTCCGGAGAGATCGCATATTGCGAACGTCACCGCGATGCTGTGGAGAGGTACGCGGCGCGATTTGCCGCCAAAGAGGCAACCATGAAAGCGCTAGGCACCGGTTGGAGCAAAGGCGTGCGCTGGCGCGACATCGAAGTGGCGCGGCAGCCGGGCTCCCGCCCGACGATTATCCTGCATGGCGCGGCACGCCAGCACGCTGAGCGCATGGGAGCACGGCACATCAGCTTGAGCATCACCCATACCGGCAAATTCGCCCTCGCTCAGGTGATTTTAGAGAGCTGATGGATAAAACGAAGTCTGCATGACACAAACCACCTTCGAAAGCGGCCGCTCCGAAATTCGCGACGGTATGCATGTGCATTGGGATCAGCCGATCCCAATGACTGACGGGCTGATCTTGCGTGCCGATGTCTTTCGCCCCGCCGGCCCAGGAGCATATCCCGTTCTCTTGAGCTATGGCCCATACGCGAAAGGCTTGGCCTTCCAGGAAGGCTACCCCAGCGCCTGGGAGCGCATCATTGGCGAGCACCCGGACGTTGCCGCGGGCTCGAGCAACGTTTATCAGAACTGGGAGGTAGTAGATCCGGAAAAATGGGTGCCGCACGGCTATGCCTGCGTGCGCGTGGATAGTCGCGGCTGCGGCCGCTCGCCCGGATTCATCGAGCATTTCTCTGCGCGTGAAACCCGTGATTTTTTCGAATGCATTGAGTGGTGCGCAGTGCAGCCGTGGTGCAACAGCAAGGTCGGGCTCAGCGGCATTTCCTATTACGGCATCAACCAGTGGCAAGTCGCATCATTGCAGCCGCCGCACTTGAGCGCGATGTGCATCTGGGAAGGCGCCGCGGATTTTTATCGCGATATGACGCATCACGGCGGCATTCTTTCGACCTTTTGGGCCAACTGGTATGACATGCAGGTCAAAACAGTACAGCACGGTCTCGGAGAACGTGGTCCCCGGAGCCGTGCCACTGGCGACCTGGTTTGCGGCCCCGAAACGTTGCCGGATGAAATATTGGCCGGCAACCGAACCGATTTCGGAAAACTGATTCTTGCTCATCCGCTGGACGATGAATTCCATCAGAGCCGCTCGGCAAATTGGTCCAAGGTGACTATGCCGTTCCTCTCGGCAGCAAACTGGGGCGGCCAGGGATTGCATTCGCGCGGCAATTTCGAGGGATTTATGCGCGCGGCATCCAGGCAGAAGTGGCTTGAGGTGCACGGTCTGGAACATTGGACACACTTTTACACCGATTACGGCCGGAAACTGCAAAAGCGCTTCTTCGACTATTTTCTTAAAGGCGAGCAGAACGGATGGGAACGACAAGCCCCCGTTTTGCTGCAGGTGCGGCACGTTGATCATTTCAAAGAGCGCGCGGAACGCGAGTGGCCGCTCGCACGAACACAGTGGAGCAAAATGTATCTTGATCTCGGGGCGCTGTCGCTTGTTTCCGCGCCGCCGACGCAAGCAGGTTCGCGCGGCTTTGATGCGCTGGGAGCAGGGCTGGTTTTTCTAAGCGCCCCGCTGGAACATGAAACGGAAATCACCGGCCCGTCAGCAGTGACGTTATTCGTCTCTTCGTCGACCGAAGACGCCGACATTTTTGTCGCGCTTCGGGTGTTTGCGCCTGATTTGAGTGAGATCGTATTTCAAGGAGCGATCGACCCGCATACCCCCATCGGTCAGGGTTGGTTGCGCGCGTCCCATCGCGCAATCGACGCGAAACTTTCCACGCCCTGGCAGCCCCGCCACGCGCATACCCAACGGCAATCGCTGCGTCCCGGCGAGATCGTGGAATTACAGGTGGAAATTTGGCCAACCTGCATCGTCGTTCCGGCGGGTTACCGGATTGGGCTAAGCGTCCGGGGCAAAGATTATGAGTATGCGGCGAGCGGCGGTAAGCTTTCCAACTTCAAAAACGAACTTCGGGGCTGCGGGCCCTTCCTGCATGACGACCCGCGCGACCGCCCGCCGAAAATATTCGGCGGTCAAACCATGATGCATGGAAGTCGAGAGCAGCAGCCGTTCCTGCTTTTGCCCGTCATACCTTCCAAATAGTGGTCGGCATAAGGGGTACAGGCGCTGGCGTCCGTTTACAGATGGAGCAGACGCATAGCGTTGCTTTTCAAGATGCGGTCGCGATCCGCGGCCCGGAAATTGAACTGATCGACTACAGCGCTTGGGTATTCGATATCTTTGGCGTTGAAGCTGTCGGTGCCCACGACGATACGGTCGGCCCCCACGAGGTCAACGAGGAAGCGCAAGCCTTCAGGATGATAAGTGAGATAGTCGTAATGAAAGCGCCGCAGATATTCCCTGAATGTGTGCGTGGAATTGGTTTTTTCGGCGTTCGGCCCCATGTGATACATGAAGTGCTCGATGCGGCCCGCGCAGTAGGGAAACGCGCCGCCGGCATGAGGAAGGACAATCTCAAGCTTTGGATACTTATCCAGTGTCCCGGTGGTTATGAATTTTGCGGCGAGGACCGCATGAGTGAACGCGGCGTCAAGACCAGGTCCTGCGGGTCGCTTACCAAACGGGTCTGTATTCATGCTGTGAAAGATAAGGGGATAGCCGAGTTCTTCACAGCGTGCGAGAACCGGAGCAAAACCCGGTTCGAATATGTAATCACGACCGGCAATCGTGTCGCCTACGTTCACCGCACGCATGCCGGGCTTTCCGGCCATGCGGTCCAGTTCTTTCATTGAAAGCGCCGCGTCTGTTATGGGGAGTTCAATCGCTGCGACAAACCGGTCAGGATAGGTCGAATAGGCTGCAATCGCCGCGTCATTAACGACTTGCGCAAGGTGGGCTGCCTGCTCGGGCGTGACTAATTGCCAAACGGCATCGCCGGAGAGGGCAAGCAAGTGCATTTGTACCCCATGCTCGTCCATCCATTTGCGCCGCTGGTCGAGGTCGGCTTCAAGCGGATTGATATTCTTGACCGGCTTGCCGGCATCGGCCAAGGCTTTTGTGTAGGCGGGTGGCAGCCAATGAGTGTGCATATCGATGGAGACGGGCCGGTTCGCTTTGGGACTGCTCGGCCGCGCCGACCACCAGGGCTGCAGCCCTTTCTTCTGCGGCGGCTCGGCAACAGCGGAAGGCGTAGCGCCCGCTCGAGGCGCGGCGATTAGAGCCGCAGCTGCAGCTCCGGCCATCACAAATTCCCGGCGTTTCAAAGTAGCTTTACGCGAGCGCGCGTCAGATGTAGTCATGCTCAACTCCTAGCAGAGCGCCGGTGATGGTGGAGCTGTTCTATGGTCGCAAAGGCAGCAGTGCAAGGCGCGACTTTGGAGGAGGCGCCCACCATAGCGTCTTCTATTTGCTTTCGTTTATTTGTTTTCGTTTTGGCCGCCAGATTCGTTTGCCTTGAGCGCTTTGTACTGCTCCACGTCCTGATTGTTGGTGCAATAGTATTCGAGCAAGTCTTCGTGGCCTAACGTCCAAATGCGCGGCGCCGAGGTCCAAGCATGAGTGAGTACTTTGGGGTCTTCGATCGTCACCTGCACCATGAGGTAATTCTTGGACGGACGTTTGATACGCTCAATGACGTGCTCCTGATCACTGTGGAACCACCCGGTGAAATTATTCCAGGTGCGCTCATCAATCGAGACCACGTCGACCACCAGCGTGTCGCCCTCCCAATGGCCAACTTCGTCGCCATCGAATGAAGGATCAGGATCGGGATTGTGCGGACGGCCATCGGTGTGAACCACGCGGAAGTTGTTGTTCAGTTCATCAAGCTGCACGAAAAG
>DASRHB010000032.1:0-186023 GCA_035650755.1 Candidatus Acidiferrales bacterium
GCAAACATCAAATTCGCCTCAGCGCTTCAATTCGAATTTGTGGTTAGCTGGCCTCATCTGCTCGACATTGCTGGCTATTGCCGTGCTTCACGCGTCGCCCGTTCCAGTGGATATATGCTCGAACTTGAAGGTCAAGTTGTCGCTGCCGCATATGGCCATTATCTCGGCGCAAACGGTGCCTGCAGGCGCCTTCAGCCCGGCAAATCACGGACCAAATGCCAAAGTCGTAACCGGCCTGCCGACGTTCTGCCGCGTGATCGCGACGCTCGCGCCGTCCAACGACTCCAAAATCGGAATCGAAGTGTGGATGCCAACCTCCGGCTGGAATGGCAAGCTGCAAACAATCGGCAATCACGAACTCGGCGGTGTCATCTACTACGGCGACATGGGAGCCGAACTCAAACGCAATTTTGCGGTCGCTTCCACCGATACGGGCCACACCGAAGCGGCCGATGCCAGTTGGGCCTCAGGCCACCCCGAGAAAGTCATCGATTTCGGCTGGCGCGCCGTGCACGAAATGACCATCGCGGCAAAAGCCCTCGTTATCGCGTTCTATGGGGAAAAGCCGCGTTACTCCTACTTCAACGGATGCTCCTCCGGCGGCCGCGAAGCCCTCAAGGAAGCGCAGCGGTTCCCTGACGATTACGACGGCATCATCTCCGGTTCCGCGATGAACTATTGGACGCACTCGCACCTGGTGCACATCTGGGAAGCTCAGGCGCTCTTGAAAGACGGGGCCGAGGGCGACTCTTATCTGCCACCCAGCAAATTTCGGTTGGTGATTAACGCCGCACTGACCGCCTGCAAAGCTGATAATACCGAAACATCCGACGACGATTTTCTCGTCAATCCATCGCGTTGCGCCTGGAACCCAAGAACACTCGTCTGCCATGCCGGTCAGGATGCAAATACCTGCATCACCGCGGGTCAGGGGCAGGCGCTGGAGAAAATCTACGCAGGCTGGCGGAATCCGCGCAGCAATGAAAAGCTTTACCCCGGCGCTACCCGCACCAGCGTGCCCAATTGGGCCGGCTGGGCCGTGCGCCCCGGTACAAGTCCAAATGGTCTTACCGCCAGCGGCCCCGCGCAGCAGTATTTGCAATGGCTCGTTTTCAACGATCCCAAATGGGATTGGCACACGCTCAACATGGATACCGACGTTGCTCTCACGGACGCAAGCGACGCTAAGGGTCCGCAGATTAATGCCATCGATCCCGACCTAAGCAAATTCAAAAAACGCGGGGGCAAGCTCATCGAGTACCACGGTTGGCTTGATCCCGGCTTTTCCCCGGAGTATGCCGTCGAATACTACGAGAGCGCGGTTCAATTCCTGCAAAAGAGTGCAGGCATCACGGACAAAGCGACGGCACTACAACAGACGCAGGAGTTCTATCGCCTGTTCATGGTGCCGGGAATGGGCCATTGCACGGGCGGCCCTGGACCGAATGCCTTCGGCGGCTTAGCTCAACCCGAAGTTCCGCTCGATTCTCAACACGATATTGTGAGTGCGCTGGAAGATTGGGTGGAGCACGGCGTTGCGCCATCGCGCCTCATCGCCACCAAATATGTCCAGGATGATCCGGGCACAGGGATTGCCATGCAGCGCCCCATCTGTGCCTATCCCGAGGAACCGCGCTATAGAGGGACGGGAAGCGCCACTGAGGCCAATAACTTCATGTGCGTGAAGCCGGCAGTCACGACGATTTCACAAACCGCGCCCCACTAAAGTTCACGCGGAAAAAATGACCCCGCGCCGCATCACTTGACCAGGAATTCCGCCGTCTCGTCGCGGTGCTTTTTCAGATACTCCATGAAGGGCGTTCCGCCGGTGCCCACAGCATGCGGATTCTTCGCATCCGTCTGAGCCTGCCGGAAAATGTAAGCCGCGGCATATTCGAGATGCAGTGAACGAAATGCCTCCAGAGTCGCTACACAGGCATTGAAGGCTTCCGTCAGCGCCGGGCGCCCGGCGCGTTCCACAAACGGCCGCACCGGCGTCCGCGCCTCCAGCGACTCGATGAAGGCGCGATGTATGGGCGGCATGTAGGTTCGCATCTCGCGCAGATACGAGCTGAGTTCATCTTCCCTGTGCCTGACGCCCAGCATGGCGTCGAGCGAAGGTACAATCGCGCTCTGCGCTCCCGTTTCGCCCCGGAACTGCTGCGCGCGCCCGCCATACGCGTGCACGCCGTCGTAGAGGACTCCGTTCGGAATATCCGGATGATTCTTCCAGCCATGAATATACGGCCGAACGCGATGGTAGTAGATGTAAGGATCGCAGTGCTCCGGCATTCTCGAGAGCGTGGCATAGATCGCATGCAGCGACCCGGCCACTCGCGATAACGAGGCCTCGAGCCGCTCCGCATCGCGGGCTTCCGCCGCATCCAAACATGCGTGCAGCGCAGCCAGCCCCGGCCCCGCCTTTCGTTCAATCTCTACGTGAATGAGGATGAACCACTCCTCGTCAATCCCGCCGAAAAAATTCTGTATCAGGCCGATATTGCCGCACTCGATCTCGCGGGAAGCATCGAGACGGAAAAAGTTGTGCAGCGCGTAGCTGCTGTAGCTCAGCACTGGAGGCCTGCCGAGGCTTTCGCCGATTTCGTACCATGGCACGGCCAATACCGAAGGCACTCGTACCTCAGGCTGAACCCCACCCCACACATAGGCGTGCCCCAGATAGCTGAGCAGAACCATGGCACGCTCGCGCTCCCGGCTATCGCGGATCGCTTCGGTCGGAAACCGCGGCAACTCTCGGATCGTTCGATGTACCTGGTCTGAAACCAAAAGCTTCGGCAAATGCTGGGCCACAGTTTCCCAGGCATCGAACTCCTTTGGCAGTCGGATCAGGGGGTCTTGCGCAGGCAGAAAGCCGCGTTCTGAGCTAATCTCGAGGGCGGCGATAGAGGTCTGCATTCATCTTGTTCCTTTATCCCGCTTGGTGGCCCGGCGTTTCTTCGTGGAAAAGCCGCTGGCGCGCCGGACTCTTGGGTATTCTCAGAATAAGCGACTGCGGCGGATTCAACAATACAGGTGACGATGTAATTGCCGCCGCAGCAACAACTCGCGAGTTCATCCCGAAAACGATCCGCCCGCTTATTTCGGCGCCGCAGTCACCGGATCTACGACGCTCTGCTTGAAGTGCTCATATTCAGACATCGAGCACGCGTAGGGATCTTCGAACCCGCCGTGCTGTAATGCGAAAATCTTCCGCCCCGTCCACGGGCGCGTGTACGCCTTCGGATCATCGAAAATCAAATCCAATTGCAAAGTATCGTGATTGACCCGCCGGAAGCGCTCAATTAAGTGCATCTCGTCGCTGTGCGGCCGCCCTACGTGATCGAGCCAGGTCTTGTCATTAAAGCCAATGGTGTCGATCACCAGCGTGTCACCCTCGTAATATCCGACCGACTCTCCCCACCACGTCGGATCCGGGTCCTTACGATGCGGCTTATTCATCGCCACCGGCCGCCACGTCGGACCGTATTGGTAAAGGATGTAGACGATGTCGGGACTTTGCACGAACCGGAATTGTGTCGGCACCAGATAAATCCGCGGCACGCCGACGGGATCGCAATACTTTAAGCGCGGGTCGGTCGTATTCTCAAACGTGCCGTGCGGCCCGTTTTCAGGCCGTTCCGAATTTAGCTTCGTCAGCGCCCACGGCTGATACGGCGTGTCGTCCTGCGGCGTTCCCGTTTTTTGATCTCTGGGATCGGAAATGATGAAGCCGCCCCCGCCAAGTCCCACTGGATTTCCCCAATCTCCGGAAAGATCGGGAACCTTTGTTTGAGCGGCGGATTTCGAATTCACGCTGGCAGGCCGCCTATTTTGGGCCGCCGCACTCGCCACTACGCCCAAAAGGGCAATCAGCAGGATCGTGGCGGTACTCAGCAGCAGATTTCGCATGACCGTGCCTCGCTCAGTACTTTGAATCTGTGCTCCCGCTTTTCGGATCCTCCGGGCGGTCCGGGTAAGCATTCAGCACCTTGCCGTCCGGAAACACGACTTTCTGTATGATCCCGAATGGCGAGCCATTCTTCGCAGCATGAAAGTAGATGGTCACCACGTCACCGGCTTGCAACGATTTCCTGGTCCATTGCCTCGGCGCAAGCATGCTCGGCGGAGGAGCCTCGACGTTCCAATGCTGAACCTCTCCCTTATCGTTGGTCACGTCGAAATGAACCTGGCAATGGGGATTGGCCCACTCGATCTCGATGATTGTGGCTTTGGGAAAGCTCGACATCGTGTTCATGTCGTATCCGGCTGTTCCGTGGTGTGCCAGAGCAGCGCTCGAGAAAAGAACCATAAGCGCCAACGCGCCTGCGAACTTCACGTCCCTACCCTCCGATCTGGCGAATATGCCGATTCGGCTAGAGTATACCTCCGCCGTCATTGTGTAAGTGAACTCGTGCGGAAAAGACGGCGCGCCTTTGCGTGCACTAACTTGCCAAAAGAATTCTCGTCTAATCCCGTGGATTTACCGTCGCTGTGCCAGGGTGACCGACATTTTCAACGCTTTGCCGTCGCGAAGCACGGTCACATTCACAGCCTCGCCCACCTTGCTCCCGCGCAATGCGTCGGTGAAATCGTAAAGATTGTGGATGGGCATCCCGCGGTACTCGACCAGCACGTCGCCGGCTTTTAGCCCTGCCTTTGCCGCGGGCGAGCCGGGCTGCACGTCGCTGAACCGCACCCCATTTTCCGATTGACCGAAATCCGGTATCGATCCAAACCAGGGTCCATAACCGCCGCCGCTCGCCACCCCGCTGTGCGGATCATCCGCCGCCACTGTGACGAATTGCGGACGCTCGGAAGCGGTATCCAGTTGCAGAATCACGTTGCCGATGAAATCGAGCAGGTGCGCGGCATCGGGTGCATCGATCTTGTCCCAGGTGTCCGACGGCTTGTGGTAATCGGAATGCAACCCCGAAAAAAAGAAGAGCACCGGAATTTTGCGCGCGACAAAAGAAGTGTGATCGCTGGCCGCATAGCCGCCCGCGGAATATTCGAAATGAAAAGGCGAATTCTTCGCATCCAACGTGAGCATGGATTGAAACGTCGATCCTGTCCCCACCCCGCCGACATAAACTTTGCCATCCTTGATTCGGCCGATCATGTCCATATTGATCATGGCCACGGCCTTTTCGAGCGGGCGCGTGGGATGCATCGCCCAATTTGATGAACCCAACAAGCCGAGTTCTTCGCCGGCAAAAGACATGAAAAGAATCCCGCGCGGAAGCTGTCCTTTGAGCGGGGCGAAAAGCCGTGCTAACTCAAGCACGCCTGAAGTTCCCGAGGCGTTGTCGTCCGCGCCGGGATGAATGTGGCCGATCTGCGAAGGGGCAAGCGAATCCGCGTTGCCGTAGCCCAGATGATCGTAATGCGCCCCAACGATGACGTATTCGTCGGTCTTGCCCGGCAGATAGGCAACCACGTTGTTTACCGTCGCGTGGATGTGCTCGATATCCACGTCCATGCTCACATGCTGCGTCGCAGGAAATGCAAAAGAAGCAGGGCTCGTGCTCGAATTGATCTGATCCTGAATGCCCCAAAGCGATTTGCCCGCCGCCCCGAACCAGTCTTCCGCAACTTTATTTTTGACCTGCACCAGCAGGATTCCGGCATCTTCCGGTCCGCTCACGCTGCCAAACCGGGTAAGCAGATCCTGCTCGCCCTCGCCCAGCTTCCCGTTCACCACGACAACCGCTTTGGCGCCATGGTTTCTCGCATTAATCGCCTTCGTAATCAACGCGGCGTGCTGTGTCAGGCCTTGGTGGCCACCCTTTGTGGCAAATCCGGCCGGCTCATACCGCAGCAAAACGACGATCTTGCCCTGCACATCAAGTCCGGCATAATCGTCGTAGCCGAATTCGTTTGCCGTGACTCCATAACCGGCAAAAACCACTGGGGCTTCAGCGTGCCCCGAGGATGAGAAACTAAACGGCACGAAATCGTCATTGAGTCTGAGGATTTTCTTCTTCCCGCTCAGATCTTCTTGCAAATCGTTGTGGCTCGCGAGCTTCGCACCAGTCGTCACAGTGAAAGGCTGAAAGTAACCTTGCGTTCCGGCCGGCTCGAGCCCAAGTGTTTGATAGCGCTGTTCGAGCAGATGCGCGGCGCGTTCGATGCCTTTGGTGCCGGCGCCGCGGCCCTCCATATCGGGAGACGCCAGCGCCTTTACAGTTTCGACGTAACGTGTGGCATCAGCTTTACCGAGAGAAACGGTCGCAGCGGGTGCCTGCGCGCGGACCGCAACTGCAGAACAAACCACGAGCGCCACCAGCGAAGCGCACATCCAGCGGAGCGCCGCCGGTCGCAAATTACAACGCATATATAAGTTTGTGCGGGAATCTACAGGCAAAATGCAATTCCTTGTCTTATAGTTGCCTTCAAAATGGCCTGCCGAAGCCCGGCTCAGTTGCCGCCCGGATGCCCGGCATAGCTGACTCTCCAGATCGAATTCGACCCGTCATCGCTAACCAGCAGAGCGCCATCGCTTGCAACCGTCACTCCCACCGGCCGCCCCCACACCTGCCCATCCGGTGTTACAAAGCCGGTGACAAAATCCTCGTACGCGCCGGTCGCCTTTCCGTGGTCCACTTCCACGCGAATCACTTCGTATCCCGTACGCGTGTTGCGGTTCCAGGAACCGTGTTCGGCGGCGAAGATCTGTCCCTTATATTCGGCGGGGAATTGCTTCCCTTCGTAAAAGACGATGCCCAACGAGGCATTGTGCGGTTGCAAAAGCACGTCGGGAACGATCGCCTTATCTTTCAATTCGGGATGCTTGCCCTGGTGCCGCGGGTCCTGATGGCCGCCGGTGTAATACCAGGGCCAGCCGTAGAAACCACCCTCCTGCACGTGCGTGATGTAATCGGGAGGCAGGTTATCGCCGAGCAGATCGCGTTCGTTCGTCGAGCACCAGAGTTCCCCCGTTTCGGGCTGGATTGCTTCCCCGGCGCAATTTCGAATGCCCGAAGCATAGACCCGCATATCGGAGCCGTCGGGATCGAACTCCAGCACATTGGCGCGGTGCTCCTCGGCGGGGTTGTTGTCCGCGTCGTCCACGTTCGAACGCGAGCCCACTGCAACGAACATCTTTTTCCCGTCCCGCGAAAACACGATGTCGCGCGTCCAATGACCGCCGCCATTGGGATCGGAAGAATCACCGCTCGGCAAGGTTTTCACGATCACCTCGGCGGCGCCGCTCGCTTTCAAATCGCCATTGTGATACGGCAGGCGCACAACCGAATTAGTGTTGCCGATATAAATGTATTTCGGATCCTCTCCCGGCGGATAAAACGCTATGCCGTATGGCCGGTCAAAGCCGCTGGCAAACACCGTGACGCTTTCAGCCTTGCCGTCTTTCAGGCCATGTAACACCTTGATCTCTCCCGCCCTACTGTCCGCCACAAAAATGTCGCCATTCGGCGCGGTATATAGTTTGCGCGGCTGCTCGAATCCGCTCGCGAACAGCTCAATTTGAAATCCGGGCGGAACGGCAAGAGTGGCATTCGCCGGCCGCGGCACGACGTGACTTTGATTCGCAGCGGAAGGCGTCGCGAACGGCGCCGGCAAGTCGGCAACTGTAATCTTGCGGAACGTTCCCGGCTTCTCGGCGGTGGCCGTGGAAAACGCCGCCGCGCCCGTCAGAATTTTCGCGCCTTCGGGCAGAGCCCGCGCCACCGAAATTCCCAAACCACCCGCCGCAATCGATAGCACAAGTACCAGAGTTTGTTTCCCGGACGTTTGTTTCATGGCAGGCCTCTCTGAGGCATTCTACCCCATCTTGAAGAAAACGCGGTTTACCGCTCGTGCCGGTGAGCTTGACGCCGCGCGTGAGTTGCTATAGAACGCCTGCAAGTGCAATCGAAACCGGTTCCGGAGGTGCACGGTGAAATCCTCAAGCAAGTCTAAAGATACTGTATTGTCGCGCCGAGATCTGCTTCAGGGAGCTTGCGCGGGAGTTGCCGTTTCGGCTTTCGCCCCAGTCGTTCCGGCGTGGGCGAGTGGCGCGCAAACGCGGCGCGTGTCCTCCGGTGCTCAGCGGCTTGCTGCGATCACACCTGAATCCCTGCCGAAAGCATGGTCGGCCGATGAAATCCATCGCCGATGGTTGGCCGTTCGCCAGAAAATGAAAGACGCGAATATCGATTGCCTGCTCGTTTGCCAGCATCACCCCGGCGAAATGATTTCCGAGCGCCAGGATGGTGACGCCGATATTGAATACCTCACCGGAATCTCGCTGCCTTTCAAATGGGTGATTTTGCCCATCGAAGGCAAGGTCACCGCGCTTTCCACCAATCAAGTTAGGGGTACCCGAGAAGAAGAACTCTCGCACGAACGCGGCATTGAAATCCGTATCGTGGACGTCTGGTCCGAGGGCATCATCGACGCCATGAAAGAGGCTAACGTTGGCCAAAGCCGCATCGGCGTCAGCGATCTGGTGAATGCGTCCCGGCAACCGGAAGGCGAGGTCACTTACACAACTTACGAGCGAGTTCTCAAAGCATTTCCTCAGGCAAAGTTCGAGCCGGCCAGTTACCTGATCGATGGTGTCGCTGCGCTGCATAGCCCGGAAGAGATCACCGTCCTCGAAAAGACCACGCAAGTGGGCGAACTGGGCCTGCAGGCGATGTTCGAAACCGCGCGCCCTGGCATCCCGCAGCGCGTAGTCTGGCTGGCCATGTTCAATGCCATGGTTAACGCCTCGGGCGAGCGCCCCTTCCGCGTATCCGTGCGGGCAAATGGAGCCGGCAATAGCGCGCTCAATCGTCCGCTCGAAGAAGTCATGCGCGCGGGCGACGTGCTGAGCCAGGAATGTTCCGGTTGTGTGCTCGGCTACGGATCGCAAGTGAATCATTCCGTCGTCGTTGGCTCTCCGGCGCCCCCCGACTGGGATGCCGCGGCCAAAGACAGTCTCGACACCTTCAACGAGATGGTCGCGCTGATCGCTCCCGGCAAAATGGTGAAGGACATCTGCGCGCCCTATGACAAACGCCTCGTGGCGCGCGGCGCAAAACCCGGCGCGCTGGTAATTCATTCCGGCGGGCTCGGCACTTTGCCCCGCGGAGGTTCCGCTGGCGCCGTCGGTGAGATCGTCCTTGAGAAAGGCATGGTCTTCGACGTGAAGCCTGCATTCCGGCTGAAGAACGGCGGCACCGCGCAGTTCGGCGACTCTATATTGGTTACAGAAAATGGCGCTCGCCGCCTCGGCAAGCGCGAAATGAGGGTTGTGAAACTGAGCTGAATAACGCTCGCCTCGACACTGTTGATTTCCGCGCTACAATAGTCTCAATTCGCGCATGCCAAGCTGGACCTTGTGAACTAGAATTTTTGTGGTGCTGCCCTCTCGGCTAATTCGTCTGCTGTTTATCACCGCGCTTTTTATTGTAGGCGCACTTCTATTTGCCCATCCGGCTTTGCTGGTCTCTTCCGTTGCCGCAAGAATTCAAGAAGGCGCTTTACCATCCGAGTCGCACCACGGCAAGATGCTCGACATCTACGCCGCCGACCGGCCAAACAATCTAAGTCCGACGGTAAAAGATTTCCCCACCCGCGTTTATGTGCCCAATAGCGATAGCGCCACAGTAGACGTGATCGATCCGGCTACCTACAAAATTGTCGATCACTTCAAGGTTGGCCGTTTGCCGCAGCACATCGTTCCGGGCTATGACTTGAAAACCCTCTGGGTGCTCGATGATGAAGGCTGGGCCCTTACGAAGATTGATCCCGCTACGGCCAAGCTCGAGGGCAGCGTCCGAGTCGATGATCCCTACAATCTCTACTTCACGCCGGACGGCTCCGAAGCGATCGTTGTAGCCGAAGCCCTGCACCGGCTCGACTTTCGCGATCCGGAATCGATGAAGTTGATCTATTCCCTCCAGGTCCCCTGCAAAGGCGTCAATCACCTGGACTTCTCCGCCGATGGCAGCTACTTCATCGCCAGTTGCGAGTTCGATGGACAATTGCTGAAGATCGAGACGGCCGCTCGCAAAATTCTCGCCACCATGAGCCTCGGGCGCCACAACATGCCTCAGGACGTTCGCACCTCTCCCGATGCCAAGACCTTTTATGTGGCAGATATGATGGCCAACGGCATGTACGAAATTGATCCCGAACACTTCAAGCAAATCCGTTTCGTGCCGACGGGAAAGGGCACCCACGGAATCCTGGTGAGCCGCGACTCCAAGCTCCTCTACATCTCCAACCGTGGCGAAGGGAGCATCTCCGTTTTCGATCTGGCTCAAGACAAAGTTATCGCCAAATGGAAGATTCCCCACGGCGGCAGCCCTGATATGGGCGGCCTCTCAGCCGATGGCAAAACGCTGTGGATCTCCGGACGCTATAACGCCGAGGTCTATGCTTTCGATACGGCCACGGGCAATTTGCTGGCGCGGATACCTGTGGGCAAAGGTCCGCACGGACTTTGCATTTACCCCCAGCCCGGCCGCTACTCTCTCGGCCACACCGGGCTTTTCCGCTAACAGAAACGGTCGCACTTAATACGACAAGCACTGTATAGTTCAGTAGTTCATGCAGTGCCATCGTTTTGAGGGATGGATTCGGCGCGACTGTGGATAGCGCGGTCGCTTCAGCCGCTGAACAACCGTCGGTCACTCGGCCGCAAACCAGGAGCCGCTTAAGTCCAAGACAATGGCGAGCCACATTTCCGCCGGAATCCGCGTGAACTGAGAGGATTCGAAAATGTTCCGCCACACAATCTCCCTCGGGCGGATATTTGGGATTCGGATTGATCTCGATTATTCCTGGTTCCTGATTGTCGGCCTGCTTACCTGGGTCCTGGCGGCGAACTATTACCCACAGCAGTTCAAAGATTGGAGCACGGCCGAATATTGGGGCATGGGGCTCGCCACGGCAGTCATGCTTTTCGTCAGCGTGCTCATTCACGAACTAGGCCATTCACTCGTGGCACAGCACCTCGGAATGTCGGTCCCGCGAATCACACTCTTCATCTTTGGGGGCGTCTCCCAGATTGCGACAGAACCCCCGAGCGCCGGCGCGGAATTTGCCATGGCCATTGTCGGGCCACTCGTCAGCCTGGCTCTGGCGGCTGTCTTTTGGGAACTCGAACCTGTAGTAGCCTTCTCGGGCCCGCTCTTGGCTCTCACGCAGTATCTTGCTCTGCTCAATTTCGTTCTGGGAATCTTTAATCTCGTTCCCGGCTTTCCCCTTGATGGCGGCCGCGTCCTGCGGGCCATCATTTGGCGATTCACAGGCAAATACCAGCGTTCCACCGCAATCGCCGCCGGCGTTGGCCGTTTCTGCGGATTTCTCCTGATTTTTGTGGGGCTGTGGCAGATTCTTGGCGGTAATTTCCTGAATGGCCTCTGGATCGCATTCATCGGATGGTTCCTCGAAAGTGCTGCCGCAAGCCTGCTGCAACAGGAAGGTTTGAAAAGCCTGATTGGCGAGCACCGGGTAGCCGATGCTATGAGGCGCGATTTTCCGCAAGTGCCCGCCGATCTTACCGTTCAGGATTTGGTCGATAAGCACGTCTTTGCTTCGGGCGCCCGCTATTTCATCGTGAATGGAAACGGTGCGCCGGCGGGCTTGGTGACTCTGGCCGACATCAAACAAATCCCGCGTCCTTCGTGGTCACACACTGCTGTCTCGCAACTTATGGTTCCTCTGCAACGTATGGCCACCATCAAGCCGGACGCGCTTCTCTGGTCGGCGCTCGAAAAAATGGGCCGCGACGGCGTCAACCAATTGCCCGTCGTGGACGGAAACGGAATCGTGGGAGTCTTATCGCGCGATGATGTTATGCACTACCTCGGAGTACTGCAGGCCATCGGCAGATAATCCGCCCGCTGAATTTTTCGAACACGAACTATCAAAACAGAAAAGGAGATGAGTCATGGACGCTCCTCGACGTAAATCCAATTGGGGCTTTATAGTCGCCATCATCGTCGCAGTACTTGTAATCGGAGGCTTCGCTCGCTGGCGCATGTTCCGGGTGCCGGGAGAGAGGGTCTATGGCGCGCCGAAAGTCGCCTTGAATATCGCCACCAATACCCAGCCGCTCAGTCTGGGGGAATTCAAAAACGGATTCGCTTCGGTAATTGATCCCGATCTGCCGGCCGTCGTGAATATCTCGTCCACCAAAGTGGTCAAGCGCCAGAATCAACTGCCCGATTTCTTCAGTGATCCGTTCTTCCGGCAATTTTTTGGTGATCAATCCGGGCCACAGAATCGCCAGCCTCAAAGTGAACGCGAGTACAGCCTCGGCTCCGGCGTCATCGTCAATCCCAACGGCTATATCCTCACCAATAACCACGTTGTCTCCGGAGCTTCCGACGTCGAGATTTTTACTCAGGATAAAAAGAAATTTAAAGCTCGCGTCATCGGTACCGATCCCCGCACAGATATTGGCGTGCTCAAAATCGAAGCCTCGGGACTGCCAACTCTCACTGTAGGCGATTCCTCGCAACTCAAAGTCGGCGATCTCGTTTTCGCCATCGGCGATCCATTTGGAATCGGTGAAACCGCAACCGCCGGCATCGTGAGCGCAACCGGCCGCACCCTCGGCGGAGCCATCGAGCAACTTGAAGATTTCATTCAGACCGATGCCCCGATCAATCCCGGCAATTCCGGAGGGGCTCTCATCGATCTTCACGGAAACTTGATCGGCATTAATACGGCAATTATCTCCGGCCAGGGCGGCGGGAATCAGGGCATCGGCTTTGCCATCCCCATGAATATGGCTCGCAACGTCATGGACCAGATAGTGGAGCACGGCAAAGTCGTCCGGGGATACCTCGGCGTGACCATTCAGGGTGTGGATGCCGATATGGCCAAGGCTTTCGGCCTCCCACAGGGCGGCGGCGCGCTCGTGGGAGATGTGAGTGCGAATAGCCCCGCTGCCAAAGCTGGCATTGAGCGGGGCGATGTCATTCTCGAACTGAATGGTCAAAAAATTAATAGCCCGGACGATTTAAGCGTGCGCGTCTCCGAGATGCCTCCGGGGACAGTCGCTCATCTGAAGGTATTCCGCAATGCTCAAACGCGCGACGTGAATGTCACGCTCGGCGAATTCCCGGCAAATCCCGAAGCCGCGCAGGGCCAGGGTGCACAGCAACCCAGCGAATTGCAGGGTCTTCAAGTCGAAAATCTGACGCCTGACATTGCCAGACAGTTGGGGATACGCGCTTCGCAAACAGGCGTAGTCGTCACTGCCGTCGATCCCTCGAGCCAGGCTGCCGCTGCAGGGATCCAGACCGGTGATTTGATTCAAGAGGTGAATCACACTCGCATAAATAACGTCACCGAATACGAGCGAGCCATCGCCGCTGCCGGTAAGAACGCAGTGTTGCTGCTGATCAATCGCCAGGGCACGACACACTTCGTGATCGTTCAGCCGCAATAATCCGCACCGTCTCTGGCGGGCTATTCTCTCTCCGAATTCGAGGGTCAGCCTGCCAGTCGATCAGAGGATTTGGCGCGCTGAACAAGCCTCCTTCGATCGGATAGCGCCGCGGCGCAGTCCGCAACCATACCGGCAAATGGCAGTAGCTGCCTGCAACTGCGGCGCGTTCCGGACGGGCCGCTACCATGAGACTTTCGTCTACTTACCACAGACGGCGTATGTCGTTGTTTTCGCCAATGTTGATCATAGAGATGGAGACTTTCACCTGGCGCCACAAGTCTTTGGCTATGGCGCGGATTCCACGATGCGGAATCGAGATCTAGGAGCCATGGAGGCTACAAAAATGACACGGAAAGCATATTCCCTCGCGACCCTCGCTGCCGTCGCGATGCTCGCGATTGGCGTGACGGCATGGGCCAAGAGTTACACTATGCAGGCTACTTCCATAACCCCCGGCGCGACTGGCACTGTCGACGCCAAAGCGGATAAAAGTGGCGGCAACACTACTGTAACGATCAAAGTTGACCACTTGGCCCGGCCGACGCTGCTCACGCCTCCGGCCAATGAATACGTCGTCTGGCTCGAACCCCAAGACGGCTCTCCTCAAAACCAGGGCGTTCTGCAGGTCGGCGACAACGAGAAAGGTGATCTGAAGATGACGACCACGTCCTCGAAATTCAGGATCTTAGTAACTGCCGAGACCGAACAGCACCCGAAGACCCCATCGGATCGCGTCGTCCTGCAAAGCGAAATCCAGGAGTGATGGCGCTCGCCATCCTCAGAAAATGCCCGCGGGGGTTCCGTCGTTTGAACCCCTGCGAGCACAATTCCAGGAGGGAGACGGATGTTTCCGCACTCGCAGAAGTCAATTTGGGCGGGCCTCGTTTTACTCCTTGGCATGAGCGGCAATGCTCTAGCCAATCCTCTCTCGAGAGTGAGCAGCGCGTCAAAAACGGTGGTTTCTAAAGTTTATGACGGAGCGAAAGGCCTGGTCACGGAATCCGGCAAAGTCGTCAAGGACGTCAGCAGCAGCGCCTGGAATGTAACCGATAGTGTGGCGAATCACATCCGCAGTGCGTTTTAGCTTTCGCCGCACCAAATTCGCATGTTTCCTCCGAGCAGGAGAGTGGATAAACGACGTTTGTCCATCTCCCCGCCGATCTTCTCATTGACGACGGATCGGGAGACTGATTCAGTATCCGCTGATTTTTGCGGGTCGCTGCTGAGCGGAAGCCGTCCGCGACCGGCGATGTGCGGGGCCGCTCTCGGTGTATACATTGATGATCGTGTTTACCAGCGCCACATGTGAGAAGGCTTGTGGGAAATTTCCTAGCAGGCGTTTCTGTTCGGGGTGATATTCCTCGGAAAGCAGCCCGACATCATTTGTAAGCTGCAATAGCCGGTCCAACAGCTCTTTCGCTTCCGCGTCCCTGCCCATCAGTTTGTAATTGTCCGCCAGCCAAAAGCTGCAGGCGAGAAATGCGCCCTCGCCTGCGGGCAATCCGTCCTCGAGCCGTTCGGTTTCATACCGCATCACGAATCCATCACGCATAAGCTGCTTCTCAATTTGCCGCACGGTACCTGCGATTCGTGGATCGGAATGCGGCAGGAAGCCGACAAGAGGAATCATCAGCAGCGCTGCATCCACCTCTTTTGAGCCGTAAGATTGCACAAAGCTCCCGAGTTCCGCGTCAAAGCCTAACCGGCAAACCTCGTCGTGAATTTCTCGTCGAATAGCGCGCCATTCGTCCACGGGGCCGCCGAATCCAAGCTGCTCACTGCTTCTGATCGCTCGATCAAATGCCACCCATGCCATAACCTTCGAGTGCGTAAAATGCTTGGCACGGCCGCGAACCTCCCAAATGCCGTGATCGGCCTCTCGCCAAATTTTCCGAACGTGATCAAGCAGCAAAATCTGAAGATCGGGATGCGCATCCTGGTGGTCTGCTTCGGCTTGTATTGCGCAGGCGTGGTGCAAAGCGTCTGCGACCTCGCCGAAAATATCCAACTGCAGCTGCTTGATGGCCGCATTCCCGATGCGCACGGGCGATGCCCCACAATAGCCCCGCAGCCACGGCACTTCCCATTCCATGAGCTGGCGCTCGCCGGCTACTCCATAAAGCACCTGAACCTGATCCGCACTTCCGGCGACGCTGCGCGCCAGCCAATCCCGCCAGCGGCAGGCCTCTTCGTCATATCCCGCATGCATCAGCGCCAGTAGCGTGAAAGTCGCATCCCGCAGCCAGCAAAACCGGTAATCCCAGTTTCTCTGCCCGCCCGGCTGCTCTGGCAGCGAAGTCGTCGGCGCCGCCACGATCCCTCCGGTCGGCTGATACGTAAGCGCTTTCAGAGTGATCAGCGAGCGCTCCACGAGTTCGGCGTGGGGACCGGCATATTTGCAACGCGAAATCCACTTCCGCCACCGCTGCTCGGTCTCTTCAAAAGATTTTTGCAGATTACCGGCCGAAGGCACTCGCTCGAATGAACTGCCGTACGTCAGCTCGAAATTCGCCGTATCGCCCGCGGCCAGCCTGAATTCGCCCACCGTCGTAAGATCTTGCCCGCGCAAAGGAATGTTCGTGCGAATCACCAGCAGGTGCGGTCCGGCAAAACCGACCAGCGACCCATCCCTTTGCCGCGTCACCCAGGGCACCGTTCGCCCATAGTCGAACCGCATCGCCAAATCCATGCGCATGCTAAGGCTACCGCGATCGCAGCGCACCAGCCGTACGACCTCCGGATGGCCCTTCCGCAACGGCATGAAATCGATCAGTGTGGCGGTTCCGGTCTCGGTCTCGAACTCGGTCTCGAGTATGAGCGTCTTCGGCCGGTACCGGCGTCGCACGCGGAACTTATCGACCGGTGCGATTCGCCAATATCCGTTTTCGGCAGTTCCCAGCAAAGCCGCAAAGCAGGCATCGGAATCGAAACGCGGCAGGCAGAGCCAGTCAATCGAGCCGTTTCGAGAAACCAGTGCAGCGGTCTCACAATCACCAATCAGGGCATAATCTTCAATCGGCGAAGGCAATTTTCATTCCCACGTAAAGACCATCCTTTTTTCGCGTGCAAACCCTATGTCCTTTCGATGCTTTGAGTCACCGACTAGGACTGAATCGCCTCTACCCTGCCGGACCGCCACGGCCACGAACTCAAAACGTGAAAACAATGGAGAAAGCAGGTGCAGGTACGAACAGAAAAGCGCCGGCCGCAGGTCAGTTCACGTCAGCATCAAAAAACGCCGTCTGAATCTCTCCCGCGCGTTTCACTTGTACAAACACGCGGTAATTTCCCCGTTTCGGAAAGCCGTACGGGATCGCAATTTCCGGATCGATTTTTCCTGCGCTCATTTCGCTCATGTCCATCGCCGGTAGCGAGAGCTCCCCTGGGCTCCTCGGCAAGCCGGCCTGTGCCAATTCGAACGAAGCCATCGGCACCGATCCTGTCGGATGAACATGCGCAAACACAGAACCGTCCGACCTCACGATGGCGGCATGAGCCGCCATGCCCATATAAGGTTCGAGATCCGCTGCCGGCTTTCCCGATTTATCGATCACCCGAAAGTGCAAAATCAGGGGAACGCCAGCCTTCAGCGGCTGCGCGTCGCGCTCCCATATCATTCGGTATCCGTCGGCGAGCGCATACTCCGCCGGCGCAATTGATGCGGAGCCGGCGCCATCATCGATTCCACTGTCGTCGCCGATCAGCGTTTTACCGTTCATCCCAGACGGCATTTCAATTTGCCCTACCATCGTTACTGGAAAACCGTTGCTCAGCACCACATCGGCAAAGATCTCGTATTGGCCTGCGGGCATCGAAGGCAAATTCTGAACGAAGCTGCCTGAGCCCGCCCGCTGCGGATGCAAGTGCCAAAAAACGTCCAGCCCCGGCCTGCGAATCAGAAAAAGATGCATCAAGTGCTCGTGGTCAGGCGCCAGATCGTTAAAATCGACCAGATCGGCCGGCCTCCTCGGATTTCCCGACGTCAGGTGCATCGGCGCTGCGCGCAAAAGCAATTCACCACTGGAGTTAACGCTCGCTTCAATCTCCGGGGGCGTATAAATATGACGCGCATACTGTCGCTCGTCCGCTCTCCACCACATTTCTCCCGCAATCAGAATTGCCGCCACCACTAACGCCGCAATCACCGCCGCCGCCCACGCACGCCTGCCGCCACCCACGCCAGCAGCCTGCGCTCCGGGTGCCAGTTTGCCCTCACGCACCGCAGCCACCACAATCGAAATCATAGCGATCGACAAGATCATCATGAGCACGAATAGAATAGTTCCCAGCGATCGCTGCATCGGCAGGGTCCGCTGTGCCACCGCCGGAATCGGAACCGCCAGCATCCCTTTGCCGGCCGATCCATCCGCCTCAATTCGCACTTGAAGCGCGCCGAATTCCATCAGCCACAAACTGCCACGGAAAAATTGCGGATCATCCTTCGACCGCGCGGTGAGTTCAGGAGCCGGCGCGAATTGCGAGCCTGGTCCCGTGAGCTGCATCGGCGCGATGCGAATCTCGCTGACGCTTTTCGACTCGCTGCGGATCTCCACATCTGCGATCCCGGGAATTACCTGCGGCACACGCACCGTCACAAACAATTTGTATGGTCCCGCATTCCCCTCGAGGAAAACGTCAGGACTGCCGACGTGAGCGGATAGCGGAAGAGCGCAACCAACCGCAAGGGCGAGAATCGCGAAAAACTGTTTCATTGAACCTATACGGCGAATTACCTGCGGATTCCCTGCACCCACTCCCCTGCCGCGATACCCAGGCGGGTGCTGAGCATTGAGAGCACCACCGCTTCCGCCATGATCATCCAGAAGCCGGATGCGGCGTAGTCTATCGGCACGAACATATGCCGGATGTCATATCCATTCGGCGTGGCGAAATAGGCAAAATACTTCGTGCCGAAAAGCCAGTTCGCTGAGTCCGGAGACACCAGAAAAGTCGCGAAAGGCCACTGCACCGCCAGAAACACTGCCAGAAACACCAAGCCGAAGACCCCCGCTGTCTGCCACTTCCCCCAGGGTCGCGCGCGCGGCTCTAACAAATCCAAAATCAAGGCCGGCACAATTACCAGCAGCGGAAACTCCATTGGCACCATGTGCGTGATGCGCTGATACACCGGCCCCAGCTTCGGCGTCGCCGGAAAGAGCGGAAAAATCCACAGCATCAGCATGGCATACACCGTGTACACGCCGGCCACTGTCGTTCGCGCCCAGCGATTTTCGGAAATCATCGCGAACCCCGCGAGCACCACAGGAATGACAATCGCCACAGCGCGATAGCACTGCGCGGTATGCATCAGCACACGGTAGGTCGATTCCCAGACGACCGTAAGCGCCAGCATCGTGACCATCCCACCCAGCAACAGCAGCAGCCAATCCAGTTTCCGCCGAACGACCCCACTCGCGCGATTGCGCGTGCTCGAAATCAAAACCAGCGCGCCGATCTGAATCGCCAGCACTCCGCCATCGAGCACCACGTGCGGAGGGCTGAAAATCTTCACGTCTAGCCCATAGGCGTTGTGCCACCAGTTGTCAAACGGCGCGGAGGCCAGCATGGTCGCGCCGCCCCATGCTGCAATAAACGCGCCCAGCGGCCCGCGAAATCCCAGGACGTTGACGCTCGCCGACGCCAGCGCCGGATTCCGGCCGAGCGTACAGGAAAAAATCAGGTACGCCGAGGTCAGCCCTGCCAAAATTCCGCAGAATTGAATCAGCAGGTGCGCCGGCGTCCAAAACGTGTCCCGGCCGATCGACATGTGCCAGGAGATGTCCCAATACCCGCCGATCACTACAGATATCACCGCAGTGAACAGGGACCATACATACCACGGCACACTGGTCAATTCCGCCGGCGTCTGCGCCGGGATAACGGAGGTCTGAGCGACGGATTCCAGCGTCGATGCCATTTTCTCGCTAGAGTTCAAAGTAGCACAGCGAACTGGAAAAATCGAAACATCGGTCGAAAGCATCAAACCGCTGCACTGCATCGCTAATCCAATTAAAGGAGACGCAAAACCCTTGAATTTGGGAGCCGTAGCATGAGCATGCCTCACGCCCGCGAAACCCCGCCGGTCCAAGATGTCGAATTGCGCGAATGGCTCGATTCGCTCGATTTCGTGCTTCAGGAACGCGGCCAGGAACGTGCCGAGCAGATTCTTCGCCGCCTGCGCCAGCATGCCGCCGAAGCTGGGGTGACGCTGCCTTTCACGGCAAATACGCCCTACGTCAACACGATTCCAGCCAGCGAACAGCCGCCGTATCCCGGCAGCCAGGAGATCGAAAGGCGCATCAAGAGCTTCGCTCGCTGGAACGCGCTGGCCATGGTGGTTCGCGCCAATCGCCTTGAGAGCGGAATCGGCGGGCATATTTCCACCTACGGATCCGCCGCCACACTTTATGAAGTCGGGTTCAACCACTTCTTCCGTGCGCGCGGTGAAAATAGCGAAGGCGACATCATCTATTTCCAGGGTCATGCCTCGCCGGGAATCTATGCCCGTGCCTTTCTTGAAGGCCGCATCTCCGTCGACCAGCTCGAAAACTTCCGCCGCGAGCTGAAACACGGCGGCGGCCTTTCCTCCTATCCGCACCCCTGGCTCATGCCCGATTTCTGGGAATTCCCAACGGTCTCGATGGGCCTCGGTCCTATCATGGCCATCTACCAGGCGCGCTTCAGCCGTTATCTCGAAGATCGCGGTTTGAAGAAGCCCTCCGACTGCAAAGTCTGGGCCTTCATCGGCGATGGTGAAACCGACGAACCCGAATCGCTCGGCGCCATTACCCTGGCTTCGCGAGAGCAGCTCGACAATTTGATTTTCGTCATCAATTGCAATTTGCAGCGCCTCGACGGCCCCGTGCGTGGCAACGGAAAGATTGTGCAGGAACTCGAAGCGATCTTCCGCGGAGCCGGATGGAACGTAATCAAGGTCCTCTGGGGCAGCGACTGGGATCCGTTGCTCGAGAAAGATGAAGATTCGCTCCTGGCGAAGCGCATGGGCGAAGTCGTCGATGGGCAGTACCAGAAAAACAGCGTCGAATCCGGCGCCTACTTCCGCGAGCACTTTTTCGGGGTCGACCGCCGGCTGCTCGAAATGGTCAAGCATCTCTCCGACGAGCAGCTTCACAAAATGCGCCTCGGCGGCCACGATCCGAAAAAAGTCTATGCCGCCTACAAAGCCGCCGTGGAACACAAAGGCTCGCCCACTGTCATTCTGGCCAAGACCATAAAAGGCTACGGCCTTGGCGAAGCCGGCGAAGGCCGCAACATCACCCACCAGCAGAAAAAACTGAACGAAGACGAGCTGCGGGAGTTCCGTTCTCGTTTCGGCATCCCTATCTCCGACGAGGAAGTCGCGCAAGCGCCCTTCTACAAGCCTGCTGAAGACAGCGTCGAAATACAATACCTGCACGAGCGGCGCCGAGAACTCGGCGGATATGTCCCCAGCCGCAAGGTCTATTCCATCTCCGTCCGCGAACCGGCCGAGGATCTTTACGAAGAATTTTTCAAAGGCACCGAGGGCCGCGAAGTCGCCACCACCATGGCGTTCGTGCGCCTGCTTGCCAAACTGCTGCGCGACAAAGATCTCGGCAAACTGATCGTGCCGATTATTCCCGATGAGGCTCGCACTTTCGGCATGGAATCTCTTTTTCGTCAGGTGGGAATCTACTCACACGTCGGGCAGCTCTACGATCCGGTCGATCGCGAAACTTTGCTTTACTACAAAGAGGCGACCGACGGACAAATTCTGGAAGAAGGCATCACCGAAGCAGGCTCGATGTCTTCCTTTATAGCGGCAGGCACCGCGTATGCCACGCACCGCCTCGCCACGATTCCCTTCTTTATTTTTTATTCCATGTTTGGCTTTCAGCGGATTGGGGACCTCATCTGGGCCGCCGGCGATGCACGAACCCGCGGCTTCCTGATCGGCGGTACTTCGGGACGCACTACACTGGCCGGCGAAGGCCTGCAACATCAGGACGGCAACAGCCATCTGCTGGCCTATCCCCTGCCGAATCTTCATGCTTTTGATCCGGCCTTCGCTTACGAAATTGCCGTCATTATTCGCGACGGACTGCGCCGCATGTATGTCGATCAGGAGAGCATCTTTTACTATCTCACTGTGACCAATGAGCCATATCCCATGCCGCCCATGCCCAAGGACGCCGAAGAAGGAATCTTGAAAGGCGTTTATCGCGTTGCTCCTGCACAAAATCAGCACTCCGCCTTACGCGCCCAGCTACTCGGAAGCGGCGCTATCCTCCGCGAAGCGCTCGAGGCGCAAAAAATCCTGGCCGAAAAGTATGGCGTCGCAGCCGACGTCTGGAGCGTGACCAGCTACAAGGAACTCTACCAGGAGGGCCACGCCTGCGATCGCTGGAACATGCTGCACCCGTCCGAGGAATCCCGCATTCCTTACGTCACCCGCTGTTTCCGGAATGCTCCGGGAGCCCTCGTCGCCGCATCGGATTATGTGCGGGCTTTGCCGGACTCGATTTCCCGTTGGTTGCCTCGGCCGCTCGTCGCGCTCGGGACAGATGGTTACGGCCGCAGCGACACGCGCGCCGCCTTGCGCGATTTCTTTGAGGTGGACGCGCGATTTATCACGCTGGCCACACTAAGCGACTTGGCACGCCAAAAAGCCGTCAAGCCGTCAGTGGTGCAAAAGGCGATCGAGGAGCTTGAGGTCGATCCCGCAAAAGCGAATCCGATGATCTCCTAGAAGAGATCATCCGGGATTTCACGATGGCGACTACCATCAAGCTTCCCGAACTTGGCGAAAACGTCGACTCCGGCGACCTGGTGCGCATTCTCGTCTCGGCGGGAGACACAATCTCCAAAGACCAACCTGTGGTCGAACTCGAAACCGAAAAGGCCACCATCGAAGTCCCTTCCCCGGTGTCCGGTGTTATCAAGGAGCTTCACGTTCAGCAAGGCCGAAAAGTAAAAGTGGGCGATCCGCTCTTCACCGTGGAAGAAAACGGCGCGGCCGCAAAAGCTCAAGAAACCCCGCCCCAGGCTGAAGAACGCGTTCCGCAACCGCTGCGGCAACAGAGGCAAACGGCGGCTGCTGCTCCACAGGAAGCACCTGCTGCGACACCACCAGCCACCGGAGCAGCCGCAGCACGTCCAAAAACGGGAGAAACAGAGAACAGATCCGAGCCCCAACCGCAAATTCAAAAGAAAGCGGCTGCGCAAAAACCCGAGCCAGCCGGAGAAGAGAAACCGCAAAAGCAGGAGCAAAAGCGTACGCTTCGCGCGGAGTCCCGCCCCGCAGTGAAACGCGAACCCCTGACTGGCGAAGCGGCCAGCGCCGAAGAGACCGAAGCTCCTGCCGGGCTCGAAAAACAGGAGACCGTAATTCCCTTCCGTGCCGAATCTCCCGAGCAGGCCGCGCGCCCATTGGCGCCCGCCTCACCCGCCATCCGCCGTCTCGCTCGCGAACTCGGGATCGACGTCAACAAAGTAAGCGGCACCGGACCTGAAGGGTACATTACCGAACAGGACATCAAGAATAGCGCGCGCGACATTATTTCCCGCTCCACTGCCATCCGCCCGTCCAGTGTTACGTCCGCGGAACTGCCGGATTTCGCAAAGTGGGGCGAAATCGAACGCAAGCCCATGACGAACGTGAGGCGCGCTACGGCGGAGCATCTTGCGCAGACCTGGCAAAATGTCCCGCAGGTCACGCAATTCGATAAAGCCGACGTCACCGAACTCGAAAATTTGCGGGCGCGCTTTTCCGATAACCCAGATTCCGGCGGCCCAAAGATTACGGTCACCGCCATTGTGCTTAAGATCGTTGCCGCGGCGCTCGGAAAATTTCCGCAATTTGCCGCCAGCATCGACATGCCCAACCGCGAAATTATCTACAAGCACTACGTCAATATCGGAGTGGCCGTCGATACGAGCTACGGACTGCTTGTTCCTGTTCTTCGCGATGCCGACAGCAAGAACATTCCTCAGCTCGCGGGCGAGTTGGCAGAGCTTTCTGAAAAGGCGCGTGAGAAAAAGCTGTCTCCTGCCGACATGAGCGGTGGGGTATTTACGATCACGAACCTCGGAGGCATCGGTGGCACGGCTTTTTCCCCGATCGTGAATTATCCCGAAGTCGCCATTCTGGGTATCTCTCGCCTCAGCGTCGAGCCGCGCCACATCGACGGCGTATTTCAACCGCGCAAAATCCTTCCCATTTCTCTCTCTTATGATCACCGGCTGATTGACGGCGCAGACGCGGCGCGCTTTTTGCGCTGGGTCGCGGAAGCGCTGGAGCAACCAGCCCTGCTGCTTTTTCGCGCGTAAATTCGCGTCCGCCGGAAGCGCTCTCGACGTGGAACGTTTTCTGCTGCTCTGCTGCTGCGCTGCTCCTAGCCCCCAAATAGATCGTCATCCCGAGACAGTTTGCCCGCATCTTTTTCATGCGGGCAAACAACGAGGGATCTGCTTTTGCCTTTGAACGGGCATTCGGGGTGCACTCTCGGTACGGAAGCGGCGTAACCCGGTCCCTGTTTGTCCTCGGTGGGCACTCGATACAACTCGTGGATCGCTGTAGTAAACTCAGCAGTCAAGCTGGGTCTTGGAATAGGGAGGTCGTCGTGATACTCCGCATTTTTCGTATCGTTTCGGTCGCTTTGATGGCAGGATCGCTGGCGTTTGTGGCCGGCGCTCCGCGCGCCGCAAGCGCAAAGAAAGCCGCGAAAGCGCCCGCCCACGCCGGCACTTCGGCTTCGATCCCGACCTTTTCTACCGATGATCTGGCGCGCACAGGGATTTTCTATGCGGGCGGCCAATATGAAGGAGAACCCGGTAAGGAGACGATGGGCGGGGACGCCTACGTCGTGGTCTGGGTGCCCAAGCAGATCAAACACCCATACCCGATTGTTTACGTCCATGGCGCAGGGCAAACCGCCACTGACTGGGAGCAAACCCCCGACGGACGCCCAGGATGGGCTTACTACTTCGCGAAACAAGGTTATGTGCAATACATGGTCGATTCGCCGGCCCGCGGCCGTTCGCCGTACGTGCCCGGAGTGGACGGTAATCTCACCATCCGCGACGTCGATAATCTGGAACAAATCTTCACCGCTTCGGCCAAGAAGGGCAATTTCCCGCGCGCCCATCTGCACAGCCAGTTTCCGGGCACCGGATTGATGGGCGATCCGATCTTCGACAATTTTGCCAAGACGCAGGTGCAATTTCTCACCGGCGGCGGGCCCGTGAGTCAGGATGAAATGACGCACCGCGCGCTCGTTGCGCTGCTCGACGCCATCCATTCGCCGGTTATTCTGTTAACACATTCGCAGGGTGGCACGCCCGGTTGGCTCACCGCCGATTCGCGGCCGAATCTGGTGAAAGCTATCGTCACCGTCGAACCAGCCGCGCCGCCAATCAAAAACGTGAATCCGGCCACAATGAAGTATGCCGACGGCCCTGGCGGGCTGACGTGGGGCGTTGCGGCGCAGCCGGTTACCTACGAACCGGCGGTCAAAGATCCCTCGGAACTGAATCCGGTGCTGGAAGAGAAATCCGATGCTCCCGGCGACGTCGTTCCCTGCTATGTCCAGAAAGAGCCTGCGCACAAGCTCGTGAACCTCGAAAAGATACCGGTCGTGTACCTCTCTTCGGAAGGCGGGTATCACCGCGAATATGATCCCTGCCTCGCAAAGTGGCTCAATCAGGCCGGGGTGCACACGCAATTTGTGCGGCTCGAGGACGTTGGCATTCATGGCAATGGCCACGAGATGATGCTCGAGAAAAATAGCGACGACATCGCCAAGTTCATCGGCAACTGGATCGAAAAGAACGTCCCGCAGAAAGACAAGCCTTCGATGGCTACGCCGCCATCGACGATCACGACCTTCCCGACAGAAAATATCGCGCGCCAGGGATTCCTCTATGCGGGCGGCCGATACGAGGATTACCAGGGCAAGAAGGTAATGGGCGATGCGATGTACACGGAAGTATGGGTGCCAAAGCAGGTGCGGCATCCCTATCCCATTGTCTTCTTCCACGGCAACGGCCAGACCGGCGCGGTCTGGCGCCAGACGCCTGATGGACGCCCCGGCTGGGCCTATTACCTCGTTTCCCAAGGCTACACGGTGTACATGGTCGATTATCCGGCGCGCGGGCGCTCGCCCTACGTGCCGGGAGTTGACGGCAAGCTCGGAATCCGCACAGCCCTCGAACTGGAGCAGATCTGGACGGCTCCCGCGACATCCGGTGGAAATTTCCCGCGCATGAAGAAATACACCCAGTGGCCGAGCGATTCGCCGATGAAGGGCATGCGCGGCGATCCAGTGTTCGACAACTTCATCAAGGGCCAGATGCAATTTGTGGACGATCAGGAAGCGCTGGCCGTTCCCGCAGGCGATGCGCTGCTCGATCAAATCGGCACGCCGGTCATCCTTATCTCCCATTCACAGGGCGGCGGAATCGGCTTCGACGTGGCCAACGACCGGCCGAAGCTGATCGCCGGCATGGTGGCGATCGAGCCGGGCGGTCCGCAAATCGGCGTCGTGGATACGGCCAAAGTCGCGTACACCCGCGTGAATCCGAAGTCCTGGGGCCTGACGACGAGGCCATTCAAGTTCGATCCGCCGATCAGCGACCCGTCGGAGCTCAAGGTTCATCTCGAGCCATCCGAGCGGCCGGGCGACGAAGTCGGCTGCTATCTGCAGGACCCGCCGGTGCACAAGCTGGTCAGTTTCGAGAATATGCGCATTCTCTCGATTTCTGCGGAAGGCACCTATCACCGCGTCTTTGACGTGTGCATTCCCAAGTGGCTGAATCAGGCCGGCGCGAAAGACGATTTCGTGCGACTGGAAGACGCCGGCATCCACGGGAACATGCACGAGATGTTCCTCGACCGGAATAGCGACGAAGTCATCAAGTTCATCGACGGCTGGCTGAACAAGAACATCAACAAGTAAGAGCTCGCCGCATGGGGTGCTACCCTCACGGGGACTGGAGGAAGCCGCACGGGCAAAGGTGCTGGCCACACGGGCAGCAGATCATCTTTCGCGGCGGCGGTCCTGGTTTTGAGAAGGCGGTAACTGCGGAAGCGAACCCACGTCGGGCGGGTGCGGAAGCTGGAGATCGACCAGCGCATTTTCCGCATCCAGCTTGACCTTGACCACAAACGCGGCGCCGATATCGTCCACTGTCCAATCCGAAGTGGGCAGCGGCATGGCCGGACGATCTGACAGGCTCCAGAGAAGCTCGCCGGTTTTGTGCCCGATCTTTGAGGCATCGAGTTCAAACACCCGCCGATTGTGACTCTCGATCAGTAAGAAACGATTGCCGATCTGCAGCAGCAGGGGATCATTCTTTTTTCCGGCGTGATAGGCTGCCCAGTCTTTCGGTGGGGCGTCGTTGACGCGCAGGAGAGCTTCTTCTATTGGCTTCCAGACCAGCGGCTTGTCTTTCGCGTGGGCACCGCCGGCGACGGCATAGACCGCAGCCAGCCTGAGCAGCCAAACAAAGCCTGTCTGTGCGAATCGGTTGCGCATGCTCATCAGATGCGGAAAGCTACGCCGCTGCGTGCTCGAGTCAATGCTCGAGGCGCAGCAAGGTTTACTGCCTTCCTCCGGGTTGCAATCCGGCCAGTAGGCCGTCCGCGACAAAGGATTGCTGATAAGCACCCTGGAAACTTGTCATGGGATTTGCCAACTAACAATAATCGGCCCCCTCCCCTTCTTTCGCGTAAGTGTTCATTTTGCGGTACTTCGTACTTGAAAGTTACGTCCCGTCCAAGACTCTGCCGCGTCGATCGCCGCCGCTACACGACCGGGTTGCGGCGGTGCGAAAGCGCACGGCGGTTGATTGCCGAAAAAGTGGTCTTCAAAATGTTTACCCCCCACCCCTACCCCCGGTTTTTTGCATAAGGATATGATTCGATGAGAGTTACTCCGCGAAAATATGCAAGGGCAATAATATAGTTGACGAATCAGACCCTCGTCGGCCATATTATGATGCTGGGAAGACACAGGTGAAACATGAGTGAAAAGGACTCTAATTGATGATCCTCCGGATTATGCCAAGAGAAGTGTCATGCAGTTTCATTTGATCTACGCAGGAGGTTTACTCAAATCGGCAGGGAGGTCAAATGCACGCGTGTGGGAGAAACATGCTATCCGCAGGCACTTCCACGAACAAATGAAAAAGCTCTGGGAAACACATCCGGCCCTTTCTGTCTATGGCAATAGGAAAGTATCAATAGACGAAGATGAGCGCCCTGTAATTCCAGCAAGGCCATTTCTGGAGCACCTAGCGCGTCGTCATGAAAGGGCTGGTGTCGGTTTTATTCCAATGGCAACCGAGCCGAACGGTCTTGTTCTATCCCTTGATGTGCTCCTCTTGCGCCCGGAGCGCCCTGGACAAATTCTAAATTCGGCAGGAGATATCGATAATCGAATGAAAGTGCTCATTGACGCCCTTCGCATACCAGCGGATGCATCAGAAATGCACGTGCGCCCAGGAGATGAACCGACTCCAAACCCAATGTATTGCCTCATGACTGACGATAAGCTCATTACTAAGCTGACCGTGGAAACCGACACACTGTTGTTCTCGATGGGCGATGGGGCCAACGAGGCGTGCGTAATTATTCGCGTGGAAACAGCACAGGTTGACCCGTTTGGTTCGCCGTGGGAGCTACATCTATGAGTAAAGAATTTGACAACTTTGACCGCACGATGCGCGAACTGTTGAAGGTTCCGCATAGTGAAATAAAAACCAAGCTGGACGCGGAAAAACGCGCAAAAAAGCGGAAGAAATCTAGGAAATCTTCCGCTTCCCGCGAGGGAGCCTAGTTGGGCAAGGAATCCGTCGTACCGATTTTGCCAGTAACTTCGGCAAAGGTGAGCCGCTTACCGAGAACGTGAGAGAGAACCATATCAAAGCGGTCGCCATCAGTGACTTTGCTATCTTTTGTTGCCCGATTGTTGTACCGGAAAACTTGTTCATCAACGTATCGGAACAAATGGAACGGTTCGACGCTAACGTAAGTACCCTTGAGTCCGCGCTTGAGAAGCGACCAGAAGTTTTCAAGTCCGTTTGTATGTACCTGCCCATCCACGTAGCGAACGGCATGGTCAACAACCTTGTGCTCGAAGCCCTTGTACCAGAGTCCCTGATAGGACATGAGATCGTCGGTATAGAGCGAACTTCCTTGTTTCACGTTTGCGAGAATCTCCGGCTCAAGATGGCTCCTGCGGCGAGTCGGCACTACAGTTGCGCGAACTTCTTTGGTCTTTCGGTCAAGAATCCCGATAACCGGCATCTTGCCACCGACGCCGCTTCCTGTGACCAAACGGCGACGGCGAGTTTGGTTCATGAAGCGTGCCGCTCCGCCAATGAAAGTTTCGTCTACTTCTACCTCATGGCCCTTACCACCCAACTTCATGAGGGACTTTTTCTGCATTGCCAAACGAATGCGATGCAGCATGAACCAAGCCGACTTCTGGGTGACGCCGAGCGCCCGTCCTATTTCGTAAGAGCTAACCCCGTTCTTGCAGTTTGTAATCATCCACACAGCGACGAGCCATTTATCCAGCGGGATCGGCGAATCCTCAAAGATAGTCCCGACCTTGACGCTGAACTGCCGATGATGGTGGACGCTCTTGCATTGCCATTTGTTCTGATTGGCAAGGAACACTACGTCTTTGCGCCCACAAGTGGGGCACTCGACGCCATTCGGCCAGCGAATCCCGATCATGTAAGCGAGGCAGTTTCCGGGTTCGGCAAAGAACTTAATGGCGTCTTGGAGTGTTTTAGGGGTTTTCATGATGGGCCTAGCTTACGGAATTAAGGATGATTTGTCAAGTATATTATTGCCTATGCAAGGATATGATTCCATGAGAGTTGCGTCTGAAAATTGTGCGGGTGCGCGGCTTGTGCGGCACCTGGGCGACGCCAGCGCGAACTCAACACAGAGTATATAGAGGCGCAGAGGGCGCAGAGAAGGTATCCAGCGCTTGCCGCAGGCTCGGAGGAGAGGGTGACGGCCCGGCTGCGCGAGCCCTTTGTTCGAAAAAGATTTTTCTGTGTGCGCTCGCCGCTATGTGGGGTTCGTTTCCGGCGAGACGATGCGCTCAAGCAGCTTCTTTCGCGAGCGTCGCTTCTATTTTACCGCGCGGGTCAATGCGTACGATCAAACATACGCGCGTGAGGGGATGGGCCTCGCACGGTTCTTTGCTAGGTGTACACTGATCGTAGTATAGCGATTTAGCCTTCTAGCCTCTGAATAGCCCCTCTTGAGAGATTCCAATTGTGTGCGAAGCCACGTTTTGACAGATCCAGCTTCAATATCCTCAAGCAATAGAACTGGCTGAATCTTGGCGACGGAATTAACCAACTCTCTGTCGATGGATTCAAACGTTTCTATGAGTGCAGTCATCGCCTTAAATACTCTGGCGGGAGCATCGCTGCCGGGCTGGAAATTTATTTCAATACCAAAATCAGCTTCGGCTGGGCGGGGACTCATAAGGCGAGTGTACCAGTGAGGCTTGTGGTCGGACAGTGTTTGCAGTTATCACACTGGCATGCCTTCCCAAATGCGGGCGAGCGCCCCGGGCTACTAGGGGAACTAATTCGGCTGAGTTGAAGTGGCGCTAACGCCGCGGAGACTCCCGGTGGGAGCTGCGCCCACTGGCGGCGTACCCGCAGAGGCGGAATTGCCGATGGCGTCGCCGTTTACGACGAGTTCGACGCGGCGATTGCGCTGGCGGCCTTCGGCGGTGTCGTTGGTGGCCACAGGCTGCGTCTTGCCGAAGCCCTTAGTGGCCATCGAAGAAGCAGCAACGCCTTCCTGAGCCAGATAATCCCGCACGCTATCGGCGCGGCGGCCGGAGAGATTCATATTGAATTCATCGGAGCCGACGTTGTCGGTGTGCCCTTCAATCTGTAACGAGAGTCCGGGATGGGCCAGCAGGATGCCGGAAATCTTGGCGAGCTTTTCGCGAGCGCCGGGCTTGAGGTCGGCACTGCCGGTATCGAAGAGCACGTCGGACATATTGACGATGAGGCCGCGAGCGGTATCGCGGGTCTGCAAGACGGCGTTGAACTGCTGCAGAAGCTGCGCGCGGAGCTGAGCCTTTTCGGCTTCGGCTTTGGCGGCGGCATCGCGAGCCTTTGCGGCCTCGGCTTCGGCAGCGGCGCGGGCCTGGGCGGCTTGCTGAGCCTGAGTTTCGGCGGCCTGCTGCTGGGCAAGCGCGGCCTGGCGCGCGGCTTCCGCTTCCTGCTTCTGCTGCGCAGCCTGCTGCGCAGCAGCTTCCGCTTCCTGCTTCATTCGCTCGGCTTCGGCCTTGGCCTGCTCGGCGGCCAGGCGGTCCTGCTCGGCCTGCTGGCGGCGCTGCGCTTCGGCAGCAGCCTGGGCGCGCGCCTGAGCTTCGCGCTGCTCGGCGGCAGCCTTTTCGGCGGCGATGCGAGCCTGAGCGTCTTCCTGAGCCTTGGCCTTTACGGCCATAACGCGAGATTCCTCGGCGGTTTCAACGGCGTCGCGGGAAGCGGAGTCGATGACTTTGCGATCGCGGTGCTGGCGGTAGGTGTCTTCGGCGGCCTGAAGCTGCTGCTGTGCCTTGGCAAAAGCGGAGCCGGCGTATTTATCGGCATTGGCGTTGCGGGCGATGCGTATGGCGTTGCGGGCTTCGAAAAGTTCGAGCGGCGTATTTCGGTCGATGCCGAAGATGGCGTTGTCGATCTTGGTGTTGGAGGAGGAGTACGCGCCCGGGCCGATCAGTTCATAGGTAGCGTCAATATTCTCGGCGCCGGCCCCCGACGGGACGGTATTTTCCAGTACGACCATGTCGCCCGGCTGCGTAACGGCGTAATAAGGCTCGGCGGTGACAATCATGCCGAAGGTCTGCATCGAGGTGTCGGCCTTGATTTCGGATTCGCCATTTTTCAGGATGACTTCGCCGAGGTTTTCGGCGCGGCCTTCGGGAGAAACAGCCCAAAAGACGTAGGTGAGGTATTGCAGGCCGAATTTGGTGGCCTCATCGAGACGCGCAAATTTAACGTCGATATACATACGGTTATTTTTTAATTCAACTTTGGCTTGGCCAGCAGCGGTGGGCATCAGCTTGGTGCCCTGGAAATCCACCACGGTGGCGCCCTTGGCGCGGCGGAAGTTCATGGCTTTAGTGGTGTGGGAAACAGCGTTGGCACTGGAAGCGGGCGCGGTGGCGGCGCTGGCGGGAAAATTCGTCTTGGGTACCTGCGTTGCGGATGTCGCCGTTTGCTTTGAGGCGTGCGCGAGGGCAGGTCCCAGAGAGATGGCCAGGATGGCCGTCGATTTGAGAAGCAGAGTAGCGGTTTTCACGGTTTGACTCCTACCAATCGGGATTAGGTCTAGCGCGAGCTTGCTAGAGGCTCGCATTCGGGCCGGTTTCTATTGGCTTTGTTTGTGCAGCTAGGGTAGCAAGCGGCGGCGCAAGTAGGGGCGCGGATTGGTGGTGGCTTGCGCAATAGGTTACCTGTATTTTAGTAACAACAAAGGGGGTTAGGTCGGTTAGCCGGAGGGCAATGCTTTGCGACCTGGAGTCGTAAGGTGATATCCACAGAACTCAAGAAAGCGCCGGACAGGGATCGATTCGTCGAACGACGATAAAGCGTGCGAGGGATTCTTCGCTACGACAATCAGACAGAAGCCTAGTCCCTCACCCGACCAACAGCGCAGGCGTGGGGGGTAGAACCGGGCGGCACGGCCGCGCATTACAGAACGCTGGCACCAGAGCTGGAAATGGGGTATACACCAGCGCAAAATCCAGCCTGTGAGTGCAACCGCGGAAACCCGCGCAGTTGCCGGCCCAGCAGCCAGACCCAAAATCAGAGGAGCGAATCATGGCCCAGCTAGATACAGCTTCGAAAGATCTAGTGGCGGCGACTGGAAGAGTCGCAAATCCGGCGCCGCTCGGACTTGCCGCCTTCGGGTTAACCACAGTAGTGCTCAGCACGATCAACGCCGGCCTTTTGCCCGCCGAGGCTGTGCCCGCAGTCGTGCCGCTGGCGTTTGCCTTCGGTGGGCTGGCGCAGATCATCGCCGGCTTCCTGGAGTACGGGAACGGGAATACTTTTGGCACGGTCGCCTTTACATCGTATGGAGCTTTCTGGTGGTGGTATGCGTTCCTTAACTGGACTATTGGAGCCGGCTGGATTAAGGCGCCGGATCCGCGAGGCGTGGGAGTGTCGCTGCTGATGTGGGGAGTCTTCACACTTTATATGTGGATTCCGACCTTCCGGACGAACCTTACGTTGTGGTCGGTTTTTCTGCTGCTGTGGATCACGTTTTTCCTCCTCGCAGGAGGCGACCTCGGGCTGGGAGTTGCATGGCGGCACGCGGGCGGTTGGATTGGGCTGCTGACGGGATTGGATGCGCTCTACCTTTCGTTTGCAGAAGTGACCAATGCCACCTTTGGACGGCCAGTGATCGCGATCGGCGGGGCGCTCCTGAAGGCTTGAGGCGCTGGCCGCACGGGCTGAAAGGCAACGGCAGACCCCTCGGCCGCCACCTCCCACCGGCGACCACATCGTGTCGCGTTGTGGCGGCCTCGTGATGACAGCGCGTGTACTCCGAGAAGTAGCGCCAGGAGTCGCTGTGCCAGCGAAAGACACGCCTCAACCAAGTTAAGTCCTGGCGCTACAAACGGCCGAGCCTACTTCAGGTCTGCCGAAAGGAACCGCCGCCCGACCTGAGCTACAACGGCAGGTGCGAAAACAACGGGCTTGACGGAAGGCCGGCGGCGGCAATACCTTCAAAGATATGAGCGCAATCAATTTGAAGATAAACGGGAAAGTCCACGCGGTGGACGTTGACCCAACGACGCCGCTTTTATATGTCCTGAGCGACGATCTGGCCCTGAACGGACCGAAGTTTGGGTGCGGGCTGGGCCAATGCGGCGCCTGCACGGTAATCATGAAAGGCGAGGCGATCCGCTCGTGCATCACGCCGGTGAAAAGCGTGGAGGGTGCGGAGATTACCACGCTTGAAGGCATTGGCACGACGGAAAAGCTGCACCCGCTGCAGCAGGCGTTTATCGAAGAGCAGGCGGCGCAGTGCGGGTTTTGCGTGAACGGGGTCATCATGACTGCGAAGGCGTTCCTGGACAAGAATCCGAAGGCCAGCGACCAGGAGATCCAGCAGGCGCTCTCTGGCGTGCTCTGCCGGTGCTTTACACACGTGCGAATGATGCGCGCCATATACAGAGTGCGAGACGGTCACGGCAAGGAAGTCGCGAGAGAGGCGGCGGCGAAATGAGCAAGCAGCCAGAACTCATGCACAATCCCACGTTGACCGAAGAAGCCGCGGCGGCGCTCAGCCGCGCGGGATTTTCGCGGCGCGCGTTTTTGTTTGGCACCGGGGCGCTGGTCGTCAGCTTCAGCATGCACGGGGCGCTCGAAACGGCAGCGGCGCAGCAGAACCTGTTTGCGGGCGGCACGGCGGGCTCGCCGCCGCTCAACGAACTCGATTCCTGGATCGCCATCGGAGCGGACGGCGCGGTGACCGCGTACACGGGCAAATCGGAACTGGGGCAAGGAATTTCTACGGCGCAGATTCAACTGGTCGCGGAAGAGCTGTGCGTTCCATTTGAGCGCGTGAAGCTCATTTATTCCGACACGGCGCTCACGCCGGACCAAGGAATCACGTCGGGCAGCCAGTCGCATCCGACGAACTTCAACGAAAAAAATCTTGCGCTGGCCGGCGCCACGGCACGCGAGGCGCTGATCGAACTGGCTTCGATGCGGCTGGGAGTGGCGAAGGACGAACTCGTCGCGATGGACGGCGCGGTGCGAGGGAAGAGCGACGCTTCGAAGAAAGTCAGTTACGGCGAACTGGTGGGCGGCAAGAAATTCGAACTAAAGCTCGATCCGAATGCGAAGCGCAAACCGGCGAGCGAGTGGACCGTGCTGGGCACACCGGCGCGGCGGCCGGACCTGCCGGCCGTAGTTACGGGTCAATTCGAATTTGTGCATAACGTCCGGTTGCCGGGAATGCTGCACGGCCGTGTCGTAAGGCCACCGGCCGTGGGCGCGAAAGTCATGAGCGTGGATGAAAGCTCGGTGCAAGGCATTCCGGGCGTGGTGAAAGTGGTCGTCAAGAACGACTTCGTCGGCGTGGTTGCGGAAAAGCCGTGGCAGGCGATCCAGGCGGCCAACAAGCTGAAGGTCAACTGGAGCGCGGGCACCGGCATGCCGAGCCACGCCGATTTTTACAATTACCTGCGAACGCAGCAGCCGGTGCGGGATACGTTGCTGGTAAATTCGAAAGACGTGGACGAGAAGCTGGGACGGGCGGCCACCGTCGTGAAGGCGACTTATTATTATCCGAACCAGATGCACGGATCGATGGGCACGTCATGCGCAGTCGCCGACGTACAGGGGGAAAAAGCGACACTTTACTCGCCGACGCAGGGTGTGTGGCCGGTGCGAAACAGCACGGCGATTCTGCTCGGCCTCAAGCCTGAAAATGTGCACGTGATCTTCAAGCGCGGATCCGGCTGCTACGGGTTAAACGCTGCCGATACGGTTACATATGACGCGGCTCTGCTCTCGCAGGCGGTGGGCAAACCGGTGCGCGTGCAACTGTCGCGAAAAGACGAGATGGCCTGGGGCGAAAATTATGGATTCGCGTTTGTGATGGACGAACGCGCCGGCCTGGACGCGCAGGGCAATATCATCGCGTGGGACCACGAATCATGGTCGGCGAATAAAGGAAACCGGCCCGGCTACACCAGACCGGGAAACGTGATCACCGGAGAACTGGCGGGCTTTGCGCCTGAACCGTTTGAAGCAAGGAGTCCGGCGCCAGAGCCGCGGGCGTATACGAACAACAGCAACGGCGTGCCTTCGTACGTGACAGGCACGGTCGCGGGGAAAGCGGAAGGCAGCGGAAAAGTTAAGGCCGAGCGATCGCTGACGCACAATATTCCGTCGCCGCTTTTTACGGCTCCGCTGCGGTCGCCGGCGCGGCTGCAGAATACATTTGCGCATGAATCGTTCATGGATGAGCTGGCGGCGCGCGCCAAGGCCGATCCGGTGGAATTCCGGCTGCGACATCTGAGCGACGAGCGGCTGATTGCGGTAGTGAAAGCGGCAGCCGAACTAGCCAACTGGGAAACGCGTCCTTCGCCGAAACAGCAGACTCGCAGGACCGGCGTGGTCAGCGGGCGCGGCTTTTCGTGCGTCGCCTACGAAGGCGAAAACGGCTGGGCGGCCATGGTCGCCGATGTGGAAGTGAACCAGGACAACGGCAAAGTCACCGTGAAACGGATTTTCTTCAGCAACGATTCGGGACCAATTTCCAATCCTGACGGGCTCAGGAACCAGATCGAAGGCGGCGCGTTGCAAGGGATGAGCCGCGCGCTGGGCGAGGAGGTCACCTGGGACAATGAGAAAGTGACTTCCGTCGATTGGCAGACCTATCACAGTTTGCCGCTCGGCATCGAGGTGCCGGAGTTCAAAGTCAAATTAATCAATCGCCCCGATGAACGCGCGACCGGCGCCGGCGAAACTTCGATCACCATTGTAGCTGCGGCTATCGCAAACGCGATTTTCGATGCGACGGGCGCGCGAATTCGGCAGGCGCCCTTCACGTCGCAACGCGTAAAAGCGGCATTGAGCGAATCGCTAAGCAAGGCATAAGCTGATTATTCCCACATTCGCGCGGTTAAACGCGAGGGGACCAATGACGCTCCGCTCGCGCACGTGTATGGTTAGAGCATTTCCGTTAGCAAAAAAGTTAAATTCATCGGAATGAAAACTGGTGGTTATCGACAGCAATCGCCTAGAATTGGCCAGATGGTGAGTGCTAGCTTCCGCCCACACCTGCTCAGCTCTCGGCTGACGCGAAACTCGGCGTCCGCATTTCCCGGTACGATCGGAGCCCCTGATGCGCAAATGGCTATCACCCGCTCTACTGCTGTGTGCGATTCTTGTCGTGCAGGTTTGCGCCGCCCAGGAAACACCGCAAGGGAAGTCGCAGGTTACGCTAACTCCCGAGGAGCTTGCGGCAGGGCCGGGAGAGGTCGCAACGGCGCCCACGGTTTCCAACCCGGCGGCGGATGCCGCCGCGCCTGAGCTACCGGCAAGCTCTGCTCCCGCACTTCTTCCCATATCATTCTTAACCAGCACAACGCCACGCGGCCCTTCGGAGTGGCGCGTCATGGGCAACCAATGGAAAGGCGTCGCGCCCGATTTGCTGGGCGATCAAAAAAGAATGTGGCTTTTCCCCTTTTCGGCAGCAGCCCGTCATCACTGGAAACCCACGCTGGCAATCATTGGCGCGACCGGCCTGCTCATGACTGTGGACGCGCATGACGCAAGATGGGCAAGAAACAATCTCCAGCCACTCAGCGGATTCAACAATGTGCTGGCCGGGTACAACACGGCGACTGCAACGGAGGCATTCGCATCGGCGTTCTATCTGGCGGCGATCGCGCGAAGGAACTCTTACGATCAGCAGACATTCATCCTGGCCGGTGAAGCGGTAATCGATGCGGAAATCCTGACCACGGTGATGAAGGACCTTGGGGGCCGCGAGGCGCCCGTTACATATCCAACGGGCGGGAATTTCACCGACAGCTGGTTCAAGGTGTATCACGGCGGGTGGCTGGGCGGAATCGGCAGCATGCCCTCGGGCCATGAGATCGCGATCATGGCCGTGGCTACAACTTTTGCGGACCGGTATCCGCATCCGGCATGGCACAGGTGGGTCGCCTATGGCCTCGCAGCCGCAGTTGGACTTTCCCGTGTTACCTTGCAGGCGCACTTCACCTCCGACACATTCGCCGGAGGCGCTCTGGGTTACGTCATCGCGCATTACCTCGTGCTGGGGCGCCAACCGTCGAATTGAGAAATAGCGCGGCTTCCCCCACAAGCGTGAGGCCCCCGCAGACCGATGAAACCAACGGTGTCATCAAGAGCATCGAAATTTGCTTGTTGCGCATCGGGGAAAATAGGGATTTGCGGTTTTGAGCTGACCCGGCGACAATCGAGAGATCGAGTGAAGCCCTTCGCATTCCTGGCAGGAGCAAAGCCATGTTCTGGTCCATTGTGAGAATGACTGCGGTTTCGCTGCTGGCGGCGGTTCTGATTTTTGCGCAAGGCACGCCGACCGGGCAGCCGGGCGAGGTGACCCGCGCCACGCTGGATAACGGCTTGCGCGTGGTGATTTTGCGCGACCCACTCGCGCCCGTGGTTACGGTCGAGCAGAACTATCTAGTAGGCGCGGACGAAACGCCACAGGGCTTTCCGGGCACTGCGCACGCGCAGGAACACATGGCTTTCCGCGGCTGTTCAAATCTAACAGGAGATCAGATTTCGGCCATTTACGCGCAGTTGGGCGGATTCGACAATGCGGATACGCAACAAAACATCACCCAGTATTACACCACGATTCCGTCCACCGATCTGGACGTAGCCCTGCGCGTGGACGCCGCGTGCATGCAGGAGATCGAGGACTCGCAGGCCGAATGGGACCAGGAGCGAGGGGCGATCGAACAGGAGGTGGCGCGCGACCTGTCAAATCCCACATACAAATTCGTGACCCGCGCGAGCGAGGATCTTTTCTCGGGGACGCCGTACAGTCACGATCCGTTAGGTACGAAAGAATCGTTCGATGCCACGACGGCGGAGATGCTGAAGAATTTTTATAAGACGTGGTATGCGCCGAACAACGCCATCTTGGTGATCGCCGGCGACGTCGATCCGGCGGCAACGCTCACCAAAGTGAGGGAATACTACGGAAAAATTCCGCGGAAGCAGTTGCCCTCCCGCCCGGAAGTAAATTTAAGCCCGGTAAAATCCGAGTCGTTCACGCTGCCCAGCAACCTGCCGTATTTGCTGGCGTTTATCGCATATCGAGTACCGGGGACCGACAGCCCGGATTTTGCGGCGGTTCACATCTTGAGCGATGTGCTGGCCAGCCAGCGCGGCAATCTGTATGCGCTGGTGCCGCAGGGCAAAGCGCTGGAAACCGAGTTTGGCATCGCCGAGACTCATCCGAAAGCGAGCATGGCGTTCAGCGTGGCGGTACTGCCGGCGGGCGGCAACTCCGCTCCGATCTTTCAGGAGATGCGCAAGATCATCGCAGACTATGCAATGAACGGAGTGCCGGCGGATTTGGTCGAAGCGGCCAAGCGGCGTGAAGTAGCCGTAGCGGAATTTCGCCGGAATTCGGTTCCAGGACTGGCTGCGGTGTGGTCAGACGCCCTGGCGGCAGAAGGACGCAATTCGCCCGACGAGGACGTGGAAGCGATGAAGCGCGTTACCGTCGAGGATGTGAATCGCGTGGCAAGGACCTACTTGGTTGATACGGGATCCATCACCGCGGAGCTGAAACCGTCGCCCTCGGGCGAAGCCGTGGCTGCAAATGGGTTCGGCGGAGCCGAGCAACTTACGGCGACACCCAATAAACCGGTTGAACTGCCGGAGTGGGCCAGTTCGCGTTTGCTGACTCTCGAAATTCCGCCGGCACAACCGGCGGCCACGGACATGACGCTCTCGAACGGGCTACGCCTGATCGTGCGCACCGTGAAAGTCACGCCGACGGTGACGGTCGTCGGTAACGTGCGGCACGATCCCGACATGGAAACGCCGATGGGCCAGGACGGCGTCGCCCGGTTGCTTGACGATCTCTTTTCCTATGGCACGAAGAATCTCGATCGGCTGGCTTTCCAGAAAGCGCTGGACGATATCGCGGCGGAGGAATCGGCCGGCTATGGATTCACGCTGCAGGTGCTGAAACAGGATTTTGCGCGGGGCGTACAGTTGCTGGCAGACAATGAGCTCAATCCGGCCCTGCCGCAGGAAGCTTTCAACGTGCTGAAACCGCAGACGGCACAGTTCGTCGCAGGACAACTCAAGAGCCCGGGCTATCGCGCCGGACATGCGCTCGATGTTGCGCTCTTCCCCGCCAAAGATCCTGTACTGAGGCAGACGACTCCCGAAACGGTTTCGTCCCTGTCTCTTGACGACATAAAGCAATACTACGCGAAAACAATCCGGCCGGACTTGACGACGATTGCGGTGATCGGCGATATCACGCCGGAAGAGGCGAAAGCTGCCATTGAAAAATCGTTTGGCTCCTGGAGAGTAGAGGGTGGAAAACCAGAGGTTGATCTGCCGCGAGTGCCCGCCAACAAGCCGTCTGCGGAAAATGTGCCCGATCCGACCGAGCTTCAGGATTCCGTTAATCTCTCCGAGACGATTCCGATCACGCGCTTCGACGATGCTTACTACCCGCTGCAACTCGGCAATCACGTTCTCGGTGGCGGTTTCTATGCCACGCGCCTTTACCACGACCTCAGGCAGGTGACCGGATACGTTTACAACGTGGACGTGGTATTGAACGCGCAAAAAACGCGAACGATCTACACCGTGGACTATGCCTGCGACCCAAAGAACGTGTCCAAAGCGCGGCAACTGATCCAGCGCGATTTGATCGCTATGCAAAAAGAAAACGTCACGCCGGGCGAATTGCAACTCGCCAAGGCTCTGGTGCTGCGCCAGCTTCCGCTGGGCGAAGCGAGCGAAGACGGAGTCGCCAACGCCTTGGTGCGCCGCGCACAAATCGGCCTCCCACTCAATGAACCCGATCGCGCGGCGAAGCGGTTCTTTGACTTGAGCGCGGATGACGTGCGCGCCGCGTTTGCGAAATGGATTCGCCCGGACGACTTGGTGCAAATCGTCCGGGGACCCGCTCCGCAGTAGGTGGGGACGTCCACGCGGGCCGGCAGGGTTGAGTAGTGACATCGGGAACCTGCAATCCGGCAATTCCCTGAAGCAAGGCCGTAGAAATACCTACTTAAAGCAGTACTCTAGCCAGTGGCGCAAAACTGCATGCGACGGGAATGCTTTGCCTCAACGTTACAATGTATCTGCGAGCGAGCGACACCCTAAGTGAGCGAAACTCACACGGCGCAATCATCGTAAACCGTTGAGATTCAGCCACCCCACGGCAAGCAACGTGTACCGCTGTCTTTGGCACCGATTTTGCTCAACCCTCACTGAAATGAGAATTACGTTCGGCGGCGACAAAGCATCATGAACGCGCATACAAAAGCGGCGAAATCGCAGTATTGGATTTTCATCGCCGACGGAAAGAGCACGTATTGGGGCCGTACAGGGGAAAATATGAGCCTTGGATACGACATTTTCCGCGAACTAAGTGGAGGAGATCCGCTGTGGGTTGCAGAGGCAACAACGCTCGAAGAAGCACGAGAAAAACTCAGAACCCTGGCGCGCACAGTGCCCGCAGGATATTTCATCCGTGACGCAGCGACGGCGAAGATCGTCGGCCGCTCAGATCCGGAAGAGCCGGAGAGGGTGAACTCTTGAGGTGTGGCGCGGCGTGCGTCGAGGACATTTTGATCGGAGGTATACAAAAATATGTTTGCTTACCTCTGCAGGAGATGTGATTACTGCAATTCCGAATTCATTCTGGAGCAGATGGAAGACCCGGGCAGCGGTAACAGCGGTTCTGCGGACGATCCGCTGATCAGCAACACTTGTCCGGGCTGCCGGACACTTTTCTCGGCTGAAAATTACTTCGTGCTGCAAAGCGCCGAGCCACTGATGCAGCATGTGGAAATGACATTTCGGAACAGCATATGACGCCAGAAATGGCCCTGCGTCAGTAAGGCCCGACGCGCCGACGCGGATGCGTCGGGACGCGTTGGCTGAATTTCGGCAACTCGGCGTGTTTAGTAACCGGGCGCTGAAGTTCACCGCTGATTGCCGCCCCGAGCACCAGAAGGTTATCGCCGACCGCCGCCTCTGCCGTGGACTCCGCCGCGCGCACCGCCCAAGCCACCCCTGAGACCACCGCCATGGAAACCGCCGACCGGCCCGCGGAAGCCGTCCCGCGGCTCAATCCCATGGCCGTACGGATAATGCAAGGTGCCGAACGGGTGTGGGCGGCCGTAACCGTAGTAACCCCCATAGTAGAAGGGCGAGCGATACACGTAGAGCGGCGAGTAAAAGCCCCAGCCGAATGGGCTGTACGCAATTCCCGCGCCTGGAATGAACGTATAACAATCAAACCAGGGATCCCAATACCAGCCGGGTCCGAACCAGCCTGGTCCTTGATCGACATAGACCCTGGCCTGATCGATACTGGCCTCGGACAGGTAGCCCGAGCGCAGTGCCGACCAGCGGAAGAAATCATCTTCGTACTTCCGGGCGTCGAAATTCTGAGCCTTCGGTTTGGCATTGGTATTCAGCACCAGCTCCCGCTCTTTGTCCAATGTGATCTTCTTATCGTTTTCGAGGACTTGGGCTTTGCCCTTATAGACGCGGACTGAATGCTCGTCGGCATTGAAGCCATACAACCCGTTTTTCAGGATCTTTGTTTTGGCGCCGTCCTGATCGACTTCGATATTGTTGTTCTTGTTGATGTCGGTGCCTTCAATCAGCGCGCGACCTCTCTCGACTTCGACTTCCGTATTGGCGAGGCCGGGATTAATCATCTTTACCGAACTGTTGTCGTCCAGACGAAGAAACGTGCCGGGGACGAGCAGGACTTCAACTTTTCCGCTCTGAGTGTTGAGCGTCTGTCCAGCTTGCAGTTGTACAGAACCTACGGAACTGGTACCAAGTTGCTCATTGCCAATGGATGCCAGGCCCTCGACGTAGTTGATGCTGCCGGGTTGTGCCGGGTGTGAATTCTGAGTCTGGGCCCAACCCGTAAACGGAAGGAACGTGGCGAGTAAGAAAGCGCAACAAATGGGTATAAATTTTGTGACTCTCATTTTTGCTCCCATTTTGATTAGATGCCGGAGCGGATGCCCGCGAATTTTGTAGCGCGCTACACGTTTCAGCCGATATGCCACGGAATGCGTTGAAACCATACTGCTTACGGAACGCGTCAGAGCGGTACGGACAATGTGGGGGTATTGATGACAAATCCTCTGATGAAATGGCCGCTTATGCGCCAGATTTTCTATGGCGGCGACGGCACGGGGCCCGAGGCGATGAGCGATGCCACGCGAAATCTTCAGCCGCGAAATCGCGGCGCGGAGGTGGCCCGCTCGGTCTGCCCCTATTGCGGAGTGGGCTGCGGGCAGCTCATCTTTCATAAAGACGGCAAGCTCATCTCGATCGAAGGAGACCCGCAATCGCCGATTTCCCGCGGACATCTGTGTCCGAAAGGCGCCGACAGTTACGAACTCTTGACGCATCCGAACCGAGCGAAACAGGTGCTTTACCGCGCGCCAGGAGCCACGTCGTGGTCGGGCATGGATCTGGAAATAGCTATGGATATGGTGGCTGATCGCCTGTGGGAGAGCCGCGAGCGCACGTTCGTCGAAGAGCAAGACGGACAAAGGGTAATGCATACGAAGGCCGTCGCACACCTCGGCGGAGCGACTCTCGATAACGAAGAAAATTACTTAATCAAAAAGCTGTTTGCGGCGGGCCTGGGAATGGTGTGCGTCAGCAACCAGGCCCGTATATGACATAGCTCGACGGTGCCCGGTCTGGGCACCTCATTCGGAAGAGGCGGCGCGACGACGGCCCAGCAGGATCTGGCGAATGCCGATGTCATCCTGATCATGGGCTCGTCAATGGCGGAAAATCATCCGGTTGGCTTTCAATGGGTGATGGAGGCACGCAAGCGCGGGGCCACTATAATCCACGTCGATCCCCGATTCACGCGCACCTCTGCGATGGCCGACATCTGGATTCCACTGCGGGCCGGCAGTGACATCATTCTGCTTGGCGCGCTCATCCGCCATGTTCTCGAAAACCAAAAAGATTTTCGAGAATACGTTTTGCATTACACCGACGCGGCAGTTCTCTTGCGGGACGATTTCCGCGATACGGAAGATCTCGAAGGGGTATTTTCAGGCTGGGACGAAGAGAAAAAGGAATACAGCACGGAAACCTGGGCCTATCGAGGGGCGCCGATAAAGGAAGATGACGGCGGCGGCGAAAAAGCGGGAGGCCATGCGAAAGACCGCGGCGGAGAGAAGAGCCTGGAAAGCGTTTACGAGCGCGATTTGACTTTGCAGAATCCGCGTTGCGTTTACCAGGTGTTGAAGCGACATTTCGAGCGCTACACGCCGGAACTGGTTGAGCAGCAGTGCGGGATTTCGAAGGATGTATTTTTCAAACTGGCTGAGGCATTCTGTTCGGCTTCCGGGCCGGAGAAGACGGGGGCAATCTGCTATGCCGTGGGATGGACGCAGCATTCCAAGGGCGTGCAGATCATTCGAACGGCGGCGATTCTTCAGTTGCTGCTGGGGAATATCGGCCGTCCTGGCGGCGGCATTCTCGCGCTGCGCGGTCATGCGTCCATTCAAGGATCCACGGACATTCCGACGCTGTACGACATTCTTCCCGGATACTTGCCGATGCCTTTCCTTGGGAGTGATGGGCAGAGCTTTCAGAAGTACATCTCGACGCACAAAGCAAAGACCGGGTGGTGGAACAACTTCGATAAATATGCAGTGAGCCTGCTCAAGGCCTACTACGGCGACGCTGCCACTGCAGGAAATAATTTTGGCTTTGATTGGCTGCCACGCGTTACGGGCGATCACTCGCACATCGGCTATTGGCTCGACATGGCCGACGGCAAGATGGAAGGCCTGTTTGTGATGGGCCAAAACCCGGCGGTGGGCGCGCCGAATTCGGGGCTGGAGCGAAAGGCCTTGGCAAAGCTGAAGTGGCTGGTTGTGCGCGACATGGTGGAAACCGAGACGGCATCGTTTTGGTACGACTCGCCGGAAGTGCGCCGAGGTGAATTGACGTCCGAGAGCATAAATACGGAAGTTTTCTTTTTCCCGAGTGCGGGGCACGCCGAAAAAGACGGCTGCTTCACAAATACGCAGCGGCTGAACCAGTTTCACGAAAAGGCCGTCGACCCGCCCGGCGACGCTCGCAGCGAAACGTGGTTTATGTACCACCTGGGCCGCAGGCTGAAGCAAAAGGCGGCAGCCGATCCGCGGCTGCGGCATCAGGCACTCAATGCGCTCACGTGGGATTATCCGACCAGAGGAGAAAAGCGCGAGCCGGTTGTTGAGGAGGTCTTGAAAGAGATCAATGGCTACACCGTGGCCAATCGCAAGCAGGTGTCCGGCTACCGTGAGTTGAAGGCAGACGGGTCTACAGCGTGCGGCTGCTGGATCTATTCTGGAATTTTCCCAAACGAAAGCGAGAACCGTGCGCGCAAACGCGAACCTAAAGATGCTCTGGGCCACGGCTGGGGCTGGGCATGGCCAAGCGATCGGCGGATTTTGTACAACCGCGCCTCGGCTCGTCCCGACGGCTCGCCCTGGAGCGAGCGCAAGAAGCTGGTGTGGTGGGATCAACAAGAGAAGAAATGGACGGGCTTTGATGTTCCCGATTTCACGGCGACCAAGCCGCCTGATTATCAAGCTCCGGAGAATGCAGAAGGTGATGACGCACTCGGAGGCGATAAGCCATTCATCATGCACCCCGACGGGTTCGGCTGGATTTGGGTTGCGAGCGGACTGAAAGACGGGCCCCTGCCGACCCATTACGAACCGTTCGAGACGCCCGCCGGGAATGCGCTGTATCCCTCGCAGATCAGCGATCCCGCGGCGCGAAAGTTCGAAAGGGCAGATAATCAATTTGCGCGCACCGGCGATCCAGATTTTCCGTACGTGCTGACGACGTATCGGCTGACCGAGCACCATACCGCCGGAGGGATGTCGCGCTATCTGTCGCATCTCTCGGAATTGCAGCCCAATCTTTTCTGCGAGATTTCGCCGGAATTAGCCGAGGAGTTGGGGGTCGAGCAGGGTAATTGGGTGACCGTCAGCACGGCACGAGCCAGCGTCGAGGCTCGCGCTCAGATCAGCTCACGGATGAAGCCGCTTCGGGTCGACGGACGAATCCTTCATCAGGTCGGATTGCCCTATCATTGGGGACACCGGGGGCTCGTTCAGGGAGACGTGGTCAACGATTTGATCGCGCTTTCCGAGGAGCCCAACGTACGCATCATGGAAACGAAAGCCCTGCTTTGCAATGTGAGGCCAGGGCGCACTTCCGGCAGCGCTCATCAAATGAGCGGATCCGATCGCGAAGCGCAGCGACACTTATGACAACCACTGCATTTTTGACCGACTCGACGCTGTGCATCGGGTGCAAAGCCTGTGAGGTTGCCTGCAAAGAATGGAATCAAGTTCCGGCCGATGGATTCGACTGGCGCGGGCTTTCCTACGACAACACGGCGGCGCTGGGACATTCAACGTGGCGGCACGTGCAGTTTGTGGAAGGGGATCCGCAGCCGGCACACGGAGGGAATTCGCCCGACCTGCTCTCATGGGCATTTTTATCCGACGTATGCAAGCACTGCGAGAATGCGGGTTGCCTCGAAGCTTGCCCGACCGGCTCGATCGTGCGCACGGAGTTCGGCGGCGTGTATGTGCAGGCGGATGTCTGCAACGGGTGCGGATATTGCGTGGTGAGTTGTCCCTTTGGCGTGATCGAGAGAAACGAGCAGGACGGCCGCGCATTCAAGTGTACATTCTGCTACGACCGGCAAAAGGCCGGGTTGCATCCGGCGTGCGCCACGGCGTGTCCAACCGAGTCCATTAAATTCGGCGAAATTGAAGAATTGCGTAGAGAGGCGGCTATGCGGGTCTCGCAACTGAGGGCCCAGGGCTTTGAGGACGTACACCTTTACGATCCGAAGGACTCAAGCGTGGGAGGGGTGCACGCTCTCTCCATAACACGCGGCGATCCGAAATCCTACAATTTGCCGCCGCATCCGGAAGTGCCCACGATTCGATTGAATATGGGATGGAAATCCGTGGGAATTGCCGCAGGGTTGATGGTGGCGGGGACCCTGCTCGCATTTCTCGGCGGCAGAAACGTGAATGGACGAACCGATGAGCACCGGAGCCAAGCCCTCGAAATATAAGGACGATGCCGCGCGCGAAGAGCGCCTGCGCGAGATTCGCCGCGAGGCGGAAACTCTCGGCAAAGTATCGCAGCAGGGCATACGCCCCGGTCGCGCGCCGTTTCTGCAAGCTTCGCCCGAACAGGGCTACTACGGGCTGCCTGCCCTGAAAGCGCCGCCCTGGAAGCAGGAAATCCCCGCATATCTTTTTGTCGGTGGCGCGGCTGGCGCGGCAGCGGTGATCGGCTGCGCAGCAGGCCTGCTCAGTCCTTCCGATCGCGAAATGATTCGCGATGCGCGGTGGCTCGCGGCAATTGGCGGCGCTATTTCGCCTGCCCTACTCATTGCCGATTTAGGCATGCCTTCACGCTTTCTGAATATGCTGCGTGTATTCAAGCTGCAAAGCCCCATGTCGGTGGGTTCGTGGACGCTCGTGGCGTTTTCGAGCACAGCCGCGGCGGCGGCGTTTGCGACGTCGTTTCGTAATGGAGGCGGCTCGCTTCAGTTCGTCGAGAATGCCGCCGGCGCGCTGTCGGGATTATTCGGACTTGGGCTTGCGACTTATACGGGCGTTCTGGTTGGCGCGACGGCCATTCCCGTGTGGTACGAAAATGTCCGGATACTGCCCATTCACTTCGCGGCCTCCGGCGTAGGAGCAGCGGTCTCGATGCTGGAGCTGAAAGGGCACGCATCGAGTCCTTCGCTCAATGCGCTGGGAATTGCTTCGTCGCTGGCGGAAACCCTGATAGGCATATCCGTGGAAGCAAACAAAAAACCTGCTTTGGTACCACTGAAGCGGGGCAAGAGCGGCTGGGTTACGCGCCTCGGGGGACTTCTTTCCGGGCCTTTGCCTCTGGTCCTGCGACTGATCGCGGGAAGCTCCGGGACACGCCGCTCGATTCAACTGCGGCGTGTAGCGGCGGCTTCGATGGTTGCGGGTTCCTTCCTCACGCGGCAGGGATGGGTGCAAGCGGGGCGCGCCTCGGCCAGTGATCCTTCGATCCCGCTGGAATTACCTGCAACGCGCTCTCTGACCACCAATACGTGAGCTAGAAATCCCGGAGCAGCTTGTTTGTACGCAGCCTGGCCTGCATTAGAATGCATCGAAATTAGACACGATGCGTTCCGGTTTGCTTGGGAGTCGGGGTCCCCAGAGGAGGATGCTTGCGCGCAGTGATTACGGGAGGGGCAGGATTTCTCGGATCGCATCTATGCGACTACCTGATTGAGCGCGGCTGGGACGTGCTATCCATCGACAATTTGGTAACAGGCTCGGAGGGAAACGCGGCTCATCTGCTGAAGGATCCGCATTTTCGGATGATGCGCCACGATGTTTCTCATTACATCGACGTGCCGGGGCCAGTGGACTATGTTCTGCATTTCGCGTCACCGGCAAGTCCAGTCGACTATCTGAAACTGCCGATCCAAACGTTAAAAGTCGGTGCGCTCGGTACACACAATTCGATTGGGCTCGCTCTGGCGAAAAAGGCCAAGTACTTTCTGGCTTCGACGTCGGAATGCTATGGCGATCCCGATGTGAGTCCACAGCCGGAAAGTTATTGGGGACGCGTGAACCCGATCGGTCCGCGTGGCGTGTACGATGAAGCGAAGCGATATGCGGAAGCAATGGTCATGGCTTATCACCGCTATCACGGCGTGGACTCACGCATCGTGCGAATCTTCAATACTTACGGGCCGCGTATGCGGCTAAACGATGGCCGGGCGCTGCCCAACTTTGTATATCAGGGACTTACGGGACAACCAATCACCGTATACGGCAACGGCGGTCAAACGCGCAGCTTCTGTTACGTGTCTGATCTGATCGAAGGCATCTACCGGCTCATGAACTCGGACGAACACGAGCCGGTGAACATCGGAAATCCGCAGGAGATCACGATTTTGGAATTTGCCGAACGTGTCCGCAGGCTGCTGGGTTCGGACGTGCCGATTATTTTCAAGCCGCTGCCGCAAGACGACCCGAAACAGCGCTGCCCCGATATCAGCAAGGCCAAACGTTTACTAGGATGGGAGCCAAAGGTGGATTTAAACGAAGGGCTTCGGCTGACACTCGAGTATTTCCGCAAGCAGGTCGCCGCGGAACAACCTACCAACTGAACTTCATCGGGCCGTTCGAGCTTACACGAGCACGGCGTTGGCGCTGAGGTTGGGGCGGCCGAAGCTGTAGTATTCGAAGCCCAATTCTTTCATTTTGGCCGTGGAGAGCATGTTCCTGCCGTCCAGCACGAGCGGCCGCGCCATCTCCCGGTAGATGCGCTGCCAATCGAGATCTCGGTACTGCTTCCATTCCGTCAGCAAAAGCAACGCATCGGCGCCGCGGGCTACCTGATAGGGATCTTCCAGGAACTCGGCTCCCTGAGCCAGGCTGCGGGCGCGCTCGATTGCAACAGGATCGGAGGCGCGCACGCTTGCGCCCTCGGCAATCAGCCGCCGCACAACTTCGATGGCCGGCGCAAAACGCACGTCATCGGTATTCGGTTTGAAGGCCAATCCCAGCACGCCGATTTTCTTCTCTTTGACCACCCACAGCGCGTTTCGCACTTTGTTCACAAACTGATCGATGCGGCGCTTATTGACCGCTTCGACCTCTCGCAGCAGGCCGAAATCCACGCCCTGCTTGTCCGCCAGGCGAATGAACGCCTGAATATCCTTGGGTAAGCAGAAGCCGCCGAATCCCAGGCCGGCATTCAAAAAGTGCGGCCCGATACGCGGATCAAGCCCCATGGCCCGCGTGACCTCTTCGACGTTGCCGCCCAGTTTCTCGCAAAGATCGGCGATGAGATTGGCATAGGAGATCTTCAGCCCCAGGAAAGAGTTAGAGGCGTGCTTGATCAATTCCGCGCTGGCAATCGTGGTAACTAAAAACATGGGCGCCGGTCCGGCCGGGCATTTCGGCGCATGCACCGGGCAACGGAATGTTCCTTCAAGGAAAGGCTTGTAGATCTCGCGCAACTGCGCTTCTGATTGCGAATCCTCGACGCCAACCACGATGCGGTCAGGATGAAAGAAATCCCCAACAGCCGTGCCTTCGCGCAGGAACTCGGGGTTGGAAGCCACGCGAAATCTGCCGCCGTTGGTGCGGCCATAGACTTGAAGCGCGTGCCGTAACTGTTCCCCGGTCTGTGCGGGAACGGTGCTTTTCTCGATCACGAGTTTAGGCCCATGCGCGGCAGAGGCGATCTGCCGAGCTACGTTGTCGATGGCCGAAAGGTCGGCATCGCCAGACTCGAGCGGCGGCGTGCCCACTGAAATGAAGATGGCCTCCGCATCGCGTACCGCCTGGGCGCAATCCGCTGTGAATCGCAGCCGGCCAGCGGCGCTGGCGCTTTGCAGCACACGATCCAGTCCAGGTTCATAGATCGGCAGACGCCCCGCAGCCAGCATGGCCATCTTCGCCGCGTCATTATCTGTGCCGATGACTTCATGCCCCGCTTCAGCCAGGCATGCGCCTGTCACCAATCCCACGTACCCGCAACCAATTACGGCAAGCCGCACAGTTATCCTCCGGAAGCTGACCCACCCAGGAGCGTCGGATCAGGGCCAAACCTAAGGCCAACTTACATGAATATAGCAGCCGGTACAAATGCTTGCTTACTGCTTCTTACTTTTGGATAACGGAGGGGCGCCACACCGAGACTTCCGGCGCGGAATCTTGGTATAGCGTGTCAGGTGAGTGCGCAAAGACCCCGCGGAGTCCCATCCAGATAAGGCGAGGCTGATTGCGGCATATGTGCCAGAGCACTCGCGCCGCTTGGTCACGGTTGATGCGCCCCAGAGATCGGCGCATGCGTTCATTCATCGCGTCCATCAGGCGGCTGTAATCGGCTTGGCGGAACTGATGAATCGAACGGCGAATGAGCAGATGCAAGTCGAGTTCGCGGCGGAGGGACCGCAGCTCAGGACTCGGACCGCCCTTGAGGATCCTTTCACTTACACCCTGGGCGCCCCGAAAGCCGGTAACGACGCCGCCGAGCGTGGTTACCTTGACTTGGGCCGCAGCATCGCCGACTAGGAAGACGCGGCCATTGCCGATTCTGTGCTCAACAGGAACCCAGCCCTGGTACACAGGAATTCTGGCGGCTTGAAAGCCCAAAGGCGTGAAACGGTGCTTCTCCATAAAGCGAACAAGCGAACGGCTCGTATGCTTACCGTCGACGCCGATTAAGCCGAGTGCGGCTTTTTCCCGAGACTCAGGAATCAACCAGTAAAAATACGGCGTATCTTCCGGAACGAACCACACGCGGACCGTATCAGGGGGCATGCCAGCCGGCAGTTTGACCACCGCCTGGACAAGAGGGGCGGTATTCAACGGCGGCGCGCCGATCGCCCGCGCCACAGAGCTATGCGCGCCGTCGGCTGCAATGGCCGTACCGCAGCAGACCGGCTGATCATCTGGAATCGACCGCAACCGATTAGGAGCGAAAGCCAGTTCGACTCCCTCGCGTCTGCCGCGAACCGAAATAAAACGGCAGCCGAAATGGAGCTTCGCACCATTGCTTTGCGCCTCCTGGGCGAGGGCACGGATAAGGTGAGAGCGTTCGATTACGAGATCAGGAGAATCGAGTTGCACTCCGCCCGAGCGCCCATCAGTGAACAACTCGATCGCGCGAATCTCATTTACGACGCATTTCGAGTATGCCGGGCCGAGGAGAGTTCGAATGCGATCTGTAACGATCAGGGTGCGCGCAGCAGGGTTCAGACACTCCGCGCGTTCAAAGATACGAACTTCGCGCCCTGTGCGAGCGACGAACAGAGCCGCGAGCAGGCCGGCGGCGGACGCGCCTACGACCCCGATACTCTCATCAATGGCGCCGGCGAGCTGCAAATCTTTAGGATCGATCAGCTTAACCTTTCTAGGGCAAGTCCACCGTCGGCAGGAGTATATCCAAGCGGCTCTTACGGTGAGAAGTGTTAGCAGGGCCAATAGTTCTAAAAGAAATGAACAGTTCGGCCGCCTCAGGCGAATGTCCTGGGTCCGGATTGCTGGCGCTCGTATGGCAGCCGTTCCAAAACCGCGACACACCCCGCAAGCAAAGACAGGCCGGCAAAGGCGACTGCAGCAACTTTGCCGGTGGTGAGCCGACTGCAAAGTACGGCGACAGAACCACAAATGATGGCCGATGTGTACATCACAAGGACGGAACTGCGGATGCCCAACCCGCAATTTGCCAGCCGGTGGCCCAGATGGTCCTTGCCGGGGCTGGTGAAGGGAATGAGGCCGCGCCGCAATCGCGATACAGAAACAAGAGTAGTGTCCAAAATCGGTACGGCCAGGATGAACAAAGGGGTCACCCAAGCGGCGGTTCGCGATGAGGTCCTGATGGAAAGCATTAGGCTCAATGTCCCTGCCAGAAACCCGAGCATCATGGCGCCGCCATCGCCCATAAATATTTTTGCCGGGGTGAAATTCCACCCCAAAAAGCCGAGAGTCGCTCCACCGACGGCGGAGGCCAGCATCGCGACAAGCAGCTGATCATTGAGAATTGCCAACAGGATGATGAAAAGCGAGGCGATAGTGGCAATACCGGCGCACACGCCGTCCATATAGTCGAGGATACTGAAGGCGGCGGTGATGCCGGTGATCCAAAACACTGTCAATACCGCGTCGGCGGAAGGGCCAAGGCGGGCGGGGAGAAGCGTTGAGAAAACCTGCGCGTGTATTCCCGAGGCAAGCACAATGATTGCCGCCCCGGGCATCGCCAGGAACAGCTTCACCTGATGATGCAGCCACCCGCGATCATCGGCCGTGCCTACAAGCAATAACAAGGTTGCGCCTAAACCGAGAGCAAAGAGCTGCGCATGGTCCCGCATTGGGTAAAAAGCGACTAGCGCAAGGAGCATTGCTACGTACATCGCGACGCCGCCCAGTAGGGGCGTCGGCTTCAGATGGATTTTCCGGGCGCCAGGCTGATCGATCATTCGTATGCGGAACGCGAATTGGCGAACGGGTTCGGTAAACAGCAGCGAGGCCGCCAGAGCAATCACGAAAATGACTAAGACGCGGGTCATTCGCGGAACCGGTGTTGATTACCGACTTCTTCTATCACATCCACAAATTTGGCCAGCTCACGGGATCTCTCAAATATCTTCGCCAGCTTGCGCGCTTGGTGGCTCATGCTACGGAGCCGGTCGGGCGCGTTTAGAACGCTGCGCACGACCTGCGCGATCTCGATTGGATCGTCTGGGTCCACAACGAACCCGAACCCATATTGGCAGGCGAGACGTGATACATCGGCATCCTTGCTTGCCACAGACAGAATCGGGCGGCCGTGAGCCAGAATGTTGTACATCTTGCTCGGAACAACCATCCCCTCCAAGCCACGCCTGATGGTAACGACATGCAAGTCCCCTGCCGCCATCACGGCTGAAAGATCGGAGGCGGGGCGAAACGGCAGGAAGCGTACGTTTCCGCAATTTTGAGCGAATTGCTGAACCTGCTTCTTCATGGCACCTTCGCCGACGAAAACGAGGCCGACATTTTCGGCTTCAAGCATCTGCGTGGCACGAATGAGCGTCAGCCAGGAACCCGAAAATCCTAAATTGCCCGCGTGAACCAGGACGAATCGAAATGCGCCTCGTATGTCGCGGACTATATTTTCATCGGGCCTGGGGATGATCTCGGGAAACGGAACAGCGTCTCGGATTACTGTGACTCGCGCGGGATCGATGCCTTTTGCGGCGATGCGTTCGCGCATATCCTCGCCCAGCACGATCACGCGGGCAGCCTGGCGCAACGCGCGGCGATGAGAGTCTTCCCAAGCAGCGGTCCACAATCCGGGCCGCACGATGTTTGCAGCGAGCGCCACGTCAGGATATAAATCGCGAATGTTATAGACAAAACGCCGGCCCAAAAACTTGGCCACTGCTGCGCCAAAAATGCCTTCGATCGGCGGATCGGTCATGGCCAAAACCAGATCCGCGTTAATTGACACAGCCCTCGGACCCGCAAGGGCAAGATAGCTGAAATAATTCGAAAGACGGCCCTTCATGCGTCGACGTGGAAAGGCGGTCGAGCCTACGCGCCCGATGGCGAGATTGCCGTCAAGTTCTTCCTTAAAAATGTAGCGAGAATGGTGATTCACAGGGTCATATGAGGGGCGGCCGGCGAGCACGGTCACTCGATGGCGCTCGGCGAGGACGTTTGCGATGAGCGCCGCGCAACCGGCTGTAGCGGCTGTGTCGGGCGGAAAATATTGATTGAGAAGCAAGACGTGCAACGGCCGCATGTGCTACGAAAGCGAGCGCCTGGTCCATTGAGATGGGACGCGACACATATTTAAGCTGGAACGAGACTGAGCAGGGGTCTTCACCGGGACACCTCAGAAATGTGGCGGGAACCGGGTTCGAGAGAGGCTTTATCAATGGGCGAGCCCGGCTTGCGGATCATAATATTACCCATCACCAGCATGTCCATGTGGGTGCGCTGGAAACAATCAATGGCTTCACTGGGCGAGCAAACCATCGGCTCGTTATCGTTGAATGAAGTGTTGACCACGGCCGGGACACCAGTAAGCTTTGCGAATTCCTGAATCAGTTTCCAAAATCGCGGGTTTGTGTCGCGGTCGACGGTCTGCAGCCGGCAGGTGCCATCAACATGAGTCGCGGCGGGGAGGAGATCTCTTTTTTCCGGCCGCAGTGCATATGCGACTGTCATAAAGGGAGATGGCTTGCTGCTTCCAAAGAACTCGGCCGAACGTTCAGCGAGAATTGAAGGAGCGAAGGGGCGAAATGATTCGCGATGTTTGATCCGGCGATTCAGAATGTCTGACATCCCGGCGCGGCGCGGGTCCGCCAGAATGCTGCGATTTCCAAGCGAGCGCGGACCCCATTCCGCCCGGCCTGAAAACCAGCCGACTACTTTACCGTCGGCAATCGCTCGCGCGGCCAACTGAGCCAGCCGATCCTCGTTCTCTTCTTTTACAGCGAACCCATCTTCGTATAAATTGTGCGCCGCAATCGCCATTTTGATTTCGGCAGGCGAGTACTCCGGCCCCCAAAACGCGTGGCGCATTTCAAAGCGGCGGGATTGGCCGAGAACTTCGTGCCACAGATAAAACGCTGCGCCCACGGCCAGACCGGCGTCACCTGCAGCAGGCTGAACGAAGATACTTTCGAACGGGGCTTGACGGGCGAGTTTACCGTTCGCGACGCAATTAAATGCCACACCGCCGGCAAGGCAAAGCGCGTTTGAGCGACTCTGCTTCCGCAAGCTCATGATCAGTTGAACGAGAACTTCTTCGAGGCGGGCCTGCAAACTGGCTGCGACATTTTTGTGCTTCTGTTCCAGCGGATCGTTCGAACCACGAGCACGGCCGAGCCGCTCCTCGAGATACTGCGAAAACAGACGTCCGACCATTGGGGAGTTTGCGGCATCTTGCCACGTCATTTCCACGCCGTGGCGGCTGTGCGTAAAATATTCGAGCGCCAGCCGGAAGCGGACTCCATCGGCAATCAGAATCCTGCGAAATTCGTCAAGATACATCGGTTCGCCGTAAGCGGCCAAACCCATGACTTTGTATTCGTCGCCGAAATTCCAGAAGCCGAGATATTGCGACAGGGCCGTGTAGTAAATCCCCAGCGAATGGGGAAAAGCGATCGTGCCGCGAATTTGCATGCGGTTCCCTTCGCCGATCGCCCACATTGTGCTGGCAAAATCGCCCAGCCCATCGGCAGAAAGCACCGCAGCCTGCTCGAAGGGAGAGACGAAAAACGCGCTCGCAAGGTGAGCGCGGTGATGCTCGACCCGGTGGAATTTAGCCCGGATCGGCTTCGCATCCGTTTCAAATAGCGCCGCGAGTGCTTCGGGGATGTTGGCTGATGCGGACCATGCTTTTGCGCGTTCGCGGGCAAAAGCGGGCAAACGAATCGCGTGGAAGAATTTCCTTCCGATACGCGCCCAGGGATCACGCGCCACAGCGATGTAATCGAGATCGGCGACAGTGAGCCCAGCGCACTTGAGGCAATAGCCGATCGCGCGCCCCGGAAAACCGGCGGCATATTTTACGCGGTTGAACCGTTCCTCTTCGGCCGCAGCGACGAGTCGCCCATCACAGACTAACGCTGCCGAGGCACTTGCATGATACGCATTGATCCCGAGGATATTCACAAAGCAGCTCGCATCATTTTTCGTTAGCTCGCCGCAACCTGGCTGGCTGAATCGCGGTTGCGCTCAAGATGAAATTCAGGATTATCAATAGACAACCGCGCCCATTCGTTAAGCACAAACAGGCTCCATGGCCGGGCCCAGCCGGTACGGCCGTTCAGGAAATCGGTCCAAATTGAATATGCCGTTTCACTATTCAGGATAGACGCCAAGCTAGGCGTGAGGTTCCTGAGCCGATGTGCGACCTCGCCTGCCAAGTCTCCACGCAACCAGTGCTCCCAGGGAAGAGTGAAGGTACGCTTTGGCCGGCGCAAAACCTCAACGGGAAGAAGCTCCTTTGCCGCTTCTGAGAGAAGCGGCTTCGGAGTGCGCGTCCGCGGATGCAGACGATCGGGCAGGGATTCAACAAAAGCGAGGATTCGATCGTCGAGCAGCGGCACGCGGATTTCGAGCGAATGATGCATGCTCATGGCGTCTGTATCGCGCAGTAAGGTGTTGCGCATGTAGTGGCGCAGCTCGAAATAGCGCACAAGCGATTGCCCTTTGAACAATTTCGCGCACTCGGCCAACTGCACCAAGGCTCCAATCCAGGAGGGCGCGTCCGAGGGTCTGCAGTCATCGTCGCCGGCAATCGTCGAGGGAAAAAGTAAGCTGTCCAGTTGTTCGGGTGTGAAAAGCATGCGGGTAAAAAAGTAGGAGTGGGGCAGCGCTTCGGGATCGCTGAAAAGGGCGGCCATTTTGCGGAGCCGGTCGGCACGAGCCCCGCGGCGCACACCGCGGCTGAGCTCGGTGAATGCCTGAGAGAGAGCTTGCCCGAATGGGGCAGGCAGCCGTCGAGACAGCGCCAGAAGTTTCGCCAGATATGGCGTCGTCTGAAAGGTGGAATACCCGCCGAAGAGCTCGTCGCCGCCCAGTCCTGAGAGTGCAACTTTCAGGCCCGCCTCACGGGCCGCGAGCGAGATGAAATACGTATTTACGCCATCCATGCTCGGCTGATCCAAAGCGCCGACAGCTTCAAGCAGCCGCGATTGCATTTCTCCTTCGCTCAACAACAGTTCGTGATGCCGCGTGCCTAAGTGGCTTGCTGTATTTCGTGCGAGTGCGCCTTCATCGAACTCCCGCTCATGAAATGACAGAGTGAACGTTTGCATAGAGGGATCTTCTTGAGCGGCCAAGGCAGCGATGCAACTCGAATCCAGGCCACCACTCAAAAAAATCCCTACAGGCACGTCAGCAAACAAGTGATCGCGTACCACGGTTTGCAGCAATGCCCGCAATTGGGTTTGCGCTGAAACCGACGACTGGGCGCATTCAGCAACGTGGTCAGCTTTGGCTGAGAGATTCCAGTATGGCCGCGGTTCGGGCCGGATCGAATCTCCCAATTCGAAGGCCAACGAGTGACCGGGCGGGAGCGAATAGACGCCTTCGATCAAAGTTTCCGGCTCGACAACGGAACCAAACAACAGGTATCCCTCGATGGCCTGACGCGAAAGACGACGCTCGAGAGCTCCGCCCGCGAGTAACGCCCGCACTTCCGAAGCAAAAAACAGCACTCCATTCGCAACGGAGTAATACAGCGGCTTAATGCCCAGACGGTCGCGGGCCAGGAATACGCGGCCGAGTTGTGCCGGCGCGGCGTATCGGCCGTCCCACACCGCTAACGCGAACATCCCGTGCAGGTGTTCGACGCAGTGCTCTCCCCATTCCTCGAACGCGTGGACAATAACTTCACCATCGCTGCGGGTGCGAAAACGGTGGCCCGAAATTTCGAGATCGCAACGCAATTGCCTAAAATTGTAGATTTCACCGTTGAAAACGACGGCGACATCGCCACTCTCATTGAAAATAGGCTGGTGGCCGGCCCGCGGATCAATGATGCTGAGCCGCCGCACTCCAACAATCGCGCCCGCGCGAATGAGTATCCCTTCTCCATCAGGGCCGCGGTGAATCAGCGCGCCCATCATCTTGCGAACGTATTTTTCGGCCGAACTGGCTTCGCCCCCGATGACTCCGCAGATGCCGCACACGCCGTTACGATTCCTCTCGGATTTGTCGGTCGACGATATTGCCGATTCCAGGCTCGGGCTGATCAGCAATTGTCATAGGCTTGGTCAATAACTCCGCATAAAGCGCCTCGGTTTGGGCAAGAGGCTCCTTCCAGCCAAGTCCCCGCGCCACCTCAACGCACCCCATTCTTAGCTGCTGGCGTGTAAGCCGGCCGCTTATTTGAAGCAAAGCGCCGACGAGCGCCTCACATTCATGCGGTACGACGACGCCAGCACGGCCCCGGATCAGCGGGGCGATTCCACATGTATCGGTGACGATGGCCGGCGTCCCGCATGTTACTGCTTCGGCGGCGGCGTTCCCGAAATTTTCGTGCAGCGAAGGAAGAACGAACACATCAGCGTCCACAAAGGAAGACCATTTTGCATTGCCGTAAAGTGGTCCCGTGAACAACACGGCGGCATCCAAGCCCCCGCTTCTGGCCTGCTCTTCGAGACTCCGGCGAAAACCTGGCTTTTCAGCCGGACCTGCGAACACGAGAAACGAATCCTGTTTTCGTCCCGACACGCGGCGCCAGCGGCGAAAAGCTTCCAGAAGCAGGTCCGGGCTTTTCTTTTCGACAATGCGGCCAAGAAACAGCACGACAAACGCGTTTTCCGGAATATTCCACTCTCGCCGGAACATGCCCCGTTCGGGCAGCACTGGAAGGTCGACACCATTGCGACGGACCACGATCTTATCGGCGGCCACTCCATCCTCGATCAACTCCAGACGTTCTTGAACAGACGTGGCAATCACCCGCGCGGCAGCTTGGACAAGAGGTCCTCCGAAAACTTTTCGATAAAGGCGCTTGAGCGCGACGTGGCGCACGATGGGACGAAACATCCCCATAGGCTCAATGATGTAAGGGATTCGCCTTTTCCGGCAGGCGCGCGCCACGACTGGGCCGAGCAGATCGTAGGTGCCGTAGATATGCACAAGCTCGAACGACGGTAGCCTGGTTGCGCAGAAACGAAAAACGGCAGGGTTCCACGTCAGCGCACGGTAGCCGCCAAGAGCGGGAAGATACAGCGTCTCGATATGCCCTTCGTCGGAACGCCATCCATAATCCGTTTTCGAAAAAGTTCCGCGAGGGCCGGCGGTGCCTGCAATCCCCAAATCTGACGTGAGAACGGTCACGGAATGGCCCAGTGCCGCGAGTCCGTGCGCGAGCGCGCGGACCTTGACCGCGGGGCCACCGGCATCGAAAAAGGGGTAATACGATTGCGTGACCTTGAGGATGCGGAACGGCGCGGACAAGCGCGCGCGGTCCGAGCTTTTCGCCTCTTCAGCAACCGCAGAGACAATCGCCGCTAAAGAATGCTGAGCCAAAGAATACTCCGACGCGAAGATCCCATTTGAGAACTGTGAAGAGAGATTCACCACTGGGATGCGCCTTGCGCGTGCCTGCGATTATCCGTGATCTTGCTCGCGTCTGGCCACATTTTTTGCCGCCATGACAAAAACCTCATTCGCATAGTTCGGTCAGAATTGCGGCCAAATCCGACGAGAAGCGAGTGAACGTGAATTCGTGTTTCACTTTGTCCAGAGCTGCAACACCCATTTCCCGCCGCAACCTCTCACTCGCCAGCAGGCGCTTCAGCCGATCTACAAGCTGATTTACGTCGCCATAGGAGACCAGAAAGCCCGTCTTTCCATCGTCGATGACGTCGGGAGTGCCGCCATGCGCCCCGCCGATTGCCGGTCTGGCGCGCGCCATGGCCTCGATAAAAACAAGCCCAAACCCTTCGCCACGGCTGGGCATCGCGAAAATTTCGCAAGCGTCATAAGCATTGGGTAATTGGTCATGAACAATGAAAGGAAGGAAGTGAATATGATCCGAGGCACCGGATTCGCGCGCAAGCGCCCGAAGACGGGGCAGATCGGTTCCTTCTCCTACGGCGGCCAATTGGACATCCGGAAACTCTTTCAGCAGCACTGGCATTGCTGCGATCAGATGATCCACCCCCTTGTAAGCTTCGCTTGCGTCCCAACGCCCAACGGTCAGGATGATGCGCCCGCTTGGAAAATTCGCCGGGCGCGAAGCGGGAGCGAGCAAAGGCTTGCATTCATTGAACTCCGGACCTAGGCTCCACGCGAGTTTTCGCATTTTTGCCGAGCGCACGCGCTGCTCCTTGAGAGTTCGCGAGAACGTATCCTGGCTGGGTGCGATCACGCGATCGGCGGATTGCAAAGCAAGTCTCTGGAGAAATGGCAATGGAGTCCACACTTCGACGCCGTGCACGACTACGACAGTGTTCATGCCCGGCGCAAGAAGCTTCATGGCGATGGCGACGGGGGCGAGATTCGGATGCAGGGCAACGACAAGGCTGGGCTGACGAATTGCGAGCCCCAGCGCGTGCGAAAGAAACAGCGACTTTGAACCACCGCAGCCGGTGAAAGGGATTTCGTGGCCAGCGGCTGTTACGGATCGCTTCTCCGCTGAATCTTTCAGACTAACGAACCAGGACGTTTCGCCGCGCGCAGCCGCAAACGAACGGAGTGCGAGCGCTGTGAGGCAACTGGAACGCTGAATGCCGCCGGGCGCGGATAACTCCGGAAAAAGGCCAAGGATCATCGCGCAGCGCTTTTCTTGAGCGCCATTTCAAAAAGATCGCGCATCTGGCAGACATTTCGATCCCACGTATATTGGCTCGCAGTTTCGCATGCGGCGGCACCCAAGCGAGTGCGTAACGCCGGATCACTCATCAGATCCTTGATCATCCGCGCAAGCATGTGGGAATCCAATGGATTCTCCAAGACCAGTCCGCTGCATCCGTTGGCAATGATCTCCGATCCTCCATTCGTGCGCGACGTAATTACCGGGAGCCCGCACGCCATAGCCTCCGCGGGGGGTTGGGCAAAAGCGTCGTCCAGCGAGGCGCCCACGTAGACATCCGCGGCGGCATAATATGCTTCCACGTCAGCGCGAGGAGGGCAGAATGTAATGCGATCCGCCAAACCGAGTCGCGCGATCGACGAAAAAAAAGGGTGTGCATCGTCGTTGCCGACAACGAGAGCACGCAGCCGCGAATCTGCGATTTCCGCCATGGCCGCGATCAGGCAGTTCAAGCCTTTGTTTCTCCAATCATTGCCAATCAGCAGCAGAACGAATTCATCATCGCGAATCGACAGCGCGTGCCGTGAGCCATCGCGCAACCGGGAGCGATTCTGCGGCGAGAAACAGCCGAGATCGAGGCCATTGTAGATTACGGTGATTTCGCCCGGAACCGAACAGCGCTCCTTCAGATCTGTGGCAATTTTGTTTGAAACCGCAGCCAGGCGTACGCCGGGCCGGCTGTATATCACAGGCTCCAAAGCGGCAATCAAACGATAGTAGAGCCGGCGGTGCAGGATCCTCGGCCAGGCAGTGAATGGGTTTTGCTTGAGCCCGAGCGCATGAGCGGCTTGCCTGCGGAACTGGCCGAAGACAATGTGCACGGAGATCAAATCCGCATCGAAACAATTAACGCCGGGAGAGTAGACCAGGTCGGGAACCATTCCCCGCCGTTTGTGCCGCCAGCGTATAGTTTGATTCGCGAGAAACCACCACATGTATGCGATGAAATGCGGGGCGCGAAGCCGGGGCACTCGATGCCAGACCACGCGCCCGAGATCGACGTCTTCGACGCGCGTACTGTAGATGTGAAATTCGTATTCTTCGGAAAGGCGCGACACCAGTTCAGCGACACGGCGCTCGGTGCCATGCCGTTTATCGATGAAAGGCGAGATGACCGCGATGCGGCGGCGCAACATGAGTTCACACGCTACGGGCGCACATTCATGGATTCGCACCAGCGTGCCAGGACGAACAAGCTCCAGATGCGAGACCACCCGACGGATTTCGGCGCGCTCTGAAAACGCTTCCAAACCCGCTGGACCTCAGCACTGTTCAGGATGCCGCGAGATGAGAGCTGTTTTTGAGAGAACGTGTCGTCTATCTCAGGTTTGAGGTCGCGTGCAAGCCATTTCGCAAAAGGAAATGTGAAGGTACGCTTGGCGCGCTTCCTGAGAACCATTAGAAGCTCGGCGGGCATAAAGCGTTTCATGCTTGCGAACAGCAACTCTTTCGGACGACGCGCCGCATCAGGATAAGCCAACACAAACTCGACGATGCGATGATCCAGAAACGCGGGGCGGACTTCCAGGCCATGCGCCATGCTCATGACGTCGAGATCGCGCAGCAGCCGGGGCTGAAGGTGCGTTCGGATATCCATAGAGGAGAGAATGGTGGAATGATCCATATTATTGAAATCCGAGGCGCTGCTTTTCAGACATTCGCGCGTGCCGGGACCGGTGGCTTCTTTGAGAAAGCCTGGAAGCAGCAAGCGCGTAACGTCGTCGTCGAGAAAAAGAACCCTTACAGCCAGCTGTGACGCAAGGAAAGCATCGCCATCGCCAAAAAGATACGCGAGCTTGCGCCAGCGATATGGCCATTCTTCGTGGGCGAAAAATCGCGAGCTCGAAGAAGGAAAATGGCGAGTCCAGGCGGCAATATGTTCAAGACGCGTAAACCATTGCCATGAGCTGTAGCCGCCGAAAAGCTCATCTGCACCCTGCCCGGAGAGGGCCACTTTGAATCCCCGCTCCGCCGCAATTTTGGAGATCCAGTACGAATTAATCCCATCAACGCTAGGCTGGTCCATAACGGAAATACAAGAATCGATTTCCTGCGCAACCCGGTCAGGAGTAAGCGCCGCCGTTTCGAATCGCAAACCGAGAATCTTCGCGGTTTCGCGGGCCAGCGACGTCTCATCAAACTCGGGCTCGGAAAACCCCAGTGTGATGCCCGTAATATTCGCGGCCTGAGCGGCGCGCGCGAGTACGCCAAGAGAAGCGGAATCGACACCCCCACTCAAAAAGAGAGCGATGGGCACGTCGGAAACGAGCTGCTTGTGCACCGATTCCAACAGGATGTCGCCTAGCTGATCGACGGGAGTTGCAGGCAAGCGGCGCTTTTTGTCATCGACACAGGCAAGGCTCCAATAGCGGCGGACCGTGAATTGGCCATCTTCCCAGCTTCCCATGTGCCCCGGCGGCAGCGGCAGGACACTCTCGATGATGCTCCGCGCAGGTGGAACGTGGCCGAGTTGCAGATAAAGGCAGACGGCTTCAGCGTCGGTTCTGGGTTCGATCAAGCCCGACGCCAGCAAAGATTTCAATTCCGAACCAAAAATCAGCCCGCGGTGTTGCAGTGCGACGTAGAGTGGCTTAATACCCAAGCGATCCCGCACGAGCAGCAATCTGCGTTTGCGCGTATCCCAGATCGCAAACGCAAACATTCCGCACATCCGGCGCACACATTCGTCGCCATACGCTTCGTAGAGCTTTAGGACGACCTCAGTATCGCTTTTAGATTTGAACGAATAGCCTTTATCGATCAGCTCCCGGCGGAGCTCCATTGCATTGTAGGTCTCGCCGTTGTAGCTGATCCAAACGGTCTCGTTTGAGTTGGACATCGGCTGGCGCCCGCGATCGCTGAGATCAACGATTGCCAAGCGTGTGTTTACTAGCACACAGTCTGTTAAGGAATTTATCCCGCAGCTGTCGGGTCCCCTGTGGCGCATAGCCGCGGCCATCCTTTTGGCAGCAGACAACACTTTGTCCCCAGGAGCGTAGCCGACGAGACCGGCGATGCCGCACATTCCGCAAGAATCAGCCCGCGTAGACAGCGGCGGCTGACACCTGAGAGAGCCGTAGCGCTTGCATGGACGCTTGTTCGTTCCGCAGCAAATCAGGCAACCGGAAAAGCACGCCAAGCAGCAGCCAGAGGTAGGCGTTCATGACGTAATTTTGATAAGGGGCCATGCCGTTATACGAAATTGGCACCAAAAGTATGAAGGCGTACCAAAAGATCGAAAGCGCAAGCGGAAAATAAACGCTTTCGCGTAATCGCCGCACGGTTTTCCACGCAAACCATAGCAGCCAAAACGTCCAGATAATCCACAGGATGGGCCCAAGGATTCCCATTTCGAGGATCAGCGTGCCCCAGCCGTTTTCAACCCAAAAATCGATGGGCGGCTGGCCGAGTACCTTTGCGACATACTGCATCCCGAGAGAGGCCGTGCCTGTGCCGTCGCCGTAAAGCCATCGGGGATGCTCCAAGGCGGCACGCAGGTTACGCAGCGGATAGTCCCAGGTGCGGTTCTGAAGTTCCGAGGCGGAACTTGTCGGCGACAAAGTTTCGGAATAAAAGGCCCAACTCGCGCCGATGGCGCGCGGGAAAAACTGAATCATCGTGAAAAGCCCGACAGCGCCGACAAGAAACGACCGCCGAACAGCTTTCATAACAGGACGGTGTCGCGTCCACTGCCAAGGCGAACCCCAAAAGAAACCAGCCGATAGTACGAGCATACTGATGGCGAGATAGATCACCGCACCACGCGAACCGCTCTGCATGGCTGCAACAATCGTTATACCCACGCCCAGCAGACCATACCACGCTTGCCGAGGCCGCTTCAGGAGCAGATACGCCTCCATGCCAAACGCCAAAATCCCAAGAAGTATTGTGTATGTGGCAAACCGGCCAGTGCTCACGAAAACGGAAGTCGGCTGCGGCACGGCTTGATGCGTCAGAGGTGAGTAGCGAGTTAAGTTACCGAGCGTCTCGAGTTCTGGAGCAAGGCTGGCCGGATTCAGGAATTTCAACCCGACTACCGATTGGACGATACCCAGCGAAGCGATCAGCAAACCCAAGGCGACGTTATAAATCAAGAATCGTTCCAGGTCTTTCGCATTCCCGATCAGCGCATATCCCGCATATAGCAGGGGCACGTAATAGAAATCTAGCTTCAGGCCGAGAAAACCATAAAGCACACTCGGCGTCCAGGTGTTGAATACCTGTATAAACGCGAGAGTAAAAAACAGGGCCAGCGGCAAAAGAAATGGCGTTCTTAACCAGGAGATTTCATTGCGGCGTTTCGCGTGCCAAAGTGAAATGTAAGTGACGGCGATCAGAATGTCTTTGCCAAAAAACAGAATTAATCCGTTTCCCAAATATTTGCGCGGCAGATCTTCGAAGAGCAGCCATGGAATGAAGAGCAATATACCGACTCGCCAGTCATTCAGAGTGGCCAGAATCGTTGCGATCAGGGCGATGGCCATTCCGCCGAGGATTAAGGCTTGCAATGATCCCGTTACAATCCAATTCGCCGCGGCCCAGGCCATCCCAATCAGTGCGGTGACTGCTATGAAAGCAATGATGGGCCGCGAGCGATTGTCCACAGCCAGGCTTGTGTTCATGCTCGAATACCGGGAGCGAAGACGTGCGAGCGAACTCGCACAGCACTCGCCTTGCCGCCTCGGGTTAAGGTCGTTCTCGACGGAATCGAGATTATTGCTCAGGCGGGAGGCTCACGGAAGGGGAAACATGCTTCTAGCAACGCCAAATGCAGGAGCTGGACCGATGTCGACATCGCAAATGTCCTGGTCCATGCTCGTATAATCGTCCGGCACACTAAATGAATACCGCGCAAACACAAGATTTAGACGTACAAAGGCCTGAAATGAGGGCGCTATTGCGCCTGATATCTCCTTCGCAGCGGAGCTATTTGCGCGTGCTTTCTTTTGTCGTGCTGGGCCTTGCTCTGTTCCTGACGAACCGCTGGTTCCCCGCCGTTGACGACGAGTGCGCGATTATCGACCGCGCTGCGCAGCCGTTGTTGCAAATCGTTCGCCTATACGTGCTCGGTTACGGGGAGCATGAGCACCCACCACTTTACGATCTGATCTTGCACGGCTGGCTTCGTTTGACAGATGGAAACCACCTTTTCTTGTGATTTCCAGGTATCGTTTTCTATATCGCCGGAGCCTGGGTACTCGCGGCTGCCGCGAAGCGGCGGGCCGGAACTGCGGCTTGGAACTACACCGCCGCGCTGATCTGTTTGTGGCCTTATGGGTTCCACTTTGGACGGCTCGCCAGCTGGTACTCGTTCGGATTTTTTATGGTGGGGCTACTTACCTGGAGTTACTTCCGGTATATCGAAGGTCCGACATTTGGTAGATGGGTTTGGGTTATCGTCTGCTCGCTCCTGCTCGTCTATTGCAACTACTTCGGATGGGCGTTGATCGGCTGTCTGCTCCTGGATTTCATAATTGAAAAACGTAAATCCTCGGCTAGAACCTGGACCGGCCTAATCGGCACGTGCGTGCTTTTGGCGGCTGCATATCTGCCGATCAAAAGCGCATTCTTTGCCGAGATTCACGCCGCCACGCAGCCAAGCGGAAACGCGCTGAACGCATCTCTAAGCGGTCTGTACGATCTCTATTCAGTTTTTGTCAGCGAATCGGTGGCGCCCTGGTTCTGGTCGGTTGGGATACCCGCGGCCGCGGCAATCGCGATATGCGTACTGATTACGTTCCTCGCTCTTCGCGGGCAGACAAGACGTTTTCTCGTCTACTTCGCCGGTTTGCTTGCAGTTATGGCGTTCCTGGGAATCGCTAATACCAAAAGAATGCTGTTCATCTCACCATGGCTCATTCTTTCAATTGCAATCGGACTGGTTCAAACCTGCAGCCCAAATCGCAGGCGAATAGTGGGTGTCATGCTTGTTTTTATAGGCGTGATCGGGTGGTACGGAATTTTCGCACGCAGCTTGTATGCAGCGCCGCATTGGGTAGAACCATGGGAAAAATTAGGCCAGGATGCTGCCGCGGTTTCGCGGAATAACGGCATTGTAATCGGCAATAATCCTTCATTTTTCTTTTATTTGACCTATGATCTCCCTCCGATCGGCAGCCCGCACGGCTTCGATGGCCTGTTGCCGGATTCGACGAGGCGCTCGAATGTATACAGCGGGGCGCAGTGGCGCGATGCGGGCCGTCCTTTGGCAACAAAGATCATGCTAGTAAACGGACCGCATTACCAGATTCCGAATGTCCCCATGGATGAAGCCCGGCAATGGCTAGACAAGCGGTGTATCTTGCAGAATCGCCAACATTTGGTGCATGACGCCGGCGCAGAACTAAAGAGCCGCCTCGCACCCGAAGCTGGGCAGCTTCCCTGGCGAATTGAGGTCGTTACGTTCGAGTGCCCGTAGCGGTGCTATCGGCGACAAGCGAATCCCCTTGCCATGCGGTTCCCGTCACGACTCGCTGATATAACTTTAAATGGCAATGCGTCATTTCGGCAGCGCGGAACCGCCCCAGGCTGTAGCAACGGGCGCGCGCTCCTAATTCGTTCGAGGCAGAGGGCGAGCGCAACAGATATTCCATGCAGTAGGCGAGAGAAGTTACGTCGCCCGGCGTAAACTTTAGCCCGTTTTTGCCGACGATTTCGGCCAAAGCGCCTTGATCCGGCACAACAACGGCGTGCCCCAACATCATATTTTCCGCAGCCACCAATCCAAAAACTTCGCCTGCTACAGATGGGATCACAACTGCAAGCGCATCCCTCGTCAGCATTTGCGCGTCCGCATCCGACACTTGGCCTGCGAATTCAACGTCTTTTAGCGCGAGGGCTGCCGATAGAGCTTCCAGGTGCTTGCGTTCGGGCCCGTCGCCGATGATCACGACCTTAAATTCGAAGCCTTTGTCCTGCAGTTCGCGTGAGGCATAAAGCAGCAGGTCAACTCCCTTTGTGCTTACGAGCCGGCCGATGAAGGCGAACCTCATCTTCTTATCAGAACGATCGAAGCCAAAGTGCGAAGGCGGAAGCGAGGCAAGTTCGGCCACGCCGTGGGGAATGACCGAAGTGTTTGGCAATTTTAGAAACGCTGCCAGCCAATTCGTAGGAACGATATTAGCTGCCGCGGAGCGGCAAAACCAGCGGCGACAAAACGTGAGCGCCCACAGCCTCAAGCTTCGCAGATTTCCGGAGCCGGCATTGCATTTCCAACATTCGCGATGATTCCCCGCCAGGAAGTGGCCCGAGCATGGCGTCCGGGTCGGCTCATGGAAGAGCAACCCGTTGGGGCAAAGAGCATGAAAACCGTGGTGTTCGACGACTATTTTCTTCCGAAAAAGACCGCCGAGAATAAGCGGCCGAAGCGCAGGCCCTGCAACATGCACGAGGTCCGCCTGCCAGATCAGGCGGGCCAATTTGACGACGTTCGGACGGCGCACCACTCGAAACGGCAAATCGTTATCCGAAGCCGTTCCTTGCGGCGTCTCTGTTGCAACCGTGCACTCGATTGTTGACACTCCTTTCGAATCTGTGAGGCCGCGCGCCAACGCCATTACGACGGATTGAATACCGCCCACCGTCGGCCAAAAATCGGCGCTATAAATGAGTAGCTTCGTGGCAGAGACGGTCACTTCGACAATTCCTTATTGAGGCGTAGCACGCCGATCCAACGGCTGGCAATTTGATCCCACGAAAACCATTGCCGGAAAACCGCCAGATTACGCTCACTCATTTGCAGACGCAGTTCGCGATCGAGCAGGACCCTCGCGAGCTCATCACCCAATAACTCGACATCCCCTTCGGGAACAAATACGATCCCCGCATCCGTCAGCGGAAAACCCGTTTCCTCTCCTCGATAGGCCACAACAGGCAAGCCACAGCCGAGTGCAGCCAAACCGCTGCCGCGTCTTGTGGAAAGTCCTCCTCGCACAAAAAGGAAGACGTCCGAGGAACATAAGGCTGAGCTAATTTCAGCGCCACTTCGCACGCCAACCACTCGCACGCTTACTCCCGTACCCGAAAGTCCTCTTCGCAACAGAGATTCCGCTTGCGTCGCGCCACGGCCCACCACCACAAGCTGCAATTCGCGAATCTTTAATGAAGCCCTTCGCAGGGCCTCGACAATCGCCGTGACTTCACGAGTTTGCGCGGCAGGCCAGGTGGGAATCCCAAATACCGCGACCGTCGGAATCTTGTGTCCAGGAATGCAGCCGGATTGATGAAGCTCATCGAAGGACGGCACATTGGCTCCCACCGGAATGAACTCACAAGAATGCTGCCCAGATTGCGGCCAGCAGGCCGATCGCAATGCTACCGGGTAGATTGCACGAGACGCATTCCTGGCAAAGTGCCGCATAAGTCTCTCTTGCAGCAAAGCGCGAATGCGATCAATCCAGCGCGATCCGGCCGCGGCGTAACCATCATGAAAGACAACGCCGACGCGACAACGCCGCACCCGGAGGATTTTCAGGGCAAGCGGAAGCAAGAGCGGAAACCCCCTCCGCGACCACATCAGTGCAGTGTATTGGAGCACGACCCATCGTCCGGCCCACGCGCGGCTGTGCTTCCATAAAGCCGCCATCGCGACAATCCAGCCCCGTTCATCCCACCTCAGCTCGTACGTTTGGCAATCGACTCCCTGACGCCTGAGGGCCTCCGTCAGGCGCGTGACGTAATCCCGGACGGCGTCGGTAGGTTCGTCCTGGCGCCCGACCAGCATGACCAAAGAAAGGTGTGCTTCGTCGGCACTACGTCCGTCGTCTTTGATGGGAGCGCTTTTCAGCGCTGATTCAGTAGAACTCCCCGGCACTGTGATCAGCTGTGAGTTCATATGCGACGGCAAACGAACGTCACAACGTCGGAGTCAGACTTGAAGAACCGATGCACTTTATGCTGCCCTCTCGGTCCGCTCCCGAACGAGCGCCAGGAGATGTCGCGAACGGTCCTGCAGAGAAAATTTCTTTGCTCGGGGACAAGCTCCCGCGGCCAAACGAAGCCGTAGCTGATCGTCTGTAAGCAATAACCGCAATGCCCTCACGAGCGCGACAGGATCGCCCGGCGGAACAAGCAAGCCACACTCGCCGTCCAAGACGATCTCTTTCAAGCCGCCCGTGGCGGCGGCGATCACTGGAACCCCACACGCCAGCGCCTCAACAGCTACCAGCCCAAACGGTTCGTAGAGCGACGGAACGACCGCTACATCGACGGAGTTCCAGAAATTCGGCATCTCTTTGCGGGGCAGCGGACCCGTGCAATGGAGCAAATGATCGCTCTGCATCTGCCGGACTCGTTCGGCAAGCTGCTCGCCATCGCGTGCCGGGGAGACGGTTCTCCACACATGCGGTCCACCGGCAATGTCGAGTTCACAATCGGGCAAGGATGGCTTTAGGACCCTCCATGCCTCCAATAGTTGTTTGATTCCCTTGCGCTCAGTCCACTGGCCGGCAAATCCGACCTTCAGCCCGCCAATAGGCACCTTCGCGTGTGCCCGGTTCTGTGGACCGAAGAGTTCGAGATCCACGCCGTTGGCGATGACGATTGTCTGCGGTCGAGGAATCTGCACGTGCTGTTGCAGGAAGATGCTTCGTTCAGATTCGCTCGGAAACAAATACCGGGCGCGAGCGAACCGCGACCGCCACATGGGCCAGTTACAATATCGCGGAAGGGGCGTCGCCCAATCAAACCGCGCGATCGTGCGATCGGGGGCAAAGCCCGCAAACGCGGGCTCGTTGTAGGCAAAAACGAGTGAGCCGGGTTCGTTCCGCAAAACAGCGCGAGAATATTCAATTGTGTTCAGTCGCGCCGTACGCCAGCGGAGGCGCACCGTCTCTACTGGCGCCCCGCGGCGCGCCGCACGCGCATATACGCGCACCGGGATCCCCGCGCTCTGAAGGATACGCGCATCATCCCACAGCACGACTTCCGATCCGCCGCACGGGTCATTTCCCAATAGACACAGGCGACTGGCGACGAGCGCCACGCCTCGCGTTCTAACGCTCCCGGGATCGATCATCGCCAACTCTCAGGCATTCGCGACCCTCGATTCAGCACACCGACCAATGCCAGGGCCCGCGACAGTTCACCAACACTTACAACAATGCCCCCATAACAACCGCGGATCATCGCGTGGCCCAAGCCGCGGATCGACGTGCGCAGTGAACTCATCGCAAACGTGCGGCGCTCGCGTACCGGAAGTCGCAACCGTTCTCGAGCCCACCATCCGCCTTCGCCGCCGTCGCGCCAGGCCTTGCGCAGAATCGTCGAAACCCGAAGCTCTTCTTCACTTTTGCAGTGCCAAACCAACGCATGTTCGACGAATTCCGCACTGACTCCCGCGCGGCGCAACCAATCGTTTTCTTCCACGGGAGGCCGCACAGTCTCGTCAAAGCGAGCGAGATCAAAAACCCAACGGAAAGCGGCCATATTGCAGGCCACGGGGACGATTTCACCGGCCGCGCCTCGCGCGGGCACAGGAACATCCGAAAGATAGCTACTGAGCTCACACCGATGTCTCCCCGGAACAGGCGAATCCGCCATCAACCGCACTGGACCGGAAACGACGGGGACGCTTTCCGACAAACCGGCGACAAGCTTTGATAGCCATGCTTGGGTGACGAGAACGTCGTCGTCGATAAAGACGATGACCTCACCGCGCGCGACCTGAAGGCCGGCATTCCGTGCGGCGTTCGCGCCCAGCGGGCGAGGCTGCCGGACTGTTTGTACAGGCCAGCCGCTTAGCCGTCGAAATCCATCGATGACCTTGCCAGTCTCATCGGTGGAACAGTCATCGACGACGATCACTTCAGGAGTTTCGAATCCAAATGCGCCCACCGCCAACGACGCCAGGCTTCGGGCGAGAATAGAAGAGCGATTTCGCGTCGGAATAATGATGGAAGCTCGGGTGTTCATGCGGCGTGCCTTGGTTCGAGGAAGGAACCGTTATTACCGGTGTTGTGTTTCGAGGCCGCGCGCCTCAGCGGCAGCAGGCATGCGGCCGGTAATGCGAGATGTTTCCAATTGCAGCGATACCCGTTGGCGGCGAGAATCCAGGGAAGACGAATGCCAGCCCAAGCACCCGCGATCTTGCTCCGGCCGGTGCGGCTGGCGAGATAAGCCTTTCTCTCAAGAATTTTGGCGCGCAGCATTCTCGCGTGCCGCAGCGATAAAAAGCGGCGGAAATTCCGGTTGCCGAGAAGAAATTCCCACATGGCAATCGTTTGCTCTGTGGAATCGACGTTTCCGAATCCGGCGTTGCTTCCATGAATGCGGCAGGCAGCCAGGCGATCAGGAAGGTAAGCCATCCCATGACGCAGCGCGGCGGCAACCAAAACGCCATCGACGGCTCCGCCCACCTCGTGTGGTAAAGGCAAAAGGTCCTGCAGAACCTCGCGGCGGACCGAGGAGGTATTTGGCACGCCGAAGAATCGCCCACGCGATCGAGGGAGCGCGTAGAGAAAACTCACGTCTTCGGACTCATCCAGGGTCAGCACCACAGGCTCTTGCGGAAGATTCGAGTTCCAAGCGAATTCAAGGTCACTGCCGGAGCCGTTAACATAGTGAACTTCGTGAAGGGCACCGCCAAGTTTTGGGTTAACGGAGAAACAGTGAATGACTTGGTCGAGCTTTCGGGGTTCCCAATAATCATCGGCATCCAGGTGGCAGATAATATCGCCGGTTGAGAGCGCAACCGCTCGTTCAAAAGCCGTGGCTTTACCGGTATTTTCCTGATGGATGTAGCGAACGTCTCGGAATTGCTTCATCAACTCGGGCGTGCCGTCGGTTGAGCCGTCGTCAATGACAATCACTTCGTCAGCTGGGCGAGTCTGCGTCACAACGCTGGTAAGACACTGAGGCAAATAGCAGGCGTAATTATAGGTGCAAATCAGGACGGAAACGCGCTCACTCATGGCCGCGCCTCGATCTCCTGAGTTCGCAAGTTGCGCAACATTCGTTCCCTCATTCGACCGAATTCGTCGATGCTACCCGCCTATACAACCCAATTGTGCGCCGCGCCTGGAATGTCGAACTCAGCAGCCAGTACCACAATTTGTTCGAATACGTGGCGAGCACATTTGTCGCAGGCACGTGCCAGGCGCCGCGTCGCTTTGCAATTTGTCCTTGAGCGAGGCCATGAGTGCAGTGTTTGATCGTATATAAATGCAATAAACCGCCGGCGAGAACGCGATTCCGCTTCGCTTCCGGATCGGTTTCCTGGTCCCTGCCGCCGGGTGGCTGACCGGGGAATCCATGCTGTTGATGAATGGCCAAGACACCCGAACTTGCATCCACCACCGGGACTTTCATCGAGCGGGCTTTCCATACGAGCCAGTGGTCCCAATAAAACCTTCCAATCGCAAATGGTGGGACATCGCTATACACGCCGCGAGGAAATACGAAGTAGTCGACCGCGTAAGGCGGGTCCTGTTGGCCTGAATGCATGGCGAACCCCCTTATCTGAGCTTCCCAATTGGGCCGCTGAAAATCGATTGGCTGAGTCACGGGCGCATTCCGACGCCGGCCAACTATGAGGAATTTCGGAAAGGCCCGAGCCACATTGAGAACGGCCTCAGAGAAGCAGTGAAGCAATACAATGTCGCAATTCACATAGCAAAGGCGATCGTATGTGGCAATTTGCTGTGCGCGGGCGAAAATCGGCGCAAGCAAGGGCGTGCCAAACTCGTTGCGCGGGATCTCCGGTTCATAGCGCAGTTGAAATCGCCCGGCGGTTTCGCGCGTGCCCGGCTCGTCACCAAAGAGAATGACTTCACATTTTGGGTTCAGCTCGCGCCAACTGCCTATGGCATTCCTTTGAATCAGGCCGTAATGGCCCTCGAAAGCTTTGGGGATGGTAAAAATGGTCAGCATTCTTCTGGTCACTTAGCTGGCGCCATGCGCCTTCGCGCGGTTGGTGCATTCAACTCCATCCAATTGGCTGACTCGAACCTGGGAGGGGATGTTTAGAATGCCGCTCCACTCGTCTCGGGGATGCTGAAAATTCGGCGTAGCGACGATCATCTGTGGTAGGCAATCCCACGCATCGAAGCAGTTTCCATTCTCCCAAAGGCTTACCTGCCAAAAATAAGGACCGGGACGCAGGGGCAGACAAGGGAACGTGTACGAGATCCGGTGCAATCCTGGCTCGAGCCGAAGGTTATCTATTGCCCGGCCCCAAATGAGCTCGCGACCGCCGCTGAATAATGCGATGCCGTGATGCCCACGCTGAAGCGCCTGATTCAGTTGCAGATCGAAATGAATGGTGACCTCGCCCAGAGAGTCCAACTGATGAGCGGTCCCTTCGGGAAGGCCGGCGATCTGCCATTTCACAAAGCGGGTTTTATCCTCAAGATCTCTATGCTCTTGTTCGACGTTTCCGCCGCGCGCCATCGCGGTTTCATACGAACTCACGACCTGCGCCACAGGGCCATCTTCGCGCACGCGCCCGCGATCGATCCAGATTGCGCGATTACAGAGCCGCCGGATTTGATTCATCTGGTGGCTGACAAAGATGATTGTGCGGCCGCCTCGGGCGACTTCATCCATTTTGCCGAGACACTTCTTTTGAAACGCCAGATCGCCCACGGCGAGCACTTCGTCCACGAGCAGAATCTGCGGCTCGAAATGCGCCGCTACAGCAAACGCCAGGCGCATCTGCATGCCGGTGCTGTAGTGCTTGAGTGGAGTATCCAGGAATTCGACTACTTCGGAGAACCCGACGATGTCATCGAATTTGCGGGCGATCTCCCGCCGGCCCATGCCGAGAATGGCGCCATTCAAGTAGATGTTTTCGCGGCCCGTCAGCTCAGGATGAAAGCCGGTGCCGACTTCGAGCAGGCTGCCCACAGACCCGCTGATTTCGGCCCAACCTGTGGAGGGCTCCGTCACGCGCGAAAGTAACTTGAGCAGGGTCGTCTTGCCGGCTCCGTTCCTGCCAATCACTCCAACGACTTCGCCCTGCTTTACTTCAAAATCAATGTCACGGAGCGCCCATATCTCGTTTCGCGGTGTGGCGCCATTGAAGCGAGACTTCCAGACGCGCGCAGGCGCCCGCAATGCGGCTGCGAGCCGATCTCGCAATGCGAGATACCGTGGCCTCTGGCCGATGTGGTAGCGCTTTCCGAGACCTTCGACGTGAATTGCCGGACTCAAATGCCGACTCCTGCCACTTCCCACCTAGCCTCAACACTTCGCCGCTAATTTAAACGACATCGGCAAGCGTGCCTTCCATTCGGCGAAAATAAAAAACGCCGCCGAGCAGCGTGAACACCACTCCACAAGCGGATGCCCAAAGCAGCGGGCCAGGCGCATGGGCATGATCCGTGAGGGCCCAGCGAAATCCTTCGACGACACCGGCCATTGGGTTCAACCCGTAGATCCACCGCCAGCGTTCCGGAACGAGCGACGCTGAATACGCCACCGGCGACACAAACATCCAGAATTGGATCATGAAGGGCACCGCGTAGCGCACGTCCCGGTAAACGGCATTCAGCGCGGAAAGCCACAGGCCGAAAGCTAATGCCGTCAACAGGGCCAGCAGTATCAAACCCGGCAAAAGGAGCAGGCCCTTGCCCGGGGTGACCTTGTAATACAACATCATGGCGATCAGCATGACGAAGGCAATGGCGAAATCCACCAGCCCCGAAAGCACCGCCGAAATAGGAAGCACAAGACGCGGGAAATAGATCTTCGTAATCAGCCGCTGATGTTCGACGATGGTGTTGGTCGCACTTTGCAGCGCGCCCGCAAAGTAGCTCCAGGGCAATAGGGCGCAATAGTAAAAGATCGGATAGGGCAATCCATTTGTCGAAAGCTTGGCGAGCCTGCCGAAGAAGAGGCTGAACACAATCATGCTCAGGAATGGTTGTAATATCGCCCAAGCAGCCCCGATGGCGGTTTGCTTATACCGAACCTTTACATCTCGCCAAACAAAGAAGTAGAGAAGTTCGCGATAGGCCCACAACTCGCCGAGTCGCACGACGGGGATGCGCGATGACGCGGCTATGCGAAAAGGCCGCGGGATAGCTGCGATTTCCGTTGTGGCCGTTGCCATAATGTCGAAGCCTTAATTGCGAAATAACAGACAATGCCCTGCATCGCCGCAAATCCGCGTTCACAGCGTCGCGGCAGCCAGGCGCATTTCTTCTTTCTCTGCCATGAATCGAGCCACGCGATCGATCGTGTCTGCCAGACGAATTTGCGGCCGAAAGCCGGTTAAGCGCTCAAGTTTCCGCAGCGAAGGAACGCGCCTGGGCATATCCTCGAATCCAGGCTCATAGGCCCGTTCATAGGGGATGTAGGTGATGTCCGAGGGACTCGCGGTGCGTTCCCGGATAAGTTCCGCCAACGCCTCAATCGTGATTTCACGGTCGCTTCCGACGTTAATTACCTCGCCGACGGCACGATCGGTGGACACGAGGCGCACGATGGCCTCGACGCAATCCTGCACGTCGCAAAAACAGCGACTCTGCTTGCCGCTGCCGAAGACTGTGAGGGGCAGTCCGGCCAGCGCCTGCCGGATCAGTGCCGGCATCACCATGCCGTATCTGTCTGTCTGCCGAGGCCCGACAGTATTGAAAAATCTGCCGACAATCACGGGCAGGTTTTTTTCTTTCCAGTAGGCCAGAGCGAGGAATTCGTCCACTGCTTTGGAGGCCGCGTAACTCCATCGGCCTTTCGTCGTTGGGCCGAGCACAAGGTCAGCATCTTCATCGAATGGGACGTTCGCGTTTTTTCCGTACACTTCAGAGCTGGAAGCGAGGAAAACTAGTTTCCGTTTCTCGGCGGCAGCTTCGAGAACGAGATGGGTTCCTGCTACATTGGTTTGGATGGTGTGTACGGGACTTTCCACGATGAGGCGGACCCCGACGGCCGCAGCCAGGTGAAAAATGATGTCGCATTCGTCGACCAACTCCGCCAAGAGCACGCGATTCTCGACGGCCCCCAGGATAAAGCGCGCGCGATCGTATTTTTCCAAAGGGCTGATGTTTTCCTTGCTGCCGGTCGACAGATTATCCAGGAGCAGAACTTCGTTGCCGGATCGCAATATCCGCTCGGCCAGATGCGAACCGATAAATCCGGCCCCTCCGGTAATCAGCGCACGCATGATTCTGCCTGTGGAACGATAGCCCTGCGGCGATGCTCAAGCATCGAGTCTCGGAGCTCCGGAGTGATTTGTTGATCCCTCTGAACCGTTGCTGCCGTTGGCGCCATACGCGTAGGGATAATATCGATACGAGTAGTAGTAATCCGGAGATCGCGAATCTACAGCGTTCAACACGACGCCAAGCACACGAGATTTGACGCTGCTCAGCAGATTGCGAGTGCGCGTGAAAGCTTCCTTCGGGGTTTCCCCGCTTCGCACCACTAGAAGTACACCGTCCACTACAGCCGAAAGAATGACCGCGTCGGTCGCCGCCATAATCGGCGGAGAATCAATGACGATGAACTTATAGCGGTTGCGCAACTCTGACATCATCTCGGCCAAACGATGAGACGAAAGCAGATCAGCCGAATTCGGTGGGACGGGACCTGTGGGAATGGTATGTAAATTCTTGATCAGCGGGTGCGAAACTGTGACTTCTTCCAGCGGAGCGACTCCTGCGAGGTACGAGCTGAGGCCTGCATTCTCAGCATGATGCATGTGCAGAGCACGGCTGATTCCCGGCTTGCGCAGGTCCGCATCGATCAACAACGTGTGATCGCCGAGTTGGGCCAGGGTAACGCCAATGTTCACCGCGGCCGTTGTTTTGCCCTCGTGCGGGAGTGCGCTCGTGACCAAAAGGATCTGGGGCGGCCGGTCCGGCTGCGAGAGCAGCAAAGCGGTTCGCAGAGCTCGAAAAGCTTCAGATACCTGCGATTGAGGATCGGAATGCGCCAGCAAGGCGACGCCTTCCTCAGATCCGTTTCGCGAACCGCCCAATAATTTCTGCAAACGGCCTGCACCATTGCCATTCGAACCTGCGAACGCCGGAACAACAGCCAAAGAGGGCAAGCGCGATAGGGTTTCGACGTCCTCGGGATTTTTCACCGTGTTGTCGAGGTATTCGCGGATGAGCGCGAGCCCGATTCCGCCCACCAGCCCGACGAGAATGGCCAGCGCGATGTTGCGCGATCTGTTCGGGCGAGAGGGAAATGCCGGGACCAGGGCGGGGTCGATGACGCGGATGTTGCTGGAGCGCAAACCTGCCGTGATTCCCGCCTCCTTAAGCTTCTGCAGCAGGCCGTCATAAAGCTGCTTGTTCGCTTCCGCTTCCCGTTTAAGGATGTTGTATTGCACCATTTTGTCGGCCATGGCAGCGGCTTCATTTTTCTGCTGACCGAGCGCGCGCTGCAGCAGCAGTTCTCTTTGGCGAGATGCCTGATATTCGGCCTCGATCTGCGTGGCGACACTCTTCTTCTCGCCTGCGATCAGATCTCCGATATCTTTTAGCTGCGCTTGAAGCCGGATGACCTTTGGGAATTTCGGCCCGTATTGGTTGAGCGCTTCCGTATATTGATCGCTCAATTCGCCCTGGCGCTTGAGACTTTCCTGGATGACTGGGCTTTCGCGAATGGCAGGGACGGCGTCGTAATTACCGCCGATGGCGAGCTCGTAAACGGCTTCCTTGTTGATGCGATCGGCCTGGGCTTCCGTCAAGTCGCGATTCAGATCGGACAGCTTTTGTGTCGTGACGTCCTGTTTTTCGTCAATCGTCCAAATCTGATTTTCCCGCTCGTATTTAATACGAGCATCTTCGGAAGCCTCGACTTTGCCTTTTAGTTCGTCGAGTTGATTCGCGAGCCAGTTGGAGGCCTGAGTTGTGGCCTCATACCGGCTGCGAAAATTCTGCTCAATAAAATTACTCACGTGGGCATTGACGATGGCGGCGGCGAGTTTTGGATCCGTCGTGGCAAACGTCACATCAAGCAGGCGGCTATTGGGAACCCGCTTGACGGAGAGGCCTCCCAGAAAGGCTCCCAACGCGGCCGGGGGTGACTGCACGGCGTTAGCAGGGGCGGTCACTTCCAGGGCGCCGGAATCTTTAGGGCTGCCGCCAAATCGAGGATCCTGATCGAGATGAAGAGACCTTACGGTTTGGATGGCCAAGGTTTCGCTGACCAGAATCTTGGATTGCGTTTCGATGTAATCCTCCAAATCCTGGTACAGGTCGTACGGATCATTCCCGGCAAACGGAAGGAAATTGGTGTTTTCGCGATCGATTTCGATCCGCGTGGTGGCTTCGTACACCGGCTGCATACGAAAAGTCGCAATCGTTACGAAGGTCACCACGGCCAAGAGAAAGGAGACGATCAGCCAGCGGTGCTTTCGCAAAATCAGAAGATAATCGAACAAATGCGATTCGCGCGGCATCAGGTTCAACGTCACAGCCGCTTCGCGGTAGGCCAGATGGTCGAGCGGAGCCGCCTGGCTTCGCGCAATCAAATTCGTCTGCTCATTCATGACATTATCGGAGGCGTTTGTTGCGGCGGCTGCTGGCGCCCGTTCATTGGGTAACCCGGATGATCGCAGCTCCGGTCGCAATGGCTATCGCCACTTCCGCGGAACGGCGCAGCGCGTGTTTTCCCGTGCTGTCCGGGACGTACAGAATGTCGTTTTGACGAAGCGGTACATCCTCGCTCTTCAAGCTGAGGATTTTTCTAACGTCCACCGGCACTTCCTGCCGCTGTGAACTGCCAGGAGCTTGCCGCAGGATAATGGCATTCCCGGGCTTCGCGGTCCCGAGCAGGCCTCCAGCGAGCGAGACCACCTTTAGCACCGTTAGCTGCTGGCGATCGGTTTGCAAGACAAAACCGCCGGGATGCTGTACGGCGCCAACCGCATATACAATGCCCGCACGGGGGACGCTGACCACGTCGCCGCCTATTAACGGTACGTTGTATTTCGGATCACCACTGTCCAACAGGTCATTGAGGTCAATGGTGAGGGTGTCCTGCGCCCAGCCCTGGACTGATGCGGGAGCGTTCGGCAACGCACGGTTCGGCTGATCTCCAGTCGGAGCCGCCGGAGAACTTTCTTCGGTAGGCGCACTCCGCCTTCGCGTAATCAGCACTTTGCTGCCCGCATCGTCGGCAACTCCGCCTGCCTGCGAAAGCAACTGCAGCAGGGTCATCTGGTGCACGGCCTGAACCGTAAGCGGATTTTTTACCGCACCGATCACGGTGATCGGTTCGCTGTGCTGCTCCTTGACGGTGACCGTGACTTGCGGATGGGTGACCAGTCCATTGACCTGCAATAATTCCGCCAGTTTGTCTTGGAATTGAAATGGCGTGAGCCCCCCCGCCTGCACCTTTACAGGGAGCAGAGGTATAGCTACGAAACCGCTTTCGGTGACACGTACCTCGCGCGACAGTTCCGGCACATCGAAAACTTCGATATTCAACAGGTCACCCGCTCCGATCACGTAATCTGCCTCTTTGGCCGATTGGGCGATCGCGAGTTGGTTGATTCGGTCGTTGGTTTCGCGGGCCGTTTGGACGTTTTGCGAATCAGCGATTGTGTTGCGGCTACTCGGGGTCTGCGATAGAGCAACAGCCGAAGCGAACAGCACGACAAGAGGCAGAGACAACCGCGAAAACGGAAAGCGTAGCTCTCGGGATACACGACCCCTATCAGGCTGCATCAGATGAAATGACCCCACGCGCCCCGGATTATACCGTCTGGACTGCTCGCGTCCTATTCAATTTTCGTGAATATAAGGCTCCGTCGCCCGCCATATGGCGCTCGGAAGGCGCGAACGTTGAAGTCGCCAGGGCTGATTGCACTAAGAACAAGAGCGCATTGGAGGGAATATGCAGATTGAAGTCGACGAAACTGTGAGCGAGCAACGCACAGCAGGCAGACAGTGCGGCAATGTGGAGCGCCAGATCCGTAGCGTTCGTTGCACCGGCGATACGCTTCCACGCGCCACCCACCAACAAGACCAGAAAGGAGGCGCATATTAGCCCGCCGATTGCGCCTGTCTCTGCTAAGGCTTCGACATAGTCGTTGTGGGAGTGATTGACGACCGTGCCATCGTAGAGAGTTTCGTATCGCGGGAACACCGCCTCCAACGTACCGAGGCCCGCGCCAAGCAGCGGATGATCTAAGAAAATTCTCCAGGAATCTCGAACCATCTCCGTACGGCGCACCTGGCTGATTTCGAGATTTTGGTAGGATTGAAACCGTTCCAGCGCGCGGCCGGCCCCGAGCCACACGATGAACGCGATCGCCGGCAAGAGAGCTATCGCCCCGCGAACGAGTTGTTTACGGCCCCGCCCGCGCGACAGCGCCAAAATGAAAACCAGCCCAAGCTCAAGCAGAAGCGCCGCTATTCCGCCACGGGAGGCAGAAAGGAAAAGCGCGCCAACCGGCACAATCGTAAGCAGCGCCACCACGGACAAACGGTCGCGAGCTTCGGCTCGCAACAGCACGATCGAAATGCCTGCGGGGATAATTAATTCCACAAAACCCGCGAAGTGATTGCGATTTACGTACGGCCCGAATGGAATTCCTCCGTATCGTAATTCGCGAAACCAGTATAGTTTCCCGTTGAATGTATAGTGTTGGATAATTCCGAACACCGAAACCGTAAAGCCCAACACCAGCAAAAACCAGGCAAACGCGCGCCAATCTTCGCAGGTTTCGAACGCTTGAACCGCCAGAAAAAACAACAGTCCAAGCGCGGACAATTTAAGGATTTCTATTTTCGTTAGGAACCCAACGGCAGACAGTCGAGCAGCATATTGAAATAAGGCGAGCAGCCAAAAAGCAATTATCGGCCAAAGTAACCGATTCCACGAGACGCGTGGCAGCCTTCCTGACGCGAACAGCATTGCCCACCACACCAAGAGCATCGCCGCCCCGACTTCCAGCACTGCTTCCGACCAGGGCTCAACGACACCATGAGCGAACACACTGAACGCCAGAAGTCCACAAACGCCAATGCGTACCACATTCATCAAAGCGAACCTGCGGATTGACCCCGTGGCGCAAGTGCAACGTCATCGATCCAGGCTGTGCCGCGAATCTTGTTAGCCAATTTTTCGCTGGGCGTACGCCGCAGCACAATTTTCAGGGCTCTTGTATCGGAACCGGTGATGAAATCGATCTCCTGTTCGGACCATCCTGAACTGCCCACTAAATTTGATGTGAACCTGGAGGGATTTCCAGGGCGCGAGACATCGCGAATTTCAATACGAATGCCGCTATCGGTCGTTAGCCCTTCCGCCCGGACCAAAGCGGCGAATCGATAACGCGTGCCGGGCTGAACCGGCACATACTGCCAGACGTTTTCGAAGTTCACGTTGGCGCTGCCGTCGAAATCCACACGCAGCGAGCGCTTTCCGGAGTGAAAGACCTCGTTGTCCCATCGCATGCGAGCACCGGCAGTTGGAGCGATGCGCCAATCGAAACCGCCGTTCAGCGGTTCCGTTTCGAACCCGCCATTCCAGATGAGCGACCCAGGCGAAGCGGTCTGCGCCTTCATTCCCGCCGCCGAGAGCGCCTGCGCCCACACGGTTTCTGCGTCGCTGATCCTATCGGTCTCGACAAGCATATCGAGAAGCGGAAATACCGCTGAAACAGCAATGTGTTCGCGGTGGGCCGCGATGCGCCTCCAAACGGCGATTGCGGGCGAGGGCTCGCGTACCTGCACGAAAAATTGCATGGCATTCCAATTGTCATCCTTCTGGTCAGGCAGCACACTTTGCAGAATTGTGCCGATATTGTGGCTCACATGCCAGCAGCGGGATACGGCGAGAGCGGCAAACTTCGGATCACTTACGACTGCGTCATGGACTTGCGAAAACGCTTCCGTCATGCGGCCGTACCGGAGCAGAAAATTCCCGTACCGCCATGCGGTTTGCGCCGAAACCGGGTACATCCGGCGAGCGGTGCGAAAGGACTGCTCGGCTGCCGAGACATCGCCCGATCCTTCATAAGCGTCAGCCAAATCCATCCAATAAGACGCGGTTTGTGGATTCAGGGAAATGGCGCGCTGATAATAGGAGATCGCCAACGGCAAATCGGAATGCTGCAAGTCAAATTGCCAGGCTCGGCCGAGTTGGTACCACCACTCCGGATTCGTGGGCTCGATTTCCGCCGCCCGCAGCAGTGATTCCGGTCTCGAAGACAAAGCCCAGCGAGCTGCTAGCGCATGGCGGACCGCTGATACAGCCAGTGTAGTCGAAAATGAAAGAACTGCCGCTAATGCCAAGCAGCGACCGAGCGGATGAATTGTCTTGGACATCTATGGGGTACGGCAGATCGTAACCGCCGCGGAAAGAATATCAAGCGAACTGCGGGAATTGGAAAATTACTGCCGAACCTCGATGAGTCCAGCCTTCAACAATTCTTCGAGCAGATTGAGCAGATCGCGTTCGCAACGCTCTGGTTCAACTTCATACTGCTCCAGCAATGCCTGACATATTTCCGCGATCCTACAGGGCTTTTGCAACAATTTCCAAATTTCCGTGCCAATCGGGTCGAGCCCATAGTAAATGCCGTGTTTCGTATTGAGGATGGCCGATTCATCGCCGAGGCTACACCAGACCTGCTCGTTCGTAACCGCGATGATCGACTCCGAAGAAAGGTTCGTCATTTTAGATCGGACAGACTAACCAGTTCCCCTATTGCTATAACTAAAAAGGCCCCGCGATTCTACCGCGGGGCCTTACTGAAACCACTTTAAACGCCTTTACTTCTTCTTGTTGTCCTTGGGTTTGTTGTCCTTGGCTGGGCGAGTGCTTAGTTTCGTATCGATTCCTACGCCCATCGCCTGCAACGCTTCCAAACCTTGCTTCGCCTGAGCGCCCCATACACCGTTCGGGTCGAGTTCGATAGCTTTCTGGTAAGCCTCCTGCGTGCCAGGCTGCAGCTCAGGCACCATCTTGTCGCCCTCTTGTTTGAATCCCATGGTGTTCACAAGAGCTGCCCCGAGCAGATACCACGCCTGAGCGTTCTTCGGATCAGCATCGGTAGCTTTCTTAAGGGGATCGACCGACTCTTTGATACGGCCGCTGTTGTAAAGACCGATGGCGAAATTGCGCCAGTACATGGCCGTATTCATTGGATCCATTTCTATGGCCTTCTGGTATGCCTGCAAGGCCTCATCGGTTTTTCCGGTCCTCGCGAGCGAATTGCCCAGGTTGTTGTAATAGCTCGGATCCGGTTTCAGCGCGACCGCTTTTGAATAGGCAGTGGCTGCATCGGCATACTTGTTGTCGATCTCATAGGCCTCTCCCATACGTGCAAGGACGATGTTGCGGTTGGGATCGGTCTCGTTGGTCTGTTCGAGCGCCGCATTAAATTCGTTGACCGCAGTACCGGTCGCCTGATCTAACTGGCCCTGGGAGGCCGCTTGCTGATCCTTGGGCATTTTCTCGACTTGCGCGCGGAGCTGCTTGGCTTGCTCCAAAGCGGCGGTACCAGCATCAAAGTGCTGCTTCATCACGGCAAACTTCGCCTTCGCCTCTTCGTTCTTCTTTGCCGCTTCAGCTGCCTGTGCGTTCTGCTGACTCTGGATTTCCTTGAAGTTAAAATCCTGGACCGTATCCTGGCCAGCCGTCAAATTTACGATTTGCGAGTATACGGATTTGCCCTGGACTTTGATATCGACCGAATAAGTACCCGCAGGCAGATTGCCGCTGCGGTAGCGGCCTTGCGCGTCGGCGGTGAGGTCCGTGCTCTGACCGGTCGTGCTGTTTCGCACAGAAACCGTCGCGCCCGTGAACGGGTTGCCGTTCGAATCAGACACCTGCCCGTGAATCTTCGCCGGCTTCTCCTTCTCCTGCGCCGCTGCTCCGATTGCAACTCCCGCCGCGAGGGACAGCGCACACACGAGAACCATTGCTATCCTGATTCTCTCCAGCTGTTTCATAGATCGACTTCCTCCTCCCGGCGGTACGCCGGATCCTGCCCATTATGTTCTTCTATTATCGCTTAACTATTTCATCTTGCAACCCGTGCGCGGTACCGTATTGGATCAGGAACTCCCGCTTCAGCAAAGGCTTGGAGCCGCAAGCGACAACTGTCACAGACCCCGCAGGCGGCATCCTCATACTGATAACACGACCAGGTCAGATCAAGCGGGGCGCCTAAGTCGAGCCCCTCGCGAACGATCGCGCTTTTTCTCATTCCAATCACAGGGGTGATGATCTTGATCTGAGTCTCCGGCCGCGTGCCAATATTCGCCAGTTGCTCAAACACCCGGTAATACTCAGGACGGCAGTCGGGATAACCCGAGCTGTCTTCCTCTACGGCGCCAATGAAAATGGCCTGCGCGCCTATGACTTCCGCCCAACTCACCGCTACGGAAAGGAAGTGAGCGTTGCGAAACGGAACATACGTCACGGGAATCGTATTTCCGGTTACGGGCGCGCCCGGCTCCCCTTCCGGCACCCTAACGCTCTCGTCCGTAAGCGCGGAGCCGCCGATCTGTTTCAAATGATCCAAATGCACCAGCAGGCGTTCGCGTACCGCGTAAAACTCCGCAATCGCCTGGAACGCCTCCCGCTCTCGCCTCTCCGTACGTTGTCCATATCCGGCGTGCAGGAATGCTACTCGATGTGACGTTCCCGCAATGGCCGCGGTTACGCACGAATCCATGCCCCCGCTGACAAGAACCACGGCTTTGGGCTTCGCACTCATTGTGCGTTCGTGTCCTCAGACGCCCTGAGTCGAAGGATGCCAGATGAATTTGTGGAGCTGTAAACCGAGTCGCACGGGCAGACGGTCCGCCAATATCCATTCCGCAAGCAGACGCGCGTCCAGCCCGCTCCAGGAGCCGTTCGGATCGGCAAAGACGGGCGACAACAATATCTGCCGGACGCGACGCGGCAGTTCGTGCTGAGCGCAGAAATCCCTGGCGAATTCGTAATCGCGCCGGCTGGCAATCACGAACTTGATCTCATCCTTGCCATCGATTGCGCTCAAATTATCGAGCAGGAATGAGCCGCCTTCGCCGGAATCAGGGCACTTCACGTCGACGATTTTCACCACAGGCCGCGGCAAATTACCGACGAAGCGCTCGCCGCTCGTCTCCACTAGGACAGTGTAATTGTCGGAAAGCAGGCGTTGCGCCAAAGGCACAATCTCCTGCTGAAGTAACGGCTCGCCGCCAGTCAGCTCAACGAGCGAGAGCTTTCCGTTCGCCACGGTGGTAGCAATCTCGGCGGGTTGTCTGACGCCGTCACCGGAGAGTTCATGCACACGCTGAACCACGTCCTCAAGACTCATCCTTGTTCCGCCGTAAAACGCGTACGCCGTGTCACACCAGGTGCAGCGCAGGTTGCACCCCGTGAAGCGCACGAAGATGCATGGCAATCCGGCGTACGTGCTTTCGCCTTGAATCGACCGAAAAATTTCCGTTACTTGCATCATGGATTGCCATGCCGCCGGGGTTTTCGCTTCTGGTATCGCCTGACAAGCAAGATCGCAGCGATTGCCGCGACGGCTGTTCCCAGGAATGGCGCGCTGTGAATTTCGAAGCCGAGCCGATGCAGAAGAATTACATAAGCAATGCCCACCAAAACCGCCGGAATTGCGATCAGAAAGTATGCTCGGCGCATCTCAGCATCCGTTCAGGGCGTATACGTCGCGGAGGTTTCGTCGGTTTCCCACACCGTGACACTCTTGATTCGCGGCGCATTGGGCGCCTGGCGCACCTGTTTTGAAGCTTCTTCGTAAAGAAATCTGGCGATGTTTTCGGCAGAAGGATTCATCGCGTCAAACGGCGCTTGATCGTTGAGAAACTTGTGATCCATATCGCCGATGAGATCCCGTAGGATTCGTTTGAGGTAGACAAAATCAAAAAGCAAACCAACGGCATCGAGTTGCTCCCCCTGGACGTTAACCCGCACGCGATAATTATGCCCGTGCGGATTCTCGCACTTGCCCTTGTAGCCGCGCAGGGCGTGTCCGGCGGAGAATGTCTCTTCGACGCTGACTTCAAACATTTTGGATGATCGGCCGGGCGCGGCGGGAATACTCGCCCTAGCTCGGCGCCTTCATAAAGCGTTGAACTTCAGCGATGTCCCGGGTGAGGCTGTACTCCGGCAGCGATTCGATAAAAATTTTACCATACTGCATGCGCTGAATGCGGTTGTCCAGAATGGCCAGAACACCGCGATCAGTTCTCGTACGAATCAGGCGGCCAAATCCCTGTTTCAGCGCCAGCACCGCCTCGGGGATTTGATATTCGGCAAACGCGTTGCGCCCGTCCTCCGTCAACGCTCGCACCCTCGCCGCCACGATGGGATCGGTTGGGACGGCGAAGGGCAACCGGTCGATAATCACACAAGAAAGCTGTTCGCCCGGCACGTCCACGCCCTGCCAGAAACTGGAGGTCGCGAAGAGCACCCCGCCGGGCGTCGTTCGGAAACGCTCGAGCAGCGCCATGCGGGGCGCGGTCCCCTGCAGCAACAACGGAAACCTCACTCGCGGGCGAACCAGTTCGAAAATTTGGTTCATCTGCGCGTAGCTGGTAAACAGGCAAAATGCGCGTCCTTCGGTGATCTCGAGCAATCGCGCGATTTCTTCGGCTGATTTCTGCACGAATGCGGGATTCCGCACGTCCGGCAAGCTGGCAGGAATGTAGAGCAGAGCCTGCCGGCCGTAATCAAATTCATGCGGCAGTACGGCTTCCTGCGTGAACTGGATTCCCAACCGCTGCTTCAAAAAATCAAAACGGCCGCTCACCGCCAAGGTTGCCGAAGTCATGATCACGGTCTCGAAAGTTTCGAAAAGCTGCTCGCGAAGAATCGCACTTACGTCAATCGGCGTTGCGGTGACAAAAACTCCTTTGCCTCGGCGCTCCAGCCAATACACATAGTTTTTTTCATTCGATTCGAAAATGAACGCGGTCTCATTGCGCAGTTCAGAGGTTCGCCGCGCAATTCCCAACAACTCCTCCGGCTTCGACGGCAATGCCGCTATTTCGCTCTCCAGCGCCTTTAATGCCGTAATCAGGCCATCGTAGGAATCCGCGTGCGCCTCGACAAACGCCTCACGGGCGCCGCCCTCGAATGCGGAGCGCCCCTCGCGAGGCGGCAAGAGATCGAAAAACTCCCGCACTTTTTCGCGCAACCGAGTTACACGGCGAAGCAGCGGAGGCTTCGCCTGCTGTGTGAGCCGCAAGGCCTGTTCGGCGTCGCGAGCAAGTTCCTCGAGCCGATAGTTCGATATCTGCCTGCCAAAATAATCGCTGGCAACGTCCTCGATTTCGTGCGCCTCATCGAAGATGACGGCCGAATACTCCGGAAGTATGCTGCCGAAGTCGTCCCGCCGCAGGGCCAGATCGGCAAAGAAAAGATGATGGTTAACAATGATCAAATCCGCGTCGGCCGCGCGGCGATGCATGGCCGTCACGAAACATCGTTCGAATTGCGGGCATTTCTGACCGCTGCAAGTCTCGCGCCTGGCGTCGACCTTGGACCACAACTCACTATCATCCGGCAAAAAAGTGAGTTCGGCTCGATCGCCGGTTTCTGTCAATCCATTCCAATCGCGAATTTGCGTGAACCAGTCCAGTTCGTCCATTCCTTTCAGGACCGGCTGCCCTTCCATCTGCTGTAGCTTTTGCCGGCAGAGGAAATTGGAACGGCCTTTCATCACCGCAACTTTCAATTCAGGCGCAAAGTGCTTCTGGACGAAGGGCACATCCTTTGTGAAGAGCTGCTCCTGCAGCGACTTTGTGGCGGTCGAGATCACCACGCGTCTGCCGCTTCGGATCGCGGGAAGCAGGTATGCCAGTGTTTTCCCAGTGCCCGTTCCAGCCTCCACCAGCAGATGACGCCTGTTCAGAAACGCTTCCTCAACCAACTCGGCCATACATAGCTGTGAACGCCGATATTCGTAGCCTGCGGGCATACATTTCTGGATCATCCCGCCCGGCCCAAAAATCTCAGCGATGCTCGGGGAAGCTGCCGTTTGTGACGAAGCTTTAACGGAGGGAGTCATGCGCGAGCCATAAGTGTCGGTCGCCAGTTACAGTAACACAAGCAGCGCAGCAAGAGCCGCATCGGGTACGCGCGCTGTGAACTGGAGAATGCAAAATCGAATGCCCTACAGCAGTGCTGCTAAGGAGCAGCTGTGCGATGAGAATTATTGCTCGGCAGTGACGATTACCGCGGGCCCGGACGTTCCGCCGAATTCATCGATTGAGAAGAGCTTGCTTCCAGTCGTAATTGCTACCGTGTTGGGGCCGATGTTCCCAGTTCCGTTTGACCCGAGCGAAACAGTCGCGCTAACACCGTGGGTGGAGAGTCCCAATGTATTGCTCTGGTCGTAGGTGCCGGAAACGGCTCCGACGCTCGAAATCGTTTCGATGCCTGCCTTATTCGTGACAGTATTGCCCGCAGGTTCCTCTGTTCCAAAGGTATACGTTCCCGCCGCTAAAGCCGGGTTGGTCTGCGCTTCGGCAATGCCGGAGAGAGCGTCGGGCCCAATACCCGCCACGAAAGCGGCGATGCCGTCTGTCGGCGTTGTAAGATACAAAATCGGCAGGTTGTCGCCCGGATTGCCGAGAGTTGTCCGGCCCGACGTTGGATCGACGTTGTAGGTGACGCCGCTTAAATTTGTTGTCTGCGCGGCGTTACCGGCGCCGTAGGAGTATACGGTGCCGGAAAGCGTTCCCGTCTGCGCTCCCCCCGGAACCGCCGTCAACAATTGCAAACTCACATCAGCGGCGCCGTTCGTATTTCCCGCCGCATGCACAGCATAGCCGCCGGACAACGACGCCGCGCTGAACGAATTGCTTCCAGCAATCGCGCGACCCGCCGTAACCGGCGCGCTGCTGAGAGGGTCGGTGCCTACTAAGAAAAGTTCCGAAGAGTTCACGACATAGATCGCCCAGTTATAGAAATCAAAGTTGCCCGTCGTTCGTCCTGTCGTAGCGGAAATAGCATTAATGGAACCGCTCAGGCCGGTTGTATCCGGGGAGGTGACGCCACCAAAATCTACGTCATCGATGCCAGTTAGTATTCCGTTGGAATTGTTAAACGAACCTGCGGTGTTCAGCCGCAGGAATTGATTTTCCTGCAAAATCCAACCCTCAACGCCGAATGCATATTGGGCCCGCAGGGCGGTCAAGACGAAGGAACTCGGATCCTGTAATCTAAGGATCCCTGAAGCCCGGCTGCCTAAACCGCTGCCGGAATTGTCATCGAACTCAATGACGCGGCCCTGTGATGCAACACCGGAAGTAATTCCGCCCAAAGCGAAGTGGAACACGCTGGTAGTTCCGCCTGTACTCGTCAGCTGTACGCATCCTCGATGGTCTGTGCCGACGGTATAAAGGCTGCCATTTGAGCTTAAAGTCAGATGCTGGGGAGAAATTGTGTCGTTGACGTCTTCATCTCCCTGCGTAATGCCTCCGCCGCCATTGGCAGCAAAGCTGGCAGCGACAAAATACGGAGTGCCTGCAGTAGTCGAGAATCCTTCCATTAAAAAGGCATAGTGACCGCTCAGTAGAGATTCGTCGCCGCCTGCAGAACCACAGGAATTAGCCACCGTAGATGTAATAGTGAACGTATTCGAGGCAGCTTTCGTGCTATCGGCGACAGAAGTCGCCATCAGCGTGGGCTGATTATTTGGCGACGCCGGCACCGAGTTCGGGGGCGTATAGGTCACACTCAGTGCTTGAAAATTCGACAGCGAACCACAACTCGGCGAGCATGCAGCGCCAGCTGCGGTCAAGGTCCACGTAACGCCCTGAGGGGGATTGCTGAAATCGTTCTGCACATTTGCGCTGAAATTCACGCCCCCACTTGCATTGGCAACCACGGAAGAAACCTGAGTTATGGTCACTGCGATCGGCGGCTTTGAGGCAATCGTAAAGATATCAGTATCAGATTTTGTAGCGTCCGTGTTCGAAGTGACGGTAAGCGTTGGTTGATTATTGGGCGGTGCAGGCACAGAAGATGGCGGATCGTAAACAATGCTTTCGGTCCCGGCCGCAGTCAGAGTACCGCATGTTGGCTGGCAATCTGCGCCGTTAACTGTCAGTTTCCAGGTGGTAGACGGGTTACTGGATGGATCATTGTTCACGTTCGCCGACAAAAATATGCCCGGGGCACTGGCGACGGCATTGCTGATCTTATTTTGAATCGCGACGACTATTGATGGCTGCCGAATGGTGAAGCTGTCGAAATCGGCTTTGGAGCTGTCATGCGCCGAGACCGCTGTAAGTGCCGGCTGTATAGCAGGAACGGATTTGGGCGGTGTGTAGGTTACGCTTGTCGATGTCGCGCCAGAGAGGCTCCCGCAGCCCGGCGAGCACGGATTTCCGTTTGCCGTAAGCGTCCAGGTTACGCCGCTGTTTGTGGGATCGTTTTGCACAATTGCATTCACTACAAAAGGATTGAAGCCGGCATCTATCGACGTGAATTTGTTCGCAATGTTAACGGCGAGGGCAGCAGTTATAACAAAAGGGTCAGAATCAGACTTGCTCGTTTTGGCCACCGATGTGGCGGCGAGAGTGGGCTGATTGTTTGGCGCGGCGGGGCCGGAAACCGGCGGGTTGTAAGTCACACTTGTGACCGTGGCCGAAGATAAGGTCCCGCAAGCTGGTGAACAGGCAACTCCGTTCGCCGTAAGACTCCAGGTCACGCCGCTGTTGCTTGAATCGTTCTGCACAGCCGCTGTGAATGAAACGCTCGCAGCTCCGGCTTGGACAGAGGTAATCTTGTTTGTGATTGAAACAGTGATATTGTTGCCGCTGCTTCCGCTTCCTGCGCCGGCACCGCACCCGGCCAGCGAGACAACCGTCAGCAAAAGCGGGCATAAAGCGGTTTTGCACGAGGTCTTTGCCGCAGCCCGGCAACGATGCGAGCGCATCAGACTCCTTCAGGATTCGGGGCGATGAGGCTGGCCCGAAGAAGCACCTGTGGGTAATTCGACGGTAACGTAACTATTTACTATATTAATCTCAGAGGTAGAGTACGATATCAGTTAATCACCTTAGTTTGCTGAAGTTGCCGTTAACGCTTACAAGACATCGCCGGGCGTATAATCCGCCGCGAAAGGGCTAATCGCCGACCTGGAGCTTGCATTGGCCGTGAAATCAAAACGGGTTTCACCCGAACAATATGGGCAATAGTACTTTTGGGCAGATTTCCACCGACAATCGCTACTCCGCGTATGGCTTGTCGATCTCCAGCGAGTTGTCGTTGCCGTTGAGGAAGTTGTCGCCGGGTCAGACCGGCGGCCGGTGCAACCTGCAGATTCGAATATCAGACGATCCGCTCGTCACCACGATGCGTGAACGATGCGCTTCGCAACTCAGCGTCTTCCGTGGGTTTGATTTTGTGGAAACGCTCGATGGGTGGACTTACCTGCACTGGACGGGGGTTGGAGAAACCCTGATTTCACAGAATGGTGAATCAATCACTTGTCGCCCTTTTGAGCAGCCGGAATCAGAATCGTTTCGTGTTTACCTGCTTGGGCAAGCACTTTCCTGTGCGCTTGTAAAAATGGGCTTTGAGCCTCTGCACGCCACCGCTGTTGCGGTGGACGATGGAGCAGTGGCGTTTGTGGGGGATTGCGGGTTTGGCAAGTCGACCCTGGCAGCAAGTTTTTTAAAAGCAGGTCATCGCCTTCTTACCGACGATCTTTTGCTCTTGCGAACCACACGACAGGGAGCCATTGGATATCCGGGTCCCCCGCGCATCAAACTGTTCCCCAAGATCGCTGACACATTGCTGGGACAAGCTTCGGGCAGTGTTCCGCTAAATCCCTACACGCGAAAGCAGATCATTCCTCTGGACGAGACACAGACCTGTGTGACACCTGTGCCTGTCACCGTGGTTTATTCGCTTGCACCCGCAAACGAGGCCAACGGCAAAGGGATTCGGATCGCGCCGCTCAGCAACAGAGAGAGCTTTGTTACGCTATTGGGCGCCGCTTTCAATCGAGTAATTGTCGACGGCGAACGTTTACAACGTCAGTTCCATGCCGCCAAGGCTATGGTCGCCGCGGTGACCGTGAAAAAGGCGTTTTATCCCCGGCTTTTGTCATCGCTGTCACAGATTAGAGAAGCCATTATTGCGGATGTTTGCGCAATCCGAGCCCAAGCACGCGCATGCAACGCCTGAAACGATTTATCCTGTTGTCTCGCCAGCAGCGCTGGCTGCTGTTTCAAGCTCTGGTCATTACGTGCGCAATTCGGCTGACCCTGGGCTTGCTTAGCGTGCACAGAGTTCAACGTCTTGGGCACAAAATCGGGGCGGCAAAGGCATCTTATACTGCTGACCGAATGGTCTGGGCCATCCACAAAGCCGCTCGCTTCATTCCCGGATCGACTTGTCTTGTTCAGGCGCTGGCTGCACAAGCGCTTCTATTTCGCCACGGATATCGGCCTCATTTGACGATTGGCGTGGAGAAATCCGATCATTTCAGCGCACACGCCTGGGTCGCTTGTGGAGACGAAATTGTGATCGGTGGCCAACATGCTCGAAATTATGTTTCCCTTTTAAGCCTGAAATCATAACGACGGTAATCCAGGAATATGAGCGGGATAGTCGGTATCGTTCACCTCGACGGATCAGCCGTAAATTCTGACCTGGTCCACAAGCTCACGGATTTTCTCAGTTTCCGTGGCGTCGATGGCCGGCATACGCACATTCAAGGGAATGTAGGCTTCGGCCATACTCTCTTCAAAACGACTGAGGAATGCGAGTGGGCTTCGCAGCCCCTGACCCTGGATGGAAAAAACTGGATCGTGGCGGACGCGCGTGTCGATGCTCGCGACGAACTTGTTGCAAACTTGAAGTCCGCGGGCCAGCGCGAGGTTGAACCCCCGGGCTGGACCGACGCCGAACTGATTCTCCGTGCCTATAACGCGTGGGGCGAAAATTGTGTGGAACACCTGCTCGGCGATTTTGCTTTCGCGATTTGGGACGGCTCGCGCCAGCAACTATTCTGCGCGCGTGACCATATGGGTGTGAAGCCCTTCTATTACGCCCAGGTGGGTTCTACCGTAATTTTCAGCAACACTCTCGATTGCGTGCGGCAACATCCACTCGTCTCCAACAAACTCAACGATCTCGCGATCGCTGATTTCCTGTTGTTTAGCGTTAATCAAGACCCGGCCACCACCTCGTTTCACGACATTCGACGGATCCCACCCGCTCATTTTATGGCATGGCCGCATTGCAGACCTAAGCAGCAGCGCTACTGGTCTATGCCTGTTGATGAGCCGCTCTTCTACAAACGAAAAAATGAATATGTCGATCAATTCCACGAATTGTTGGGCAAGTCCGTTCACGACCGGTTGCGGGCACGTCGGATTGGCATTCTTATGAGCGGTGGCCTGGATTCTCCGACTCTGGCCGCTGTTGCGCACCAGAGAATGAGCCAGCGAAACATGACATTCGAATTGCGAGCGGTGACAAGGACAAGTAAGTTCGTCCCATCCGAGAATCGTTATGCTTCGAAAGCAGCGAACCACCTGGGAATTCAGATCGATTTCCACGATTGGACTGACGTAACCGACTTCCGCTGGGAACATATTTCGTTTGCCCTGCCCGAACCTACTCCCGTTGCTTGCCTGGTTCCATCTGATCGACAGTTTTGGCACAAACTAAAAACCTATAGTCGAGTATTTTTGTACGGAGAAGGGCCAGACAATGCTCTGGCGCTTGATTGGAAAGCCTATGTCGGCTACCTGCTGAAAACCGGTCGCCACAAACAAGCATTCGTAGACCTGCTTGCCGGCATAGTACGTGAAAAGCGTCCACCTTTTTGGGGACGAATCTGGAACACTATTGCCAACCTTGGCGATTGCCAAGCCGAACCCGGTCAAAAGTATCCAGTTTGGCTTGATAAAAGATTCGAATCGCGCCTGCAATTGCGTGACAGATGGCGTGCATACAACTCGGCCAACCTTGCGGTGCACCCCATACGCCCCACAGCTTACGCCTCCTTCCAAAATCCTCTCTGGCAACGCCTATTCGAACATCTGGATGCGAGCTCGATCGGCGGTACTTTCGAAGTGAGGTATCCCTTCCTCGATTTACGAATGCTGCGGTTTTTTTTAGCTGTCCCAGCGTTGCCCTGGTGCAGATCCAAGTACCTTATTCGGGAGGCAATGCGCGGTTACCTGCCGAACGCCATATTGCGTCGCAAAAAAGCGACGACCAGGTTAGGCTCCTTGTACAATTTTCTCTCGAAGTTCTGTCAAAACCCGTTGGTTCCCACATCCGAAATACGCGCTTTCATTATCCCCCAACGGCTTTCACCTCGATCAGTCGCCCATGAAAACGATGTTGAGAGTAATCTCCGGATACGCAGCCTAAACCATTGGTTGCAAAACTATCGGCGAAGTTCAGATAATCTTTAATGGAGGATCGTGGCAAGCAGTGTCCCCTGAGAAAACACCGGTGCGGCCCGCTGACAAGGAGAAGAAATCCTACAGCACGCCTCGATTGGAGGTTTACGGTACTCTGAAGGAAATCACTAAGGCCGTCGGCAATAAGGGCAACAGCGACGGTGGGGTGCCTCCCATGTTTAGAACACACTGAACAGGTACGACGATGCGCACTCCCGTCCGCTGCTATCTGGGGTGCGAAGCGGCTCTGCTATACTCCGTGGGTGAGTCCCAAATCCCCCAAAAAGCTCTTCCTGATCGACGCGATGGGCTTCATTTTCCGCGCCTTCCACGTGCCCACGCCCACTGTCTTTCAGCACAACGGCAAGCCCACGAAGGTTCCCTTCCTGTTTTCGAATATGCTCCGGCGCGTTACCAAGGATCTTCAGCCCGACTATGTAGCCGTTGTTTTTGACCCCTCCGGCCCGACCTTTCGCGACAAGCTCTTCACTGAATACAAAGCCCAGCGTCAACCTATGCCGAATGAGCTTTTTATCCAGATTCCTTCGGTTCGAAAGCTCTGCGAGGCCATGCGCCTGCCCATTATCGAAGTGTCGGGATATGAAGCCGACGACGTAATCGGGGCCTTGGCGCGCCAATCGTCTTCCCGGGACGTGGACGTTTATATCGTCACCAGCGACAAAGACATGATGCAGCTTGTCGGCGGCAGAGTGCGCGTCTTGCGTCCGGGCCAGCCGCCGGCAAAACCCGACGTGATTTACGACGAAGCCAAAGTCGAAGAGTACATGGGCGTCCAGCCCCGGCAGGTGGCCGACGTCATGGCTTTAATGGGCGATTCCATCGATAACATCCCCGGCGCAAAAGGCATTGGCGACAAGGGCGCCCGCGAATTGATCCGTCGCTTTGGCTCCGTCGAAGCCGCCCTCGAACACGCCCCCGAAGTCGAGAACAAACGTTACCGCGAGGCGCTCATCAATTGCCGCGAACAGGTGATCCTCTCAAAGCAACTCGCGCGTATCGCCGCGGAAGCTCCAGTTGAACTCGATTGGACTGCCCTCGCGCGTCGTGAACCCGATTGGGCCGCGCTTCGGGATCTCTATTCCGAGCTCGGTTTCACGTCGTTGCTGAAGGAATTGCCAATCGCTACCACGGTATCGACCTTGGTGACCGACTATGCCGCGCTGGATTCTCCCGCCGCAGTCCGTGACTTCCTGAATGCTCAGCGGGCCGATCGTCCAATGGCCGTGTGGCTGACGCTCGATTCCGGCGAGCGCGAGATCGAAGGATACGGAGCGCGTGTTGCCGGTTTTGAACTGTCGCCTGGACCAGGCATCGGGCGATACGCCTGGTGCAACTCGCAGCCTGAAATGATTGCGCCGCTCTGCGCCTTCCTTGCCGATCCGAAGCGGCCGAAAATCGTGCACGACCCCAAGCTCATCGAATTGCTCGTGGGGCCTGCCCGCGGCGTTGCGCATGCCGTAATGCTCTATTCGTTTTTGCTTCGGCCTACGACTGCGCAGCATAGCCTCGCCGAGATCGTGCTGCGCCATCTCAACCTGACGCTCTCCGGGGCCGCGGGCGAGCATGCCGATTTTCTGCAACGCCTTGCCCCTGGCTTGCGCACGGAAGTGGAAGCGCAGGACTTGGTTCCTGTCTTTGATCAGATCGACCTGCCGCTCGCTTCCGTGTTGGCGGCGATGGAAAGGACCGGGATCCGCGTCGACCCTGCCGCGCTTGCGTCCATGTCCGCATCGATGGAGAAAGAGATTCGCGCGCTGGAACAGCGGATTTGGGAGCTGGCCGGTAGCGAATTCAACGTCAACTCGCCGCCGCAATTGGCGGAAATCTTGTTCGATAAAATGAATCTCGCGCCTTCGGCCAAACGCAGCCGGGCGCGCTCCCGATCGACGGCCGCCGATATCCTCAACGAACTCGCCCTGGTTCACGAACTGCCGCGAAAGGTCCTGGAATACCGCGAACTCGCCAAGCTGAAATCGACTTACGTCGATGCCTTGCCGCCCTTGATTGAGCCGGCGACGGGCCGCCTGCACACTCGCTTCAGTCAAACCGGAGCGGCCACAGGCCGCTTGAGCTCTTCCGAGCCGAATTTGCAGAATATTCCGGTGCGCACCGATCTAAGCCGGCAAATTCGTGCCGCCTTTGTGGCCGAACCCGGCTGGACTCTGCTCTCGGCCGATTATTCGCAGATCGAGCTTCGAATCCTTGCGCATTTTTCTGAAGATCCCGTGCTCGTCGAGGCTTTCCGCACGGGACAGGACATTCACTCTCGCACCGCGCAGGAGGTCTTCGGCGTCGGCCCGATGGCGCAAACCGCCGAGCATCGCCGTGCGGCGAAAGTGATCAACTTCGGAATTATCTACGGCCTGTCTCCTTTTGGCCTGGCGCAAAATCTGCAAATCGATCAAAAAGAAGCCGCGAAATTCATTACCGCCTATTTCGAGCGATATCACGGCGTAAAAGAATATCTCGACCGTTGCCTCGAGGAGGTCCGTCGCTGCGGCTTTACCCGCACCCTTTTTGGCCGTCGCCGCCCAATTCCTGAAATCTCGTCGACGCAGTTCAATATGAGAGGACTCGCCGAGCGCACCGCGCTGAATACGCCCCTCCAGGGGACAGCCGCCGATCTCATCAAAATGGCGATGATCAAGATACAGAGCGAACTCGAATCGCGTCATTTGCAGTCACGCATGATTCTGCAAGTTCACGACGAACTCCTGTTCGAAACGCCCCAGCATGAACTTACGGAGCTATGCGAGATTGTGCGGCCTGCGATGGAAGAGGTTTACCCGCTTCGCGTCCCGCTTGTCGTTGACATAAAGTCCGGTTCGAACTGGCGGGATATGGAAACGACTTAAGGGGAGATCGATACAATGAAACATTCTCCAGGATTTTTGAGACTGGTGGATGACGCCAAATCACGCGTCAAAGAGGCCGATTTCAGCGAAATCAAACAGCGCATGGATCGCCGCGAAAAGATGACGCTTATCGACGTGCGGGAAGAAAGTGAATGGGCTCGCGGCCATATCCCGGGAGCCGTTCACCTCAGCAAAGGAATTATCGAACGCGATATCGAGCAAGCCGTTCCTGATAAAAATGCGCCGCTGGTGCTCTACTGCGGGGGCGGATTCCGCTCTGCCTTGGTCGCGGACAACCTGCAAAAAATGGGCTATAGCAACGTCATCTCGATGGATGGCGGTTGGCGCGGCTGGACCTCGGCAGGCTATCCGGTTGAAAAGCCCGGCGAGGATGCCACCGATTAGTTGGCTGGGGCGGCTGGATTCGAACCAGCACCATCTGCATTAACAGTGCAGTGTCCTACCGGTTGGACCACGCCCCAGCAGTGAAGTAGCGAGCAGAGCGGCCGGCGACCCTTGACGATCAAACCTTTCCGATTCCGCGCACGGCCTGTCCGGAAGCGACCGTGCATCTTAGCATACCGGAGGACGTTAATCAGGGATTGCCGTTCGCCTTCTGCCGGCCCGCTCTCTGAATGCCTGACGAATGTTTTGCCAGACTTTGTGATAAGCCTCGGTGCATGTTTTACCACCTGTACTTCGGGCCTGTCCCCCACCCTACCTCGGCCTGTGCTACACGTGCCTTGACAAGCTAACTGCCAGTGTTAGCATAGGCTTCCCTTTTTTTCCGGGAGGGTGCGTGATCAAGCTCGACATCGTGAACGCAGTCGTGACCCGTACGAACGTAACCCGCACGAAAGCCGAACAGGCGGTCGAAACCGTCTTCGAAAGCATGAAAAACGCGCTGGGCCGCGGGCGCAGGATCGAACTCCGCAGATTCGGCGTCTTTAACGTCAAGCCCCGCAAGACCGGCATTGGCCGCAACCCGCGCACAGGGCAGGAAGTCAGCATCCCGCCGGGGAAGGCCGTTCGCTTTAAACCGGGTAAAGAGTTGCAGTCGATTTCGTAACTCGATCCTTCCGAAGTCGTTTCAGGGACTTACTGCATCCAACCATATTCGTATGCCGGATGAACCGGGACCTATTCCGACCGAGATCGTTGCGCGCCCACAGGCCGTGTGGCTGCCGGCGCGCACTCTCGTTTTCGCGCCCCAACCTCGGTCTCGTCGCTCGCTTCTCGTTGCGATAGGACTCTTTCTCGTCACCGCCGTATCTACCCTCGCTGCGGGCGCGCAGTTCGCTGCCGCTTATGCCGCTAGCCAAAACCCGGCGCTCGACCGCTTCTTCTCGGATTATTTTCGGCCTTTCACCGAACCTCGGCTATTTCTCCCAGGTATTCCGTTTGCCATGACACTCATGGGCATCCTGCTCGCCCATGAGTTGGGCCATTTTTTCGCCTGTCGGCATTACCAGATCAACGCTACATATCCTTATTTCATTCCCGCGCCGACTTTAATCGGCACCCTTGGTGCTTTCATTCGAATCCGCTCGCCGATTTTTAACCGGCGCGCCCTTTTTGACATGGCGTTAGCCGGCCCGCTGGTCGGTTTCTTGATTGCGGTGCCTGCGCTTGCGGTGGCTGTTTTGCTTTCGAAAACGATTCCTGCGGCCGGCGCCGCTTCGCTGATTTTCGGTCAGCCGCTGATCGAACGCCTGATCGAACTCATTCTCCGGCCCGGCGTTCCGCACGCGCAGTTGTTGTTGGATCCCATCGGCCGCGCTGCCTGGGTAGGATTGTTTGCCACCGCGCTGAACCTGCTTCCCTCCGGCCAACTGGATGGCGGCCACATTCTCTACAGTGTGTGGAGCGGCGCGCATCGACGTATCTCGTTTGCCGTCGCCTTGCTGCTTGTGCCGCTGGCGATCAGGTTTTGGGCAGGCTGGCTCGTGTGGGCGGTTCTTTTGGTCGCCATCGGATTTCGTCACCCGCCGCTGATTGATCGGTGGGAGCCGCTCGATCGCAGGCGGCGCATTCTCGCGGGCGTCGCATTGGCGATTTTCGTCCTCTCCTTCATGCCTGCGCCATTTGTTATTTAAGTGCGCTCACATCAGGTTTACGGGATCTACATCGACGAGCACGGCGCGGTCGGGGATCTCCTTCTCAGCGCAAAACGCCAGACACTTGCTCAAGATCCGATTCAGAGAAGCCCTGCGGCTGGACTTCAGCAAAAAATGGAAGCGATATTCGCCTTTTAACCGCGCAAGTGGCGCGGCGGCCGGTCCCAGAATTTTTATTTCCGGCGGCTTTTGCGATTCAAAGAATTTCTCGATCTGCCGCGCCCACTGTATCGCCGTTTCCAGCTTTGCCGCCCGTACCAGCACACTTGCCAGCGCGACGACCGGCGGATAGTGCAGCAGTCGGCGAAAATACAGCTCCTTCTCAAAAAAAGCCGGATAGTCCTGGCAAACTGCCATTTGGATCGCATAATGCTCGGGATGATAGCTCTCCACGATTACCTGGCCGGGTAAAGTGCCGCGCCCCGCGCGCCCGGCCACTTGCGTCAGTAACTGAAAGGTGCGTTCGGCTGCGCGGAAATCGGGAAAACCCAGCTGCGCATCCGCCGAAGCGACCCCCACCAGCGTCACGCCGTGGAAATCGTGTCCTTTGGCCACCATCTGCGTGCCCACAAGAATGTCGACTTTGCCGGCTGCAAATGCGCTTAGCACCTGTGCGAAGGCCCTTTTGCTGCGCACTGCGTCACGATCCAGCCGGGCGATGCGCGCTGAAGGAAACACCTTGCGGAGATATTCCTCCACTTGTTCGGCTCCCGCGCCGACGAAATAGATATGTTCGGAATTGCACTTCGGACAGGCGCGCGGCACCCTGCGCGTGAATCCACAGTAATGACACGCCACGCATTGGCGCTTCTTGTGATACGTGAGTGCGATGCTGCAGTTCTCGCAGAGTATCGTGGCGCCACAACTGCGGCAGAGCACAAACCAGGAATATCCTCGCCGATTGATCAGCACGATTGCCTGCTTGCCCGACGCAAGCTCGCGCGCGATCGCCTCGCGCAGTTGCTGAGAAATCGATGTCGTCGAATGAGTCCGCCGGAAATCGTCACGAAGATCGGCAATCTGCACGGCGGCCATGGGCCGATTTTCCACGCGCGAATTCAGGCAAAGCAGTTCGTACTTGCCTTCGCGCGCGCGCTGGTAGCTCTCCAGCGAAGGTGTGGCCGAGCCAAGCAGGGCCACCGCGGCTTCGAATTTTGCCCTCATCAAAGCTACATCGCGTCCGTTGTAGCGCGGCGTTTCTTCTTGCTTGTAGCTGGACTCCTGCTCCTCATCCACAACGATGACCCCCACGTTCTCTAATGGCGCGAAGACAGCCGACCGCGTCCCTACGACGATGCACACTTCCTGCCGCCGCACACGCCACCATTCGCGCGCGCGTTCCTGATCCGAAAGTCCGCTGTGCAATACCGCCACTGTTTCTCCGAACCGCGCGCGGCATAGGTTGCCCGTCCACAACGTCAGCGCAATTTCCGGAACGAGAATGATCGCGGTGCGGCCGAGCGCGAGAGCGGCTTCCACCGAGCGAAGATACACTTCCGTCTTGCCGCTGCCGGTCACACCGTAGAGCAGCGATGGGCGGAATTCCCGGACTCGCAACCAGCCGGCGATCGCGTCCAGCGCTCGCGCTTGTTCAGGATTCAGTGAATTGGCGCGCGCAAGCCCATCTGCGGGAAAACTAAAATCATCGCCCGCTGAAGCCTCTTCTGATATGGCTACCTTGCCTTCTCGCGCCAGCCGCTGGACAACCCCTCGCGAGACACGCGCAGTTTTCAGCAGCGATCCCAACTCCAAAGGTCCCGCACCTTCGTGGAGCACCTCGTAAATTCTTTGCTCCGCACCGCGCCGTTCGCTGGGAACGTTTCCCTTGTTCCAGGTGATGGTCTTTCGCATCCGCGTCGACGAATGCTGGCTGATACCGTGCGCGGTCAGCTCGTTCCTTCGCAAGAGCCGCGTCGCAACCGCCATGCCGTCGCTTATGCCTCGGAGCTTCACTTCGCGTGTCGTTCCGCCCTGAGCCTGCAGCAGCTCCAAAACTGATCGGGCGCCGCAATCGGCCGCACTCGGATTTTTCAGTGATTGCAGTTCGCGGAGCCTTTCCTGACCCGCTTCAGTGATGTGTAATTCGCGATCGAATCGGACTTCCACCGCGGGCGGCAGCATGGCCCGAAATGTTTCGCCGATCGGAGCCAGATAGTAGCTGGACATCCAGCGTCCGAGTTCAATCAACGCTGGTGATAGCGCCGGCAGCGGGTCCACGATTTCCGTGACGCTCTTGAGGGAATCTCCTTCACCGGTTTCGCCACGCCCAAGTACCACACCGAGCATCGCCCGATTTCGAAATGGCACCACCACGCGCGAACCGTCCGCCATCGATTCACAAAGCGACTCAGGAACTTTGTAAGTGAAAGTTGTGCGCAGCGGCAGAGGTAAAGCTACTTCGCAGGTGCGAACCATGGCGACGGCTTAGTTTAGCAGCCGCCGAGTCGAACGCGGCCGCTGCTGCCACACCGGGGTTTCAGGCTCGTTTTCCCTTGGGCGGTGTAAGGCCGAGGAACGCCATCACTTTTTTCAAATCGGCCCAGACTTCCGGTTTTGCGTGCGGATTGCGCAACAGATATGCAGGATGATACGTGGCCATCAACTTCGCTCCACGAAAATCAAACCACTGCCCCCGAAAATGAGAAATGGATTTATTCGTGTTCAGCAGCGCCTGCGCCGCGACGCTCCCCAGGCATACGATAGCCTTGGGACTGATGCCGGCCAGCTGCCGAAGCAAAAACGGCAAACAGGTTGCAATCTCGTCCTTTTCCGGAGTGCGATTTTCCGGGGGCCGGCATTTCACCACGTTCGCGATGTACACGTCTTCGCGCCTCAGGCCCATGGCGGTAATCATCTGATTGAGCAGTTGCCCGGCGCGGCCCACGAAGGGCTCACCCCGCACATCCTCGTCATGGCCCGGTCCTTCTCCCACAAAAACCAGTTCGGCCTTCGGATTGCCAACACCAAAGACGATATTCGTCCGCCGGTGATGCAATTTGCAGCGCGTGCAGCCTGCCAATTCGCCGCAAATACGTTCCAGCGAATCGCCATCAACGCGGTCGGCGGCTTCGAAAAGCGATGGCCCACGTTCGACTAATTGCAGCTTTGCAGGAGCTGAATTAGTCGCTGCAAGCTGCGGCGCCGGTGTCGCTGCCACTTGTGCTTTCCCTTGTTTCTTTTCCTCAATCACGGACTCTTCCGTTGCGAGCGCACATGCCGCGCGGTCGCGATAAAACGTTCGTATCCCCAAATCTTCGTAATAGCGAAGCCACGACTGCAGCTTTTCGCGATGGGAAAAAGGAGGTCCCGAGTCCATCAAGCCTTCAGCGCCGTTCAGGAGAACTGCCGATCCGGTGTGCGGAGCCACGAAGCTGCACGATCTCATCCAGGATGCGGTCCGCCACATGAATCTTCGTCATTTTGGGGAGCGCCTGCTCCCTTCCGGTTGCGGCAAAGATCGTGACCACATTCGTATCGTGATCAAATCCGGCCCCGGGAACCGTCACATCATTCGCGACGATCAGGTCGGCGGCTTTCTCCTTCAGCTTTCGCCGGGCATGTTCGGACACATCGTGCGTCTCGGCGGCAAAACCGACGACAATCCGTTCCCCTTTACGCCGCACAACGTCAGCTAAAATATCCGCGGTAGGCTCGAGCTCGATCGCTAGCCGGCCCGCGCTTCTCTTCAATTTGTTTTCGACAGGCGCAACCGGCCTGTAATCGGCCACTGCCGCGGCCATGACGACGACTGTCGCGCGGGCCAGATTGTCGAGAACCGCGCGATGCATCTGCTCTGTCGTTCGAACGTCGAGCCGCTCGACTCCCGCGGGCGTCTCGAGCGATACAGGCCCACTCACCAAAATCACATGCGCCCCGCGCCTTGCTGCCGCTTCGGCAAGCGCGTAACCCATTCGCCCCGACGAGCGGTTCGTCAGAAAGCGGACCGGATCCAGATCCTCACACGTCGGGCCGGCAGTCACCAGCACAGTTTCATTTTCCAAATCCCGCCGGACGCGTAGCGCTTGCAATACAGCTTCCGTTATCGCCTCGACTCCCGCAAGTCTGCTGGCTCCGCTCATGCCGCAGGCGAGATATCCTTCGTCGGGCGCGACCACATGCACGCCCCGTTCGCGCAAAATTTTCATGTTTGCGCGCGTCGCCGGGTGCTCCCACATATTCACGTTCATTGCCGGCGCGACGATTACGGGCGCGGTAGTCGCAAGATAAAGAGTGGAGAGAAAATCGTCTGCTGCACCGTGCGCCAGCTTCGAGATAATGTCCGCCGTGGCGGGCGCGATGACCAGCGCGTCAATTCGCTGCGCGACCGCAATGTGTTCGATGGCGCTCTCGACATTGGCCGGCGCCTCGCCCCCAAAAAGCTCGGTGATGACTTTCTGGCCGGTGAGCGCGGCAAAGGTAAGCGGCGCCACAAATTCTTGAGCGCTCCGGGTCATCACGACCTGAACTTCTATGGCTTCCTGTTGCAGCCGTCGCACCAGCTCGGCTGCTTTGTAAGCCGCTACTCCGCCGCTAACGCCGAGCGCGATGCGCATGCCTGAGCGGCGCTACTCTTTCCGCCGCTTGCCGTCCTTTTCCGCGCCGTCCAGGTCGGGCGTGCGATATTCGAGCTGTCCGGCGCTGAGTTCTTCCATGGCTACCCGGGTCGGCTTGTGCGAGCGTGGATTCGCCACCAGTGGCGAAGCGCCCGACATCAACTGCCGCGCCCGCTTCCCGGCGACCACCACAAATGCGAACTGGCTATCGGGAGCCTGAGTCAAAACGGCCATGCGCTATCACCCTCCAAAAGACTCAATAATTTTTCGAAGCCGCTCGTGATTGTCCCGCGTGCGGCAGCGGGAGGCCACCGTGATGGCTCGCAATTCGTCACTGGCCCGCTTCAAATCGTCGTTCACGATCACGAAATCGTATTCCGCCGAACTCGCGATCTCCTGTCGCGCGCGCTCCAGGCGCCGCGCGATCGCCTCATCTGCGTCTTGACCGCGCGACCGCAGCCGCTGCTCCAGATCTTGCCTGGAAGGCGGAACAATAAAGACGGCAATCGCCTCCGGCAGTTTTCCTTTTACCTGCCGCATCCCGTTTACGTCGATCTCCAGCACGAGGTCTAGTCCGGCTCGACGCGCGTCATCCAATTGTTTCCGCGGGGTACCGTACCAGTGCCGCCCGAATACCTGCGCATATTCCAGGAATTCGCCCAGTTCCACTCGGCGCTTGAATTCCGCTTCCGTGATGAAATCATAACATTTCCCGGGACTTTCCGTCAGGCGCGGCGGCCGCGTCGTGGATGAAACGGAAAACATCAGCCCCGGAATTCCCTGTAGCTTCTGCACGAGGGTGGACTTGCCTGAACCCGACGGACCCGAAACGATGAGCACGCGCGAGGTTGAGCCGGCCATTTTCTATTCGACGTTCTGTACCTGTTCGCGCAGCTTTTCGATATCCGCTTTGATCTGCAATCCAAGCTCCGTCATGTCCAGCCCTTCCTGGCCGAGTCCCGGTGTCTTCGAAAGCAGCGTATTGGCTTCGCGCTGCATTTCCTGCAGCAAAAAATCCAGTCTCTTTCCGATCTCGCCGGCTTCTGTAATCAACCTCTCGAATTGATCGACATGGCTGCGCAGTCGCGCCAATTCCTCGGCCACGTCCGCCCTTTCCGCCAGCACGGCGGCCTCTTGCGCCACTCGCGTCGGATCCAGCGGACTCGTGCCCAGCAGTTCCTGCAAGCGCATTTTCAGCCGCTGGGCATACCCCGGGCGGCTCTGTTCAGAGAGTGCCTCCAGCCGCGCTGTCTTGTCCTCAATGCTCTTCACCAATGCATGCATCTCGCGGGCCAGCGAGCTTCCCTCTTCCTGGCGCATGGCGTCAAGCCCGCGAAGCGCCTCCTCCAAACAAACGCAAATTTGACGCCCGACTTGCTCCATCTCTTCTTGATCGAAATCAGCGGGTACAGCTCCCGATGCCACGACGCCCGGGAGCCGCAACAGAGCTGCCAACGCCGGCTCGAGGGAAAGATTAAATTCCCGTCGCAGTTCATCCATTGCGCGCAAATATTGCGCCGCCAATTGACGGTCGATCAGTACCCCTTCCGACTTTGAGGCTTCCATATGCAGCGTCAGGTCAACGTGCCCACGATGAACGTGGTCCCGCACAATCTGTCGCATTTGCACTTCAAGAGCTTCCAAACCTTCCGGCATGTGAAGACGGAGATCGAGAAAACGGTGATTGACGCTGCGCACACTGACCCGAAGGCTCCAGCCATTCTGTTCCGAGCGGGCCTGAGCGTATCCGGTCATCGAGCGCACGCCTGTCAATGTGGCGCTCCCCTTCATGATTCCAGCGGACTGGCCGGTGAGGGCGCAGCATCGGTATCGGCAAATTGCAGATCATACAGCCGCGCGTATGTACCGTTGCGCGCAAGCAATTCCTGGTGAGTTCCAGTTTCCACGATCACCCCGTCATCCAGAACGACGATCTTATCGGCGCGCCGGATGGTCGAGAGCCTATGGGCAATGACGAAGACGGTGCGTTCCGTCATCAGGTTGGCGAGCGCTGTCTGCACCAGCATCTCAGACTCGGAATCAAGTTCCGAAGTGGCTTCATCCAGAATGAGAATCGGCGAATCTTTGAGGAGCGCGCGGCCGATCGCCAGTCTTTGCCGCTGCCCCCCGCTTAGACGCTGCCCTCGTTCGCCAAGGATGGTCTGGTATCCATCTGGCATCGCGAGAATAAAGTCATGCGCCAGAGCGGCACGTGCCGCCGCGTAGACACGTTCCTCACTGATGCCAGGCTGCCCATAGCAGAGGTTATTCCATACCGTATCGTTGAAGAGAATCGTCTCTTGCGTGACGATGGCGATCTGTTCGCGAAGCGACCGCAACGTAGCGTTTCGCACGTCAACCCCGTCGATGCGCAGCGATCCGCCGGTAACGTCGTGAAATCGCGGGAGCAGGTTTACCAGCGTCGTCTTTCCGGCGCCGCTTGAACCGACTATGGCCACAACCTGGCCGGCATGCGCCGTTAGAGAGATGCCGCGAAGAATAGGTACTGCCGGATCATAGGCAAAATTTACCGCGTCGAACTCCACCTGCCGTGAAAACGGCGGTAAGGCGCGCGCCGCCGGGTGCTCCTCAACCTCTTCTTGCAGGGCGAGAAAACCAAAGACCTGAGTGGTCGCGCCGTGGGTCTGCTCAAATTGCTGGTAGACGCCACCCATGCCTTTTACGGGCTCGTACGCCTTGAATAGCGCATAGATGAAGGTCCCAAAGGTCCCGATGGTCATCACGCCATGTTTGATCTCTTCGCGCGCGTAAAGCAGCACTAGGGCGAAAACCACCGCGCTCAGAACGTCCATGAGCGGTCCGCTGATCACAAACGTGCGGATCCAGCGCATGTTTTCATGCAGCAGGTGCCGGGCACGTTCGCGAAATCTGGCGATCTCGAAGCGCTCCATCCCAAAAGCTTTCACCACACGGTTTCCGCTCAACGTTTCCTGGAGAATCTGGCTTAACTCGCCAAGGTAAGATTGACTGGACTCCGTCGATCGCCGGATCTTCTGCCCGAGTTTTCGGACGGGAACAAGTACAACCGGCACCAACACCACCGAAGCCACCGCCATCTGCCAATTCACCACGAACATCACAATCAACAGAAAAAACAGCGTGAAAATGTAGCGGAAAGAAAGCGCTAGAGATTCCGAAAGGGTCATGCGCGCGCGCTCAACGTCATTGATTACCGCCGAGATGAGCCTGCCGGTCGGTTGCTTTTGGAGAAAATCGATCGGCTGTCGCACCAGCTTTTCGTAAACTTCATTGCGTAGATCGGTAATAGCCGCCTGACCCGCGTACTGCACCTCGACCACACCGAAGTACTCCGCTACCGCCTTGATCAGAAAAATTACGATGAGAGCTATGGAAAAAACTGTCCAGCCCCACTGGATACTGCTCGGAAGGAAAGAATTCAGATAGATGACGTGATTACCGGGAAGCTTTACCAGCGGCAGGTACCGATCGTCGCTCGCCGGGTTCAGCACGCGATCGAGCATGGGCGTTATCATCAGCGCAATCGCGCCTTCGGTCAGTCCCAGCAGTCCTAAACCGAGGATTCCCAGAAACAGCCGCACGCGATAAGGACGCGCATACCGCAGCAGCCGCCGCAGTTCGTAAAATTGCTGTTCCGCTGCCATTCGCTCCAATCTACGTGCGTCAAGCCCGTTTGTGCAGCAAAAAAATCGTTAACCTGCCCACTTGTCGAGATCGCGATGAACAACCTTGGTTGTATAGCCGCGCGTAGCTAGAGCATGCCGCACTGCCTCCGCCAGCATGACCGAGCGATGACGGCCGCCCGTGCATCCGAATGAAATCGTCAGATAGCTTTTCCCCTCGCGGATATAATGAGGAATGAGATAGCTCAGCAGGCTCTCGATTCTCCTGAGAAATTCTCCCGTTTGCGGGAATGAACGGATGTAACGAGCCACTTTCGTGTTTCGCCCCGAAAGCTTGCGCAGCCGCGGAATGAAATGCGGATTGGGCAGAAAGCGCACATCGAAAACCAGGTCGGAATCCGGAGGCACGCCATAGCGGTAGCCGAAACTCACCAGCGAAACCATAAGCGGCCGCTTGCTTCGCTTCTGAAAGCGATTGATGATGAATTGCCGCAGTTCATGCACGTTGAATCGCGTCGTGTCAATAACCACGTCGGCCAGCTTGCGGATGGGCGCCATCAGTTGTCGTTCGTGGCTCAAGACGTCGCGGACCGGACGATCATGTCCGAGCGGATGAGGGCGCCGTGTTTCACTGAAACGGCGCAGCAGCGCCTCGTCGGACGCTTCGATGAAAACCAGGCTCGTCGGCACTTCACGCCGAATCTGCCGATACAACGCCGGTAGCCGCTCGATCTGAGTGCCCTCGCGGGCGTCAACTAGCAGTGCCGCCCGTTCTACTTCGGAATTTCCATTAAAATTGAGTTCACTGAACGTGGGAATCAGTTCTACAGGCAGGTTATCCACACAGTAGTAACCGAGGTCTTCAAAGGTTTTGAGAACCGTGCTTTTTCCGGAGCCGCTCAAACCAGTCAGAATTACCAGTTGGCGGCCGTCCGAAGCGGCGCTGCGTTTCACGTTCGCTGGGCCTAAGCCTTCACGCGGCGCTGATGCGTGCTCGGGATGCGCAAATCTTCGCGATATTTTGCCACGGTGCGCCGCGTCACTTGAATCCCGCCTTCCGCCAGCTTCTTGGCGATTTGATCGTCGGTGAGCGGGTGCGCGTTATCTTCTTCCTCGATCATTTTTTTCACCAACCGCTTCAGCGTTTGCAGAGACATTCCCGCGCCCTCGGGCCCGTTCACCGATTCGCTGAAAAACGACCGCAATTCGAGCACGCCCTGAGGCGTATGGGCATATTTGCTGGAAACCGCCCGGCTCACGGTGGACGGATGCACCCCGACCTCTTCCGCCACTTCCTTGATCATCATCGGTTTCAGATGGTCCGCGCCGTATTCCAGAAATTCCTCCTGCCGCTGGATAATCGACTGGCAGACGCGCAATATCGTGTGTTTCCGCTGTTCGATGCTCTTCATGAGCTGCAAGGCGGCGGTGAACCGCTCCTTGACGTAGTTCCTCACTTCGCGATCGGCGGCATCACGCGCCAGCAGCTTTCGATACACCGGACTCAGCCGCAATTGTGGTACGTCATCTTCGTTCATGAATACATGCCAGCCATCGTCCAATTTGCGGAAGTACACATCCGGTTCGACCAGCCGTGCTTGCGTCTTGTTGTACCGCAAGCCGGGCCTGGGATCGAGACCGCGGATCACGTCCATGGCGCGTTTGACCAGTTCGATGGGCCGGTTCAGGGCGCGCGCGATTTCCTTCGGTTGATTCGCCTGCAGCAGTTTCGCGAGGGGGCTTTCAGGACTTTGCTGTTCTTCTTCGGTGGCCGCCACCGGCCGCTTCGGCATGCATTCGGAAACGATCTGCTGCGCTAGCGCGTTTTGCGGGTCCAGCGTTCGGAGTTGGATCAGCAGGCATTCCCGCAGGTTGCGCGCGCATACGCCGAGCGGGTCAAACTCCTGCACCGTGGCCAGGGCCTCTTCCACATCCTCGAGCGAGTAGTTGCCGTTTTTCGCAATCTCCTCGAGTGACGCCGTAAGGTACCCGTTTTCGTCCAGGTTGCCGATGATAGTCTCGGCGATTTCGCACACGGTTTCATTGCATACCGTCACGCTCAATTGCCAGTTCAGGTGCTCGGTCAATCCCTGCGGCGAAGAAATAAACTTTTCGAACGACGGCTTCTCGATGACTTCGTGTTCGCCGTTTCCATTGCCGCCACCGCTATCGAGGTATTGGTTAAAAAATGAATTCAAATCGAATTCATCGAAGGGGTTCGCGGGTTCGGTTTCCGGCAGCTTTTCCGTCTCCGCTTTGAGAAAGGCCTCGTCCGTATAATCCTGCTCGGCAACCTGGGATTCCTCGGTTAGTTCCTCGAGCATCGGATTGGCGACCATCTCCTGATTGATCATCTCGCGCAGCTCAAGGCGATTCAGAGCCAGCACGCTGACCATCTGCACCAACCCGGGCGTCAGAATCTGCTTCTGCGCCAGTTTGAGGTGAAGTTTGGGTTGGAGCCAACTCATGGGAGGTTCAGTTCAGACGGAAATTATTCCCCAGGTAAATTCGCCGCACTTCAGCATCCGTGCTCAGTTCGCTTGGTGTACCCGCGCACAATATGCGGCCACTATGCAAAATGTAGGCGCGATCGGCCACCGCCAGTGTCTCGGAGACGTTATGGTCGGTAATGAGAATACCAATTCTCTGGCGGCTCAGATCGGTAATGATCTTCTGAATGTCCAGCACAGCCAGCGGGTCGATTCCCGAAAACGGTTCATCCAGAAGAATGAAGGCAGGATTCAACACCAGAGAGCGCGCGATTTCCAGGCGACGTCGCTCTCCTCCGGAGAGAGTATAGGCTCGGCTCTGTCGTACGGTTTGCAATCCCATTTGCGCCAGCAGTTCTTCCAAACGATCCCGCTGCTGTTCCGCCTTTAGGGGAAGGGTCTCCAGTACGGCCAGCAGATTTTCTTCGACGGTCAGTTGACGAAATGCCGAAGGTTCTTGGGGAAGGTAACTGATCCCGCTCCGCGCCCGAAGGTACATCGGAAGATCGGTGATATCTTCCCCGTCCAGAAGGACGCGCCCCGAGTCCGGGCGGGCCAAACCAACCAGAATGTAAAACGTTGTGGTCTTACCTGCACCGTTCGGACCCAGCAGGCCGACGACTTCGCCTTGGCCGACCTCCAGGTCTAGAGCATCAACGACCTTGCGTCCCCGGTATGATTTGCATAGGTCGACGGCCTGGAGTTTGAACATGTCTCGTCATTTCTCGACCTGGTGCAGCGTCAGCGTTCGCAAACCTTCCGCCGAATCGACGTTAATGCTATCATCGCCAAAAAAGAAGGTCAATTCACGCCCGTTCGTCTCGTTTCCTGAAGCATCATAAGCAGTTGGCGAACCCCCGGAAAGAACGAACTTGCCATCCGCAGCGGTATAGTCTGCGCGAGCGGCCCTGCCTCGCCGTGCCTGCTGCATGACATTTACATTGCCAAAACCCGATGCACGAACCAGTTGCTGCCCCGTCCTGATGCGGTCTTGTCCCCCAGTTCCGGCTTTGCCGCCGGCGCGCGGCGCAAAGAAGAAGTCGATAGCGTCGGCGCTCATCGACCCTTCCGCCGACCGCGCCGTGACGTTTTGCTCCATCCTTCCACGGCTCTCATCGCTCATATACGTCAGGTGCTCGCCTTGCGCGTGCCAAAACTCCGCCTTTGTTGCTGGCGGCGGACCTTGACGGTGACTAACCGGCGCCTGCGGGAAAACGGCATGAACGTGCCCGATAGCATTCAGCACATGCGTTTGGCGATTGAGCTCGATCACATCGCCTTCCACTATCGAATCGCCCTGCCAAAGCCTGGCGTTGCCATTATACGTGGCATGGCCGGTCACACTGTTGGCATCGAGCCGCTCTCCGGAAACCCGCCCTGGCCCTGGTGCAAAATTCACGAATTGGCCGCCTTCGCTGGAGCTCTCGATCGTCGCCACCCCGCCCGTGGCGTGAAATTCGTTCGTAGCCTGGTTGAAAACCGCACGTCGTGCGGTTGTGCGCGAACTCGAATCTGTGAGGATCACGCCGCCGTCGAGTACCGTGGTGTCGGACGCGCGCACAAAGTGGGCACGCTCTGCCTGGGCGGTTTGGGTATCCTGGTGCAGTTCCACCTTGCCTGACTGATCCACAATCGACCATCCGCCGCCGGGATCAAATTGAGCAACCATTTCCTTCGACGTCGTCGTTTGGGGAGACGCTTGGCCTATCTGCCGTTCGAAGCGGGTGCTGCCCACTCCCCGGAGCTCCCGCAGTTCGTTAACTCCGCTGAAATCCGCCTCAAAGTGGTCAGAACTCAGTTGTATGTGCTCTTGCGCCGCCGTACCCGAAACCATTACCGTATCGTGCAGTTCGATCCTGCCCGCCGGCGTCGCGCCATGACGGATGTGGAGCTCCCCGCCTTTGGTGGCGGGGGCAAATTCCAAATGCAACAGTGAGGTTTCGAGCGTTCGAATCGTGCCCGCACGGTTCGAACGCACATTCACATTCCCGCTCGCCAACACCATCTTTGGCTGGTTCGACAGCGGGTCCAGCCGCGTTTCCACCCGGTCGGCGTGCAATTCGTCCCGGCCCGTGGCGTCCTCCGCGATGGCGTCAACCTGGCCTTCCGAGGTAATGGCTTCGATTCGAGCCGGCGACGCCAAAGCGGTGATGGTTTGCGCCGTAAGAGTCATGTGCGACGGGCCCGTGACCTGCAGTTCCGGCTGCTCTGTGGCGATCAAGCGCCGGGCGTACATGTGCTCGTCCAATTCCACGTCGAGCTTCCCGCAGGTGAGGTTGTAATTTGCCTGTCGAGCGTGAACCGGGCCTATCAGATGAATCAGCCGTTGATCGTGATCGAAAGTCATGCTGCTGCCGGAAAGATTCAGCACTCCTTCCGAGCCGTTATCCGCACGACGCGCAGAGCTCTGCTGATGCAGCGCCAGTTCGACAGCACTCATAAGCTGCATGTCGCCCTTTTTTGTTTCGTACCGGAAACCGGTTCCCCGGCCTTCGCCCTGAGAAAACTGAAAGTTCACAGGCTGATCTGTGGTGGCTAAACCAGTCTTGTGATCAAACGACACGTGGCTCGTCGCGACGTGCACGAGTCGCGGGTCGCTGGCTTGGACCTGTTTATCGGTCTGCGCTTGATGGTCCGATGCGCTGTCGAGTTCGATTTGCACGTCACCGGCGCAATTAGTGCTTTCAGTCGTGGTCAGGTAATCGCAGGTTCGGGTGTGCAGATTGTCAAAGCGCTCGCCTGCGCCGCCGTAAGCCGTAATCCACACATCCTCAAGTAGGCTGTGTCCACCTTCCGCATATTGCGTGGCACGTGACGCCCGGACGGTGAATTCGGTTCGATCTCCGATTACTTTGGAGAAGGTAAACCCGGCTGAACGCTGCTCCACTGTTGCCGGAACAGCCGCTGGTACTTTCTTGCGGGCTTCGTGTGATTGCCAGTTGCGCGCGCCGTAAACACACGCCACGACAATTACCAGCAAAGCAGCCGTACCTGCCGACCAGCGTGCGTAACATGCGGCTTCGGTAGTGCGCATCGAATGGCGCCTCGCGAATTTAGAAGCTCAGTACAGGAAGATGGTTTGCGCGAAAACCATCTTCAGTTTCTGTTTTCGATACGACAGTTCGTTTGTCGAAACAATCGGGCCCGAAGGAACCCAGAGACCTGAGCCAGCACGGATAGGCGCCGGTCATCGCTCCACAAGAGGGTGATCGGCGGATGCCACAGCAGCTTCCATTCCAGTTTGGACGAACCCTGAAATACTCCACACGCGAGACTAACACCGTCGTTGCGTGCCGATCAATCCCTGACCTGCTCTACAGCAAAAGCCCTGTCCTGACTTACGCTGTCGAGAGCAGACCTTGCTTGGCGGCAGCCACGTTGTCTCGGCTGCTGTTCTTCACCATGTACATGGCTTCGTCAGCCAGGTGCAGCAATTCCGCTTTGGTCTTTGAATCGGTGGGGTAAGACGCGACACCTGCGCTCGTGGTAATGCGCACGTCCAGCCCCTCCGATCTAAGCCAGTGTGTGTCGCGGATTAGCTTGTGTAAGCGACGGGCGACGACGCAGGCATTTTCCTTTGATGTTTGCGGAAGCAAGATCACAAACTCGTCGCCGCCGTAGCGGAACGCGAAATCAATGAGACGGCAGTTGTCACGTAATACTTGGCCAATCTCCGCCAGCAATTTCGATCCGGCCAGATGACCGTGCGTGTCGTTGACCGCCTTGAAATGATCGAGATCCAAAAAGACCAGCGAGAATTCGTACCCGTAACGCTGCGAGCGATAGATCTCCGTCTCAAGGATGAAATTGAGATGGCGCGCATTGTACAGAGCGGTGCAGTCGTCGGTAATCGTGAGTTCGTGAATCCGCTGAACGTGACGCGCGTTTTCAAGCGCAATTGCCGCAAAGTCCGCCAAAGCTTCCAGCAACGCCAGGTCACGATCCGAAAAGCCGTCCATATCCATGCAGTTGATCAACTCGATCACGCCGAGACAATGGTCACGGAAACGCACCGGAACGGCCACGATCGACCGCGTCTCCATTTTTGTCTTTTCGTCCACTTTGCCAAAAAATCGCGTGTCCTTGCTGACATCGGGAACAATCACCGCCTGCTGGTTCTGCGCCACCCACCCGGCGATGCCTTGGCCGATCTTGATCCGCACGTCCTTCAGTCCATGCGCGTTTTTGCCGATTGCCAGTTCAAAATAAAGTTCCTGTTTGACTTCGTCCACCAGCAGCATGGACCAGGTGTCCGGATGAAGAAATTCGTCAATCTTCTCCATGATTGTGCGCAGGACTTGGTCCAATTGCAGTGAAGAAGTAAGCGCTTTTCCCAATTCGTGAAAAACGGCAACTTCCCCCGCTTCTCTGCGCTCCATAGGAGCCCCGGGATTTCGGCGGCGCTCGATGCCCGTAAACGCTTTTGTTTCTGACATTTTATCCGTCAAACTTTGCGGACGCCCGCTCCTGCTGTACAAATGCAAGAATTATAGGCACCCGCCCAAACGCGGTGCAATGGAACAGTCAACCTAATGTTCCTGATTGGTTCCTGTTTAGAAGAACGCCCTTACCCGGGGTTTGACAGCTTTGCCGGGCGCCGCCTAGTATGACCGAGAATGATTTTGCGGCACGGCGTATGAGTGCATCCGGCTTCGGCGAACGTCTGAAACGAGAACGCGAACTCCGAGGTGTTTCGCGTGACGAAGTCTGCACGGCCACGCGCATCACGGCTCGTTACTTGGAAGCTCTTGAAAGTGAACAGTGGGAGATTCTCCCCGGTGGTGTTTTTAACCGCGGCTTTGTCCGCGGTGTTGCTCGCTTTCTCGGACTCGATGAAGACGATCTGCTGACCCAATACGATGCCGCAATGAACGAGCAGAAGTCTCAAACCAGCCTGTCGACACCCATCGTAATACAGATTCCCAGAATAAACCGGCGGCGGCGCCTCGTTCCTGTCCTCACGGCCTGCACCATCTGCGTACTGCTAGGCGCCGCTTGGTTCACTTGGAGGTGGCACGACAAATTCGTTCGCCACAGGAGCGTCGAGGCCGCGGCGCCCGCTCAACGGCCGGTTGCCGCGCAAGTTGCTGCGAGCAATCCTTCTGTCGATGCTGCCGCTCCCACTGTCTCCGGAACTGCCCCGGAAAATCAGGCGCCGGCGCTTGAACTCAAAATCGAAGCAGGCAAGGAAACCTCGGTTACCGTTTCTGCTGACGGAACCAAAGTCTTTGAAGGCAGCATGATCGCAGGACAAAGCCGCACTTTCAGCGCGCAAGCCACTATTGATATCTCTGCGAACGATGCCGGAGCTCTCCTGCTGGAGCTGAATGGCCAGACGCTTGCCCCACTTGGGCCGCCAGGCCAACCTGGCAATGCCACTCTCACCCGTGACGATTTGAAACCCAAAACCGGAGGCGCCGATTAGCTCGGAGGTCTACGACGAGGTCCTGTCGGGCCGCACGACCCGCGAGCGTAAGCTCGCCGTTTGCGCCGGTTCGGCCGGACTAACGCCGGTCGAACGAGCGGAATTGCTGGCAATTCTTTGCGAAGATGCCGACGATCTTGTCCGAGAACGCGCCGAAAACGCGCTGCTCACTCAACCCGCAGACGCCTTCGCGGCAGCGCTTTCTGGAGATCATCCCGCAATTCAACTTTTTCGGTACTGTGGACGCAACCTCATCGACAAACCGCCCATCGCGTTGACGCTGGTAAAAAGTCCGCGCTGTCCCGCCGAATTCCTCGTCCCCGCAGTCAAAGCCTTGGCGACTTCCGCGGTTCAGGAACTGATGCAAGATCTCGACCAGTTGAGCTCCAATCGCTCCCTGGCAGCGGCTCTCATGCAGTCCGCATCGCTGACAGCCGAACAGCGTCAGCAGCTGGAAGAACTCGTCGCCGATAAACCTGAAACTGAATCCGCCTTTGCTGCCGCAGTGGCGGATATCGACATCTCGCATGAAAATCGCACTACCCTCCTGCAACGCCTCGCCGGCATGCGCGTCGTTGAGCGCGTACAGTTGGCCCTGAAAGGGAATCGTGAAGAACGCATGGCCTTGATCCGCGACCCCTGCAAAGTGGTGCAGCGAGCCGTGCTGCAATCGTCCAGGCTCACCGATCGCGAGGTGGAAACATTTGCTTCTATGGCCAGTCTCACCGACGAAGTCTTGCGCCTCATTGCCACGGCTAGAAAGTTCAGGCGGAACTATACGGTCGTCATGAACCTGATGAACAATCCTAAGACCCCGCTCGACGTCACTCTCCATATGCTGCCGAGCATCACGGCTCCCGACTTGAAAAAACTCTCCGCCAACAGAAATGTGTCGGAGACGCTGCGCACCGCTGCCATGCGTCTGCAGGTTCAGCGCAACAAAAAACCAGAGTGAAGCCTTGCGGCCTCGCCATTTCTTAGCTGCGGGTCAACAGAATTAGTGGACGGGAAGGCCTAAAGTCGAAAGTGTCCGGGGGATTGGGTACGTCCATTGTTCGAAATACCACGGCCCAGCGTCTCTGCGATCGTGCGGCTCAAGTTCCAGCAGGGGAACCTCGGCCGGGCATCGCCATCGCAAGGGCAGGACGATGGTCCCGATGCCGCGGCTGACATAAATCTGCGTGCCGCCCAGACGGTCCCAACCGATCTTGAATCGCATCTGCTCGGGCGAACGTCCGTAAACGGTGCCCAATAGCGGGAAATTCACCTGGCCGCCATGGGTGTGGCCCGACAAGACCAGGCTGACTCCGCGGCACGCCGCGGCAGTTACCAGGCGCGGATTATGCGCGAGAAGCACCGTCGGCGCGTCGTCAGGAATTCCTTGCATAGCCCGCTTGAGGTCCGCACCGTAGCCGTAATCGTCTACTCCGGCCAGAAACAGCGTCGCCCCTCGCTTTTGCAGCGAGCGATGCCGATTCCGTAACACTTGAATGCGATGCCGCCGCAGGGCCATCTCTACCGCTTCCGCCCCCACGCGGAAATCGTGATTCCCCAGCACCGCCAACACCCCGCACCGCGACCGGAGACAGCCGAGTATCTCCGCGACAGGCTCAATTGACGCACGAGAATAGGTTACGAAATCACCTGTCAGCGCAACCAGGTCCGGTTTGAGACTGTTCGCCAGCTCCACGACTGCGGCAACCTGGTCCAGAGGCACAAACAAGCTGTGGTGAATATCACTGAGTTGCAGTATGCGGAAACCGCGGAACTGTTCCGGCAACCCACTCAGCCAAATACGCTGCGGTGTGATGGAGAGACCGCCACGAAATCGTGATCCGACAACCCGCATTTGTTGAGAGCTCCTGCGAATTACGCGCTTCTTCAGCTGTCGCCGGCCGAGATAACGATTGCGCAGTGCCGTCCAGTGGCCCGCAAGTGGGTATGTGCGGAAGCTGCCCATACCTATAATCATGGCACTCCAACACCGATTTGCAAGGCGTAGATGCCATTACGAGGCCGCTTACATGTAAAACCGTAAGACCCGTCGAGACTAGCACTGCTGAATCAAATGCGTCAATCACGGCCGAATGACAAGAAACTGAAAAGTTATTCGGCCCCTGGAACAGGTACATGCGGCAGCTCCGGAGCGGTTGCGATCTGCTGCTGGATATTTGCGGTTAACTGCTGCAACTCACCGTGAACGAGACCATTCGACGCCAGCGTTTCGTAATCCCCGGGACGATAAAGCTCACCCGAAAACGTGGTCACCTTGCCTCCAGCCTCGCGAACCAGAAGCGTGCCGGCTGCGGTGTCCCACGGATGCAGACCGAACTCCCAAAACCCGTCGAAACGCCCGCACGCAACGGACGCAAGATCCATCGCCGCAGAGCCATTTCGCCGGACTCCGTGCGAGCGCAAGGTAAAATTCCAGTAGTAGTGAATGTTTGGATTGCGCGCGCGCTTGTGGCTCGGGAATCCGGTCGCCAACAAACTCGTGGAGAGATGCTCGATACGGGAAACTCGGATCGGCTTCTCGTTGAGAAAAGCGCCCCCGCCCGCTGAAGCGGTAAACAGCTCTTTCGTGATGGGCTGGTAAACCACCCCTACGTGCAGTTCCCCGGCCGCTTCGAGCCCGATCGACACAGCAAAACACGGGTAGCCGTGGGCAAAGTTGGTTGTGCCATCGAGTGGATCAACAATCCAGCGATGAATGGCGTCGCCTTCCTGGCCACCGCCTTCCTCCGCTACAATCGCGTGCTTGGGAAAATATCTGTGCAAGCGCGTGACAATCGCCGCTTCCGAGCGGCGATCCGCCTGCGTCACAATGTCCACCTCGCCTTTATAACTGATCTTTACCGGGCGCTCGAACTCCGCAACCAGGATTTCGCCTGCTTCCAGCGCCGTTTCCACGGCCGCTTCCAAGAATTGATTTGCCATTGATAATGGGCCTTAGTTTGCCAGCCCGCCAGTATAGTAGGTTTTCCTGTAGCGAACGGTGTAGTTACCTTTCACGCGAACTTCGATCGAGCGGTAGGTGCCCTCCGCGGGCCGCGGATTCGGGTAGTACCCCAGCCGATATTGAGTGCGAAGCTCCCGATTAATGCGCTCGAAAATGCCGTCGAGTTGCGAGAGTTCATCCGGATAGTACATGGCTCCGCCTGTGGTGTCGGCGATTGTCTCCAGCGCGTGCTCGCCGGCGGTGTTACGCCCGTTCTCGTTCTTCACCGGACGAATGACAATCGTATAGAGCAGTGCTGAAGCACGCAGCGCTGCGCGTCGCGCGGTCTCGAAATCCGCCCGGCTGGTCGTTTCACCTGCATCAGTTAAAAGGAGGAGAACTTTGCGGCGATCGTTGGGAGCTTTGGCGAGGGCGTCGGAACCGAGGTACACCGCATCATAAAGCGCCGTGCCATCGCCCGGCATCACATGCCGCACCGCCGCCTGCAATTGCGGCACGTTCGCTGAAAAATTCGCCAGCTGCGTGACCGCATCCGCGAATTCGAAAATTCCCACGCGATCTTCCGGGCGCACCACCTGGCCAATAAACCGAGCCGCAGCTTCGGTTTCGAACTGCAACTCTTTCACCTCGCTCAAGCTTGAATCCACCATCAACGCCAAATCGAGCGGCTGCTGCGTTTCGGGTTCGAAGACTTCGATCTTCTGTGGCTTCCCATCTTCGTACAATTCGAACTGGTCCACTTTGAGATCGGGAGCGGGCCGATTGTTCTGATCCAGAACACTGGCTATCACGTTCACCAGGTTCACGTCGACACGGATGGCGGAACGCTCGTCCGCACTGCGGTTCTGCGACCCTGCGACGGAAATACACAACACAGCGATGCCCGCAATGAGGCAAAAAATGACCTTTATCGCTGATGATCTGAAATGTGTTGGAGAGATTTTCGACAAGAGATGACGCCTAAGCTGGCGCCTCACTTCATAGATTCCATTTTGTTGGAATTGGATGGCAGCGGAGGTATTTCGCCTTCGGCCCATACCGCCCCGTCTTCGAAGTATTCCTTCTTCCAGATCGGGACGGTTCGCTTCAACGTGTCGATGCCATAACGGCATGCCTGGAAAGCTTGCGCGCGGTGTGCCGAGGTCACCGCGACCAACACGCTGGCCTCCCCAATCTGCAGCCGGCCGAGTCGATGGATAATACCGACGCCGTCAATGCCAAACTGACTCCGCATCGCCGAGGCGATCGCCTTCATTTCTTTCAGCGCCATCGCCTCGTAAGCCTCATAGTCGAGATACAAAGTGCGGCGCCCCTGAGAGTGGTTGCGTACGATGCCCTCAAACACGACTATGGCTCCGTCCTCTGGAGCTTTCAGTCTGGCGCTGATCTCCTCGGTTTGAATCCGTTCGCGCACGAGCTCGACGATGGCCTCGCTTTTTTCCTGCGCGGCTGTTCCGGCGCCTCCGCTCACCGGCGGCAAGAAGGCCACTTCGTCTCCCATGGCCAGCGGTGAACCCCAATCGGCCAAGGACTGATTGATGGAGGCAACCACGGACAGGCGGAATCCGGCAAGCTTGGGGTAGCGCCGGCCATAGCTATCGAACAGATCTTGCAGACGCGCCCCATCACCAAGCTCCGCGTACTCCTCGTCGCGTCCCACGATCTCTTTCAGTTGTCCAAAAAATAAGACTCGCACGCGCATGCGTTTATTCTATCCGTTTCTGGCCATGGCAGGTCAATTCCGGCGCTCAACGCTCCGGGCCACGATCGAGCATTCCTCCGATCGCGCGGGCATTAAAACTTGACGTGGCGCGCTCTATCGCTATATCGTCATGTTATTGACAAAGAAGTGAACCACACACGGGGCCGCAGCTCGGGCTTACAGGTCGGAGCGCTGGGTGAAAATTTTAATTTCGGGCTCTACGGGGCTGGTTGGTTCCGCCGTTGTCGATCACCTCAGTCATCAAGGTCACGCCATAACAAGATTAGTTCGTGCCGGAACCAGACTCCGCAGCAAGGTCCGCACCGCTCGGGAACTGCCCCAGGTCCCCTGGAATCCCCAGTCCGGAATTCTCAACTCCAGAGCCGCGGATATCGATGCTGTCATCCATCTCGCCGGAGCATCGATTGCCGGTCGCCGCTGGACTCCAGCTTGGAAACGCGAATTGCGCGACAGCCGGATTATGGCCACCCGCAACCTCATCGCCTCCCTGCGCCAGCTCCAGCGGCCACCTCAAGTCTTCATTGCGGCATCGGCGATTGGCTACTACGGAGATCGCGGAGAGGAAGAATTAACCGAATCCAGCGATCCCGGCGGTGATTTTCTGGCGCAACTCACAACCGACTGGGAGGCGGAATCTGCTCGGGCATCGGAATTCGGTGCGCGCGTGGTCATTTTGCGCTTCGGTATCATCCTCGCCAGAGAAGGTGGCGCCTTACCGCGCATCGCGCTGCCTTTCCGGCTCGGTTTTGGCGGCAAAGTCGGTTCGGGCAGCCAATGGATGTCATGGATCGCATTGGACGATATCGTTGCCATCGTCTCGTTCGCCCTGGAGGCAAATCTCCTCAGCGGCCCGGCAAATGCCGTTTCGCCGAATCCAGTTCGAAATGCCGAGTTTTCGTCGAAGCTCGGCCGAGTGCTCCGCAGGCCCGCAATTCTCCCCACCCCTGCTTTCGTTCTGCGGATGGCCTTAGGCGAAATGGCCGATGCGCTGCTCCTGGCAAGTCAAAAGGTTTATCCACAGAAACTCCAAAGCCTGGGATATCGCTTCCTATATGCCGACCTCGAGAGCGCGCTCACAGCGGTATTGCAAACGGCGCATTAATACCTCAGATTCCTTGGCGTTCGGGACTCAAGCTATCACCGCACAGTCCCTGTCGTCTTGAGGTACCTAAATTACCTTGACACCTGTAATTCATTTCTGCTAACCGTCTGTTAATCGGGGGTTCCGCAATGAAGCGCGCACTGTTTGCTCTGTCGGCCCTTACTTGTTTGCTGATGATCTCGCTCGTGGCTTGGGCCCACCATTCCGTCCAGGCCGAGTTTGATCTGAATAAGCCGCTTACCATAACCGGCGTGGTCACCAAGGTGGAATGGATCAATCCTCATTCCTATCTCTATCTCGATGTAAAAGACGAAAACGGAAATGTGAAGCACTGGGCATTTGAAATGGCAGGGCCCGGCGCGCTACGCAGGGCCGGGTTGAGTCGCGCAGATCGAGGCGGCCTTAAGGCCGGTGATACGGTCACCATAAACGCCGTCGCCGCCAAGGATGGTAGCGACGCCGGGTTAATCAGGGACGTGACCCTGCCCGACGGCCGCAAATTCACCATCTGGACCTCAGATCCGAACGCCAAGTAACGCAAGGCGGCAGGTAATATGCCACGACTTCTTAATGGTCTTCTTCTGACTGCGATCGTGGGCTTGGTGTGCATTCCGGCGCTAGCTCAATCGAAACAAAGCACTCCGCGCGCATCCGACGGCCATCCTGATTTAAGCGGAATCTGGATCGGCCAGAGGGCTCCCTTCGTCCAGAGCGACGATCCGCTGGCCCAGAATCTCGCCTCCAGAGACGGGAAGCTAGAAAATTTCGAGCGCGACAACGCTCTGATCCGCAGATCCGATCCTAATAAGCCCCTGTACAAACCGGAGTTTTGGGACAAAGTTCGACAACTCGATCAGAACGGCAACAAGGCCGATCCTTCTTTCGGCTGCATGCCTGCCGGCGTCCCCCGCATGGGCGCTCCCGCGAAAATCGTTCAGACACCGAAGGAGATGGTCTTCCTTTACGTCAGCCCCGCCGCCGAGGGCTGGGGTGATGCCTACCGCATTATTCCCACCGACGGCCGCTCGCATACGCCGCTCGACGATCTGGATGGCACCTGGAAAGGCGAATCCATCGGCCATTGGGAAGGCGACACATTCGTCATCGATACGATCGGATTCAACGACACGAGTTGGCTCGATATTACCGGCTATTTCCACAGTGAAAATATGCACGTCATCGAGCGCATGCATCGCGATGGCGATACGCTCATCTGGCAGGCTACCGTTGATGATCCGGACGTGCTGATCAGGCCCTGGACCATGAATGCGCGTACGCTAAAGCTGAATCCAGACCCCAAGGCCTGGTTGACGGAAACGCTGCCCTGCGTCGAGCATGATTTATCGCACCTTGTCACGAAGGAACATCATTAAAAGTTAAAGGGATGTCACTGCAAGACACGAAGGAACGCCACTAAAATTCAAAGCCTCTCATACTCTCGCCGGTTGTTCTGCTTCCTGGCGATCACGATACCGTTCGCCGCTCCGTGTACGCGCGCTCAGGATGCACAGGCCGTTATCAAAAACGCGGAGTACGCTCTCGGCATGATTCGCGGGCCGCAGCGAATTGATGCCGTCAACACGCTCGAGTATTGGGGAACAGGCATCGCCTATGGTTTGGGTCAGGCTGCCCAGCGCGGATCTGCCGCGCCCGCAGTCAACGTCAGCTATCACGCGAGTTTGAGCTACGCCGTTCCCGCAATGCGCGTTGACATGACGCGCTCGAATTCCGATGGGCCAACCCAGGGCGGCGGAACCTTGCCGCCTGCTGTGCCGCAGCGGCAGATTGAGGTCGTCAGCGGAAAGTTCGCCTGGAACGAATCTGTTCCTGGCGCCGGTTTCATGCCCGGCACCACGGCCACACCCGTTCCCCAAGCTGCAAGAGACCGCATGCTGCAACTGTGGACCCTGCCCTTTGGCGCGCTGAAGATGGCCGCGAAAGCCGGGCCGGCCGCCACGGTCACTGACGAAGGAGGAACCACCGTTTTGACGTTTCCGCTCTCGGCGCCGCTCGACGGGATCACCATGAAAGTGACTCTCAATGCCAAAAACCAGGTCGAACGCGTCGAAACGCGCAGCGCCGGTAACGTGCTCAAGGAAACGACCTACTCCGACTATAAAGATATAAGCGAAATCACCACGGATATTCCCTTCCCTACGCACATCGTCCAGAAGCAAGGCGGCTCTCCCGTTCTCGAACTCACCATCACAAAAACAGATACCAATAACCCCTACGTTGTGTTTCCTGTGCCGGAGAACGTTGAGAAAAGCATTGGCCGGAACTGAGAGCCGCCTGCGCGTAGTGACTCATTTTGCCTCCTCGCCTTCCCGGACCTGTCATTCCGAAGACGAACAGCGCGATTTCCGCGCTTGAGGTCTCGGGCTGCCCGGAAATCGCGCGCTTTGGCGAGGATGAGGAATCTCGTGCGGGGCCCCGGCACACGTTTTACGTGCTGGGGTGCAACTTGGCTGAGCTCAGCCGGACGCCAAGGCAAAATGAATCACTACCCGCTTGCGGCGCATCTTGACGCACGATAACCGTAGGCATATGTTTTCTCAGATACGTTGAGAGCCTAAATAGGAGTATGCATTTATGAAACGACTCACGTTCGCGCTTGGCGTCGTCGTATGCCTGGCAGTCCTCGCGACATCCGACAAGGCGCTTGCTCAGTCTACGGTCGGCCTGCACCTGTTCGAATCTAAATGCGCCAGTTGTCATCAGAGCGCCCAAAATCAGAAGGCGCCCGATGCTTCCGTGCTGCGGAAAATGAAAACCGAGGCCGTCTACGCCGCGCTCTCCAAAGCTCCTCACACGCAGATCCAGAAGCTATCGGACGATGATAAGAAAACCGTCGCGGCCTATCTCGGCGGTCTCAAACTCGGCATCGCCGAAATAGCCGATGCCAAGAAGATGCCCAACCAATGCACCGCCGATCCGCCAATGAAAGACATAGACGCCGCGTCATCATGGAATGGCTGGGGCGCCGACCCCATGACGAACGCGCGCTTTCAACCCGCGAGTGCTGCGGGTTTAGCTCCAGGGCAGGTTCCCAACCTGAAGCTGAAATGGGCTTTCGGATTTCCCCTGGCCGAAGAAGCGCATGGCCAGCCTACGATCGCGGGTGGCCGCATTTTCGTCGGCTCGGATGCCGGCACGGTCTATTCGCTCGATGCGAAAAGCGGCTGCGTTTACTGGTCATACCAGGCCGACGGCGCAATGCGTGTCGCCCCAACTGTGGCTCCCGCGAAAGGCATGGGATCGGCAAAGTACGTTGTCTACGCCGGCGATCAAAAAGCAAATGCTTTCGCCCTGGACGCCGACACGGGCAAGCTGCTTTGGAAGACCAAAATAGATGACCACCCGGTTGCTCAAATCACCGGCGCGCCGACCTTGTACGAAGGAAAGTTATTTGTACCGATGGCCTCAGCGGAAGAGCGTTCTGCCGGTCAGAGTTTTACCTACCCCTGCTGTACATTCCGCGGCAGCGTCACCGCCCTCGATGCCAAGAGCGGAAAACAGATCTGGAAGACTTACATCATTCCTGATCCGCCGAAACCGACAAAGAAGAGCGCCAAGGGAATTCAGCACTTTGGGCCCGCCGGCGGAGCGGTTTGGGCGGCGCCAACCGTCGATACCAAACACAACGCGATCTACATCGGCACTGGCGACGCTTACACTCTGCCTACGCCCAAGAACACCGACGCCGTTATGGCGCTCGATATGAGTACGGGCAAAGTTTTGTGGTCAGTGCAAGACACCGAGAATGACTCCTGGCTCTCAGGATGCGGAAATGGCGGCACCAATAATCCAGACGGAATTTCCGAAAACTGCCCCGACCCGCTCGGCCCCGATTTCGATTTCGGTTCGTCGATGATTCTGAAGGCGCTTCCCGACGGTCACCGAGTTCTGATCGCAGCCCAAAAGAGCGGCATGGTTTGGGCGCATGATCCCGATCAGCAGGGCAAGCTGCTGTGGAAAGTGCAGCTTGTCGATAAACTCGCGCTCGGAATGATCACCTTCGGGGGCGCGGCCGACGATCAGAACGCCTACTTCGGATTGCGCAGCGGCGGAATCGCCGCCGTCGATCTGAAGACAGGCGCAAAGAAATGGTTTACTCCCCTGCCGGGACAAAAAACTGCCGGCCAATGGGAGGGTCAGACCGCTGCTTTGACCGTAATTCCCGGCGTTGTGTTTTCGGGCGGCTGGGATGGCATGCTGCGCGCTTTCTCCACCACCGACGGTAAAGAGATTTGGGAGTTCAATACGCACCGCGACTTCCAGACCCTCAACGGCATAAAGGCGAACGGCGGCACTATGGCCTCCGCGGGGCCCACGATTGTCGGCGGCATGCTTTACGTGGGTTCCGGATATCAGTTCGGCACAGGCTATCCAGGCAACGTACTGCTGGCCTTTTCGGCGCAATAGAGAACCGCTTTTCGCTCCATTCCGACGAGCAGTGCGTGACTAACGAGTCTGCGCTCCCGGCACGCAGACTCGTGTCTGCCCGAACAAGTCCACACCGCGAATTTCGCTGGAGACCTTCACCGGCTCTGTTCCCGCTTTGGTTTCCGGCTTTGCCTGAAATGTAAGCAGGTATTGGTGTCCAAGGCGCATATTCATCTCATTGAGATACGGTTGAAACGCCACCGGCGCCTGTCCTCCCAGGAAATAATACGATTCGCCGCCCGTCTCTTCCGCAAGTTGTGCGAGATAGTTCTGGCCCCAGTAGATTCGCCAATAGGTATGTCCGAAATGCCCCGCATCAGGGGTATAAATCGAAAACACCACGACTCCCGCGCACTGCGCATCTTTACTTGCCTCATCTACATACGGGTCGGGATAGCCGCCGCCGTAAAATGTGTCGATTCCGCTGGTGATCATGAGCACTTCACGTCGCGGGTACTCAGGATTTGTAGACCACCTCTTGATGAAATCGCGCAATGAAAAATAGGGGCTGGCGTTTGCGCCGATGAAACCTTGCGGCAAGCGCAGAGACTTGGCCGCCGCAGCATGATCCTGGGTAAACTCTTGCACCATGCTCACCGTGCCATTCTGCATATACCCGACGCCAACCAAGGTTTTGGGCGCCTGTTCGTTGATGAAAGAACGGATGTCATCCATCTGCGAACCAAAACTAAAACCCGCGCTATCGTCGATCAGAATCGCCAATTCCAGACCGGCATGATCTCCCGTAGCTGGCACCCAACTCGTGACCGGTCGCCGGTCCTTCCCCTGGTTCACGATCACGTCCTGTTGCGTGATCATGGGGACTTCATTGCCATGTTTCGGCTCCACGCTGACCACCATGTGCACGGGCGTCCCGGCATGGTCAGCCGCGTTTTGAGCCCATGCGGTATGAGGAACCGATATGGCAATGGCCACAAAAAGTAAGCCAGAGATGAGCGGTACGTGTAGACGCATGTGAATCTCCTTCATCGAAAATCCCATCCCGACAGACATATATTTGATTGGCGCTTGGTTCTTGCTGGATGTACGCCGGAGGATCACAAACAAGGTAGGCAATCCTTCAGTGACCCCTCGGCGGAACTCGGCAAAGCCGCTTACAGCCCTGTCGGGCAAACTACTCAATCGATCTCGGTGATCTGAGGGAGTTGGCTACAGAACCAAGACGCCATCCGAAACAGCGGTTCCATGCGCGCCTCTTGAAGCTGTCGTCTTCCCAGAGTACTCTTCGCTGCGGGTGGAGTCCGCGCTTTATGACCGAGTAGCGGGACTGTGACCGCGTTTACGAGGCGATTTATGAACGTGAAATTTCTAACTCTCGTCGCTGGGACGCTGGCTCTATTTGCCGTCAGCATGCCTTTGGCGGCGCACCACGGTAACGTTGCGTACGATGAGCAGCATCCGACCACGATCACCGGAAATGTAACCGAATTCGTATGGTCGAATCCCCATTGCCAGATCTATCTCGATGTCAAAGATGACAAGGGCAACGTCGTAGCCTGGTCTGTCGAATCGCAAAGTCCCGGAATCCTGAAACGCAATGGCTGGACACGGGATTCCATAAAAGTCGGAGACCATATTGCGATAACGCTCGTTCCCGCCAAGAGCGGGGCGCCCGTCGGATTTTCCGGCGAGAAAACCGGGAAAATCGTCTTCGATGACGGTCATGTCCTGAAGATGGACCAGAGGTAAGACATGCGAATGCGATTCGTTGCGCCGATCCTCACAGCCTTGGCGCTCTTGGCGGTGGCATTCGCGGCTTCTACGGCGGCGAGCGCGCAGACGAAAATCGCGAGCAATTCGGCCGCTCCCGCGCCAAAGCGCGATATATCCGGGGTGTGGCTCCTACAGGGCGCCGGCGGCTCCGAAGGAATCGCGCCGGATAAAGACATGCCGCCAATGACTCCGTGGGCGCAGGCGAGGTTTGACACCGAGAAGCCAGGATACGGTCCTAGAGCAATACCTGCCGGCAACGACCCCATCCTGCAATGCGACCCCAGCGGCTTCCCTCGCCTGATGTTCTTCCCCACGCCTTTCGAGTTTGTTCAAACTCCCGCCAAGATCGTTCAGTTCTTCGAGCGCGAACATGCCTGGCGGCCGATATGGACCGATGGGCGGCCGCTGCCAACGGACCCCGATCCCACCTGGTATGGATACGCCATCGGCCATTGGGAAGGCGACTACACCCTGGTTGTTGAATCGAGCGGCTTCAACGACAAGACTTGGCTCGGCGCAACCGGCTATCCCCACAGCGATGAGATGCGCGTCACCGAGCGTTACCAGCGCATGGACCACGACACCATCGTTTACAACATCCGAGTCGACGATCCCAAAGCCTATACCAAGCCGATTGTCGCGCCGCAACGCATCATGAAGCTGCGCCCCGGCGTCGAATTGAGCGAGTTGCCCTGCGTATGGTCCGAAGAAAACTCGTTCACGAAGAGGATCAGAGAGCCCGCCGTCCGCGGGCCAGGCAAGTAGTCCTGGCACCCTACCGCTTCTGCTGCGCCACGTAGCCGCTGGTCCCGGATGAGCCCCGCTCCAGCGCCGCCAGAATCTCGCGGTACACGGGAAGGATTACCGCCTCGGCGCCTTGCGGCGTGGCCACACCGAATGCCTGCAATTGGGATTTCAATCCGTCATTCTGCTCGAAGGCCAATTTCGTTAGTATTGCCGCCGCAGTTTCCATAAATCTCCTTCCGGAATGGGCATAACTTCCTTGGCGAAACAAATCCATTGTAAATTGCGGGCCGAAACGGAAGAACCGGCTTTATTGCCTGTAGCTCGCGATGCTCTTGGAGCACCGAGTTCGCTGATATAGACTCCGCGGGACGCTTTAAGGGAGGAGCCGGCCATGAGGAACAAAATCCTGCTCGTCTTTGCATTACTTCCTGCCTTTTGTTCGGCAGTCGCTTTGGCGCAAGCGCCCAAAGACGGCGTGTACATCAGCGACGAAGAGATCCAGTCCGTGTTGAAACACTCGGCGGAGATTCACCGCACGATTCCCGACAATACCATTCGCGTGATCGATATGGGCCAGTATCAGCTCGGCGTCGCCGTTGTTCAGCGCGGCGCACTGAAACCTGCTGGCGGCGCGAGCGCAGCTGGCGGCGGAAATGTGGCGCCGGCGGCGGCAGCGAATGCTGCTCAGGCTTGCGGCGAGAAACGGGCCGGCGCTACCGGTCCCAACGGGATCTTCCACGACGACACGGCCGAGAGCTATGTGGTCGTATCCGGCGGCGGGACGCTGATCACCGGCGGCACGATCGTCAACGGAAAGCGCTCGGGGCCAACCGACGAAGTCACAACGGTTTTGAATGGTCCATCGTGCGCGGGCACGATGGTCGGGTACACCAGCCGAAACGTGAAAGTTGGCGATGTGATCATTATTCCGGAGCACGTGCCGCACGGATTCTCGGCGATTCCCGACCACATCACGTATTTGAGCATCCGGCCGGACTTGAAAAAAGTCTTGAAGCACGGCTACGTGAATCCCGCGCTCAAGCAGTGACTTCGTACGCGAAACGCTTACCGCGGCGAGCAATCAACTCGAGATGCCGACGCGAAAACCGCTGGGATCGGAGATCGTCCAGCCACCCAATTTCGAGTCTGGCTCAGATTTGAACCCACGGCGCATCAGTTCACTTTCAATTTCCATGGAGCTTTTCGCCACTGCAAAACCAAATTGGTTGCAGTATGGCTTTCCTCCAGGACCGCCGAGCTTGCGGAGGACAAGTGTGTTTTGCCCGAATCGCAAATAACATTCTTCAGCCCCGGGTGTTTGCGATACATCGGAAACCACTCTCATTCCCAACAGATCGCGATAAAAATCACGTTCTTTCGCGACATCCGGAACATTCAGAATGATGAAGCTGAAGCCCACGGGGTGAAAGCTTTTCGCGTTCGGCTTCGGAGCGGAGCCTAGATTTTTGACGCCGGCGTCGAACGCCGTTTTACATTTTGCTGACGACGCGATTTCGCACGGTCCAGCGGCGCCGGGAAACATCGCCCTGTTTTTTTCCGGAACCCAGATGTTCAGCGGGTAGCCGGAGGGATCATCGCAACTCCATCCGACTTCGCCATCCTCGCGGATATTTTTCACGCCTCGGCGCACGAGCTCAGCCTTCATCGCCGCCCTCTGCGACATGAAATTCGGAATGCCGAAGGCCATGTGGCCGATGGTGGGCTTTTCGCCCGGTTTCGTAAGCGGGCGGATGTACATGCCGTTCGGCGAGGTGAGGCTGCCGAATTCCAGGGCGCACTGCCGGCCGTCGTCCCAGGCCACACGCATGCCAAAAAGGTCCACGTAGAAATCGCGGCTGCGCTTGTAATTGGCGGACGTAAGATTCAGATGATTGACTGTCGTCACCGGGAAGGATTTACCGCCGCCGGAACCTTCCGCCACGGTGAGCGCAAAGCATTTAGGAATAGCGCCAACGGCAAACGCGCCCGCGGCGACGATTCCGAATCGCCGGAGCACCTGGCGCCGATTCCACTTCTCGGCTTCAAAATCAGCGCGGGCCGCCATTGTGAATCCCTCCCGAACGATTCATTTCGCCGAGATGACGATCGGCTTTGCGCTCTTGCTCCAGCCTTGAATCGTAATCTTCCCGTCTGCTCGAAGCGTCGCGTTCATCATGCCCTGCGTGTTGAACGGCGTGGCAACATTTCCGTTGCGATCGAGAGCAATCACGCCGCCATCGCCATGCTGCTTCACAAGCTCTTTCATCACGACGTCGTCGGCCGCCTGTTCGACTGAGACGTGCAGGTAGCGCACGCGCTCGCAGATATCCGCCGCGACGATGTTGCGGATGAAATATTCGCCCGTGCCTGTAGCGGACACGGCGCAGCCTTCATTGTTGGCGTATGTTCCCGCACCAATGAGGGGTGAATCGCCCACGCGCCCGGGCATTTTCATGACAGTTCCACCGGTGGAAGTTCCCGCCGCGAGATTGCCTGCCTTGTCCAGGGCCACAACGCCAACGGTGCCATGCTTGTCATCGCTTGTGAGGATTGCGGCGCCTTTCTTTTCTCCCGCGGATTTGGCCTTCTTGTACTGTTCCCATTGGCGTTGATTGTAGAAGTAAAACGGCGATACCAATTCGATGCCCTGCGATCTGGCAAACTCCTCGGCGCCTTCGCCGACCAGCATCACGTGCGGCGTCTTTTCCATCACCAGGCGCGCGAGGTGAATGGGATTGGCGATGTGCTTGAGCGCTGCCACCGAACCCGCTTGCAACGTGCGGCCATCCATGATGGCCGCGTCCATTTCCGGAACGCCTTCCTTGGTGTAGTTCGCGCCGCGGCCGGCATTGAATTGCCCGGAATCTTCCATGACGCGGATCGTAGCTTCGACGGCGTCGAGTCCGGCGCCGCCTTTTGCCAGAATCGCATAGCCCGCATGCACGGCTTTCACCATCGCTTCGCGGCGCATTTCAATCTGTTCTGTCGTCATCGCGCTGTAATCACCGGCGCCGCCGTGCGCGACCAGTACAAAACCCGAAGCCGCCGCCGGCAATGCCGCCGCCGCGGCGCCATACCCAAGATGGACGGCGAGGCCAAATGCCGCGATGACGCCAAGGAAACACGCAAGGTAACGGACTGCTTTCATCAGGCCCTCTCGAACTGCTTCACAAATGCAAAGGGTGCCAGCCGGGTGCGCTTTGAAGGGCGAAGCGGCCCTTTCGCACGACGCGCCCTCGTGATGATACCCTCAAATGCGTCGGTGTTTGGTCGCGGGCCGTTGTCCTCGCCCCTAAGGCTTGTCAGCGCTTGGGCACCGGCCACCAGCGCACAAATCCGTCGCGATTGGGCATTTTGACTTGCGGCAAGGATTTGGCATCGAGCACGGCGTCCTGCGGAATGACGGCGTCGACGGAAAGCAAATACGCGGTCACGGCATAGACTTCATCGTTGGTCAACGACTCCGGAGATTGCAGAGGCATGGCGCGCCGCACGTAGTCAAAAATCGTCGTCGCGGTTGGCCAATAGCTGACCGGCGTTTTCACCGGCTTGGCGGAAGCGATCGTGCCTACGCCGCCGGTGAGTTGGTCCTGCGGTCCGCCTTGTCCTTTGGGCCCGTGGCAGGATTGGCATTTGTCGGTGTATACCTTGGCTCCTTGCGAGACCGAACCGCTTCCGGGCGGCAAGCCACTGCCATCGGGCGCCACGGTGATATCGAGCTTGCTGATTTCTTCGGGCGTCAGCGGACGGCCGAGATTGGGATGCTGCTGCGCGTACGACGCGGACGAAATGAAGAGCGCAGCGATCAACAGAACGCCGAATTTAAACGTAGACATGCTTCACCGTCCCATCGGCCTCGACGCGCCAGCCCTGAATGCCATTGAAGTGATAGAACTGCACCGGCGAGTACTGCGAAATCCACGAAGCACGCGTCGGCTGTACTGCTCCCTTTTCATCAGTGGCGCGGCTCATCAGCGTTGCGGGACTGCCGTCCCACTGCCAGGCGAGCCGGAATCGAGTGAGCGCCTTCGATAAGACCGGCGGCGTGAGCGCGGCAGCCGTCCAACTTGACCCGCCGTTGGTGGAAACTTCGACTTTGGTTACTCGGCCCGATCCCGACCAGGCCAGCCCCGAGATTTCGTAAAAACCCGGACCTTTCATGGTCATGCCAAGCGAGGGCTTGACGATCGCCGACTTCACCTCTTGCAGGAACATGTATTGGCGCGCTTTACCGTTGGGCATGAGTTCGGTGTAATGCGAAGTCTCGTCGCGCGCATTGATGGGCTCGGTCATGACCTTGAGCCGGCGCAGCCATTTCACATTGATATTTCCTTCGTAGCCGGGCAACAGCAGACGCATCGGGTAGCCCTGCTCGGGACGAATGGCCTCGCCGTTTTGATAGAGCGCGATCATGGCGTCGTCCATGCATTTCTCTATCGGCACGCTGCGGCTCATGGCCGCTGAATCGGCGCCCTCGGCAATCACCCACTTCCCTTCGCGGCTGACTTCGGCTTCTTCCAAAAGTGTCGCGAGACGCACGCCAGTCCATTCGGAGCACGAAAGGAGACCGTTGAGCCCACCGGCACTCGTTTGCTGGGGCTGGGCCTGGTTGAAGGAGCCGCTATTGCCGGCGCACTCGACGAAATGGATGCGCGTCTCCATGGGATAGCGCATGAGCGTCTCGACCGAAAATGCCAACGGGCGCTTGACCAGGCCGTGAATCGCAAGTTCGTGGCGAGCGGCGTCGATGTCGGGAATACCGTTGTGGTGCCGTTCAAAATGCAGGCCGTTGGGCGTGATGGTGCCTTCGAGCAGATGCAGAGGAGTTCGCGAGGCGCCTGTCCCTGGGCGGCCCGGCAGCGGCGTAAAGGCGCGTTGGACTTTCTCTTGCGACTTGGCAGGCATGCCATAGCCCGAAAACCCGCGTCCCGGCGTTTTCATCCATTCGGGCGAGTCGAGTCCGATGGGGTCGGAAGCGCGAGCGATGCCCGCGCCGATACCGGCCATTCCGGCAGCGAGAGCGCCGGCGCGCAGCAGAGTGCGCCGGCCGACCAGGCCCTTCTTGGTGCGCGGCATTACCGATTCGTGAGTGTTCGCTTTGTCGTGCTTTGCCATTCCGACCTCCCGCACCAGTTCGGATTTCGTCCGGAAGAAGAGAGTTCCCGTTCAGGGTACCCCCTCCCCCTTTTTTTGCAAGTGTTCATTGCAAGGTACTTACGTGTTGCATTATGTTGCGATGAATCCGTCCCGCAACACCATCAGCCGGAGCGATAATGCATCCACTTACAATGACACGCATTCCGCCGCATTCGAGCGCATTGCACCTCATTCGAATAATTTGCGAACGGCTGCGCGCGTTGCTCTGCGGAATCATTTTTGTGAAATTATTGCCGCGAAATCCCGCAGGTCGTATTTCTATTTTAAACCTCGAGTAAATAGCAGGACGCGAGAATTATAAAAAGCAGATCCCTCGTTGTTTGCCTGCATGGGGACATGCGGGCAAACTGCCTCGGGATGACAACTTTATGGGGGTACAAAAGACAAGTTTATTGGCGGCACAAGATGACAAGTTTATTGGCGGCAAAAGATGACAAGTTTATTGGGGGGGTACAAAAGACAAGTTTATTGGCGGCACAAGATAGCAAGTGCAGGGACAAGCTTATTGGGGTACAAGATGACAAGTTTATTGGAGCTATAAAATGCCAAGTTTATTGGGGGGTTACAAAAGCGCGATGGGCGCGGAAGTCCAACCCAAGGAGACAATATTGGCGTTGCGTCAGGGAACCCGCTTTTCGCCCTTATAAAGGTACGAGGGCGAACTGCTCTGGATGAACAGCTCTCGCGTTGCGAGGCGAGATACAAAAGGCGCTACTCATCGGCCGAAGGACAAACAAGGCGGATGAAGGGGAATTTGCGGCGGAAGCCGAGGCGGGCAAAGCGGCCGAGAAATGTGCACGCGAACACGACGATGACGGCGACGAATCCGGCGATTACGGCCTGCTTCATTCGAAAGATGTCGGAGAGCAGCCCGAGTGCGACGCAGAAGCCCACGATGGCCCACGATAGTGCTGTTTTCATTGCGGACCGCAGTTGCACCGCGCCCATTGGGGTGATGGTATGCCCATCAGATGGGATCGGCAAATTCGCCCACGACGAGCGTTTGCAAGGCGCGAAACAACCGGGGTAAGATGCCCCGCAGACGTTGTCGAATTCTTAATCGACGAAGATGAAAAACAGGAGAGATTCCTCGCCCGCCGCGGGAGAAGTCGGCCTCGGAATGACAAATCTGGTTGTGAGCGCATGGTCACCTAAGAAACACCGCGGGCACGTGTACGCGTTGGTCGCCTGCTGGACTTTATTCGCGTCCTGGGCGATTGCGCAGAGTGGGCAGACATATAAGGTGCGGCTATCGACCGTGCCGGTGGATGCGACCATGCTGGCTACGGTCACGGGATCAGGTTCGGCAAAAGCCGTGCTGAAGGGCAACACATTGATGATTTCGGGAACGTTCCAGGGGCTGCGCTCGCCGGCAACGCGAGCCGCTATTCACGCGGGCCCGCAAAAGGGAATACGCGGGCCCGCCATTCACGATGTAACCGTTTCGAAGGAAAAGGCCGGTACCCTCAGCGGCTCGGTGGAATTGAGTGCGTCAGAGGTGGAGGCGCTCAAGAATGGGTGCTTGTATCTGCAAATTGATTCGGAGCGGGCGCCGGATGGGAATTTGTGGGGATGGCTGCTGCGGTGAAGAGGAGCGCACAATGAGCAAAACGACAGCGCGGATTTGGTTAGCGGCCGTAGCAATGGTGTCGATCGGCGCGACGAACGCACTGGCACAGCGGGCGGCAGCGCAAGCTTCTTTTACGGCGGAGCAGGCCAACGCCGGACGCGCGACGTACATGGCCACATGCGCGGCCTGTCACCAGCCGGACCTCAAGGGCAGCAACGAAGCGCTGCCGCTGACCGGCGCGGGATTCCTGAGCGTGTGGAGCAACCGAACGACCAAAGACTTATTCGATCGCATTAACACGACCATGCCGCTGGCGATGCCGGGGTCGCTGAGCGAACAGGATGTGCTCGGGCTAGTCGCGTTCATCCTGGAATCGAATGGCGCGCGTCCCGGCGCATCGCCTCTAACCGCTGCGGCGGCCATACCGATTGGCGAGCTTGCGAACGGGCAAGCGCCGGCGGCTGCGCAACAGATGCGCACCGAAGATACGCCTGCACCGCGCGGAATGGCGGCAAGGCCGACCGGGCCGGCAGCGGGGCTGGTGGTCGGGGGCGAGGTAAAGGACTTCGTCCCGGTGACCGACGAGATGCTCCATCATCCTGATCCCGGCGACTGGCTGATGATTCGCGGGAACTATCAGGCGTGGAACCATTCGACGCTGAACCAGGTAAACAAGGATAACGTCCGCGACCTGCGGCTGGCGTGGGTGTGGTCGATGCACGACGGAAACGCGGCGAACGAGCCTTCACCGCTGGTGCACAACGGGATCATTTATCTGGTGAACGTGGACAACATCGTTCAGGCGCTCGACGCGCGCACCGGTGATTTGATCTGGGAGACTCGTGTGCGGCCGGGCGGTTCTCAGGGCGGCGGCACCGGCGCGATGCGAAATCTGGCGATCTACCAGGACAAGCTTTTTGTTGCGAGCACGGATGCGCACATGATCGCGCTCAATGCGCGAACGGGCGAGACCGCGTGGGATGTGGTGATCGCGGATACTTCGAAAGGATACGGAAACAGCAGCGGCCCGGTCATCATCAACGGCAAAGTTATTCAAGGACTGGGCGGATGCGACCGCTACAAATCAAAAGACAGCGATCAGGGCTGCTTTATTACCGCTTTCGATCCTTCGAACGGCAAGATCCTGTGGCGATTCAATACCGAAGCGCGGATGGGCCAGCCGGGCGGCGATACCTGGGGGAACGTGCCGAACATGCTGCGAGCGGGCGGTGAGACCTGGATCACCGGAAGCTATGATCCGGAGCTCGACCTGATGTATTGGGGCGTGGCGCAGGCCAAGCCCTGGGTGCAAGCAAGTCGCGGGACGGGAGACGCGGCGGCGCTGTATTCGAGCTCCACACTGGCATTGCGGCCGAATGACGGCTCTCTGGCATGGTATTTCCAGCACGTTCGCGGCGAATCGCTCGACCTGGACGAAGTATACGAACGGGTTTTGGTTGACGTGGGCGACCGGAAGCTCGCATTCACCATCGGCAAAGCGGGCATTCTGTGGAAGCTCGACCGCAAGACGGGCGAGTTCCTCGATGCCAAAGAGACTGTATTTCAGAACGTCTTTACATGGCTCGATCGGAAGAAGGGGATATTGGCGTATCGGCCGGACATCACCGCGGCAAAAACCGGGCAGTGGATTCCTTCGTGCCCAAGCACGGAAGGCGGCCACAACTGGCAGGCTATGAGCTACGACCCCGGAACAAAGGTGCTGATCATTCCGCTGAGCCAAAGCTGCATGGAGATGTCGGGGCGCAAGGTGGATTTCGTGGAGGGCTCGGGAGGCACTTCGGGCGACCGGCGTTTTTATGAAATGCCCGGCTCGGATGGGAATGTGGGCAAAGTGGCCGCTTTTGACGTGAAGACGATGAAGGAAATGTGGAGTCATAACCAGCGGCCGGCGTTTTTGACTTCGGTTTTGACCACCAATGGCGGATTGGCATTCGTCGGCGATCTCGATCGGCATTTCCAGGCGCTGGATGTGAACACTGGCGAAGTTTTGTGGCAGGCGCGGCTAGGCACGTCGGTGCAGGGTTTCCCGGTGACGTTTACGGCGGGCGGCAAACAGTATGTGGCCGTCACGACAGGACTTGGCGGCGGAAGCCCGCGGAACGTCCCACGGATGATCGAGCCGGACGTGCATCATCCACAGAATGGGAATGCGCTTTACATTTTCGCACTGCCGGATAAGAACAATAAGACGACGATTTCACGCAATCTGGCGGGTCAGCCAAGCAACCACTAATTCATATCAGTAATGTATATCAGGCCGGGGTCATTTCGGCGGATTTGTGTCTTCGCCGGAGTGGTCAAACACGGCGACGCAGCCGGTTCCTTTGTAACCGAATTGCGCACAGCTTGTATTGTCGGTGGAAGGATCTTTCACCATCGCCGGCGTGACTCGCACGGGCGTGAATATATGATTGTTCTCGGGCAACGCGACCGCCTGACGCCCACCCGGATCAGGAACATTTTGTAACCAGGCGCCGGTTCGTGCATCGATGACGCCGAGAGAATCGACCGGCGGAGTGCTCTTGTCTTCTGAGGTGAAGTAAAATCGGCCATCGCCGGGGTTATACCAATCCTCATCGCCGCCACCAATCTGCGTAATTCGGGAAATGATTGCGCCGTCGGTGGCGTTCATTACGACTGGCCCGCCGCAGGTAACCAGAATGTGGTGTGCGGGCCCTAGTGCTTCGCCGCTGGCGTGACAATCGCCGGGCTTCAAAGCTTTCTCCACCTTCATGGTTTTGGGATTGATCACGGCCATTTCCGCGAATCCATGGTTGCCGCCACCATTATTGCGGTAGCCCGGAACGGTGATGAAGAAGCGGTGCAATTCGGGCACCCACAGGGGCTGTTCCAGCCCGGTGGCGCCTTCAAACGAGACGTGGCCGAGGACTTTGTAGGTATCCGCCGAGATGAAGGTGGCATACGGACTCGAGCGGGAGGGCGGGGTCGTAGGATTCGCGGTGAGCGGTTGGTTATTTGCAACGAGGATCAGGTGGTCGGCGCCGTCGTAGCCGATCTCGTCAGCGCGATCGCAATGGGAGCCACACTCGGGAATCGCCGTGCTGATTGACTGGATAACCTTCAGGTAGGTGGGCGACGCGGGGTCAGCATCGGCAACGCGGACAGTGCTGTCGCCGTCGCCGGCCCAGATTTTTTTATTCGGAGTCACGAGGACGCCGTTAGGACCCTGACCATTGGGAGGAACGGGGGTAGCGTTATTGGCGCCGGCAAAACCGGTGATGCGGCCGACAAACAAGTTCGTGCCAGCGTCGATGATGTCGATTCCGAAATTGGATCGATCGGCCAGGTAAAATCGCTTGGTGCCAGAGTCGGCCCAGGCAATATCCGAGCTCAGCAGCGGATTGCCCGGAATGGCGATAACGCCGATCAGCTTAAGGGGCGCCTTGGCATCGAGTTCGCGGGAGGAGCGGTTCTGGGGCGGCTGGCCCGCAACGCCAATAACCACAAATAATGCTAGAGCCGAATACACATAGCGTGCCGTGTTCAACTTCACCTGACGCCTCCCTGATGTCACCGTTCCACGGGAGCGGCAAAATACAACGTGCGGCTCCCAATTACAATGCGCAAGTGGGAAACGTAGGAGCTCCCAAACGCGTCTAGAAAATAGTTCGCCGTGAGTTCGAATTACTCTGGCGGTGCCAGCGTGAAGCATTGCGCTGCGACAAGGAAATGTGCTACTGATCGGATACGGAGGTGTCGCATGCGGCTCAGGACCGTTGTTTCATCGCTGGCGTTGATTTCGCTATTATCCACCGTACCTTTATTCGCGCATCACGGCAATGCGGCGTATGAGACGGACAAGGCAGTGGAATTAAAAAGCGCCACGGTTACGAAATTCGTTTGGGGCAATCCCCATACATTCCTGATGTTCGATGTAAAAGATGAGAAAGGCAATGTGGTGCATTGGGCCGGCGAAGCCGGGAGCCCATCGTCACTGAGCCTGCTTGGCTGGACGAAGGATTCGGTGCAACCGGGCGACGTGATCACGGTTTACATCTATCAATCGAAGACGGGGCGGCCGGTTGGACGGCTCAATCACATTGTGCTGCCGGACGGAACAGAGCTGAAAGACAGCGCGCTCGGATATCGGGAAAAGTAGATTGAGTCGCAGACTTTCCTTCTCTAGACCTGTTGAGTAGGTCCACACACAGGTATCAAGGAGTAAGTGCAATGAAGCGTTATGTTTTGCCATCGGTGGCGGTGGCCGCGGCGCTGATCTCGGGATTGCTCGCGGTCGCGCAGGATACACCCACGAAGCGGTCCGGGCAGGTAGAACAGCGCCCGCCAAGCACATACCAAAAAATGGCCGCGGAAGGGCCGGGCGGACCCGCGCCCGTCCACGACATGACTGGCTTCTGGAACGGTCCACTTGAGCCGAAATTCGGGGAGACGCCTTCACTCACAGCTTTTGGAGAATCGAAATTCAAGAAGAACATCCCGGACCCGTTCAGCGCGCATTCGAATGACCCGTGGCGGGTGTGCGATCCTTTCGGGTTTCCGCGCAGCGCGACAAACGAAACCAGGGGACTGGCATTCGCGCCCATGCCGGAAGGCATCGTCATCATGACGCAATACCAGAAGATCTGGCGCATGGTATGGATGGATGGGCGCGAACTCCCCAAGAACGTTGGCACGAGAGGCGGTTCCAGTTCCCGATGGTACGGGTATTCGATAGGCCACTGGGATGGCGACAACACGCTTGTGGTGGAAACAACGGGCGTGGATGACAGCACCTGGATCGACCGGCGCGGATATCCGCACAGCGTCGATATGCACGTGACCGAACGCTATACGCGGGTCGATCGCAATGATCTCGAGCTCAGCGTGACGATTGACGATCCCAAGATGTATACAAAGCCGTTCCTCGAGGTGACGAATAAATTCAAGTTCACGCCCAAGCAACTCGAGGACGAGCAGCTCTGTGTTCCCTCACAAGCCATCGATTATCTGAACACCATCGCCATTCCCGCGGGCCAGGACGAAGTGGGACAAAAATAAGTAAGTTTGAAGCGGCGTTTGTAAATCCGCGGGTTACTTCGACAATCGGGTTAATCGGCGCGAAGCTCCAGAAAGCCGGCGTCCTGCACCAGAACTACCCGGACGGGGAATTCCCGGGGATGGCGAAGCATAATCGCCACCGGAATGCGCAACTTCCAATGCCGCAATCAGCGCGCGGGCCTTGTTGACAGTCTCCTGATATTCGCTTTCGGGGACGGAATCGGCCACGAGTCCGGCGCCGGCTTGCACGTAAGCCACTCCTTTTTTCACCACCATGGTGCGAATCGCGATGCAGGAATCCAGGTTGCCGGAAAAATCGAGATAAAGAATGGCGCCTGCATAGATGCCGCGGCGTGTCGGCTCGAGTTCGTCGATGATTTCCATGGCGCGAACCTTGGGCGCACCGGAGACCGTGCCCGCCGGGAAACAGGCGGCGAGCGCTTCAAGGCAATCCACGTCAGGGCGCAACTGGCCGCGGAGAGTGGATACCAAATGCATCACGTGCGAGTAGTATTCGACGAATTCGAGGCGCTCGACGCGGACGGAGCCGTACTGGGAGACGCGGCCGAGATCGTTGCGGCCGAGATCGACGAGCATGATGTGTTCGGCACGTTCCTTCGGGTCAGCGGCCAGTTCGGCAGATAAGCGCTGGTCTTCGGCTTCATCTTTACCGCGCGGCCGAGTGCCGGCAATCGGCCGGTAGAAAGCTTCCGAGCCCTGCACTTTGACCAGCATTTCGGGCGAACTGCCGACGATTGACGTATCGCCTAGCTTAAGGAAATACATATAAGGCGAGGGATTGAGGACGCGAAGTGCACGGTAGATGTCGAATGGATTCGCGTCCGTGCGCGCGGAAAAACGCTGGCTGATGACGACCTGAAAGATGTCGCCCGCACGGATGTACTCCTTGGATTTGCGAACGGCAGCGAGGAATTGCGGTCGAGTGAAATTGGATTGAACGCGCAGGGGCGCGGCGCGGCGGGTCGGCTTGCGGCGATTTTCGTCGAGCGGCAGCTCGAGCTGGCGGCGAGTCCCGGCTATTTCTCGCAATGCGGCGCGGTATTTCGAGCGGAGACTGCCCGGCCCATCGGTGAAAACATTACGCACCACCCAAACGCGGTGACGGACGTGATCGAAGACTACCAGACCGAGATAAAACATCATTACGGCATCATCGGTAGCCAAATCGTTACGCGAGCGATCGGGTATTCGTTCGAAAAGCCGGACCATATCGTAGGCGAAATAGCCAATTGCTCCTGCCACCAGCGGCGGCAGGCCTGGAACACGAACCGGGCGAAAGCGCTGAATACGATTGCGCAGGAAGTCCAGGGGATTCGACTGGACCCAGGAGACGCGGCTCTCCGATTCCAGAACGCAGGCGCCGTTCACGTAACGGAAAACCTCGGCGGGATTCGCGCCAACGAAGGTGTAGCGTGCAATTTTTTCACCGCCCTCAACGCTTTCGAGAAGGCAGGCGTATGGCGAATGACGCGCCAGACGAAGATACGCGCCGACGGGCGTGAGCAGGTCCGCCGTAAACGTATCATAAACAGGGACGAGGTTGCCCTGGCGGCTCAGGCGTGAAAATGTCTGGAAGTCGGGCTCGATCATCGCGGGCGAGATTGCTCTTCGTTTTTTAATTCCGCCAAAACAGCGCGGCGCATGACATTGACCGGCGCGCGCTCACCCGTCCAAAGTTCCCACTGCGCGGCGCCCTGGGCCACAAACATGTCGACTCCCGAGATGGTTTCGATGCCGCGGCGCTCGGCGCGGCGGAGCAATTCGGTTTTGAGAGGCCGATAGATCAAATCCATGACTAAACGGCAGTTCAGTTCGCGCGACTCCAGCGGCGAGCCGCCGTGCGGGTGCATCCCGACGGGAGTGCAATTCACGATCGCATCGAATGACCGGCGCGCGATCTCCTGTCGATCAATCGCCTGGCCGGCATGGCCGGCAACCGCACGCGCCAGCGATCGCGCGCGCTGCACACGCCGCGCCCAGATGCTCACCGCCGCGCCGGCGCGAGATAAAGCAAAGGCGGCGGCGCGGGCGGCTCCTCCCGCTCCAATCAGCAAAACGCGGCTGGAAGCAAGCGGCAAGCGGCGCTCGATTGCGCGCAGGACGCCAGCGAAATCGGTATTGTAACCGTACAGCTTGCCCTCACGCACGATCACTGTATTCACAGCGCCGATTTCGGCGGCAAGAGAGTCGCATCGGTCGAGATAGTCGAGGATGCGCTGCTTGTGCGGAATGGTTACGCTGAAACCGGCGAGGTCAAAGGTCTCGATGACGCTTGTGAAATCACGCAGGTCGCGTACGCGAAAGGGAACATACAGAGCATTCTTGCCGCGCGCGCTGAAAGCAGCGTTGTGCATCAGCGGTGAAAGCGAGTGGCCGATCGGGTCGCCGATCACGCCGTAAAGTGCTGTTTCCGCTGTGGGCCCGGATTTCGACGCGCCGAAGCGTCTTCTCAGGCGATAGACGCGTTCGATTTCAGCGAAAGGAATCTGGCCGGGCGCGGTGCCGCGCTCGACGGGAGCGTAGGCGAGCGCGCTGCCTTGGCGGAGCGCAAGCATACGCGTTCCGGCCATATCTTCGCCCATGGGAATAACGACCGCGTCCGGCCGGCCGCGGGCGAGTTGCAGGAGCCGGCGTACATCGGCAAAAGATCGCGTCGCCGCAGCGATCTTTATGGCGTCGCCGCCGCAAGCTTCAAGCCGCCTGAGCACCGCAGGTAACTGCGGGGGGAGGCGCCGGAAATCGTGCGCGGAGACGAGCAGACGTGCTGGGGAGAGTGCCTCCTTTAAAGCTCCTGCACCGAGGCTTGCCGCAGTCTCGATTTCGACGTCGCACCAGCGGCAGCCCACCGCGACCGCTTGCTGGAGTATGGCGACTTCCTCGGTTCTGTTGCCTTTGAACTGCCCGCCAGCTTCGTGCCGGCGGCAGGTCGCAATCAGCAGGGGTAGGTTGCGCCGGCGGCCAAGCCAGCGCAGAAATCGCGCAATTTCGCTAGCGGCCAGGAAGTCGAGACGAAGTTCCAGGATGCGGGCACGGGCGGAGCTTCGGGCTTGGCAGGCAGTTTTAACCTGGGCAATGGCTTCGGAAGAGTTGTGAGCGGCCACGACCGCGCAAATACGGTCAGTGCCAAAAACGGAAACACCGAAAAAGCTGGGCGTCGGCCCACAGCGCCGGGGTGTGGAGGAGATGGGTTGAGTGATCTTCATCGGGGCGCGGAGATGAGCCATTTTTCGATTGAGACTGTGCTGGTCAAGGGTCAATGCCCGGCGTGGGCTTCTATCATGCGGTATCGAAAGTGTAAAGCACGCGACGGTAGGCGCTTGACCGGTTCTAGTACCCCCTGCTATTTTCGCTATGAAGCAGCGCAAGGCGCAGGGTTTAACAGAGGAGCAATCAACATCATGCGGCGAATTTTCTACTCCATTCTGATTTCGGGTCTTATCGCGTCAGTGGCGCACGCCCAGGAGCGGTCAAGGACTCCTACGGACGACCAAATTTATTGTAATGGGATCGTGACAACCGATCCTGTTCCGGCCGATACGTACGTCATCACGGGAGCCGACTCGAATGTCCGCATGACATTCAGCCAAGGAAAATACGTTTTCATTAACAAAGGTTCCTCGCAGGGCGTGAAGGTGGGCGATGAATTCCAGATCGTTCGACCTACACCAAGTGATTATCTGCAATTTCAGTGGTTCCAGTCCCAAGACCGGCTGCTCAGGGCCATGGGCACGACTTACGAAGACGAGGGGCACGTTCGAGTGGTTGATGTCCAGCCGAACGTTTCAACCGCGCAGATTGTTTCTTCATGCATGTATGTGCAGCGTGGCGATATAGCGGTACCTTTTGTGGCGCGTCCGGCGCCGCCGATTAAAGAAGCGGAATCTTTCGACCGTTTTGCGCCGACCAGCGGTAAGGCGAAAGCCATGGTGGTGACAACTCGATACTATGGCGAATTAGCCGCCGACGGGAGAATCGTTTACGTGAACCTGGGGAGTGCTCAGGGCGTCAAAGTGGGCGACTATTTCCGCGTATTCAGATATCAGGGCAACACCGAAGAGACCGTATATCAGACGCCACGGATGGCGTACCAAGTGTACGGATTCGGCGCCGCGCCTCGTCCGTACACGGGAGCGGAATTGCCGCGCGATGTCTTGGGCGAAGGCGTGGTGTTGCGTGTGAGCAAAAACGCCGCGACGGTGCTAATTACCTTCAGCGCGACTCCCATTTACCCTGGCGATTACGTTGAGCTGGAGTAACCAAACTGGTCAGAAGAAAGTTTCAGGACGACCGCGGAGTTAGCGAGTAACACTGGCCTGTGTTTCTGCTTGGAGAGAGCTGCAGTTCTGGTCCGCAACAATCAAGCAGGCTTCGGAGAACACCTCGGCAGTAAAACCAAAGAGTATGGTTTCCCGATCGCGCCAGCCATCGGCGCGCAAGCCGGCCTTTCGACAGGCCGCTTCCAGAAACTGATTTGCAGACCAATTTCGTTCGAGCGGCACCTGCGGAAGAAGCAAGCCGCGGTTTGCGCCACAGCTCACGAGGATACCGTGAATACCTATTTCAATCTCCTCGGGCCGAATCGGCTGCGGCGCAGACAGCACCGAAATTTCGATCTCCAAGCGCCGGAGTTCCTCCATCGTAACTGGATCGAACCGCGGATCCGCAAAAGCGGCCGTAATCGCACTTTGCGCGACGACCTCGGCCAGCGCTTCGGCTGGCTCCAAGCGGCCCACGCAGCCTCGTACGTTTCTATTCATCCGCAGAGTCACGAATGCGCCGCCCGGTTCGGCCAGAGTGCCGGCCTGAACAGGCGTTCCAGGAACCGTTCCCAGGATAAGAGTCTGTGAGATGGCCCGACGCGCCAGGGCCAGCAGCGCGCGCCGATCCTCATCAGAAAGCTGGGAATTAGAGCGTAGGGGCATCCTGTGCTTTCCGCCGACGTTCGAGCAGGCGCAGATGGCGGCGCTGCTTTACGCGGTCGTCCACGTGAGTCCAAAATTGCATGAAATACTGCACGGCTGAAGCGATGGCGCTCAGCACCACCAGCCAGACTAGGACAGCGCCCAGGGGTCGTACTGCGGTGTGTTTTGCGCCCAGGATAACAGCGCAAACCGCAATGACCTGCAGGACCATTTTGGTTTTGCCGAGGGCCGAGGCAGGAATCGTGAATCCTTCGGCAGAGGCTATGTTTCGTAGCCCAAGAACAGTGATTTCACGGCCAATAATGATGACGACCATCCAGCCGGCCACCAGTTGCATTTGCACCAGCGATATGAAGGCCGCCGAGATCAGCAGTTTGTCGGCGATGGGGTCAAGCAAGATGCCGAGTGTGGTTACCTGCTCCCGGCGCCGGGCATAAAAGCCATCGGCCCAATCCGTGGCCGCCGCCAACAATAGAATTAAAACACCCCAAACGGCAAAATTAATGGGAACACTGAGGAAGACCACGTTTGGCTCGCGTGTAAGCAGCACCACGACCAAAAGAGGGATGAAGAAGATGCGCAGGATAGTCAGACTATTTGGAAGATTCATGGAGCACCCGGGCCCGGCGCAACCAGCGGGCGGCGACAGGCCGAATCTGAGTGCCAGTTCACTATATTCTGCGATTGCGGCGGCAGTCAACGACTCCGGCTAGGTGCAAGCGCACGGCGACTAGTAGCCTGGTAGACACCACCGGTCGGCAATTGCCGCCATAGAAGCCACGGCGCTTGTTAAACGAGGCTTTACTCGCTCGGAAGGAGTGCGGGGCCGGGGATATATAAATGATCAATAGCGACGTTTTTAGTCGATTTGTTTGAACCGGAAAAACTGTTTTCTGACGCTTGTGTGAAGCGGCGAAATGCCGCAAAGGAGGCCCCAAAGCTGTGGATTTCCATGTGGAAATCGCATGTTACCGTACAGTTAATGCTTCGAATGGTAGGATGTTGCAGGATCTGGGTTCGATAGAGCCGCCCCCCAAGCCACACAAAGCAAAGGAGTTGTGTTTGTGCTCCCAAGATCCCGTGAATTCCCCGGTGAAAACCACTGCCACAATCCGCAGCAACGATTTGCACAGAAGTACAGCAACCACCCTAGGTAACCCTAAGCTCCTTAACACAATAGAAACATACGACTAAGGGTGCTCAGGCCGGCCAGACGGTCCCAGACCCAGGCGGCGGATCAGGGATTCGGGAACCTCCGCGTCGATGAGCAGATGGGAATCCTGAAGCTCGGAATGCAGCACGCGCCCCAAGCCGTGGACGAGGGCCAGTTTTCGGCCCTCGCTTACGGGCAGGGAAAACGTCAGACGTTTCACAGGATCCACGGGCATCGTCGCGTCAATTCGCTCAAGGAGCAACTCCAGGCCGGTGCCATTCAGAGCGGAAACGAAAACAGCCCCGTTAGTAGTCGACAGCCCTTGCCAGGACTCGGGGTCGGAGCGGTCGATCTTATTGAAAACGTGCAAACGCGGGTGGTCGCTCATTCCCAGTTGGGCGAGTACCTTTTCCACTTCAGCGTCCTGTTCGGCATGGTGCGGGTTGGATATGTCGGTGACGTGGAGAATCAAGGCGGCTTGCTGCACTTCTTCCAAAGTGGCGCGAAATGCGGCCATGAGGCCTTTTGGCAGGTCGCGAATGAAACCGACTGTATCTGAAAACAAGACTCGTCGATTGGAGGGCAGACGAACGGCGCGGACGGTGGGATCGAGAGTGGCAAACATTTTTGAGGACACCAGAACATCAGCGCGGCTAAGAGCGTTAAAGAGCGTCGATTTGCCAGCATTCGTATAACCTACGAGAGCAACGGTGCCCAGGGGAACAGACTCGCGGGCGCTGCGGCGCAAGCTGCGCTGGCGGCGCAAGGTTTCGATGGCCGCGCCGATGCGACGCACGCGGTCGCGAATGCGGCGGCGATCCGTTTCGAGTTTTTGTTCGCCAGGGCCGCGGGTTCCGATACCACCGCCGAGGCGCGAAAGTTCGGAGCGCGCGCCCGCCAACCTCGGAAGTAAGTAGTTCAACTGCGCCAATTCAACTTGCAATTGACCTTCGCGACTACGGGCATGCCGGGCAAAAATATCCAGAATGAGCTGAGTGCGATCAATAACGCGCCGGTCCACGCCTGTTTCCAGATTCCGTTGCTGCACAGGACTGAGCTCACGATCGAAAATGATCAGGGGTGCTTGTCGGGCCTGCGCCTCAGCGCGGATTTCATCGAGTTTGCCTCGGCCGACCACCGTCGCCGGGTCAATGGCGTCGCGCATTTGAAGAATGCTGCCTGCGACAACGGCTCCGGCGCTGCGCGCCAATTCAGCGAGCTCGTCGAGCGATTCGCGAGCTATTTCGTCGGACGAATGACCGGGGACGTGCGGCGCACGTTTCAAGCCAAGTCCAACCAGGAGGGCGCGTTCGCGAACGTCTGTGGTTCTTGTGGTTTTCACACTATATGGGTTGGCCAGGCATGAAATGGGGGAGTGTGCCGACGAATGAGTCCGCCGTCCTTACGATGTGCACGGGACAATTATACCGCTTCGCGTCGCTGGGTATGCCGGGTACGCTCCGTAGATTGCGCCAGCAAAGGCTCTAGATATTCCGCAACGGCCGCGAGTGTCTCAGGAGCATCGCCGAAGCCGGGGAACCAGCGAACCTCCGGTTCGCGTCGAAACCAGGTGAGCTGGCGCTTGGCGTAGCGGCGCGTGGCCTGAGTAATGGCGGCGATGACATGTGGCAGCGGCTGTCCGGTCTCCATCTGGTCGCGAAGCTCGCGATAACCAATAAATTCGAAAGGTTTGGCGGTTTTTGTCGCACCTTGCACCGCGAGGGCCCAAACTTCTGCGCCCCAGCCAGAGTCAAGCATTCGATGGACCCGCTGTTCGATTCGCTGATAGAGCTCGGCACGAGGAGGATTGAGGCCGATCTTCCAGACAGCATAGCCTTGTAATGGCTCGCGCCCGGCGTGATGCAGTTCGGTGAGAGATTGCCCGGCCAAGAGGCATACCTCAATAGCGCGCACGAGCTTTTGGCGATCGTTTGAAGATATGCGCTCGGCAGCAAGGGGATCGAGCCGGCGAAGGAGGTTGCGCAGGTGGGGACCGCCGCGTCGTTCACCGATGGCGTTAAGTCTGTTTCGAAGCTCGTCACAACGCGTTGGGGCATCGGCCAATCCTTGCGTCAGAGCACGAAAATACAAGCCGGTACCGACAGTAAATATTGGCAGCCGGCTCCGCTGGCGCAAATCGGCGAGCACTTCGAGAGCACGGTGGCGATATTCGCCGGCCGTGAACAGTTCCGACCAGGTGACCAGGTCCAGCATGTGATGCGGGATTTCGCGACGCTCAGCGGTGCTCGGCTTCGCCGTACCGATATCGAAACCGCGATATACCTGCGTGGAGTCGCAGGCGATAACTTCTCCCCCGAACTCGTGAGCAAGCGAGACCGCAAGCGAAGATTTGCCCGAAGCTGTGGGGCCGAGAACGGCAACAAGAGACGACGTAGATGAATCCACGAGCATTTTCGGCGGGACCGACGAGTTGCCCGAAATGACCAAACTCGTCAAATCAGTTTCCAATAGCGAATCACGAGGTACAAGAGAAAAAGACCCGCAAGCAGAAGCGATCCGAAAGCTTGAGCTTCGCGCGGCTTCACTGAGCGGCGCTCAGAGGCAAATTGTACAAAAAGATGAACCGGAGCTCGATAAATGGGCCGCTAAAGGCAGAGGGGAGCGGTTCGAAGGGAGAAGACGCGCGAATCGAAGAAAACGCGGCACGGTCGAGCGGTTCCTTACCCGAAGAGCCCTCGAGCAGCGGCTCCGCTTCGGGAACGCTGCCGTTAGCCATAATTCGGAACCGCAGCATGACTTTGCCCTTTTCGCCCAAATAGACGGACTCGGGCATCACTGCGTACCAGTTGCGCTTCACACTCGCGACAACACGGGCCAAGTAGTCGTTGAAGTTCACGCCCTGATCGGGCGTGAGCATCTGCACGCCGCCATAAACTTCACCAGAGCCGCCCCCGCCTCCGCCTCCGTAACCAGGCAAGGCGCCTCCGGGAAGGCGCCCGCCGAAACCCTCGACGCCGGTGCCGCTGCTCTGGCGAGACTGCTGCTCTGCCTCCTGGCGCATACGAGCCGGCGAACCGAATTGCGGCAGGATCAAATGATTTTGCGCCTCAGTCTGGGGCTGAGGCTTAATTGTATCGATGCGGGTATCGGGTTGTTGTGCCTGTTGTTGCTGCGGTTGCGGCTTGGGCGCCACGGGCAAATCCGGCGGAGGTTCAGTTGGAGTGTCGCGAACGGATTTTTCGGGCGCTCTAGGCGCTGGCATGGGCTGCGGAACGACCGGCGGAGCGATTTGGCGCAAAATTCGCGGATCAACGCGCACTACCGGGCCGCGCGGCGCCGGAGGAGTCCGAGGCAAACCACGAACGTCGGGCGGCATATATATGAAATTGAGTTGCTGCCGCGCCAAATCGATTTGCGATTGGGTCGGAGGTCGATAGGGAAACAGTTTCGCCTGCAATAATAAAAAAGTGATGAAGAGAATATGGAACCCTATGGATGCCGCACGCGCCAACCAATTCCAATCTCGCGGCGGCGTTTCGACTGGCGCGACCATGAGATTGACGTCACCAGTCGTAAGCACGTCCGGATCGAGTACATCGGGCAATTCGTAACGGGAGACAGGCCCCTTTGACTCAAGTTCGACAACCGGCAAAGCCACCGGCACGGTGACACGTTCATCAAGAAGCGTGGCGGGCGCGTAATCAGGATGAAGCATCGCGGGGTCGAAGGGCGTCGCGGGAGTATCGCGCGGCACAACGGTGCGCGAAGCGAGCACATCGAGCGGCAAATGCGCCGGGATATTACTATGCGTTTGCAGTTCGGCTCGAGGGAGATTAGCAGCAACAACCGTGCGTTCGTCCAGCAGGGTCGTAAGCCGGCGCGGCGGCGCTGCCGGCGGCATTTCGGAGGCCGGGCGCACGTTGCGCGGAACGAGGCTTCTCGGAATCATTAATTTGCTCGAGGGGGTGCGAAGGCACCCAGTTGGACGCGCCGATTATGCTCCAGGATGCCCGCCATAACTTTGTCCGCCAATTCCAAGGCGCGTCGTCCGGCTCGTCCATCCACGAGCGGAACTTTGCGCTCACGCACAGCCTCGACAAACGCACGTAATTCAGCCGCCAACGGTTCTTCCTGATGTGTGGGAATACGCTCAAAATCGAACTGGGGCTGAGGCACAGGTTGACGAACGCGAATGCGGAGTGCGTCCTGGCGGGCATAATCCAAGGAGATGTATTCGTGGTGCTGAAAGAAACGCAGCTTGCGCACGCGCTCGGTGGAAACGCGGCTCGCCGTCAAATTGGCGACCGCGCCGGAATCGAACTCCAAACGGGCGTGAGCAATGTCAACCTTATCGGTGATCACCGGAATGCCGAGCGCATGAATGGATGAAACCGGCGAATCAGTGAGCGCAAGGAGAATGTCCAGGTCGTGAATCATGACGTCATAGACCACGTCGATATCGAGGCTGCGAGGGCTGAACACCCCTAGACGATGTACCTCAAAGTATAACGGCTCTTTGATTATCGGCAACACGGCAATGAAGGCCGGGTTATAGCGTTCCAGATGGCCAACCTGCAAAATGCGGCCATGCCGACGGGCGGCAGCGAGCAGCAGATCAGCTTCGGAAAGCGAAGCGGCGATGGGTTTTTCGACAAGCACATCAATTCCCAATTCCATGAGTCGGCAACCGACGCGGGCATGTTCGCTCGTGGGGACGGCGACAGTTGCCGCATCGACACAGCCGGTCAAGGCTCCGAGATCCGGAAATACACTTGTGCCGAATTCGCTGGCGACACTGCGGGCGCGTTCGGAATTTGAATCCACGATTGCCACTAACTCCACTGCTTCGAGTCGGCGATAGACGCGGGCATGGTTACGCCCAAAGTCGCCCGCACCCACCACGGCGACGCGCACCGGCCGGTCGCTCATCTCGCCTCTGCTCCTGGAATGTCATTTGGCTCGCAGGAGGGATTGTCGGATTTCAATTCCGATGCAAATGCCTGAATGGCGATACCGGCTTCATCCGCTGATCGGATGAGCTGGGCGCGATCAAAAAGCAACGTGCGGCCGGCATCAATCGCAAGGGCGGTCGCATGCGAGCGCTTCATTGTTTCGACGGTTTGCAATCCAACCACGGGTACATCGAAACGCATATCCTGGCGGGGCTTGGCAACTTTTACGACAACGAGGGGTTTGCCCGACGTGAGGCGCGCGGCGCGCTCGATTGTTTCGTCGGTGCCCTCCATCGCTTCCACGGCAACACAAGCGCGATCGCTGATGACGACCGTCTGTCCTAAATCGAGGCCAGCAACATGCCGGGCAATCTCGCGGCCGTAGGCAATATCCGCGGACTCGCGTGAATCAGGAGCGCGACGCGTGAGAACGCCGGGTTCGGGCAACAGCGGCTTGAGAAAAGTGGTGGAATCCACAAGGTGAATGCCTTCCTCCTCGAGCACACGGGCGACAGCGCCGATCAAGGAATCTGTATTCTTTCGGGAGAGAGAAAAAATAAGCTTGGCCAGCTTCCAGTCCGGCCGAATGGAGCTGAAGATTTTTGCGTGCTTCACCTGACCGGCCATGACCGCGCGGGTGACGCCCTCCTGGTGGAGTAAATCGAGGGCACGGCTCAATTCTCCGAGACTCACCCAATGGAGCCGCGTAGCAATGCTCTCAAGTTCCGGAGAAGCTTCCTCGCGGAGAGCTATGACTGCCATTTCAATGCCCTGGTTCCGCGCCGCTTCCAACACCAGGAACGGAAACCGTCCGTTGCCAGCGATCAAACCCCATTGCCGGGAAACGGTTGCGTCTGGCGGGAACATATTTTTTTCGGGCGTGCCAGGCACTACTTGGTTACACCACGTTCGCTCGATTGCATGAAGCTCATCAACTCCGCCACGTCCGCGGAGCCATGGAGCGTAAGACGCATCTGTTCGAGGGCCTGGCTGGTGTTGAGTTTCGAATTCAAAAGCAGGCGAAAGGCGGTTTCAATGGCACGGATGCGATCGCGGGTAAAACCGCGGCGTTCAAGTCCCACGCTATTCACTCCGAAGCAGCGAGTGTCGCGCTCGGTAACCACGAGCGAGAATGGCGGAACATCTCGCGTGATAACAGTGGAAGCGCCGATATAGGAATAGCGGCCAATTCGGCAGAATTGATGCACGGGAGAAAATGCGCCGATGGTGGCGTAGTCCTCGACGGTAACGTGGCCGGCGAGCGTGGCGCTATTGGCAAAGATCGTATGGTTGCCGACGATGCAATCATGGGCGATGTGCGCGGAAGTCATGAAGAGATTGTCACTTCCAATACGGGTGACGCCGCCGCCCTGAACCGTTCCGCGGCTCACGGTCACGCACTCACGGAAAACATTGCGATCGCCGATCTCGAGGCGCGTCGGCTCGCCCGCATACTTCAGATCCTGCGGTTCCCCGCCAATGCGGCAAAACGGGTGCAGCACGTTGGCGCGGCCCAGCCGGGCGGGGCCGCTCACGACAGCGTGTGAATGAAGCACGCAATCTTCGCCCAGGACGACGTGATCGCCCACGACGGCATAGGCTTCGATGCGAACGCCAGCCGCGATGCGCGCGCCCGGGGCAACCACCGCGCGCGGATCGATTTCAACCGGCACTGCAGATCGTTCTGCGGTTTCGGTCATTTTGATTCACCCACGCTGGCGGGCTGGGCGCTCGGCTGTTCGACAGGATCGCGGTCCACCATCTTGCACATCAAGGTAGCTTCCGCGGCCAGCTCGCCATTAACGCTGGCGGTGCCGCGCAATTTGCAAAAGTTCCCGCGCCAGGAAACGACGCCGACTTCCAGGCGCAACTGGTCGCCAGGCACGACCGGGCGGCGGAAACGCGCATCGTCAACGGCGACAAAGTAGAGCAATTTATTCTCGCGGTCGGGCACCTCTTGCAAGAGCAGCAGACCGCCGGTCTGGGCCATAGCTTCGATGATCAAAACGCCCGGAAGGATGGGTTTGCCCGGGAAATGGCCCTGAAAAAAACTCTCATTAATGCTGACATTTTTCACACCGACAATGCGCTTGAATCGCTCCATTTCCAGGATGGCGTCGACCATCAGAAACGGATAACGATGGGGAAGGATCTTCTGGATGCCATTGGTGTCCAGAATCATCGCAGCTCCTCAATTGCGGCGAGAGGCCCGCACGAGACGCATAGGAGGCAAGCATTATATGCGAAAGCGTGAAGGGGCGGGTATCGCGTTGCCGCCAGAGTTTCCGGCTGCTAGCATACGCCCTCGATGAATTCCCGCGCGGAAATGCACGAAATCCTTGGGTTTTTGCGCACTCGCGAGACGGCGATGGCGCGTTTACTCAAACGCTTCGTGGAATGCGAATCACCCACGAACTCGAAGCCAGCAGTCGATGCGTTTGGCCGTACCGTGGCCGAGGAGTGGCGAAAGCGCGGAGCGAAGGTCGAAATCCTCAAGCAAAAGAGTGCCGGCAACCACATCCGTGCAAGCTGGCCGGGAAAATTCACCCGCTCGACGCAACGTGAGAAGGAACAAATTCTCGTCCTCGGCCATCTCGATACTGTTTACGAAACCGGCGCGCCAAGCAAAATGCCCTTTCGGGTGAGCGGCGGACGCGCGTTTGGTCCTGGCGTTTTCGATATGAAGGGCGGACTGGTAATCGCACTGTTTGCGGTGGAGGCGCTCGAAAAGTGGGGCTGGCTGCCCCGCGGCCGAGTCGTTTTTCTTTGGACTTCGGACGAAGAGACGGGAAGCGAAAGCTCGCGAGAGCTTATCGAACGTGAAGCGCGGCGAAGCGCGGCGGTGCTCGTACTCGAGCCGGCCAGCGGTCCAGACGGAAGATTGAAAACGCGGCGCAAGGCGGTCGGAACAGCGGAACTCATTATCAGCGGCCGCGCCGCGCACGCGGGTCTTGATCCGGGCGCAGGCATCAATGCCATATATGAAATGGCGCTACAAACTGAACGGCTGATGCGGATGAATGATGCTCGCCGCGGAATTACGGTGAACCCCACAATCGCGCGAGGCGGAACGCGGAGCAATGTGATTCCCGCGGAGGCGCGACTCACCATCGACCTGCGCGCCGAGACGGTCGCGGACATGCGCCGAATCGAGTGGAAGTTGAAATCGCTGCGTCCGGTCTTACGAGGAGCGCGTGTCAGCGTAAGCGGCGGATTTTCGCGCCCGCCGCTTGAGCGACGCGCAAGCGCCGCGCTTTTCCTGAAAGCGCGAAAACTGGCGCGGCAATTAGGGTTTTCTATGGGCGAATGCATGGTCGGCGGCGGGTCCGATGGCAACTTCACCGCCGCGCTCGGTGTTCCCACGCTCGACGGCTTGGGAGCAGTCGGCGATGGGGCGCACAGCCCGGATGAACACGTGATGATCGCAGCCCTGCCGAAACGCGCCGCGCTTCTCGCGGGCTTACTCGCTACGCTCTAGGCTTTTAGCGAATTTTTCTGAGGTAGTCGGCGGTGGCGGCATTCAGGTCAGCATAGCTCAGATGCAGCGTGGCGCGAACGGCGTCCTCGCCGGAGGCGCCGCTATCGAGCCGATCAAGAATTCGTTCCAAATCGCCGGGGCTGCTGGTTTCGATGGTTTCGACCACAGCAAGAGACCAGGCATAAGCGACATGCGCGAAACCCGGCTGCAAATTTGTCCAGAATGGCTCAAGCGCTGCGAGGGAAGGATCGTCATGGCGGTCATAGGCGCCCAGAAGTTCGCCGGATTCGATTGTGGTCGTTCGCGAACCTTCCATCCACTGGGCCGCTCCCTCTTGCAACCAGGTCGGGCAGTGGCCATGCGTTTTTTCGTTGATGAAGCTGTGCGTCAATTCGTGTTTGAGCACATGCGCCAGAGCCGGGGTAACCGTGTCGAGTCCCTGGACGGGAACGCGAATCCGCCCATCGTTTAAGGCGCCGGCCCAGCCGGGGGCGCGCGTGATGTCCTGAAACTGCTGGTTGGTGTAGAGCGTGACAGAGATCGGCTCTTTCGGGGTGTAGTTGAGGGCCGCGGAAATCTGGTCGAAGTCAGCCTCGAGGGCGCGCAGGGCTTCACGAGCCAATTGCGGAGCGGCTTCGCCGTAGTAGTGCAGATCAAAATGCGCGCTACGGCCCTCGCGGAAGGCGTTCTCGACATCGAGATCGCGTTGCGCTTTCTGTAGAGCGCGGGCAACCTCGGCATCCGGATGGTGCTGCTGCGAACGTGTGAATTCGGCAACGGCATCGGAGAGGCGGTTGAGCCCATAATCGGCCCAACCGGCGAGCTTGGCGATATCGGGATAATTCGGATCGATGCGCCGCGCCGTTTCGAGCGAGTCGAGCGCGGCTTGATATTCGCCGCGCTTAAGATGCAGGTAAGCGAGATTCAGGAGCAGCGAAACGTCATGCGGGGCGAAGCTGAGAGCACGCTGAGCGTGCTGCAGAGCGGCACCGAGATTATTTCCGTCCAGTTCGAAATGACTGGCGGCGGATTCCGCCAGGGCCGCGCGGGCCAGGGCCTGGGGATCGCGCGTTGCTGCCGTCGCGTCGATCTGCGCCAATGCCTGCTGGTCGATGGCGCCATTTCGCAGAATGGATTGGAGGGCAGGAGCGGTATCGGAGTTCGCGGGCGGCGTCATGGACATCTCTGAGGCAGGTGTACTCTCGGAACCCAGAGTCCATTGGGGCGCGACTGGAGCATCTCCTCTAGTGACGTGATCCACAGAGGATTCGGGCAGGCTCATGGTGCCGGCCGGCGTCTCGAAGGTGACTTTACCGTTTCGGGTGACGACATTGGTGCCCTGAAGCTTGCGGCCATTCTTGAGGTAAATCGTATCGGCAGGTGCGTTGCCGGTAAGGGCAAGGGCCGACAAGGCGAGAAGCAGAACCGTCCTCGGTAATTTGCGGGCCGCGCGCACGTAGGCCTCCCGAAAGCGTGTTAATTCGAAGGTAAAGAGAGGCTTTGCTGGTGTCAATCGCGCTCAGAAGCGCTGGTTACCCGCGCGCACCTGTCCCGGAGGCCAGCTACAAAGCGAAACTCCGCAACTCTTCGGGAGGTGTTCTGGAGGGGCCAGGATGCGATCAGTGTGCAGCGGCGGAATGCAACATTTCATCGCGCCTGGCCTTGAATTCGGCGCCTGGTTTCCATTCCGGCATGGTGTCGCTTTCGCCCACGCGATAGCCGACGAGAAAGTACAGCTGGGCGTCTTGAACGGTTCCGCTCATTTCCCAATCCGGCTGAACCTTGTCCGAGGGTTTGTGGTAATTCTCCGCGGTGTACTTGCGGCGCATCTCCAGACCCCAACCTGCAGGCCGGTCGATATAGTCAATTCCCGAGTCCGGATCAAAGGCGGGGACGCCTTCTTTGGCAAAGCTGAAATGGTCAGAGCGATAGAAATGCCCCAGTTCGGGCTCGGGATCAGGCTTTACGGTGCGGCCCTGCTTGCGAGCGGCATCAGTGACAATTTCGTCGAGAGTCGAGTTGCCCATACCAATCATGACGATATCGCTTGTGCGCCCATGGACGTTCATCCCGTCCATATTGATATCCATTGCGGTGCGCGCGAGGGGATACAAGGGATGTGTGGCGTAATATTCCGAGCCGAGCAAGCCTTGCTCCTCGCCGGTGACTGACAAGAAGAGAATGCTGCGCCGGGGCGGCGTCTTCAGTAGCTTGTAGGCGCGGGCGATTTCGAGCAGCGCGGCCGTGCCGGAGGCATTGTCCTTCGCGCCGTGGTAGATGCGGTCGCCATTCACTTCCGGGCCGATGCCGAAGTGATCCCAATGCGCGGTGTAGACGACGTAGGTATCTTTCAATTTCGGATCGCTGCCGGTGAGGCGAGCGACGACGTTGTGGGAGTCAATCGTGCGCATGCGGTTATGAATGCGTGTGGCGGCACGCACGCCGAGGGGAACGGGACGGAAATCACGCGTCGCCGCGGAGGCGCTCAGGCTGGCAAGGTCAAGGCCGGACATTCGGAATAACTTCTCGGCAGTATCGTGAGTGATCCAGCCTTCGAGCGCCAGGCGGTCCATATTTTTATTAGGGCTATCGAGGTCGAACTGCTCGGCGCTCCAGCTATTGCGAACGACTTCCCAGGGATACCCTGCGGGTCCGGTGTCGTGAATAATCAGGCAGCCGGCCGCACCCAACTGGGCGGCCTTTTCGAATTTGTATGTCCAGCGACCGTAGTAGGTCATGGCTTTCCCGCCGAAGGTCTTCGGATCAAGCTGACCCGGATTCTGCGGATCGGGCACGGGTGGATCATTGATCAGCACGACCAGGAGTTTTCCGCGGACGTCCATGCCTTTGAAATCATCCCAGTTGAACTCGGGCGCCTGCACGCCGTAACCGGCGAAGATCATGCCGGCATTGACGGCACTGGTATCCACCATGCGCTTGGTCCAGGCGACGAAGTCGCTTTCAAATTTCGGCGTGAGCGAACGGCCGTGGCCCGTGAGGCTGAGTTTCATCTGGGGGTCCGCGGTGATGCCCACCAGGCGCACGCTTTGTAAATACGTGCCGTCGGGATTGCCGGGTTCAAGCCCGGCGCTGCGGAACTGATCCTGCAAATATCGAATGGTGAGATCTTCGCCGCGAGAACCGGGACCGCGCCCTTGGAATTCATCGGAGGAGAGCGCGCGGATATCGGCGAGCATGCGATCACCGGAGATTGATTCCAGGGCGGCGTCGGGCGAGCTTGCCTGGCGGGCGCACCCGCAGGCCAGCAGAGATACCGCGAGCGCGCAAACCGCTTTCGCAAAGCGCGGGCTGCTAACCCGGGGACTGCACGGCTTCAAAGTCATAGACAGGCGACACCTCCGAAACCGGAACCTAACGGCAGCGCAACGACGCCTCGGCGCTAGGTTACAATATGCACGAGACATCGTTCGGCCCAAGGAACTATCGTGATCCATCGCTACATTTCGCACAATGGACTTATCGTGCCGATCGAGCAGGCACGCCTTTCGCCTGGCCAGGCCGGTTTGCTCAACGGCTGGGGGCTTTTCACCACCATGCGTGTTTTTCGCGGCGAGCCCTTTGCCTTCGAACGGCACTGGAAAAGGCTGCACAAAGATGCCGCGCGCACACGCATGCCATTTCCGTTCGATCGGGATGAGGTGCGTTCGAATCTCCGCGAACTGATCCGGCGTAACCGCGTGCAAGAAGGCAGCGCGAGAATCTATGCAATTTACAACAAGGTGGGATTCTGGCAAGGGTCGGAAGATTTGCCGGATGTCGATCTGCTGTTGTACACGGCAGGCCTGCCGTCCTACCGCGAGCCCGTTCGGCTGACGTTATGCGAGCAAAGCCGCCATGCGGCCTCGCCGCTTGCCGGAGTAAAAGTCACCTCGTGGATTTTCAATGTGTGGACTTTGCAAGGCGCCCAGCAGCGCGGGTTTGACGAAGCGCTGTTGCTGAACGAGCGGGGCGAAGTGGCCGAGTGCACCGCAGCGAATATTTTTTGCGCGCGCGGAGGGCGCATTTTAACCCCGCCACTTTCGTCGGGGTGCCTCGAGGGCGTGACGCGCGGCATCCTGCTGGATATTGCCCCGGGGACCGGCATTCCCGTGGAGGAGAAAACTTTGCGGCCGGAAGATATCTACGGCGCAGACGAAGTGTTCATCAGTTCAACAAATCGCAGTTTGCTGGGCGTCTCTGAAATCGAAGGCCATCACTTCGAAGGCGCGCCGGGCCCTATTACGCAGCGGCTCGAGCAGGTCTTCATGAATCACATGATCGACTATGTGACGCGCCTGGCGAACCCAGCGGCAGCGAAGCTTTAACGCCCCCCCTCAGCAGCCATCAATGCCCAGCAAAAAGGGCAGCCGCCGGGCTGCCCTGGAGTGGCTCAGTTCGCGGAGAGTTGGTTCTTAGCGCCTGTCGTAATCGAGGGCCATATGGAGTTCGCGTAGTGCCTGGTCAAGGTGCCCGACCGCCTTGGCGCGATGGCCGCCAAAATCGCGATCAGCGTAGGCTTGAAGATCATGCCGGGCGCTTTCGATCTTTTCGATAGATTCGCGAATCACCGGATGCCGCTCGTGTTCCTGCGCGGGTTGGGGCTGCGGCCCGGCTGAAACGAGCAGTGGACTTGCCAGTGCGCCTGCCAAGAGAACTCCGCCAAAAACCTTCAGGATGCGATTGCTCATGGTTTTCGTATTCCTCCCTTGATATTCGCCGTTTTGAACGGCTCTCTTGCACCACAGCCGATTCTGGCATCACCACATCAAACCCAGATTTCGATAAAAGGTTCTTGCCTTTTTGTGTAGCTGTTCATAAGTACAGGTGCTCTGGCACGGTGCATGCCGGGTTTTGGTAGAATGCGCGTGCCATGACCCGCAATTGGCGCCTGTCAACCGTCGCTGCGGCTTGTTGTTTATCACTCATAATCATCTCTGCCGTGTCGCAGCAGACCACGTCGGCACGAGCGCCGCAATCCACAGGGCAGCAGCAAATCGCTTCCGATCTGAATGAGAGATTGGCGAAGTTCCGGCGAGTGGACATGCCATTTCACTCTGTCGGCCTGAGTTCTCGAGAACAGGCACTCGTCAAGAAATTGGTCGAAGCTTCGCAATTTTTCGAAGACATTTATTGGCGACAAAGCGATCCGGAAGGATTGGAGCTGCTGCGTTCCCTGCAAGGGAAAGATACGCCGAAAGATGTGGCGCTGCGGCGGCTTCTGATGATCAACGGCAGCCGCTTTGATCTGATTCGCGATAATCAGCCGTTTGTGGGCACGGCGGCAATGTCCCCTGATCACGGCTTTTATCCGCCTGGTCTAACCCGCGAGCAGGTGGAAGCGTATGTGCGCGCACATCCCGAGCAAAAAGCGGCGCTTTACGCTCCACAAACGATTGTGCGACGGGAAGGCGACCGGCTCGTGACCATGCCGTACCACGTCGTGTATCGGGAATGGCTGGAGCCCGCAGCCAAAGCTCTCAGCGACGCGGCTGCGCTGAGTGATGACGCAAAATTTGCACACTTTTTGCGCCTCCGAGCCAAGGCTTTACTGGATGACGATTACTATGCGAGCGACATTGCCTGGCTCGAACTGGAGAATCCAAAATTCGACGTCATTTTCGCTCCCTACGAAGTTTATCTGGACGATCTGCTCGGCGTGAAAACGTCCTACGGCGCGGCCGTGATGATTCGCAACGAAGAGGAAAGCCGGAAGCTGGCGCTTTTCCAAAAATACGTGCCGGACATACAAGATGCGCTTCCGATCACCGCAGCGGATAAACCTTCCAAGGCCGGCCATCGCTCGCCAATGGAGGTGATGGATACGCCTTTCCGCGCGGGCGATCTGCGGCATGGATACCAGGCTGTGGCCGACAATCTGCCGAACGACCCTCGCATTCATCAGGAAAAGGGCTCGAAGAAGATCTTTTTCAAGAATTTTATGGACGCCCGCGTGGATTATGTCGTTTTGCCCATTGCAAAGCGGCTGTTGCGCGCAGATCAGGGAGCGCAGGCATCGGGCGACGGTTATCTAGCGACGACGATGATGCATGAGATCTCGCATGAACTCGGCCCAGCCTATGCGCGCACACAGCAGGGACGCCGGGAGATCAACGAAGCGATCGGTCCGGCGTATTCCGCGCTGGAGGAATCCAAAGCCGACGTGGTGGGAATGTTTGGGCTCGATTGGCTGATCGAACATGGCGCGATGCCCAAAGAGAAGCGCAATGAGTATTACGCCTCGTATGTAGGCGGCATCTTCCGCACAGTGCGGTTCGGGATTGCGGAAGCACACGGGCGCGGGGAGATGATGGAGTTCAATTATCTGGCCGAGCACGGCGCAGTTTCGCGCGACGCCGCATCGGGGCGTTACGCGATCAACGCCGAACGGATGCCCGCGGTCATTGTGTCACTCGCCAAGGAGCTGCTGGAGCAGGAAGCGACTGGCGATCGGACGCGCGTGGAAGCGTGGTTCGCAAAATATGACCGCATGCCCGATGATCTGGCTAAGGCGCTCGCCGGCGCAAACGATATTCCCGTAGATATCGACCCTGTATTCTCGTTCCCCGAAACCATTCGCTAGTCCGCCTCGCGGCGGAAAGGGAGGAGTCCATCCGTGGCAGAACAGAAAATACAGAAATTCGAAAACCACGTCCGAGTCGTCCCGGCCTATCACATGTTTGTTTTTGGCGTGTTTCTCATCAATTTTGTCTGGCGGCTGGTGCAATTGAAGGATGGCATCACCTTCGGCTCGATCATGAATGTGCTCATGGGTGCTGCATTTCTCGTTATCTTCTTCTACGCGCGCATCTTCGCGCTCACGGTGCAAGACCGGGTGATCCGGCTGGAGATGCGCCTGCGCATGGAACGCCTGCTGCCGCCCGATCTGCGCGCGCGGATCTCAGAATTCACGGTTCCGCAACTTGTCGCTTTGCGCTTTGCAGGGGATGAGGAACTGCCGCTTCTGGCGCGGCAGGTGCTGGAGGAAAAGCTGAACGATCGTAAAACGATCAAGCGGCGCGTCAAGAACTGGCAGGCCGACTTCCTGCGCGCTTAGAGTCGCCTGAGATCAAGCGTCAAATAGTTAAATAAATAAGACCAGAAGACCGACGATAGCCAACGCAGTCAGCAATAGGAGCGCCTGCGTGCCGGTTCGGCGGTCCGCGAAGGCAAACGCGTAGATTCCCTTCATGACGTTGTTGCTGGAGGCGGCGAGAGCGACGGCATGCGCGGCCAGGCCCGCGGGTTGCCCCGACTGCGTCATTCCGAGCACAAATGGATCCACATCGGTTGTCCCGGTTATTGCTGCCAGACCATACAAGCCGCCCCGCCCGAAACGTGCCGCTACATAATGGGTAGCGGCGAGCAGGATGACGAACAGCAACGCAAACAGCAATGCGGCGGAGATTTCGAGTGGATTTTTGATGACGATGCCCTGGCGGCCGTGCTTTTCACCTGAAGTCCGGATATGCCCCCAATACCAGCCGAAGCTCAAAGCTGCCAAAGCAGAGACGATGAAGGGCCATAGAAGCTCGGCCGCCAAAATTCGATTGAATAGCGCCAGTAACGCGAGCAAGCGCACATACATCGTTCCTGAGGAGATCAGAATGCTGCCGGCGAAAAGATGCGGAGACTTTGCCTCACGAGCGCGTTTGGCCAAGATCACAGTTGTCGCAGTAGAGGAATAACCTCCACCCAAAACCGCGGATAAGAAAATGCTGCCGGAGCCCCGGCTTGCTTTCTGCAGCAGATAACTGCCATAGGAGATGCCGCTGGTAGCAACCACAATGAGCCAAACTTTGAATGGATTGAAACCAAAAGACCCGAACGTGCGGTTGGGAACGATCGGCAGAATCACCGCGGTCAGGAAAAGAAACTTCGCGAAGGTGAGGATTTCTTCTCCCGGCACTCGGCGCGACAGGTTTTCCAGAGCGGTCTTGAGCTCGAGCAACAAAAGGCTGAGGACGGCGATCGTGGTGGCGATCCAGAATTCGCCGCGCGAGACCAGCACGCCGACGAGATAAGTCGTCAGCCCTGACATTTCCGTAGTAATCCCGGCAGGCTCGGAACTCGCGAGTTTGTGCTGATAAGAGAGCCACAGGAATGCTCCGATGACCGCGAAGCCGGCGGCGGGCAGCACCAAACTGCTGCCGGAAAGCAAGGCCAAGGTATAGCCAAGCAGGCCGATGAGAGGGAACGCTCGTACCCCGCCAAAGGTATATTGCTTCGTGCCTGGCGAGTCAGCCTTATGCTCTTCCCGTTCGAAACCAACAAGAAAGGAAAGAAACAGAACGAGGATGATCTTCAGGCCCTCGACGGGCAGCAAGCCTGTCAGCCAGGCAGGCAATCCAAGCCTCCGTCGCGCAGGATCACGCTAATCAGGTCGCGGCAAATCAGTGCCCGCAGGCGGCGATGCCGTGTTTCTCAAAATAGCGCTGGTGATACTCCTCGGCTCGCCAAAAATCCGCGGCGGGAACGATTTGCGTGACGATTTTACGCTGGAAGCGTCCGGCGCGATCGAGTTCCTCTTTCATCTGGCGGGCGGCGCGTTCCTGGTCGGGATCGTGAAAGAAAATTGCGGATCGGTATTGCGTTCCGAAATCCGGGCCTTGGCGATTGAGAGTTGTGGGATCGTGGATGTCGAAAAATACGCGCAACAATTCTTCGTAGGACACCTGCGCGGGATCGTAGTCCACTTGCACAACCTCGGCGTGGCCGGTGCGATCCGTGCACACGTCTTTGTAAGTCGGATTCGCCAGGGTACCGCCCATGTATCCGACGGCTGCATCTGTCACGCCCTGGACCTGCCGGAAAGCGCTCTCTACTCCCCAAAAACATCCCGCGCCGAAGGTCGCTTTAGCCATAAGCACTCCTCCCGTTTCATGTTGCCATAGCACACGACCTGCGACAATCGCAGAGCCAGGCTTCCTCGTACTCCCCAGGCACAAGCTCGCATCAGAAGTATGGACTCACTAACACCGCACAGTAAGGTGTATAACTCTCGTACCGTGATCAAGGCAGGAATGAAAAAACGAACCGGCCTGTTAGCCTTCCTCTTCATTGTTGCTTGTGGCCCCTGGTCTTCAGCGGGAGCCCAGAAGCGCCATGACGTTCCGCCGCGGCTTTTAACCGCCAAATTAGTTTACTTCGAAAATCAGACCGGCTTTCCGGCTGTAGGCGGAGATGCAGTGCGTGAACTACAAAAGTGGGGACGATATCAGGTGGTCCAAAGCCGAGAGGAGGCGGACCTGATCTTCGTGCTTTCTTCCCGGATCGAAGCCGATGGTGTTCGGAGCCCATTCGAAGACAGGCGCTTTGGGCCTGACTTGTCCGTCCATTTCCGGTACCGGCCCGCGAATGCTTACCTGACGGTAGACGACGCTATGACGGGCGAGAGGCTTTGGAGCGGCCGACACCTCTGGGGAGGCCTGCTCACCGGATTCAACAGCGCAGGCCGACGGCTCGTGCATCGACTGCGCAAGCAAGTCGAGCAATAAAGGATATTTAGCGGGGCTTCCTCAGGTACGTCTAACTGTGCTATTTGGGAACCCACCTTCTGCGTAAAAGCCGTTCTTGTTTGTTCCAAACAGGTACAGTTCCAAACGCCGCTTCGAGAGCTACACCCGCAACCCGGCTGAGTATTAATCGTTCGTGAACGCAAAAAACTGCGCTCGTTGAACGCGCATACAAAAATGAGAAAATTGACAGAAACCAAAACGGAACAGCCGCTAAGTCTAAATTCCTTAGATATTTCGCGGCATTCTCCTAACTGCTCCGAGTACGAGACTGAGGGCCACAAACGAGAATGAACCGGATTTCCATCGGTGTGCGCTTAGCCGTTGCTTTTACTATTGTCGTCTCAATCCTCATCGTCATCGGCTGGCTGGGCCTGAGCAGGATGGCACGAATAAACGCCGACCTTAACGACATTAACTACCGCCGCTGGGCCAAGGTTCAAGTCGCCGAAGAGGCAATCACTTATTTGAATTTGAATAACCGCCTGCTCCAACGGGCTATTCTGGCGGCGCGCCAGGAGGAGGTGGGCGCGCTTTTGGACGAGCGCGAGGCCAATGCAAAGCGCATCACCGAACTTTTTCAGACGCTGAACAAGGCAGCTGAATCGGAAAACGAAAAAAAGCTGTTGCAGGAACTGGATGAGAAGAGGGCTGCCGGAGCCGAGGGCATTGCACAGGTCGCGGAATTGCTGAAGGCAGGAAAATTCCCGCAGGCACGCGCCTTAATGGCAAACGATGTGATTCTGCGCATCGACAGCTTACACGACGGTTGGAATGAATTCAGGCATTTCGAAGACCTGGAGATGCAGCGGGCCCGCGATCAGAGCCAGGCAAATTACGCAAAGGCCCGGAGCTTGACGACCTGGTCGATCCTGCTCGCGTTTTTGACCGCCGCAGGAATCGGAATATTTGTGACGCGAGCAATGGTGCAGGAATTGGAGCAACGCGAGCGCACCAAGCGCGAGGCTCGCAAGCTGAACGATGACCTGGAACGCAAGGTGGCGGAGCGCACGGAAGAACTGGCGCGAGCGATTCGGCATTTGGAAGCGGAAGCGACCGAACGAAGGCGGCGCGAAGAGGAACTTCGCCGCATGGCGGCGATCGTGGAATGCTCCGAGGACGCGATCATCGCGTCCGACCTGAACGGCCGGATCACGGATTGGAACGCGGGCGCGGAGAAGATGTTTGGCTATTCGCGCGCCGAGGCCACGGGGATGCCGGTCACGATTATTGCGTCGCCGGAGCGGAAACACGAGGCGAAGGAAATCCTGGGCAAGATACGCAAAGGCGGACGCGTCATAAACCAAGAGACCGTACGCATGCGGCAGGACGGCAAATCTGTAAATGTCTCGCTTACGGTTTCACCGATACGCGATCACGCCGGGCGGCTTTCCGGTTCCGCTGCCATTGTGCGCGATATCAGCGAGCGGATCGAAATGGAGGCGGCTCTACGACGGTCCGAGGCCAACTTCCGCTCGGTGATCGAGAACTCCCCTTACGGCGCTCTTCGAACGCTGCCCGACGGCCGCATCCTGCTGGCCAATCCCGCCGCGGTCAGAATGCTCGGATATAACTCTGAAAGCGAAGTTCTCCACTTGAATATGGCGAACGATGTTTATCGGAATCCCGCCGACCGCGCGCGAGCGATCGAGCAGTCTCGGAATACGGAATACATTAAAGACATCGAAGTGGAGTGGAAGAATAGAAACGGATCCTCGATCATGGTGCGCTTCAGCAGCCACGTGGTGAAGAATCAGGCGGGCGAGATCGATCATTTCGACCTGATGGTCCAGGACATTACCAAGCAACGTAATCTCGAGGAACAATTGCGGCAGGCGCAAAAAATGGAGGCTATCGGCCGCCTCGCCGGCGGGGTCGCGCATGACTTCAATAATCTGCTGGGCGTGATCATTGGGTACAGCGAGCTGGCTTTGGACCAACTGGGCCCCTCCACAGGGGTGCGCGCGCAGGTGGAACAGATTCGCAAGGCGGGAGAACGTGCAACGGCGCTGACACGCCAGCTCTTGGCCTTCAGCCGCCAACAAGTGCTGGATACGAAGACGCTGAATTTGAATGCGATCATTTCGGACATGGTTCAGATGCTGCTTCGGCTGATCGGGGAAGACGTCGAACTGCAGACCAAGCTCGACGGCAGCTTACACGCGATTCGCGGCGATCAGGGGCAGATCGAACAGGTGATCATGAATCTCGCCGTAAACGCGCGCGACGCCATGCCCGAGGGCGGCAAACTGATGATCGAAACGCTGAACGTCAAGATCGAAGAGGACGACGGACAGCGGCGCACGCCGATGATACCCGGTGATTATGTACTGCTGACGATATCCGACACCGGCGTGGGGATGAATGCCGAGACGCAGGCGCATATCTTTGAACCCTTCTTTACGACCAAAGCTCAAGGAAAAGGAACCGGGCTTGGTCTGGCGACGGTGTATGGAGTTGTGAAGCAGAGCGGCGGCTACATTTGGGTGTATAGCGAACCTGGCCTCGGCGCGACCTTCAAAGTATATCTGCCGCGAGTGCAGGAAGAGGCTCACACGAGCCGCCCCTCTGAAACTGACGACTCGGAACAGGGCACGGGGACTATCCTGGTCGTCGAGGATGAAGTTTCGCTCAGAACGTTCGCCTGCACGCTGCTACGGAACAGCGGTTACACAGTCATGGAAGCCGGCGATGGCGAAGAAGCACTGGCCTTGGCTGCCCAACACAAAGAGCCGATACATCTTCTGTTAACTGACATGGTCATGCCGGGGATGAAGGGGCCGGCTGTGGCAGAAAAACTTCGGGCTATGCATCCGGCAGCAAAAGTGCTCTTCATGTCCGGCTATACCGGATTCGTGAGCCGCGGACTGGTCGATCCACAAGCGGCGCTGATATCCAAACCATTCACGCGCGAAGAATTGCTTCGGAAAATTCGCCAGGTTCTCGGCAAGCAGACGCCCGTCGCGGTGGATGAAAGCACGGCACGCGTGTAACCAGGCCCGCTATATCGGCCCCCCACCGCTGGCCCGGGTGGGCGATCCCACAAATCACCACAACGTTAAAGCTGGGTGCCGGCGCAGTTTTAATGTTTTTTTCATGTTCAACCGCAGAGACTTAAGCTGCTGTAAAGGGAGCGCAAATGGCACAGCAATCGTCGAGAAACAAATGGCAGAAGCTTCTGCCCGTCCTTATTGCCGTGATTATAGTCGGTGGGATCATTAGCCTTCCCGCCGGCCGCAATGTCATAGGGCGATTCCTGCAATCGTTGCGAATGCAAAAAGTGCAGGCAGTAAACGTAAACTTCTCCGCATTTACTGATCCGAATGCCAATCCGGCCTTGCACCAGATGATTGCGCAAATGGTTTCGGACGATGTGAACGTTACCGCTGACGAACCCGATCAAACTGCGGCGAATGCAGCCGATGCTACACGGCTAAGTGGTTTCGACGTTGCGGTTATCACTGCCCGGAAAGATCCGGCGACATTCGTGGTCACCGGGAGACATGCGTTCAACATGACTCTGGACCGCGACCGCTTGCAAAGCGTCTTCAATCAGTCGGGACATCCGGAAATTTCCGTGCCCGCATCGATCAACGGCGCGCCGGTAAAGGTTGAGATTCCGAAAGCGGTGGAAATCCAGTATGGCCATTGCCCTAACCCTAGGACTGCCGGTCAGGAATTGGCGAGCAACGTCACGGGACCGACGCCGACTTCGACCGAATATAGTGATTGTTTGCGGCTTCGGGAGGGTCCCGACCCGATGATTAATGCTCCACAGGGTATGGACGTTCAGAAGTTGGCTGAAATCGGGCTCGAAACTGCGGGCATGAATCCAAGCCAAGCTCGCGATTTTCTGCAAACGGTGAATTGGCAATCTACCTTAGTGATAAGTGTGCCGCGTTTCCTTCGTTCCTACGAGGCGGTCACTGTATCGGGTGTAAAAGGGACGCTCCTGAACATGGCTGCGCGGCGAGGTCCTGGCTATGCCTTGGTCTGGGCGAAAGGCGGGCGAGCCTATTTGCTGACCGGTTTCGGAGACTCCAGCCAGGCCGTGGAGTTCGCGGATTCGGTGAAATGACAATTGCGGCCTAGAGGGAGCCCTGAACCAGCCAAACGGTTTTGCAATCGAAGCGCGGAATCTACAGAAGCTTTACGGCGATAAGCTCGCCGTGCGGAATCTGTCGTTGCGCGTGCCTCGCGGCGAAATCTTCGGTTTTCTTGGTCCTAACGGAGCGGGCAAAAGCACCTCAATCAAGATGCTCCTGGGACTGGTAAATCCGAGCGCCGGCGAAGCATTCGTTCTCGGCGCCCCCGCCGGTGAGGTCGAAATTCGCCGCAAAATTGGATTTCTTCCTGAAGAGTTCCGTTTTTACCAGTGGCTCACGGCAGAGGAATTGATCGAATTCCACGGCCGCCTGTGCGGCATGGATGCTTCAACTTTGCGCAAACGCGTGCCCTGTCTTCTTGAGGTTGTCGGCCTCACTCCTCATCGTGGCAAACGCTTGCAGGGCTTTTCCAAAGGAATGTTGCAACGAGCTGGGTTGGCCCAGGCGCTCATTCATGAACCCGAAGTCATTTTTCTAGATGAACCCACGTCGGGGCTCGATCCCATGGGCCGGCGGCTCGTGCGCGACGTCATCCGCGCGCAGCGTGACCGCGGCGCCACCGTTTTCCTGAATTCACACCTGCTTAGCGAGATTGAGGTCACCTGCGATCAGGTCGTATTCATTCGCGAGGGAGAGATCATGGTCACCCGCGACCTGCGCAATTGGCATGAGGAAAAGGTGCGAGTGAGAATACGCGCGCGCAAGCTCATGCCGGCCATAATTGCCGGCCTGTCGCGATGGGCGGCATGCGACCAGAATCAAACAGACGCGGAAACGGTGATGCTCACCGGCGCGCCGCGGGACTCGCTTCCGGAAATTCTTTCTTATCTCGTGCAATCCGGCAGCGAACCTTTTGAATTTACGCCGCAGCGCACCTCGCTGGAAGATCTCTTCATGGAAATCGTAGGCGAGGACCGCGGTCTATGAAGACTCTGTGGGTCATCGCGTCTATCACCTTTCGAGAAGCAGCCAGGAAAAAAATTCTCTGGACGGCGTTGATCCTCGGCATCGGTTTCCTGATGGTGTTTGGCGCCGGGCTTTACTACCAGCTCGGTGATCTCCGCGCCGGCAATATGCCACCTTTCCTGCGATACCAGGTGCTTAGCGCCACGCTCATGATCGGTCTTTACACAGTCGATCTGCTGGCTGTGGTGATGGCTATTTTTACCTCTGCGGACACGATCTCCGGCGAGATCGCATCCGGCACCATCCACGCCATCGCCACCAAACCCATAGCTCGTTGGCAAGTGCTGATCGGCAAATGGATCGGCTTTGTATCTATGCTGGCCATTTTTGTTGCCTTGCTGTTCGGCGGAACTCTGGCCGTCGGATACTGGGTTGCGAAAGTTGCCTTACAGAATCCCATTCGCGGCGGCCTGCTTGTGTATCTGGAATGCCTGGTCGTGCTTACCGCTACATTTCTGATGGGCACGTGGTTTTCCACGCTTACGAATGGAGTTATCGTGCTGGGACTGCACGGACTCGCTTTCCTGGGTGGATGGCTCGAGCAAATGAGTGGATTCGCGCAGGGTTCGGGGCTCGTCACGCTCGGTGTGGCATCAAGTCTGATCATGCCAACGGAGGCAATTTGGCGCCGGGCTGCATTTCTTATGCAGCCTCCCTTGGCGGGAGCGTTGCAGTTTTCGCCGTTTGCGAATATTTCCGTGCCGAGCGCGACAATGGTCGTGTATGCGGGTTTCTACCTGATCGCATTGCTCGCGGTGGCGATCTACCACTTCCAACGCCGCGACCTGTAGAGGTCTGCGTGTTTAGGCGGGGGCACGGCGGAGCAACTGCCGCACGGCGATATTGAGCAGACTCAGAATAATTGCTCCCCAAAACGCCGGGGCGAATCCCGCAACGTAGAATCCGGGAACGAATAACGACGCGAATTTCAGCATCAGCGCGTTGATCACGAACCAGAAAAGCCCGAAGGTGAGCACGATAAGGGGAAAGCTAACAATTTTCAGAAGCAGCCCAATCGTCCCGTTGACAAATCCGATGACGAGCGCCGCGATCAGCGCGGCGCCGAATCCTCGCACCGAAATTCCGGGCACAAATCGAGCGACAATGAGAATGCACAACGCGCTCAGAATCCAGTGCGCTAGAAGCCTTGCCATTCAGACCACCGCCCGACCGCCATCGCGTTCGACAGTTTCGCACGCAACGCAATGACAGCGCGCGAATTTTTCTTGTCTCAGCGCGCTTTTCTTATCTCGGCGCTCATGGAAACATTGAATCGTCACCGGTTCGCAACATTCGTTCCGCTCAAAGCCTACGCGAGCTGCTCCTTACTCACTGAAAATAAAGCGCTTGGAGCCGCGGGCCGGAGCAGTTTGCGTCAGCCTCGGCGCGATTTCGGGGCGCATCACATAAGTGTGGCGTTCCGGTTCCGGACCGCCCCAACCGAAGGAGGGTCAAACATGTTGCACGGGAAAATAGCTCGCGCGTTAGTCACCTGTACCATCACCGGCGGACTGGCGCTTGCCATTGGCACATCCCCGATTCACGCCGCAAGAAATGACGATCAAGCATGCCAGGACCGAGTCGCCAAAGCACAAGCTGAAGTCGACAAGGACGCGGCCAAGCACGGACAGGGCAGTCATCAGGTCAGAGATGATCTGAAGAAGCTTGATGCCGAACGCGAATGGTGCGCCAAGCATCACGCCGATTGGGACCACTCAAAGGACAAGGAGTACGACAACTACCGCAATATCCAACAACACTAACGCAACTGTGGGAATGGCAGCAGGTTGGCAGTAGTATGCGTTATCCTGACTGGCATCGATTGATCGTTGACCTTACCCAGCCGCTCCCGCGTAATGCAGCTCAGAGCACCATGCGCATATCGCCCGACGTCCCTCCGGCGGCCGGAACGTAACACTTGAGGGTGTAATCCATCACCATACGGTCTGCGTTAAATCGCCAGCCGAGCGTGCGAATGGCCCTCTTCACGCGCTTGATCCATCCGCGCGGCAATCCATCCTGGTCACGCTGATAGTAAAGCGGGATGACCTCATCGCGCAGTACGCGATAGAGCTCTTCGCCGTCGCGTGCGTCATGCAAAGTGACGTTGGAGTGCGTGCGGCCCGTGCCGATTGCGAATCCATTAGAACCGTCGTACGCTTCCGCCCACCAGCCGTCCAACACGGATAAATTCAAGCCGCCATTCAAAACGACTTTCTGGCCGCTTGTGCCGGAAGCCTCGAGCGGCCGCCGCGGGTTATTGAGCCAGACGTCCACGCCCTGCACGAAGTGGCGCCCGACATTAATGTCGTAATCCTCGACAAAGACGAACTTATCGGCGAATTGCGAATTGCGCGTCATCTGCGCAATCTGCTGGAGCAAGCGCTTGCCGGGATCATCGCGCGGGTGCGCCTTGCCCGCGAAAACAAACTGCACCGGGCGCTTCGGATCATTGACCATGGAGGCGAGCCGCTCGATATCGGCCAGAATCAGATTGGCGCGCTTATAGGTCGCGAAGCGGCGTGCAAACCCGATCGTCAGAGCATCAGGGCTGAGAACGCGACTGAGGCTCTGCAAAACCTCGGCGGGTTCGCCCCGGCGCTCGGCTTGTTCAACAACACGCAGCCGAACAAATTCCAGCAGACGCGACTTGAGGCTGAGATGCGTTTCCCACAGCTCAGCATCTTCAATCGTGTCAATCGCATCCCAAAGCTCGGCTTGGCCCCCGCGCTCCTGCCAACCGCTGCCCAAATGCCGGTCGTAAAGGCGGGACATTTGTGGCGCGAGCCAGGAAGGCACGTGGACGCCGTTGGTGATATGTCCAATGGGAACCTCGTCTTCCTGTTTGCCGGGATAGAGGCCCTTCCACATGGTGCGCGACACCTCACCATGCAAACTCGAGACCGCGTTACAGCGGCGCGCAAACCGCAGCCCGAGCACGGTCATGCAAAACTCTTCAGACGTATCTTCGGGGTTCTCGCGCCCAAGCTTCATCAGGTCTTCGTGCGAGAGGCCCAGGGATTGGCGCAATGGGCCGAGGTGCTCTTCGATCAGGTCGGCGGAAAAGCGATCATGCCCCGCCGGGACGGGAGTATGGGTAGTGAATACGACCTCCCGCGCCACGCGAATGGCGGCGGCATTGAAGTCGAGTCCCTCGTCCTGCATGCGGTGACGAATGGCTTCCAGAATAGCGAATCCGCTGTGGCCCTCGTTCAAGTGCAGGACTCCGGGAATCAACCCGAGCGCGCGTAAGGCACGGAAGCCAGCTACGCCAAGCAGCAACTCTTGACGGATTCGAGTGCGCCCGTCGCCGCCGTATAGCCGCGAGGTCAATTGGCGATCTTCGGGGGCGTTCCCTTCCACATTGGAATCGAGCAGATAGAGATCGCATCGTCCGACTTTGATGCGCCATATCTTTACGCGAATGGTGCCGCTGAGCGTCTCGATTTTGACGGTCGCCGCCTCGCCTTTACGGCCGATCGCGGGCTCCATAGGCAACTGATTGATGTCCGTGGGTAGGTATTCTTCCCGTTGCCAGCCATTGCGATCAAGGTGCTGCCTGAAGTAGCCCTGACCATAAAAGAGGCCGATGCCGATAAGCGGAATGCCCAAATCGGATGCACTCTTGATGTGATCGCCGGCGAGCACACCAAGCCCGCCAGAATAAACAGGGATGGATTCATGTAGTCCAAATTCAGCCGAAAAATAAGCTACCGGCCGCGGCCGGAGCACGCCGGCGTGGCGCGCGCCCCAGGAACGATCCGCTTCCATATATTCCCGCTGACGCCGATAAGCGTAATTGATACGGCTGTGCAGCACCATTTCGCGCGCGCGCCGTTCGATGCCGGCAAACGGGATCTCGCCGAGAAGCGAGATGGGGTTTTGGTTGAGCTGCCACCAGCGAGGAGGGTCCAGTTCACGGAAAAGGCTCGTGGTGTCGTGGTCCCAGCTCCACCAGAGATTACGCGCGAGAGCCCACAGGCGCTCTTGCGCCGGAGCAATAAATCGATCCAGCGTGCGCGCCTCACTCACGATCGGAGCAACTTGGGTCGCCGCCTGGACAAGCGCACGGATCTCTTCTTCGCGGAAAACTCGCGGTTCGATGGTCTGCACCACCAGTACACCCTGCAAAACGCCGCGATCGATCAGCGGCACACCCAGGAATGATTGATACGGCTCCTCGCCCGCATCGCTGAAATACTTGAACCGCGGATGCATCTTCACCTGTTCCACTGCGACCGGGCGTACCTGTTCGGCCACCAGCCCAGCCAGACCTTCGTTCAAGGCCATACGAAGGTGTCCCACACAACTCTGCCGCAGCCCAATGGTTGCGGCGAGAACAAGATTCGCGCGGTCGGGTTCCAAAAGGTATGCGGAGCACACCTCCGTCTGAAATTTGCGAGCGACCAGCGCCACTACATTAATTAATGTTTCGGCCGGCTTACCACTTTCGGCGGTCAGACTCTCGATTTCGTCGTATGTGAGCACCTGATCGGCACTGCCGACACCCGCACTCTGTGCGTCGTCGATGTTTTCACTAACTGGGCCTACCAAAGCCATTGGGGACACCCCTTCGCGCACGTAAGCTTAACCACGGCGGACACGAATGTGCGAGAAAAGAAATGATCGGTCGCTTCGAAAACGTGACTGGGTGTGAAAAAGCCTAGGAAAGCCTGTGAAAAACGCCCGGCAGCCACGCAATGTGTGCGGTTTGTGCATTCGCCGGCTTTCCCTTCATCCGATGCCGTTAAAATTTCCAAGGTCCGCGCTGGCAATGTACTTTCACGTAAGCGAAAATACCTAAGCAGACGCCGAAGACACACCAGTTTTGATTTTGTGATCCGCTGAGGTTCGGCACGCCACATCATGCCAGACGAAGAAAACGAACAGGAAGCGCCGGAACCAAGGATATTTACACTGACCGAGGCCGAGCGCACGCGCCGAGAGATTGAGCCGGTGCTGATCGAGGCTATTGAGTTGAGGAAGAAGCTTGCGCCTCTGGTGGAGGAGCTCGGCGCGATTTCCGCTCGCATTCAGTGGGTGGGCGGATCCGTGATCCCCTACGAGAAGACGGCGCGTCTTAAGTTCGAACATGATAAGCTCGCGGAATCGTTGAAGGCTGCTCTCGAAAGGATTCAATCCACCGGTTGCCTGATCAAAGACCTCGATACCGGGTTGCTCGATTTTCCTGCAATTATCAATAACGAAGAGGTTTATCTCTGCTGGAAACTCGGCGAGGAGCGCATCCGCTTCTGGCATCGGCAGAATGAGGGCTTTGCCGGCCGCAAGCCGCTGAATCCCGGCGACGCGGGTCCACGCAATCCCGTACAATAAGACCCACATCGAGAGAAAAATGAGCGGGGATCACACTAATCGCCTTGCCCGGTCGGCCAGTCCGTACCTGCGCTCCGCGGCGCACCAGCCGATCGAATGGTATGAATGGGGCGAGGAGGCGTTTGCACGTGCGCGCGCCGAAGACAAACCAATTCTGCTCGATATCGGCGCCGTCTGGTGCCATTGGTGCCACGTCATCGACCGCGAGAGTTACGAAGACGCGGGCATCGCCAGGATCATCAATAAGAATTTCATTCCTGTAAAAGTCGATCGCGACGAGCGCCCGGACGTGGATACCCGTTATCAGGTGGCAATCAGCGCCGTCTCGGGCCAGGGCGGTTGGCCCCTCACCGGGTTTCTGTTGTCTGATGGGCGTCCCTTTTACGGGGGCACCTACTTCCCTCCCCAGGACTCGATGGGCCGTCCGAGTTTTCGGCGCGTACTTGAAGGCGTTGCCGACGCTTTCCGCACACGACGCAGCGACGTGGAGCAAGCCGCGGACGCTTTGCTGGGCGCTGTTCAACGAGCGGAACTTTTCGAGGGAGCGCGGGGAACCTGGGCGCCCGAACTGGCGAACGACCTGACCAAGTCTATTCTCCAGCATTTCGATCCCCACCATGGCGGATTCGGCAGCGGCCCCAAGTTTCCTCATTCCGCTGCCATTGACCTGCTCCTCGAACGTTATCAGGCGACTCGGGATCCGCAATTACTGCTCGCCGCTCAAACGACGCTCGAAAAAATGGCGCATGGCGGCGTTTACGATCAGCTCGGAGGCGGTTTTCACCGTTATTCCGTTGACGAGCGCTGGCTCGTGCCCCATTTCGAGAAGATGTCTTACGACAATTCCGAACTGCTGAAGAATTACCTGCACGGCTTCGGCGTGACGCGGAATCCTCTCTTCAAAGAGATTGCCATGGGCATCATCCGTTGGGTCGATACGGTGCTTTCCGATCGCGAGCACGCCGGATTTTATGCCAGCCAGGACGCTGACGTTTCGCTCGATGATGACGGCGATTACTTCACGTGGACCGTCGAGGAGGTTCGCGGCGCGCTTACCCCTGAACTGGCGCGCGTCATTGAGCTTTACTACGACGTCGGTGCGCGTGGCGAAATGCACCATAATCCCTCGAAAAATGTGCTGTGGGTGGCGCGAGATCCGCAAACGATTGCCGAAGCGCTTCACACATCCGGCGATGATGTAAAAGCAAAAATCGAGGACGCCAAGCGAGAATTATTTGCCGCGCGCAGCAAGCGTCAGACCCCTTACGTTGACACGACGATCTACACCAGTTGGAACGCGATGTTCATCTCCGCCTATCTGGACGCCGCCCGCATCCTGGATGGCGAGGCGGCGTTTAGCTGCCGACACTTTGCGCTCGCCACACTCGATCGGCTGATCGCGGAAGGCTGGGATCCTCGACGCGGATTTTCGCATCGCTTGGCTTCGGACTCGGCACGCCTCGACGGCACGCTCGACGACCAGGTGTTTACGGCTGCGGCCCTGCTGGATGGATTCGAGGCGACACTCGATATGCGTTATTTCGAGCTTGCCGAGAGCGCCGTGCGAATCGTTCTCGACAAATACGCCGACAACGAGAACGGTGGCTTCTTCGACCGCGCCTCGGATGCCCCGCCACTCGGCGGCTTCGACGTTCGGCGGAAGCCAATCCAGGATTCGCCTACACCTGCGGGAAACCCCGTCGCGATTATCGTTTTGGATCGGCTCTACGAATATACCGGCAAAGGGGAATATCGCGATCAAGCGCAACTCGCGCTCGAGGCTTTTTCGGGCGTAGCGGCACAATATGGGATGTTTGCAGCAACATACGGGCTGGCGACAGCCCTGCATACGCGGCATCCGCTGCAAATCGTAATCACCGGAAATTATGAGGATGAAAAAGCGCGCGCACTCGAGCAGGCTGCCGGTTTCTTTTACCGCTTTGGTAAGGCCGTGCTGCGCGTGACTCCAAGGCCCAACTTCGAAGCCTTACCGAAGGCCTTGCGTGAGGTTTTGCCAGAACTCCACCCCGAAAGTACGCAAGCGTTCGTGTGCACGGCAGGGACATGCTTTCCGCCCGCCGCTGATCCTCAGCAACTGACCGAGCTTCTCGCACAGCTTGGCCATGCTACTGGCGCCGCGGCCGAGTAGCCGCCGAGCCGCAACCGATAGCACCAAAGCCGCATCCTTGGGCACAAACCCTAACAGCACAATAAATCCGAGGGTTATGGCGCTGAGTATTCTTACATCCACACCAAGCTGCCGAGTCATCCAAACATCAGCCCATCGGCGACGGATGATTAAGCGATATAGGGCCGCATGGCGGGGCGCGGGATGTACCTCATGCAACAGTCACGCCAATCCTGAAATGGCCGTCGCTGTGATACATGTTAAAATTGCTCGGTAACTCGATTTGAATACGTTCAGGATCATGCGCCTCGCGGTTGCTGTGCCTCTCCTCCTGCTTTTTCTTTGGGCACAATTCTATTGGTTTCTCCGTCTTTGGCGCCTCACCAGGCGGGTTACATCTGTGCCCATCGAACTCTGCCTGCGCATCTTATTGATTTGTGGCTTTTCGTCCGTCGCTTTCGCGCTGACCGCCACATTTTTTTGGAACCGCAGGGACCTGGTTTGGGGGCTTCCCGGAACGATTGGGCTTATCGGGCTGTGGGTTACGACGGCATTCCTATCCTGGCTCGCGATCTGCGTGGTTTCAGCTCTGGCCTTCGTCGCCCAACGGTTTCGAACGCTTGTAAAAGGCGCCGCTCGCGCGAACGATTCAACGGGCGAATTCCCAAACGTACCAAAGAATGGTGTGGACCTGGATCGCCGGCGGTTCGTCCAGGGCGCCACAACCTTAGCCGGCGCGATTCCTTTCGGCGTCGGAGCCTACGGCTTTTTCATTGGCCGGCACGAATATCGCGTGCATGAACTTGAGTTGCCGATCAGCGGCTTGCCTCGGGAACTCGAAGGTCTGCGCATCGCGCAACTTAGCGACATCCACATCGGAAGCTACATGTCGGCTGCCGATGTGCGCCGCGCCATCGGCATGGCCAATGAGTTGAATCCCGATCTCTCCGTTATTACCGGCGATTTCGTCACCGGACCGCACGATCCGTTGCGCGCCTGCATCTCTGAACTCGCCGGTTTGCGCGCGCCTCTCGGCGTTTGGGGCTGCAATGGCAACCACGAGATTTATGCCAATGCTCAGGAAAAAGCCGCTGAGCTTTTCATCCGGCACGGCATGAAGCTCCTGCGGAGTGAGCACGCGGAGTTAAGCTGGCACGGCGCAAAATTCAACCTGATCGGTGTCGATTACCAGCTTGCGCGAACTTTCAGCGGCCGAAAATTAACCATGCTGGCGCATGTGGGCGCGCTGGTGCGCCGCGATATTCCGAATATTCTGCTGTCGCACAACCCGAATTCGTTTCCGCGTTCGGCGGAACTCGGCATTGAGCTGATGCTCACCGGGCACACGCATGGCGGACAGGTCCGCGTGGAAATCCTGAACCAAACGTTGAGCCCGGCCCGCTTCATGACCCCATACATCGAGGGACTATACAAACGGCCGCTCGGCTCCGCCAGTGAATTGAATGACAACGAGGTATGGAACGCCGCGCCCGAGGCGCCCGCGGCTCTGGTTTACGTCAATCGCGGCTTGGGAACACTTGGCGTACCGGTGCGCATTGGTGTGCCGCCCGAAATTTCGCTTCTGACTCTGCGCTGCGCCTGAAGGTTGCTCGCGGAATTCCCAATAGCTGTCGCTCGAAAGATCCACATCACTAACAGGGCTGCATTGGCCTGGCTTACAGGCAGCAGACGAGAAGATCCAACACAGAGGCCACAGAGACGCGGAGTTCACAGAGAAGGAACCGCAAGCGGTTTACTTTCTCGCGCGATCCTGCGGATCGCGACTAACTACGGCCTTTCAGGTTGATCTCGGCGCTGTCGCCTTTCACTTCCACCTTCGTTCCGAATGGCCGCGAAAGATCCGCAAGGCGCTGCAGGATATAGCGCGCCTTATCACCCGTGGCCGGCGCCGGCAGCCCACGAGTTTGCAGGAAGAGATTGTTTGTATGTTCATCGTGCAGATCCGGTTCGCCTTCGCCGATTTTGTTCATGGTGATGGGCTGGAACGTAATTGACTGGAGATTTTTGCCCTGGAACTGCACTTGCGCAACGACGCTTTCCCAGATAATCGGCTCATCGAGCTGTATATCCGTGGGCGGAACGTTGAAGATGAAATTGCCGAGGTCATAAAAGATCGGCCGATTGCGATAAATCTCGACGCCGTGTATCAGAGGCGCGCCGTGCATCACGATAATGTCGGCGCCGGCATCAATCTCTTCGTGCGTCCATCTCTTCAGCCAGTCGGCCGGCGCCAACCGTTCGGGTAACTCTTCATTGAAGAGCGCGTTAAATGGCCGGTTGAAAAAGACGTGATTGTGCTCATAAACGATCACCAGATCAGCATGCTGGCGAGCCTCGCGGATGCTGCCGAGGATGCGTGCCTTGTCCTCGGCGTTGGGCTCATTGCCAGGCTGGGCAGGCAGTTCGGCCGTGGATTCATTTGGCTTGCCGCCCGCCTCGATACGCAACTCGTTCACGCCGGGCCGGTTGGCCGTCGCCGAAGCTCCCTCTGAGATCAGACCGGATGCCATCGCCACGAGCGCGACTGTGCCTTTAGGTGTTTTCAGATAGCCCGGCGCCGCGGCTTCCTTTACATCATTGCCAATCCCCGCATGCGCGATGTTGCGGCTCTTTACCTCGCGCAGCGCATTCTGAACACCCGAGACTTTCAAATCAAACGAGTGATTGTCGGACAGTGCCAGCAAGTTGAAGCCAAGTGCCTTGAGCGCATCGAGCGCCTCGGGAGGAGACAAAAACCGGCCGTCGTGAAGCGACTGGCCGGGCTCGACGACCGTTGCTTCAAAATTCGTGAAGATCACGTCGCCTTTGAGCAGGGGCGAGATTATCCCGAGTTCGTTCGGCGCGTGGACGCGAAAATCCGAGCGAATCATCGACTGGCCGGTCAAAGTCACCTCGAAGCTGCCTGCCTGCGGCCAGACAGCAGCGCCCAGCGCAGCCAGAAGCGCAGCGCACGCCAGCGGCCGCAGACCTTTGCCCAGTACTGAGTATGTTCGCATTGCGTCTTCCTCCAACCGGCGTCAGAAGCGTGCTTTGGAAGGTACCTTCGGCGGCAAACGTTATATTAAGCACAACACAAACACAAGATCAGTGTCTCCCGTGGCGTTATCAGCTGACTCGCCCTCATCAGAGGACCGTGCCATCCAGCAGCGACAATCGGCGAGCGACTCCTCCGCGATCAAGATGTGGTAATGTGTGTTTCAGTCTAAAAGCGTAGGTTCACAACGCTGGTGAAGGGGAAAGTCGAAAAGGATACACCACCCAGGCCGAAAAGCCGCGGACTGGCAGCGACTCTAATCATCAGGAAGAGCTTCGCAGCAGTAAAAGCGCACGCCGCATTTTCGGCCAAATAAAATCGAGCAGGGAGAAAGTCATGGCCATTCGAGATCTGTGGATTGAAAAACGTCTCGCCGACAGCGCAGCCGCAAACGGCTCGCGCAATGTTTCGCAGATGCATTTTGCGCGGCAAGGCGTCGTGACCGAAGAGATGGAATATGTCGCTCGGCGCGAAAAGATTGAGCCCGAATTGGTGCGCAGCGAAGTCGCCCGTGGCCGCGCAATCATTCCCGCAAACATTAACCATCGTTCGCTCGAGCCGATGGGCATTGGGGTCGCTTTCCGCTGCAAAATCAACGCGAATATCGGCAATTCCGCGGTCACATCCGAAATCGCGCAGGAACTGGAGAAGCTGCATCGCGCAGTTCACTACGGTTCCGATACGGTAATGGATCTCTCAACCGGCGGCGATATCCCGCGCATTCGCCGCGCCATCATTGACGCATCGCCCGTTCCGGTAGGCACGGTGCCCATCTATGAAGCACTGTCGCGCGTCAAGCGAACCGAAGATCTAACGGCCGATCTCATGCTCGAGGTAATCGAAGAACAGGCCGAGCAAGGCGTCGATTACATGACCATCCACGCCGGCGTCATGCGCGAATTCCTGCCGCTGGTGCGCAACCGCATCACGGGGATCGTCAGCCGCGGCGGCGCGTTGATGGCTCAGTGGATGTCCGCGCACAAAAAAGAAAACTTCTTGTGCGAGCGCTTTGACGATATCTGCAAAATTTTCAAGAAACATGATGTCAGCTTTTCGCTGGGCGACGGCTTGCGGCCCGGCTCGATCGGCGACGCCAGCGACGCCGCTCAGTTTGCTGAACTGAAGATGCTGGGCGATTTGACGAAGAAGGCCTGGGAACATGATGTTCAGGTGATGATTGAAGGCCCCGGCCACATTCCCATGGACCAGATTGAACTCCAGGTCAAAAAAGAGATGGAACTATGTCACGAAGCGCCGTTCTATACGCTCGGGCCGCTCGTAATCGACATTGCTCCGGGTTATGACCACATCACCAGCGCGATCGGCGCGGCCATGATCGGTTGGTACGGCGCCTCGATGCTGTGTTATGTCACGCCAAAGGAGCATCTCGGACTACCGAACGCCGAAGACGTCAAACAGGGTGTGCTGGCCTACAAGATTGCCGCTCACGCCGCTGATGTGGCCCGGCATCGCCCCGGCGCACGAGACCGCGACGATGCGCTTTCGTATGCGCGATTCCTTTTTGACTGGAACAAGCAGTTTGAGCTTTCACTCGACCCCGAGACAGCTCGTGCCATGCACGACGAAACCCTGCCGGACGACTTCTATAAAGAAGCGAAATTCTGCTCGATGTGCGGCCCGAAATTCTGCTCGATGAACGTGACGCAGGTCGCGGAAGCCATTGGCGGTATGGATCAGAGCGAGCGGGAAAAGCGGTTCGTACAACTGCTGGCCAAAGTGGAAAGCGCCGGCCGTACGGGCGTTTGAGTGCTGGCCGCATTGACGCTGGGAGAGAGGGCTGACTGGGGGCGTTCGCTCGAGGACGTTACACCGCGGGGGAAATGGGACGCGGAAGCAACCAGGCAAACTGCCCACTCATCTTTTCGCACTTGTTGGAGCCGGACTCGCTGATAGGGTTCATCCGCCAATAAACCGACAGGGAGAAGACCGAGATGGCAATCAATCAGGCATTGTTGGGCGAATTCGATCATGAGATGGCCAATACCCGTAAGAGCCTTGAACGCGTGCCAGACGCGAAGTTCGATTGGAAGCCGCACGCAAAGTCGATGACCATGGGTAAGCTCGCGGCGCACATTGCTTTCATTCCGCATTGGGGAAAGCTGACGTTGGAATCGGCGAATTTCGATGTGAATCCTGCAGGCGGGCAGCAGGCCCGGCCGCCGGAACTGAAAACCAAAGCCGAGGTTCTCGCGTTCTTCGATAAGAATGTGCCGGAAGCGCGCGCAGCAATAGCAGCCGCGTCCGACCAGGCCATGATGACGCCGTGGACTCTCCTCAATGGAGGCAAAACCGTTTTCACCCTGCCACGCATTGGCGTGTTGCGGGCCATGATCATGAATCACATGATTCACCATCGCGCGCAGCTTGGCGTGTATCTGCGGCTCAATGATGTGCCCGTGCCTTCGATCTACGGGCCTTCCGCCGACGAAGCGGGCATGTAGAAACCATTTCGTCTAGCACAAAAAACGAAGTACTCCTGCGGGTGGAACCAACAACGGACCCGAAAGCCCATTCCGAATCGCTTCGCCAGGAATTCAACCGCTGGGCCGAAGCGGGCCGCGGCGAGGGCATGGAACAGGACCATCTGCCCATCGTCCTTCCGGTGCTCGACCGCATGCAGTTAGCGCCCGATGATAACGTCCTCGATCTTGGATGCGGGGCCGGATGGCTCGCGCGCCTGATCGCGGAGCAAATCCCTGAAGGCCGAGTGGTAGGTGTGGATTTGTCGGATGAGATGGTCCGGCGCGCGCGCCGCAACAGCGCGGACCTCGAGAATGTGATGTTTGTAGTGGGCGAGGCGGAGGAGATTCCCTGGGACGCTAATTTCTTCACGCAGGCCATCTCCGTCGAGGCCGGCTATTACTGGCCGGACCCGCAGGCTGCGTTGCGCGAGATTTACCGCGTTCTGCGGGAGCGCGGCACGGCCTGGCTGCTCGTCAACTATTACCGCGAAAACCCGCACTCACATCAGTGGCGAGATGTGCTGACCATTCCAGTACATTTGCTTTCCGCACGCGACTGGGCCGGGCTCTTCCGCGACGCCGGATTCATAGGTGTGAAGCACGAATACATTCCCGATCCGACTCCGGCACCCGAGAAATACGAGGGGCGCTGGTTTCGCAATGCCGACCAGTTGCGAGATTTTCGGCGGCAGGGGGCGCTGCTGGTATGGGGAACGAAGGCGCAGTGAGCGTCTTTCGCGTAAAGCTTTTATCTATGCGGAGCCGATGACGACTGCGCCGGCGTGGCCAGCACGTGCAGCAGGTTCTGTGCCTGCTTATTTGCTGGATCCAAACGCAGTGCAGCTTCCGCATCGGAACGAGCAGGTGCGTTTTGACCTTCTTTGTAATGGATGACGGCGCGATTGGCCCAGGCTCGTGCGTAATTTGGTGATTCCGAGATTTCGCGATTTAACACGTCAAGCGCGCCCTGGAGATGATTGGTCTGCATGAGAACTGTGGCGAAGTTGACGGCCATATAATCGTAGTTGGGATTACTGCGATCGCTCATTTTGAGAGCACGGTCCATCATCGCCTGGGCGCCATCATAATTCCCTGTTCGCGCCAGTAACAAGCCATAGACCGAAATCGCATCGGGGTACTGCGAATCGATGCGCAGGGCGGCTTCGAACTCCGGTCCAGCTTCGTCTAGCCGGCCGTCATTCATATACTGCACACCCAGATTGGAATGCATCTTGGCGCTGCCGGGGACGGCCTTGACCGCCGACGAAAACAGCGACAGGTCGTCTCTCCAATCCCGGTTACGCACCATCGTACGCATGCCAAGAGCCGCGACGACCGTAGTGAGAGCCGCCAGTGCCGCGATTCGCTGGCGTCCGCGAAGCCAGTGCCATGCCAGCGCAGCCAGCAGGCAGAATCCCGCCGACGGCAGGTATGCCAACCGCTCGCCCATGATTGTCCCTGTTGGCATCAGAATATTGGTGGTCGCCGCAAAAGCGACCAGATAAATCCCGCCTGCCAATATGCACCCGGTGTTCCGCTTGCGGACCGCCCAAATCCAGACGGCAATTACAACCAGCGACGCGATCAGCGGGAGCAGGGTGTGGCGCCAATCCATGTATAAAGGAATCGCATTGAATGAGTAATCGCAGGAAAGCCTGGCTGGATAAACGTGCAGCGCAGCATATTTCCATGCGACTCGCAGAGCGTTCAGAATCCTCCACCGCGTTGCAAGGGAGGCGAGTGGATTGTCGAGCCAGGAAATAGTTGGCTGGCCGAACCGCTCTCCTTGAACTTTCCAAAGCAATCCCAGATAGAGAGCGGTGACTCCTGCGAGCAGCGCGTACCGGCCGTTCGTCTTCCACTTCCCGCGCGCGTAATCTCCAACCAAAACGAGGGGCAGGAATACGACTGCGGATTCCTTGGACAGCAGCGCCATTGAGAAACAGACGAGCGCCGGGATTTGCTGATCTTTGAGGTGCAGGATCCAGGCGGCGAGTAAAAATCCGGCCGCCAACAGTTCCGGTCGGCCGGCGATAGAGGTCACGGCTTCTGTGTGCAGGGGATGGACGGCAAAGAGTAACGCTGCCACGAGGGCGACTTCTGTCGGCGCGGTCGTGCCCTGCAACAACAGTTCGAACAGCATGAACAGCAGCACCGTCACGCCGGCGTGCAACGCGAGATTGACAAAGTGAAAGCCGAACGGCTGCGCTCCGCCCAGCCGCCAATTGAGAGCAAAGGTCGCGAACGTTAACGGCCGGTACACATTGTTGATCTTATTGGGCGTGAAAAGGGCGCGCACCGAGACATTCGTCACCTGTGGATTTAGCGAGATGTAGAAGTTATCGTCCAGCGTGAACTCATTAGCGAACGTATTCACATATATGAGCGCCACTACGGCCAGCAACAGGCCGATGCATAGGGATCGGTTCATGAGTGGTGTCAGAACTCGCGGCTCAGTCGCCGCGCTTCAAGGATCAAAATATCGTGAAAAAGCTGCGCCATGCGGAGCGAACCGGCAACCGTGTTCTTAATCTGCTATTTTGCGGCACGACAAAAACGGATATGCGCTGTTTGGTTCCCTGATGCAAGCGCCTGCGCCGCGTGGCAAGAATTTCTGAACTTGACATTCGATTCGCGCGCAGTAGATCATCCCGTCAGAGTTAAGCTCCTCCTGGGGAAAAGCGCGTTGCCGAAGCCTGACAGATTACGAAGCAACAAGGATTCCCGATCGTTGCGGCGATCTCTAACGTGCATCATCGTAGCGACGCTTTTCCTGGGCATTGGCCTCTGCCCGATGCTTATCAAGGCTCAGGAAGCGCAGGCGGGCGGACATCAGAATCCCTCCCCTAATAGAAGTGCCAGCGGAGGCGACGAGCAGAAAAACAGCGGACCCGAACTGCTGCGCGTGCAAGGGAGCATCAGCATGGTTGCAGGAGCGGGCAGCAACATCACCGTGCAAGCCGGCCGGGATGGAATCCTGCTGGTCGACAGCGGCGCCGCCGGCATGACGGACAAAGTGGCGGCGCTGATCAAGCCATTATCCAAGGGTCAAGTCACTTACGTTATCAATACCGATCATCAGAGCGATCACACAGGCGGCAACGAGTTCTTTGCAACGACTGGACGGCCTCTGGCAATTAATCGAGCTTCCCAGGCGAGTGTGATGATCGTCTCTTTCGATACCGTTCTGGACCGGATGAGCGCTCCTACCGGGAAGACGGCTCCTACGCCCGAAAAAGCATGGCCGAACGACACTTATTCCGTCCCGGAAAAAAATCTGTATTTCAATGGCGAAGGCATCCAGATCTTTCATCAGCCGGGGACAACGGACGGAAACAGCATCGTTTATTTCCGCCGCTCCGATGTGATCAGCACGGGTGACATTTTCGATCCCACCGAATATCCGATCATCGACTTGAAAGCTGGCGGAAGTCTACAGGGCGTGCTGCAAGCGTTGAATCGTCTGAAAGTGATGGCCATTCCCGCCGATCATCAGGAGGGCGGCACGATGATCATTCCCGGGCATGGACGCATTTGCGACGTCGCTGATCTGGACGTGTATCAGCAGATGGTGACCGTCATTCGCGACCGGCTGCAGGACATGATCAAGCGCGGGATGACGCTCGAACAGGTGAAAGCCGCCCGCCCGACCCAGGATTACGACCCGATTTATGGCAGCACGACGGGCAAATGGACTACCGACATGTTTGTCGAGGCAGCATATAAGAGCCTTAGCGGCAAGCAAGAGACTACTTCAACTCACGAGGGCAACTAAGGCTGATCCGGAAAACGCCGAGAATTTGCGTGTAAGGACTTCTGCAGCGGGAGATGATTATGAAACACACTTTGCTCTTCTTCCTGGGACTCGTGGCCGTTCTCAGTTTGGGCAGCAGCGCCAGTTTTGCTCATCACGCGTTTTACTCCACTTATGATCGGGACAAAACGATAAAGATCGAAGGGACGCTGAAGGAATTCATGTGGCGCAATCCGCATTCGTACGTGCGCGTCGAGGCCCCGGACGAAAAAGGCGAGACACAGATGTGGGTG
>DASRHB010000033.1:0-6634 GCA_035650755.1 Candidatus Acidiferrales bacterium
ACTTGGCCCGACGGCTTGCGGCAGGCGATCGCCCAGGCGTGCGGAGAGCGCATCATAACGCCTTCGAGCACGGCTTGGCCGCCGACCAGGGTTTCCTCGCCACTTTCCAGCGCGGGTAACAGTTGGACAGCTACAAGGAAACGCCACAATGTTCGCAAAAACTGCATACAGATTGGATGATCTTTCCCCAGCGGGAGTAGCAACAAGTAAGGGTATCACAGGTGAATGGTTGGATTGACGCCCAGATACGTGCAAGTTGCTGATTTGTAACGGCAACCATGACGTAGCGACGGCCGCCCACGGCCGTCCAAGCGGAGCGAAGCTCCGCGGTGAACTCTGGCAGGAGCGCCGAGCTGCCGTCAGGCCGGGCAGACGAGGGCGTCCGTCCCTACGTGAGACATGGTGCAATTTGCGCAAGCCGCCGAGCGAATCGCCGCCACAACGAAGAAGCTCGAGAAGACGGCCATCGTTGCCGAATATCTAAGATCGCGCGATCCCGACAACGCGGCGATCTCGGCTGTCTTTCTTTCCGGACGGCCTTTTCCCGTCTGGGAAGAGACCACGCTCCAGGTCGGTGGCTCGCTGCTCTGGCGGTTGGTGGAAGAACTCTCGGGTAAGGGCGACGCAGAGCTCAGCGCCGCTTATCGCCGTCACGGAGACCTGGGTGCAGTTGCGGGCGAAGTATTGCCGGCCCGCGAACTGGATCATGGGCTCACTCCAGTCGAGGTCGAACAATACTTCCGCAAAGTCGCTCTGGCTCGGGGTCCTGCCGCAAAAGGAGCGCTGGTTCGCGAATTGCTTTCGCGCGTAACGCCGCTTGAAGCCAAGTACATCATCAAAATCATGACTGGGGATCTGCGCATCGGCCTCAAGGAAAGCCTGGTGGAGGAGGCCATTGCGAAGGCGTACGCGGCGCCGGTGTCTGAAGTACAGCGCGCGAATATGCTGCTGGGCGACATCGGCGAGACGGTGAAGTACGCCCTTGCGGGAAAGCTCCCGGAATCGAAGATGCGCCTGTTCCATCCGCTCGGATTCATGCTGGCCAGCCCGGCGGAAGCGGCAGAAGAAGCGCTCAGCTATTTCGACAACGCCTTCATCGAGGACAAGTACGACGGGATCCGTGCTCAGGCGCACGTGGCGGATGGGGAAGTGCGCATTTTTTCCCGCACTCGCGATGAGATCACGGAATCGTTCCCTGAGTTGCCGGAGGCGTTGAGCGGCTTGCCAGACGATGTCATCCTTGATGGCGAAATCGTCGCCTGGAGCTACGATGGCGAGAGCCTTGGCCGCGCGCTGCCCTTCACCGCGCTGCAACAGCGCCTCGGTCGGAAGAAAGTCAGCGAAGAAATGGTTCGTGCCGCACCGGTTGCATATCTCGCCTTTGACGTTCTGTACGCCGGAGGCGAACTCCTCATCGATCGACCGCTGCGCCAGCGCGCAAAGATTCTCGATGACCTGCTGGGCGCGAAACGTCGCGCATTGAAGCCGCGTTCGCTGGGGGCTCAAGGACAACTCACGTTCGAAGCAAGGGATCCAGCAGTCCGAGCCCGCATCATCCGTTCACCTATGTTCAGCGCGTCTTCAGCGGCCGAATTGGACAGCCTCTTTGAAGCTGCACAGGCTCGCGGCAATGAAGGATTGATGATCAAAGATCCCGAGTCGGCGTACGCTCCCGGCCGGCGCGGGAAATGGTGGCTGAAGCTGAAGCGGGAATTGGCGACTTTGGACGTGGTTGTCACCGCGGTCGAGTACGGACATGGCCGGCGGATCGGGGTGCTCAGCGACTACACCTTCGCAGTGTGGGATGGCGAGCGGCTGGTCAACATCGGCAAAGCGTACTCAGGTCTCACGGACGTGGAGATTGCAGACATGACCAAGTGGTTCCTCGAGCACACCGTTGAAGAGCAGGGACTGCGATTGGTGGTTGAGCCGACGATCGTCGTGGAAGTTGCGTTCAATAACACGATGCGCTCAGACCGTCACAACAGCGGATTCGCGCTGAGGTTCCCGCGTATTGTGCGGCTGCGGCCTGATAAATCTCCTCAAGAGGCCGACACGCTGGATCGCGTCAAAGAAATTTACGCCAAGCAGACGGAACGGGAGCGGCCGAAATGATGGCGGAGCTTCGCTCCGCCGGGCGGACGAGGGCGTCCGCCCCTACGCAATTTCTCTTGAAACTCGAAACCTCAAACTTGAAACTTCAACCATGCGTGCCGTCGTGCAACGAGTCAGCCGGGCGAAGGTTACCGTGAACGGCCAAACCACGGGGGAGATCGCACGCGGCCTGCTGGTGCTGCTCGGCGTTGCAGTCACGGATACCGCCTCGGATGCTGACTACCTCGCTGACAAAATTGCCGGCCTGCGCATCTTCGAAGATGAAAACGGAAAGATGAACCGGGCGGCTGGGGATGTTGCCGGCAGTGTGCTCGCGGTTTCACAATTTACGCTCTATGGCGACGTTCGCCGTGGCAAGCGTCCATCGTTCGATGACGCGGCTCCGCCGCAGAAGGCACGCGAATTGTATGAGTATTTCGTGGAGCAGATTCGTGCAAAGGGGTTGCGCTGCGAAACCGGACGATTTCAGGAAATGATGGAAGTGGAACTGGTCAATGACGGGCCGGTAACGATTCTGCTGGATTCAACGAAAGCATTCTGAATGCCCTCAGCTCACCACAATATCTGCGATCCGCGCCGCATCGGCGCAGGCACGGACATCATGTGTGCGGATCATCTGAGCGCCTGCCAGAATGATCGCCGTCTCCGCCGCGACGGTTCCGTACAGCCTTTCATCGACGGGTGCGTCTTTCCCATCGCGCGCGAGCGCCCGGCCGACAAATGATTTCCTCGATACTCCCGCGATGATGGGATATCGCAACTCATGCAGCTCGTCGAAGCGCTTCAGCAAGGGATAGTTTTCGTTGAAGCTTTTGCCGAAGCCAAATCCGGGATCGAGCACAAGCCGGTCACGCTTTACTCCGGCCATCTGAGCAGCGTCAGCCCAATCGCGAAGTTCGCGCTTCACCTGCACCACGATATCGGACGGCGGCGGCAGTTTGTGCCACTCTTCCGGCCGTCCGCGCATGTGCATCAGCACTGCACCGCACTTCAGCTCGGCCAGCGTTTTCCGCATGGCCGGGTCCCAGCGAAACCCGCTCACGTCGTTCACGATCTCGGCACCCGCGTCGATTGCTGCGCGCGCCACCGCCGCCCTGTACGTGTCGATCGAGATCGTCGCCTCTGGCCGCTTCTGTTTCAGGCCGCGAATCACTGGAATCACGCGTTCGAGCTCCTCTTTCTCACTGACCGTCGGCTTTGCGGCAGTCGACCCCCCCTGCACCCGCGCGCCTGGACGCGTGGATTCCCCGCCGACATCAATCATGTCGGCGCCGTCGGCGATCATCTTCAGCCCGTGCTCGATGGCGCGCTCGGGATCGACGTACAGCCCTCCGTCAGAGAACGAGTCAGGCGTGACGTTCAGCACCCCCATGATCAGGGTACGTTTGCCCAGCTGAAGCACACGCGATCCAATGTTCCACTCGAATACCGGACGCATTTGCCAAAATTCTATATCACGGTAAGTAGTTCATAGTTCATGGTTTTTCGTTACCAGAACGGCTGGCCGGAACGGTTCCCAGTTGCTGTCCCGGTGCTACAATCAATCAAAGTTCCATGCGTCTCAGACGTGCGCAGTTCGCGGCATTTTTGTGTCTCCTGCTGGCCATCAACGCCCAGGCCGCAAAGCAGAAGCCGCTCGAGAAACGTATTGCCGCGATTCTTTCTGCGCCAGACCTCAACCGCGGATTTTGGGGCATTGAGGTTGTCGCAGTCCCATCCGGTAAGGTCCTTTATTCCCAGAACGCCGACAAGCTGTTCACCCCTGCTTCGAATACCAAGCTGTTCACGACGGCAGCGGCGCTGGCGCTGATCGGGCCTGACTACCAGTTCCGCACCACGGTAGAAACCGCGGGCACGCTCGACAAGTACGGCCGGTTGACCGGCGACCTGGTGCTGGTCGGGCGCGGCGATCCCAATCTGTCCGGCCGCGAATTGCCCTATGCCCTTCGCACTCAACGCAACGATCATCCCATTCAGGTACTGGAGCAACTGGCAAGCGCGCTGGTGCAGAAGGGCGTGAAGTACGTTGACGGCGACATCATCGCCGACGATTCATTCTTTGCTTTTGAGCGCTACGGTGAAGGTTGGAGCCAGGACGACCTCGTTTGGGCCGATGGCGCGCCGGTTTCCGCGCTGACCATCAACGACAACGTTGTTTTTGTGAATATCCTGCCGGCTGATCGCGCCGGAGAGCGGGCATTCGTCAACATCACGCCGTTTGCGGACTACTACCGCATTGATAACCGCATTATCACGACGCCTGCGGGTACCGGACGGAAAATCTTTATTAACCGGGAGCCCGGTTCCACCGTGCTTACGTTGTGGGGCAACATGCCCATGGACGACGGCGGGGCCAACGAGGCGCTCGCCATCGAAGATCCTGCCGAGTTTGCCGCGGAACTGTTCCGACATTTGCTCGAAGCGCGCGGCATAGCGGTGTACGGAAAAGATCGCACGCGGCATACGGAACTTGCGAGCCTATCTACGCTGAGCGTCACGGCTTTGGCCCCTGCTCGTGGAGGCGATGAGCCCAGCCGCTCGCTGCAACCTCAGCCTTTGGTCCTGGCGAGCTATCAATCCAAGCCGCTGCTTGAGGATCTGACCGTCATCAACAAGGTCAGCCAGAACCTACATGCCGAAATCCTCTTGCGCCTGCTTGGGCGTGAGAAAGGAACGGCTGGCACGGTGGAAGGTGGCTTGGAAGTTCTTCGCGGATTTCTGAACCAGGCAGGAATCTCGAAAGATGATTACGTGTTTTACGACGGGTCGGGACTGTCGCGCCAAAATCTGGTCACACCGCGTGCTGTCGTGAGATTGCTGGCCTATGCTGCGTCGCAACCTTGGGGCTCGACTTTTCGCAGCACTCTACCTGTGGCTGGCGTGGACGGCTCGTTATCGGATCGGCTGAAGAATTCCGAAGTTCAGGGCCGAATCTACGGGAAGACTGGCTCGCTCGGCGGAGTGAAGGCGCTTTCCGGATACGCCGTGACCAACCACGGCGAGCAAGTCGCTTTCACCATTTTCTCCAATAACTTCAACCTTCCCCCCAGCCGCGTCACTGAAACTATCGACAACATCGCGAAAGCGATTGTGCAAGACACCTCCAGCAAATAGCGCGCAGTGCTTTGCGAATCTTGCGATCTTTTGGGGTTCATTCACCGCCAAGCGACCCAGGTCATTGATGTTCTCGGCGATCTCGGCGATGAAATACGCCAGGCCTTACCCCAACAGCACCGGAATCGTTACGGCATCGCCAGCCGGATAGCGCCGCGCTCGCACCGCAAGGCTACAGCCATCAGCAAAGATGCGCGGCTTTGTCACGCACATTTCGCCGCGACGTTCGAGCGAAAGCGATTCACCCCGGAATTTCTGCGGAAATTCCACGCTGGCGCGTGATCCGCAACAAAGATATAGCGACAGCACGTCGCAAAACTGCAGCAGGTCGACTGAGACTCGAATCTCGTCCGCAGAGCGGGACTGCATGCTCTCGAGCCGCCGCTGGCGTTCGTCTTCACCGGTGAGAAACGCACGCAAAATTTGTTCGTCTGACGGCGTGTCGATTCCTGCATGCAGCCGTCCGTGACCTAAGCGGCAGAAATGACCGCTGACAAGGATGCCGGCGATGGGCGCGACTTGTTGGGCACGCTCGATAGAGCCGAGCCAGGCGGGGACGAACTCAGACGGCGGCAGCTCGAGAAAAGACACAGGACGCGCTTCGGCATTCAGTCGCGGTTCGCTGTCGAACGGCGCCCAGCCCTCATCGTGCAGCGCAATGCCCGCAATAACCTCATCGTCAACCGCGGGAATTAAGGGGCTCGATATCCTCGCCGCCAGGTCTCCCGCCAGAGCAGCATGATCGGGTTGCGCGACCAGCAACCATTCGCTTGCAGGCTGTTTCTGGCGGCGCTCGACGGCCTGCCACACGGGGATCGCATCTGCGCCTGTATCAGTTTCAGGAGAGTTTTGGGGGTGAAGAATCATCGCGGTAGAGTACGCTTGCAGGGGGAGTTGGTCCGCGGCCGGATTTTCACTTCTTCTTGGATTTGTCTTTCGATTCCGACTTCGAAGTTTCGCCCTTCGGTTTGTCGTCCGTCTTGGTGGACTCGTCTTTCTTAGCGGACTCGTCCTTCTTGGACGACGAATCTCCGTCTTTCGATGTACCGGCTTTCGAGCTACCCCGCGCGTAGTCCGTGACGTACCATCCGCTGCCCTTGAACTGAACCGCGGGGGCCGAGAGCACCTGCTCTACGGCGCCTCCACACTCGGGGCACTTCTTCACATGCGGGTCGGAAAATTTCTGAATGCGCTCGAACCGATGGAGGCACTTCTTACATTCGTATTCGTAAAGTGGCATGGAACTCCGGCGGAGAACGAACTTCTCCGTTCGATTCTAGGGGTGCGTGCTGTAGCAGTCAATTTACCGTCGTGTAACTCGGCAAAGGGTGCTCCGGCTATAGCAACGCGATCGCCTTCGCTTGTTCGACAGCAGGGATTTTCTTCAACTCAGCCAATACCTGAT
>DASRHB010000034.1:0-52790 GCA_035650755.1 Candidatus Acidiferrales bacterium
GCGGGATTTCCACTTTCCCACCGCCGCGGCGGCGGTCATCTCCCTGCCCCCTTCAACAACAACTCCATCTCCCTCCGCCTCTTTTCACTCAAGCATTTCAATCTCGCTAGGGGGATACGATGTGAGTAGGCTCTTCCAGCGGACGGCCATTCTTGACCATCACTAAACCCTCATATAAAGTGTCCTTTTGCCTTTCCGGTGGAAGCACGCCTGATTGCTCCCTGAGCAAGGTCTGACGGAGGAAATATGGAGTTAGCAGGAGTATGGTTATTCGCGGCGAATGCTGCTAGGCGGCTGAAGCGAGGAGTCATGGATTGCCGATCCGCCGCACCCCGGTTGCTGAAGCGAGCGCCGTTTTTGATGCTGCTGGCGCTTTGCGGGACAGCGGCATGGGCGCAAGCGCCCGAAGCTGCCGGCGAAGCTAACCTCAAGCTGCCAGACCTCTCGCAGGTCAGCTTTTTTGGGATGGATGGCCATAAGCTCCTGCTCTTCGGGCTGCTCTTTTGTGTCGCCGGACTGGCTTTTGGCCTGACCATCTATCAGCGATTGAAAAATCTGCCCGTTCACCGCGCCATGCGGGAAATCTCCGAACTCATCTATGAGACCTGCAAGACTTATCTGATCACGCAGGGCAAGTTCCTGGTTTTGCTGGAAGCGTTCATCGCCGTCGTGATCGTTCTCTATTTCGGCGTCCTGCTGCACATGGACGCTGTGCGCGTCTTCATCATTCTTCTTTTCAGCGTATTGGGCATTGCGGGCAGCTACAGCGTGGCGTGGTTCGGCATTCGCGTGAATACGTTTGCGAATTCACGCACAGCGTTTGCCAGCCTGCGCGGCAAGCCCTACCCCATCTATGACATTCCGCTGGATGCGGGTATGAGCATCGGCATGATGCTGATCAGCGTCGAGTTGCTGATGATGCTTTTCATTCTTCTCTTTGTTCCGGGAGACTACGCCGGGCCGTGCTTCATCGGATTCGCGATCGGTGAATCGCTAGGGGCGGCCGCGCTGCGTATCGCGGGCGGCATTTTCACCAAGATCGCCGATATCGGCTCCGACCTGATGAAGATCGTCTTCCGCATCAAGGAAGACGATGCGCGCAACCCCGGAGTAATCGCCGACTGCACTGGCGACAACGCGGGCGATTCTGTGGGGCCGAGCGCCGACGGATTCGAGACGTACGGCGTCACCGGCGTGGCGCTGATCACCTTCATTCTGCTGGGCGTGAAAAGTCCCGCGGCGCAAGTCCAACTGCTGGTGTGGATCTTCGTCATGCGCATCGCCATGCTGGTGGCGAGCGCGGCTTCTTACTTTATCAACGCGGCCATCGCGCGCGCGCGGTACCTCACTGCAGATCACATGAATTTTGAGGCGCCGCTCACGTCGCTTGTGTGGCTCACGTCCGCTGTTTCCATCGGTTTGACCTACATCATTTCGTGGGCGGTGATCCCCAGCCTTGCCGGCGATACAACGCAGTGGTGGAAGCTGGCAACGATCATCTCGTGCGGCACTTTGGCGGGCGCGGTCATTCCGGAACTGGTCAAAGTGTTTACCTCGACGGAATCGCGGCACGTAAAGGAAGTGGTCACGTCGGCACAGGAGGGCGGCGCGTCGTTAGGGATTTTGTCCGGATTCGTTGCGGGCAATTTCTCCGCCTATTACCTGGGCTTCGCCATGATCGTGCTTATGGCCATTGGCTATATGGTGGGAGTTCAGGGCCTGGGGAATGTGATGATCGCCGCTCCGGTGTTCGCGTTCGGGCTCGTAGCTTTCGGATTCCTGGGAATGGGTCCGGTGACGATCGCGGTCGACTCGTATGGCCCGGTCACCGATAACGCGCAATCGGTTTTTGAACTTTCACTGATCGAGCAGCTTCCCGGCATTCACCAGGAACTGAAGCGCGATTTCAACGTGGACGCCAATTTCGGGCGCGCCAAAGATTTGCTGGAAGAAAACGACGGCGCCGGCAACACATTCAAGGCGACGGCCAAGCCGGTGCTGATCGGTACCGCAGTTGTGGGTGCGACGACGATGATCTTTTCGATCATCATGGCGCTGACGAGCGGGCTTACGGCGAACGTCGATAAGCTCTCATTGCTGCACGCGCCGTTTTTGCTGGGCATCATCGCCGGCGGCGCGATGGTGTATTGGTTCACCGGCGCATCCACACAGGCCGTGACCACAGGCGCATATCGTGCGGTGGAATTCATCAAAGCCAACATCCGCCTCGAAGGATCGGAAAAAGCCTCCGTTTCCGACAGCAAGAAGGTAGTGGCCATCTGCACCCAGTACGCGCAGAAGGGCATGCTCAACATTTTCATCGCCGTTTTCTTCGCGGCGCTGGCGTTCGCGTTCGTGGAGCCTTTCTTCTTTATCGGCTACCTGATCTCGATCGCCATGTTCGGCTTGTTCCAGGCAATTTTCATGGCGAACGCCGGAGCCGCCTGGGACAATGCCAAGAAGATCGTCGAGGTCGAGTTGAAGCAAAAGGGCACCGATCTCCACGCCGCGACCGTGGTGGGCGATACGGTCGGCGATCCTTTTAAGGACACATCTTCGGTAGCGCTGAATCCCGTGATCAAGTTCACGACATTGTTTGGATTGCTCGCCGTGGAATTGGCGGTGGAGTTGACGGCCACGAGCGGCGGGATGCTGACCCACGTTCTGGCGGCGATCTTCTTTGTCGTGTCGTTTGTCTTCGTGTATCGCTCGTTCTACAGCATGCGCATCCGAACGGCCGAAGGAACGGCCAAAGAGATCTCCCGCGCGCCAGCGGATTAGGAATGTAACCGGGAGGGGCTCGCGCCGGCCAAGCTCAAAAAGCAGATCCCTCGCTTCCCACCCCACCGCATGCGAGAACGGCATGCCGCGGGGCCCCGTTTTGTACGGGATGACGACGTAGGGTAGGAGATGACGACGCGGGTAATGTAAACGATGAACTTCTACGATATCCGAAAAAACAATCGTCATTCGGCAGGATCTCAGCGAGGGGTCTGCTTTTTGCCATCGCCGCAAAGGAGTCAAGACTTCAGCAAATTGGGGAATTTGCGGGCGTCGTTGGCGAAGCCGGGGAAGACGGCATCGAGTTGTGTTGTGCCCAGGTGGCGCGAAATGATCTCGCCCAGCACGGAGCGAAAGTCGGTGGTCAGGGCGAGATCGCGGCCCTCGTTCAAATGTTCGGGAGCCAAGCCGGGCCATCTGCCGTAAACCTTGCCGCCCTTCACCGGCCCGCCCAACACAAACATGCAGTTGGCGTGACCGTGGTCGGTACCGCGATTGCCGTTTTCGTGCGCGGTGCGGCCGAATTCCGACATAGTGACGACGACGATCTCTTCCATGCGGTCGCCCATATCCTGCGCAAATGCCGCCATCGATTGGCCGAGGTCGCGCAATAGATTCGCGAGCTGGCCCTGCGCACCGCCTTCGTTGACGTGGTTGTCCCAGCCACCCGTATCCACGAATGTCACTTCCAGGCCAATATCAGCCTTATGAAGCTGGGCCACCTGCTGCATCGCCTGGCCGACGCGGCTGCGCGGATATTCGGCGCCGTTTTCCGGCTGGAGGTGCGAGGGGTCGGCTTTGCGCAACATGTCGATGGCTTGGAAGGTTTCGGTGCCGGTGCCGCGCAGGGCTTCATCGACTGTCTGCGCATAAAGCGCCTCGAATCCACCCTCGACAGCCGGCGACTGCGCAAACACGCGGAACTGCCGCACATCCGGCAACGCGATAGCGGGAGCCGGACCCCGCAAAGTGAGTGGGAGGTTCGGCCCCATGGCGACGGCGCGAAATGGGGAAGCGCCCGGCTCGGGATCAGCCTGCAAGGCGCGGTTGAGCCATCCGTCGTCAGTCGATTTCACGCCGGGAGTGCCGGACTCCATATAGTCCTGCGCGTCAAAATGCGAGCGCGTGGTATCGGGCGAGCCGGCGGCGTGCACAATGGCGAGTTGCTGGGTGCGGAAGAGCGGCATCAGCGGAGCGAGACTTGGATGCAAGCCGAAAAAGCCGTCGAGATCGAGAGCGGCCAATTCCCCGCCCTGCCGCGGCTGCGGGATCGCGATGCTTGGGCGAATGCGGTAGTAGTTGGGTTCGGCGAATGGCACGACGATATTCAAGCCGTCAGCGGCGCCGCGCTGGAAAAGCACGACGAGCTTTTTGCGATTAGGCATGGGAGTGGCCGCGACGGCGCGACGCAGGAAGCCCGGCAACGTGCTCATGCCGATCATTGCGACGCCGCCCTGCTTGAGAAATGCTCGTCGTGAGACTGGCATCGTGTCTCCTTTTCGCGCGGTTTGAGTCAGCGCCGCTGGAATTCGGGCGCGCCGAGCACAAGACCCGCGATCATAGCTTCATTAACATGGGTGACAGGATCATCGAGGCTCGCCTGCAAAACGCGAGGGTCGTGCATCTGCTTTTCGAGCGTTTCGCGCGTTTGCTGCGAGGCTTCGCCCGAAAGCAAAATGGCAATGGCCTGATCCAATACGGCGCTGGGCTGCGCGGAAGGTTCGATTCCGAGCACATCGCGAACGTCGGTGTGCACGCCGGGCAGCCGGTTGCCCGTGAGCGCCAGAGAATAATTCAGGCGATTGAGCAAGGCACCCGTGTTCACCCAGGCATCGGCTTTATCGGAATAGCCGGTGGGAGGCTGGCATTGATAGAGCGGCTCGCCGATGCGGCCCGTCCACTGCACGAGCGCAAGCGGGAGCTCGCTTTCCGCGCCAGCGGCACGCGCGGCCGATGCGACGAGTTCAAATGGCGTCTTGATCTTGGCGCGATAGGCGTCAGGCGACCAGAATTCGGGGGAATAGATCATGGTGTGCAGCACGGCCCGGATATCGCCATCGGTGCTTTCGTACGTCTTGGCCATCCGTTCCACCAGAGCATCCGGAGGATTATCCGAGATAAAACGACGGGCGATTTCGAGTGAAATGTGTTGTGCGGTGTGCGGATCGCGAGCGAGCAGGTCGAGAACTTCTTCACCGTCTCTCATGCCGCCGGCGTTGATCTTATGGCCGAGCACAATTTTCGGATTGGGATCATGCAGGCGTTCGTTGAACCAGAATTGCGGGTCGCGTTGCGGCTGACGGATCGTCCAGCCGGTGAAGCAGCGCGCCACCTCGATGACATCCTGCTGTGAATAGCCGCCATCGACGCCGAGCGTATGCAGTTCCATTAATTCGCGGCCGTAATTTTCATTCAGGCCGCGCTCCTGGCGTTTGGCCTGGTTCGGGTTGGGTGTTGCCGGAGGCGGCGGAAACGGAACTCGTCCGAATGGGCCACCAAACCGGGCTCGATAGGCACGGCGCATCGCCTGTTCCTGTTGCAGACGGGCCCAGGCTTGGGGATCAACGCTCTGCCAGTTGTCGAGGAAAAAGAGCATAGCAGGGCTTTTTGCCGTGGCCTCGAGCAGGTCCCGGAATTTGCCCATGGCATGCGGGCGAATAGCATCGCGCTCGTAGGAGGTGAGCAGCCAGCGGTCCACACCTTTTCCGGCAAACACGTTGAAGTGGTTGAACCAGAAATCCACCATCTGCTCGTAAAGCTGCTTCTCGCTGTAAACGGCCCGATCCATCTTGGCCATGGCGAGTTCGGCAACGATGCGTTGCGGCGTTTGCAACTGATCAAACCTTGCGACCGGGTTGGCTGTTGGTGTTCCCGCAGGGTTGCCGGAGACGGGCTGTTTTCCTACTTCTTTCGCACCAGGCAGAAGGATTTCGGCAAGTTCGTCGGGGGCCATGGCTTGAGGCGGCTTGCCGGTATTCATCGCTTGCGAGTTGCCGCCTGACTCCGAGCCGCTGTTCTGTTGCGCTGATTCCAATTGCCGGGAATCGGTCTGTGATTCACCGGAAGCTTGATCTGACATCTGCGGCTGGCTATTTACACTTTCCCGTGTCTCCGAGGCTTGGCGCGCCGCCTGTAATTTCTGCTGTTGTTCTTTGCGATATTCCTGGGGGGTGATTCCCTCGCGCCGGGCGGCCACCGCAGGGCGTGGGAAGCGCACCAGCAAGGCTTCGGAAGACATGCTCAATGTCGAAAAACGCGAAAGCCGGGATTCGAGTGGCGAGTCGTTGATAGATTCAGGGTGAAGCTGACGATCAATCCATTTCGCCAAGCCCATCTGTTTCACACGCTGGAGATCTCCCGGCCGTGGGCCGTAACCCAGACGATTGAGCGCATGTACGATGGCTTGATCTTCAGTCAGATCGGTGGCGGGCAAGCCCTTGAGGCTGGGTGCCTGTGGGGACCGACTCTTTTGCGAATCTTCAGCAGCTTTTCCGCCAGCGCGCGCACGCAGGTAGGGCACCAGACAAATCGGACCGGCGCATAGCAGGGCTGCGATCAGGACTGAGAGATTCGATTTTTGTGACGAACCGAATACACTTCTTCCCGGCGCCATCACGGACTCCAGTGGGCGGCTCTTCGATAAAGCCTGTATTGTTCTGAATTGTAAACCCGCAGCGAGGCGAAAAGTTGCGGGTACGCCCGACTGCTGCGCAATATTTAACCGGGCTCGTGCGCGAGACGCGGATGGGGTCGCGCAGGCGGCTAATCACCCTGCAGAAGAATCAAGAACAAGACCAGATAGCGCCTGAGATTCTGCGTCAGGAGGAAGTGCTCTTTGACGTGCTGATACCCGTTCTCGCCTAGCGTCCGGGCCAAAGCGGGATTGGCAAGGAGAAAGCGAATCTGGTACGCCGTGCCCTCCACCGAATGCACCAGCATGCCGGTGAGTTTGTGTATCACTTGCGACGGAATGCCCCCAACCGCCGAAGCCACCACGGGTTTTTTCTTCCACAGAGCCTCACTGACGGTAAGCCCGAATCCCTCGCGCAACGATTTCTGAATCACGATGGTGGACCCGCGCTGTAAGGCGTTGATTTCCACATGGCTCCATGGCGGCAGATTCAGAATATGAATGTCGGGATCGCCCGCAGCGGCTTCCTCGACTTCGGCTAAAACGGCCGCGCCTTCAGGATCGTCGGTCGCGCTGCCACCGGCCAGCACAAGCTGGCAATCTTCGTAGCGTTTCACCAGGCGGTACGCGCGGATCACGCCCACAGGGTCTTTCAGCCGGTCGAAACGCGAGATTTGCGTCAGGATCGGCCGTGCGGGATCAATCTGAAATTGTTCGAACACGGAGCGGACAAATTCCGGCTCGAGCTCGCGGTTCTTGTCCGCAAGCGGGTCAATTGTGGGATAGAAAAGATATTGCGGGATGCGCAACCCCCGTGTGAATTGCGGTGAAGAGAAAAGAGAAGCATCATATCGGTCGACCCACGGTCTGAGAAAATCCCACACGTGTGCATTCGGATTCGAAAGATCGATGTGGCAGCGCCACACCCACCGCTGCGGGCCGGACGGTCGTTCGGCGATTAAGGCCACGGGCTGCGGATCGTGAATGACGACGAAATCCTCATCGAACTCCATTCGCCGCCGGTTTTCCTCGTTTGTGGCGAGAAAAGTCTCGAACCAGTCCGGAACACCATCATAAGAGGCGCCATGCAGTGCGTTGTGAAATGCCTTCGTAACGTGGAAGAATTTCTCGCCGCCGGTGATCACCTCCCAGCGTGTGGGGACCTTCACTTCCTCCATCAATGGAACGAGGCGATTGAGGATTTCAGCGACGCCTCCGCCGACCGCGGTGGAGTTAACCATTTTGACGCGACGGCCGGCCAGCCGCCGGGCAAGTTCCCGCAATTCCAGGATTTCGGGCTCGCCAACAATCGCGGCGTAGTCCTGCAGAACCGGCAAAACCGGCTTGGCGACTTCAGTCGCGCTCATCGTTTTACTGATTTCAGTGGTGCTCATCGGCTTACCTGGGACCCGAGGATGGCCAAAACGTCCTGGCGCAGATCGTCGAGGGTGTCGTTGTAGAAGTCAATGCGATTGAGCCGGGCAGCGAGCTTGGGTTGATGCAGGCTATGTTCGATCCAAAAGGAAAAATCGTTCGTTTTCAGTTGCAGCCGCAGTCGCGAATTAATGAAGTGGTAGTGCAGCGACTGGTGGCCGAGATGGCGGATACCCTCGGCCAATTCCGGCAGCGTCCAAGCCGGCAAACCTGACGCCACGGTCACTTCTCTGGCCTCGCAGAAGTAAAAAGCTTCGAACGCGCGGCGGTCTGTGGCCTGCGGATGTTCTTTCAGATAGTCTCGAACAATATCCGCAAGGATGTCGCGCAGGTCCTCGAGCGAGACGATATCGCGAAGATCCACGATCGCGAGCTGCTCCGCCAGAGCCGCTTCATTGCACGCAGCCAGCGCCCATTGCGCAAAATCGCTGGAAAAAGCCGTGTAATGATGAGCTTCGAGGCTTTGAAAGGTGTGATAAAAAATGGAGGCAAGAGGACAGTTACGCAGACTGCTGGCGAAATCGCCCAGGGTGTAAACCGGTTCCGCCCCGATTCGAATCAGATAAGAGGCAGCCATAAATTGAAACGGCTGGTCAGCGCGTTGTGTTTCGAGCGCTTGGGTGATCGTGCTGGAAATGAGTCTATCCTCCCGAGAAAAGTCTGTTGTCACCCCGAAAGGTTCTACCACTGAGATGCAGGAAGCAGCCTATTAGACATCCCGGAGTACAAATGTTCGGGGCCACGAATTAGCGGCTAATCTGTGGTGCCGGTCGGTTGCAACCCATCTGGTAATGTGACGAACACATGAAGGAACTGAGAGCAGGGTAGGCCATTCTAACGCGTTCTGTTAGATTCACAAGAGCAACTCAAAGAAAAAAGGCTGCCACAGACGAATCCGCTGCGAAATCTGATCTTCTGGCTTTCCACAAAGAAAGGCGTGACGGAACGAATCGCGCGCCTCGGCGCGAAGCACGGATTCGCGCGAAGATTTATCGCCGGCGAAACGCTGGAGGAGGCCCTTGCCAGCGTCGCGCCCCTTTCGCAACAAGGACAGCCGGTCATTCTGAACCACCTGGGCGAAAATGTGTCGACGCCGGAGGAGGCGCGTCAAGCCGGCAAGAGCTATGTAGAGATGTTGCGTGCGCTGCACAAGGCTGGCATCCGAGCGAATATAGCGGTCAAACTGACGCAACTTGGGCTCGATTTTGATCGCGCGCTGTGCCTTAATCTCGCCTGCGAGATCGCTGCTGCCGCGGCGGCAATACAAAACACAATTGAGATTGATATGGAAGGCTCGCCTTATACAGAAACTACTTTGGAGATATATGAGAACGTCCAGAAAACGTATGGCAACGCAGGTGTGGCCATACAAGCGTACCTGCGGCGCAGCGAAGGCGACATTATCAGGCTCGCGCCGGTCAATCCTAAGATACGCATCGTCAAAGGAGCTTACCGGGAGCCCGCATCGCTCGCGTTCCCCCAAAAAACCGAAGTAGATGCAAACTACCGCAAACTTCTGGACTTGATGTTCGCGCAGATCGCTGCGTCAACGGCAGGCGCTGCTGGCGGTGCTTCTGTAGCAATCGGCACCCACGATCCCGCTCTTGTGGATTATGCCTCGGCACAAATTCGGAGATTAGGATTGCCTGCCGCGAAATATGAGTTCCAGATGCTGCTGGGTATTCGACGGGACCTGCAGCAGAGAATCGTCGCGGAAGGTCATCCTTTCCGCATCTACGTCCCTTTTGGAGAAGCCTGGGTGCCATACTTCATGCGCCGGCTTTCCGAGCGACCGGCGAACCTCTTTTTCGTCGTCCGCAGCCTGCTTGCGGAACGAGACAGGCGTTAGATGACGTGAGCGGCAGTGGCGCGCGAATCGCTTTGGGAAACCAACCCCTTGCCTCACTCATCCTTACTATGGCAGCCCTTGAATCAACGAGCCGAGTCGTGTATCTATATCCCGCGAAATCAAGCTTGTATCGTGACACCCTGAAAGGGCCGAGGACCAGATGAAAAATTTTGCGTGGCTTCTAATACCTGCCCTGCTATCTGTAATCGCTATTGCTGCGGAACCGCCGCAGCAGGATTCGGCGGACCATCCGGCTTGGGCTTTCCCCGCCCCTGACGCGAATCCCCCGGCAGGCGCAGAGGGCGGCAGCGGACCCGTTAAGGTACCAGGCAGCATGAAGAGCTATACGCAAAAAGAGATCGATGATCTCGGCAATCCGCCGGATTGGTTCCCGGATGAGCACGGAAACGTACCGCAGATTGTCCGCAGCGGCGCCGCGGACAAAGGATTTGCTTGCGGCTCATGTCACCTGTTCACGGGGTACGGCCATCCCGAGTCCGCGAATCTCGCGGGACTTTCGGCAGACTACATCGTGCAGCAGATGACTGATTTCAAGAGCGGAGACCGTATCGACCCGGCTCGCATGAACACCATTGCCCAAGCCACTTCTGATGACGACGCCAAGGCAGCGGCAGATTATTTCTCGATGCAGAAGGCTATTGCGTGGGTCAAAGTCCAGGAAGCGGACATGGTCCCAAAGACGTGGGTGAACGGCGCGCGTATGCGGCTGCCTGTGCCCGGCGGAGCCATGGAAGCTCTCGGAAACCGGATTATTGAAGTCCCGCAGGATCCCGCGCTGGCCACGGCGCGCGATCCGAAGTCTGGATTTTTGGCTTACGTTCCAATGGGCAGCATCGCCAAAGGCGAGATGCTGGTTTCCACCGGCGGCGGAAAGACGATCTCCTGCACGGTCTGTCACGGCGATGGTCTGAAAGGCTTCGGGAATATCCCCGCCCTCGCCGGGCAGCACCCCATCTACATCGCGCGACAGCTTTACAACTTCAAGGCGGGAACGAGCAAATCGGCGGCAGCGCAGCAGATGCAAAACGTGGTTGCAAATCTGACTCCCGACGACATTATCAATTTATCCGCGTACGCGGCTTCGCTGGCGCCCTGAAGAGCGGCACCAGTCTGAGCTTCCGTAGCTGGGGCGATGAATGCCGCCCGGCCTTCGCGACACGTGCGGGTAAAATTCTTGTTAAGACAGGCACTTATGTGTGTTCCGGGAGTTATTCTTGTCGGCGGTAAAGCGCCCTGGTGGAAGGAGAAGGCTACATGAAAAAGCTCATCTTCGGCTTCATTGCGTCGGTATCGATATTCGCTCTTATCATTGCGGTTTCCAATATTACTTTCGCCGCGCAGAAGTCCCAGACATTTGCCGGCGAGATCATCGATCAGCAATGCGCTCTGCTCGGCGGGCATTCGGCGATGATGAATCAGGGTGAAAGCGCGAAGGATTGTACAAACCGTTGCGTAAAGATTGGCGGCAAGTACGTCTTATATGATGCCGGCACAAAGACGATCTATCAACTTGACGATCAGAAAAAGCCGGAAGCTTTTGCGGGTTCGAAGGTAAAAGTCACGGGGACGTACGACAGCTCAAGTAAGACCATTCACGTTGCAAATATCCAGGCTGGCTCCTAAAACGAAGCCTCTCTCAGAGGCGGTTGTAAACAACTCTTACGCCTGGCACTAGGGGGAAAGCTGCGACGCGGATGCGACGCGGCAACATGCGGGCCCTGACCGGTTCAAAAATTTGGCTGATCGTCGCGCTTACATGCGCCGGGTTATGGATCGCCAGTCGGGCCTTACCCGCCGGAACTTCCTCAGAAACAGCCGCCCCGCGACCAGAATCAAGTGGGATTTTTTCGCCAGCGCACCGCAGCGTGCGAGACGCGATCAGCGATTTTATGGGCGAACATTCCACGCAGCCAGCGCAACCCATCGCATTTCCGCACAAAACACATCTGGCGCGTGGATTGCAATGCCAGGTCTGCCACACCGGAGTCGATCAGGGCCCGGACGCTGCGATCCCCAGCGTGAAGTTCTGCATGAGTTGCCATCTGGTGATTGCCAAAGACAGGCCGGAAATCAAGAAAATCGCGGCATACCAGGCGCGCGGAGAAGATATTCCGTGGGTACGCGTTTATGACTATAGCCCCTCGGCCCATGTGAAGTTCAATCATGCGCCGCATATCCGCGCTGGCGTGGCGTGTTCGAATTGCCACGGCGACATGATGCAGCAAACAACGGCAGTGAGAGCCGTGAACTTGAATATGGGTTATTGCCTTGCCTGCCATACGCAGCGCAAAGCATCAGTAGATTGCACGACGTGCCATTACTGAGACGACGCTGATGGAAAGACGAAACTTTCTCAAGCTTTCGGCTTTGTCAGGCGCTGTGACGGCCCTGGAATCATGCGGCAGCCCTGAACAACAGCTCATCCGCTTTATTCCCGAAGAGGATCTGGTTCCCGGCATCGCCACCTGGAAACCCAGCGTGTGCACGCTGTGTTCCGCGGGTTGCGGCACTCTCGTGCGTGTAATGGAAGGCGACGCGGAAGTGGTGCGTAACGGGCGCACCGGCCTGATCAAGATGGGGCTTGCGAAAAAGATCGAAGGCAATCCGCAACACCCCATTAGCCGCGGCAAACTTTGCGCTCGCGGCCACGCCGCGCTCCAGGCTCTGTATCATCCCGACCGCCTTGCAGGGCCGCTCAAGCGCCGCGGACAGCGAGGGGAGGGCCGTTTTCAGGCAATCAGCTGGGATGATGCGCTCGCGGAACTGACAACGCAATTCAAGGAGCTCGGCTCACCCGGAAACGCGGCGTCGCTGGCACTTATCGCGCGACCGCTGCGCGGGCAGCGTCGCGAGCTCATCGAACGCTTCGTCAAGTCATTCGGCGCACCGGCGCCGATGTTCTATGAGTCCTTGGATGACACAGTGCTGCGAAAGGCCAACCTTCTGAGCTTCGGCCAGGCGGCGCTGCCCACATTGGACCTAGCGCGCTGTGATTACCTGATTTCTTTCGGCACGGATCTTCTGGGCACGTGGAATTCACCCGTGGCGCAGTCGATCGGTTATGGCGAGATGCGGCAAGGCCGTCCGGGGCACCGCGGCAAATTTGTCCAGGTCGAGCTTCGCATGTCGCAAACCGGTGCGAATGCCGACGAGTGGATTCCCTGCCGGCCGGGTATGGAAGGGGCGCTGGCGCTGGGTATTGCGCACGTCATCATGAGCGACAAGCTGCGCTCGGGTGAGACACATTCGCGCGCCGGATCACTTATTGCGGGCTGGGCGGACGGACTGCCGGACTACGCACCTGAAACCGTCGCGAAACAAACAGGTGTAGCGGCTGAAACAATCACGCGTCTCGCGCACGAGATTGCGGCTGCGGCGGCAAGCGCGGCAGTGATTGGCGGCGCCCCACTGGCGCAAACCAATGGGACCTTCAGCGCCCTCGCCGTGAATGCTTTGCAGGCCTTGTTGCAAACCGGCCGCAGCGAATCGCCCGTGCTCAGCTTCACTCCAGGCTTGCCCATTGCCGGCGGCGCGTCGGGGGCTGAAAGTGACACGAGCTTCTCCAGCCTGAATGATTTCGCACAGGCAATTCTGAATAACCAGCCGCGCGCCCCTAAAGTGTTGTTCCTGTACGATGCCAATCCTGTATTTGGCCTGCCCGCGAGCGTGCGATTCCGCGAAGCTCTGGGCAAAGTTCCGTATACCGTCAGCTTCGGCGGCTTTATTGACGAGACCAGCGCTTACGCCGATCTGATCCTTCCAGATCACGCGCCGCTTGAATCCTGGATTGACGATGTCGCTGAATCGGGCTCGCCCCAAAGCGTAGTGAGCCTGGCTCCTCCTGCGGTTCATCCGCTACACAACACGCGCGCCATGCCGGACGTGTTGCTTGACGTGGCACAAAGACTGGGAGGGCCGGTGGCCGCGGCTTTGCCCTGGAAATCGTATGATGCCATGTTGCGCGCGGCGTATGTGCCCCTGCGCCAGCACTCCGGCGGCGGGACTCCGGAATCGGAAGACGATTTCTGGACGAAGATCACAACTCAAGGCGGATGGTGGGGCACGTCACCAGCTACGCGCGCCCCAGCGCCGCCGTCTTCACACCCTGCGATGAAGTTCGCCGAACCGAAGTTTGATGGAGGCACTCAGGAATTCGCATTCTACTTCGCACCTTTCCCCTCGCAGTCGCTTCGCGACGGTTCACTCGCCCATCTGCCGTGGCTGCAGGAAATGCCCGACGTAATTACGACCGCAATGTGGTCGAGCTGGGTGGAACTGAATCCAAAAACGGCCGAGCAATTGCGCATCGCGCAGGGAGACCTGGTTGACGTCAGCTCGCAGCATGGGAGCGTGCGCGCCCCCGCCGTTCTCTCGCCGGGAATTGCTCCGGATGTCGTTGCCATGCCGATCGGTCAGGGGCACGAAAAATTTGGCCGGTACGCCACCGGGCGCGGCGCCAATCCGCTCTCCATCGTCGCGCCTCTGGCGGAGGACGAAACCGGCGCGCTGGCGTGGGCCGCTACGCGAGTGAAGTTAACGCGCGTCGGCGGCGCCGATGAGGGCAAGCTGATTGTTTTTGCGGGCGGGATGAGCCGCTTCCCGGCGGAAGAAGAGCACCGCTAAACGTGGAGCGAACGTAACGAGAATGGCGCGCCGATACGTCAGAGAGAATACGAGATGAGCCACAAGTGGGGCATGGTTATCGACCTGGACCGCTGCACGGGCTGCGAAGCCTGCGTAGTGGCCTGCCATGCCGAGAACAATATCGGCACTGCCGGGCCTGACCAGGCGTCGCGTGGCCGGGCCAAGCACTGGATACGCGTGGAGCGCTACTGGGAGGGCGAGTTTCCTAATGCGCGCGTTCGGTTCCAGCCTGTTCTTTGCCAGCAGTGCGACGATGCGCCCTGCGAACCGGTCTGCCCCACTTATGCCAGCTATCACACGCCGGAAGGATTGAACGCGCAGGTTTACAACCGCTGCATCGGCACGCGCTTCTGCGCGAATGCATGCCCGTACGAAGTCCGCTTCCTCAACTTCTACAATCCGCAGTGGGATAAGCCGTTACACCTGCAGCTCAATCCTGACGTTTCCGTGCGCAGCGTAGGAATCATGGAAAAGTGCACGTTCTGCGTGCAGCGCATTCGGGCCGCCGAAATTCAGGCCGAAAGCGAAAAACGGGAGTTGAAAGACGGCGAGTTCAATCCGGCCTGCGTGCAATCGTGCGCGCCCAAAGCCATGGTTTTTGGCGATCTGAACGATCCCAACAGCGAAGTGTCGCGCCTGGCACGTTCGAATCGCGCGACAAAACTGCTGGCCGAACTGGGCACCAAGCCCAGCATAAGCTACCTGCAGCAAGACTCCTGGCAAAATGGCAAAAACGGCTGAACAAATTCGCACAGACCTGCTCCGGCCGCTCTTTTACAGCGGTCCGGGCTACTGGCTGGCTGTCGCCGTAACGGGCAGCATGGTGCTGGCGGGCGTCTTTGCCTTTGGATATCAGGTCTATCACGGCCTGGGCGTGTGGGGACTCGATTGGCCGGTATTCTGGGCATTCGACATCACGAATTTCGTTTTCTGGATCGGCATCAGCCACGCCGGCACGCTGATTTCGGCGATCCTGCGGCTGGCCAACGCGGGATGGCGGCGCCCAGTGACCCGCTGCGCAGAAGCGATAACCGTTTTCGCGCTATCGATCGGCGCGATCATTCCCATCTGCCATTTAGGCCGGCCTTGGCTTTTCTACTGGCTCGTGCCCTATCCCAGCGAACGCCATATCTGGCCCAATTTCCGCTCGCCGCTGCTCTGGGATTTTTTCGCCATTCTCACGTATCTGACCGGCAGCTCGCTTTTCCTTTTGCTTCCGATCATCCCAGATGCGGCCGCAGCCCGCGATCTGGCGCACGGCTGGCGTAAAAAGCTTTACGGCATTTTGTCACTCGGCTGGCAGGGCAATCCCAAGCAATGGCATCGACTGGAAAGCGCCATGCACATCATGGCCATCGCCATTATTCCCGTGGCCGTTTCGGTGCACACAATCGTCTCATGGGATTTCGCCATGACGCCGGTGCCCGGATGGCATTCCACAATTTTCGGGCCGTATTTCGTGGTCGGCGCAATCTTCAGTGGGATCGCGGCTCTGATTCTGGCGATGGCGTTCCTGCGCAAATTCCTTCATCTGGAGGAATATCTCCAGCCCATTCATTTCGACCATCTGGGCAAACTGCTGCTGACCTTCAGTCTGTTGTGGCTCTATTTCACTTTCGCCGAACATCTTACTGCTTGGTATGGCAATGACGTCTCGGAGATGAATGTTCTGTGGGCCACGATCCGGGGAACCTTCGCGCCGCTTTTCTGGATTATGGTTGCGTGTAACCTGATCATTCCCTTCCCGCTGCTGGCCATTAAGAAATTGCGTACCATCACAGGAACTGTGATCGCCTCGATCACTATCGTCGCCGGCATGTGGATCGAGCGTTTCCTGATCATTGTGCCCACCCTGGAGCACAAATTCCTGCCGTATGCCTGGGGACACTACACGCCCACGTGGGTGGAGATCACCCTCATGGTCGCTGGCTTCGGCATGATGGCTTTGCTCTACCTGGTCTTCTCGAAGCTCGTGCCCATGATTTCCATGTGGGAATTGGAGGCTGGCGTCCGCAAAGCTCCGATTATTCGGCGCCGTGCCGTGTCGTTCGAAGCCGCCGCAACTGCCGGAGCCGGCGTGGGTCAACCTGAGCCCTTGGCTACGGACGTGCGGCCATGAGAGCCCTTTATGCGCTGTATTCAGATCCCGACGCCGCGCAGCGCGCCGTCAATGCCTTGAAGGCCGGCGGAAACTCGCTGGGCATTGGCGAACGCCAAATAGTGGTGGTGACGGCAGAACCATTCGACGGCTACGATTTTTCGGACGAACACTCGCAGACGCACATTTTTCTGCTCGCCTCGATTGGCGGCATCTGCGGAGCAATTCTGGGCTTCTGGTTCACGCGCTTCACGCAGTTCTCGTATCCCCTGAACACGGGCGGCATGCCCATCGCGCCGCACTGGACCAACGGAATCATCATCTACGAAATGACTATGCTGGGCGCGGTCCTGTGGACGGTGGCAACATTACTCATCACCGGCCGCCTGCCGCATTTTGGCGAATCGCTCTCCGATCCGGACATCTGGCACGGCAAAATTCTAGTAGGTGTGACTGACCCGCCCGAGAGAGCGCGTCCGGAAATTGAAAGACAGCTCCGCATTTCCGGGGCCGCCGAAATCAGGTCCAGAAGCTAGCCTGGATAGCCGGCAGCCTCCATTTCTCACAAGTAGCGCGCACGCTGCAAAATGGCGAAGAGCCGAGGTTTGCTCGACGAAGAGAACCAGTAGATTCCTCTCTCGCGCGCGGCACGGTTGCGGCGAAATCACAAAGGCGCGCGACTCTGCTCGGAATGACCAGTTTGGTTGGTTAACGCGAGGAGACGGCAGTCTTGATGCGCGCCGGATATTCCCGTGAGAAGCCGTTGCGCTCGTTGGTCACAGCGAAGCTGCCATCGGCGCGCACAGAAATCTTCAGATTGTGGCCGTGATCGATTTCATTTAGGTTGGCCAGGAATTGCTCGGGCGAATTATGATCGGCGCCGCCCGCCGCTGAGCGATGCAATTGCCAGAAATCCACCAGTCCCGGCGCTTCATGGACGATCTGCCAATACGACGGATCGCCGCCTTTTCTTTCGCCGTTATTCATGACCGCCACTCGCGCGCGGATCGCATGGACGAGCTGTGGCGCACCGGCGTGCGGATCGCCGTGCCGCGTAGTGTGAAAAACGTCGAAGGTGCCGAGCAGATTATTCGGACAAGCCAGGGCGTGTTCCTGATTCCAGGTTAGATCCCCAAGATCCAGCAGGCGGAAGCCGCCGTAGCGCACCACGATTCCGACGGACTCAAAATTTTCCGGCGTGGGGTCCTGATCTTTCAACCTGGCGTCGCGGCAGAGCGGATTCGGCAGACCGGCGCCGGGCGCGCCCTGCAGCGGCGCGGTGATCAATTCGCCGGCGGAAGAGATCACCTGCACATCCAGACCGGCGAGCGGAATTTTGTACCCGGGTTTGGCGGTGATGGCGCGAGCTTTGTCGCGAATGCCCATATACGCCACGAATGCCGCGGATCGGTTCGGCTGCAACTCCACCGTGAACGGCCCGTGATCAAGGAAGTGGCGAATGGGAATGCGCTTGGCGAGTTCCGCGGCGTTGCCAACGTGGTCGCCGTGATAATGCGAGATCACCAGCCAGTCGAGCACGGTTACGCCGGCCTGCTTGAAGACGGCGCTTATGCGATCGGCGTCGCGGGTGATCGGTGCGCCTGTTGCATTTGTGGCATTCGCATCCGGCATGCCCTGGTTTCCGGCAAAGCCGGTGTCCACGAGCATGGACTCGCCCGAAGGTGTCACGAATAGCGTCGACTGCCCGCCTTCGGTATCGATGAAATAAATGTCAAGCGTGCGCCGCGATGCTTTTGAAGCCGCCTCTTGCGCCATCATGACGGTTGCGCTGAACGCAACCACGCCAAGCAGCGCAGCAAACGTAAGCGAAAGCGGAAATCGCCTCATGTCAGCCTCCGATGTGCGGTGATCGTGGCAGATACCGTACTGCGCTGCGGGGGATGGCGCAAGCCTTTGCCCCGCCGTTGACTCACGGCGCCGTCGTCGCGTAAGGTGCGCGGGTTGGCGTGCAAATCAGCCGGCGCAAGGTTGCTCCGCATTCTGGCGAGCTCACAGGGCGCTGCCTTCCTCTTAGCTGATCGAATACCGAAAGGAGAAGCAATCATGTCGTTAGTGGACTTTGTTCCGACTCCAAAATTCGAGGAATACAAAGAGCGATTCAAACAGCACTACAAACTGGAACGCCGCCAGGACGGCGTCATTCTCGTGCAGGCCCATACGGCGGGCGGGCCGATCCAGTTAAGCGTCGAAAACCATCGCTCGGTGGGCCAGCTTTTCAAGACCATTGGCGCCGATCCCGAAAACGAAGTGATGATTTTCACCGGCACGGGCAAAGATTTCATGATGGATGCGGATCCGCAAGGATTCCAACTGGAGGAAGAAGATCTGCAACACTGGGCCTACGAATACGCCTACAAAGACGGCAGGATCAACGTCAGTTCGTTGATCAACGACCTCGAAATCCCTACCATCGGCCTGTTGAATGGCCCCGGTTTTCATACCGAAATATGCCTGATGTGCGACATCACGCTTTGCAGCGAAGATGCCATCATTTTCGATCTGCACTATCCCATCGGCTCGGTGCCGGGCGACGGCATCCATAGCTGTTTTCTGGAATTGCTGGGCGTGAAGAGGGGAGCATACGCTTTGCTGACCGGGCAGGCGATCGATGCGCGAAAAGCGCTTGAATATGGCATGGTCAATGAAGTCGTTCCCCGGGACAAACTGATCGAGCGCGCCTGGAAGATCGCCGACTTCATCATGACCCAGCCGCGCGTCACGCGCCGCCTCACCACGCAAATCATTCGGCGCCCCTGGAAAAAGCGAATCACCGATGACCTGGATGGCGGCTTCGGAATCCAAATGTTCGCGCATCTGGCTAAGAAGAAGTCCATTCACAGCCGAAATCACATTGCAGAGTCGATTGCCTACGTGAGGCAGGGAAAAGAAAACAACATCAAATAGCTCGAAGTCGAATCGAATCCACGAAAAGTCAGGCTCGCCTCCACGAGCCGCCAGGCAGGCAACATGAATATTGCTTTTATTGGATTGGGACGAATGGGCATGGGCATGGCGCGCAACCTGCTCCGCGCAAGCCACAAATTAGCCGTCTATAACCGCAGCCGCGAAAAGGCCGAGCGGCTTGCCGGCGAAGGCGCGCGCGTGGCCGATTCGCCCGCGGATGCGGCGCAGGGCGCCGAAGCAGTGCTGACGATGCTTTCCGACGATCACGCTCTCGAAGAGGTTGTGTTTGGCAGCGAGGGCTTGCTTGGCTCGATGGAAAAAGAATGCATTCACGTCTCGCATAGCACCATCAGCACTTCGCTGGCTCGGCGCTTAACTTCCGCGCATTCCGAGCGGCGCCAGGGCTATCTGAGCGCTCCGGTTTTCGGCCGCCCGGAAGCAGCGGAGTCCGGCAAGGTGCTGGTGGTAGTCGCGGGACCAAGCAGCGTCGCAGAACGTTGCCGTCCCCTTTTCGAAGCTATCGGCAGGCAAACGTTCAGGGTCGGTTCCGAACCGTGGCAGGCGAATGTCGCCAAAGTCTGCGGCAACTTCATGATCATCAGCATCATCGAAGCGCTCGGGGAATCATACGCGACTCTGCGCAAGGCGGGCGTCGCCCCGCAGGCTTTCCTCGAAATCATGAATGCGCTGTTTGGATCTCAGTTCATTGCAAACTACGGCCGCACCATCGCGCTGGGGCAGTTCGAGCCCGCGCTTTTTGCGCTACGACTTGGGCTGAAAGATGTGCGCCTGGCATTGGCGGCGGCTGAGGAATGTGCCGCGCCGATGCCGTTGGCCAGCCTCGTTCACGATCATCTGCTGGCGGCGGTGGCACAAGGATTGGGAGAGATGGACTGGTCGGCCGTGACACAGGTGTTAGCGCGCAACGCCGGATTGTAATGCCGGCCGCGCCGTGCTTGCCTGCTACGATGTTTCTAGTCGAACTCAGGAAGCGCCGTGCGGCCCCGGAGGGGTGGTCACGTCCAGGGGCTGCGGCGTGATTTCGTATTCGCGGCAGGTGCGAAAGGCATCCAGCGTCCAGACGTCCATGCCTTCGTCGTGGCGCAGAATATAGAAATTGCCGTCTTCGGCCCGCACGCGGAAATAGATCGCGCCCGGCGAATACCAGCGATCTTCAACGTCGCTGACCTCGAAAACCCGCCCCCGCAGTTCAAAGCGCAAGGGACGCTCATCGGCTCGATAACCGGCATGACACTCGACGCGAATGTCTATTTTCATGCCCGGCCTCCTTTGCGCTGAACTTGGCCCCAGTGTATCTCCGCGTGTCGCCGGTGTCACGTAAAAGGCCGCAGGATTCATGAAATTGTCGGCTTCCATTAATGCCATTCCGCTTGCACCCGCGTTCGGTTTCAGGACTGAGACACGGAGTTAACCAAAACAGCTGACGCTATGGTTCAGAAACTCAACGCACCGCACATTCGAAATCCATTTCGTAACGACATCCTGATGCCTTCGGATTTAGTACGGAAATCTGGCTATGTTTCACTTCCGAAATGGATGGCCTCGCAATCATTTGGTTTTTAGGCCATACACTGGTGACAACATCAATAAACCGCCTCATCAGCAGCTCGGGCTCAATGTTTTTTGCCCCGATGCGGCAAATCAGAATGGCTCTGTTCCTCAGGAGCGGAACGACTCCTCGCCAGGCACTACGGATGAATTCCCAGTATCCGGTCGCACCGGCGCGACGATCATCTTTTGAAATCTGCCCGTATGTGGGATGAGGCGGCCCCCCTAAGAACCAAAGCCTTAACCATTGATCTTCCTCAAAATTCGTAACATCCAAATATGGCGGAGAAGTTAGCACCATACGCACTTGGTTGCACTGTTCTGGAAAAACCCTGGCGACGTCCCGAACGTCGCAAAGGGCGGCGTGCCCCCAAATCTCAGGCCGCCCCATTTTCAGCCGGAACTCAGCCCTATTTCGAAGGATGTCAAACACGTCACGCTGAGGAGGAATCATATTGTGAGCACGCCAGTATCGTACGGAATAGTCCGGCTTCGTGCTTATGCTGTGTGGCATCTGATTACTAAAATAATATTCGGATCGATCTGCCTCCCCGTGAAGGTGACCAAGAACTAATGCTGCGATAAATCGGTGATCCCGTTTTCTTTTCCAATTCAAGTTGGTCTTCAATGATAGTAGTTGGCTCAACGTGTCTGGGTGAAAAGCATATTCGAAGAACTCAGGTAGTGCTGGTTTGACAGGCGGATCATAATAACGGCGAAGATACATCCATTCCAGTCCATCAAGTTCTGCCAGAACGTCATCGAGCTGAGGGGTGTTAGCTTTTGCCGCAGAGACGCAGTACGCAACTGGGTTGATATCGGCTGCGATAGCACGCCGCCCCAGCAGCAAGGATTCTAGAAGGGTCGTGCCACGTCCAGAAAACGGATCCAGGATAAGGTCGCCGCGTTTTGAATACTCTTCCACAAATCTACGAACAAATTCCGGCGGGAACATCGCAAAATATGGGCACAGAGCATGCAACCTGTGTCTTATAAGTTTTTGGGTGTCAGCCATAACACTACGTCTTTTCGTTCATCGCCTTTCGTGTTAGTAAGTCCAGAACTCTTCCGCCTGGGGACAAACTTATTGCCGTGTACCTGTGTGCCAACGCTATTGGAACAACGGCGTTTTCGTAGAGGTCAGTTTCGAAGTGATTGATTAGGGACAATGCCTTCGGCAGATCGGGATAGCGCCCGAGTTCTGCTTTTACGTTGATGAAATTAGGTATTTTCTTGTCAGCGAACGGATACGGAATCGCGAACACGAAGCTTCGGCCAGAAAGGGTCTTGTATATGAAATCCTGCCCATAATATGTTTCTGACCCGAATCCATTGGTAGATGGATCGCGCCCCGCGAGGATGTACTTATATCGATATTCGTCTTCGATGGCATAAATCCTATTGGCCGGAAGAAACCGTTCTATGAAATTAACGTGGTCTGCAACTTGACCAGTTTTTTGCAGTCCGATTATCAACACTGGCGAGTAATTCAGTTTCGTAAGCTCGGTTCTCAGTTCGTCGAGGTACTGCAGAATGGCAGCATGAAGCCATGCTCCATTTCCAAATACAGCGAGGGGACCGTCGAGAAAGAATACAGTTGAAGAAAGCGATGCAGGCGATTGAGCCATGAGGAAACGGGCGTAGTGTATCGGTAGCATGTGTTCTACCTGGAGCATGAATCGTGACATCGCCTCGTAATTCGACTGAAAATCAGTAACTTCCTCCCACACGCGCAAGCAGTCCGATGGATAAACCTCATGCGAACAATGAGGGCAGTTCTGCTGGTCTGGAATGTCGAGCAACTCAATCGGGCCTTTTTCACATTCGGGGTTTGGACATTTGTGAAGTCGTAATTTTTCGGGAGCCCCGGTACCGAGCACTCCCGAACGCTCAGCCGCTAGATGAAAGAGTGTGGTCCTTAGACTGGTCTTGGCATCAGACTCCACAAACCGTGTCCTTGTGCTGTACAGGTGCTCATCGATAACAGCCCTGAAGCTATCTCTAACCGATTTCTTTCCGTGTGTTCGGATATTCGCGCTGGGCAGAGAAAAGGTCAGCGGTGAGTTGCTATTCTCAATCTCGGCGACGCGGAACGGATCAACGAAGCGGCCCCCGTCGACCCTGAGTGCGCCGTATCGTGACATGTCTATTAAGACGGACCCAATCTTCACATATCCAATTTTGGTACTCGGCAGCTTATCGTTAATGCTGGATTCGTGGAGACTGCCATCTACAGCAATTACCCGGTCCGGGAGCAATGTTGCATCGAAGCCGGGGGGCACGGTAAACCGAGCCGCGAGCTTTTGGCTCTCTTCATCTGAAGGTGGCTTAAGGAATGAGCAACCGTCAAGGAACCTAGCTACTTCCGGATTTTTGACGATATCGAAATGAGCAGATTTGTTAGCGAACTCGTGCTCGTATGGCATGGCGTCTTATTAATTCTTTGTACCGACGAGCACGGCGGGTATTCCTTTCGATTTCTGCTGGTTAAGCGCGGTGATCCTTTCGACTTCCACGCTTGGATCGAATTTATCGATTTGGACAGGCACAACAAACGGACTGGATAGTGATTTTACTCTCGCAAAACCGACATCCTGTGCACGCAACAGCGATCTGCTGAAATCATCGAAATCATAAAATCGTGCGAGTTCTTTAATTTCCCGGTCATTATTGAGATGCGAGATGAACCAGTTTTCCGTGTTGGCTAGGATGTTCGGATGAACCGAGGAAACTTCCTGGGTCGCATAGACTAGTGCAATCCTATATTTCGCTCCTTCCTTAGCAAGGCGAGGCCACGTTTCCGTTAGCTCATGATTCTTGCCGATCAGATTGTGGGCTTCTTCAATATAGACAACTATGTTTGGCGGCAATTTCCCGTCTACGAATGTTTGCATTGACTTGGCGAACATTGCCCTGGCAATTTGCTCGCTGATCTTCTCCCGTAACGTTGGATCGCCAACCGACAAATCAAGAATGATGATCTTGCCGTCAAGCAAGTGTTTGTAAATCTCGTCACCTACCTCTTGCGCACGCCGCGAAGAATGGAACTTTCTTACGTCAGCCAGAATCTTGTATCCGTTGATATAGGCGTCATTTGCGTTCTTGTTCGCAAGCATATTCAGAATTGCAGTCGTGTCATCATCAAGCCAAGCTTTGCCGCTACTGCTACGCAACGGGTTACTTCGATTCGCTGCGCGGGCATTCAAAAACCACTCAATGGCTTCAGGAAGTGTCAAGCCAGAGGATGGATCCTTTAACTTGGAACCAGCAACTTGATCTACTGCGTCCCGGACAGTTTTGTTAGCCTCGAATATAACCCTATGTTTCGCAGGTGCCTCGAAACCAGCCTTGTACAGCATCGCCTGGTATGCGGCGACGCGCACCTTCCAACGGCGATATGTGCTTTGCTCCTGCGGATCTGGTTCATCGAATGAAGTGTTAAGAAAAACATTCAAATCGGCCGACGTGGATGTCCCCTTCTCCTTCAGGGGACTTCCCGAATCGTGTTAAAACCCTCGTTGAGCTGAATGTAAAAGTTATTCTGCAACTCCTCAAAGCCTGGCGTCTGTAACATGCGATACCGGACAGTTTGTGAGGGGTATATGTCAGCAATCGATCCTTTGTCCTGTTGATTCGCATTGGCATACTCGCCATTTATGTCATAGATGATCTGTCCGATTTTCACATTCCCTTCATCGGCAACGCGTTTCACGACCGAGACTAGTTGCTTAATCATGTTCGACTTACCAGTTCTAGTCATGCCAAGCACGGCCGTTCTCCGAGCCAAAAAATCAGAGGGTTGAATATGAACTGCGATTTGTTCACCCTGATCTTTGCGGTGTAGCCTATCGCTTGATGTGTAGCGAACAGTTCCAATCCGGAATGGTAGGACTGGCTTCTCGATGCCAAGCTGCTTCGCTTCCTCAATTGCGCTCGCGCGGCGCATAGGGTCGACGTGGTTTACGATCAATTCAAGAGCAGATCCTCTCGGCCGGTAAACATTAAGTCGAGTCGCAGACGAAAATGATTCCAAATCACTGCCCAGCCAAAGCTGCCCGTCCCTGCTATAGAAGGTCCCCAAAACGCGGCATTGGAGGCCCCCGAATTGAATCTGATTTAGGGTTAAGTCGTCAAAATCCTTTTGACCGTTTCCCCCAAAAACGGCCGTTTGGCTCTGAAAGTGATCGATCTTCGTCCGCACCAGATCATCGTCTTGGGGAAGGTGACATGAACCCACTACACGAAGAAGGATCACTTCGCGATCAGCAAACTGCACCTTTGCGAATTCATCGGGATTGAACGAAGAAGCTACTAGAAAACAATTGTGAGGTATGCCCAGAGCCGTTGCCTTCCAGAGATCATTGGTCATCACCAATGCAGTGTCATAGTCAATCGAATAGATCCAGCCCACAAAGTTCTCTTTCTGAATCAGCTTTACCAGAGGGTCACTTTGGAGAATCTGCTGGACATTCTGCATAATGCGCCTTCCGTGCCACAAAAAGTGGCGGAAGTCTATCGCGGACGTGTTCACCTGTGAAGTAATTCTTTTTGAGTAATTCCTAAGGACCCGGACTGAGGGGAGGGAGCATTTCGCCCTCGCTGTACAATAGCCCCGAGATGTATTGTGAGTCCCTCAGGCGCGGAGTAGACTCACCTAGCGCGCCGCACTTACGAAATCAGACCGCGCCGAGCGCCCAATGGGAACAAAACCGCAAATCAATTCCAGTAAACCCGCCGCCAAAAGCGAAGAGGTCATTCGCAAACACAAGGAATATATCTGGCCCGCCGTCGCGAATTTTTATCAGCATCCGCTGGTTGCCGATCGCGCGCACATGCAATACGTGTGGGATCTCGAAGGCAACAAATACCTCGACTTTTTTGGCGGCATCCTGACGATCTCCGTCGGCCATACGAACCCCAAGGTCACCTCGAAGATCAAGTCGCAGGTGGATCGGCTCCAGCACATGTCCACGCTGTATCCGACCGAGCCCATCGTCGCGCTGGCGGAAAAAGTCGCGCAGATCACTCCCGGCAAGCTGCAAAAGAGCTTTTTTACGAATTCGGGAACGGAAGCGAACGAAGCTGCGCTCCTGCTCGCCCGCATGGCCACTGGCTCATTTGACGTGATCGCGCTGCGGCACGGCTATTCCGGAGCATCCTCGCTGGCAAAATCGGTCACCGGACAAGGACCATGGCGGGCCGCCGGAGTGGTCAGCGTCGGGGTAGCGCACGCCATCAATCCGTACTGCTACCGTTGCCCGCTCGGCCTGAAATATCCCGATTGCGGCGTGGCCTGCGCCAAGGATGTAGAAAATCTGATTCAGACCGGAACCAGCGGCCACATCGCCGCGTTTATCGCCGAGCCGATTCAAGGCGTCGGTGGATTCGTCACGCCGCCACCCGAATACTTCAAGATCGTCTTCAATACCGTGAAGAAATATGGCGGCCTTTTCATCGCCGATGAAGTGCAAACCGGGTTCGGCCGCACCGGCAGGCATTGGTTCGGAATCGAACACTGGGAGGTTATTCCGGACATCATCACCTGTGCCAAAGCCATGGCTGACGGCGTGCCCATCGGCGCGACAGTAACGACCAGCGAAATCGCGGGTTCCTATCGCGGCATGACGATCTCCACCTTTGGCGGTAATCCCGTCACCAGCGTCGCGGCGCTCGCCACGATTCAGGTGATCGAAGAAGAGCGCCTGCGGGTGAATGCGGATACAGTCGGCGCGCACTTCCGCGGAAGACTCGAAGAGTTGCAGCAGAAGCATCCGCTGATCGGCGAGGTGCGTGGCAAGGGCTTGATGCAGGGGCTGGAACTCGTCAAGGATCGCAATACGAAGGAACCAGCCAGCGAGGAGACCAATCAACTGCTCGAACGCACCCGCGAAAACGGCCTGCTCATTGGCAAAGGCGGGCTGTACGGCAATGTGATCCGGCTTTCGCCCATGCTCAACATATCCAAAGGCGATGTGGACGAGGCCATTCGCATCCTCGATAAATCATTTTCCGAAATCAAGAATTAGGCATGCGAAAGAGGGATCAAGACCTGTCAACCCGAGCCCGGCCAGTCTTTCGATGCGGGCCAGGGATCTGTTTTTTGCTGATTCCACTGCTTGCGGGCGGTCTTCTCTACCCGGTGATTGGCTTCTCTGCCGATAAAGAAAAAGCAGTCACGTGGAAACCCATTAAAGAAGCCCTTTTGCGGGTGAATGATCAGGCGGTGAAAAATTGGAACGTCTACGACCAAAATAGAAAAGGCGACCCGTTGCTTCTGGAGATCGGGAATCGCCTCTTACTGATTCAGGTCCATGAACGCAAAGTTTTCGAGTTGTCCGCCGCGAATGTCGAACACAAAGGCGCGGAACTCGTTTGGGATCCGCCTGCTTTACCCGCGGAGCCGCTGCCCACTTCCAACTGGCTTATCAAGGACGTCGGCTTTGCCTATCGCATCGACTTCCAGCTCGTTTCCGAAAAGCGCCTCGTTGACCTGCAGCTTCCGCATCCAATGGACTTGCGATACCTGTAGTTAGCCCTCGAAGGCCGCCGCTTACGGCCTGTAAACGGCATAGACCCAGGGAATCCCCACTACGCCGTTTTCCACTTCGACGATCACGGAATCTCCCGTGCGAAAGCGGCCATAATCATCCCGGCTCACCTCGAGTCTCTCGATAGCGCGACCCTCCCGCCAGGATGTGACCACCAACCGCTGTGTTCGCCATAAGCCCGGCATGCTGAATTTGCCTACAACCGACGCTCTCTCGGGCCGCGGCCGTCCATCATCGAATTTGCCGTTGATGAACAGGAGTGAAGCCAGAATCCACGGCACGGGCAGCAGCCCAAAATAGATGCGCTTGATGATTTCGATCTCGTGGCCGCTGCGCGCCCGGTTGACCATCCAGAAACCAAGCCCCAGCACGAGGAAAAACAGAATACCCACAAAAATGAGAATGCCGTCTTCTTCCAGCGGCGGAAAAACCTGGCTTGCCGGCACAAAAATAATCGCGCCCACGAGGAAAATCGCCGTGCGTCGCACCAGCCGTTTGCGCAACATCACTTCCGCGGCGGCCGACGTGAGTCCGCAGGCGGGACACTGGTCGGTCTCGCGTTCAGAACCACAATCCAGACATCGTGTCATCGCTCAAATCCTTGGCCGATCAAAATTCATGCTAAGTGCCACGCCCACACCCGTCAAGTCGCCGAACGCTCGGGGAAGCACTGCCGTTGCGCTCGAAACCACATGCGCTGAACCGAAAGATTTTCAGGTTGAAAGCGGTACAATACAAGCTTCCCCGGGCCATGCGCTCGCGCGGAGATTTGCGCGTGTGCGATTGCCCGACTAACGAAAGCGAGAGCAGAGAAACGATGTTACGCGTTGGAGTCATCGGCTGGCGAGGCATGGTAGGCAGCGTCCTGATGCAGCGGATGCGGGAGGAGAAGGATTTTACTGGGTTCGAGCCCATCTTTTTCTCCACGTCGAATGCTGGCGGCGCGGCACCTGAAGAAGCGAGCGGCGCAACGCTCAAAGATGCCTCTGATCTCCGCGAACTCATGCGCTGTAATGTGCTCATCAGTTGCCAGGGCGGCGAATACACCACAGAAATCTATGGTCCGCTGCGCAAGGCAAACTGGAAGGGATACTGGATCGACGCCGCCTCCACGCTGCGCATGAGCCACGATGCCGTCATCATTCTCGATCCTGTGAACGCGGATGTGATCCGCGCCGCGCTGGCCAAAAACATTCGCTCGTATATCGGCGGAAACTGCACGGTCAGCCTGATGCTCATGGCCGTGAGCGGGCTTTTCCGCGCCGGTCTGGTGGAATGGATGACCACCATGACGTATCAGGCGGCGTCCGGCGCGGGCGCCGCCAAGATGCTCGAACTGGTCAAGCAGATGGGAATTCTCACCGACGCCACGCGCAAGAGCCCGTCTGAAAATGCGCTCGAGGTCGATCGCGTCATGATTGCCGAACAGCGCTCGCCGCGGCTGCCCGTACAGGAATTCGGCGTGCCGCTCGCCGGCAGCCTTATTCCCTGGATCGATAAAGAGATGCCCGAAGGGCAGACCCGCGAAGAATGGAAAGGCATGGCCGAAACGAACAAGATCATGGGCCTAAATCCGCCGGTGCCGGTTGACGGCATATGCGTTCGCGTCGGAACGATGCGCTGCCATAGCCAGGGTTTGTGCATCAAGCTGAAAAAGGACGTGCCGCTCGCGGATATCGAGCACCTGATCGCCGGCTCGAACGCCTGGGTTCGTGTCATTCCCAACAACAAAGAATCAACGATCCGCTGCCTGACTCCGACCGCCGTTTCCGGCACGCTGAATGTGCCCATCGGCCGCATTCATAAATTAAAGCTCGGACACGAATACGTGGGCGCGTTCACCGTAGGCGATCAGCTCCTGTGGGGCGCCGCCGAGCCGCTGCGCCGCATGCTAGGCATCCTGCGCGAACACCTCGACGCTTAACGAAATCGACACCCGCGTGCATGCAGATCCCTCGCTGCGCGCTCGGAATGAGGAACGTACTGCAATAGAACGCAGATCCCTCGGGCAAAGACAGCCCTCGGCATGACACCAAAATTGAGGTGCGGCTAAGGTTATGCTGCTATTGACATAATCTGCGGCCGCTTATATGCTATGGCTCGATTTGAGAGCAGTCTCTCAGATGAATCTGAATCGCTATTATCGGTTCGCCTTTACCGGCCGCTTCCTCTGGCGAGGGAGCGGCAAAGTAGAGGCGCGATTGCGGGTGGTCGCCTGAACTAGGACCGAAAAAGCCGCAAAAGGTTTCTACCGAGCCAGCTCCCCAACGTGGGTAGCTGGCTTTTTTGTTGTGCGGCAAGCGGAAAATTTTGTGAAGACCAAGAGCAAAAGCAGATCGCTCGTCGCCCGCCCCTGCGGTAGCAGAGGTGGACTTCTCGGAATGACAACTCTTTTGGCTTCGATCTCTGGTCCTCGATCGGGCGAGAACGAAAGCAGCGGAAACGAACAGGAGGCATTCTCAGAATGATCGTGAACATGAGCCGAAACGCGACGCCGGAACAAATAGACCACGTAGTCGAGCGCATCAAGGAATGCGGGTTTCAGCCGCACGTCATTCGCGGAGCAGAGCGGACGGTAATCGGCGCGGTGGGCGCCAATGGCCGGCGCGGCGAACTGGAAGCGCTGCTGGCCGCGCCTGGAGTCGAAGAACTCGTTCCCATCTCGCAGCCGTTCAAGCTGGTGAGCCGCCAGCTCCGCCAGGAGCGCACCGTCGTCAACGTCGGCGGCGTGCCCATCGGGGGACCGCAGTACGTGGTGATGGCCGGGCCGTGCTCGGTAGAATCGCGGGAGCAGTTGCTCGAAACCGCGCGCGCCGTGCGCGAAGCCGGTGGCTCGATCCTGCGCGGCGGAGCCTACAAGCCGCGCACTTCGCCGTACGATTTTCAGGGACTCGGCCTGGAGGCGCTTGAGCTTTTGCGCGAAGCCCGCGAAGAGACCGGCCTGCCAATCGTCACCGAAGTCATGAGCACCGAAGACGTCGATCTGGTTTCCGAGTACGCCGACATGCTGCAGGTGGGCGCGCGCAACATGCAGAATTACCCGCTGCTGCGCCGCCTGGCGCGCGCGGAAAAACCGATTCTGCTCAAGCGCGGCCCCTCCGCGACGGTGAAAGAATGGCTGCTTGCGGCCGAGTATCTGCTGACGGGCGGCAATCCGAATGTGGTGCTTTGCGAGCGCGGCATCAAGACGTTTGAATCCGAGCTGCGCAATACCTTCGACTTGGCGGCGGTGGCGCTCGCCAAAGAACTCTCGCATCTGCCGGTCGTCGCCGATCCTTCGCACGGAACAGGCCGCCGCAGCGTGATTCCGGCCATGAGCCGCGCGGCAATTGCCGCCGGCGCAGACGGAATTATCGTGGAAGTGCATCCCTGCCCGGAACGCGCGCTTTCCGACGGGCCGCAATCGCTCGATTTGAAAGCGTTCGCCATACTAATGGAAGAATTGGATCGACCCGAAAGGACGCGTCTGACCACAACCGTAAAGGTTTGAAGTAAGCTGAAAGGCTTAAAGAATTCGTTCGTGGGTATAGCCGGCGGCGCTGATGGCCGCGAGCAGGCCGGCCAGATGTTCGGCGCCGCGCGTCTCGACGGTCACATCGATGGCCGTGTCGCCCAGGCTTACTCCGTAATAGGCGCGATTAAACAGAAGCTCGACGATATTGGCGCGTTGGCCGCCGATCACCGAAGAGAGTTCCGCGAGCGCGCCGGGGCGGTCGGGCAGATAGATACGAATCCGCACCAGACGTCCGTCTTTCACGAGACCGCGCTCGATGATGCGGCTCAGGAGCGAAACGTCGATATTTCCGCCACCAATGATCACCGCCGTGTGCTGACCATTCAGCGAGGTCTTGTGCTGCAACAGCGCGGCCACTCCGGAGGCGCCCGCGCCTTCCGCCAGGGTTTTTTCGCGCTCGAGCAAAGTTAAAATCGCGCTGGCGATCTCTTCTTCCTCGACGGTAACGATCTCATCGACATACTTCGAAACCAACGGGAATGTGACTTCACCGGCCCGCCGCACGGCGATTCCGTCCGCAACGGTCGAAGCGGCTGGAATCGTGACCAACTCCTGCTTTTCCATCGCGAGCAGCATGGAAGGCAGGCGCGCCGTCTCCACGCCTACAACTTTTACCTCGGGACGCAATTCCTTGATGGCGCAAGCAATGCCGGCCACTAAACCGCCGCCACCCACCGGCACGACCACGGCTTCCAGTTGCGGACATTGCTCCAGCAGCTCGAGGCCAATCGTTCCCTGCCCTGCAATGACCGCGAGGTCGTCGAAAGCATGTACGAACGTGAGTCCCTGTTCGGCGGCGATTTTAAAGGCGTGTTCGCAGGCTTCGTCGTAATTCACGCCGTGTAAAATTACGTTTCCGCCGTAATTCTGAGTGGCCGCCACTTTCACCATCGGCGTCGTTGTCGGCATGACGATGGTGCTGCGAATCTTCCGCTGGGTGGCGTGATAGGCGACGGCCTGCGCGTGATTTCCCGCCGAAGCGCAGATCACGCCGCGTTTTTTTTCCTCCGCGCTAAGCAGGAGGATTCTATTGAGCGCGCCGCGCTCTTTGTACGCCCCGGTCATCTGCAGATTTTCGAGCTTGAGATAGACCTGCTGGCCGCTGGATGCGGAAAGTTCAGCCGAATACGGGCAGGGCGAAAGATAAATGGAATCGCGAATGCGGTCGGCGGCTTCGCGGATCATCGCGAGGAGCTCGACGGCGGAGGTTTTGTTCAGCTGCGCCATTCAGTCGCCCGTCATTGGCCGTGCGGATCGCATCCTGCCGACTTGCGCCGATGCAGAAACGGCCGCGCATTCACGCCGCGATAGTCGCGAACCATTTGCCCGCGCCCGCGCAGAATGTACTTGTATGTGGTCAATCCGTCCAGCCCCACCGGACCGCGAGCGTGCAGCCGGCTGGTGCTGATGCCAACCTCGGCGCCAAAGCCGTAGCGATAGCCGTCGGCAAAACGCGTGGAAACATTATGAAACACGCCGGCGGAATCGACACGCTGCAAAAATGCCCGCGCTGTATTCTCATCTTTCGTGACGATCGCGTCTGTGTGAGCCGAACCGAAACGCGCAATGTGCTCTATAGCTTCGTTCACACCGCGCACCACCTTGATCGCCAGGATGAGATCGCCGTATTCGGTGTGCCACTCGTTTTCGCCAACAGGCTCGACCGGGACTTCTTTGACTAAACTGATCGTTTGCGGGCAGCCGCGCAGGCGAACGCCTCGTTCCTTCATGCGCCGGGCCAGCAGCGGCAAAAATGTGACCGCAATTGGCTGATCGACCAAAACCGTCTCGACGGCATTACAAACAGCGGGATAATCGGTTTTCGCGTCGTCGATGATGTTGAGCGCCATGTCGAAATCCGCCGCGGCGTCGACGTAGATGTGGCAAACGCCCTCGGCATGGCCGAGCACGGGGATGCGCGTATTCGACTGAACATAGCGCACCAGGTCGTAACCGCCGCGTGGAATCACCAGATCGATTAGATCATCAAGGGTCAGCAGTTCGCGGACTTCCGCGCGCTGCTGGATATTCGTCACCAGCGCCTCGGGGATCGATTGAGTGCGCAAGGTTTCACGAATTTTATCCGCCATCACGCGCGCGGTCCGTTCCACCTCGCGGCCGGGTTTCAGAATGACTGCGTTTGCGGATTTGATCGCCAGCGAAACGATCTGCGTAACCGCGTCGGGGCGCGCTTCAAAAATGACGGCGAGGAGGCCCAAGGGGCAGCTTATTTTCTCGAGTTCGAGTCCTTCGTCGAGTTCGATGCGGTCGAGTACGCGCCCCACTGGATCAGGCAGAGCAATTACACCGCGCACTCCATCGATCATCGTCCGAAGTTTTTCGGGAGATAACTTCAGGCGATCGACAAGTGCTTTGGACAATTCGCCGCGCTCGAATGCGGGATTGGCGTCGGCCACGTCCTGCGCGTTTGCGTCCAGAATTTCGGACGCGCCGCGCTCGAGCGCACGAGCGACAACTTCGAGCGCTTGGTTCCGCTGCTCGCTGGAAGTGGAAGCGATGCAACGCGCCGCCTGTTTGGAGGCTTCTGCGAGCGCGCGGACGGCTTCACTCACGTGCTTTTCCTGGGGAAGAAAAGCGTTCCGGCGGGCTTGCCCGCGAGAATGGCATCGAGTATGCCCGGTGTGCGGCCATTGGCTATGATTGCGGGACGGCCGTCTTCATTGGCGATGCGCACGGCCTCCAGTTTTGTTTCCATGCCGCCGCGGCCCCGGCCATTGCCGCCTCGGGCATAGCTGCGAATGCGCTGATCACGCGAATCGGTTTCAGCAATCAGCGTCGCGTCCTTGCTCTGCGGATCATCCGTATAAAGTCCATCGACATCCGAGAGCAGGATCAGTAAATCGCCGTCAATATGCGTCATAACCAGCGCTGAAAGCTTGTCGTTATCACCAAAGACGCGGACGCGCTCGGGGTCTCCCGCCGGGCTATCCAGCTCGGCTGTCGAGACCGTGTCATTCTCGTTTATAACGGGGATCACCCCCAACTGCAGCAGCGTGGTCAGGGTGGCGCGAAGATTCTCATGACGGCGCGCGTCGAGAAAATCGTCTTCGGTCAACAGCACCTGGGCGACGCGGAAGCCCAGCTTTTCGAATGCGTCGTCGTACATGCTCATCAGCCGGCTTTGCCCCACCGCGGCGCAAGCCTGGACAAGCGCCAATTCGGTAGGGCGGGCCGCCAGTTCGAGGCGCCGCACTCCAAGCCCCACCGCACCGGAGGAGACGAGCAGAACTTCACGCCCGGCCCGGCGAAAATTCGCGAGCGACTCCGCGATACCGTAAAACGCGCCGATGGCAACGCCGCCATCGTCGCGCATCAGCACGTTCGTGCCGATCTTCACCACAATGCGGGATGCGGCGGCAACCTGCTCACGGGGCGAGAGTTCGGTCCGCTGAGATTTTGGGGTTCCTATGATTTTTCTCCGAAAACAAGCTTTGTGCCACGCCGATTCTTAAGCCAATCCGTGCGCCGGAAGCCGTAAATCGGCCCCTGCATGTGCATCTTGCCGCAATCAGAGTGAACTTCCTGTTATTCTGCCAGCGGTAAAGTGGGACCGCAAGATTCTGACGCGAGCCCGTTGCAAGATGGAGCCCACGGTCGCGCTGCCGTCGAGGCGAGACCCGCCGCCCATCGCCTCATTCCGCAGCCGGCGTCACCACGTGCAGTTCGGGAGCCGCGGCCAGCATGGGAGTGATTTCACCGAGCAGATTTACGGTGTATGGCGCTTCCAAATGCGTTTGCAGTGCCGGCCAGTTTTTCCAGCGTTCATTCAGGAAATAACGGGTAGCATCCTTCGCGTCCCGATTCAGTTCATAAGATACGACCCCGGCCTCTTTGCGTGTCGCCGCGATAGCCTTGGCAAATGTGGCCTCGAACTTCTGCTGCATCCCTTCTCGAAGCCGAAAGCGGATCATCAGCCCAAACACCTTGCCGGGATCTTTCAACTGGCCTCTGATCTCAGAGGCCAGTGCCCTAGCCTCCCCATTTTCAGGACTCATGCGTATCCCCTTTCCGATCGTGTGTAGTCGTTCCGGCGTTCGCGAACAGGCCGTCCTCTATTTCGGCTGCGCGAAGTTCACTTCATCGAAGACGCGCTTGGCGAATTTATAGATTGCTGGACTGGAATCGCTTCGGCCGTAGATGGAATCGCCGGTGATCCCGGAAAATACGAGCTGGGTTTTCTTATTGTTTTTGCCGGTGATGGTGATCTGGATCGGCGGTTTCGCAAGTTCCTTCGCAACCGATGCGGGAGGATTGTCATACACCTCGTCGGCCTGATCTTCGCCGAGTTCGCTGACCACGTCGGGACATGAAGGCGGAGTTGATTTCTTGTCGGCGGTTTCCAATACCAGCCCGCTCCCGGAGCCTTTTACGCAGGCGAACGTGCCATTCAGATTGCGCACGTCAAGGCGCGTCACATCGTCGGGCATGATGTGCGTGATCTGCTTATCGCGCAGGTCGATATACTTGTCGCTCAAAATCGAATAGAGATTGTCATTGATCTGAAAAACGCCGGGCCGGGAAAGATCGCGGGCATAGTAATCGGCGCCCTCTTTCTTCCCGACTTCCATTTGCATGGTTTTGCCGTCGGCCAGCTTGGCTTCGAATCGCACCGCCGGCTTATCGAGCCCGTACTTTGCCAGACCCGTATTCGTGTCGCTGACGAATTTGACGATCTGCCCGGTGCCGACAGCGCCGAGCAAGGCATCAATCTTGCTTCGATCTCCGGGAACGGCGCGCGGCTTGCTCAGCGTCCAAGTGTTGTCCTTTTTGCTGCCGGAAATCTCGCCCGAGGAATTCACCAGATCAAAGAAATTGGCGTCTGCCGTCGCCACGGTGGTTAGGGACTTGTCGCGGAAATCGTCCGGCGACTTGTCGGCGCTGGTGTAGATCGTATCGGGCATCAGTGAAATCTGCTTGCCGTCATCCACCAGCGCATAAATGGAGGATGCCGAAAAATCTTTGGAGCCGAAGCGCAGCTCATGAGTCGCGCCGTTATTCAGCGTGAAGTTCACCGTGACGGTGGGATCCTTTAAGCCGAAGGAATTGAGGTTGTCCGGCGTGTTCGGGAAGGTGCGATCGACGTTCGTGTAAGAAAATTCGCTGGCCAGGCCGTCGAGCGCCGAACCGTCCGCGCGCACCGCCTTTGGTTGAGTCATGTACCAGCCGTCGCTCTTGCGCTCAAAATCCATCGTCATGCCGGCGCGCTGAATCTTGATTTGCTTTACATCCGTCGAAGTGATCGAGGTGAAGGCGGGTTTAGAGGCTTCCGAGGAAGCCTCCGTGGCAGGCTTGCGCTTCACATCATAAAAATAGACGAACGCCGCGAGGATGACCGCGACCAGGAAAACAATTCCAGTACTCCGCTTCATGACGGTTTCCTAATCCGCTCAGCGGCGCTTGAACCAGATCACCGCGCCGGAGATCAGGACCAGACCCGGCAGGAAGAACAAGCTGGCGAGCACCAATTCACGCTGCTGAGTTTCGGTGAGAATCACGCGCCGGTTCGTGGGATTCTTTGGGCGCACGGAAATAAGGTCCTCGTCCTGAGCCAGCCAATTGATCGTATTCACAAAAAGATCGCCGTTGCGCTGCAAGCCGGCCCATTGGTTGGTGGCGAAGGCGGAATTGCCGATGACCACCAGGCGAGAATCCTTGCTGGCGGCCCCACTGCCGCTCTTGCGCTCCGCCGCAACGCCCAGCGACAGCGGCCCTGCCTGATCCTTTGCCGGATCATAGCGGACTTCCTTTGTCTTCAAATTCGGCACGGTAAAGCTGCGCGGAGACGTCTTTAGCAACTCTGTGGCCTCGGGATCGGACTTGCTTTTGTCTTTGATGGATACCGTGCGCGCCAGGTTGAAAAATGTCATCGTGCCGGTGAAATTCTGAACAATTGGATTGGCGCCATAGTCCACGACGAGCGGCACTGCGGGCCCGGTGCCAAACAGGCGGCCCACGCCGCTGGCGTCAATGACAACATTGCTGCCGAGAGAGACATTCCAGGCGTCGAGAACGCTATCCACCTTGGGATCGGTTTCAGGATCGAGCAGCAACAGAACTCTGCCGCCGTTGTCGAGATATTTGGATATAAACCCCGCCTCCTGGGGAAAGAGCGCCTGCTTTGGTCCGGCATCCACCAGCACGCTGCAATCGTTCGGCACTTCGCCGGAAGAGACGAGATTCACTGTCTTCGTCTGATAGCCTTCATTCTTCAGCGCCTTGTCGTCGCCTTCCAACCCGTCGCCTTCGCCAGAAGAGAGCGATTTTTCGCCGTGACCATCGACAAAGCAGATCGTCTTAACGGTGTCGCGCGTGACTTTAATGATCGCGTTGGTGATGTCCTGCTCTCCGGTACCGGTGAGCGTTTCGTTATGCGAGCCCGAAGAGACCACCACGTCATTCATGTGCTTGACGTCGTATTGTCGCGCCACCTCCGGCTTTTCCTGCGGATCCACTTCGCGGTAATGCACGTGGGCGCCGGCATTGACATATTCGTCCGCCAAATCCTTGAAGGTTGTGTCCGGGGTGCGGGCGAACCGAATGATTTCCACGTCTTTCTTCAGATTCGCTGCGGTTTTGCGGGACTCATCGGAAAGCGTGTAAAGCTTTTCGGTGGTGACGTCGACGCGTTTCTTGTGGCGATAACCGAGAAAATTGATCAAACCGAGCACGACCAGGACAAGCACCGTGATCGTCAGCGCGTTCGCTCCCAGTTGCGACGAGCGCACACTGAAGAACGCGATAATTTCGCGATAGCTCAAAACCAGCCCCGCGACAAACAGCACGCCCCCGCCGATCAACAGGCCTTCGCTCAAGCGGGTGAGTTCCCCCTGAGTGGAATAACGCACCAACCCGGCCGCAGCCAAGGCGAGACCGAAGGACGCGAGCCAACGTCGCTCCCGTTTCCAGTCCAGCTTTATCGGCATTTCTCCTCCTTATGCATCCGTAGCAAATTCAATCGCCATTCGCGCCGGAAAAATCGGCACGTACGCAAGTTCTTCTCAAGCCCGTCGCCAACGCATGGAATCCACGCTGCGCACCGTCAGAAAAATGCCCAGAACGATGAAACTCAGATAAAAAATCAGATTCGAAGTGTCGATCACGCCGCGCGTGAAATCATCGTAATGGCGAAAGACCGATAGATACTGTACGGCGCTTGTCCAGGCGCTTGTGCCCGCCTGCGAACCAAAGTCGAGGACCCAAAGCAACAGGATCGCGCCAAAGCTTAGCATCGCCGCGATCAACTGGCTCTCGGTTACAGAGGAAAAGAACGAGCCCAGCGCCAACAGCGCGGCTCCGAGCAGCAAGACTCCCAGATATTCGCTCCCCAGCACGCTCCACGGAGCCGTCGGCTCGGCGTGGTGCAGCATGTAAGCAAATCCGATCGCGGTGGGCAGCAGCATGATCACCAGCAATGTGAGCGACGCAAAAAACTTGCCGAGCACGATCTCGAGATCAGTGACAGGCGAAGTCATCAGCAACTCCATCGTTCCCCGCCGCCGCTCTTCGGCATAGACGCTCATCGTCAGCATCGGAGTGATAAAGAGCAGCAGCGTCGAGAGAACCCCGAAAAAGTTGCGCATCACGAGCGAGGGTACGTCGAATGCCGCCCCGCCGCCGAACTGGCCCTCTTCGAAGCCGGCCTGAAAAGCTTCCTGTATGATCACGGCCAGCAGCCGATTGAAGAAGTACGCCGTCAAAACAAGAAAGATGGCGACAATGATGTAAGCCACCGGAGACACAAAGTAGTGGCTCATCTCTTTGCGATAAACCGCAATCATTCCTTTCATGCTTTGCCCCTCAGTTTGAACTTGCTTCGGCGTGCTGCGAGTCTTCCATGGTGAGCTCGAGGAAGATCTCTTCCAGGCTCAGGTTGGCCCCACGCAGTTCGTACAACGGCCAGCCCTTGCCGACGACTTTGGCGGCAATCTCGCTCCGCAGGTCCTGGCCGGGCGACGCCTCAACGATTACGGTCGTGTGGCCATTGCTGCCCGCCGAATCTGAACTTACCTTCCGTACGCCCGGAATGTCCCGAAGCAGCGCGCTCACTGCGTTCCTGTCGGCCTGCACTTCGACGATGACGCTCTGGCCGCCCTTGAGCTGCGTGGTCAGGTTGGCCGGCGTGTCGATGGCGGCGATCCGGCCGCGATTGATGATCACCACGCGATCGCAGGTCATGCTCACTTCCGGCAGGATGTGCGTGGAAAGAATAATGGTGTGACTGCCCGCAAGCCCCTTGATCAGGTGGCGCACCTCAATGATCTGCTTGGGATCAAGCCCCACGGTGGGCTCGTCCAGGATGATCACCTCGGGATCGTGTACCAGTGCTTGCGCCAGGCCCACGCGCTGCTTATAACCGCGCGAGAGCCGCTTGATCAACTCATGGCGCTTATCCTGGATATTCGTTTTCACCATCGCGTCTTCTACGCGGGCCTGGCGCTTTTCCGCGGGCACGTTCTTGATGCGCGCGACGAATTCCAGATAGGCGCTCACCGTCATGTCCATATACAGCGGCGGATTTTCCGGCAAATAGCCAATCCGCTTGCGAACTTCCAGCGAGTCATTGAAAACATCGAATCCGGCTACTTTTGCGGTTCCACTTGTTGCGGGAATAAACCCGGTAAGAATTCGCATGGTCGTGGTTTTGCCCGCGCCGTTGGGACCGAGAAAACCGAGGATTTCGCCTTTATTCACCACGAATGAGACGTGATCTACTGCGGTTCGTTCCGCAAACCTCTTTGTCAAGTCGTTTACTTCGATCAACGCTAACCTCCGCCGACAAAACTGCGCGGATTGCCCGCGCGGTGCTCCCTCGTGTCGCGATACTCCCTTATTTTAAGGAAGCAAAACGAAAATGGAAGGTTTTCGCCAGAATTCACTTCTAGAGCACGCGTATCTAAGTCTAGATGCGAGGCAAAAACAACGGGTTTCCTGAATTTCGAGCCAGAACTGACGAAGCGATGTGCGCCCCGATAGTATCGTTGCTTCAAAATCCGTTTTCACCCAATGTGGAAAAAAATGTGCAAAATGTTTTGAAAAAAAAGTACAGGTGTCCATTTCCTGCACTTTAGTACAGGCGCGTTTGTGCCCAAACTGCTCAACAATTAAACAGTAATGAATCTTATGCACTCATACGAGGGTCATGATCAAGGCAAGCTCCAACCGAATCTTGCGTATTTCGCTGGTGGCCGGTGTTGTTTCCGGCTGCGTCGTCGTAATTGCGCACTTTCTGCGCCAAGTCGGCGGTTCCTTTAATCCCGTCCTCTGGGCAAGCGCTGAAATCATCGCCGCACTTCTCGGCTTCACCATCGCAGCAAACATCCTGGTTCGCTATCACGGAACAGCAGACCGCCTATCGCTGTTTCTAGGGGCGGCTTTCGGGCTCGATGGACTGATCCAAGTCAGCGGCCTGATCGAACTCCACGGCGCCGCAGCCAGCCGTAGTGCTGCGCACGTTCCGGTTTACTGGATGGCTGGCGGGACGTTGCTCGGCGTTCTCCTGCTTGGGGCCATCGGATTTGACAACTGGTTGCCTTGGCCCCGCGAATCAAAGCGAACGGTTTTGGCGGTATTGAGCGTGGTCGCGGCCGCGGCTGCTCTGACCGGTCTCGTCTTTCTTGGCCTCGGGGGCGGCCCTGCGATCCATAACAGCCGCTTTCTGCCGCGTCCGTGGGACCTTTTGCCCGCGCTAATATTTCTTACGGCTACGATTCTCCTGTACCGCAGTCCTTACCGTCTGAACGCAGCGCTGGGAACGGCGCTTCCCTGGGTGGCGGGAGTGAATGCCGCAGGCCACCTCGTGGCTACGCAATCTGCCCAACTTCTGGACGCCCCGGCGCTCCTGGCACAGATACTGACTTCTGCCAGCTACGTGATTGTTCTGGGCGCGACGCTCATCGACAACATTCAACTCTTTGGCCAAGTGCGGCACCGCGCTATCAGCGACAGCCTCACGGGTCTGGCCAACTACCGCCGCTTCATTGAGGCGCTGCAAAGCGAACTTGAGAGATCCGGGAGAACAAACCGACAGTTTTCGGTCCTGCTGATGGATCTCGACAAGCTCAAGGAGATTAACGATCGTTTCGGCCACCAGACTGGCACCCGCGCCATCTGTCGAGTGGCCGACGTGCTGCGCCAGCATTGCCGCGCAGTTGACACCGCAGCACGATACGGCGGCGATGAATTTTCGCTCCTGCTCCCCGAAACAGGCGAGACGGCTGCCCGGCGTGTCGCCTCGAGAATCAAGCAGCATCTTCAGGCCGACAATGAAGAACCAAAGCTCACTGTCAGCATTGGCGTGGCCACCCATCCTGCGGCTGGCGTATCTGTGCAGCATCTGCTCGAGTGTGCCGATCAGGAACTGTATGCGCAGAAAGCTTCACGAGGCCGGAAGGCTCATTCAAGAGAACTGTGACATCCGTGCAAAACATAAGCCGGCAAAACCTGGCAGGGCCTCGCCGGCTTACCCTATACTCTTTTTATTGATCGACTTTATTGACCTACCGAATTGGCGCCCGCGGAATTCATAAGCCCGTTCGGCGGCACCTGCGTTGCACCGCTCAGATTCCCTGGCGTGAAGACGACGTTTTCAACTGCTTTGTTGGAAGAATCGCCAAAGTTGAAGTAACGATCGACCTTGCCATTCGTCACAGACACATTCACTGTTTCAAACTGCACATTCCCAATCGGCTGCTTCCCGCCCCCGCCGCGCACCACCCCTATGGCTGCGCTGTCGTGGTAGCTCGGGTCGGGACCGTTCTGGTGCGGGTTTGTGATGGTGAGGTTTTTGAAAATCAAAGCGGGTCCGCTGGCCTGATACCAGTGCGCCACAGCGCCGTAGCTCCCATCATCTGTGCTGAAAGAATCCTGAATGAGCACCTGCCCCTGCACATTCGGGTCCATATCCGCGTTGTTCGCATCGTAACCGGAGAGTTCGTTTGAGTCGGAATGATGGCGCAGGATGGTCACATCGATTTTGGGAGACGCATTCGTCATCAGCCATAATGCGAGCTTTACTCCTGGACCCGCATTGTTATCCGTGAAGTTATCTTCGAAGTGCACATCCACGACCGCGCCGGATGGATCGTTCGGCTCGACGTCGATGCCTGCCTCTGGAGCCGTGCCCTCGGTATTTGTGAAATGGCAGCGATCGATGAAGATGTGCTGCCCGCTGATCAGGCTGAAACCTTGCCGAAAATTTTGATCGAAGATTGAATCGCTGACAGTGATGTTCTGGCTTGGCTGCTTTTGGGCTCCTGCGCCGATGTAGAGGCCATCACCGCCGGATTTGTTGCAGGAAATTCCACTCACCGTGACGTTAGTAGCGCCTTCAATATCAAGACAATGGCGATATTCGCTTTGATCGGTGGCATGCTCGGCCGCGTATTCCGATTTGCGCATCTGAAAGATCACAGAAGCAGCTCCCGCTCCGGCGATAACCACATTTTGGGACTCGATCTTAAGCATCTTGTCTTGTGGCCCGTAACCCGCATTCGCGGTGAACACGGCACCAGCGTCCAAGGCCAGTTGCGAATTTGCCGGAAATGAAATCGGACTGATGTTGTAGCTTCCAGCCGGAACGCGTAACACCTGCCCATTTACCGCGGTGGTATTCAAGGCATTCTGCAAAACGTTGGTATCGTCTCCGCCATAGCCTGCATTGCCAAAAGTCAAAAGGCTCACAGAAGGAGCATTCAAGATGGATGCGGCGGCCGGGGCCGAAGATGACTGCAAACCTGGCGTCCCAGCCGAAGGAGCGACGGCCGTACCACGCGGAATCAAGTTGCCCGCAGCCCCTCCACTACATGCGGACATAAGAAATGGCAGAAGCCATACGATAGTGAGAACAACAGCTACGCGGATTTGTGAAGCTATACGCTGCCCGCTGTAACTATCAGGTTTGATATTTGTTTTAACGGTTCGAGAAACGCGTGACCAATTCACGGCAACCTCAAGTGGAAAATTTCTGGGCAAGGCGCAGGGTAGTCAGCCGTGGACGCTGACGTGAACTGGTGAGGCGGACAATAAAAGAGCAACGCTGTTTGCGGGGCGAGGTTCAGGCGCAGGTGTAAGGGAAGCGTGTTTGGCAGGACAGGGGTGTTACATGTATTTCATAATGCGCAGATTACGAGGGATTTAGTTTTGCTCACAATTTTTCATCGAACGGGTGAAAGTTCGTGGGGCAAAGCTTACAATTGTGGCCGGTACAACCGAACGGCGCAGGATCGAATCTCTTGCCGGTGGTCGGAGTTGTGTGAGAATCGTATCCAGCCTTCTTCTGAATATTAGCGACTAGTAAAGGAATGCCGGCCCAGTATTCGCCGCGACAATTTCGCGAACTGCAAACCTCAAATCGGCGGCGATCGCAAAAAACCTGAAGGAAAACACGCGATGAGGAGAAGCATATGAAGACAAAATCAATCCTGATTCTGGCGCTGGCGCTACTGGCGATACCAGCGGGAGCCCAGGATTCGGTGGCTCCGGGCCAAACGCCGCCTGCCACGCAAAAAGACAAAGTGAGCTATGGCATCGGGGTTCAGGTGGCCAAGACTTTAAAAGCCCAGGGCATCGATATTAATCCCGAACTGCTGGTAAGAGGCTTGCAGGACGAACTCTCCGGCCAAAAGTTGCTGATGTCCGATCAGGACCTCAATAGCACCATGGCCGCTCTCCAGCAGGAAGTCACCGAGAAACAGACAGCGGAGCGCGCCAAGGCCGCCGACGAAAACAAGAAAGCAGGCGACACATTCCTGGCGGAGAACGGCAAGAAAGACGGCGTGGTGAGCCTGCCCAGCGGACTGCAATATAAGGTTATCAAAGCGGCGGATGGCAAGAAGCCGACTGATGCGGATACGGTCAGCTGCAATTATCGCGGCACCATGATCGATGGAACCGAGTTCGACAAATCACAACCTGGTCAACCCGCGACGTTTCAAGTCGGCGCCGTTATTCCCGGATTCAAAGAGGCTCTCAAGCTGATGCCGGTTGGATCCACCTGGCAGCTTTTTATTCCTCCGAACCTGGCGTACGGCGAGCGCGGCGCCGGCAATGTAATCGGGCCGAATACCACCCTCATTTTTGAAGTGGAATTGCTTTCTATAAAAGATGCAGCGGCGGCTCATCCGTAAATTGGCGCCTTCCAACAGAATGCGGCGTCCGGCGCGGCGGGTTTGCCGCACAAGCATTGGACTGTAACGAGCACTTACGGCTCGTTAGCTCAGTACACAGCATGGTAGAGTGTTGGCCTCATCCGGAGGCAACAACTCGAATCCATGCGAACGATCACTCTCGAAGAGCACTTTGCGACGCCCGAAATCCTGAAGAAATCCGCCGAGATTCAGCCGCCCTCACGGAAAGAATTCGTGCGAGCAGTCGAATCTAAGCTGCTCGATCTCGGAGCAGTTCGCATCGCCGACATGGATGCGGCGGAAATCGATCTCCAAGTCCTCTCCTTGACCAATGCCGGTCTGGATAAATTGGATGGACCGACAGCGGCGTCTTTGGTGCGGGATTCCAACGACAAGCTTGCCGACGCCGTGCGATCTCATCCCAAACGCCTGGCTGGATTCGCAGCGCTGGCGTTACAGGAGCCGGAGAAGGCCGCCGCCGAATTGGAACGCTGCGTGAACAAACTGGGATTCAAAGGCACGCTCGTCCACGGCACGACAAAAGGCATCTTTTTGGATGATCCCCGGTTCACGCCTGTTTTTGAAGCCGTGCAGGCGCTCGACGTTCCTTTCTACCTGCATCCCACGCTGCCGCCTGACCGTGTCGAAGAAGCCTATTTCAGCGGACTGCCCGGGCAAACCGGCTTCTTTCTATCTACAGCGGCATGGGGCTGGCACGTGGAAACCGGAATGCATTGCCTGCGGCTGATTGTTTCCGGCCTGTTCGACCGTTTCCCGAAACTGAAGATCATCATCGGCCATATGGGAGAGGATCTTCCCTTTTCGATTGCACGGGCCGAGGCCGTGCTCGCGCGCACGACCACACATCTGAAGCGGAAAGTGACGGAATACTTTCAGGAGAATTTTTACATAACAACGAGCGGCTACTTCACTGTGCCGCCGCTGCTATGCACGATGCAGGTGATCGGCGCCGACCACATTCTCTTTTCGGTAGATTACCCTTATAGCCCGAATAGCGTCGGACGCAAATTCCTGGATTCGCTGCCGGTCAGCCAGGAAGATCTGGCGAAAATCAGTCACCGCAACGCGGAACGATTGTTGAAGCTGTGAGCGAGCTCAGGATTTGGGCGCTGCCGGATCAGGCGACAGCGTTACCTGTGGCATCGGGCGCAGCGGCATTTTGGCATCCGGCGGCGCCGTGAATTCCTCTTTGAATCCATCTTCGTAATACTGATAAAACTTCCACAACAGATTCGGACTGCCGCTCTTCGGATTGATTGCCAACATTCCGAATTCAACGAACTCGTAAGGCTCGATGCGGCCGGTCCACACCGCGCCGATGATCTTGCCTTTTTCGTCTTTCTTGAAATCGATCTTCCAGCCGGGTTTGAACTCAAAATCGTATATCTCGAGGCCGGCGGGAAATTCCCCTTCCACACGAATGGTCGCCGACTGGCGCTCGTTGGGAACGCGCATGGTGTATTTCTCGCGCGCGCCGAACGTCGACTGCATGGGATAAATCTTGATGTGGCCGAAAACGGCGGGTGCGGCGGCCAACGACAGCACAACGCCAATTCCCAGAAGGCGTAGCCGAGATAAACGGAAGTTCATCGATCCTCCTCTGCCACTGGTCCGCTCTATTGAGAACGTCTTAGAACGGGGTAAGCTGTGGGTATTAGCTATTCCATTCGGCAGGTTCAGTCAAGAGTTTGCGCGGCGGGTGTTCGCAAGTGAGCGCACCGTGATCTGTCGCGGCAATCGGATCGATGCTACTCAACGCCTTTCAGCACGCATTCTTTAGTTCGGACTACTGGCTGGCGCGGCTTGCGTTTCAGCGAGGTCTCGCCTTTATTTATCTCGTCGCGTTTGTGGTGGCATTCGAGCAATTCCCCGCGCTTTTAGGAGAAAACGGACTGCTACCTGTGACGCAATTTCTGGGATTCGTCAACTTCCGGCGCGCGCCGAGCATTTTCCATTATCACTATTCGGATAAGTTTTTCCGCGGCATAAGTATCGCGGGAATTCTGCTGTCGCTGCTCGCGCTGAGCTCTTTCTCCGAGCGTGGTCCCTTGTGGATCTCGATTGCAGTGTGGTCGGGCCTCTACATCCTCTATCTCTCGATCATGAATGTGGGCCAGACGTTCTATGGATTCGGCTGGGAATCCATGCTGCTGGAGGCGGGCTTCCTGGCCATTCTGCTGGGCACGAACCGCATGATTGTCCCGGCGCCCGTCATTTTTCTGCTGAGGTGGATGCTTTTCAGAGTGGAATTTGGCGCGGGCCTGATCAAACTCCGAGGCGATCCTTGCTGGCGAAATCTGACGTGCCTTGATTATCACCATGAAACTCAGCCTCTGCCGAATCCGCTCAGTTCGTATTTCCATCATCTGCCGAGTTCGTTTCACAAGCTGGAAGTGATCGGAAATTTTGGAGCGCAACTGCTGATCCCCTGGGGACTTTTCTTTCCGCAGCCGGTTGCGGGAATTTGCGGCGCGCTCATTATCGCTACGCAGATGTGGCTTTTCGTCAGCGGAAACTACTCCTGGTTGAATCTGCTGACGATGCTTTTAGCGGTTTCGAGTTTCTCGAATTCGCAACTTCAAGCGATTCTGAGGAAGCGCGTGCCCGATGCGCTGTATTCAGCGGCGGCGTATGAATGGGTCATCGTGGCGTTCACGCTGATTGTGATCGTGCTGAGCTATTGGCCCGTGCACAACATGCTTTCACGCCGGCAGATCATGAACACCAGCTTTAACCCCTATCACCTCGTGAACACGTATGGGGCTTTTGGAAGCGTCACGAAGGCTCGCTACGAAATCATCATCGAAGGTACAGAGGACGAGGCGGTCAGCGAGCAAACGGTCTGGAAGGAATACGAATTCAAGGCCAAACCTGGAAACCCGCGACGCAGACCGCCGCAAATCGCTCCCTACCATCTGCGGCTCGACTGGCTGATGTGGTTCGCGGCAATGTCTCCCGTTTACGACTATATGGAACATCCCTGGCTCATCATCTTCATCCAAAAATTACTGCAAAATGATGCCGCCGCGTTGAAATTGATCCGCGTAAATCCGTTTGCGGAGGGCCCGAAGATTATTCGAGCGCGCCTTTATCGGTATCGCTTTGCGCCAGCAAAACAACGGCACGAAACAGGTGAGTGGTGGATCCGCGCGTTCGTCGGGGAATATCTGCCTCCTGTTTCGATGCGGGCCACCCAGAGCAATGAGCCGCAGCGGCGCAGCACAAGCTTGAATTGAGTGGCTCGGGCCTTGCCAGGCGGAAGTCATCTAAGTTCCAGTCCACTTTGGCGGCCGCTTGTTCAAGAATGCGTCCATGCCTTCGCGGAAATCGCGGCTCAGATAGCACATCAGAATCAAATCGCGATCATCCTCGGGACTGATACTTTGGCGGATGCGGAGGAGCGCCTGCTTGGTCGCGCGCAACGTGAGGGGCGCCTGGGCTGTTACGATTTGGGCGAGTTCAGTCACTCGGGCATGCAGCGCCGCGTGATCAGGCAACACTTCGCTGAACAATCCGATGGCATGCGCTTCGGCGGCTTCAATCAGACGGCCGGTGAAGATGAGATCTTTCACGCGGGCGGCTCCGATCAGGGATACGAGCCTGGCGTAATTGGCGATGGACAGGCAATTCCCCAGTGTGCGGCCGATGGGTACGCCGAAACGCGCATTGCGCGTAGCGATGCGCAGGTCACAGCAACCGGCAATCGCGGCACCGCCTCCCGTGCATACTCCACCGATGGCGGCAATTGTCGGAACCCGGGAAGATTCCACCACGCCGAGGACGCGCTCCATTTTCGCTTCATACGCGAGCGCGTGTTCAGCGGTGGAAAATGCCTTGAACTCGGAGATGTCCGTCCCGGCGGCGAACGCTTTTTCGCCCGCGCCTGCAAGTATGAGCACCTTGACGGACGAATCTTTCTCAGTCTGCTGAAAGATCTCGGCCACGCGCTCATACATGTCGAATGTGAAGGCGTTGCGAGCCTCGGGCCGATTGAAAGTGATGCGGCCGACACCATCGGCTATCTCATACAGAATGTCCTGGCTCACCTTTTTGCGCCTTTCCGCACTGCCTCGGGCATGTAGATGGCTCCCTCGGCCGCCAGCGCGTTTATCTCATCATCAGAGAAGCCGTTGGCCAGGAGCACCTCGCGGGTATCCTGCCCAAAAAGCGGGGCGGGGCGGCGAACGGCGCCCGGGGTAGCGGAGAACTTGACCGGCAATCCGATGGAGTTCACGGGTCCAGCGGTGGGATGAACGGTTTCCACGATCATCTCACGCGCGAGCGCTTGCGGATCTTTGTGCATCTCGTCCACACGCAAGACCGGTCCCGCAGGTACGCCGGCTTTTTCCAGCCGGTTCAACCAATCGGCGGAACTGCGGCGCTTGAACAATGGAGTGAGCGTGGCGGTCAGTTCAGCCAGATTTTGCATGCGGCCGGCGTTGGTTAAGAACCGCGGATCTTCGTTTAATGGTGGGTTTAATGGCGGGCGCAATTCCGGAGCTTCGAGCGCTTCCACCAGGCGCAGCCAGTTCCCTTGATTGGCGGCGCCGACAGTGATCCAGCCGTCGGAGGTGGGGAATGCTTGATACGGAGCGTTCAAGGGATGCGCCGAACCCATCGCGCCCGGAGCGTGACCGGTCGCAAAAGACATGGCCGAATGCCAGTAAGTCTGAACGATTCCGGCTTCAAACAAAGACGTATCGACCATCTGGCCCTGGCCGGTTGATTCGCGCGAGTGCAATGCAGCGAGAATGCCCAAAGCTGCGAGGATTCCTGAGGTGATGTCGGTGACCGGCGCTCCGACTTTTACCGGCGGGCGACCCGGTCCTTCGCCGGTTATGCTCATCAGGCCGCTCATGCCCTGAGCCACTAAATCGAAGCCGCCGCGGTCGGCGTAAGGACCGGTGCGGCCAAAACCGGAGATGGAGCAGTAGATCAGGCGCGGATTCAATGCGTGGACGGTCTCGTAGCCGAAGCCCATCTGTTCCATCGCGCCACGGCGGAAGTTTTCGATGAGCACATCGGCGTTTTGCATCAGACGAGACAGGACGGCACGGCCAGCATCGGCCCGGAGGTCCAGGGCGATACCGCGCTTGTTGCGATTCATGATAAGGAAGGCGGCCGATTGATCGGCAATCGTTGGTGGCACCATGCGGCGAGAGTCATCGCCGTCCGGCAGGCGCTCGACCTTAATTACGTCGGCTCCCATGTCCGCAAGCAGCATGGAACAGGCAGGCCCGGCCATGATGTGCGACAGGTCAATGACCTTCAGCCCGGCGAGCGGGCCGCCGTGTGTCGCGTCAGGTTTCTGCATTCCCGATCCTTTTGCTTTTATTTGGCATTTTCGCTTCGTTCGGAAGACAACTGAGGTGCTGATACCCCCTCCCTGTTTTTGTGTAAGTGTTCATTCTACGATAGTTCCAAGCCGAATAATCGCAACGGTACGTTCTACGTGAGTTCGCGACAGAAGCCGCTCGCTCGCAAGGTGCGGCGGAATGCAGTACCCCCACCTCAGGTTTTTTATATAAGGATGTGAATCGATGAGGGTTAGGCCGCGAGAATATGCAAACGATATGATTCCAAGGGGGTTGCGTCTGCAAGACTTGCAGGCGCAAAGGTGTGCGCCGCAGTTCCGCGGCAACAGAAATTCAACACGGAGTGCACGGAGGCGCAGAGGGCACAGAGAATGCCACGCGCACATGTAATGGCGTCGTCGTCCTTTCGTTCGAACAATGTTTTCCTGATCGGGTTCGCCGCGAAATGGCGTTCGTTTCCGGCGAGACGGTGCGCCCAAGCAGCTTCCTCGCAAGCCGTAAAACTATTTTACCGCGCGGGTCAATGCAGCTTCGCGTTGGTTATTTAGTTTCGGAGGCGGCGGCACGGGTGCCGCCGGGCAGTGGCACGGCGATCCAGGCCGCTTCGCGCCACTTGCCATTCTGCCTGGTCCACACGGTCATGACCAGATTCTGGACGTCGGCGATGCGCCCGCCGTTATTGGCGCGAAGGTGCATATGCTCATCCACGATTGCGGTGTCGCCGTAGGAACGAACATGGACATCGGAGAGGTCGAGCGCGAGGAACGTGTGAGCGCCGCTTCCGACTCCCTTCAGGTATCCGGCCTTCTGCTCGACCTGGCCGTTGGCGTGCGTGTGGGTGAAATCCTCAGTTTCGCACTTGTCCATGGCTGCGACATCTCCGCGTAATTCCGCGTCATTGCATTCGGCATTGATTTCGAGGACTTCCTGATCGGTTTCCGATTTTGAACCAGCCGCCCGCGTTGGGCCCGCAGCCATCCCGATCGTGAGCGTCGCAACAAAACCCAACGCAAACAGCGAGAGCCGGTTGTAACTCATTCGTTCCTCCTAGACGGCAGATTGTACGCCCGGTGCTAGCCGCACGGGCACCGAAAAACCGCAAGTGCAAAAAACGCTCGGCTAAAGCTTGGCTGATGAAGACGAAAAGCAGATTCCTCTCTCCATCGCGCGCGCCGCTGGCGCGGCGGAATCAGCAACGCGCGACTCCGTTCGGAATGACGAGTTTCGATGATGCGGGTGGGCGGATAGTGCGATAAATGCAGATAGAGGCAAAACACCATACCCAGCTTCCCGCTTGGTTGCCGCGAAGTGGACACAACTGCCGGGCGCAAAGGATGGGTCACTCAGCAAACAACAGCAGATCCCTCGGTCCACAAGTCGGACCTCGTGATGACAGTGCCGGCGCGGGGCGCGCCGTACGGGCCGCAAGGGGCGCAGGTGTTAGCCACAGACGCAGGCAACAGCAGATCCCTCGGTCCACAAGTCGGACCTCGTGATGACAGTGCCGGCGGGCGGCGCGCCGTATGGGCCGCAAGGGGCGCAGGTGTTAGCCACAGACGCAAACAACAGCAGATCCCTCGGGCCATAAGTCGAACCTCGTGATGACAGTGCCGGCGCGGGGCGACTGCCCGGAAAAGGTGGTCGAGGGCCGAAACAGGGATGAAGTGACGCCAGGCCCTATGACGCTATGATCTTGACATTCGAATGGGAGTGAGCGGAATATACGGCCATCGACCCGCTTTCTAAATGAGTTAAAAGCATATTCGGCGAGCTTAAGAAGGAATATGGATTTCCTCTCGTCGTTCCCGGGAACAAAGGCGCCATCGAGGCTGCGGCTGACGCGTATGGCTCTAGCCGCCGTTTTCGTGATGGTCTATGTCGCTCCAGTGGCGTATGGGCAAACCAGGAATGGCGCGCGACCCGAAGCCTCTTCGAACAACAATAGCCGAAGTGGCGGAGCCGGAGAAGTTCATATCCTGCCGGTTCAGGGCAACATCTACATGCTGGCCGGCGCGGGCGGAAACATCACCGTGCAGGCGGGAGAAGACGGGATTTTGCTCGTGGACACGGGCTCTGGGCCGCTGAGCGAAAAAGTAATCGAGGCCATCCAGCCCCTGTCGAAGCGGCCGCTCGTTTATATCATCAATACGGATGACCGGGCCGATCACGTCGGCGGCAATGAAGCCATCGGCAAGACCGGACGGCCGGTGCCCACCGACTCGCAGCGGTACGCGGTAGCCGATCGAGTAGCAGCGTCGCACGCTTACATTATCGCGTTCCAAACGGTGCTCGATCGAATGAGCGCGCCAACAGGACAAGCGGCGGCGATTCCCGAGGGCGCCTGGCCGATGGATACATATTCAGTTCCACAGAAGAACCTGTATTTCAACGGCGAGGTGGTCGCAATCTTTCATCAGGTTGCAAATACGGACGGCAACAGCTTCGTGCTTTTCCGCCGCTCCGACGTGGTGAGCGCAGGCGACATTTACGACCCGGGCGAATATCCGGTCATCGATCTTAAACGAGGCGGGAGTCTTGAAGGGGTGATCGAGGGACTGAATCGTCTCAAGCAGATGGTGATTCCAGCGGACCATGAAGAAGGCGGCACGATGATCATCGGGGGCCATGGCAGATTGGGCGATGCCGCCGATCTGGCGGTCTACCAGCACATGGTCACCATCGTTCGAGACCGGCTGCAGGACATGATCAAACGCGGGATGACTCTCGAACAGGTGAAAGCCGCCCGGCCAACGCGTGACTACGACCCGATTTATGGCAGTACGACAGGCAATTGGACGACGGATATGTTTATCGAGGCGGCATATAAGAGTCTGGGCGGGAAGCAAGAGACGACTTCGACTCGCGGAAATTAAGGCGGACGGGCCGGCGCGAGATTCGACAAGAGCCTGGAGCCGCCAGCGGGCCGAAACAGAATGAGAGATTCCTCGCCCGCCGAAGCAAGTGCGACGCGCAAGAACGCGTGTCGCAGCGGGCTCGGAATGACAACGTTTTGAGAATAAATTTTGATTAGCACGCGGGCATCGCGCGGTAAGAACTGTCTGAGCTGATCAGGAGATGGGCAATGAAAATGCGCTTCGTAATTTTTCTGGGAGTCATGGCGGCAGCGATGGTCGGCAGCAGTATCAGCTGGGCCCATCACGCGTTTTACTCCACTTATGATCGGGACAAAACGATAAAGATCGAAGGGACGCTGAAGGAATTCATGTGGCGCAATCCGCATTCGTACGTGCGCGTCGAGGCCCCGGACGAAAAAGGCGAGACACAGATGTGGGTG
>DASRHB010000035.1:0-78927 GCA_035650755.1 Candidatus Acidiferrales bacterium
GCAAGCAGTGGAAGAAGCGCTGCAGTTGGGCGCGACTGATGCGGCTGCGGTGCGGCACCTGCTCGATACGCGGGAACTGACGCGTCCCAATGCGGAGCTTGCGGAGTTAGGCGAACTGGAACGTTACGAGAGGCCGCTGCCACAAAACGTGGTTGCGATGAAATCAGAAAAGGTAGCGTAAACCAATGACGGGCAGGATTTTGGAGGTGGTCGGGGCGAGAGGATTTGAACCTCCGACCCCCTGGTCCCGAACCAGGTGCGCTACCAGGCTGCGCTACGCCCCGACTTGATTAACGAACCGGCTTGCGCCCGTTCGCAATGAAGCAGCAATCCTAAACGGTATCATGCCGTCAGGATTTTTCGTAGGGCCGAAGCAACATCGCTGATCGCGTTTCAGACGATCAGAACTAGCCGTCCACTGAATTAAAGCATTCTCGGCCCGAGAGTCAATCGGCAGCAAAGATTATTGGCTTAGGTTGAAGCGGAAGATAGCCACCGCTCGAGTTGTGAGTGGTCCACCAATCCTGCTTCCTGCAATACGATGCGCCCACCGGAAAATACGACAAAATTCGGGATGCCGCGCACGTTGAACCGCGCTGCAACTTCAGGAAATTTGTCCGTATCGAGTTTCAGCACCACAGCTTGTCCGGCCATATCCGCCGCGGTGCGCGCCACTTCCGGAGCCGCCATGCGGCACGGTCCGCACCATTCGGCCCAAAAATCCACAAGTACGGGAACGGAGGCATGCTGAATGACTTCATCGAACAGCGTGTCATCGGCCGCGATCGGTTCTGCAATCGGCGGCAGCGGCGCCTTACACACGCCGCATCGGCCTGTGCGGGCGAGATAGCTGGCCGCAACGCGGTTTTTTTGTCCGCACTGCGCGCACGAGCGAATAACAGGCAAGCCAACCTCCTCTATGAATTGCCATCGGGTCATTTAATGGCAATTGGATTAACCGGAGACCCCACCGCGCCCGTGATCGGCAGCGGCGGCGCACAGAAAAAAAATTCGTAGACTCCGTCCTGTGCGCAATCAGCGGCGAGATCTCTCAGGTAAAAAATCTCGCCCATACTGATGCCGATCATCGGTATCACGACCCAATGCCACGGCTGACTCGCGACTGTCGTTTCATTCGGCCGAACTTCACAACCCCAGGTGTCCGCGCAAATGGCTGCCAGATCCCTTTCCCGAATCCAATCCGCTGTCTCAAACCGCAACCCGGGCGCATTGCCTCCTGCATAGCCGCGCCACTGGCCGGAATCGAGACAGCGCTCCATTTGGCCGGTACGGAAAATAACAAAATCTCCGCGCTTTATTTCCACGCGTTGCGCGGCCGCACACTTCTCGAGTTCATCGGTCCCGATGCCATAACCGTCCTCCAGGCATGGCACACCCTTAAAACGTGCAATGTCCAAAAGCACTCCGCGTCCGACCATCTTGTCTTTCGTCTTTTCGATGCCGTTTTTGTGAGCGCCGCTGGAATCTACCAATCGCGCGTCATAGCCATTCCACATTTTCTCCCCGAAAAAAATGTGTCCCAGCGCGTCCCATTGCGTACCGCATTGCAACGGCATCGTCACCATATCGTCCGCATAGCGCACGCCGATCGATTCCTGCCGCCCCGCCACCGCGTCCACGCCGGAGGTCAGCATGGTATGTATGGGGTTGAATCGATTGCCCCACAGTCCTGTTTGCGGGCCTTGATTGTCGAAGTTCAACGCCAGCGAAAAAGTTTTTCCCTTTCGGATTAGCCGCGCTGCTTCGACGATGTCTTTCGGCGTGACATTGTTCAGCGTGCCGATTTCGTCGTCTGCTCCCCACCTTCCCCAATTGCTCAGCCGTTTCGCGGCGGAGTTTATGTCATCAAGCGTGATCTTTGCTTCAGCCGCTTTGGTCATGGCGTGATTCCCTTGTTCGTCTTTACCGGCGCAAACGCAAACCATATGCTGGCCGCTGTTCCGAGTCAACAAGCGCGCACTGGATTTGAGCCCAGGCGATGCACGCATCAGTATCCGTTCGCTACGGGCTTGACACCTATATTGCCCGCCCGTATGGTTTGGCTCCGAATCGCACAAAAAACCGCCGAGGCGTACTTCGGAGAGAAAATTGCCCAGGATTACAGGCGCGCAATACATCGCGGAGCTTCTGCAAGGCTATGGCGTTACCGCCATATTCTTTGTTCCGACGATAATAAGCCGCACTTTGGCGGCAATGGACGATCTGCCGATCAAACGCGTGCTGACCCACGGTGAAAAGGCCGCCGCGTACATGGCGGATGGTTATGCCCGCGCCTCGCGTCGTCCCGGGATTTGCGCGGCGCAGGCTATCGGCGCCGCCAATCTTGCAGCGGGTTTGCGCGACGCTTTCATGGCGCACAGCCCCGTGATCACCCTAACCGGAGGCAGGGTGGCCCAGCAAAAATATAAGGGCGCGTACCAGGAAATCGACGATTACCCGATTTTCCGGCAGGTGACAAAAGCGAATTTCGAAGTCGACGTGGCCGACCGCTTGCCCGACCTGTTGCGCCAGGCTTTTCGCGAAGCGACTTCCGGCACTCCAGGTCCGGTAAACCTGCTGCTCGCAGGCAAAGAGGGAGAAATCGAACGTGAGCCCATCGATCAGCCTCTCGTGACCGAGCAGGAATTTGTTCGCGTCCCCGCCCATAGGCCGGTCCCTGAGCCTCCTCGCATCGAAGAAGCCCTCCGCCATTTGCAGCGTGCCGAACGCCCGGTCATCGTCATTGGCGGCGGCACGCGATGGTCAAACGCAGGTCCGCAAGCACTCAAGTTTGCGGAGAGGCTTCCAATCCCTATCTCCACTTCGCTCAACGCGTATGCGCTCCTCCCGGAGGATCATCCCCTCTACATCGGTGTACCGGGCACGTATTCGCGTTCCTGCACAAACAAAATTCTGATGCGTGCCGACCTGGTCTTGTTCGTCGGAAGCCAAACCGGCGGTCTCCTGACGCATTTCTGGCATATCCCGCCCGCTGGGACGCCCGTCATTCAAATCGGAATCGATCCCAGCGATCTCGGACGCAACTATCCGAATGTTGTTTCGCTGCTCGGCGACGCGAGACTGACGCTTGAATCGTTGATCGCCTCAGCCGGTCCGCCCGCGAACCGCGACTCCTGGATACGCGAAACACAAGCCCTTGTTAAGCAGTGGCGAGCCGAGGTTGAACCCTTACGAAATTCAGACGCCTCGCCTCTGCGTCCCGAGAGAATTCTGAAAGAAATCGGTGAGTGGCTGCCGCAAAATGCCGTCGTCGTCTGCGATACCGGCCACTCCGGCATGTGGTGCGCACAGCAGCTCTGGGTTAATCACGCCGATTGGGATTTCCTGAGGGCGGCTGGCTCGCTGGGCTGGGCCTTCCCAGCTTCGATCGGCGCCAAATGCGCTCTGCCCAATCGTCCGGTAATCTGTTTCACCGGCGATGGAGGCTTTTGGTATCACCTGCAGGAACTCGAGACGGCTGTCCGCTGTAATATTCCGACGGTTACCTGCATTAACAACAACAATTCCTTGAATCAGGAAACCGAAATTTTCCGCGCGGCATATGATGGTCACCCCTCCCAAAAGCAGGGCGAGATGTGGCACTTTTCCAAAGTGAATTTCGCAAAAATTGCCGAAAGCATGGGGGCCGTCGGTATCCGCGTCGAACGCGCCTGCGATTTGCGCCCCGCACTCGATCGAGCGATTTCCTCCGGCAAACCTGCGGTCATCGATATTGCCAGCGACATCGCTGCCTTGGCGCCGACCGCATGGCTTGGCTGACTCCGCGGAATAAATGACCTAAACTGATCCCAGTTGTTGCCCGCGCTCTGCTTTCCCCAGAATGCGGCGCGTGCTTTGTCCAATAGGAGGAGCCATGTATCGCCGGCTCAATTTTGTGTTTGCTATCACCGCCGCCGTAACAATTACTTTAGTGCCGGATTTGCCGCGCATGTGGGCCGCATCAGCCGCGCCGCAGGAATCCGGTCAGTCGCCGGAGCAAAAAGCATCGTTTGAGCAGGCTTCCGTCGCGGCTGACCACGCGTTCGCGGAGGCGGCCCTGAAATCAGACGCAGCTTCGCTTGATAAATTGCTGGATACCCGTTTTACCTGGACAGACGCAAGCGGCAAAACGCTGTCTCGGCAGGAATTCCTTCAGCAGCTCCCTAAGCCTGCCATCGGCGATCCCAATGCCCAGATGACCGCCCACAATTACGGGAGTCTCGAAAGCATCCAGATTCACAACGGCAAAGATCATGCGCTGCATGTGTGGGTGAATCGCTCTGCGGGATGGCGCTTGCTGGTGTATCAGGAAGTTCACCTGCTCGACGCGCCGCCTCCGCCGGCGGCAGTTACGCGCGCCGCCTGCCAGAATCCCTGCAAAACGATGCCCTTCGACCCCAAGACTCAAAACGAACGCGATGTCATTGCCGGCTTCATGGCCCTGCAAACCTACACTGTCGCGCATGATTCGAAAAATTGGGGTCTGTATGTTGCCGACGAATTCGAAGCAGCCAATTCGAATAGTGATCAGACGCTAACCAAGCGCGGACGCATGGAAGACCTCGCGCGCAGCAAGATGGCCGGCTATACGCCCATGCCCGTGGTGGATATGCACGTGCTCGATTTCGGCACCGCCGCCATTCTTATCTCCCGCCATCAGCCACAAAATGCCAAGCCCGTGCACATCACGCGTGTTTGGATTAAGCGCGGCGGCCACTGGATGGAAGCCGCCAGCTACCAGACGCGAATCGAAGACGCCGCAACTCGGTAGCGTCGATCCGTCTTTTGGTCGAGGAGCAGCCATGTCCGAAACGCACATAAGTTCGCGCCGTAAAGCACTCTTTTTTGTCAGCATAATAACTGCCGCCGTTTGGTTTCTCCGTCCCTCTCCGGCAAAAACGCAGTCGGCGCCGAAATCGGTTGCCGCGGTCAGCCCATTTATTGATGTGCACACGCATCTGGACGAAACGAACGTCGATGCCTCAATGGCGGCCGCGATCCGCGCTATGCCCGAGGAGAATCTTGCCAACATCGTTTTCATGCCTTCGCCCTTCACCCTGGCCGATGCCAGCCGTTTTGACGTCGAACGCCTCATGCCTGCGGCGAAAAAGTACCCCGGTAAGATATACGTCCTCGGAGGCGGTGGCACGCTCAACCCCATGCTCATCGAAGCGGCTCGTACCGGAAATGTGGGCCCGGAAGTGCAGAAAAAATTCAAAGAGCGCGCCGAGGCCATTCTCGCGGCCGGTGCTGTCGGATTCGGCGAGATGACCACTGAGCATTTCCCCTCCTCGACTCCCTATCAGCACGCCGAAGCCGATGGTCCCCTCCTTTTGCTGCTGGCTGATGTTGCCGCGCAGCATGACGTGCCCATTTCCATTCATATGGAAGCCGTGCCTCAGGATATCGATTTGCCGGCGCCGCTAAAATCTCCGCCCAATCCCTCCCGCCTGCATGCCAATATCGCCGCGTTTGAACGTTTGCTGTCGCATAATCCACGCGCCAAAATTGTTTGGGCTCACCTCGGGTGGGATACCACCGGCTATCGCACGCCGGAACTGGCGCGCCGGCTGCTCGAAGCGCATCCCAATTTGTTCATGGAAATCAAACTCGACCCCCTCGACGTGGAAAAGAATTCACCGCTTGCTGATGGCGCCTCCGGTAAGATCAAGCCCGAGTGGCTGAAATTGTTTACGGACTTTCAGGACCGCTTTGTGATCGGTAGCGACCAGCATTACCCCATGAGTTCGGGGCCGCAGCGCTGGCAGGCTATCGTGGCGCTTTTCAACCAACTCCCTGCCGGTGTGCGCCAGAAAATCGGAACCGGGAACGCCATTCGTATCTATCGGTTGAAGTAACGCAGAGGTGGAAGATGCTCAGAAAATTGTCCCTCCTTGCGTTTGTCCTCGCTCTTGCTGTTTGCATTTCCCTCCGGGCGCAGGATCACCTGCCCTCCTATAAAGTCGACGCCGATTGGCCGAAGCAGTTGCCCAACAACTGGATCATGGGCCAGGTCAGCGGCATTGCTGTTGATCGCCAGGATCATATCTGGGTCTTGCAGCGTCCTGGCTCGAACGCCAAAGATGATCTTGCCGCCGCGCAAAATCCGCCGGTCTCACAGTGCTGTTTTGCTGCGCCACCGGTGCTGGAGTTCGATGCCGCGGGAAAGTTACTCAAATCTTGGGGCGGCCCGGGTTCCGGCTACGACTGGCCCACTTCCGAGCACAGCGTCTTCGTGGATTCCCAGAATAATGTCTGGATCACTGGAAATGGCGTGAGCGACAGGCAGGCGCTCAAGTTCACAAATGATGGGAAGTTCCTCATGCAAATAGGTCATTCCTCCAAAGCGCCGATCGATAGCCTCGCTACGACTCTGCTCGGCCGACCCGCCGGCGTTGATCTGGACGAAAAGGCCCACGAAATCTACATTGCCGACGGCTACGGCAATCGCCGCGTCATTGTCTTCGATTCGGAAACAGGAAAATTCAAGCGTATGTGGGGCGCCTACGGAAACATGCCCGACGACAACAATCCCGGCCCATACGATCCGAGCGCGCCTGTAGACAAACAATTCCGCACTCCCTTGCATTGCGTCCATCTGTCGAATGATGGATTGGTCTATGTCTGCGATCGTGTAAACGACCGCATTCAGGTGTTTACGAAAGAGGGCAAATTCCTGAAGGAATTCTTCCTGCGCAAGGAAACCCTGGGCAACGGTTCTGCTTACGACCTCGCATTTTCACTCGACCGGAATCAGAATTTCCTGCTGGTCGCTGACGGTGAAAACAATGTCATCTGGACCCTTCGCCGCAGTGATGGTTCGATCCTGGGCAGCACCGGGCACGCCGGCCGCAATGCAGGTCAATTCCATCACGTGCACGACATTGCATCGGATTCAAAGGGGAACCTGTACACCGGCGAAGTGGATACCGGCAAGCGCGCTCAGAAATTCGTTCTGCTCAACCGCTAATGCGACTCTTACCCATTTGCATGAAACTGGCCGTTCCTCGCCTGCCCTGACCGTCAGGCAGCAACGGTATCGGACTGGCGAAAATGTCAACAATTGTCATCACGAGATCGCTTTAGCGATCGAGGGATCTGCAGTTGGTTTTAAGGCTGCGCGCCACCTTGGTTTTTAATGGTGCAAAATCCGCGGCTTGCATCGTTGCGACAGCCTACGAATTCCTCGTTCCCTTCAGGTTATCCATGATCATGCGCACTTCATGCCGCGGATCGTTTACCACCTTCCACTCGTCATTGATGATCATCGTCGCGCGTTGATCCGGATTGTAGGCTGGCCACTTCGGCGTCAGAGATGTATTTGGAACTCCCGTCCGCGCAAACGCCGTCCACGCCCCGCTGACTCGATCGGCCAGCGGCTGCAGATCGGGACCGTTTCCGACTTCATCTGGCTGCTCCTGAGGATTATCAAACACAAACGGCAGCTCGATCGTATGTGGAGAATGCCGCCTGCCGCCTTCGACCGGTGTCTCCCACGTAAAGAGATACATATAAGCTGGCGCTTTCCCTTGCGCGAACTTGCGTTCGGCCTGCTTGATCGCATCGCCCGGAAAGGCGAGCGCCTCAAAAAAGATTTTGCTCGGGCTCGCATCGGGCGCTTCCTTGCGGTACGCCTCAATCAGCTTTTCGGCTGCGTCCCCATACCGCTGCGTCAATTGCGCCTTCAATCCGGCTTCGTCCAGCGAATAGAGCGGCGCGAATTGCGGATTCTGAGGTGGCATGAAAAACGTGCCTTCCGTGTTGACCGATCCGATCATCACCGGTACCTCGGCGGAAACTTCGGGAGCTGTCGGGTCCCACGGATCGCGCGGCAGGTTCTTACCATCTACTACGGGAGCCAGTTGAAAGGGCCCGCCGCCCGCTGCTCCTTGACCGCGGGTATCGATAGCGGCCAAGAGTTTCTCCATCGGCAGTTTTTGCAGCTCATCGACCTGATTCGGCTGCAGGCTCAGCTTACTGAGAAGTCGCTCGGTGGTTTTGCCGGCATTTTCCCGGCTGACGCCTTTCAGCGCCGAGCCGCTCTCGATGATCGCCCTGTGTACCAGGCCCTTCGTTCCCGGCATGCCCAGCAGAGTGCTCACCTTCGCGCCGCCTCCCGATTGCCCAAACAGCGTCACGTTGCCAGGATCGCCCCCAAAACGCGCGATGTTGTTACGCGTCCATTGCAGCGCCGCGATCACATCGAGCAATCCAGCGTCGCCCGAATCTGCGTATTTGTCACCGCCCAGACCAGCCAGATACAGATACCCGAATACGTTAAGCCTGTGGTTAACACTGACCACTACCACGTCGCCCCCGCGCGCCAGATAATTGCCGTCAAACGAATGCGCCGAACCCGCGCCCCCCGCATACCCCCCGCCATGCAGCCACACCATCACCGGTCGCTTGCCGCTCAGCGCCGGCGTAAATACATTCAGGACGAGGCAGTCTTCGCTTTGAAACGTCGGAGCGCTGTGGCCCAGGATCAGCGGATTTGGGGCGCCGCCGAGCTGAGGCGCGGTGGGGCCGTTTTGAAATGCATCTCGCACGCCGGTCCATGGCTCGGGCTTTCGCGGAGCCATGAATCGGTTGGCGCCCGCTGTCGATGCGCCGTACGGAATTCCGCGAAAGGTCTGCACCCCGGCCTGCATTACGCCGCGGATTTTTCCTGATTCAGTTTCCACGACGGCGGTCTCGTATTTCGCCGCAATGTCTGCGCCCCAGGCGAGATTCGGAACGAAGCCGCCAAATAAATTTCCCGCCAGCGCCGCCCCGCCGCCCACAAGCGACGATTTCAAGAGTGCTCGGCGGCTGAAATTTGTGCGCGCGGTATTTTTAGGAGCCATGGCGATCCTCCTTGCTCACTTCGACGTGAATCCGTGTTCTAGGGTTGCGAAAGACGATACGGCGGCCAACTTCAAACTGTCAAGCCGAGCCACGTTGTCATTCTGAGGAGCGTTGCGAGGAAGAATTCCTCATGTAGTTGGCTCACCTCAACGGAATTCGCTTCCTGGAAAGGTTCTTATTGCCCTGTCGCTTCCAGGAACTTCTCCGCGTCCATTGCCGCCATGCACCCGGAGCCGGCAGCGGTCACGGCCTGCCGGTAATGGTGGTCCTGCACATCGCCGGCCGCAAACACTCCTTGAATATTCGTCTTGCTGCCGTTGTGAGTCGAGAGATATCCGTTCTCGTCCATATCCAGAATAGAACGAAATACTTTTGTGTTCGGCTCGTGCCCGATCGCGACAAAGACGCCTTCCACCAGCAATTCCGATTTTTCGCCGGTCTCGGTGTTCCGTAAGGACACAGCCTCCACGCAACTCTTCTCGATATTCGAAATGTGCTCGATCATTACCGGCGTGACGAAGTTGATTTTTTCGTTTGCTCGCGCGCGGTCCAGCATGATCTTGCTGGCGCGAAACTCCCGCCGCCGGTGCAGCAAGTGCACACGGCTAGCAAAGCGGGTTAAAAAAAGCGCTTCCTCCATTGCTGTGTCGCCTCCGCCGACCACCGCGATCTCTTTTCCGCGAAAGAAAAATCCATCGCATGTAGCGCAGGTGGAAACTCCGTGGCCGATCAGCTTCCGTTCAGACTCCAGGCCCAGCATGCGCGCCGAAGCGCCCGCAGCCACAATTACCGTCTTACCCCGAAAACTTTCTTTCCCTGCCGTGATTTGAAACGGCCGCTTGCTCAAATCCACCGCCGTAACCGCGCCCGCCCGGAATTCCGCCCCAAAATGCTGCGCCTGTTTGCGCATCCTTTCGATCAATTCGGGCCCGAGAATGCCCTCCGGAAAACCGGGGAAATTCTCCACCATGGTGGTCAGCGTGAGCTGTCCGCCGGGCTCGTAGCCATCGATTACCAGCGGCTTCAGATTGGCGCGCGCGGCATAAATTGCGGCCGTCAGCCCGGCGCACCCGCTCCCGATAATGACCACGTTGTGCACAGGATTCCTCCTTGGATCCATCGAGCAGCCGGCCAATTTGCGCGTCGTGCCCGTTGCAAAGCGTTGTAGTGTAACATCCCGCGCCTCACAACGATCCGGCGGTCGTGTTTAAACGATTCACGATCTGGCCGCGCGTTGCGCCTGGCCTTTGTCAGTGTTTATGATTTCAGCGCAATCGCCAGCTCGTGATATGTTGACTTGAGAAATTAGATAGTAATCCCGGAGGCTAATTTGCCGCGTACACCCGGAACATACGCCATTTTTGAGACTTCGCAGGGAGACATTGTCTGCCGCCTCTTCGAAAAAGAGGCGCCGCAGACTGTAGCCAATTTCATTGGCCTTGCGGAGGGCACCAGGGAATTTTCAGATCCCAAGATCAACCAAAAGACAAAACGCCCCTTCTACGATGGACTCACCTTTCATCGCGTCATCCCCGATTTCATGATTCAGGGCGGATGCCCGCTGGGAAGCGGCACCGGCGGACCCGGCTACAAGTTCGCCGACGAGTTTCATCCCTCCTTGCGCCACTCCGCGGCGGGAAAGCTTTCCATGGCTAATGCCGGACCGAATACCAATGGCAGCCAATTTTTTATCACCGTGGCCGCCACACCGTGGCTCGACAAGCGGCACAGCATTTTCGGCGAAGTCGTGGAAGGGCAGGACGTCGCCGATAAAATTTCCAAGGTGCCGCGCGATTCGAGCGACCGTCCCCGCACGCCGGTGGTTCTCAAGCACGTCCGCATCGAACGCGTCTGAGGCGGAGCTGCCTATGTCCAATCCCGGCCACATGTTTCGCGTGATGAACGAGTTCGTCTTTATGCTGGTCGGCGCACTGCTGGCTTTGTTTGCGCTCACCGGCCGTTATCTATTCAATCCTCGCCGTCCGGCATGGATCGCCTTGTCAGTAGTCCTCGTGCTTTGGGGCGTGGGAACGTGGAGTCGCGCGCATCACAGCCGGCTGGCAAACGAACGGCTCGTCACCAAAATTGGCGGTGGCTCGCTGATCGTCGCGGGACTCATTATGCTGTCTCTTGCCTGGGCGCCGTTTCGTTATGCAGGATGGCTGCTGCTCGCGACCGGCGGCATTTTCGTGCTCAGAGGACTTGTGTCAGCCGCCATCATGGCTCGTTCGGCTTGAAATTCCTGAGGTCCCTTCGCGAAAGGAGCAAGCGCTATGGATCCAGCAGTAAAGAAGAAAGCCCTGCGCATGATCACCTATGGCCTCTTCGTCGCCACTTCCCGCGACGCTTCCGGCCCCGCCGCCGGCGCGATCAACTGGATCTCGCAGTGCTCCTTCACGCCTGCTTTGATCATGATCGCGATCAAAGCCGATAGCGGCCTGCACCGCGCCATTGTCGCCTCGCGCAAGTTCATCGTCCACGTTGTCGCCAAAGATCAGAAAGACCTTGCTACGGCCTTCTTTCGGAGCACCGAACTTGTTGGAGATCGCCTCAACGGCTATCGCCTCGAAGGCCGGCCCGATGGCCTGCCGCTGCTAGCCGACCCGCCGGCCTGGTTCGAATGTCGCGTTACCAGCGACGTGACCGGCGGCGATCACACTACGTTCGTCGCCGAAGTGATCGACGCCGGCGTTCGCAAAGATGCCGAGCCGCTCACCCTGCGCGACACCGGATTCTTCTACGGCGGCTGAACGGCCGCAAAACGACGGCCTCGGCTATTCAGCCGTCAGGACTCGTTTGAGTTATCGCTCTCATTCAGTCTCGCTCAAACCGCATTGCGTCGAGCGGCACACAGACACACGGTGTCCTCCCGAGGCAGTTCGCCCGCGATGTCCTCATGCGAGCGGAAAACGCGGGATCTGCAGTTTGCGACCGGCAGGGATTCGTGCGGCGGCCGATCAGCTTGCCCCGGCGCGAAACGCTTTTGCGCATTCCTCGCACGGGCAGATGGTCCGCAGGTAATCGTAGCTGTAGATTCCGGTGCTATGTCCGTCGGAAAAGTCGATCTGCAGCGCGTAATTCCCCACGGCTTTCGCCGCACGCGCGGTGGGGCGCGGCTTAAAAAGTGGCAGAACCGTCCCCGCACTTCCGCCGCCGTGCAACTTCATCTCTTCTTTCTTGTTTCGCTCGTCGTTGCACATTGCGCAGGGACATTGCTCCCGAAGATACACAAAGTCGTAATGGCTGGCGTGCTGGTCGGACCAGACGATATCCACGCCCGCGCCGGTTGAGACGCGCACCTTCACATCCGCCGGCTTTTTTCGTTCGTCGATTGGGATGGGCATCGCTTAAGCCGGGCTAACTGACATTCGCAACGATGTGCACAAGCCGCCCGTGCGCCAGTTCGATCCTCCGGTCGGCCATCCGGCCGATCTCCTGCGAATGCGTCACCAGCAAAATCGTGTGGCCGGAGCCATGCAGCTCCCGCAAAATTTCCAGCACCATCTGCTCGTTCGCCTCGTCGAGATTTCCGGTGGGCTCATCCGCCAGGAGCAGGTTTGGATGGTTGATCAGTGCTCGTGCCAGCGCGACGCGCTGCTGTTCTCCCCCCGACAACTCGCCCGGCAGATGATCGAGCCTGTCGCCCAGGCCCACGCGCTCGAGTGCCTGTGCCGCTTCTTTCTCGTCCGCGATGCTATGGAAATATTGCGCCAGCATCACGTTCTCGAGCGCCGAGAGATATGGAACGAGATGAAAATTCTGAAAAACAAACCCGACTTTTTCCGCGCGGTATCGTGTTAGCTCGCGCTCGCCGAGCGTGCCCACGTTCACGCCATCCACGAGCGCGCGGCCGCTCGTGGGCCGGTCCAGGCCGCCGAGAATATTGATGAGAGTCGTCTTGCCTGAGCCCGAAGGACCCATGATCGCGATCCATTCTCCGGGGTACACTTCAAAGCTGACTTTGTCGAGCGCGCGTACTCCTCCATAAATTTTCGAGAGATCTTCGACCTGAACAAGCGCTGCCATCATTCGCCGCGCAAAATCTCCGCAGGACGCACCCGCCCCAGCAAACGTAACGGAAGCGCTCCAGCCAGCGACACCACAATCATCAGCGCCAGTGTCGCCGGGATGACAATCAGCCGCGGACTTATTGAGACTGAGAAAATCCGCTCACCGATCCACTCCGACAGGGCCATTCCCACAAGGCAGCCCGCAATGCCGCCGGTAAACGCGATCGCTGTCGCCTCCGCCAGAAAAAATCTCATGATCCTGCGCACCGGCCCGCCCAGCGCCTTCATCAGACCGACATCGCGGCGTCGCTCGACCGCGAGTCCGGCCATTGCTGCCAGTACGCCCAGTGCCGTGAGCACCAGGATCAAGCCTACCGTGCCAGCGAGCAGCCCGCGAATTCGCGCCAGCAGTTGTCCTTCCGCTTCTGCGATCTGTCGCAGCGGGCGCACCTGCGCGGCGGGCAAGGCGGTAGAAAGCCGATGAATCACCCCTTGGATTTCGGCCGCCGACCCTCGCGCCATAATTTGAATCAGCGTTATCCGATCCCCCAGACCCGAAAGCTCCTGTGCCACCGGCAGCACTACAAATATTTGGCTATCTTCCGAACTGCCCGTGGTAACGATTCCTCTGACTTGCAGAGTCACTGCGCGCCCGGCGTAAGTCACGGTGACACTTTTTCCCGGAGTGAGCCCGAGCCGCGATGCGGCCAATTCTCCGATCATGCATTGTGTGCGATCGTCGCGCGACGCGACCCAGAGTCCATCGACCTTCCACCATGAATTCATTCGCGCCACTTCATCAAACAATGTTCCGGCAACAATCACGCCTGAGTTGTTCTCGCCGGCTTTGGCATTCGCCGAAAGATAGAGGTACGGAGCAGCCGCGACCACGTCTGGCAGGTGCAGGTCACTGATTTGACCTATGAGGTTGGCATCCATTGTGCCCGCGGCATCTCCGTTCTGAGTTGCGGACACGACCACATTCGCGCCGAGCGCGCGGAATTCGCGCGTCAGCTTGTCAGTGGCATCAAGGTCAACATTCAGCAAAGCCGCGCACACCGCCGCGCCGCTCGCCACAGCCAGAATGGCCAGAGCCAGCCGTCCGCGGCTCGCGTACAACAATCGCCAAAGAATACGCCAGAACATTTTCCGGGTTACAACTCGCGGCGGCGTGCGCCTACCTGTTTTATTCGCCGCGTAAGACGGGCGCCGGGTCCAATTTCATTATTTTTCTCAATGGGAGCAGGCTTCCGATAGTCGCCACCGCGGCTGCAAGCGCTAACACAACCGGCAGCAAAATGAGCCGTGCGCCGGGAGCGATTCCAAAGATGCGCTGGCCCAGCGCGTGCGCAAGCCCCAGCCCGGCCGTGTAGCCCAGCACCCCCCCCACGATAGCCATAAACCACTGTTCTCCGAGAAAGAATGCTCCCACCAGTCGCTGGCGCGCTCCCAGCGCCTTCATCAACGCAACTTCGCCGGTCCTTTCGAGGACGGTGGTTCCGGCCGTCGCTGCTACAGCAAGCGCCGCGGCCAATAACGCCGCGAATGTCACCAGCCACATCAATGACTGCACACGGGAGAGGATTTGCCCCTCGCCCTCCGCCACCTGGCGTATGGCCCGCACGTTCACGCCTGGGAACTGCTCCTGAATCTGCCGCGAGATCGACGAAATATACGGCGAGCAATACCAGCGATCAAATTCTTCGGGACTCATGGACTTGGGATTGCGCTGCGAAAACGCATCTTCCGGTTTCGTCAACGCGCTCACGAGCAGCCGCCGGTAGTCGCCGGGTTTGTGCGCGAGCGCCTGTGCGACCGTAAGCGGCGCCAGAATCGCGTCGTCTTCCTGCCCGCCGGTTGAGATGATTCCCGTCACCACCAACTGCGAACTCGCGCCTTCGGTCTGAACGGTAACCGAATCGCCGGTGTGGATGCCCGCGCGCCGGGCGAGGTTCGCGCCTGCCACGGCTTCGGCCGAATTGTCAGAAAACCATCGCCCGTTCAACTTCCATCCTGGATTCGTCGCCGAAATCCCCGTTGCAAAAGTGCCGCCCCCCGGAACTGCCACATCATGGCGATACCAGGTGCCGATTAACGTCGTCCGCAGACGTCCGCTATCTGCACGCGAACTCCCTACAAGTGCGGTTACGGGCACGTCCAGGAAGGGCGCGAATCCGATGATATTGTTGCGCCAGAAAATCGTCTTCAGCTTCCCCAGATCGCTTTCAGACAAAAACACGCCGGAATCCACAGGCCGATAATCAACGCCCCCAATCTCCAGCGGAAGCGTGTCGGCTTCCGGAGTCACCACCAGATTGGCCCCCAGGCTTCGGAATTCGCGTGCTAAACGGTCGCCTACGTCCAACGCCACGGTCAGCGTTGCCGTCGCTATTGCTGTGCCGAGCGCAAGAGCGGCCGTGGTCAGCAGCTTGCGGCGCGCCTGCCGCCTGAACGAATCCGTGATGAGTCTGACGAACACAAGGACCTACTGTGGAACTTTTCGCGCGGCGTCGGTGAGTGTGGAGACGTCGATCAGCAGATCACTGCCATCGACGCGCGCCGGAAACGTCACTGGATTGCAACCCCCGCTCTGCCCGATGCTGGGAATGTAAATCGCCGAAGCGCAGTTGCGGCAAATAACGTTTTCCCCGCTCTGCCGGTAACCGGCCCATCCGCAAATCATACAAGCGTCCAGCGCCGTTCCCCAGTTTCCATCGGGTTTACGTATGACGATGAACCGCAAGGATGTGTTTCCCGCCGCCACCTGAAAAAAGTGCAAATTGCCATCGCCAATACCGGCTGTGGAGATGCGCACGATACCATTTTGTGCGATTACGCTCTGCGCTTCCGGTGCCGCCGCGGCCACCCGCCCATATACGAATTCCGCCGTCAGCGTGAGGATCACCGCAACGAAAACCGCCGCCGCCGTAAACATCCAGCGGCTTTGACTGCGTCGCTCCCAGCGAATGCGCCGTTCCTCTGCTGAATTCAGAGCTTGAGGCGCAGCCGCCGTTTTCATCGAACGCCACTCGCGCAGGATCAGCAGGGCTGCCGCGCCAAGAATGACCACGAAGAAAAAGTATTCATTCCGGACGATCGGACCGACGATCGCCATTTCGCGTTTGCCGGAGGGAATCCACATGGCCTCGCTGAGCTCGTGAAATCCGGTCAACGCCAGCTGCAAGGCCACGATCATCAGGATCGCGCTCGTCACCGCGAAAAAGCGGCCCAATGGAATTTTCAACGTGCCTTCAAAGAAGAAAAACCCCACGGCGATTGCCAGCGCAAGGCCCAGCCCGGTTCCGATCCAGACGGCCACGCCCTCCGCCGAAAGCTCCACCGCGCGCAGGATCAGGGCCAACTCCGCGCCTTCACGCAGGACCATGAGGAAAACGAATGTGCCCAGGCCAAGCCCCGCCGCGAATTCGCTTTTCTGCGCAAACGCTTCCACGCGCTGTTCGATCTCTTTGCGCAGATGCCGCGCGATACGATTCATCCACACGATCATGCTTACAACGAAGATGGCGGCCAGCAGCATCAGAAGGCCTTCGAAGCCGTCTTCGCTGATCTGCCATCGTTCCAGCGCAATTGCCGCGGCCAGGCTCAGGGCGGCGGCCAAAGCCACACCACTCCACACGAACCGCGCCAGGCGGGAACGTCCGGTACGATCCAGATAGACGAGTACAATGCCGACAACTAAAGCGGCCTCGGCGCCTTCACGCAGAGCAATCAGGAAGGAAGAGATCAAACGGCAAGTCCCAGTTGCAAACCAGTTGCAAGTAACAAAAACAGTCTAGTGCCTCCAAGTCACACAGTCAAGGCATTTTGCCCCTGTTTCATCCTCTCGCGCCGGTTACAATATGCGCTCATGTTTTCGTCCGAAATCAGCCACCCAGCCCTGCAAATGTGGCACTCCGCGACTCGAATGGGGCGCGGCGCAGCCATCATTTTGACGGCAATTTCCCTGGCGTTTGCTCCGATATCGTTGGCGGCCCAAAACTCGCATAACCCATCTTCAACTCCAAATGCCGCGGGTAAAGACGCGCGCCAGGCCTACGAAGCAGGCCAGCGTGCGGAAGCAGCCGGCGACTGGGACGTGGCCTATCAGGATTATCGGTTGGCCGCCGGTCTCGCGCCAAATGACCGTGTCATTCAGGTTCGAGCGCAGTTTGCGCGCTCCGCTCTCGCACAGCCGCGTACGGAACAGGCCGAGCGGCAACTCGTGAGCGGCAATCCGGCTCTGGCCCGAGCCCTGCTGCAATCCGCGATCCAGGCAGATCCAACTTATACCGTAGCGCAAGAACGGCTCCAGGAATTGACTCAGTCGAGCGCTCCAACCTCTCTCGGCGGCCAAACTTTGGCGGGCATGCTGCCGGAGATTAAAGCCAACCCCGGTACGCACAACTTCGACTACAACGGACCCACGCGCGGTGCATATGAGGAGGTGGCGCGCCAATTCGGCGTGATTGCGGCATTCGACCCAGATTTGCCCGACCGCCAGATTCGGTTCCGCGTATCCGATGTCGATTTCGATACTGCCATGCGCTCGCTTTCGGAAGAGACCAGCACGTTCTGGTTCGCCGTTGACGCGAAAACGTTTTTTGTAGCCGCGGATACGGCCAATAAGCGCCGTGATTACGATCCGGAAATCAAAAAAACGATTCCCCTTCCAGCAGCCGAGACGAACGACGAGATGACCGAGGCCATGCGCGTGATTCGCGATATCGTTGGCCTCCGCCGGACCGAACTCGATGTAAAGACGCACACCATAACGGTTCGCGATACGCCCGCTAATGTGGCGTTAGCCGAAGCAATCCTTAAAGACGTGCAGCAGGCGCCCGGCGAATTTCTGCTCGAAGTCGACCTGTTGGAAGTCGATCGCCAGTCGCTCCTCAACCTGGGCATCTCGCCGCCAACGAGCGCGAGCACGTTTTCCGTGCCTACGGGAGTCATCCGTGAACTGCAACAGGCGGCAAATTCGGGAACGCTTTTGCAGGCTCTGCAAAGCATCTTCGGCAGTCAAAATCCACTGGCGGCTTCAAGCGGCGCGGCCGCGGCTATACCGCCGCTCATCGCCTTCGGCGGCGGCCATACAATCTTCCTGGCGACTTTGCCGGGCGCCTCGGCAAATTTTGCGCGCGCGCTCAGCATGACGCGCAGGGCCCAGCGCGTCCTGCTGCGTGTCGAGGATGGGCGTCCCGCCACGTTTTTCGTCGGGGAACATTTCCCGATCACCCTTGGCTTGCTTTCCGCCAGCCTGGTTGCTCCCACGTCACAACTCTCCTCTTCGGCGATTACCGGCAATTTCGCCGGCGCCCTCCCGCGCACCGACTTTCCCGTGGGACATTCCCCCACATCCATCGCCGTTGCGGACTTGAACGGCGACAGCAAGCTGGATTTGGCGGTTACCAACCAAGGCGATAACACGGTATCGATCCTCTTGGGCAATGGCGACGGTACATTCCTGTCGCAGACGACGCTGGCGACAGGCATAGCGCCAAGCGCCATCGTATCGGGCGACTTCAATGCAGATGGCAAGGTTGATCTGGCCGTGGCCAATTTTTCTGACAACACCATCTCGATTTTTCTCGGCAACGGTGACGGTACGTTTGCGTCGGGGGGCACGATCACGGGGATTAGAAATCCGGCGGCGATGGTCACGGGAGATTTCAGGCATACGGGCAGGGTCGATCTCGCCGTTCTCGACCAGGCGGACGGGCTGGTCTCAATATTGCTTGGCAATGGCGACGGGACGTTCGCGACTCCGGTCAACACTACGGTTGGCAGGAGTCCCTCCGCGCTTGTAACGGGCGACTTCAATGCGGACGGCAACCTCGACGTCGCAGTAACCAACAGCGGTTCGAACACGGTTTCGGTGTTGTTGGGCAACGCTAACGGCACATTTTCCAGGCGCATCGATTTGGGTACTGGCGTTGGTCCCTCGGCCATCGCCGCCGGCGACTACAACGGAGACAACATCCTCGATCTCGCCGTCACGAATAAAGTCGACAATACCCTGACAATATTTCCCGGCAAAGGCGATGGGACGTTTGGAGCTGCGACGAATTTCACAACGGACAGCGGTCCCACAGCGCTGATCTCCGGGAATTTCGGCAGCACATTGCCGTCTTTAATCGTGGCGTGCGAATCCGCGAATACCATCGATCTTTTCCTCGGACTCGGCGCCGGCTCTTTCGCCACGCCCGTTAGTATTCCAACCGGAAATAACCCGGTGGCGATAGCGGACGGCGATTTCGTTGGAAATGGATTGCTCGACGTCGCCGTCGCAAACAATGCATCGGCTACCGTATCGGTCTTTGTGAATCCCGTTAATAATCAGCAATCTTTGAATGCGCCGCTCACGTCGTATCCCGCATCGGAGTACGTCGACCTTGGCCTCAAAGTGCACACTACGCCGCGCGTGCATCCCGATGGCGAAGTGTCTCTGAACATGCAATTTGAGATCACGTCGCTGAGCGGGCAAAACGTCAACGGCATTCCCATCATCAGCAATCGCGCCATAGAGCAGATGGTGCGATTGCGCGCAAACGAGACGAGTCTTCTTTCCGGAATCATCCAATCGAGCGAAATTCGCAGCATCAACGGCTGGCCGGGACTCACCGCTCTCGGTCCGCTTACCGGCGATCACAATACGCAGCAAAGCGATACCGAACTGGTGATTGCTATAACGCCGCGGCAACTGCGGCTCACGCCACGGCAGGACCGAACCTTCTATGCCGGGCGTGGCGTAGGCACGGCCGCGCCGCCGGAAGCTCCACCGGCAGCACCGTTGCCGCCACAGCCGGGGGCCGCTCCGGTTCCCGGCGCGCCGCCTGCGCCAGGCGCATTGCCGCCGGGTGTGCCGAATCCAGCCGCCGCGCCACAACAACTCCCAACGACACCGCCGAATCCACCGCCAAATCCGCCGACACCCAACGAAGTTCAGCCGGGACCCGCGCCTCAACTTCCGCCGAATCAGGAACGCTGACGGACTCCGCCGAAGTCGCCCTGAATCACTGACGCGGCGGCAAACCATTGCGACCGCGGTGTAGCGAACTGCAGATCCCTCGCTCGCAGCATGCCCTCGACCGCACTGTGGGATTGCGGCATAGCTCGCTCGTGATGACAAATCTATTCAGGCTTCAGCTTCGAGCACGATCACCGGCTGATAGGTGCGCGGCACGACGGCCTCAGCGATGGCGATGAGCTGATCCTGCTGGTTAAAGACGCGCACGCGGGGAGGTTTGCGCTCACCGGAATCGAGCTCAGCCGTCGCGCCTTGCGGAATTTCACGGCGGCCGGGCTGCACTTGCGAAAGCGAGACCTGAAACCGCGAGCCGTGGCGCACGCGGCGCTCCATAAACGGCAGTACGGAGACGCGCGGCAATTCCGTAAGCAAGTTTCCGAGAGGAATAATCCACTCCGCAGCCTGGCCCGATTGCGCGGCGGTGACGAAGTCCGCGAGTGGCACGGCGCGATCGAGAGTGAATTCGCCGACGGCGGTGCGAACGATTTCGGCGAGATGAGCGCCGCAGCCCAGTTGCCGGCCCATCTCGTGCGCGAGCGAGCGGATGTAAGTTCCGGCGGCGCATTCGACCGCAAAGCGTGCGATGGGTCCTTCGATGCCGAGCAGCCGAAACTCGAAAACTTCGACTTCCACCGGTTTGAGGTCAACCGGTTTTTGCTTGCGCGCGAGTTCGTGGGCGGGGCGGCCATGGATCTTTTTGGCGGAGTAAACCGGTGGCATCTGCTGGAATTTGCCGGTGAATCCGGCGGCGAGGCGTTCGAGGTCCGCTTTATTCAGAATCGGACTGGAGTCGGGCCCGAGTGGCGTGCCGTCAGCGTCGTAGGTGTCGGTCGCAAAGCCGAAGCGGACGGCGCATTCATAGCGCTTGCGGCGGCCGCCGTAGAACTGCGCGAAGCGGGTAGCCCGGCCGAGCAACAGAACCAGGACGCCGGTCGCCAGCGGGTCGAGGGTGCCGAGATGGCCGATCTGCCGGAAGCCGAGAGCGCGGCGAACGGCTTCCACGACATCGTGCGAGGTTTTGCCGCGCGGCTTGTCGATAACCAGCGCGCCGTCGAATAGCGCCGGTCGCGGTTTACGCGGCATGTCGCGGCCCGAGGGGGTTGCACCCCCCTCCCCTTATTCTTATAAGTGCACATTGTAAAAGAGTTGTGGCACTTGCGTTGCCCGGCGGCCGTCTTAGCGTTGGAACCCGAGCGATGGCAACGAAAGTGCGCCGGAGGGGGAGTACCCTCCGGGTTTTTGCACAAGGATGTGATTCTAAGGCAGTTGTGGCGCCAATCCCGCAAGGATGTGATTCTAAAAGGTTTGGGAATAGGCGCTGGCGCTCCACCCGAACGCGCGTTCTCGGATTCTTTGCCGCAAATGGAACGACGAAGTTCCGCAGAGCAGCGGCGACGAAGTTATACCTGCGCAGCCACGCGTGGTTATGCCACCTGGAGGAGACCGCGTCAGGCGTGCCGATGGCAATGCGCCAGTTTTCGAGCATGTTCTATTTTACAGCGCAAGTAAAGACGGGCCGAAAAGTAGAGCCGAGGATATCGTATGTCAGACCAAGAACCTGGGGCCGGAGGAGAGGCGCGCATACAGCGCGGCGGCGGCGGGGAGGAGGCGCGAATCGTGATTGAGGTCGGCGGTCAATTGCAGGCCGAGAGGCAGGCCGGTGACCGGCATGGGGATGGAGACGGCGGGAGTGCCCAGGGCGGTCCAGGGCGCGTTCATGCGCGGATCGCCGGTGGTGGATAGGCCGAGAGGCGCGGGGCCGACGGCGGCAGGCGTGAGAATCACTGGCGTAGATTTGAATATTTCCGCAAAGCGTTTTCTGCTCGCGGCAATGAATTGTTTTGCGTCATCGTACTTGTCGCGCGAAATTTTCAGTCCACTGCGGACAAGGTTAGCGATATTCGGATCGAGGCGATCGCCGAATTGTTTCAGACGGGCTTCATGGACGCGAGCGCCTTCGTAGGCTTCGAGGACGTCGCCGGCTTCGACAAGCTTCTTCAGTTCGCCAGCGATATCGATGGCCTTTGCGGTGATGCCGGAAGTGCGCAGGCGTTCGATGGATTTGCGGAATGCGTTGGCCATCTCCGGATCGCATTCGGGAATGGGATCGGGCACTCCGAAGGCAACTTTCTCCTCGCTCGCGACGGGCTTACCCATCGCTTTCCAGAGAGCGATCATGTCCGCGGGCGTGTGCGTATAAAGGCCGAGGGTGTCGAGGCTTTTGGCGAAGGGCAGCATGCCTTCGGTGGGCAGAAGGTCGTAAGTCGGCTTGAATCCGGTGACGCCGCAAAACGATGCGGGACGGATCATGGAGCCACGGGTTTGTTCGCCGACGGTAAAAGGCACCATTCCGGCGGCGACGGCAGCAGCGGAGCCGCTGGAACTGCCTCCGGGCGTATGTTCGAGATTGCGTGGATTACGCGTGGGCCCGGGAGTGCGATAGGCGAATGCGGTGGTGACGGTCTTGCCGAGAAGGACGGCGCCGCGGCCGCGCAGTTCGCGAATGATCGCGCCGTCTTCGGTGCCAACGCGTCCTTTGTAAAGCGGCGAGCCGTATTCGGTGGCCATGCCTTTGGTTTCCACGATGTCTTTCACGCCGAAAGGGATTTCGGCGAGCGGGCCGTCGCCGGTGGGGCGTTCGGGCTGAACGACGACCCAGGCGTGGATGGAAGGCTCGAGTTGGCGAATGCGATCGAGGCACTGCTGCAAGCCGCGCTTGCGGGTTTCGCGATCGGCCGCAATCCAGTCGGTGAAAGTTTCAAGACGCGGCGATTGAGGCGCGGCCGATGCGAGTTCGGACGAGGCGGCCAGCAGCGAAAGACCCGCGCCGAGGGCGGCGCTCGATCTCATGAAGTCGCGGCGGGAGTATTTCATACGGAGGCGATCTTACGCCGGGCAGGCCGCGACGGACAAGAAGCGGCCCCCAAGAGACGCAAATGCAGGGCGTGTTGGCGCCGCAGGCAGGCAAAACAGCGACTGCAGATCCCTCGCGCGTTTTTGAAACGGCGAAAGCAGCGCTTTCGCCTGAAGCGCGCTCATGATGACACGCTTATGCAAGCGTCGCGCTTTGTTGAAAGCAGATGGATGCGCCCGGCGGCTACAGGACGGAGGGAATTCTTCGCGATTTAGCCGGATTTGGTGCGGCGGAGGAGTTCGTCGATGTGGCGGCCGTATTCCTCGGAGCGATCGAGGACGAACAACAGTTCGGGGGAGCGGCGAAGCTGGAGGCGTTCGGTGAGTTCGTGGCGAATGAAGCCGGAGGCTGCAGTAAGAGCTTTGATGGTGTCTTTTTGTTCGTTCTCAGGGCCCATAACGCTGACGTAGACCCTGGCCTGTTTAAGGTCGGGGGAGACGCGTACTTCGGTAATGGCAGCGAAGGTGGAGATACGCGGGTCTTTCAATTCTCCGGCCAGCATGGCGCTGATTTCCTGCTGGATTTCGGTAGCAACGCGTTCGTGGCGATGGCCTGGAACGGTCATATGAATAGTTTATTCCAAAACAATTCACGGGGCTGCTCTGTGACGCAATCGCAAAGGTAAGGAGGATTTCGAGGGAAATGTAGCCCGGCGTAATCGCTCTCCGAAGAACCGCCCCTAAAAGACAGCGACTGTTTATGGCCCAGATTTCAGGAACGATGCTTTACCCCACTGCGGAAGGCGGTGGGGCTCCGGAAAAAGCAAAAGCAGATCCCTCGTCATTCGCTCGCATATGCGAGCGAATTTCCTCGTGATGAGCGCGACAAGGCGAATGTAACGGCCGGGGCAAGAGAGCCTGGCGAGAATTCGCGAACGATGACCTCAGCAGCTAAAGCCGCTCGCATTGCGAGGGGCTTAATGTCGCCGCTAAAGCGGCGATGAGGTGCCGGGGGCTGTCAGGGCTAAAGCTCTAATCCGCTGTCCGGCTGCCATGCGCCGGCTGAGCGCGAAAAACTTCAGGTCTCCCGCCGATAAACTCGGCAGGTACGACCAGAGCTACAAAATCTAACGCCATCGCGTGACTCTCAGCCCCGCACGCGCAACAACCGCGCAAAGAGAAGAATTGGGATTGTCAGAGGAGTTCGAGGTTGTGGTCGATGAGATCGCGGCCGAGCAGATTTTCGGCTTCGTTGAAGACCGCTTGGAGTGATTGCTCGAGGTGCGCGGCGTCGTTAGAAACGGTGACCACGCCGACCTGAGCGCGCTGCCAGGTGTCATTATGGTCCAGTTCGGCGACGGCGACGTTGAAGCGGGCGCGGAGTCGGTCCTTGAGACTGCGCAGGACCTGGCGTTTATCCTTAAGGGAATGGGAATCGGGGATGTAGATTTCGAGGGTAAGCAAGCCGACAGGCATGGTATTCAGCTCAGTGCTAGCAGCAGGGGCTCGAAAAGCAACTGCAGATCTCTGGGTCGCCGCTGGCGACCTCATGATGAGAGCTTCCGCGCGCCGCTAGAACTACAGGAAGTCCTTCGTTCATCGTCGTCGGACAGCCTAACCCAACCGCGGATCTCTGGCCCACCCGCGGCTTCGGTATCCGGCACAGCTTTTTCAAACGGCGTAAGTGGCGCTCTGGCGTGAAGCGCGCTCGTGATGACAACGCTTCGCGCTGCGAAGAGTTCAAAAATCCATCGCAACTTTCCGCAGCGTGACTAACAGCCCCACCCCTAAACACGAGGGGTGAGGCACCCATAAGAGCAACTGCAGAATCCTCGGCGTCCGCGCCTTTGTTCTCGCGGAAGCCAAAATCGGGTTTCCGCTCGAGTTGCGCGAACTCTTCGGAATGACAGCCGAAACAACCGGCTATGCGGTGGCTTCGGCGAGGACCTGCTTCTGCATGGCGAAGCATTCGAGCACGTCGCCGACTTTGATATCGTTAAAATTCGATACGCCCACGCCGCATTCGAAGCCGGAGCGTACTTCGTTGGCGTCTTCTTTGAACCGGCGCAGCGAATTGACGCGGCCGGTGTAGATCACCACGCCTTCGCGGACGACGCGCACTTCGGCATCGCGTTTGATGATACCGTCGAGAACATAACAACCGGCAATCATGCCCACACCCTTGATGCGGAAAGTGTCGCGAACCTCAGCGCGGCCGAGATGGGTTTCTTTGTAAACCGGCTCGAGCAGGCCGGCCATAGCCTTCTTAATTTCGTCAGTGACTTCGTAAATGATGGAGTGAGTACGGATATCGACGTTTTCACGCTGGGCGAGGTCGATAGCTTTGCGATCGGGCCGCACGTTAAAAGCATAAATGATCGCGCCAGAAGCGGAAGCGAGCAGGACGTCGGTTTCGGTGACGGCGCCGACGCTGGCGTGGATGATTTTGAGTTTGACCTGATCGGTGGAAAGCTTCGGGAGCAACTCGCTGAGGACTTCGACGGAGCCCTGAACGTCAGCCTTGATGACGATGGGCAGCTCTTTCGTTTCACCGCTCTTCAGTTGCTCGTGCAACTGATCGAGCGTTATGCGAGCACCGGCGCTGCGGGCGAGGGTCGCCTCGCGGAGCTTGGTTTGGCGGTAATCGACGATATGACGAGCCTTGGCCTCGTCGGCCACCTGGAACTGATCGCCAGCTTCGGGCACGCCCTGCAAACCGAGAACTTCCACGGGTGTGGAGGGATCAGCTTTTTTGACCGGATGGCCGTGATCATCAAATAAGGCGCGAACTTTGCCGTAAACGGCGCCCACGATGAAGACGTCGCCGGTATTCAAAGTGCCGTTCTGGACGATAACGGTGGCGACAGGCCCGCGGCCTTTGTCGACACGTGATTCGAGCACGGTGCCGCTGGCGGGGGCATTGGGATTGGCGCGAAGCTCGCGCAAATCGGCAACGAGCAGAACCATTTCCAGCAGCTTGTCGAGATTGGTCTTTTCGCGGGCGGAGACTTCCACGACGACGGTATCGCCGCCCCATTCCTCGGGCATGAGCCCGCGGTCGGCGAGCTGGCGCTTGACGCGTTCGGGCTGCGCTTCGGGCTTATCGATTTTATTTATGGCGACGACGATGGGGACATTGGCGGCGCGCGCGTGGTCGATGGCTTCGAGAGTTTGCGGCATGAGGCCATCATCGGCCGCGACCACGAGCACAACGATGTCGGTGACTTTGGCGCCGCGAGCGCGCATGCGGGTGAAGGCTTCGTGGCCCGGAGTATCGACGAAAACGATGCGGCGACCGTCGACGTTAACAACGGAGGCTCCGATGTGCTGGGTGATTCCGCCAGCTTCGCCGGCGGCGACGTCGGTCCGGCGAATTGCGTCCAGCAGGCTGGTCTTGCCGTGATCGACGTGGCCCATAACGGTGACCACCGGAGGGCGGGGCTGCAGGTTTTCTTTCTTTTCTTCTTTGGCGACTTCCTGAACGACTTCTTCCTCGAAAGAGACAACATTGACGATGCCGCTAAAGGCTTCGGCGAGGCTCGTGGCGGTAGGCACGTCGAGCGCCTGATTGATCGAAGCAAAAACGCCGCGATCGAGAAGTTCTTTGAGAACGTCTTTGGCGCGGACGTCGAGCTTTTCGGCGAGTTCGCGGACGGTGATGCCTTCGGTGATGGTGATTTCGCGCGGAGGCCGCGGCGGCTGTGCGACAGGCTCGACGCGTGTGGCACGACGTTCGGTGATACCGGTGCGCGTGCGGACCGGGTGCAGCTTGCGTTCGCCCTCTTCGAAGCGTTTTTCGAGCGTGGGACGAGCACGAGCGGCAGGCTTACGTTCGTAAATCGGCTTGCCGGGCTCCGCTTTTGGAGGCGGGACCACCGGGAGTGGCATCGGCCCTCCCGGGCGCATCGGCCGTTGGCCAGGCCGTGGCGGTCCGCCGGGGCGCATCGGCGGCGCTCCGGGACGCGCTCCCGGGTAACGCATCGGCGGGCGACTGCCCGGGGCGCCAAGAGGCGGACGGGCGCTGCCGGGGGCTCCGGCGGGGGTTCCGGAACGAGCCGCAAACCCGGGAGCAGCAGGCGCACCGGGACGGATGCCAGTCGGCGCACCCGTTCCGGGTGCCGCCGGACGCATCGGTGGACGAGGCACACCGACGGGCGGAGCACCAGGCGCAGTTGGGCGTATTGTCGACGGTGATGCCGGTCGCGGCGTGGGTGCCGGTGCTGCCGGCGCGGATGCCGGTTTCGCCGGTGGGGCGGCTACAGGTGGTGGCGCAGGGGCAGCGGGAGTTGTACTCGGAGCCGAAGGTGCTGCAGCAGGCCGAGCGGGCGCAGGCATGCCCGGCGCAGCGGGTTTTGGAACACTGGGAACTGCAGGCGCCGCTGGTTTTGAAACGGCCGGCTTTGCAGCAGCCGGAGAGGGAGCCGGAACTTTTGGCGGAGCAGCGACGGCCGCGGGCGCCGAAGCTGCCGGTGCCGGAACGGCCGGCTTAGCTGTGCCGGGAGGAGGCGCAGCAGCGGCGGGGGCAGCAGGTTTCATGCGCGCTGCTTTGGCGGCTGCCTCTTTGGCGATTTTTTCAGCAGCGGCCTTTGCTTCAGCCTCGGCTTCTTCTTCGGCAAGCTTGCGGAAATGAGCCCGTACTTTTTCGGCAGCGGCGACGTCGATGGAACTTGAGTGCGTCTTCTTTTCAGTGACGCCAACCTCGGGCAAATAGTCGATGATGGCCTTGGCCTTTACCTCGAGATCACGCGCCAGCTCATTGATACGAATCTGATTTGAATCCGTCATTCGTGCGTTGCTTTCTTTTCCCCTTCGACGTTTTCGTTTTCGGATGCGGCGGACTCTTCCACCGCCGTTTCGTTCTGACTCGATGGAGATTCCACAGAGGCTTGCTTTCCGGCTTCGTTGTACTGTTCAGCGGAAGCGCCCTGCTTATCGGGAGCCGGTTCTTCTGGCGCTGCGCCTTCGGAAACCAACTCTTCAGCTTCGCCGGGCTGCTCTTCGAGTTCCTCAAGTGCAGCGGGTTGAGCCGACTCGCCGGACTGTTGCTGTTCCAGCGATTGGAAGTGCGCGGCGACGGCGAGCTGAATTTTCTCGACCATTTTTTCGCCGATGCCGGGGATTGCGGTCAACTGCTCGGGAGTCATATCGGCGAGTTTTTCGATGCTGGGGACACCAGCAGCTTCAATCTTTTCTATCGTCTTTGGCCCGACACCTTTGAGTTCCGAAAGAGGGGTGCCCGGCGCGGTGAGGGCGGCCATCTGCGCTTCAATTTCCTGGCGCTTTTCTTCCTCGCTCTTGATGTCGACGTTCCAGCCGATCAATTTGCTCGCCAGGCGGACGTTCTGGCCTTTCTTGCCGATTGCCAGCGAGAGCTGAGTATCCTCGACGATGACTTCGAGATGCTTGTTTTCCGGATCGACGATTTGCACGCGCGTCACCTTTGCGGGGCTCAGCGATTTTTGCGCGAAGGCAACGATATCTTCGGAATAAGGGATGATGTCGATTTTTTCGCCACGCAGTTCGCGAATGATCGACTGCACACGCATGCCCTTCATACCCACGCATGCGCCCACGGGATCCACGTCCTTATCGCGGCTAACCACGGCGATTTTGGTGCGCTCGCCGGCTTCGCGGGCGGCCGCACGAATCTGCACCGTGCCGTCATAGATTTCGGGAACTTCCATTTCGAACAAACGCTGCACTAACATTGGATCGGCGCGGGAAACGATGACTTGCGGACCTTTGGCAGCGCGGTCCACGGCTTTGATAACGACTCGAAGACGATCGCCGAGGTTATAGGTTTCAAGGCGCGACTGCTCGCGCTTCGGGAGGCGCGCCTCGGTTCGCCCCATGTCGACGACGACGTCAGGACCCTCGAAGCGCTTCACGATGCAGTTTACCAATTCTCCGGCGCGGCCGTTGTATTCGTTGAAGATGGTGTCGCGCTCAGCCTCACGCACTTTCTGCATGATGACTTGTTTGGCGGTCTGTGCCGCGATGCGGCCCAGCACGCCAGTCGGTTTGGCGATCAATAATTCGCCGCCGACCTCGAGATGAGGATCGTGCTTGCGAGCTTCGGAAACCGTCATTTCGTTTTTGGGATCGGCGACCTCGTCTACAATGGTGCGAACCGAATACACGTCGACCTGGCCGGTTTCCGGATTGAACTTGGCGCGGAGATTCTCTTCGGTTTTGTAATACTTCCGCGCCGCAACCACCATGGCGTCTTCGATGGCGGCCACGATGATCTCCGGCTCAATATGCTTTTCCCGGCTGATCTGCTCAATCATTTGGTCCAGCAGATTCGCCATTCCGTTGCTCCTACCACTCCACTACCAGGTTCGCTTTGCGAATCCCGGCTAGAGGCAACTCAATGATGCGGCCTTTGACGTCCAGCTTTACGGAACCGTTGCTAAAGCCCGCCAAGCGGCCTTCGAAAAAAGTCGAATTTTCGACCGGGTCGACCGTTGAAATCCGGGCTAAGCGGCCGGCAAACCTTTCGAAATCGGGGGCCTTGGTCAGCTTGCGATCGAGGCCCGGAGAACTAACCTCCAGGATGTAACGGGGACCGGGAACCAGGTCCTCTACATCCAAGAGCACACCCAACTGCTCGCTGACAGCCTCGCAATCGCGGTGACTGATGCCTTCCGGCTTATCGATGTAAACGCGCAAGAATCGTTGCTTGCCGATTTTCCATTCGACATCAACAACTTCTACGCCGGCCGTCCGTGCGGCGCGTTCGGCGGCGTCGCGTATGCGTTCCAAATCCATCGATGGCCGACCGTCCGCAGGGATTTTTCACCAACAAAAAAGTGGGCTCGCGCCCACTAGAACATGCGACCGGCTTCGGACGAAGATTCAGTATAGTTGCCGGGACCTGCAAAAGCAAGGGAGGGGAGGAACGCTGTAGCCGAAGAAACAGGCTAACAGCGTCGCCCCATGGGGACCACCGGGCGACGCTGTTTACCTCGACTGCCGGACCGCCGTAGGGTCGTGCGGTCAGAACGCCGTTACGGATTCTTGCGGGGCGCGGTTGAAGCCGGCGCCTTTGGCGCGGCTGCCGGTGCAGAACTGGGAGCCGGCGCATTGCTGCTGACCTTTACCGGATAGGCCTGATCGTAGAGTCGAATTATCTCCTGAGTGATATCGATCTGACTGGAGGCGTAAACGACGGGCGAGCCCTGCGCGGAAGTGTCAAATACGGCCGTGAAGCCATTTTCGCGCGCGTAGCGGTCGAGAACATCGAGCATCTTGCGCCCGATGTTGTCGATGACATCGCTCTGCGCGGCATTGACCGCTTCATTCAAATCATCCTGCTTGCGCTGAAACTGGCGGGTCAGGAGTTCGCCCTGGCGCTGCAGGCGTGCCTGTTCATCGTCACTCAGAGTGCCGTGACTGTTGCTGATGCGATTTTGCAAATCATTGATCTGCTTCTGCATATTTTGCAGGTCGCTCTGCTGGGCAGCGAACTGGGTTTGAAGCTGCGCGGAAGCCTGCTTGCCTTCGCCCGTAGTGACGATGGCCTGGCGTACATTCAAAATGCCGATCTTGAGCTGACCCGAAGGAGCGGCGCCGCCAGCCGTTTGGGCCCAGGCGCCCGCAGCCGAAAAAAACAGCAGCGCCAGTGTAAGCGTCCATAGTTTTGTGTTGTGATGAACTTTCATTACTGTCTCCTTCGTAAAATAGAAACGGGAATTATATCGACCGCATTTTCGGGGCGTCAACTCGGTTGGCCATAAGATGCTGTGCAAAGTGCCTTTTGTTGCATCGGGAAGAGCACCATTCAGTAAGGCAAGGGCACAAGCAACAACTGGTTATCGGGCGTGTCGGCGACGACGGCCAGATTCGTTTGCGGGTGGATATCGACCGCGAATTGCGTGGATGAGCGCAACGAGAACACGCCCCGAACGGTCCGATTTATGAAATCGACGACGGTGATCGTCTGACTCAGATTATTGGCGGTGATCATCGTGCCACTCTCGAAATTGTAGGCGATCGAGCTCGGATCTATGCCTACGCGAATGGCGGTGGAGGAAACGGAGTTGGGATCGAGCGCCACAACCTGATTTGTTGCGCTGGAGGTGATCAGAAAGTTGCCGGATATCGGATCGAAGGCGACACCCTGAGGGGAACTGATGGAACCGCTCGTGTTCGTAGCTGAGTTCGAACTCAAGTTAAGGACGCTCGCAGTGTTGCTGCTGGTGTTGGCAACGACGGCAACGTGGTTGACCTGGTCTATAGCGACGCCACTGGGCGCGCTCTGAACGCCGATCGTAGTTGGCGTTTGCGCGGTTGTGGTGACCGGAAAGAGATCGACTACGCTGGCGCCGTTGGCGGTTACGACGGCGTTGCCCTTGCCAAGATCAACGGCGACGCCGGTGGGAAGCGGATCGGTCGTAAAGGTTGCAGGCACACCGTCATTGACGATATCAACGATCGAGACATTGTTACTGGCGGAGTTAGCAACGACAGCTAAACCTGCCTGTGGATAGACGGCTGCACCCTGCGGATTCGTGCCGACGGCGAGTTCGGGAGCTCCCCCAAAGCCCGTCCCGACGGTGAAGCCGTTGCTCGAGGAGAGACTAACCATAGCGACGTTGCCGCACGGCTGGGAAGGCGTGCCGGGTTCGGTGACGAGTGCAACGTTACGAACAGCGTCGATGGCCACACCTTGGGGCGAGGGGTTAGGGCAACCGCTGATTAAGTTCACTGCCTGAATTACCTGCAGGTGCGCGACGTTGGAGAATGTTGGGCCGGAATCCTGGACGTCAATGGCGTAGTATCGCGGACCATTGTTGGCCAAGGTTGCGCCAGAAATTGTGGCGGTCATAACGCGGCAGATATTGGGAGCGGAGCCGCAACCCGCGGGAAACAGGCCCGTTTTGGTAATGAGCGTACTGTCGCCGTCGAGGCGTGGGACGGAACTGGCGGTGAAGCTTCCTATTAAGGTCACATTTTGGTCTGGAGAGGCGGCCTGCGACCCAAGAGAGGAAGTGATCGTTACCTGCGACGAGGTTTGCAAGGGGGCGCTCACGGGCGAAAAGCTGGTCTGGATGATCTGGGGCGAACCCGAACGCAGGGTTCCGCCAAGCGAAACAAAGCTCACACTATTGGAGCCGTGATTCACGATAAGCGCGGTGTTAGTGGCCGGGTCGATGGCGACGTCCACTGGTGAAGAGCCAGTGGCGAACGTTGCCGAAGTAATGACCGTCGGAACCGACGGATCAATTATGAATGCCTGGTTACTTACGCTGTTTACGATGACACCAACGTTCGTCAGTGGATTCATCGCGGTAGCCGTATTGCTCGTGGCCGGGGAGAGTGCGTTTACAGACGTGGAGGTCTGGTCCAGGATACCGAATACGAAACCAGGCACGTTGCCATTGAAATCAACCAGAAGAGCTTTCTGCGTTTCGTCGTTTATGCTAACCCCCCGCACGTTGGCTGGAGTGGCGAGGGTGGCCACAGGGTTAGCGTAGGAGGCAGTGCCCCCGGAGCTTGAGGCGCCACTTGCACCCTGCTGGGCGTATTGAAAGCCAGCGCTCGACACCGCCGTCACGGGAAAGATCCCGTCGAAACTCGGATCGCCAACACCGCTAATCAACACCGGCTGGCCCACCTGCAATGATGGCACAGCTGAAGTATTGGCCGACACTGTTGACGCGTTGATGCGGGCTACGCTAGTGATCGCGTTTGTAGTTTGCCGGCTCAAATCGACTATGGAAAGCGATCCGGCGCCGCCGGGAGTGGCCAAGGCCCAGTTTAGTCTTGCGGACACCGCGATGCGGGGTTTAGGGCCGTTATTGATATTTGCGACGGTGACCAGTGCAGGAGGGGATTGTGTTAGATCCAATACGGCTCCAACGTTCGATCCATTCGTGCCGTTGAGAGTTGTGAAGGCCACAAGCGCGCGCCCTGTTGTCGGGTTGATGCCAACAGCCACTGGACCAAGGGGGAAAGCGTTGCCGCTGGAATCCGCCGACGGGAAACTCAATAGCGCGGTCACTCTCTGCGCGGTCAGGTCTACCACGGCGAGGGTAGGTGTGGGGCTTGCGTTATTGGCGACAAGGGCGAGATTTCGAATGTTGTCAACACTAACGCTGACCGGACTCGATGCTGTCGCACAGGGTGTCTCCGTTACATTGAGAACAGCTCCGACCGTCCCAGTACAGATAAACCCTTTGACTACTGGCGGAGATTGGGTGAGATCGATCAAAGCAATGTCGTTTGAATTCTGATCGGCAACGATAGCTGTACCCGTGGCTGTATTAATCGCGATCGATGCCGGAGCGGCGCCGACAGCAATCGAGGTCGGAACAAGAGCAGAGGAAAGAGAGGGCTGCACCGAGAAATTAACAGCGGCCATCGAACCGTTGGCTGAACCTAGCGTCTTGTTTGTGGCTGTGATGGGATACAGTCCGGGTCCGCCGCTGACGTTGCCGGCCGGCACAGCCATCACCACCTGTCGGTCGGAGGCAAATGTGGGCGCCGCGATCGCCTGCCCATTAATTTGAAAATTCACTACTGGCGTGCCTGTGACGTTCGCCGCCGTTCTGGTCGTGCCGAAGTATCCGCCATCAAGGGTCACATTGAAAGTCCCACTGGACGGTTGCCGCACGCTGTCTGGAGTGATCCCCACAATTGCCGGGCGAACCGGAGATAGAGTGACGACGCACGGCGATGGAGAACATTGCTGGGGTGAGCCGTTTTGGCGCTCCACCGTGAAAGTCAGTGTGACGGTACTGCCCGAGGATGGCAGCGTGGAGAGTACGGAACTGGGGAGGACCACAAGAAGTGAGCTGGAGGACAGGGAGGAAACTGAGCCAACCGGCAGAGCCACGTTGGTCGCGCCGTTACTTACAAAGACGGCGGTGGTGCAGATGAAGTTTGATCCGGAGAGATAGACATTTTCAAAGGCAGCGCCGATCGCTCCTGTGGATGGGCTGACCGAAGCAAGCGTCGGGTCGGCGGCGCTAACAACAGTGATGGTGGCGCTGGCGCTTTCGGTGGGATCGGCGAGAGATGTTGCCGTAATCGTCGCAGTTCCCGTGGTGGAGGGCGCGGTGTAAAGGCCGGAATTGAGATCGATGCTGCCCGCGCCGCTGAGGGTCCAACTCACAGCCTGATTGGAGGTGCCCGAGACCGAAACCAGCGAGGCGAACAAGAATGTTTCGCCGGTTCCGATGCTGCAGGAGGGCTGCGCGAAAGCTACACGGATGCCCGAATCCAGGGTGATTGTGGCGGAAGCAATGGCGTTTGTGTTTTGGACCTGGGCGGTGATGGTGATGTTTGGGATGGCAGTGGCGGTGCCGCCGACGCCGTTTGCAGGCGGCCCGGCGGGAGTGGCGATTTGCACTCCGAGATTGCCGTTCTGAAGAACTCCGGCCGCTTCAATGATGAATGAACCATTCCAGCCGGCTACGGAATTGTTGGAGATGTTAATTGTGTTTCCGGGGGAGAAATTGGTGAAGTCAAAGCCGCTCTGTAGTTCAATGACAGAACCCGTGATGCCGGAGCCGGGGACCGAAGTATTGGCGGCGGCAAAAATGATGGGAACAGGCACAGGCGAGGCCTGGACCGGGCGTGTCGCGGGGGCGGTGTAAAGACCGGTTGAACTGATCGTACCGACGGTTGCATTGCCGTTGGCGACCCCGTTCACGCTCCAGGTAATGGCATTACTCGAGCCCGCTTCGTTGGGAACGAATTGCAGGCTGGTGCCGAGCAATACTGTTGCGGAAGTGGGCGAGATAGTCAGAGTGGCATTGCTCGAGTTGCTGCTTCCGCAGCCTATGGCAGCGAGGGCAGCCACAAGCAGGCAAAGAGATCCCCACCGCGCGTTCATGCTTGTCGCTCCAATTTGCGTGACCTTTCCTGCCCAGACGGGGCGCGCACGTCGCTCATTCAGAATGTCCGGCTGACCGTGAAGCGGAAGGTTGAGGCCGGCTCAAAGAAATTGATCCGCTGGCTATTCACCTGATAATTCTGCAATTGCGGCAAAATCTGGGAATTCCATAGGCCGGAACCGACAGAATTTTCAATCGCTTGCAGTTGATTCGATTGGAAATTGGCGATAGGCGCCGCAATCTGTTGCTCGACGCGCGCGAAGTTATAGGCCCAATACAGCCGGAAGGGCGCATTGATGATCGGCAATTGCACGACAAACTCGATGCCGGTTGAGGCACGAGGTGCGAAGTTTGTTCCAGGCTGAAGCAGCAGAGCCTTGCTGTTGAAATTCGGGAACAATGCCTGGATGGTGCCAAGCCCTTGCGAATTGATCTGCAGTTGGTTGGTCCGCAATGCGCCGACCACGCCGGCATCGAGGAACGCGGAAGCCTGGACCGGCCCAACGATGGGGATGCGATATTCGCCGTTGAATACGCCCGAGGTGTCCCCTCCAGGGAAGGAAGGCTCAAACGTAAGCACAGGTATGGCCGGAGTGGTGCGCACCGTGGCGTTGCCGGCGATATCGAGGTGGGTCGGATCGACGTAAGAAAACGAAGTGGTGGTGGCGATGGGGATGAAGGCAATTGGGGTGACGGTGCGAATATCAAATCCGCGCAGGTCCTGCTCACCGCCCAGGAAGAGCCGCTCGAAAGGAGGAGTGACCAGACCGCCGTAACCGCTTACAAAAGAACCGACGAAATGGAACGCCAGGACATTGCGCTTATGGTAGGTGGGGCGAAAGTACTTGGCCTCGAGGACATTGGTCACAGCCTTCACATTTCCGCCGACGCCCTCGAGTTTCACGGAGTAAAACAATGATTTTCCGGTCGAAGGATTCATCGGGTTGTTCACGGTGTTGTAGGTGAACGAAGGCATGATGTAGCTGGAATCGATGCCGGTGAGCGCCGAAGGTCCGCCGAGGGACTGGAATTGCAAGACCTCAAAAAGATCGGTCGACGCGGTGCTGTAAGCGGTGATGTCAGTATGGGAATAGCCGTAGGTCATTCCGAGCCGAGCAAAGGAAAACTTGCGCAGCGGATAGCTGGCAAAAAAGGTGCCGCCTACGGTGTTTTGAGTGTAGTCCTGCTCGACATTCGGATTGATCTGAATCTGCTGCCCGAAAAGAATCGATTCCTGCCGGGATTGATTGAAGTTGAAGCTCGAATAAGAAACCGTGAAACCAGTGGCGATCGGCCGGTCCAGCAGATAAGGTTCGGTGAAACCGAAAAGCGCACTTTTCTGGATATCGCCAACTTGTCCGGATAACGTGAGCGTCTCGCCCAAACCAAGAAAGTTATTGGTCTGATAACTGAGGCCGATAAAACTGCCGGCGATGCCACTGACGCCACCGGTGAGGCTGATGGACTGTTTCCCCTTTTCCTTCAGCTTGAGGAGGATGTCCACGGTGGAGTTCTTGGTATTGCGTTTGATTTCCGCGTTTTCGGGTTTGATCTTTTCGAAGTAATCCAGTTGATTGAGGCGCAACAGGCTGAGTTCCCAGGCGTGATTATTGAAGATGTCGCCTTCGCTCAGCATCAGTTCGCGACGAATGACTTTGTCCCGAGTTGTTGTATTGCCGGAGAAATCGATGCGGCGAACAAAATATTGCTTTTGCTCGTCGAAATCGAGCGTCAGGTCGATGATCTTCGTGTCATCGTGGACATCGGGAAGGGGAACAGCGGTGAAATCGATGTAACCGTAGACACCGTAGAGCTTGTTGTAGTTTTCGATCGCTTTGCGGATCTTGCTGATATCGAAGATGTCGCCCTGGTGGAGGGGGAAGATGGCCTCGAGATATTCGCGTTTCAAGGAGAGGCCCTTTTCGGGGTCGGCGCTGCGAATCACCAGCTTGCCCATGCGGTATTGCTCGCCCTCTTCGATGGGAATGGTGATGTTTGTAGCTTTGCCGTGCTCATGCCCAATGATGGGAAACGGACCCAGGCCGGGGCGATTGACGTCCACAGTGTTGAGGATCGGGTCCTTGACGACCACTTTGAAATAGCCAGCGCTTTGATAGAGATCGCGAATACCGGCTTCGAGATCTTCGTTGAGCTTTTGGCGGTCGAAGGTCTTGTGCATGATGGGTACATCGAAGAACCATAAGGGAATAGAGATGGGACGACTAAGTTTCATCGACCTGATGATCCGCCTACTGGAAAAGGCGTGATTGCCCTGGAAGGTGATCATTCCGACTTTGACTTTTGGTCCTTCATCGACCGTGAAAACGAGCTTGACGGCGTTGGTGGCGGGAATCTTTTCATATGTCGGCTTCACCACGGCGAATTGGTGGCCGTGCTCGGCTTCGAGATCCTTAATGGCGACTTCGGCCTTCTTGATTTTCGTGGGGTCAAACTGGCCTTCGACCGAGAGGCCGACCTTGCGATCCTTGAATCGATCGAGAATGTCTGACTCGGTGATGGATTTTATGCCGTGGTACTCGATACGGCGGATGATCGGGCGCTCGACGACGTAAAACGTCACAATCTTGCCATTGGGCTTATCGGGACTGTCCTGGACTTCGAGACGAATGTCTTCGAAATACTGGGTATTCCACAACGCCTGAAAGTCGCGGCGCAATGCGTCCTGGTTGTAGGGATCGCCGACGCGGCTGAAGATGCGCGCCTGCAAAGTTTCGGTTCGGATGCGGCGGTTCCCCTCGAATCTGATTTGGGCAATGGTGGGCATGTCGGAAGGAGGCTGGTTTTGTTGAGGGTTCGGCGCCGGTGTCACCTGTGGCTCGGGCTCAGGCGGAGCGACCGGAGCGCCGGGAGTGATCTGCGCAGCCAGCGGCAGGCCGAGCGCAAACAGACACAGCAGGAGCGCAAGCAACCTCGAAATGTTGACCTCAGGAAACAGGCAGGAATTCTTATGTGCGGCCATGTCAAATGTCAAGGCCGCACCCCCCAAGCGAAAATTGTTTGCTCTCCCGACTGTTAGCTACCTTGCGCGAAAAAAGCGGGCGCAAGAGCGCTGCACAATATGGCGGCGCGGTTTTTTCGAATAAACCGGCACTCACAAATGCGCCGCTGCCGTACGCGCCGAATTATGCGCCTATCGCACGGCCTCTTCGACCTGCACAAAAGACGCGAAAGGCCGACTTCCCACAGACTTCGCGGGGCGACTTGCGGGCGTAAGATTCGTTAGTGGGTAACCGGGGTTGCTTCGACGACCGGGCGGAAGCCGAGCCCATCAGCGGTGACGTGCACTTCCAACGTCGCCGGGCGCTGCAGGCCTCCCTGGATCAGCGCTTCCGACAGCGGATCTTCCACATACCGTTGCAATGCCCGTCGCAACGGCCTTGCCCCATAGCTGCGGTCGCCGCAGGTCTTTTCGAGAATCCACTGGCGCGCTTCCGGAGTAAGGACGATTTGCACCTGGCGATGAATCAGCGTGTCATTGATCTGGCCCACGAGCAGATCGATGATGCGCAAGAGATCGTCGTCGGTGAGCGGATTGAACAAGATGATCTCGTCGAGGCGATTCAAGAACTCCGGATTAAAGACGCGTTTGACCTCACCCATGACCATCTCGTCCATGGATTTGCCCGCGCCTTCTTCGCCCATGGATTGGAACCCGAGAGAGGCACGCTTCTGCAGATGACGAGCGCCGAGATTCGAGGTCATGATCAAGATCGTGTTTCGGAAATCGACGGTATTGCCCAAGCCATCAGTGAGTTGGCCATCCTCAAATACCTGCAGCAGGATGTTGTACACATCGGGATGGGCCTTTTCAATTTCGTCGAGCAGGATCACGGAATAAGGCGTACGCCGGACGCGTTCGGTGAGCTGGCCACCTTCTTCGTAGCCGACATACCCTGGAGGCGCTCCGATCAGCTTGGACACCGAGTGCTTCTCCATGTATTCGGACATGTCGAAGCGAACCAGGGATTTTTCACTGCCGAAGAGAAATTCAGCGAGACGGCGTGCGACTTCGGTCTTGCCGACACCGGTGGGTCCAAGGAACAGGAAGCAGCCAACGGGGCGACCGGGCGCTTTTAGGCCGGCGCGGCTGCGGCGAATGGCGCGGGCCAAAGCGGTAATGGCTTTTTCCTGGCTGATGACACGCTTGTGAAGTTCCTGTTCGATGCGCAGAAGTTTCTGCTGTTCGTCTTCCTTGATCGAGGTGACGGCAACGCCGGTCCAGCGTGAGACGACCTCTTCGATATCTTCGCGGGCGACAATTCCGGTGGTGGAGTCATCGAGCTTCAGACGCTCGCGCAACTGGCGCAGATTGTCTTTTTCTTTGCGTTCTTCTTCCGAATAGAAGCGCGCTTTCTCGAACTCGTGATTGGCAATTGCCGTTTCCATGCGGTGGGTGATGAATTTGACGCGCTTTTGCATTTCCGCGACTTCGTCGGGCAGGGTGGCTTGCCGGAGTTTGACCCGCGCACCGGCTTCGTCGATCAGGTCGATAGCCTTGTCAGGGAGGAAGCGGTCAGGGATGTAGCGGCTCGACAGATAGACAGCGTACTGAATGGCCTCATCGGTGTAGCTGATGGCATGGAATTTTTCGTAGCGCTCGCGGACGCCCTGCAAAACGCGAATGGCTTCTTCTTCGCTCGGGCTGTTGACCTTTACGGCCTGAAAGCGGCGCTCGAGCGAGCGATCTTTTTCGACGGACTTGCGGTATTCGCCGGGCGTAGTGGCGCCGATGCATTGAATTTCGCCGCGGCTCAAGGCGGGTTTCAGGATATTTGCGGCATCGAGGGAGCCCTCGGCGGAGCCGGCGCCGACCAGCGTGTGCAGTTCATCGATGAAGACGATGGCGTTCTGGCTTTCCATCAGTTCCTTCATGATGGTCTTAAGGCGCTCTTCAAACTGGCCGCGATACTTCGTGCCAGCGACGATCAAGGAAAGATCGAGGGACAAAATGCGCTTGTCCGCCAAGAATGGAGGCACGTCGCCGTCGGCGATGCATTGTGCGAGGCCTTCCACGATTGCTGTTTTGCCCACGCCGGGTTCGCCGATCAGCACAGGATTATTTTTTGTACGGCGGCAGAGGATCTGGATGACGCGCTCAACTTCTTTCTCGCGGCCGACGAGCGGGTCGAGTTGGCCCTCGAGCGCGGCCTGAGTGAGATCCCGGCTGAACTCAGCGAGAAGCGAAGTTTCCTTGGGCCGATTCACCTGCACTTTTTCACCGGCGCTGCGAGCGAGTTCTTCACGGAGAGAAGAGAGGCGCAGACCGCGCTCGGCAAGTATCTCTGCGCCAAAGCACTTTTCCTCGCGCAGGATACCGAGCAGGAGGTGTTCGGTGCCGACATGCTTGTGGCCGAGGCGCTCGGCTTCTTCGGCGGCGTAGTTGAGGATGCGCTTGCACTCCTGGCTCAAGGGCACTTCGACCGAGGTGGAGATTCGTTCGCGGATGGTGATGCGCGACTCAATCTCCTTGCGAATCGACTCGATGGAGCCATGCGTGCGCAGAAAACGGTTCGCGAGCGCCTTGTCTTCACGCATCAGACCGAGCAACAGGTGTTCAGTCTCGATGTACGGGCTTCCATATTGACTGGCTTCGTAACGCGCGAAGAAGATCACGCGACGCGCCTTTTCCGTATATCGTTCAAACACGGCTCAACTCTTTTCTCCCTCGGTTACTGGTAAAGGGCCCTGTTGGTAAGCCGCGTCCGGCCGGAGCACGCCATGTTCCAGCCGCAGAACGCGGCCGCAGCGCTTGGCCAGAACAGGATTATGAGTTGCCAGGACAGAGGTCAGCAGATGATTCCGATGCAAGCGCTCGATCAAATCCATAATCGCGACGGCATTGCTTTCGTCGAGATTGCCGGTGGGTTCATCGGCCAGCAAGACAGCCGGTCTGGTCACAAGCGCCCGCGCAATGGCCACGCGCTGCTGCTCTCCCCCGGACAGCTCGGCGGCTCGGTGCTGCGTACGAGAAGCCAACCCGACTTCATCAAGTGCTTCATGCGCCTTGCGGAGCGCTTCGCCAAAACCAACGTTGCGCATCAGTAGAGGCATGGCCACATTTTCGGCCGCTGTAAAATCGGGCAAAAGATGATGCCGCTGCCAGACGAAGCCGATACGCCGGTTTCGGAACTCGGCGAGAGAATCGCTTTGCTCCGCCGCCACCGCTTTCGAATGAAAGTATACTGTACCGCTTGTTGGGGTGTCCAGCGCAGCCAGCAAATGAAGGAACGTGCTTTTTCCCGAGCCTGACGGTCCGACGACGGCGACCATGTCGCCTTGCGCGAGCGAGAGGTCGACCCCATCCAAAACCGTGATGGCAGTGACGCCGCTTCCGTATACTTTGCGAAGACAGCGAGCTTCCAACAGCACGCCGCCGGGGTCGCTCTCCGGAACAGCGCGCTCGGCGGGGGCCAGGGTTTCTTCCAGCGCGTTCACGCTTCCCTCACATGGGCATCCCTACTCCATTGGATGCCGAACTTTGCAGACTAGCATCAGTTCGCCAGTTTGCGGTCCAACTTGTTTCCCCTTTTCTGCCAAAAACTGCCTCTGGTCACCAGAGAGTATTATCGGCGACGCTGCGCGTCATTACAAACGCTTGTAATTGTGACGATTGGGGCCGATGAACTTTAGTGCGGCGAGCGCCGATGGCTTGTCTTGCCTCACCTCCGAGGAGGGCTACAAAGGAAGGAGCACGCAACGAGCCAAACCAGAGACACGCCCACACCGACCGTATTTGGTTGAGGGGAAAATACGTATACGGCGTCATTCGTAACGGAGTAATTCGACGGGCTGAATGCGGGATGCAGATCTAGCCGGGACGAGAGTGGAAGCAATGCTGATGGCCAGAGCGGCGGCGGTAATCCAGAGGGCGTCCGCGGGATTCGGCTGAAAGGGGACAAAAGGCACAGAATAGATTTGAGGATCGAGGGGAATCAGCTTGTAGGCGCCCGCTGCCCAAGCGAGCGAATAGCCGGCGGCGAGCCCCACCGCTGTTCCAAAGCCGCCGACGGCAATACCGAGTAAGACAAAAATGCGGCGAATCTGGCGGCGGCGCGCGCCCATGGCCATGAGAACGGCGATATCGTGAGCGCGATCACTCACGGTCATGGCGAGCACGACAAGAATATTCAAGCCTGCAACAAAAGTTATCAAACCAATAAATAGGGCCGTAACTAATTTTTCCAAACTCAACGCGCGGAACAGCGCCCGATTTTCATCCATCCAAGTCGTGGTTGTGTATTCTTTTCCGGCGTCGGTGACGAGTTCTCGGGCCATTTGCTCCGCCCGATCGACATCGCTGATGCGGAACTCGAGGACGCTGGCGACGTCGCCGACACCGGCGAGTTTCTGCGCCGCATGGAGTGTTACGAAGGCCCAGTTGGCATCATAATCGTAGAATCCGGAATCGAATATGCCACTGATGCGGAAGCGGGCGGACCGGGGAATCATTCCGAATGGCGTCATGTGGCCGGCCGGGCTCGTCAGCGTGACGTAATCGTTCGGCCTCAAGTTCAAGTCATTCGCGAGCATTTTCCCAAGGACGACGGAATCGAAACCCTCCGAGTCAGGCGAAAAACTAGCGCTCCCCTGAATGACTCGTTGCAGCGCCTCGTTGCGCTTGGCTTCCATGGCGGGATCAATTCCCTTCACCACGACTCCGTGAGCGCGCCCGCCCGATGAGAGGAGCACGGTGATGTAGATGGCCGGGGCGACTGCTTTCACGCCTGGGATCCGGCTCAAACGGTCGGCGAGTTGTGCGTAATTGCTGAGGGCTTCCGATCCTGCTCGGGAAAGAGTGACGTGAGCGGTGACGCCCAGGAGACGATCCTGCAACGTGGTGCGAAATCCGCTATTCATTGCCAGGGCGATGACCAACGTGGCCACGCCTGAAGCGACACCCACAACCGCCAGCAAAGTAACCAGGCGAAGCACGGCGGGACGATTTGGCGATCGCAAATAACGCCTCGCCAGCAGCCAGGCAAATCTCATTGGTTGGAATCCTGCTGCGGACGCAGCAGCGGGAAAAGGATGACCTCACGAATGGAGTGAGAATCCGTGAGCAGCATCGTCAAGCGGTCAATGCCAATTCCCATACCAGCGGCTGGAGGCATGCCGTACGAGAGTGCGCGGATGTAGTCGAGATCGACTTCGCGCGGCACTTCCTCGCCACCGCGCGCGACCTGCTCGCGAAAGCGGCGTTCTTGCTCTTCAGGATCGTTCAGTTCGGAGAAAGCATTGCCGAGCTCCATGCCGGCGACAAACACCTCGAAGCGTTCGACGAGCGATGGATCATCGGGCCGACATTTTGCCAGAGGCGAAATGTCGGTCGGAAAATCGTAGAGCAGGGTTGGCTGCATCAATTTGGGCTCGGCCAAAGTTTCAAACAGCAGGCCGGTGATCTCCCCATCGGACATGGAGTTGAAGGCCAGCGGCGGGCTGGGCGGCTGCATCGTGTGTTTAAGCCATTCATTGTATCGCTCGGCCAACTTGCGCGGACCACCAGGCGCGGCCAATTCGGAAACCGAAGGCGCCGGCATTGCCTGAGAAGGCCAATGTTGCACGATGGCCTCGCGCATCGAGAGCCTTTGCCAGCGGCCGAAGTCGAGTTTATGTTCGCCAAATGTGACTTCAGTTGAGCCGCATATTTTTTGCGCGAGGGTGGCGAAGAACTCTTCCGCCAAGGCCATGAGGTCGCGATAGTCGCTATAGGCCTGGTAAAACTCGAGCATAGTGAATTCGGGGTTGTGTTCGCTGGAGACGCCTTCATTGCGAAAATTGCGATTGATCTCATAGACCCGGTCGAGACCCCCGACCAGCAGGCGTTTCAAATACAACTCCGGTGCGATACGCAGGTAAAGATCGATGTCGAAAGTGTTGTGGTGGGTGACAAAGGGCCGAGCCGCGGCGCCGCCGGCGATGGTTTGCATCATGGGCGTTTCCACCTCGACATAGCCACGCGCATCGAAGAAGCCACGGATTGCGCGCAGGATCTCGGCGCGACGAAGAAAGGTTTGCCTCACACGCGCATTCACGATGAGGTCGACGTAGCGCTGGCGGTGCCGGAGTTCGACGTCGGCAAGTCCGTGCCATTTCTCCGGCAGCGGCAGCAAAGCTTTCGAAAGGAGTTTCAAGGAATGGACCCAGATCGTCAGCTCATTGGTCTTGGTACGGAAAATATGACCGGAAACGCCGACGATATCGCCCATATCCAGCAATTGGAAAAGACGAAAGGTTCGTTCGCCAACGAAATCGAGTTTTACGTAAAGCTGGAGCCGGGCGCCGTCCCCCTGGATGTGGGCGAAACCCGCTTTGCCGTGCAGCCGCAAAGTCAAAATACGTCCCGCTGTTCGTATAGTAATGCGGTTGCTTTCAAGGGATGCCGCATCGCTTTGTCCATAGGCGGCAACGATGTGGGCCGGGGTCGAGGTTTGGTCGAAGTTATGCGGATAGTGATCTTCGCCGCACGCTTCGATCTCGGCGAGCTTTTTCTTGCGTTGGAGATACTGATCGAGAGGTTCGAAGGGCAAGGAGGCTTTCCGTTTGACCTCTTCCGCAGTATACCGATGGCTTTCTTGGAGCGTCAAGAAAACGCTTACCTTAACCCGCTGTGATATCATCCCATTCCCCGCAGGAGGTGCGGTTTGGACGGTGAAGTGGCCAATCGGGGATTCCGCCGCACCGCAAGTGTGCAGGAAGACTGGGCGGCATGGTTGCCGGAGGAAAAAGACCGCCTTTTTGACTCTATCCTGAACGAACTCGAGATTTCCTACAGCATCCTCAGTGTTACGCTGAACGACGCCTTCAATTCGTGCCGGCAAGGGAAGCTTGTGCCTGCACGCGAGCAGGCTCGCATGTTCGGTGAACTATTCGAGCGCCTGGCAGCGAGGGTACGAGCGGTTTTACGCTGCTTATATGAACACGGGCGGCAGTTTGGTACGTTTGCGAATACAGCGCCTTTGCGGCCGGGCTTCTTTCGAAGCGAGCGAGCGCGGCAGGTGGCACGGTCGAATAGCTTGTTGGCGCTGATACGATTTCGGACCCGCACGCGTTTTTTCCGGAAGCTGGGAGCACTGGAAGAGATTGTAGCGGGGCTTCAACGGGAGGCGCGCGAAATAGCACAGGAGGTTGCCGAGGGCACCGCAGTAGGCTGGAGCAAGCAGTGGAACTGCCTGGAGATTCTAGACTATGACCTGAACACCAGCCTTCGAGAAGTGGAAATCGTTTTGAAGTCATTTTTGTGCGCGCTTCCCATCGCAGAGTTGGCCGCATTTCGCCGCAGGGCCAACTCGCTCAGTCCCAAACCGTTGCATCCCAATAAGCGGCCCGCGGCGCTTATTCCCAAACTAGAGCCAAGCTCCCGCAAAACGGGGGCCCAGGCGCCGACAGAAAAAACAACACCTGCTCGGCGCTCCCATAGAAGCGAAACGCGCCCGAGCGTGTTAGATAATAATAAGTAGTGTTACTGGACAACCTTGAGGAGCAGGGATGGCATCGATAGTACCGATGCGTCCCGACGGGACCGGTGGCCCGAACGAGACCAACTGAAGTCCGCGAGTTAGGTGAAGCGGAGGCCATTCGGCGGGCACAACAGGGTGACGCCGAGGCTTTTGAACGCATTTACCGGCTGCACAACCGCCGAGTTTACGCGCTCTGCCTGAGAATGGTAGGGAACACCGCAGAGGCGGAAGATCTTACTCAGGAGGCGTTTTTACAGCTTTTCCGTAAGATCGGAACGTTTAGGGGTGAGTCGGCGTTTTCCACGTGGCTGCATCGGCTGGCCGTGAACGTGGTATTGATGCGTCTTCGCAAAAAGAGTCTTGCGGAGACCTCGCTCGATGAGGCGACCGAGCCCGACGAGGAAAGCGGCGGCCCACGGAAAGATATCGGAGCACCCGATCTGCGGCTTTCTGGTTCGGTTGATCGGGTGAATCTTGAACGTGCTGTCGATCAACTTCCGCCAGGTTATCGCTCGATCTTCGTGCTGCACGACGTTCAGGGTTACGAACACAACGAGATTGCCGTGATTATGAACTGCTCGATTGGCAACTCGAAATCGCAGCTGCACAAGGCTCGTATGCGATTGCGGGAGCTGTTACAGGAATTTGAACGCAGCCGGGCGCGTGAAGAGCGGCAGGCGGCTAAAGGCGGATCAGGCGGCGGTCATTAGCGCAATCGAGAAACAGAAAAGGCCAACCAGGTCCAGAGCTGGAGAGAGTTGATGAGCCCAAGCCCATGCGAGCAATTCGAACGGATGCTCGAAGAGCAGCCGGACGGCCCCTTAAGCGCCGGGGCAACGAGGCATTTGGAAAGCTGTGGGAAGTGCAATGCGCTGTGGATCGATCTGGAGGCGATCCGGGGAGCGGGAGCAGAGTGGGGTAGTGCGGAGGTCGAACCACCTCAGTATTTGTGGGCGTCGCTTCGGCGGCAGTTGGAATCCGAGGGCCTGATACGAGAGAGGCCGGCGAAGGCTGGGTGGCTGTGGGTCTGGTTTGGGGCAGCGCCCCGATGGACTGTAGCGGCCGCCTCGGTTTCTTTGTTGGTGATTGCCGCGTTCCTGGCTGGTTATCAGCACGCTGGGTCGAAATCAGCGACAATACTTCCGCTGCACCTGAGTACCTCGACCGCCAGCCCCCGATTGATCGCGGCCGACCTTGGGAAAACGCTTGACGGCGACGTGAAACGAGTGTTTGATTCGCTGCCAGAGAGCAATCCTGCCCTGGCGAATTCGTTGCGGGAAAACCTGGGCATCATCGATGACATGATCGCTGACTGCGAGAAGTCCGTTCGCGAAGAACCTGACGATACCATGGCGCGCGATTATCTTTATGGTGCGTATGAGCAGAAGGCCGTATTGCTAGCGACGGCTACGGACCGCAGTGCTTCGGAGGGACAATGAACGGCGGGGTAGGTTCTGTGTGCTTGCGGGTTGCGGGAATAGCGCTGCTCGCGTTTTGTGTGGCAGACGCGGGCAGTGCTCAGACGCGCCGGTTCGAACGGCACTTTACGGTTCAAGGCAAACCGGTAATCACCATACAAAACGCGACGGGCCGGATACAGGTAAAGGCCTGGGATCGGCAAGAGGTGTCGATCACCGGGCAACGCGGGAGTGGTAATGTTGAAGTCGATACGGAGCAGGTTGGAAACCGTATCGACATCGCTACACGGGTGAGCTCGGCGAATGCGAATCCTGATACGCTGAGGGCTGATTACGACATCAGCGTGCCCATGGAATCGGAACTTCAGGTTCGCAGTGATTCGGGCAACGTAACGGTTGACAGCGTGCACGGAGATATGTCGTTTGACACTGTCGCTGCCAACCTGTCATTGCAAGACGTCGAGGGTTATCTGATGGTGAAGAGCATCGGCGGCTCTACAACGTGCACAAGATGTGCCGGGCGGCTGGAGGCTACGTCGATCAGCGGGAATTTTCAACTGCTTCAGCCGACGATGGACAACGTGCACGTGCAGACCTCGTCGGGCAACATTCTTTTCGACGGCAGTTTCATGAATCGCGGAATCTACGTTCTGAAGAATTACAGCGGCACGATTGAAGTGCGGTTTTCAACCAACGATTCGTTTGACGTGCGGGCGACGTCCCTTTACGGGAACGTCATCAACCAGGCGCCGGTTGTCCCGGACCGGCATAATATGCCTGCACCTCGCAACAGTTATGCGAAGAGCCTCTTCGGTACAATGAACGATGGCCGTGCGAAAGTCGAGCTCTCTTCATTCAACGGCACTATCAAGATCTCAAAGCGAGAGTAAACTTCGCGCCGGTGCTGCATTTTTCCCCTGCAAGATGCGGTCGGCTGACCGTTGCACAAAATAGTGAAAGTTTAGAGCGACGGGGCGGTGCCGCCGCTGGCACTTCTTGGCGCGACTTTTTAAGGCGCGCGTGCGCGCCCTCAAGAGGCGCGACGGGGACTCCGCACAAGGTTCCTCGTCCTCTTGAACCGCGACACGCGCAAAGCCGCCGCGCATCGGAGATCCCGCTCGCAAAAGTGCGCGATTTTCGCGCGATGCGAGTTATGAGGCGTGGAAATCGCGCTGCTCATCTTGGAAACAGCAGTAGACACATCGCAACGGTATGCAACCTCGAATGACTGCGGGGCGGGTGAATAGCAGACCGTTAGTGTGCCTAGCGGGCTTTATGGGATCGGGCAAGACGACGGTCGGAACACTGCTCGCTCGGCAACTGGCGTGGCGCTTTGAGGATCTGGACGCACGAATCGAGCAATCGGCAGGGCTGGCCATTTCCACGATTTTCGAAAGGCGCGGCGAGGCGGCGTTTCGGGAAATCGAGCGCGAGCAATTCGAAAAAACACTCGGCCGCGTTGCTGAATCGGGAGAGCCAATCGTGCTGGCGCTGGGCGGAGGAACCTACGCGCAACCCGGCATGGTGGAAAGACTTCGCGAGTTCGGTGCGACCGTCATCTGGCTCGATTGCCCGGTCGAATTGCTTTTGTCACGATGCGCCACAATGAACAATCGCCCGCTTTTCCGCGATGAGGCCAGTTTTCGGAGCCTTCTGGCGGCGCGGTTGCCTTTTTACCAACAGGCCGACTACCGAGTAGGAGCCGACGAGGATCCGGTTCGGGTAGTATCGACGATTCTGGCACTGGCTCCATTTGCCAAGCGAGTCACAAATGCACCTGGGCGAGTTCAGGGCGACGGATAAAGAAGTGAAAACTCGAGCAGCGTTGTGGTGTGCCGGCTTGACAGCAGTGATTTTACTCGTGAGCACGGCGGGCTCGATTTTGCGCGCTGCGGGCGCCGCAGCCGATTCCAGCTTCAGCGCAGACAAGGGCCGATTTCGTATTCTGCAGCAAAACGTCGAGGCCGGCACTGAGGATTTCAGCGTCGAGCCCGCTGGTAACGGCTGGCTGATTCAAGGTGAAACCATCATTCACGTATCCGGGAGCGCGGCGATGCGGACGTGGGGCCAGTTGCACGTTGCGGCCGACGGGAGTCCGCAGCGTTATAGCTGGAGTGCGGAAGGCGAGAAGAAAGCATCAGGTTCAGTGGATTTTGAAAACGGTACGGCCAAAACTTCCGCGACACTTGCCGGGGCCAAACAGCCCCTGCTGCGCGATTTCAAGTTTACCTCGCCGCGAGTGGCGGTACTCGATAACAACCTATACGAGCAATACACGGTGTTGGGGAGACTCTACGATTGGAACACGAAGGGGAAGCAGACGTTTCCCGTCCTGATTCCTCAAGACGCGACGCCCGGAAGCATCGATGTGGAGTCTATCGGCGGTACAAACGCTGATGGAGCAAGCCTGCAAGCCTTGCGCGTACATTCAACCGATCTCGACATTCAAATTTACTTTGACGAGAAACTGCATCTAGTCCGGCTCGAAGTGCCCTCGGCCAAAGTTGTCATAGAGCGGCAGTAGTTCGCCTCCTAAGATCGCGCAAGGCCCGCCAATCAGGGCAACGCGTCACAATAACTTGCAAAGCTTCATAGCTGGCGGCCTCGCAGGCCGCGTTTCGAGATAGGATTTGTCATTCGGCGGAAATGCACGCAACCCACAAAGAAGTGAGCATCCACGGCACAGGCGGCGAACTGGAAGGCTTGCTGTGGGTACCACACCAACCGGATGAGGTCCGATTGGCGGCAGTTGTTTGTCATCCGCATCCCCTGTATCAAGGCACGATGCACAACAAAGTGGTTTACCGGACGGCAAAGGCGCTCGACTCTCTGGGAATCCCAGTGCTGCGTTTCAATTTCCGGGGGGTGGGGACGAGCGGGGGAAGCTACGATCGGGGTCGCGGCGAGGAAGAGGATGTGCGCAGCGCCATCGATTATCTGGAAGATCAGTTCGCTGGCGTTCCTCTTCTCGTGGCGGGATTCAGTTTTGGAGCATGGGTGGGCTTGCGCGCAGGCTGTATGGACGCGCGAGTGATCGAAATGATTGGTCTGGGGCTCCCCATTGACGATCGAAAGCTCGAGTTTAGTTACTTGAGGACCTGCACGAAACCAAAGCTGTTGATTCAAGGAGAAAACGATCAGTACGCCGCGAAAGCTCATTTCGAAGATTTCGCCGGCACATTTAGTCCGCAAGCCGCTACGGCGAGCCGCGTGGTTTTTGTGCGCATGGCAGACCATTTTTTCACGGATCACCTCGACGAAGTGGCTGGCGCGATCCATGGGTGGATGCGTGACCGTCATCCCGATTGGAAACCACCTCACGAGACGTGATTATTGGCCGCTGGGGTTGGATGGCGTTTGCGTACCACTCGAGGGCGGATCCGGCGGATTGTCCGGCGGCGCGGGCTGTGGCGCTACTGCGGGTTGTGACGGAAGCGGAGGCTGCGGAGCATTATGACCTTTGCCCTCTTCTGATCCTTCCGTAGGCGCACTATCGGGCGTATCTACATGGACCGTTTTTGTCAGAGCCACTTGCTCCAGCGGCACAACGTTTGGAAAATTTTCGACAGGGGCGCCCGCCAGCGCATTTTGCATGAACTGCAGCCAGATCGGCAGCGCCGCCCGGGCTCCGGTTTCGCCATTACCAAGTGATTTCTGTTTATCGTCGAATCCCACCCAAACTCCGGCGGTAACTTGCGGCGTGAATCCCATATACCAAGCGTCGGTGAAATCGTTTGTCGTTCCGGTCTTGCCGCCGGACGGGCGACCCAAAGCTTTGGCGCCAACGCCGGTACCAAAGTTGACGACATCTTCGAGCATGGCGACCATGGTGCGTGCTACTTCAGGCGAAATGACATCGTGCACGGGAGGGCGCGCCTCTTCGAGCAAGGCGCCGTCGTAAGTGGTCACACGGCGAATCAGATGGGCGTCAATGCGGATGCCATCATCGGGAAAAACCGTAAACGCTGACACGTGCTCCATCAGATTTAAATCCGCTGCACCAAGGGTAATCGGAAGATAAGGAGGCAAAGGGCTGGTGATGCCAAAACGGCGAGCGACTTCTATCACGTCGTTGATGCCGAGCTTGTCGGCCAGTCTCACGGCAGGCACGTTGCGTGAGCCGGCGAGCGCGCGGCGCAATGTGATCATCCCCTCGTAGCGTTCATCGTAATTATGCGGTGAATACGCCTGCCCACCGCTCATCACCGTAAATGGCGCGTCGAGGATTGTGTCGAACGGTGTGAAACCTTTCTCAAGGGCGGCGGCATAGACGTAGACCTTGAAGGAGCTGCCTACTTGCCGCTGGGCCTGTGTGGCGCGATTGAATTTCGAATCTTCGAAACTATAGCCACCGACCATGGCCTTGATTTCGCCCGAACCATTGTCGATCGCGACCAGAGCCGATTGCGGTCCAGGGTCCTGCTCGAGGTTTACGTGCGCCGTGCTGCCGCTCAGATCGCGAATATAGAACTGCGCGATATCACCGACGTGGAGCAATTGAGTCGGCAGGCGGCGCCCGGTCCAGGCAAAATCCGGTTGCGTCAGAACGGCGCGGTAGGGACCGATCTTGATAACCGCAGCTGTGTCGTCGACCGCCACGATCAGGCCGGTCACATAATCACCTTTGGAAATCGAGTGATGCCAATCGTCATTGTCATAATTCTGTAATGAGGCATGCTGGTCGCGAATGACATTCGGCAGATTGCCGCGCCACCCGTGGCGCCGGTCATACGCATGCAGACCGTCGCGGACGGCGCTGTTGGCGGCACGCTGCATGGCAACGTTCAGAGTGGTGTAGACGCGAAGGCCACGTTCGTGCACCGCTTCGGTGCCGTAGGTCGACTCCAGATATTTGCGGATCTCTTCGACAAAATAAGGCGCCAACTCATTGCGGGGTGACTGCACATTGAGAATGATCGGTTGCTGGCGCGCTTCGCGCTCCTGTCGGGTGGTGATCTTGCCATCGCGCTGCATGAGATCGAGCACGAGGTTGCGGCGCTCGAGAGCGCGATTCGGATACATGATGGGAGAGTAGGTCGGGCCCCGGATGAGAGCGGCGAGCAAGGCGGCTTCGGGCAAAGTCAACTTGCCGACAGGGCGGCCGAAATAGAATTCGGACGCGGCCTCGAATCCGTAGTTGCCATGCGCCAGGTAGACCTGATTGACATACATCGTAAAGATCTGCTGTTTGGTGTAGTTGCGCTCGATCTGTATGGCCAGCAGCGTCTCCTGAATTTTTCTGCGAAAACTGCGGTCGGAGCGGTCGAGAAACAAGCCGCCGGCGAGTTGCATGGTAAGCGTGCTGGCGCCTTCTCGAATGCGGCCGCGAATGGCGTTGCGCCACGCGGCTTCCATGACACGCGGCAGATCAACACCCCAATGCTCGAAGAAATGCTGGTCTTCGGTGGAAGTGATGGCGTCTATGAGTACCTGCGGAATCTGTTCCCAGGTGAGGAGAATGCGCCGCTGCAGTGCGAAATTTCCGATCTGCTGTCCGTCGTCGGAGTAAATCTCCGTGACGACGTTTGGGCGGTAGTCTTCGAGAGCCCGAATCTCGGGTAGGTCCGTGGAATAGACGAACAACAAACCTGCGGCGGCCCCGCAAAGAACTACACCCACAAAAAGTATCGTAAATGCCAGGCGTCCTGCGAGTCTGCGGCCGTGAATCTGGAAACTGATCGAAGGCAATGGTTGCATTTGAATTCAGTCGATACTGCCTGCGCCGGGTTGAGCAGGAGAGAAGCGAAGCCGACCAGCGAACGATGAGAAGTTAGACCTGCGCCTTCCCGGAGCGATGCGAGAGAAATCCTCCAACGGTAACGGCAACAGCGACCGCCAACAGGCCTACGTCGCGAACAAGCTCTGTTCCGGGTTTTACGCTGTTGTTGCCGAAACAGCCACAATTGATCTCGAGTCCACCGAGAGCCGCATGGGCCAGAGCAACCATGAACATGACCAGGAGAGCGCTCACCAGCAACCCGGCCCAGCGGACGCCCGCCCCGATCATCAGCATGGCGCCGAGTGTCAGTTCGGCCCAGGGCAAAATTTTTGCCATCCACTGCACGGCAGTGAGCGGCAGCAACTTGTACGAATCGATCCCCATCGCGAAGAAGAAGTAGTAGTCACGCAAATGCCAAGCGCCATTAAAGTGAAGTTTGGCGTACGCTGCGTAGATAAAAACTGCGCCGAGCAGTATCCGCGCGAGAGCCAGCAAAATGCTGGCTAGTTTCGTGCGCGCGCGGGGCTGCGCAATCGCAATCGGAGAAGTCTGACTCATGCTTTAACGCTGTTGCAAAAGGTAGTCGATATATTGCTTCAGCAGGGAGTAATTAACCCCGCCCGGCGGAAGAGGCGTCATCTGCCCTTTGTGGAACACGTAAATTGAAGGCGTGCCATTTACGCCGCGCGATTCGCCGAGCGCCATATCTTTGGCGATCGCGGCGTCAATTTGGGCGCCGTCAGTCGCTTCAATCGTACGCACTTTCTTCATGTCGGCAGGCGAGAGCGCGCTTGCCAGGGTGTCTTCGATTTTCCCGGTCGCGCCCCATTCGTCCTGCTTAGTGTAGAGGGCCTGTTCCGCAGTAGGAAAAACGCCGGCGATAGCAGCGGCGCTGGCCCAACGAGCGGCTTCACGTGAATGTGAGTGCATGGAGAGGGGGAAATCGCGGTGAACGTAATAAACTTTGCCGGCGGGTACGTAGGTGTCCAACAGTTGGCGCGCCGTATCAAGATAAAAGACCCGGCACTGAGGACATTGGTAATCGCTGAAAACCTCAATCGTGACGGGGGCCTCCCGCGAACCAGCGGATTTGAGCGCGGTGAGATCCTGCGCAACCGCCGGTTTAGCGGCGGCAGCCTTGGCCGGCGCCTGACGGCCATTGGCATTGGCGAGCAGCGGAACCAAAGCCGCCAGCGCGGCGAATACAAACACCTGGAACCAAAAACGTTTCACGTGCCCTCCCTAGAGATTCCATCCGATGGGAAGCGGTATTGTAATAGGATGCGGCATGACTTAGTAGTGTTTGGCTTCAAAAATTTTGCGGGCGGGGGTGGCGAGACCGGGGCAGTTGAGTTTCCGGAGGAAGCTTACAGAGGAAGCTTGATAGATCGACGCGTCGGGGAGTGACAATGTGGATGGGTGGCGAGCGAAGTAGGAATGAAGTAGGAATGAAGTAGGAATGAAGTAGGAATATGGTACCGGGGCAGTGGTCAGGAGGGAGACAGTAGCGCAATTATCTGGAAGAAGGCCACTTATTATCGTTGTCAACCAACTTGACATAAATACACTCAAGCTATACACTATGCTGGAATCGCGCCCCGACCGCGCTGCCACGCTCCGGGGCAACGACGGAGGAACAGATGAGTAAGATCATTGGCATTGACTTGGGCACCACCAATTCCGTGGTTGCCGTGATGCAAGGCGGAGAGTCGGTGGTTATCCCGAACCAAGAAGGGGCGCGGACGACACCGTCTGTGGTAGGCATAACGAAAACGGGAGAGCGGCTGGTAGGGCAGGTGGCAAAGCGCCAGGCCGTTACGAATCCTGAAAATACCGTGTATTCGATTAAGCGCTTCATGGGTCGCCGCTACGACGAGGTCGGCGACGAGACGAAGAGAGTTCCCTACAAAGTTGTGCGTGGTCCGCACGATGACGCGCGGGTGGAGATCTTTGGCAAGAGCTACAGCCCGCCTGAGATTTCCGCGATGATTTTGCAGAAGCTGAAGACTGCAGCAGAAGATTTTCTGGGCGAGAAGGTCACCAAGGCGGTTATCACCGTTCCCGCTTACTTTAACGACAGCCAGCGTCAAGCGACTAAGCAGGCGGGCGAAATCGCGGGACTTGAAGTTCTGAGAATTATCAACGAGCCGACGGCGGCTGCTCTGGCCTATGGCCTGGACAAGAAAAAAGACGAAACGATCGCCGTTTACGACCTAGGCGGCGGCACCTTCGATATCTCGATTTTGGAGGTTGGCGAAGGAGTGGTGGAGGTGAAGTCCACGAACGGCGACACGCATCTCGGAGGTGACGATATCGATCACCGGATCGTGGATTGGCTGGTAGCCGAGTTCAAGAAAGACCAAGGCATTGATGTGAGCAAGGATCGCATGGCGATTCAGCGACTGCGCGAAGCGGCTGAAAAGGCGAAGATCGAGCTTTCGCAGACGCAGGAGACTGACATCAACTTGCCGTTCCTTACCGCAGATGCCTCCGGTCCGAAGCATATGCAGATCAAGCTGACGCGGGCCAAGCTGGAGCAGTTGATGGAAGATCTGCTGCAGCGCACCATCGGCCCAGTAAAGCAAGCGCTGTCGGATGCGGGGTTGACGTCGGACAAGATCGACGAAGTGGTTCTCGTCGGCGGTTCGACGCGAATCCCGCGCGTCCAGCAGATTGTGAAGGATCTATTCGGAGGCAAGGAGCCGCACCGAGGCGTCAACCCGGACGAAGTGGTGGCCGTTGGCGCTGCCATTCAGGGCGGCGTGCTTGGCGGGGAGGTGAAGGACATTCTCCTGCTCGATGTTACGCCACTATCGCTTGGTGTGGAGACGCTGGGCGGTGTGATGACCGTTCTGATCCCGCGGAATACGACCATACCGACACGCAAGTCCGAGGTATTTTCGACGGCTTCGGATAACCAACCATCGGTAGAGATTCATGTGTTGCAAGGCGAGCGCAAGATGGCGCAGGACAATCGCACATTGGGCAAGTTCCACCTGATGGGAATTCCGCCGGCGCCGCGGGGCATGCCGCAGGTCGAGGTCACGTTTGACATCGATGCCAACGGCATCCTGAACGTCTCGGCTAAGGATCTGGCGACCAACAAGGAGCAGAAGATCACGATCACTGCTTCGACAGGCCTGAGCAAGGACGAAGCTGAAAAGATGCGGCGGGAGGCGGAGTCTCATGCTGACGAAGACCGCCGCAAACTAGCGGAAGTGGAGGCGCGAAACACGCTCGATTCGCGCGTCTATCAAATGGAGAAGCTCATTCGCGACAATCGCGACAAACTTGCTGACGGCGATGTCAAGCCGGTGGAGGCCGCCATCGAGAGTGCCAAGAGCGCACTCAACAGCGGCAATCTCGAGAGCATGCAGTCGGCCACGAAGGAGTTGGAAGCGGCCTCGCACAAGCTCGCTGAGGTCCTATACAGAGCCAGCGCCGCAGCAGGCGCGGCCGGAGGTCAGGGTACGCCGGGCGGAGCCCCTGGCGGGCAGAGCCAGAACGCCGGCGGCAAGAAGGGCGGCGAAGGCGAGGTGATCGACGCCGAGTACGTCGACGTCGATGAATCGAAGAAGCCGAACTAAGGCCTGCGACGTTATGCGGGACGCGCGGTTTGACAGTCCCGCGCAGGTCGTAATTGCTGATTCCACGGGAGCAAGCGATGGCTGAGGGCATCAGGCGAGCGGGACCGCCGCTTGCGTTGCAGAAGCTGCGCGACAATTTTTATCTGGTTCAGGTGTCGCTGACGGAAACGCCTTCGGCAGATTGGAAACGCCTTTTCTATGATGCGCAGCAATCGCCTCCCCCTGAATTTCCGCCCCGAGCCGTAGAAATCAGCAGCCATCTACTTCGCTTTCGGTCTGATGCGGCGAGCGTAGAGCAGAAGGTTGGGTGGATTGACCGTTGGATCGAGCGCGCCAACCAGAAAGAGACGGCGATGGGCGGACGGCTCGACGAAGAGAGGCGCCGGCGACGCGAGGAGTTATCGCGCGAACAGGCCGAACTGACGGACTTGAATACGCGCTGGTCTAAGTTGTAGCCAAGTTGTTGAAGAGCCATAGAATTTATGCCGACCACGACGAAGCAAGATTATTACGAACTGCTGGGCGTCGGCCGCAAAGCGAGCCAGAAGGAGATTCGCCAGGCTTACCGTAAGCTGGCGCGGAAATATCACCCCGATCTGAACCCCGGCGACAAATCAGCTGAGGAAAAGTTCAAGCAGGTTCAAGAAGCCTACGATGTGCTTTCCGACGCGAAGAAGCGGCAGATGTACGATCAGTTCGGGTTTGATGCAGAGCGCAGGACCGCTGTTCCCCCGGAACAGGAACCCGGCACGCATTTTGACTTCGGCGGTTTTGATTTCGGCGGCGGAACGGGGACGAATTTCCGAGACCTCTTCAGCCAATTTTTCCGCGGGGGAGCAGGAGCCGCCGTTCCCGAAGAAGAGCCGGGTTCTGATCTCGAGTATGGAATCGAGATTAGTTTCTGGGAAGCCGTTCGCGGGACAGTGAAAAAGGTTACGATTTCGCGGCTCGAAACTTGCACCACGTGTGGCGGTTCGGGTCAAGTGGGCACGCCGCAGAGTTGCGAACTGTGTGGGGGCACGGGTCATGTCACGCAGGTGAGCGGGCGGATGCGCTTCAATGTTGCGTGTACGAGGTGCGGGGGCACGGGCAAGGTTCGCCAGATCTGCCGCATTTGTGGCGGCGATGGCCGTGTGCGTCGCGCGGACACAATCGAGGTGAGGATTCCGGCGGGAGTGGCGAGCGGTTCGCGCGTTCGCGTGCCCGGCCACGGAAATGCCGGGACGCACGGCGCTCCACCGGGGGATCTTTATTTCATCACGGAAGTAAAGCCGCATCCTTATTTCGAACGCCAGGGCGACGATCTTTACATCAGGGTGCCGATCACGGTTTCTGAGGCGGCGCTGGGTGCAAAGGTCGAAGTGCCGACATTGGACGGACGTTCGCTGCTGCGCGTGCCTCCGGGAACGAGCAGCGGTCAGAAGCTCCGATTGCGTGAAAAAGGCGTGCCTTCGGCGCGCCAGCCCGGCAAACGGGGCGACCTGTATGTGGAATTACAGGTGGTCGTGCCGAAGCCGATCGACGAACGCGTCCGCAATTTGCTGCGCGAATTAGCGCGCCTGGAACCGGAAGACCCGCGCAAGGATCTTTTTGCGCGCGCGACAGCGTGACGAGCAGGAGAGGTTCTATGCCAATGCGAATGCCGAGAAAGAAGAGCCGCGCGGGTTACATGATCAGCGCGGTAGCCGAGCTTTATAATCTGCATCCGCAGACGCTGCGTCTTTATGAACGCGTGGGACTGCTAAAGCCCTCGCGATCGGAGGGAAATACTCGTCTTTATACCGAGGCAGATCTCGAACGACTCGAAGTCATCCTGACGCTGACACGCGAGATGGGCGTCAATCTCGCCGGTATCGAGATCATCCTGAACATGCGCGAGAAAATGAGCGAAATGCAGCGGCAGATGAAGGCTTTCGCTGAATTCGTGCAGCACGAGCTGTCGCGCGGCCTGCGTTCGGCACAGCACAAGCCGGCGCGCGATGCCCTCGCGCGCGTCCCGGCTCCGCGCGTGATCCGCGTTCACAAGTAGTTCGCCACCTCCCTCCTCTTGCCGGTTATTTTTCACATTTCCGTTTTTTTCCACCAGCGCGCCGACTTGCAAGCCGCGGCAGCCAGAGCCTATGCTTCCGAGCCATGGCTGATCCGCAATGTGCAATGTGTGGCGGAACCGGGTGGCGCGTGGTCGAGCGCGTGGATGCAAATCAGAAAGCCGAGCGCGTCGTTGAGCGCCAACACGCCACGCCTGGGGCGTCGGCAGGGCCGCCGAAGCTAAGTTGGGCGATCCCTTGCGAATGTTCGGAGAGCAGCCGTGCATCGCGCAGCCTGGCGCGAGCCCGCATACCGCGGAGATACGAACACTGCGATTTTGAGAATTTCGAGACTGATTTGTGGGAAGGGGACCGTCCGGAGGGCGGCTCGTGGGATCGCAGCCTTGCTCAGGCCAAACTCGTGGTGCAGGCGTTTGCCCGGAACTACCCGGCTGGCGGCGAGACCGGACTGCTCCTGATGGGACCCTGCGGAGTGGGAAAGACGCATCTGGCGGTCGCGGCGCTGCGCGAGTTGATGGTGCGCGGGCATGAGGCGCGTTTTTACGACTATCGCGAACTGCTGAAGGACCTCCAAGCCAGCTACGACCCCGATCATCCGGTCAGCGAAATGGGTGTGCTGGAGCCGGTACTCAAGGCGGAAGTCCTATTGATTGACGACATTGGCGCGAGCAAACCTTCTCCGTGGGCTCTGGACACAATCGGGCACATTCTCAACAAGAGATACAACGACAAGCGGGTCACGCTGCTCACGACGAATTACCTCGATCAGTCTGACAGCGAGACTGCTATTCCCCTGCCCTCGGGCCAGAGAATCAGCACGACGCGAGAAGAAAGCTTGGTGGACAGAATCGGCCAGCGTGTGCGCTCCCGGCTGCACGAGATGTGCCGCAAAGTGGAGATTTCGTCGGCGGATTGGCGGCAGGAAATTCGCCGTTCAAGAGGCATTCGATCGTAAGCTCCAGGCCCCCGAAGTTCGCAGAAAATCACGGACGAATAAGCCGCCGGGTTCATTGACATAGGCTGGTGAAGCCGGTATGATCGCGGCTGATAAGCTCTTATAGCGGAGTGGTTTTTCCCTCCTTGCTCTAAGCTCCATGAGCGGGATTCCGTAAGGAAGTTCGCCAGCCGAGCGGGCAAACTATTCCCTGGGAGGCCTGTAGTTATGTTTTCCGACTACGACGTGCCAAGCATCGAGCCGTCAGGCGCGCCGGCATCATATGCAGCTGCTCGTGCTTCCGAAGCGGAGGCGCAAGCCGTTAGTGAGCCGAGCTCTGGACGCGACTCGGCGGCCCCCAATCACGAGGCATCCACGATTGAAGCGGCTGCGGCGAATGCATCCGCAAATAGCGCGGATGGTGAGCCGCGACAAGAGGGCTCGGCGAGTTCTGAAGTGCCTGCTATTGATGCGCGGTCCGGCGAGGAAGCCGGCCCAGAGTCCGGTTCGCCGTCGAATGAAGAACTCAATCAGTTGATGGATCAATACGCCGCACCCCAGCAAGCGCCTACCGAAGGCGAAATTGTTCAGGGCAGGGTGGTTGCGATAGCTGATGTTGGCGCGGTGGTGGATATTGGCGGCAAGACCGAGGCATTGATTCCCGCCGGTGAATTTATGGAGGCGGATAACCCGATTCGGCTTGATCCCGGACAAGACATCGAAGTTCAGCTTACAGGCGAGCACAAAGACGGGTACCTGATCGTTTCCTATCAACGTGCTCACCGCCGGCGCGTTTGGGCCAATCTGGACAAGGCTTACCATGACAAGAGCACGATCACCGGCAAGATCGTAGATCGCGTAAAAGGCGGACTCGTGGTGGATGTCGGTGTGCGTGCGTTTCTTCCTGCTTCTCAAGTTGATCTTCGTCCCGTGCACGAACTCGAGGAGTGGAAGGACCGTGAAGTCGAAGTTCGAGTTCTGAAGCTCAACCGGAAGCGCGGTAACGTGGTGGTCAGCAGGCGGGCGATTCTGGAAGACGAGCAGAAATCGCACCGTCAGAAATTGATGGATTCAATCACGGAAGGGCAGACCTTCCACGGCGCAGTGAAGAGCATTACCAGTTATGGCGTTTTTGTGGACATCGGCGGAGTGGACGGTCTGCTTCATGTCTCCGACCTTTCGTGGGGGCGTGTGGCGAATCCAGTCGATGTGGTTCGGCCGGGCGACGAGTTGGATGTGGTAGTGCTCAAATTCGATCGCGAGAAGGGCCGCATTTCGCTTGGGCGCCGGCAATTGATGCCGGACCCGTGGTCTACGGTTCCGGAACGATTCCCAGTCGGGACACGGGTACAAGGAAAAGCGGTGGGAGTCGCGGATTACGGCGCTTTTGTGGAGCTCGAGCCGGGGGTCGAAGGCCTTGTGCATGTTTCCGAAATGAGCTGGTCCAAACGGAAGCAGCATCCCTCGAAATTGGTGCAAGTCGGCGACGCGGTAGAGGTCGTTGTCCTCGAATTGCATCCGGAGCAAAGGCGCATCTCGTTGGGCATGAAGCAGGCGCAGCCGGATCCCTGGCTCGAGTTGGCGCAAAAGTATCCGGTAGGTTCGCAAGTTACCGGCAAAGTGCGCAATCTCACCGATTTCGGCGCATTTGTGGAAATTGAAGAGGGCTTTGATGGGCTCATCCACGTGAGCGATATCAGTTGGACCGGAAAGATAAAGGATCCGGCGGAAGCTCTGAAAAAGGGCGATACGGTAACGGCCAAGGTGTTGAAGATCGATGCCGCGAACCGGCGTGTTTCGTTAGGGATTAAGCAACTAAACGACATCTGGGCGAACTGGTTTGCGGCACACAAGCTGAACGACGTCGTTCGCGGTAGAGTTTCGCGGCTGACCACATTCGGAGCATTTGTCGAGTTGGCCGATGGTATCGAAGGCCTCTGCCATATCTCTGAGATCGAAGAGCGTCGCGGGCGCGACCGGGAAAAGGAAAAGACTGGTAAGCAGGCTGCTTCGGGCTCGCTTCTTGCTCCCGGCCGTGAATACGATTTCAAGATTGTAAAAATCAATCCCGACCAGCACAAAATCGGTTTAAGTTATCGCGCTGCGGTGCGCCAGGCGGAACATCGCGAGATGGAGGAATATAGGTCGTCGAAGTCGCGCGCGACAGCGACGATTGGAGACGCGCTTCTGGCGAAACGCGAAAGTCTCTGATCCTTGCCCAGCTATGATATTCTCGCGCGTTCTTTCTAACTAATCAGAAGAGCAAGCGGTTTAGAATTTCGTTGTGGGGCCTGGAGTTCTGGATTATGGGAGAGTTAACAGCGATGAATGACACGACCATGACCAAGGCCGATCTGGTCGAAGAGGTCATACGAGCTACCGAGTTGCCCCGCAAGGAATCCGAGGCTATCGTAGAGACAATATTCGATTCCATCATTCAGGCGCTGCAGACCGGCGACAAGATCGAAATCCGAGGTTTTGGCAGCTTCCGCACGCGCCAGCGCCGCGGCCGGACGGGCCGAAATCCGAAGACAGGCGCGAAGGTAGAGGTTCCTCCCAAGCGCATTCCCTTTTTCAAGCCCAGTAAGGAACTCAAAGATTTTGTAAACGGCGAAGCAGCCGCAGCAGCAGCGGCAGTTCCTCCACAGCAGACGCCTTCGCAGTAGTTCCTCAAAATGGATTATCTCTGGACGCCGTGGCGGTATAGCTATGTTGCCAGCGGCGTCAAAGACGACCGGTGCATTTTCTGCGCGGCAGCAGAGGGGCAGGATGATGCCCAGTCGCTGGTCGTGCTACGCGCGCGGAGGAATTTTGTGATTTTGAATCGGTATCCGTACACATCAGGCCACGTCATGATCGTTCCTTACGCACATGAACCGAAGCTGGCGGGCATGCCCCAGGAGACATCTTCGGAGATGATGTTGCTCGCGCAGCGGCTCGAGCGAGTACTGGATACGCTGTACCACCCCGATGGTTGCAACCTAGGTATGAATATCGGACGCGCAGCAGGCGCGGGGATTGCTGGGCACTTGCACCTGCATGTTTTGCCACGGTGGATCGGCGATACCAACTTCATGACTACCGTGGGTGAGACGCGAGTTCAGCCGGAAGAATTGACCACCACCTACCAACGTATGCGTGCCGCCCTCAGCGCTTAGATCCTGCCGATACTCGTGCGTTTCTTCGAGTCAGTGTTGCCGAGCGCGTGTATGCTGGTTTTGTCATGGAGCTTGAGCAGCAAATCGATTTTGACGCAGCTCGGCCGGAAGAGTTTTTCGAAGGCTTGCCGGCGCGACCGGCAGTCGTTCTGATCGAGCCTCGCGAGAACCTGAAAGGCGCGCGGCCTGTATTGATCCGCACGGCCGATTTGCGGCGGCGCATGCGTGCGTTGTTGGGTGACCCTGAGACGGTCTCCAAACGCCTGAACCTAAAAAACTACGCCGCAAGGATCCGCTTCCGAGTGACAGGTTCTCGTTTCGAACAGACGCTGGTGCATTGGTGGCAGGCTCGTGCGCTGTGGCCTGGGAATTACCGCCAAAGACTGCACCTGTTTGCCCCAGCGTTTCTGAAGCTGAATCTTGCAAATCCGTATCCGCGCGCGTATGTGACGCGGCGATTGGGAACGGGAGGTCTCTACGTCGGGCCTTTTGCTACGCGGCGGGCTGCCGAAAACTTTCTCGAGCCGTACCTTGACCTCTTCCGGATCAGACGATGCCAGATCAAAATCCGTCGCGACCCAAAATTTCCAGGATGCATATATTCGGAGATGAAGATGTGCCTGGCGCCATGCTTCGGCGGATGCACACCGGAGGAGTACGCTGAAGAAACCGGCCGCGCAGCCGCCTTTCTGCGGACCGGCGGCAGTTCCCTTTCGGATCAACTTAGCAGGGAGCGCGAATCGGCCAGCGAGCAATTGGTTTTCGAGCGTGCTGCGGCCTTGCACAAACGCCTGGAGAAAGTAGAGGAGGTACGGCGAGCTATTCCGGAGCTGGTGCGCCCGATCGAGAGCCTCGAGGCGATCGTTGTCGTGCGAGCGGCTGAGCGGGACGGCATTGCACTGTTTACGGTGCGGCATGGAAGGATTCGGGAACCATTGGTGCTGCAGTTCGGCCAATCAGCCGGACAACCGCGCTCCGCCGAACAAATCGTTCGCGAATTACTCGAGCCCTCTTCATCGGAAGGAGACGAAACCGATCCGGAGCCATCGTGGCCGGGAACTGCACAACTTCGAGAATTGGAAGATCATCTCGCACTGCTGGCCCGCTGGTTTTACGCGAGTCCAAGAGAAGGAGAAATCTTTTTTCGCGAGGCGCGCCCTGCAGGCTGGCCGTACCGGCGTATCCTTCGCGCGTGCAGGCGATTGCTTGCGCCAGAAAGCAGCAGCCGGCCAGAGTAGATGCGGGCTCAGCTACAAATTTGCTTTTGATGAGCACCACGGTAGGGTCCTCTTCATTGCGGTTTTTACCGTTCAGGTGTTAACTTTCTGTTGAACTTTGCAGTTGTTTCGGGGGAGAAATGGCCGATCCCACTGAGCGCCGTGCCTCGCGGCGTTACACCATGGCGCTTCCCCTTACGCTGTACCTGCAGAAATCGGCAGGTCCTGCAGAAACAGTCGCAGAAACCCGGGATGTCAGCTTTCGCGGTTTGTATTTCTGGACGGATGAAGAATTCGAGGCCGATGTTCCTATCGAATTTGTGCTCACTTTGCCAAAAGAGATGACCACGACCCGCGATGTAAGAATTCATTGCTTCGGGCGCGTCATCCGCGTCGACCGCCAGGAGACAAGTTGCGGTGTGGCGGCGCGTATTGAACGTTACGAATTTGTTCCCGCATCGGTCTGAGCATCCGCGCTTTGTTTTTCGCGAACCGCAGTACAATACTCTTTTGCAACACGCCTGAATATTAGCGTGACTTCACCCGGCTCGTGCCCGCACATGAGTGCAGAGGCTCACATTTGAGGAAGGCGAAAGACGAATGACGCCGCGGCAACATCTCGGCGAATTACAGGTGCGGGCGTGCGGAGGCTAAGCCTGCTGGTCAATGCGGACAACACGCTTTGGGAAAGTAACGTTTTTTTCGAAAATACCCTGGAGCGCTTCTTCTCGCTTGTCGAGCCCTTCGGTTATGCGCGGGCATACGCGCGGCACATCCTCAACGAAACCGAACGGCAGAATATCCAGCAGCACGGATATGGGGTGCGCAGCTTCGCGCGCTCACTAGAACAAAGCTACATGAAGCTGGCTGGAGGTCTGGCTCAGCGGAGCGCGCTGGCCGAAGTGGCTTCCATGGTAACCGAGCTCGAGCATACGCCGCCGCGCATCCTCGACGGGGTGCCGGAGACTCTCGCCTATCTGTCGAGCCGGCATCGGATGATTCTGTTCACCAAAGGCGAACAGGCGGAAGAAGCTGCAAAGGTGGAGCGCTCAGGCCTGCAGGGTTTCTTTGACTCGATTGAGATCGTGGCGGACAAGAACACAAGTGTTTACCGCGAGTTGATCGACAAACACCACGTCGTCAAATCGCATGGATGGCTGATCGGCAGCAGCGCGCAGCAGGAGATCAATCCGGCGTTACAGGCAGGACTCAATGCCGCGTTTGTTCCGCATGCTCCGAGCTGGAACAGGGATACCAGTGAGCTGCAAAGCGGGACCGGGAAACTCTTGATCGTCTCCAGCTTTCGGGGACTGCGCGACCACTTCTGAGAAGCCGCAGTTCGAGTGCGGCGTTCAAGTCAGGCCGCGAGTATGGAACTGTAGAAGCTCAAAGCCGTGTCGCCCTGCTCAAGGACGCGAGTGCGCTCGAGATACCCAACCATGGGCGGCAGTTCGCGATTCCGGCGGTGCTCGGCGATCACGCGGCTCTTGCGCGCCAGCAATTCGGATTGGCCGAGGAATCCGAGGATCTCTTCATAGGCACGAGTTTTTGCATACGGCGGGTCCGCAAATACAAAGTCGATCCGTGCGCCTGCATCCGTGAGCAGTTCGAGCGCATCCAGCGCGTCCATTCGAAGGATCTCGCCAGTGCCTGCAAAAGTTTTGCGAGTCGCAACCTGCCGGGCAATCGGAATCTCCAGCGAGGCCAAATTCCGCGAGATCAGCGCTGCGCCAGCGGGGTGATTCTCGACAAAGATTGCAGCACGCGCCCCGCGGCTGAGCGCCTCGATACCGACGGCGCCTGAGCCAGCAAAAAGATCCAGGAAAATGGAATCTTCCAGCGCCGGACCGAGGATATTGAAGAGAGTTTCCCTTAAGCGGTCACTCGAAGGCCGCAGCGCCATTCCCCGCAGGGTTCGCAAACGGCGGCTGCGATATTTCCCGGCGATTACGCGCAATTGGGCTCCGATCTCATCGGCTGCTATTTACGTCTGCCGCTTAACCGACGGACGCCAGTTGGTACCGGAGCTGCCAATTTGGATCGAGTCTCTGGAATAGATCGAGGCGCTCCTTTTCTTCTTCGGGCTTTTCCAGCAGCGAAAAAGCTTCGCTGCGGGCCAATTCGAGCAGTTCGCGGTCGCGCAAGGGATTGGCGATGTGGAATCCCAACGAGCCGTGCTGGCGAGTTCCGAAGAATTCTCCCGGTCCGCGCAAATTCAGGTCGGTTTCCGCGATGGCAAAGCCATCATTGGTCGCGACCATCGCTTCGAGCCGCTGGCGGGCATCATCGGAGACGTTCTTCGGGGCAATGAGAAGGCAGGTGCTTTTTTCGGCGCCGCGACCGATGCGGCCCCGCAGTTGATGAAGCTGCGAGAGGCCGAAGCGCTCCGCGTGTTCGATGACCATGACGGTGGCATTGGGGACGTCAACGCCCACTTCAATTACGGTCGTGGACACCAGGATTTGCATGTCGCCGCGGCGGAAAGCTTTCATGATTTGCTCTTTTTCGTCGCTCTTCATGCGTCCATGAAGCAAACCGACTCGCAGTCGGGGGAAGACCGATTTTCGGAGCCGGTCGTATTCAACCATGGCTGATTTGAGAGAAAGCTGGGCTTCGGCGGATTTGGATTGTTCGATCACGGGATAAACGATATATGCCTGGCGCCCCCTGCTTACTTCCCTGCCGACAAAATCCCAGACTCCCCGGAGGTGTTCCGGTGCAGACCAGCGCGTTTGGATGGGCGTTCTGCCGGGCGGCAATTCGTCGATGACGGAAACGTCGAGATCACCGTATAACGTGAGCGCCAGAGTCCGCGGAATTGGCGTGGCCGTCATGACGAGCACATCCGGCGCCGAGCCTTTTTCCATCAGCCGCTTACGCTGCAAGACTCCGAACCGGTGCTGCTCGTCAACGATAACGAGCCCGAGCCGCGCGAATTCCGCAGGATCCTCGAGCAGGGCATGCGTGCCAACGACGAGCTGTGCCTTGCCGCTGCGAATGCACTCGAGCACGGGTTGCTTTTGGCGACCTTTGAGCCCGCTGATCAACAGTTCCACGGCATAACCCGAGGCGGCAAAGATGCGCCGAGCGGCAAGAAAGTGTTGCACAGCAAGAATTTCAGTAGGCACCATCAGTGCCGCCTGGTACCCGTTCTCGATGACGATGGCAGCGGCTTCGAGGGCGACAATTGTTTTTCCGCTGCCTACATCGCCTTGCAGCAGGCGATGCATCGACGTGGATCTCTCGAGATCGGCGGCAATTTCAGCAAGAACTCGTTTCTGGGCATTGGTGGGTTTGAAAGGCAGAATGCGTTTCAACGCTTCGCGGATACGCGGTTCGCGAACGCGGAACGCGATTCCGGGCCGCTGCTCCACCTCCTTTCGCCTCAAGGCCAGACTTAACTGATAAAGAAACAATTCCTCGAAAATGAGGCGACGGTGGGAGGGGGAGAAAAACTGGTTTAACGAATCAAGCGGCACGCCGGGCGGTGGGAAATGAACGAAGCGAATTGCATCGCCGCGGTTGGGGAATCCATATCTTGCAATCAGTGATGGCGGCAGCGCATCGGGCGGAGGTGCCGAAAGGTTTTGCAGGGCGCCATAGATGATTCGGCGCAAGACGCGCGAGCTTATGTTACCGATCGCTTCGTAGATCGGAACGATCCGGCCCATTTCGGTGGAGTCCGCCGCGTCTGTGCCGACCGCTTCGCATTGCGGATTGATCATTTCGATTCGGCCCGGGCGTCGCGGATCGAGATCGGCTTTGCCGTGGACGACCAAGGCTTGTCCTACGCGGAAGCGCCCCTGCAGGTAACCACCATGAAAGAATTTGCACGCTAACGTTCCGGTGGAGTCCCGAATCAGGAGGTGAAAGAGCGCTCCTCTGCCCCGTGTGAAGCGCGCGACGCCTTCGTCAGCCACAGTGGCGTGAACCGTATAGGTGCCGCCGGGGACGATCTCGCCGATCTGGTTGAACCGAATTCGATCTTCGTAGCGAAAGGGGAGATACAGCAGCAAGTCCGCCACATTGTGAATACCGCGCGATGCCATGAGTGCGGCGCGCTGCGGACCGACGCCTTTGAGATAGGTCACCTCAGTTGACCAAGTTACGTTCATTGCTTCTTATATATACCATTGCACAAGCGCATCTCCGGCGCTTGCATTCACGCTCCGCTAAACATAGATTGGCTGCAGGGAGATCGATCAGCATCAGCTTGGGCTCGCCGGAGATCACTTGTCGTCCGCTGCTATAAATCAAGAAATCAAGGCAAATGTTCTCACGGGGCGCGATGTGCGGGCCATCCTGCTTTGGCTTGTGGCAGCACTCATCGGCGCCTCGGTTGCGTATCGATATTTTTTCCGCGCTTTCCCGGAAGCCGCGGTCGATTTCAAGGTCACGCGAGGCCAGGCGCTGGAGCGTGCCCGTGCGTTTGCTGCATCGCAGGGCATCACGTTGCCAGGCTATCAATCCGCCGTTGTTTTTAATGTCGACGACGATGCGAAGACCTACCTGGAACGCGAAACAGGGCTCACTGAGGCGAACCGGCTGATGTCTTCGGACATCAGCGTCTGGTATTGGGAAGTGCGTTTTTTCCGGCCGGAGCAAAAGGGAGAGATCCGTGTACGCATCGACCCCAAGGGGCGTGTCGTTGGTTACGAACACGTCCTGGAGGAAGCGGCACCGGGAGCGCGACTGGATCGCACCGCTGCGCTGAGTCGAGCCGAGCAGTTTCTTACGCAAACATTGCATACCGAGCTCGCGAACTATGCTTTTTTGCCTGAAGAGGCCAACTCCACTGCACGTCCTAATCGGATCGATTGGAGTTTTACGTGGGAAAAGAAAGAGTTCCGCGTGAAGGATGCGCCTTATCGGCTGCAGGTCACGATCCAAGGAGATCGTCCCGGCGGCTATGTGGAATTTCTGAAGGTTCCAGAGGGATGGCAGAGGGCGTATGCGCGACTGCGCTCGTCAAACAATTTCATTGAAACCATCGCGCTGATTCCCTACGCAGTTCTGATTGGCGCAGCTCTTTCGATCATGATGATGCTCGCCCGGCGCGGCTTGGTCCGCTGGAAATGGGTGCTCGCACTGGGAATCTTCATTACCGGCCTTTACTTCGCGATGCAGCTGAATAACTGGCCGCTTATTCGCGCCAGCTATAACACGAATGATTCGTACCCGAGCTTCTTTACCGCCGAGCTGGCGAAGGCATTGTTGGAGAGCATTGCGCTGGCCCTGCTGGTGGTCATTGCTGTGGCTCCTGGCGAGCCGCTGTATCGCGCTGGTCAGCCGAAACAACTGCGTCTGGGCAGCGCATTTACCTGGACCGGTTTGCGTACGCGGCAATTTTTCACTTCGACCGTGATTGGATTGTGCCTGGCTGCCGTGCATATCGGTTTTGTAGTTGCTTTTTACGTGGCGGGCCGACGCTTCGGCGTATGGGCGCCGCAAGATTTACAGTATTCCGATAGCCTGAGCACTACGCTTCCGTGGATTTATCCGCTGACCATCGGCATCTACGCCGCTGCCAGCGAGGAATTCTTATTCCGCATGTTCTCGATCCGTTTTCTGATACGGCTAACGAAATCGCCCATTCTGGCGGTTATAGTGCCGGCGCTTGCCTGGGGATTTCTGCATTCGAATTATCCGCAGGAACCGGGATACATCCGAGGAATTGAGGTCGGCACCATCGGCATCGTCGCGGGATGGGTGATGCTGCGGTGGGGAATCCTCGCCACGCTCACCTGGCACTACACGGTGGACGCGTTTCTGACCAGCCTGTCGTTGATGCGTTCAGGAGACCTGTATATGGGCATCTCCGGCAGTCTGGTTGGGTTTGCCGCCGTTATACCCGTTGCTATAGCGGGAGTTTTTTATCTCAAGCGTGGCGCCTTTGCCGATGAGAGGCCGTTGCTCAACGCTGCGCAACCGCTGGCCGAGACAACCACGGTACCTCAGGAAACTACGGCGCCTACGCAGCCGGTATCGATTTATCACGGGTTAAGCCGCCGAGCCATCGCTCTGCTGGTGACCGCAGGCGTGATCGGCCTCGCGTTGCTCCTGCTGGTAAAACCAAAAACGATCGGCGACTTCGTTCGATTTCCCCTAAACAACCGCGAAGCCGCCGGCCGAGCCGACGAGATACTGCGACAGCTTGGACAAAATCCCGCGACTTACCATCGCGCGGTCACAATTCAATACACATTGGATCCGCTGGTAAACGAATACCTCCGGCGGACAATCGGAGTCGAAGCTGCAAATCGAATCTACCGGGACGAAGTACCGGCTGCCTTCTGGACTGCCCGGTTTTTCCGCGATTCGCAAAAAGAGGAGTACTTCGTCGTTCTGCGGACCGACGGAGCACCGCATTCAATCCATCACACGCTGGCCGAAACGGCACCGGGCGCTAATCTGACGAAAGAACAAGCTCAAGGCCGCGCCGAAGATTTCCTGCGCGATGCAAAAAAGATCGACCTCAGCCAGTGGAAACTCGTCGAGGCCGAATCCAAAAAGTTGCCATCACGTACGGATCACAATTTCGTTTGGGAGCAGATTCAACCTCTGAATGCGCCGACGCCCGGCACAGAAGCCGCACATATACGCATTTCTCTTGTCGTACAGGGAGACGAGGTTTCTGGCTATCGCATATTCATTCACGTGCCCGAAGAGTGGCTGCGGCGACAGAATGAAACCACGTTTGCCAAAACAGGCCAGATCGTATTATTTCTCGGATTTCTTGGTGCTTTTGGCGTGGCTTTTCTCGTTATCTTTCTTAGAAACTTGAAGAGCCCTGAAATTGCGGCGGTGCCCTGGCGACGCATTGGCCTATGGTCTCTGGTTGTATTAGGAGCATCGTTGGTGAAGTTCGTCACGCTCGAACCTCTCTATTTGCTGACGTATCGCACCGAGCAGCCGTTTTCGACCTTCCTCGCGCAATTGGCAATCGGGCAGACGCTGGGTGCCACGCTTTCCTATTCGGCCGCAATACTGGTGATAGGACTGGGCGTTTTCCTCCTGCTTCGTGGTTATGGGCTGGACTGCCGGCCCTTTTCCTACAAGTTTTCCGGCCCGTATTACCGGGATGCAGTGATAGTAATGGCGTGCGGTTGGGCCGTTATCGTCGGCTTGCAGCGCTTGGGCTATCTGCTCGGCGCGATTTGGGCCGTGCCGCGGTACGCATTCGCGGCAAACGTGCCGCAAGGTCTCGATGGCAACTGGCCTGCGCTGGGCGCTTTTGCAAATGCCGTCACGTACGCTTTTGTTGGCGTCGGCGTGGTCGCATTATCGCTGGGCTTCGCCGCTCGTTATTTACGCTCGCGATGGATTCAGATGATTTTGCTTGCGGCATTTGCGGTGCTTTCTGCTGGTCGCTGGGGGAGCGCCGGCGAATTTTTCCAGAACTCGCTCTTAAAGTTCGTGGAATTCGCAGTACTCTGGCTGGGGATAAGATACGTAGTGAAACTCAATTTTTTAGGATATTTCCTGCTCGGGATTGTGTTGTCGCTGTCGCCCGCGATCGATGCACTCATCCGGCAGCCGAACCTGTATTATCGTACGAATGGCGTGATACTAATTGCAGCGGTCGCATTTCTGCTTGCAATGCCGGCAGTTTGGTTGCGTAGTGCGGCACGACGGCGCGAGGTTGGAGATAGAGACGCAGTGCCGGTGTAAACCATTTAGGAAAGGTCGGCAATGCGCGGCCGCGAAGAGACCGATTCAGAACCGCAAAACCAAGTGTCCACGGCGCGACGATGGGCCGAATATCTCGTAGCGGTTCTCGGGGGGAATATTGTCTATCTGGCTATAGAACCCGGACTGCCTACGGCCTTGCGTCACCGCATGTTCCAGATCGATGCGGGGCTTGCGGTGGATTTCGTGATCTGTGTCGGTTTGTATGGTGTGGTGCGCTTATTTCGCGGCTCAGGGCTGCACCGCGACTGACGGCGCTGAGGTCAGTTCTTTCGGCGTGATCCCGGGCTGATGTAATAGAGCAGAATGCCCAGTAAAATAATGGCGAGTCCCATCATCAGCTCGTTTGTTCTTCCTACTTGTTCACTTTCATTTCGAAACAAGCCGACAGCGAGCAAGGCCACCGGCGGTATGGCGATGCCGATGGTCGTTAAGATGCCCCCCGGTATGCGATAGGGTCGCGGCAGGTTCGGTTCGCGAAAACGCAGTGCAATGAGAGCGCCGAATTCCAACAAGATGCTCAAGCCGGTGAGCAAGACGTCGAGCATGAGCAGGCGTACAAAGCCCAGCGGCAGACACGCCGCCCAAGCCACCGAGCAGGCCAGGATCGCGACCCACGGCGCGTGAGTCTTCTTATGGTGGCGCGTAAATAGCCGCGGCAGAAATCCGTCGGTGGCCATCACGGCCGGCAATCTGGTAAACGAAAGCATCAAGCTGGCGAAGGTTCCGAAGGCGCCAATCATTCCGGCGGCGGCAACTGCCAATGCCAGCTTTGATCCTCCCAGCGCCTGACCGGCATCTACCCAACTGCCGGTCATCCAGAGGCCGGGATCGAGCCGTGCCACGAAGACGGCGATCACCGGCAGCAAGTAACTGACAGTCACGAGAACGAGAGAACCACACATGACCAGCGGATATGTCGTTTGTGGCCGATCCACCTCGTCGGCGATGGTGGACAAGTTGTCCCAACCCATGTAGTTCCACATGGCGATCACGATTCCGCCCAGGAGATCCAAATTCCGCAAAGGCGACAGGGGCGCTGCGATCGCTTTATGGGTTAGAGCGATGAAAATAATCGCGAGGAAGGGAGAAAACAATAACGCGTTCAGCCAGATGGAACCCTCGCCGACCGCGCGAGCGCCAAGAATATTCCATCCGGCGCAAACAGCGATCAGCGTGAGCTCTAGTGCTAATGCTGGATACCCGCTGGCAAATTGAGGCACAAACCTGCCGAGATAGGCAACAAACAGAGTCGGATATAACGCCATCTCGAAAATGCTGCCAGTAAGCGTGAGCCAGGATTCCTGAAACCCCCAAAATGGCCCCATGGCTCGCCGTACCCAGACATAAAACCCGCCCTCGCAAGGAAGAGCGGCGGCGAGCTCGCTGACCATTAAGGTGGTGGGTAAGCTCCAGAGCAAAGGTGTGAGAAGAAGAATGACCAATGTGGCGTGATATCCCGCCTTCGCGATCAAATCCTCGAGTCCATAGGGCCCGCCCGCAACCATGAAGTAAGTGGTGGCGATTAGAGGCAGGATAGTGAGCCGTCGCGAGCGGGCGGTTTTGCGCTCAGCGACTGAGGAGGCGGGACCGTGCATAACGGCCGCGTTATATCACAGACGCGCCTGGGCCGCGCGCTTGAGCGTTTTGAACAGACTGAACTAAGTGACCTAGATTCAACGAGAACACCATGCTTACGTTTTTGCGAGATATCGCGTCTAAGTACATGAAGGCCTAAGACGAAGCCGGCGGCGGTACGCTGGCATCAGCCAGCCCGCCGCCCTGGACGTCGCTATTTAATTTATGTCGGACGTTAGTGCAGGTCCCCTATCAGTTGAATCATTGCCGGGTGTGGCGTCAGGTGCCAGTGCCCCGCTGGCTCGTAGCGGAGGCGCTGCGCTTGCTGCCGCGGATGACCGTACGCTCATCGAGCACGCACAAGAGGGAGACCGTTGGGCTTTCGAGCTGCTGGTACAGCGCTATGACCGCCAAGTACTGCGGCTTGCACTCAACGTTTTGGGCAGTGCGGAAGATGCTCAGGACGTTTATCAAGAGGCATTTCTAAAGATCTACCGCAATCTGCATCGCTTCCGCTTCGAATGTGCTTTTTACAGTTGGGTGTATCGAATTGTAACAAACGTTTGCATGGATCATTTGCGCCGCCGCCGGAGCCACCCTGAAGAGCAGCCGCCACTCGTGCGCCAAGCGCATTCTGAAGAACAGCGCGACGGCGATTTCTTCGATCATCAGCAAGGCAACGGTACGTACTCGGATCCGGAACGCCAGGTTTTTGGCCATGAACTCGGACGAAAAGTTGAAGCGGCGCTCGAATCGCTCTCCCCTCGCGAGCGGATGGTTTTTGAGATGAGGCATTATCAAGGGATGAAGCTACGGGCTATTGCCGAAATGTTGGGCACGACCGAAGATACCGTTAAGAATTCACTCTTCCGCGCCACGCGCAAGTTGCGGACCCAACTAGAAGGCCTAAGGTAACGGCGCTATGTTGCACGAGCTGCATTGCGGAAACTTTGAGGAGCAGGCAATCCTCTATGCCGCCGGCGAGCTGAGCGCAGAAGACTGCGGCGCAGTTCAGGCGCATGCAGATCAATGCGGTCGCTGCGCTGCCCTGTTGGCGCGTGAGATTGAATTGCGCAACACACTTGCGGCGCGCGTGCAGCCGGCTGATACGCTTGATCGCTCCGAGTTGCTGCTTGCGCATTGCCGCAGCCAGTTTTTCGAGGCATTGGACGATGCCGCTGCGTTGCCGAAGCGCAATTGGGCTGCGGTTTTGACGCCGTGGCGTTGGTTTACCGGTTTCCGGCATGCGTTTGCATTTCATCCGGGATGGAGCGCCGCTGCTCTGATTCTCGTCGGAGCACTTGCGGGTACGGCAGCTCGGGAATGGTATCGGCAGATTGCGGCGCCGCTGCCGGGTGGTCCGGTTCTTACAATTTCCGCCTCTGCGCCGTTGACGCAGCAAGAACTCGAAGCAATCGGCAGCGACGGCATTCGCCTGGAGCCGCAAAGTGGTTCTGCGGCACCCAAAGTGGAGTTGCAAGTGCGCTCGCCCGAGCCACGGGTTGTTCAGGGAACGCCGGATGATGCGGAGATCCGGCACGCGCTGGCATACGTGGTCCGGCACAGCAGCAAATTCGATGACGGCGTGCGACTTGATTCGATCGATGCATTGCGCTCGGAAGCTGACGATCCTCAAGTGCGGGCCGCGATGAGCGATGCTCTGCGGCACGATCCCAATCCGGCCGTGCGTTTGCGGGCCATCGAAGCGCTTCGAGGCTCTGATGCAGCGCCGGATGTACAGAGTGCGATCCTCGGCGCACTCTCGGATGACGATAACCCCGGCGTGCGAATTCAGGCGTTGAACACGCTGCTTGAGCGCATGAAGAATCGTGAACTCTCGCGCACTCCGCTCGACAGCCGCACTCTCATCATTCTGCGCGATCGGATGCAAAATGACTCGAACAGCTACATTCGATCCCGCAGCGCAGATGCGCTAGGGCAACTCGCGTCCATGGATGAAGATTCTCAGCCGGGCGGAGGGCGCCATCCTTGAGCCCGCTTCAGCACGCAACGCACCGGCGAGCGATCTTCATGCGCTGGGGATTCGTGCTGATCGCCCTCCAGGTGTTTCTCTTCGTTCCCGCGGCAGCACCGGAAAGCGAAATGGCGGCTCGCCCCAGATCCTCAACTGCTGAGACCGCGGCACAGAGTTCAACGCACGAAAAAGTCATCCCCACGCAGGCCGGCCATCGTCTGGTATTCCGGGCTATCTGCGGGGATGTGCATATTTTCGCCGACTCCGCCGATGCAGTGAAATACCTTGTTAGGGGAGACGGACAAATTTCAGGCGTTGCTGCGGCAGTTTCAGTCATTGTCCGAAAAACTCCGGAAGCGATTACCATGATCGCTCCCAACGCGCTTGCACGCGAGTGCGCCACGGGCTTGATTTATGAAATTCATACGCCGCAGCGCTACGACCTCGATATTTCCGTGCGGGCCGGAAATCTTAGAATCGAAGATATCGACGGCTCAGCCGCCGTCTCCACTGGCGGTGGGGATATCGTGGTGGGGAATATCGCCAAACCCGATGCGGGTGTCGCGGATATTGGTAGCGAACGCTTCCTGGCTACCCTGCAAACAGCAGGCGGCGACATCTGCGTCGGAAATGTTGCGGGCGGTCTTCGCGCGCAAACGTCAGGCGGCGAAATCCGCGCCGGGAACGTTCATGGCGCCGCTGTGCTGCGTACCGGAGGGGGCGACATTCATATTGGCCGCGTTTTCGGAGCCGCTCAATTCAGCACCGGAGGCGGCGACATTGTGGCGCAGAAAATTGACGGTGCTGTGTGGGCTGACACCGCAGGCGGGCACGTCGAAATTGGCGAAGCAGGCAAGCTGCCGCTGCCGCGGCCACAGCTTTCACGGCAAGCCTTCGATGCTTTCGCGAATGAGGTGCCGCATGGCCGTATGCCGGGCGAACCAGATTCGTTTCCGAACGGATTTATAACTGCTAATGAATTCTCACGCCTATTCGATGCTTTTGTCTGGGGAGGCATTCGGGTTCCACCCGCCGAGCAGCAGAACCGGCTGTTGGCTTTCGTTGCACCTGAATATCCTCGCGTGGCGCAGCGAGCCGGAATCGATGGCGATGTGATGTTGCGGATCTTAGTCGGCCGCGACGGAACTATCCGCGTGATCACACCTCTTTCCGGACCGGGAGTCCTCGAGCGTGCCGCCATGCGCGCGGTGGAGCAATGGCGGTATGCACCCACACTGGTGGAGGGGCATCCGGTGGACGTAGTAAGTACAGTCATGCTCGCATTTCGATTGCATCCTTGAATGCGTTCAGGGATTCGCGAAGTGGTCCCATCCGTGCGGCGCGAGCGGGGATGCGTGGCCGTCCGGCATCACGATGCGGACTCCTGACCCTCTGACAATGTCGCCAATGCGCGTAATCCGCGTACGCCGGAAAATCTTCGGTATTCGCGATTCGAACCGCTTCGGAATCGTGAAGAGTAGGCCGTAATCTTCCCCGCCGTTGAGGGCCAGAGTGAGTCGATCCAGCCCGTATCGCTGCTCGATCGCACGCGGAAGAGGTACCGCCGGTATTCGATCGGCGTGTATGTTCGCGGCGATGCGGCTTGCCCTACAAAACCGCCCAACATCGGTCGAAAGTCCGTCAGAAAGATCCATCATTGCCGACGCGAATCGGTTGCGGCCGAGCCAGACAGCGAGATCGAGCGGGAGCGACGGATACAAATGCTGCGCGAGCAACCTTGCGTATTTGCGTCGATTGCTCACGCCGCGCATGAGCAGTTCGAGACCCAACTGGGCGCGGCCAAGCACACCCGTAACGTAGATTCCGTCGCCGGGGCCGGCGCCTGCGCGACCGATTACACGTGTGTGGGGAGTCTCCCCCAACACCATCACATTAAGCGCCACACCCGAATGCTGCGGACTGCGGGCCGTGTCGCCTCCAGCTAATCTCAAACCCAAAATCCGGCAGGCGCGGGACATGCCTGAGAGCATCTGGTCAAGCCAATGGCCAGTCTTGTCAGAAGGGAGCGCGAGACTTAACAGGAATAATCGTGGCTTTGCGCCCATGGCCAGCACGTCACTCGTGGCCCGCGCCAACGCTTTATATCCGACCGAGTCCGGTGGATGCTTATCGGCAGTGAAGTGTGCGCCCTCAAGGAACTGATCGCAGGTTACCACCCAATCTTTTTTCATCGGCCGAAATACCGCAGCATCATGGCCGATTCCAAGCCGCAGCGTGCCACCAGTTGATGATGGAAGCCGGCGGCGTATGCGGTCAATTAGCTCGTCTTCAGCAATTCGCAATCGGGGGTCAACTCGACGCAAATTATACTCAGCGCAAGCTATCGAATTCGAGATTTGCGAAGCTGGCGTGCTTGGTACTTCCATGCCGGCTGAGCAAACGTACCTCAGTGCAGTTTGGCAGGTACTATAGGACAGCTGGCCGACAATTCAACTTTTGCACAGGTTAATGGGCGTTTACCTTGCATTAAAATTTGGTTGACGCAGCCGATTGAGTTTTTTAGACTGGCCTCGCTTTCGGACCAAGGCTCGCGGTCCAAAGCTTTTCCGTACTGCGTTTGCCGGCCCAGGGGGAAGCTGCTTACTAGAGCCTGTGGCATCGGCCTATGTGATTCCGAAGTTCGTCGCGTTTGTCAATCATTTATGAAGCGACATACATACACGCTTTTCGTTGCCTCAAGCCACCGCGGAAAGGTGCGGCGCATAACGATTCCCTTGTATGTCCTACACCTGCTTGTGCTTTTCTCGGTCGTTGGCGGGATTACAGTGGCTGCGGCGGTTGGCTCCTACACGCGGATGTTGTGGAAAGTAGGCAATTACGAAGCGCTGCTCCGGCAACAAGATCATCTGCAACAGCAATATCAGCAGCTGCAGGATACAGTTAAGAATACGGACCAACGGCTTTCCTCACTGCAATCGCTCGCAACGGAAGTTGCGATGACTTACGGGTTCATGTATCTGCGCACCAGTCCCTTCGGGCTGCGGGAATCGGCAGTCGACGACGAACCCCCGCTGGACCACACCCTGGAGGAGTTTAACTTTCTGGCCAAGAACGCCACGACCGCCTCTCTGGTTAGCCGCGAGCCTCGACTGACTCCCACACTCGGTCTGGGCGAAATGACATTCAGCCCAACACTGTGGCCCGTGGTGGGCCGTATCACGGCCAATTTTGGTGAACGGCTTGATCCGTTTAGTGGGGAAGGCGCGTTTCACACGGGTGTGGACATCGCAGCGGAATACGGCGAAGGAGTGAGGGCCGCTGCCGACGGGGTGGTGATTGAAGCGGGGTTGCACTCGGGTTACGGCCGCCTGGTGATCGTCGATCATGGTTTTGGGGTGACGACCTGGTACGGCCATTTATCGACATTCAACGTTCCGCCGGGGATTCACGTGAAGCGTGGCGACCTCATCGGATACGTAGGCGTAAGCGGTCGCACAACCGGTCCTCACGTTCACTATGAGGTTCGCATTAACAATGCTCCGGTGAATCCGATGCGGTATCTCCGATTTACCTCTTCCGCCGAAGCAGACTGAAGGTTCCACAGGTATCCCAGGCTGCCCTGGTTCAATTTGTTTTTGAAATGTTATTCTGAGTTGCGTTGACCTGTTCTCAAGTTGTACAATTCCATTTTCAAAAGAACTCGTTGGGGTATCTCAATTGCTTGGTGGCCAATGGTGTCCTTGCAATTACGATGCCCTTTTGATATCTTCGTTCGGTTTGAGCTGCGCTGGCGTAGCTCAGTTGGTAGAGCATCTGATTTGTAATCAGAGGGTCGGGGGTTCAAATCCCTCCGCCAGCTGATCTTTAGAATTGCAGCGGTGTTGGGCGGCGATCTCCGAAAAACACAAAGGGACAAACTGCATTCTGCGTGAGTGACACGGGCGAGTCGGTGTCTCTCTTCAGGGCAGACATGCAGCGCCGATGCGACTGCGGATTCCCATGCGGACGGGTGGGTGAGTGGCTAAAACCAGCAGACTGTAAATCTGCCGCTCCTTGCGGGCTACGGAGGTTCGAATCCTCCCCCGTCCACCAGCTGGACGTAGCCCTGTATGTTGAGGCGGCTAGCCGAAGAGTCCGGAAGTTTCCGGAGTCGAGCAGCAAGCACACGACGCAAAATGACGCAGGTGCTGCACAATTCAAACGAGAGGTCGTATTAGAGTAAAGGGGTAAGTTGGTTCCGGGCGCCGGGTTTGGCCTGGGTAGCTCAGTTGGTAGAGCGCGTCCTTGGTAAGGACGAGGTCACCGGTTCAATCCCGGTCCCAGGCTCCAGGTTTAGTGGAAGGCTGGCGGGGGTAACTCAGCGGAAGAGTCTCGGCCTTCCAAGCCGATGGTCGCGGGTTCGAATCCCGTCCCCCGCTCCAGTCACGCGAGAGAGGTTCAAAGAAGCGATGGCCAAGGAAAAATTTGAGCGCAGCAAGCCGCACGTGAATATCGGCACGATCGGGCACATCGACCACGGGAAGACGACGTTGACCGCGGCGATCACCAAGGTATTGTCAAAACACAACCCCAAGGTGCAGTTCCG
>DASRHB010000036.1:0-97323 GCA_035650755.1 Candidatus Acidiferrales bacterium
CCACCGCGCGCCTCTTTGCCACCACCGTGCCCACGGTCCGTAAGTGGCTGCGGCGTTTTCAGCAGCACGGCCCTTCGGGCCTGGCCGAGCAGTCTCGCGCTCGCCGCCATCAGCCTCACCAAACACCGGCGAACCGCGAAGCTCAGTTCGTCCAGCTCCGCAAGACGCTGCCCACCTTCGGCGCGCGCCGCCTCATCCGCGAGTTCGATCTGCCCATCAGCCACGGCGCCCTGGAACGCATCTGGCGCGTACATGGCCTCATCCGCAAACGCCGCCGCAAATACCAGCGCAAACAGGACCTGGCGCACATCAAGGCCCGCTGGGCTTTGTTCCAGCAGATCAGCGCCGACACCAAAGATCTCGACGACATCCCCCGCTACTGGGCCCAGGCGCAGCGTCTGAAACTTCCCCTGATTCAATACACCGCACGCGACGTGCGCAGCGGCCTGCTCTTCTGGGCCTTCGCCGAAGGACGCAGCGCTTCGGCCAGCGCCGTATTCGCCGCGCGCGTCCAGCAGCACTTGGATCGCTACGGCGTCTCGCTCCGCGATCTGGTCTGGCAAACCGACAACGGCGGCGAGTTCAAGGGCGACTTCCCCAAAGCTCTCGGTGGCAGCCAGCACATGCGCATCCCACCCTCAGCCCACACCTACCAGAGCGACGTGGAAACCGTGCATCGCCTCGAAGAAGACGAGTTCTTCGATCTGGAAGACTTCTCCAGCCGCGGCGACTTCCTCGCCAAAGCCCACACCTATCAGCTCTATTTCAATCTTGTCCGTCCCAACTCCCACAAAGAAAATCAGAGTCCCTGGCAGATCATCGAGCGGCTCGCTCCGCGCTCGCCGCTCGAACTCTGCTTGCTCCCGCCCGTCTTCCTGGACTATTACCTGAACGACTCAGGGGGATACGATGTGCCTAGGCTTCCCTCGCCTGGCCAATGCTGGCTCCAGATCGTCCGCGACTCCGGTGCTGCGCCCCACGATGTGATATAAAAGACGAGCACTTAATCCTGCTTAGAGGGTGAAATGATTCATACAGGCCGTCATTTCCTTCAGATTCCAGGCCCTACGAACGTCCCTGATCGCGTGCTCCGCGCCGCCGATCAGCCGGTAATCGATCACCGTGGACCTGAATTTGCCGAACTTGGCTTTGAGGTTCTTCGAGGGATGCGGGACATCTTCCAAACCCAGGGGCATGTCATTATTTTTCCTTCTTCTGGAACCGGAGCCTGCGAAGCCGCGCTGGTGAATACGCTCTCCCCGGGCGATCGCGTGGTCCTCTTCGAGACCGGCCAATTCTCAAACGTTTGGCGCCAAATCGGCGACCGGCTCGGCCTCGATGTCGATTATGTTCCGGGAAACTGGCGCCGCGGCGCTTCTGCCGCTGATCTCGAAGCTCGCCTCAGTTCGGACGCGCGACACGCGATCAAGGCAGTAGTTGTCGTGCACAACGAAACAGCGACCGGCGTAACTAGCCGCGTAACAGAACTGCGTCGCGTCATGAGTCGCCTGAAACATCCCGCCTTACTGATCGTGGACGCGATCTCCTCGCTGGCCTGCATCGATTATCGAATGGATGAATGGGAAGTCGATGTCACCGTCACAGGTTCACAGAAGGGCCTGATGCTGCCGCCTGGTCTTGGTTTCAATGCAGTCTCCGAAAAAGCGCTCGCCGCAAACAAAAATGCAAAATTGCCTCGTTCCTATTGGGATTGGCAAGACATGCTTAAAAACAATAGCGCCGGCTTCTTCCCCTACACGCCGGCGACCAATCTACTTTTCGGTTTACGCGAAGCGCTCAAGATGTTGAACGAAGAGGGTCTGCCGAATGTCTTCCGCCGGCACGCCCGCCACGCCGAAGCCACTCGCGCAGCCGTTCGCGCCTGGAGCCTGGAAATTGTCTGCGAAGAGCCGCTCGAATATTCCAATTCCATGACTGCAGTATTTACTCCGGAAGGGCACGATGCCGATCGGCTGCGCAAAATCATTCTCGAAAACTTCGATATGGCTCTTGGGGCCGGCTTGGGCAAGCTCGCCGGTAGGGCTTTTCGCATCGGCCATCTCGGCAGCTTCAACGACCTGATGCTTGCCGGGACCTTGAGTGGCGTCGAGATGGGGCTTCGCCTCGCCGGCATACCTCATAAACAAGGCGGCGTAATGGCTGCCCTGAACACCCTCACGCCGGCCGCGAAGATGTCAGAGCCTGCGAACGTCGGCCGATAACCGGTCGCGCACCGGGAGCGGGAAGCAGAAACGTGCACCACTCGCAAACAGACGCGTCGGCGCGAAAACGCATTCCCGCCACCACGGTCGTCTTGGTATTGCTCTGCCTGATGTATGCAATTAATTACATCGTCAGAGTGAACGTAAGCACTGCCGCCGCAGCTTTTAAAGACGAACTCCACCTGAGCAACACGGACTTAGGCGAAATTTTCGCCGCTTTCGGGTACGCGTATTTAGTGTTTCAAATTGCCAGCGGCTGGATCAGCGATCGAATCGGACCGCGGTTGGCGCTTACCTTCTCCGCGCTCATTTGGTCCGGCGCGACTGTATTTATCGGCTTGGCATCGGACATGCGTCAGATGTGGTTCGGTCGGCTCGTGCTTGGACTTGGCGTTTCGGCTTTGCCTATGGCCACGCGTGCCATGTCGTCCTGGATGCCACCGGGCAAACGAGCTTTTGCCCAGGGGATCACGCATTCGGCTGCCCGACTGGGAAGCGCCGTCACGCCCCCCTTGGTGGCTTGGCTGATCGCGCTGGTTACTTGGCGTGGCTCATTCGTCGTTCTCGGAATCGCCAGCTTGGTCTGGGCCGGCGTTTGGGGCTGGTATTTTCGCGACAATCCGGCCGAGCATGGAGCCATCACTCCCGCCGAACTCGCCGTGCTGCCCAAGCATCGTTCGCGTCACGCACACAAAACCGAACCCGTTCCTTTTTTCCGATTGGCGCGTCGCATGGCTTTAGTTACCGTCGTCTATTTTTGTTATGGCTGGACCCTCTGGTTTTTCCTCGCCTGGATACCCCAGTACTTTCTCCACAGTTACAAGCTGCGTCTGACCAATTCTTCGCTCTTTGCGGCGGGCGTTTTTTTCGGCGGCGTGATGGGCGATGTTTTGGGCGGCGTAGTCAGTGATCGTGTCTTCGAGAAAACCGGAGATCGCAAAAAAGCCCGCCGCAATCTCGTCGTTTTTGGGTTCCTTTTCTCACTCGTCATGATGATTCCGATCATCCTCATTCACAATTTGACGACGGCCGCCATTTTCCTGAGCCTGGCGTTTTTCTTCGCGGAATTTACCGTCGCGCCGATGTGGGCCATTCCCATGGACATCGCTCCAAAATTCTCAGGGTTTGCGAGCGGTTTCATGAATTCCGGATCCGCATTGGCTGCGATTATTTCGCCGGTCTTGGCCGGCATGATCATTGACCGAACCGGCAATTGGGAGTTGCCGTTCGTAGGCAGCATCGCCCTGCTGCTGTTTGGCGCCATTCTCGCGCTTTGGATGAAGACGGACGAAATGCCGTCCGAACCCAGTGCCCGCGCTGCCACAGCCATCCAGCCTGCCGTCTCATCATGAACCCTGTAACGTCCAGTTCGCAGCCAGCCGGAAAAACTCGGCCGCCGCTGCCGCTTAGTTCCCATGCTAAGCCGGTTGATTCCTTTGCTCGTGCCGTCGAATTGGAAAATGATCTTCGCAAGGTGGTGAAGGGTGAAGTTCGCTTCGACCGCGGCAGCCGGGCGCTCTACGCCTCCGATGCTTCGAATTATCGCCAAATTCCGATCGGCCTCGTCATTCCCCGCGACGATGACGACGCCATCGCCACCGTCGTCACCTGCAATAAATATGGCGCCCCCGTTCTTCCTCGCGGCGGCGGCACCAGCCTCGCCGGGCAGTGCTGCAACGTCGCCGTCGTGATGGATTTCACGAAATACATGAATCAGATTCTGGAGCTCGACGCTGCCGCAAAATTTGCGCGCGTGCAGCCCGGTATTGTCTTGGACCGCCTGCGCGACCGCGCCGAAACTCACCATCTGACCTTCGGCCCTGATCCTTCCACCCACAGTCGCTGCACGCTCGGCGGAATGATTGGCAACAATTCGTGCGGAACTCATTCCTTGCTCGCGGGAAAAACCGTAGATAACGTCGAAGAACTTTGTGTTTTGCTCTACGACGGAACGCAGTTTACGGTTGGCGCGACATCAGAAGATGAACTGAACTCGATCATCTCTCAGGGCGGCCGCCGCGCGGAAATCTATGCAAAGCTTCGAGCCATTCGGGATCAGTACGAGTCCCTTATCCGCGCCCGTTATCCGAAAATCCCCAGGCGCGTTTCCGGATATAACCTGGACCAGTTGCTTCCTGAAAACGGATTTCATGTCGCTCGGGCGCTGGTGGGCGCCGAGGGAACTTGCGTCACTGTGCTGGAGGCTAAACTCCGCCTCATCCACAGTCCCCAGTACCGAACATTAGTCGGACTCGGCTTCCCCGATGTGTTCATCGCCGCTGAACAGGTTCCCGCCATTCTGGAATTTGGTCCGATCGGCCTCGAAGGATTCGAAGGCCGCATCGTTGACGGTCTGCGCAAAAAAGGTACGCCGAATCTCGAACTGCTTCCCGACGGTCGAGGGATCCTCCTGGTTGAGTTTGGCTGCGACAATCAGGATGACTCACAGGCACTCGCCGTAAAGCTCGCGGATGTGTTCAATCGTTCGCCCGGAAAACCTGACGTTCGTCTCTACAACGATGCCCAATCGAAGTGGGTCTGGAAGATACGTGAATCCGGCGCTCGCGCCGCTGCGGCCGCGCCCGGCGCGCCCCCCGAATGGGAAGGATGGGATGACGCTGCTGTAGCTCCGGAAAAAGTCAGCGCCTATCTTCGCGACATTCGCAAACTCCTCGACGAGTACAACTATCACGCCGCGTTTTACGGTCATTTTGGCCATGGCTGCATTCACATGCGCGTGAGCTTCGACCTCGAGAGCGAAGCCGGCATTCGCAACTACGGCGAATTCGTCGAGCGCGCTGCCGATCTCGTGGTCAGCTATGGCGGCTCGCTGTCCGGGGAGCATGGCGATGGCCAATCGCGCGGCGCTCTGCTGCCAAAAATGTTTGGTCCGGAGTTGGTAAAGGCATTTGGCGAATTCAAGGCCATTTGGGATCCCAGCAACAAAATGAACCCCAATAAGGTCGTAAATCCCTACTTGCCTACTGAAAATCTCCGCCTGGGAGCGGACTACAAACCCCGGGAATCAAAAACCTATTTTCAGTTCCCCGATGATGCCGGCTCTTTTGCAAAAGCCACCGTGCGCTGCGTCGGCTTGGGCGAATGCCGCAAAACCCATGCCGGCGCAATGTGCCCCAGTTATATGGTCACCCGGGAAGAGCAGCACAGCACGCGTGGCCGCGCTCATATGTTTTTCGAATTGTTGCAAGGTGAGATCATTCGTGACGCCTGGCAGGACGAAAACGTCAAACAGGCTCTGGATCTCTGCCTTTCCTGTAAGGCTTGTAAATCTGAATGCCCAACCAATGTGGATATCGCCACATATCGCGCCGAATTCCTATCGCACTACTACGAACGCAAGAGCCGGCCATTGTATGCGCTTTTTTTTGGCCGGATAGACCGTTGGGCCAGATTGGCCTCGCTTGCTCCGCGCACCGCCAACCTTCTCAGCCGCGCACCCGGGATCGATCAACTCCTTCGCTTGCTGTTGCATCTTCCAAAACAACGAAAGCTGCCGCGTTTCGCCGATCGCACGTTCCGGCAGTGGACGCGAGCCCGGACAACTTCCTCAGCCTCGAACCGTCAAAATTCCAACGGGGCGCCATCCGGCCGCAAAGTAATTTTGTGGGCCGACACGTTTACCAATTATTTCCATCCCGAGATTGGCAGTGCCGCCTGGGACATTCTTGAAAATGCTGGATTCAAGGTCGTCGTGCCGCAGATGCACCTCTGTTGTGGTCGCCCACTCTACGATTTCGGAATGCTCGACGAAGCGAAAAATTACCTTACGCGAATCATGTCTTCGTTAGCCGCAGAGATCGATTCTGGTGTGCCCATCGTCGTGCTTGAGCCGAGTTGTGCTTCTGTTTTTCGAGACGAGTTGCGCGGGCTTTTCCCCAATGATACGCGCGCATCACGTTTACGCCAGCAAACCTTTCTTCTCAGCGAATTCCTTCACACTCAGGCCGAATATCAGCCACCCATGCTCAATTGCAAAGTGCTGCTGCACGGGCACTGTCATCACAAGGCCTTGATGACACTGGATGCTGAAGAAGCTCTTCTGAAAACTATGGGTGTTGATTTGCAATCACCGGATACCGGTTGTTGCGGGATGGCCGGCGCGTTCGGATTCGAGCACGCGAAATTTGAAATCTCGCGGGCCATCGGTGAGCGGACTCTGTTGCCCGCCGTCAGGCAAGCCGCACCCGAAACGTTAATCGTCTCCGATGGTTTCAGTTGCCGCGAACAGATCGGCCAGCTCACCGGCCGAAAAGCTCTCCACTTCGCTGAAGTATTAAAGATGGCCGGCGCTGAAACCGTGCCTGCCACGTCCGTCCGCTCTCCGCGCTGAAGGTTTACTTGGGAAGTCCGGGCCTCGTTCTTCTTGTTCTTAAGCAGCGCCCACTGCTGTGCGCAGGCTAATCGCCGGGGCTGATCCGGCCAGCTTCAATTTCGGTTCTTCGTCCACGGCTTTCAGCAGTTCTCGCGTCACCCGCTCGTCGATCTCTCCCGCATGCCGTGCATCCGCAGGAAAGTGCACTACAGCTTCGAGCCCCGAAGGTGTAAGCCGCAAGTGAACGCTCGGCTTGAGCGCACCTTGTGGAACTGCAATCAAATTCCGCTGCATGGCTCGGCTTTGTCGCTCGAACTCCTCGTGGTAATCAGACAAAACGTGCTCGACTGCGTGCATCGTTCTCTCACGGACCGCCTTGAAATCGTTATCCGGAGCCAGCATCAGCGACACTTCATGCCAGACGAAATCAGTCCCAGGAATTTGTCTGAAGATTCCTGCCCCAGGTTGGAATACCACGGAATTGGAGATCGCCACCACCCGCCCCGTAGGTGTGTCCGCGTTGTTGCCCCCGAGTTCCATTACTTGTATTCGAACCAAGCCAATGTCTACAACCTCGCCAGTGACGCCACTAATCTGCACCCGATCGCCCACTCGGATCCCATATCGGCCGATGAGAAAGAAATAGCCAACTACCGCCACAATCACGTTCTGCAGCGCGACGGCAATTCCCGCCGTAAGCAAGCCTGCATACGTCACGGCTGATTCCAACCGGCTGGCGAAGCCAATCCCTACGATGATCATGATTCCCACCCAAAGCGCGATTTTGCGTAACAACAGGAATTGATACCGCCGATGGGGCTCCTGCACGTATCGGTAGATTGTCCTTTTCGCGATCTCCGCGAAAATAAGCACGATGCCGATAAATACTGCTAGGACTGCCAACCGCAGGCCGAGACTCACGAGTGCTGTTTTCAGGTCGCTTCTCACCTCGCTATGCCAATTCTCCAGACTTCGCTGATAAAGCCCGAACAATATGCTTTGTTTGCTGAGCGGCAGCGCAATAGCCGCAAGCTGTTTGAATTGCGCTGTCAGTTCATCGGCTTGTTGCTTCTGTTGTGTGACTGTTGCAGCGTCTTTCGCGGGAGGCTGGTTCCCCAATTCATCGCCTTCACGTGACAACTCGCGCAGCCGGGCTATTAGCGGCGTCCGTAAATCGGTCGACGTCTTCGCCAGAGCCTGTGTCTGGTTGATTGCTCCGTTGATGGTGTCGAGCTTTCGTGAGATTTCAAACACGCGCGCGCCCAGCCCCCAAATGCCGGCCGGCTCCGTTGCGGCAGCCTCGGTGTTAGCATTTGACGGGTCCTTCCCGTTCGTTTGATCGCTGGTGCGCGATTCGGCCGCCGCGATCTTAGGCACCGATGCCGCTAACGCGTCGATCTGCCCCTTTAGCCCGCCCCCTCCGTCGTTCGCCCCGACCACAAACTGCAGCATGTTCTGGATGGCATCCTTGCGCGCTTTGTCTAGGTCGAGTTCACTTTGTGTTTCTGCAATTTGCGACTCGAGCAATGAGTGCTGTCTGCCACTCGCGCTGGCGAGTTTCTGCTTGAGCAAATTCATTTCCGATTCGGCGGCTCTGATCTTTTCATCGTTTTGCTTTAGAGCCTTGACGATCGCCTGCTGTTCAGGGCTTGCTCCTTTGGAAGCCTGAGCCTGCGCCGAGCCCTGGCTGCTGGCAAGCGCGTCCGCCTCTGCCCGGGCGAAATCGAAGCTAAGTTTTACGATTTGCTGCGCAAGCTCGCGATTATCACTGACGAGGGTCACCTCGCTCGGATCGTTGGCAATTTGGTCTTCAACACCCATCTGCCGGTACCACGCGAGAGTTTGATCGAGAAAGGGAATAATCCGGGAACTGTCCAGCGATGCGGCTGCACTGCTGGGTTGAGGTGCGCTATTCGGAACTGAATTTTGCGCCTTGGCGCATAGGTAAAATCCTGCGGAGGCTCCCAGCGCCGTCACCAAGATCCATACTCGAAGGATTTGACGTTTCCTTGTCTGTTTATTCCCTCTGTCCTGCTTTGTCGCGTGCGAAAATAAGCGCACCTCAGCTCCAATCTGTGCTGGGTTAGGGACTTCCGTTGGATGATTGTAACCGGTTCCAGGTGCTTTGTCTGGAGCGGCAAACAATGGCAGAGAAAAAAGCAGCGCCTGTGGGAGCCAGGCTTACTTCTGCAGACGCTGTTTGCCGGTGCACGTCTGGGCTCCGGCTGGTGTTGAATCCGCGCGCACTTTCGCGCGCAGCACATCCAAAAAAGATTCGCCGGTGCTCCTCAAGCGCGCTTCGAGCCGTTCGGTACAATCGCACGAAACGCACGCCCACGGCTCACTTCCGTTTTCATCGCGACAGCGGCCTCGATCATGTGCGTCCTGTACTCGCGTGAGCTCGAAGTACTCCTCCCAATACGGGCGTTCTTCGAGCAGCGGACTCGGGCAAAAACATATCTCCACCCAGCGCGTGGTCCGATCCTCACAAATGCGCGCCTCTTGCATGTTGCGAAAATATTCGTCGCCCGCGACCGAGCCTTTGCCGAGCGTTCCGTCTTCGATCGCCCGCAGCAAATCCCTTTCTCGGCCCGGTTTTACTCTCGCACGAACCAGGTAACGCATGACCCCATTGTAAATCTCTTCGTACTCGCGCTACACCTTTGTGCATCAAACGGATGACCATTGAGGCGAGCCTTCCTTTATGTGCCCATGGCGAAAGGTGGATAGCATGAATAGAAAAGAGATCCGGCGCGGGGAGAGCGAGTCGGGCTCGCGTTCGCAACCCATCACCCATCAGCGCGCTGGCGAAATTCAGGAATTCGGAACCATTGCCAGGCTGCCGATAGGTCTTGACGAGAACGTCTGCGTTGAAAGCGTGCGAATGCTGAACCAAATCCTTGCCGATACTATGAGCTTGAGAGACCTGTACAAAAAACATCATTGGCAGGTCGCGGGCGAAACGTTTTATCAGTTGCATTTGCTTTTCGATAAGCATTTCGGCGAACAGGTCGAACTCGTCGATAGCATCGCCGAACGCATTCAACTGTTGGGTGGCATCAGCATCGCCGTGGCCCACGATGTAGCCGAAACAACTCAAATTGCGCGCCCGCCGCGTGGCCGTGAGGAAGTGCCCGTGCAGATCTCCCGCCTCCTCGAGGCCCATGAAACGATATTGAAAGAAGCGCGTCAGGCCGCCAGAAAGGCTGACGATCTAGGCGACGATGGAACCAACGACCTCCTTGTCAGCGACGTCATTCGCACAAATGAATTACAGGTGTGGTTCTTGTCGGAACACTTGGTCGACGTTCCTGTTGTTCGCGCAGACAAAGCTAAGGCCGCTGCTTCCGGCCGATAGTTATTGGTGCGCTGGGGCCCGTCGGCCTCTGAATTGCCGTTGCATTTTTCGGACTTCACGCATTACCCGGGACGGAGAGACCTATGGCTGGGAATCAACCCGAAATGAGAATTCCAATGCAGGTCGGCACCGAGTTTCGCATCCGCAAAAATGGCGACATCGTTCTCGATAATCCCGAGATCGAACTTGCCGCAGACACCGCTGCCGCTGACGCCGTCCTGTCGTATCGTTTTGATCCGGAAACAGGCGAACATGTGCTGCGCCTTCTGGATCCTGTCGCCGAACGGAGCTTGCGGCCCGGCAGGAAGGCCGCTGGCCAAAGCTGAACGGCTAAACGGCAGCGCATCAGGAATCCAAAACACGCTTCCAACCAATAAGGCTTCTTCGCCGTCTAACTTGCCTCGAAATGTTCGAACACACTTCGCACTCGAGGACCGATTCTTACGCTTGCCCTGAATCGTCGCACCGCGAATCTTTCCCCCTCTCGATGCAAAACTCGGCTGATGTTTTCATTGTTGGCGGCGGACCCGCCGGCCTCGCGTTCGCCATTTCTGCCGCGCAGGGAGGATTACGGGTTGTCGTAGCCGACCACTGTCGCCCACCCATCGACAAAGCGTGTGGCGAGGGGTTGATGCCGGATACCGTGCAAGCGTTAAACACGCTCGGCATCATTTTCGCAGACGGCGAAGGCGTTCCTTTTCGCGGGATCCGGTTTTGTGACGCAAATGGCAGAGCTTCTGTTCAAGCCGATTTCGGCAAGGGATTTGGCGTGGGACTCCGCCGGACTGCGCTCCACGCCAAACTGGCGCAGCGCGCCAAACAGCTTGGAGTGACGCTTCTTTGGGGCAGTCGCATCAACTACAGCGACCGAAAGCGAATTTTTTGCGAAGGTAAACCCGTGCAGAGTAAGTGGGTAATTGGTGCCGATGGAGAAGCTTCGCGCTTCCGAAAATGGGCGGGATTCGAAGCAACTCGTTACGAACACATTCGCTTTTCCACCCGGCAGCACTTCCAGATTGCTCCCTGGAGTGATTTTGCCGAGGTCTACTGGGCTCGCGGTTGCCAGGTGGTGGTTGCTGCTGTCGCTTCGGACGAAGTGTGTGTCGCAGCCACCTCGCGGAATCCGCTTCTGCGCTTTCATGAGGCCGTTTCTGAAATCCCGGCTCTTGTCCGTCGATTGCGTGGCGTAAATCCCACGAATCCTGTGCGTGGTACTCGTGCCCCTTTCCGTCGCTTGCGTCGTGTGTGCCATGGCCGATTCGCCTTGATCGGAGATGCTTCCGGTTCGGTTGATCCTCTCACTGGAGAAGGTATCGGCCTCGCTTTCAAGCAAGGAGCGGCGCTCGCGAACGCGATCACCCGTGGTGATTTGCAGAGTTATCAGGCGGCACACAACAGCTTCTGCCGTGTCCCTCGATTGATCTCGCGGCTCATGCTGATGATGGACGCTTACCCACACCTTCGCGATCGTGCCTTGCGAATGCTGGCCGCCGAGCCGTCACTGTTTTCGCGGCTGTTGAACGTGAATGTCGGAAATCTCACATTATTGGATTTCGGCTTGCCGCATGCGTTGCGGTTGGGCTGGCGCATAGTTAGCCCGCCTTGGGAGCTCTAACAATTCTTGAATTCACTCCACGCAGACGAAAGTCTCACTCGTTTTTTATTGCCGTCTTCGCGTTGTTGGCGGTGGTATCGGTTCCAGCGTTCGCCCAACAGCACACCATTGAATTTCTGCCGACCGAAACTGCCATTCACTTCAGCTTGAAAACCTCCCTGCACACCGTTCACGGCGCGTTTCGGCTAAAAAGCGGTAACGTAACTTTCGATCCGTCGACAGGAAAACTCGATGGCCTCGTTGTGGTCGACGCCGCCAGCGGCGAAAGTGGAAACAGCGGGCGCGATTCGAAAATGCACAAAGACATTCTTGAGAGCCAGAAATATCCGGAAATCACCTTCGCCCCTTCCGACCTCCAAGGCGATTTGCAGATGCAGAGCGACTCTCAAATCCAGGTGAGAGGCACCTTCCATCTCCACGGCAGCGATCATCAGATATTAATTCCGGTTACCGTTCACATCTCGGGTTCGGATCTCACAGTGGACAGCAATTTCGACATCCCCTACATTTCCTGGGGACTGAAGAATCCCAGCACGTTCATTTTGCGCGCCAGCAATACGGTTCAGTTGAATGTCCATGCCGTTGGCAAATGGATGCAGATTCCCGCAAATTAGGTGCCGCAAGGAAAACGGACCGAACGTAGAGTCTCTGCTCAGCTGCGCAGGCGAGCCGGTCCGCTGACGCAAGGGTTGCCGCGTTCGTAAAACCGAAACAGCCGATCAGCGGCGCGGGTGATTCCAATTCGCACACTTTTGCCGATTGCTTTTGGCGCCCAGGGTGCGGACCCGAGCCACAAAGGGCCGGATGTGCAAAGATCGGCGCCGTCGTAACGTTTGTCGATGCCGAAAGCAGTCGTAAGACGGCCCGGTCCTCGCGCCAGGTCGCTCTCGCGTGCAGCACCTGGATTGTGTCGTCGCATGATTGCAATTCCTTGCAGCGGCTCCAAACCCCGCAAGAGAACTCCTGCCCCGATTCCACGTATTTCACTGCTGACGTTGATCAGCCAGCACGAGCCATAAGCAAAATGGACATACGCATGGCCGCGTTTTAAAAATAGCGACTGATTGCGCGGCCTCAACCCGCGAAACGCGTGTCCCGCGGCATCTCCAGGCGGGTACGCTTCCGTTTCCACGATCCGTCCTACGAGGCGCCCCTGGGGAAGCGAGTGCACCAGGGTTTTCCCGATCAGAAACCGGGCTAGTTCGATGGTATCGACCGGAAGCTCGCTTCGCTTGAGCCGGCGTATCCGCTGTGCGCGAGTCCTCGTGGCCTGCTTCTGTTTTTGGGGGTGCAATGATCGCGCAATCACGGATCTGTTGGCGGATATCGGGGGGCGCGCAGGTCATACGGCTGCTGCTATCTCTTCTTGTGCGTGTGCGCCCGGCATCGAGTATATGCTTACTGATGTGCGTCCCTCAAAAACCCCTGAAGAACTTGAAATTGAAAAACAGGCGGTTGCCAACGCTGCGCTTCGGTTCGTTCGTACTGGCATGTTGGTCGGCCTTGGCACCGGATCAACAGCGAATTATTTCTTGAACATTCTGGGACAAGCAGTGCGCTCCCGAGCGCTGAAGATTGAGGCTATCGCTACCTCTCTGCACACTGCGGAACGCGCCAGAAATCTCAGCATAGCGATCGTTGAACCGCGGCGCGGGCTTCATCCTGATATCACCATTGATGGCGCTGATCAAATCGCACCCGATCTCAGCCTGATCAAAGGAGCAGGCGGTGCATTGCTGCGCGAAAAAATTGTCGCCCACGCGTCACTTCGGTTTCTCGTTATCGCGGATTCTTCCAAGCGCGTCGAACAACTCGGCCGCCGCCCTGTTCCGGTCGAAGTCACGCCGTTCGCCACTCCTTGGGTTATGGACGATATCGGGCGATTGCAGGGCAAGCCCGTCTTGCGAATGGATGCTCTGAAGCCGTACCACCCATTTCTGACCGATCAACAAAATCACCTTTTGGATTGCGATTTCGGCTTGATTGCTGATCCAAAAAGTTTGGCCGTTGCCCTGGACGCAATTCCAGGAGTCGCTGGCCACGGCTTATTCCTTGGCCTGACGCATGCCGCCCTGGTCGCTGATGGCGACCAAATCATGATCCTTCGGCCCAACAAAATACCCAGCCCAATCATGAAAGGTGACCTGACACTCGACTAGGGCCAATGACCGCTTCGGCAATTGCGGAAACACCGCCCGCTGGTGTAAGTTGTATTCAATGTTGCCCGGTACTTTCAGCTTGGAGAATTGCTGCTGCGCCTGTTGTAGTCCAACTTCGATGGGCGGCGGCAGGCTACCGACTTAAGCATTTTGCTTGAAGCAGCGATTGTGAGACCCGCCGCCCAAACATGGCGGTTTTTTTTTTCTACTTTCGTTTGAGGAGACACGCAAATGGCCGACTATAAGCATCCTGATGTCTTGGTATCTACCGAATGGGCTGCGCAACACCTCAACGACCCCAAGGTTCGCTTGGTCGAGGTGGATGTGGACACCAGCGCATATGATCAGGGTCATATCCAAGGCGCTGTGGGCTGGAATTGGCAGACCCAGCTTCAAGACAATGTTCGTAGAGATCTAATTTCCAAACAGGCGTTGGAGCAATTGCTTGGCCGCTCAGGCATATCCAACGACACCACCATCCTTCTTTACGGCGACAATAACAATTGGTTTGCCGCATATGCTCTTTGGCAGTTGAAGTATTATGGCCACAAGGACGTGCGACTCATCAACGGCGGCCGCAAAAAGTGGATCGAGGAGAAACGCCCGTTGACAACTGACGCCCCGAGGATCACGCCCACCACCTACCGAGCGACAGGTCCCGACGAATCGATCCGCGCCCGCAAGGAAGATGTCTTTGCGATTATCGAGAACCGCAAACCGGGTCATCTCGTGGATGTCCGCTCGGTCGATGAATTCACAGGAAAAATCATCGCGCCGCCCGGCATGAGCGAAACTGCCCAGCGTGCCGGCCATATTCCCACGGCGGCCAACGTGCCCTGGTCACAAGCTGCCAACGAAGATGGCACCTTCAAGAGCGCCGATCAGTTGCAGCAACTCTACGGTTCCAAGGGTGTTAACGGCAAAGACGAAATTATTGCTTACTGCCGCATCGGCGAACGCAGCTCTCACACTTGGTTCGTCCTGAAATATCTGCTCGGTTACGGTGACGTCAAGAATTACGACGGCTCGTGGACCGAATGGGGCAATCTGGTAGGCGCGCCCATCGAAAAAGAAACTGCTGCCACCGCCGCCCGCTGAACCAGGTGTCTCTGTGGCGCATCCTCCTTCGGCGCGATAGGCTAGCGCCGAAGGAGGATCATGCTCTTACCGATTGTTCACGCTGGGGAACCTGTTCTTCGCCAGAAGGCACGCCCCCTTTCTCCCAAAGAGTTAAAAAGCAGGGATATTCAAAAGCTGATTGAGCACATGCGCGAGACGATGCGCGCCGCGCCCGGCGTAGGCCTGGCCGCTCCTCAGGTCGGTGTGTCCATCCAACTGGCGGTAATCGAAGATCGCAAGGAATACCACAAAGACATTTCCGCCGGGCAATTAACGCTTCGTGAACGGCGGCCCGTGCCTTTTCATGTGCTAATTAATCCGCAAATCCACACCACGGCCGAGGATCAGGCAGTGGACTTTTTTGAAGGCTGCCTCAGCTTGCCGGGTTTCTTCGCTTTGGTCCCGCGCTCTCATGCCGTCCGCGTCGATTGCCTCGACCAGCACGGCAAAGAAAGAATCATCGAAGCATCCGGATGGTACGCGCGCATTCTCCAGCATGAGATCGATCATTTGCAGGGGAATTTATACATAGACCGCATGCGCAGCCGTTCCTTCAGTTCCACCGAAAATTGGGAAAAATTCTGGAAGGGCAAGCAGGTTCCAGAGATCCGAACCGAGCTTGGCTGCTGAGTTCGCGTTACTTCAAATCGCCGGGTTTCCAGGGGTCGATCAGAAAGTCGAGGGATAACCACAGGCTGTAAGCCGGCCGCATCAACACTAGCGTGAGCAAAATCGCAAAGACGGCCCATAACATAAACGTTACATTTTCGGAGAAAGCGTACCTCGCAGGCAGTGCCAGAGACGCCAGATACACGCCTACGATAATGAAAGCCGTAAAAATGTAGGTAATGATCATGCCTCCGATGAAGTATCCGGACTCCCGAAAATACGCAAGTCCGCACACCGGACATTTTTGTAAGACCCGATTGGGCCAGCCTTGGAAAATTCGGCCCTTTCGGCAATTAGGGCATCGGCAGTGCAGTGCGTTTAGCACCGCGCCGCTCAAATCGTGTTTTCTGCTCACATTTTGAATTATAGCGTGCCGGCAGGGCGCCAGCTTCACTTCGTCAGAAGCTCTTGTGCGTCTTCACTTGAATGGAATAGCTGCCATATTCGTCGCGGGTCAGCGAAAAGGAGAGCCGGCCTCTCGTTTGATATTTCACCTGCACGACTTCGTTTTGTGTGTTGGTCAAGTCGGTAGCGAAGGTGAATAGGATATTGCTGGTGAGTCGCTCCTGAATCGCCAGCCGCGCACCCGGATCGCTGTTGTTGCCGCCGAGCGAAGGATCGATCTGCAATTGTGAAATGCCCGTCAGTTTTTCGATCCGATTGCTCACTTGACCAGCCAGTCCATTCGCAATCACCGATTCTGCGCCCATCGCCGCTGGGGTGGCCGTGGCCGCAGCCTCTTCGGTCGTCTTGCCGAATGCCAGCAGGTGAATAATGTCCACCGGCGGCAGGGCAGGATCTGACGTGTAGTTGGTGCGCAGGCGGTCGAGCGTGCCCACAAAATTCAGCGTGATATTGTAATCCTCGACCATTGTGCTGACGTATAGATTCAGGCTTGGCTCTGTCCGAATCGGATTAGCGAACACCACCGTGCCGCTTTGTACCTCATAAAGGTTTCCCATAAAGATCAGCGAGCCACCCGTCAGCGTCGTCCGGCCCAGAACGACGGGATTCGCAATCGTCCCCGCCACCCGCAGGTTTACCGACCCTTGCAGGCTCAATTGGCTGCTCGAAAGCGCCAGCACATTGCTTGATGCGACCGCAACATCCAGATGTGTGTTTTGCTCCCACTTCGACGGTACTGAAGGCGCAGACGATGTGAATTGTCCCACGAAATTCGCCAGATCGAAATTCGGCGTAAACGAAAGCTGATCGATAGTCACTCGCCCGTTCAGCACCGAATTTGCCGTGTTGCCGGTCAGCGTGAGCCCTGCATCGAGTTGCGCCCGGGTACCCTGGGGATACCGAATTCGAACCGATTTCCCATTCACCTGAAGCGAATAAGAAACCGGAGCATAGGTTCCAAACCCGCTTACCGAAAACGAGCCGCCGCCCATCTGGCCCGAGAAGTCGTTAATCGTAAGCCGGTTGTTCGCCACTGCAATCCGGGCATTGACACTTTCGATTCCTATCGGAGCGGTCTCGCTGACAAATGAGGCCTTCGTAAGCTCGATAGTCCCGCCTATTTCTGGCTTCTTCAACGCCCCCCGTGCGGTCACGTCCATCTTTAATGTCCCGGAAGATTGGGTATTGTCTCCCAGAATCGCCAGCAGTTTGAGATCGATTAACCCCGTGGTGGAAAGATTCAGCGGAGCGGACCCCTTTAGTGGCACCGTTCCCACTAACTTGAAATCCGTGTCAGTGCCCTTGAGTTCAGTTGGCGAAATCGTGAGGATATCGTCGGCGTAATTCAAATGAACTGGCGCGGCGCTTGCGAGACTGAAGTTCTGGTAAGCAAGCTTGAGCGTAGAGAGGTTGATCACCGCCTTCAGCTCTTCGGGATGTGCGAGCGGTCCCTCCACATGCCCGCTCACTTCCGTATCCCCCTGAAGCTGTTTGCTCACCGAAGGCGCATACGCCGCCAGCAGCGGGCCGAAATTCAAGGAGCGAATTTCGAAACCTGCCTGTGTCATGTACGGCGCTGCCACGGCAGTCTTTCCATTTAGCTCGATTTGTCCGCCCGCAACATCCGACGTAACCGTAAAGTTGGCCTGCTGCCTTGCGACTTGCAGTTGCGCGTTTATCGAACCCAGCGCTGTATTCCGGAACGTCAGTTGGTTTCCGTTGACTGCCACCTCTAACTCTGGCGCTTTGAGCGTCCCTTGGCCGTGCGCTTCAATAGCCAATGTTCCCCCGGCCTTATTGTCCCTTGACGATAGATAATGAAGTTTCGCCAGGTTCAGCACCGAACGGCGGATCGAAAAGCGATAACCGCGATCGGCCGTGTCGAATTCACCCATCCCAGAAATCGTTCCCGCATCTGCGGTGATGTTGAACGACGCAGATACAGTTTTGTTTGCCCCTTCGAAGTTTGTCGCCACGCTTCGAATTGGCTCGCCCGCCACCGAAGCATTTCGCAATTCCACCGACCCTGCGCCCGCCGGATTCTCCACCGTCCCGTGAATCGACACATTCGCCGAAAGAATTCCTGATATCGGTTCTGAGAAGCCGGTCAGTTGCTCCAGATCCGCGACAGAAACTTGCATCGCTTGCACCTGAACGGTAACCGGATTGGTCGCCGCATACGACCAATGCTGCAGCCCAGTAGCAGCGGCGAAATTCAAATGCCCGCGATTTGCTGTCTGCGCGAATCCATTTTTCACCGTCACCGACGATGCTGACGCTTCGAAATCCGCTTGGATGTGAGGCCATCTTGAGTGTCGCACCTCTAGAGAATTCGCCTCCGCGTGGCCTGTTATGTGCGGATTTTGAATCCGTCCTTGTATCTGCGCGTCGACCGCTGCCGTCCCGTACAGATTAAGCCCGGCCATCGGCGAAGTTACCGCCTCTGCGTTGGAAGTTTGTGCGGCGGAGTTCATGGCCTTGCGCAGCGCTGTGATCAGCAGATCGGTTTCGTGCAGATCGGAACTTCGCACGTGCACCGATAAAGAAGACCGATCGCTGACAATGCCGCTTGCTGCAATGCTGGTTTTCTCACTCGTGAGCGTGCTCTTCGTGATGGCCAGCGTGCCCTCAGGCGCGTTGTACCTCGCATGCAGCGTCGCATTGACCGGCACTGCTGGCACAGGGGCTTGCGGCCTCGCACTTGGGGTCGTCTTGATTACGGCCGCCACACTCGCATCAACTTGTGCAATCAAGCTCTGTAAGCTCGAAACCCAGCGCGCCCTGGCGTCTAGATGCGCGGTTCCAACGATGGGCACGGCGCCTGCTCCCGCGACTTGTTTCGCTTTCCCTAGCGACAACGAGTTCATGGAGAGCGCAGCCTGATAACGCGGCATTGCCGCCAAATCTTGCGCGCTGAACTCCGCATGCAAACTTCCGCCTATTGCCTCGGCGTCCAACGGATTCACCCGCAAGTTCCCGCGATCAAGAGAGTAATCACCCGCGATAGATCGCAATTCCAGCGTACTCGTGGATATAGCGATCCGTAATGTTGTGCTTGAGACGCGGCCGCTCGTGCTCAGAGCCGCTAAACCTGACCCCAAGGCGGCGTTGTACTCCAGCGAACCCGCCAACTGGATCTCCCCATTCTCGAGTGGTACGCCGCTGATTTCCCGTCGCAGGTCCGTGGCCGATAGCAGAATTACATAGTCACCCTGTACTGTGGGTTGGGAGAAGTTTTGCACGGTGCCTTTGGCATTCAGTTGTGAAGTTTGGGTCGCAACATGGATTCTCTGAAGTGTTATTCCGTCTGTTGTGGCTGCAAAATCGATCTGCGCCTCGTGCCGGAGAGGTGCGCGCTCGCCAAGAGAAATCGTGCCAATGCTGTAGCTGGCCGTCCCGGTGTATTGAGCCGCACCGTCGTTGTGTGATACGTCCGCATGAAAATCCGCCAGGTCGGCGTCAATTTTCCGTGCAACATTGTTGTATCGCAGTTCGCCGCTCCGCACCTCCGCGTGTTCGATCGCTATTTTGAAGTTGCTGCTGGAGGGCGCTGTCGCGGAATTCGGCCGTCTCGGCAAGTTCGACTCACTTGCATTGTTAACGAGCAGGTTGATCTCGGGATGATCGAGGACCAGTTCGGTAAGGTCGATCCGCTTGTGCACGAGAGCATCCCACGAAATGCCGACTTGTACCTTCGGCAACTTCGCAAGCGGCCTGCCGGCAACGCCTTTCCTGCCTTGCACCACGACAGCTTCCAGAGTGACTCGCAGCGGCATCCAACGAATCTCAAAATTTCCTATGGAGATTTCGGCCCCGCTTGCGTTCTCCGCGGCTTGGACCGCCCGGGCGAGCAGATACCGATGCACGAAGGTGTTCCGTTGAATCAAGATCGCCGCAATAAGGATGATCAAGATCAACGCGGCGACAACGCCCGCTGTCCATGCCGCGATCGTTTTTGCTTTCACGCTTCGCCTCCCGCATGGCGCCCCATCAGAACGCTTGTCCCAGCGTGAGGAAGAATTGCACCGAACTGATGCCGGCAATCGGATTCAGCAGATGGCCGATATCGAAGCGCACTGGTCCGACGGGTGTCTGGTACCGGAATCCGATGCCCACGCTGTTCGTATATTTCTCCGCCAGAAGCGGCAGATTGACTCTCGCGTAGACGTTTCCGCCGTCGTAGAAAACCGCCGCGCCGAGTCCCTCCTTTAGAGGAATGGGAAAACGCAATTCGGAATTCACCACAAGCAGCATGTTGCCGCCCACCGGCACGGAAATTGTCGAACACGTCGATGGATTGCTCGTATTGCCGCAGGCCACCACCGGCCGCTGCGGCCCAGCACCATCGATAGGGAAGCCGCGCAGCGTATCGCTGCCGCCAGAAAAGAACTCCTCACTCAACGGCACCCGGCTCGAAAAAATCGGCTTTGCAAACCCGAGTCGAACGTTATTTGCCCACGTAATGTGGGGCGTTACCGGGACGTAATATGCGGTTTGCCCCAGGAATCTCGCGAAGCTGGCGCTCGCTCCGAGCGCCGTCGAGGTCACGCCAAAATCAAACGTCTGATAGATGCCGTGGTGCGCATCGAGCGGCTTGTCGCGCGTATCGCGAACATACGAGACCGATAACGTTGACAACCGCACGTTCTGGTCCTCCGGCAGCACGAGACTCGGTATGAGCAAATTCGAAAGGGCGGTGTGCTGGAACACATATCGAAAAATCAGTGTTTGCGTCCTCTGCACATCTAGATTCCGCTGCACCTGGAATGATCCCGAGCCAAGCGTCTCCGCGAAAATCGGATTGAGCGTGCTCCGCTCCCCATTCCCACTGGCGAGAGCGCTCCAGTTGGTGCTCCACAACCGCGGGATACCATATGTGAGCGTCGCGCGGTTATCTAAGCGCGACCCCAGTAGGGAACCGGTGAACGTTTGTCCTCGGCCCCACAGATTTCGACGTGTGTAGGCGAAGGTTCCTATCGGGCTGAAAAATCTCTGTTCGCTTGTACTGAAATTCCTTCCCACTGGAATCGGCGCCAAGCCCGGGACCACCAGCGCACCGCCTGGCGGGGAGCCGCCACGGCTGACGAGTTCGAGTCCGCCGCCGTAGTCAATCGAATTCTTCTGCGATTCGTGCACTTTCACCAGAACTTCTGCATCGTTCTGTGAACCGTTGATTCCACGATTCTGTTCCGCGCTAAAGTTCGCTTCCTGCGGCGGATCTTCCGAATTGCCCGCAGCAGACGATTGGGCTCCGCCGCTTCGGTCGCCCAGGCCCGTGCTTGTGTCACCGGGTGGGTCGGCGCCGGGGTTTGCTTCGACCACTTGCGCAGTCACGCTTTGCGCCTCGCGTGGGCCGACATTCGTCCAATCAAATATTCCGAGGTTGTAGAGATCGCTTTCTGCCGCCAGCATTTTTGACGCGCTGAGTGGTGTCTCTGGCGAAAGTGCTGCCGTATGCGCGATCAGGCTCGTTTTGGTTGTGGTGTTACCGAGATAAACGACGTTGCCCACCACTGTTTGTTTCCCCGGCTCGACCTCATACATCACGTCCATTTGGTATTTGTTCCCATTGACCGGAGTCGCGCTCGACTTTAACTGTGCGCTTAGGTAACCGCGGTCCAGGTAATACGCGAGAATGTCGTTTCGGTCTTCTTGCTCGTATTCCGGTGAATACGCCCGTCCTGTGTTCAACCGGAAACCGTGTGCCGGCAGTTTGCTTGGGTCCAAACCCGCATCGCCGGTAATCTCAAAATGATGGACAAGCGCCTGCATCCCTTCCGTTATGTTGAACGTGATGTACACATTCGGCTCGGTATCCTGCACCCGGGTATCCACATGAACGTCAGGAAATCCGCGCACCTTGTACATGTTCACAATCTTGCCGACGCTGGCGCGTAGCAGCGTTTCGCTGAACCGCCCCCTCGAAACCAGAAATTTTTCTTTATGGATGACCACGGCCGCTTGCAACTGCGCGTTGGTAAATGCGTGGTTGCCGGAGAAGGATATCTTCTCAACCGAATGTTTTTTCCCTTTATCGACCCGGTAAACGATGTCCACTCGGTCCGGTTCCCGCTGCACTTCAGAGGCTACCTGAACATCAAAATAGCCTTTGGACTGGAAGTAATTCGCCAAATCCATCCTGCCTTCGGCGAGCAGGTCGCTGTCGTATGAGTTCTCTTGGTAAATCGGAATCAGTTTCTTGAGCGTTCTCCCCCATACGTGAGCTCCCTGCACTTGAACCGTGACCGTCGGTCCAAGCTTTACGTGAAACAACAGATTCGCGCGATTGGTGTCCGGCTCATATCTCGCCGATTCAAGGCTGATCTCCTGCGCCAGTCGATGTTGCGCGCCCAGTGTCCTTCGAATTCGATTGATCGCAGCCTGGATTCTCCCTTCTGTGAACGTTGTTCCTTTCTTCAAGCGACCTTGCTCAAAATGCGTCCAGAACGAACCCAGGGCGCCTCGCACTCGTTCCGCCTCGGGTTCTGACAACCCGTCAAACTCAATGGTCCCCACCTTCGCGCGCCGGTTCAGCGTTACGTCAAAGATCGGGTTGACCAGTTTGTGCTCTTTATCTATTTCCGTGCGGGTCGTAACGGTAGCCGCAAAGAATCCGTTCCGCGGCAAAAATGTCCTCACTGCGCCGGCCGCATCTTTCATCTCCTCCTGAAAAAAGGGGCTTCCTTCGGAAAACGCCACCACCTGTCGCAGTCGTGTATACGGAAATGGCGGTACCGCCCCGGGGAATTCAACCAGGCCGAGGTAATAGGCGGGTTCAAGTATGAAAAGAAGCCGCAGCCCGCCATTGTCCGGCATGACCTGCACTTTGGCGCTTGAGAATTCGCCGGTCCCCAACAACGCCGCGATGCTCTGCTGTATTTTGGCGTTCGAATACGGCTGCCCCACCTGCTGCACGATCAGATCTCGCAGAAAACCGACATCGGCTTCCGGCCGCGATGCCAGATCGATCGCCGTGACTTTCTCGCCCTCGTAGTTGATCGCCCCGGTTGTCTGTGCGCGTGCGTTCCGACTGCCCGCCACAACACACATGAGGAGCACGCCCAACCACAAATACGGCGATCTCTTACGAAGTGTTGCCACCCTCGCGCCCCACCCCTAAGCCGCAACTTTCCGCCGTTCCATGACCGAGTTCATCTCCGCGCCGATCAGCAAAACGAGACTGGAGCAAAAGATCCACACCATCAGCACAAAAAAAGCGCCGATCGCGCCATATGTCTCCGAATAGTGGCCGATGTGCCGGACGTAAAAGTTCACTCCCCAGGTGGCGCCCACAAGCATTGTGGTCGCAAACACTGTCCCTGCCGTTAGCCATCGCCACGGCCGTCGCTTGTTCGGAAGTACGTTGTCCAGGATGGCCACCCCGGTTTGGAGCAGGATGACCAGAAAAGACCAGCGGAAAACTTCCCAGACAATTCGCAGCGTCTGCCCAAAATACAGTTCCGACGACAGGAACACTCCCATTCGATGGCCCAGCGTCAGCAGTCCGAACGAACCAAAGAAGAACGCCGAAGAGACGATCAGCATTCCGGTCGCGATCAATCTTTTTTTCCAAAAACCTCGGGTTTCTGGCACGTTATATGCGCGGCTGAGGTTCTCCATGGTCGCAACCAATCCCGAAGACGACGTCCAGACCATCGCGCCAAACCCTATGGAGAGGAAGGTCCTGTTCCGATGAGCGAGGTTGAGTAACGTTTGCAGCGCCAGGTCGCGCGCTTCCGACGGAAAGTGCTCAATGATTTGATGGGTTACGTTCGTCCAAAGGTCTGTGTAGGGCAGGAAACCGGCCAGAGCCCCCAACACAGCAAAGAACGGGAACAGCGCCAGCACAAAGAAGTAAGCCATTTCCGCGGCCATATCGATGCAGTCATCCTTCAGGATCTTGGCCCATATCTCGTGGAGTACCCTGAAATGCGCCGGCTTTGTGTGCTCGGCAAGAAACGTGCCGGAAGCATTGGGCGCATCTGTGACGTTCGGTAGAGACACTTCATCCTTCTCGTCTTCGTAATAACTTACGGTAATGGGTCGTACCGCAGGATCAGGCCATCACCCTATGTACCCTGCGGCGATTACGTAAGTTACGGCTCACAGTGGTGTTACGGCAGTAACCGCGATTCCGGCTGGTCTTACATGCTGCTGTTGTATTTTCTCTGAGATGCGATGTGGCTCCGCTACGCTCCATTTGAACCGCAGGCGAATAAGCGTATGATTCGTGCAACGTTCAGCCGCCAGCGGACCCGAGCTTGGGGCGGACAGCAGCGTTGAACGCCACAGGACCGGCCCGCGGGCATTTTCGACGTCTGGTCGACGCGCATTCAAGGAGGTTTTATGAACCGGCGACTCGCATTGGGCGTGCTCATCTTGCTTTCGCTCGTCACGGCTCGGGCGCAACAAAATGTGCCGCCCCCGGCAAAGGCTTTCGCGTCGGCGCCGGAAATCCCCTACGACTCCGTGCCAAATTTCCTAAAACTCCAGCCGCCCTTATATCTCGGTGAAGGCATCGGTGTAGCCACCAACTCGAAGGGAGACGTTTTCGTCTACACGCGAAGCGGCGAAGCATCGCGCCTGTTCGAATTCGATCCCAAGGGAAACTTCATCCGCGAGATCGGCAAAGGTCTTTACGGATTTCAGATGGCCCATGCCGTTCGCGTCGATCCGCAGGACAACATCTGGGTCGTTGACGAAGGCACCGATATGGTCATCAAGTTCACCCCGGACGGCCGTGTCGCCATGACCATGGGCCGTCGGCTTGAATTCGGTGGAGGCCTGAAAGCAACTCCGCCGCCTGGCACCCCGCCCCCGCCGACCGATCCGTACCGCTTCGGCCGCCCCACGGATGTCGCTTGGGATGCCTCAGGGAATATCTTCATCTCCGACGGTTACACCAACTCCCGCGTCGTCAAGTACGACAAGAATGGCCGCTTCCTTAAGGAGATCGGCGCCAGGGGCACGGGAGGCGGAGAGTTCAATACCCCACATTCGATTCAGACGGACTCCAGCGGCAATGTCTATGTCGCCGATCGCGGAAACCGGCGCATTCAAGTCCTGAGCAACGACCTCGAGTTGAAAACGATCTACGACAATGTCGGTGCGCCGTGGGCCGTCTGCATCACTCCCGGTTCCCACCAATATCTATTTAGCTCGAACTCCAACCCCGACAATAATAATTCGCGTTTCAATACCGTCAGCGGCGAGATCTACAAGATGGAACTCGATGGCAGGGTCCTGGGTCGGTTCGGCAAGGCTGGCAAACAATTAAAGGAATTGACCACGGTCCATGCCATGGATTGCCGCAACGAAAACGAAATTTTGACTGCCGAAATCACTGGCTGGCGGGTGCAGAAGCTGCTCCTGCACCCGCAAACGAAACTTAGCTTGATCCAGACTTCCTCGCGTTGAGTGCTGACATGACAAATAAAATCATATCCCGTGCTATGCAATTTGTTGCTGTGCTCGCTGCCTTTCTCTTTTGCATACCGGTCTTCGCGCAGAGCGCGATTCCCGAAATCCCTTACGACTCTGCGCCCAATCTTCTGAAGATGCCTGATGACATCTACCTCGGCGAGGTTCTGGGCGTCGCCACGAACTCCAAGGGTCACGTCTTCGTTTACACGCGGACCGGATCTGTAAATGTAACCACCGGAACAAACCGCATTTTTGTGCGTTCCGCATCGCGTCTGTTCGAATTCGATCAAAACGGCAAGTACGTCCGAGAAATCGGTCAAGGCCTGTATGGCTTTATCCAGGCACATGCTGTGCGCATCGACCCGCAAGATAACATCTGGGTCGTGGACGAAGGTTCGAATATGGTCATCAAGTTCGATCAGGAAGGCCGCGTTGTCATGACGATGGGGCGCAAACCAGAGGCGATCAACAATCCCGTGCGTCCGCCGAATCCCGAAGCCGGCGGTGGGGCTGGTTTTCCCGGGGACAACTTCAACGGCCCCTCCGATGTCGCCTGGGATTCCGCCGGAAATATCTACGTAGCGGATGGCGCGGTGCCTTCCCGTGTCGCCAAGTTCGACAAGAATGGAGTTTTCATTAAGACTTGGGGCGGACGCGGTTCGGCGCCGGGACAGTTCAACACGCCGCACTCAATCGTCGTGGATGCCAAAGACAACATCTATATAGCTGACCGCGGCAACAATCGCATTCAGGTCTTCGACACTGATGGCAATCTGAAAACTCAATACGCCAACGTCGGTTCGCCCTGGGCCCTGTGCATCACTTCCGGCCCGCACCAATATTTGTATTCCTCCGACTCCAACACCAAGGATTTCGGCCCGGCAACGATATATAAGATGGAACTCGATGGCACCCTCCTCGGCAAATTCGGCGCCGGCGGCAAGCAACTCAAGGAATTCGGCACCATCCATGAAATGGATTGCCGCAAAGACAACGAGCTGTACGTAGGCGAGATCACCAACTGGCGCGTCCAGAAACTGATGCTGCACCCGGCCTCCGGTAAATCTGACGCGACGCCCAGCGCGAGGAAATAGGACTTGAAACCATATGTGGCGAATTGGCACCTTTGTGGGTCTCGGCTTCACCCGCGGCATTGCGGCTTTTGGAATCAGAAGGGCTTTCGCCCCTGAAGGCTTGCCATGAAACGCGGAACGATCGCCATCGCCGGGATATGTCTCCAAATGGCCCTGGGCGCCGCTTACGCCTGGAGCGTATTTCGCATCCCGCTTTCGAAGGAGTTTGGCTGGACCATCTCCGAGGTCACATTCACCTTCACGGTCTGTTGGCTATTCCTCGGTTTAATGGCGGCAGTGGGCGGACTATGGCTGAGGCGCAGTGGCCCAAGGGTGGTCGCCATGGTCGCCGGTTTGCTTTGGGGCGGTGGCGTTTTCCTGGCGAGCTTTTCCGCCCACAGGATTTGGTGGCTTTACCTCACCTACGGCGTTATCGGCGGAACAGGCCTCGGCATGGGCTACGTTGTGCCCATTGCTGTTCTGGTGAAGTGGTTTCCGGATCGCCGCGGCCTCATCACCGGCATCGCCGTGGCCGGCTTCGGCGCAGGATCGTTGATCTCCGCCCCTGCCGCCGGTTGGTTGATGCAGCATACCGGAGTCATGCCGACATTCGCCTATCTTGGCGTCGCCTATGGAATTGTCGCCGTGGCCTCGGGCGCATTCATGCAAAATCCTCCGGTCGGCTGGAAACCGCACGGTTGGACCCCTACGCCGGCGCAGAGATCGCAACGCTCGGATAAGGATTTCACTCTGGGTGAGGCGCTGCGAACTTGGCAGTGGTGGGCGCTTTGTTTGCTGATGTCGATTAATACGATGGCGGGGTTATCCGTAATTACCCAGGCCTCGCCGATCTTCCAGGAGATGGGCAAAGCCACCGCCGAGGTAGCCGCTGGACTTGTCGGGATCATCGCCATTGGCAATGGCGCTGGCCGAATCTTCTGGGCTTGGGTCTCCGACCTGACCAGCCGCAAGAGTGCATTTTTCTTGATGTACCTCGTGGAAGCGATTCTTTTTTGGACCTATCACACCATCAGCTCGTTAGGTATTCTCGCCGCTGCTACCTTCATTCTGGTGATGTGCTATGGCGGTGCCTATGGAATTACTCCTGCATTTGCGGCCGACTACTTTGGCCCGCGCGACGTAGGCTCGATCTTTGGCCTGATGATGTTCCCGTGGGCTTTTGCGGCTTCTTTCGGACCGCTCCTGTTCGCGTATTTGCGGCAGATCAATGGCAACTACACTCAGGCGCTTTATCTCATTGCAGGTTTAGTCACGGTCGCGTTGATTCTGCCGGTGCTCGTCACTCCGCCCAAAGGCCACAAAGCGACCACACAACCGACGGGTACTTCCTTGGATATAGAGCCTGTTCCAGAATAGTTTTCTTCATTGTCGGCCTCGAACGCCGTCTGTCTTCATTCTGATCATCCCATCCTGAGCGCGCGCCTTGGCGCCCATTAGGCCCCGATTTCAGCCGCAACGGCTCAATACGTGAAACACCTCAGATTTTCTTGACACCCATTCCAAAGGGTTGTCTAATCGATTTGTCACGAAAAAGATTCGCCGCAGTTCGGTTGTTTTGCATGATGGCTGGTTTTGCATGTGCTATTCATTGCGCCGTAAAACCCCCTCTCTGCGCGGATCACGTCTGAATTGAATTCCAGGGAGAACCCTGATCTCGGGGAGTTGCACATGAACGACGTAACCATTGGGATTGGCGGGGCAGCCGGAGACGGCATCGACAAGTCCAGCGAGACCCTGGCAAAAACCGGCGCCCGCACGGGCCTTTATGCCTACGGCTTCAACAGCTATCAGTCGGTCATCCGGGGCGGCCACATCTGGTTGCGCTTGCGTCTTGCAGAGAAAAAGGTGTATTCGCAAGGCGATCACTTAAACGCCCTTATCGCTCTCAACCAGGACTCAATCGAGCGCCACGCTCCCAACGTCGAATCCGGCGGCGCGATCCTCTTCAATGCTGACAAGCTCAAGATCAATCTCCCCATTCGCGACAATGTCCTCACTGTGCCTCTGCCTGTCGGCCAGTTGACCAAGCCCTTTGCTCCCGTTGCCCCCGTCATGCAAAACACTGTTGCCGTCGGCGCCTTGATCTTTCTTTTTGGACTGGATTTCGAATCTGCCTCCACCGTGCTTGCCGATACGTTTGGCCACAAGGGCAAAGCCGTCATCGACCAGAACGTCGGCATCTTGAAAGCTGGCTACGAATATGCCAAGGAACACTTCGTTCCACTCGGCTACCAATGGAAATTTAGTAGCAAACGCCGGCCCTATGTCACTGGCAACGAAGCATTCAGCATCGGCGCGGTTGCTGCAGGCTGCCGTTTCTATTCCGCGTATCCAATGACTCCTGCCTCCGGGATTCTCACCTGGATGGCTGAGCATTCCGAGCGTTGCGGCGTTGTCGTGAAGCAAATGGAAGACGAGCTCGCCGTCGCCAATGTCGCCATCGGAGCAGGTTACGCGGGGGCGCGCGCCATGTGCGCCACATCGGGCGGCGGCTTCGCCCTCATGACCGAAGCTATCGGCATGGCCGGCATGATCGAAGCGCCCGTCGTCTTCATTGAGGTCCAGCGCGGCGGCCCCTCCACGGGCATTCCCACCAAGCAGGAGCAGGCTGATCTCAACCAGGTTTACGGCGCCTCCCAAGGCGATTTCCCGCGCATCATCATCGCTCCTCGCGACACCGCCGATTGCTTCGATACTTCCGTGGAAGCCTTCAATCTTGCCGAAAAATATCAGTGCCCGGTGCTCATCATCTCCGATCTTTTGCTTTCCGAGCACCCCGAAACCGTCGAGCCTGAACGCTTTAAGGCTGATGTGCCCATCGATCGCGGTGCTTTGATCACCCAGGTCAACGGCAATAACGGCCATTACAAGCGCTACCAGTTCACGCCGTCGGGTATTTCACCGCGCGCCCTTCCCGGCACGGCCAACGCCATGTACGTTGCCGCGACTGACGAACACGACGAACAGGGTGTGCTGATCAGCGACGTTTTCTGCAATCCCGCGGTTCGCCGCAAGATTGCCGAAAAGCGCATGAACAAGCTGGCCTTGGCACTCAAAGACCTCCCGGCGCCGCAACTCGAAGGTCCTGCCAACGCCGAGGTCACTCTGATCGGCTGGGGCTCAACTGCCGGCGTAATTCGCGAAGCCGTCGAGCAGCTCAATGCCTCCGGGATCACCGCAAATCAGCTTCACTTTAAATATCTGCTTCCGTTCCATCAGAAAGAAGCGATTGAAATCCTCAAGAATTGCAAGCGCACCATATGTGTGGAGATGAACTCCTCCGGCCAGTTCGCTCGTCATCTCCGCGCCGAAACCAGTCATGCCGTCAGCGACAAAATCCTCAAATATGATGGCGAGCCGCTTGAGCCTGCCGCCATTGCTGCCCGGGTTCGCGCGATTCTCAAAGGCCAACCGCACTCGCTCGACGTCACTCAATCTGAAGCTCGCGAAATAGCCTATCATTACGTCCGTGTTCACTTGGGCGAAGAAGTTCGCCCCGGCAATATCGGTAAAGCCGAGAGCAACGGCTATGGTGAGCCGACGTGGAACGTGGAAATTGTCAATCGTGAATCCGGCGCGAAGACGGGTGAGTTGCACATTGGCGTTCAAACCGGTTCGACCCATTCCTGGCAGCCGGTCAATTAAGGGCCATAATCAATTAAGGACCATAATAGAGTTCAGGGATCAAGGGGGAAACGATGGCAACAATAGTTGAACTTCCAGTAGAGAGTTTTGAGGGCATAGTCGATCCGGATTGGTGCCCAGGCTGCGGCGACTTCGGCGTCCTTAAGGGCGTTAAAATGGCCGCAACCAAAGCCGGCGTCCAGCCTAAAGATATGGTCATCGTTTCTGGCATCGGTTGTTCGTCCAACCTGCCGGGTTACGTACACGCCTTCGGCGTCCACTCGCTGCACGGTCGCGCCGTCGCGGTGGCCACGGGTATCAAGCTCGCCAACACGGACCTCAAAGTCGTCATCACCGGCGGTGACGGCGATGGTTACGGTATTGGCATCGCCCACTTCATCCACGCCATGCGCCGCAATCTCGACCTCACCTACGTGGTGATGGATAACCAGATCTACGGCCTCACCACCGGCCAGGCTTCCCCGACCACGATGAAAGACGCGAGAACCAAGTCCACGCCCAACGGCAACGTCGAGTTTCCCATCAACCCCATCGCGCTCGCTCTCGTCTCTGGCGCAACGTTTGTTGCACGCGCCTTTTCTGGTGAACCGAATCACATGGCTGACCTGATCGCCGCGGGTATCCAGCACAAGGGTTTCGCCCTCATCGACGTCTTCAGCCCATGCGTCACCTACAACAAGCTCAATACGTATCAGTATTTCAAAAAGCGCGTCTACAAGCTCGAAGATGAAAAGGGCTGGGATTCTTCGAATGTGCGGTCGGCGATGGAGCGCTCCCACGAATGGGGCGACCGCATCCCGATCGGGCTCTTCTATCAAGACGAGCAGCCCACCTACGAATCGAGCGAGCCGGTGCTCCGGAAGGGTCCCGTCGTTCGCCAGAACATGCGCCTCGATAAAAACGTCTTCCAGGGCCTCGTCACCGAATTGATGTAAGAAGGTCCAATTAGCTCTCTACGAAAGGCCGGCACGCTGCCGGCCTTTTTTGTCGGTACACGCGCTTTCCGCGTCTTCCCCGGCTATCGCCCCGCCGCGGCTACTACTTCGCTGTAGGGAGTCACTCCGCCGTGGATGTGTACTACGCGTTCGACGTTCAGCTTCAATCGCGTGATGTTGTCCACCAGATTGATCGTGTAGGGACTCGGTGCCGGCAGCGGCGGCGCACCAGGACGCGGTATGTACGAATCCGCCTGAATCAGCAGCCTCTGCTTCGGCAGGTACGCCATCAGCAAACCCACCGCATGCAGGTGATTCGGCATCAGGTAGAGCTCGATGGAGGTATCCTTGTCCGTAATCACGCGCTTGTCCCTCATCGTCTCGAGAATCGGCGCCCGCGGCTCTCGCGCCAGCCGGTCGGGATTCAGCGTATGCGGATTTTTGAATATCTGCTCTTCATAGTATTTCTTGTGCGATTCGTGCGTGATGATCGGAATTCCTTCCGCCACATAGGCTCGGAGTCCGCCTGCATGGTCGGCATGATGGTGCGTGTTCACCACATATTTGATTGGCTTGCCCGGAAGCATCCCCTTCACTTGCGCCAGCGTCGCCATCGTGTACGCCTCGCTTCCCGGTCCTTCGACAATTACCGCAAAATCTTTAAACTCGACCAGAATGCTTCCTTCAGCGCCGGGCGTTAGCGCCCATACGCCATCGGCTATCTTTTGCGCCTGCCGTTCCGCCCGGTTCCCCGCGGCGCCTCCCGCTGGCGGATTGGCACCGTGCACCTCAAGTGCTGCGGCGCTGTTCGGTTGCACATCCGTCGCCATCAGATCGAGAGTCGGATAGCCGCCTTCCTTCATCACGATGTGCATCGGGAATTTCACGCCATTGAAATCGCGATAGTCGGAATACTCTCCCTCGATGCGCGTGTCTCCTGTGTAGGGCACGTCCACCAGCGTTTCCACGTGCTCAACCTGGTTCTGTGCGTTCAGCCTTCCTTTGATCGCGTACTTGCCAAATGCTGTGAATGAGATTTCCGTTTTGCCGTGCATGCTCGTCAATTTCGCCGAGCCGGCATTGTCTGCCGCTCCCTTGAGAAATCCGTGCGGCGTCAGCCATATCCGCAGCGCGCCTGCTTCCGTACGGCCATCCAGATTTTGGCTTTCGGGTATTTCCCCGGGCGCCGGCCGGATGCCGCCCTGAAACGTGACGGGGTTGTATCCGCCCACGCCACCGCCGCGCGGGGGCTTCTCGTCGTCGATTCGCGTCAATTCTTGTCGCATCGCAGGCGCGGTGTAGTTCAGTCGCATGGTGTATTTGGTGATTGTGTATCGCGGCCACGCTCCTCCAGGCTCGTACGCCTGCCCCGTTGCATAAAATGATCCGGTGCCGTCGTACTGAATCGATTGGAGTCCCGCGGTGCCCATTGCCCTTACAGCTGCGTCGATCGCTTGTTTGGCGTTTGATTCTTTATTTTGCGCCAACGCATTCGCAACCAGCAGCGGCACAACTGCCAATCCGATCCACAATTTCGCTTTCATGTGATTCAACCTTTTCGTTGCTTTGAAAACGCCGCCATACTACACCTTCATTGTTGAGAAGACATCCTGAAGCAGAAATTGCGCCTGCTCCGCGGTAGATCGGGTAGAATTTTCGATTCGCGGGGGTCCATGCATGCCGCAACCAACTATCTCCAACTGCGCCGAAAAAACGGGGGCGGACTCCGTGCTGCGTTACGACTGGACCCGTGACGCCATCCGCGAAATTTACCATCGACCGCTGCTCGATCTCATTTTTGTCGCGCAGCAGGTTCATCGACAATTCCATGATCCCGCTCGTATCCAGCTTTGCCGATTGCTATCCATTAAGACCGGTGGATGCCCGGAAGATTGCGGCTACTGCCCGCAGAGCGCGCATTATCAAACCGGTGTTCAGAATCAGCCCTTGATGGCCGTCGCAGAAGTCTATAGCGCCGCAAAAAAGGCCCGAGACGAAGGCGCGACCCGCTTCTGCATGGGCGCCGCCTGGCGCGAAGTTCGCGATGGCCGTGACTTCGATACCGTTCTGGAGATGGTCCGCGCGGTCGCCTCGCTCCATATGGAAGTCTGCTGCACGCTCGGCATGCTCACGGAACCCCAAGCGCGCCGCCTCGCAGACGCCGGTCTGACCGCATACAACCATAACCTTGATACTTCACCTGAGTTTTACGATCGCATCATTCAGACGCGGCGCTACGAAGATCGCTTGCGCACGCTCGAAGCCGTTCGCCGTGCCGGTATTACAGTTTGCTGCGGCGGCATTATCGGCATGGGCGAATCGGACGAAGATCGTGTCGGCCTCTTGCATCAACTGTCCACCCTCGAGCCCCATCCTGAAAGCGTGCCCATCAATATGCTCGTGAGAGTCCACGGGACTCCCCTCGCCGAGGCACAGCCTGTGGATAGCCTGGTGCTCGCGCGCACGATTGCCACGGCGCGCGTGCTCATGCCCGCCTCCGTGCTCCGCCTCAGCGCCGGGCGAAATTCCCTGAGCCGCGAAGCAGTGACTCTGTGTTTCCTCGCTGGCGCAAATTCCATTTTCGTTGGCGAAAAGCTGCTCACCACCGCAAATCCTGAACGTGACGAAGACGATCGCCTCCTCCGCGATCTCGGCCTGCGCGCCTTGAGCCATGGCCAGAATCCTAGCTGACACGCACCCCAGCGGCCTCGCGCGCCGCATCGAGAGCGAATTGGCCGCACTCGCTTCACAGGGTCAATTGCGGTCGCTCAGCACGCTTGAGGGCGTAAACCTGTGCTCGAACGACTACCTGGGACTCGCCTCTGATCCGCGCCTTCCAGAGGCTGTTGCCACCGCTCTTGCCGAAACTCTTCCTGTGGCTTCGACTGGCTCCCGCCTGCTTTCCGGCAATGCACAAATTTGGGAAGGACTGGAGTGCGAAATCGCCGGGTTCATGCAATCGGAAGCGGCTTTGTTCTTCAGTTCCGGTTATCTGGCGAATCTCGGCCTGCTGAGCGCCGTCATTCACCCCGGAGACGTCGTTTTCTCCGATATCGCAAATCATGCCAGCATCATCGATGGCTTGCGCCTCAGCGGTGCGCGTAAAATTGTTTATCCGCACCTCGATTTGGATTGCCTCGAACGAGAACTGCGCCGGGAGCGTTCCGCTGCTCAGAAGTTCATCGTTACCGAAAGCATTTTCAGCATGGATGGCGACCGTGCGCCGATCGTTGACCTCGTCGCCCTTACGGAAAGATATGACGCCGAACTCATCGTCGATGAAGCCCACGCCACCGGTGTTGTAGGACCGCAAGGCAGAGGATTGGTTGCTGACGCGGGTCTCACCGCTCGCGTTCTTGCCACCGTGCATCCTTGCGGTAAGGCTCTCGCCGGCATGGGCTGTTTCGTCGCGTGTTCGGAAAAGCTGAAACAGTATCTCGTGAATCAGGCGCGAACGTTTATCTTCAGCACCGCACTGCCGCCCTATATTGCGGCGCAACTCGCAGTCGCCGTTCGTCTCACCGCCGCCGCCGATAGAGAACGTAATGATGTCGCCTCTTTCGGTGCTTTCCTCCGGCGTAAGTTGCGCGAAGCTGGTTACGAAACCGGCGCTGGTGATACGCAGATCGTTCCCATTGTTCTCGGTGAAAATGAGCGTACGATCCGGTTTGCCAAACAATTGAACCTCGCCGGCTTCGGAGTCCGTGCGATTCGGCCGCCCAGTGTCGCGCCTGGAACCTCCCGCTTGCGAATTTCGCTGAATGCCAAGCTCTCGACCGAATTGCTCGGTCGTTTTGTCGAGGCGCTCATCCGTGCACGCGAGCAGGAGCCGGTCTCCCTTGAACCTGTGCGGCCATGAAACAATCGTTGTTCGTCACCGGCACTGACACGAATGTAGGCAAAACTCTGTTGTCCGCGCTGCTCGTCGCCGTGTTTGACGCCATCTATTGGAAGCCCATTCAGACCGGCGCCAGGGAAGGTACCGACCGCGTTACTGTAATCAAATTGGCGGAAATTCGGGAATCGCAGACGATTCCCGAAACGTACTGCTTCGATCCGCCCGTTTCACCGCATCTAGCGGCACAAGCCGCTGGTGCCCGCATATCTCTGGCAGCCATTCGGCCGCCCCAAGATTCTGCGAAACCGATCATTGCCGAAGGAGCGGGCGGCATTCTTGTTCCGATCAACGATTCCGAACTGATGCTCGACCTTGCTCGTCATTTGGGTTTTCCGATCGTAATAGCAGCGCGGTCGGCGCTTGGGACCATTAATCACACTTTGCTCACGGTGCGTGCCCTCCGTTGTGCCAAAATGCCCATCAAAGGCTTCGTCATGATTGGCGATCGCAACAAAGACAATGAATGCTCTGTTGAGCGCTACGGCGGGGTTCCTCTGATCGGATGGATACCCTGGCTCGATTCGATCAATCGTCGGACCTTGTTGACCGTGTTTCGCACGAATTTCCTTCACAGCTACTTTGACGATGTCCGCTGACCCTCTTTCAATCTGGCATCCCTTCACTCAGGAAGCACTCGACCCCTCGCCGATCCGTATTGATCGCGGCGAAGGTGTTTATCTCTATGCTCGCGATGGCCGCAAATTTATCGATGCCATTTCCTCGTGGTGGGTCAATCTTCACGGCCACGCACACCCGCTGATTGCTGAGGCCATAGCCGAACAGGCCCGAAAGCTCGAACACGTCATCTTTGCAGGATTTAGCCACGATGCCGCCGAGGAACTCGCTTGCCGCTTGCGCCGGGTCGTGCCGCCGCCACTTGAACACATTTTCTTCTCCGATGACGGCTCGACTGCCGTCGAAGTGGCGCTGAAGATGGCCCTGCAGTTCTGGCGCAACATCGGCAAGACGCGCAAAACGCGTTTCGTCGCCCTCGAACATGCGTACCATGGCGATACCGTGGGTGCAATGTCGGTCGGAGCCGATTCGGAGTTTGTCTCTGCCTTTGACGATCTCAGGTTTCCGGTCCATCGCGTCCCCTCGGCGCACTGCTTCCGCTGCCCCGTGGGCAAGCAGCGCGCCACATGCGACATTGATTGCGTTGCTCCGTTCGCCCGCTTGCTCCAGGAGCGCCATCAGGAAATAGCAGCCATACTTGTTGAGCCGCTTTTGCAAGGTGCCGGTGGAATGATCGTCCACCCTGTCGAATTTCTGCAGCAGATTCGTGAACTGTGTACGCAACATGACGTGTTGCTCATCGCTGATGAGGTGCTCACCGGTTTTGGCCGTTGCGGGCGCATGTTTGCTTGCGAACTCGCCGAAGTCGTGCCAGACATAATGTGCGTATCGAAAGGGCTCACCGGAGGATTTCTGCCCCTTGCCGCCACTTTTTGCACTTCAGCGGTGTACGAGACTTTTCGCTCCACCGACCGGAGCCGCACGTTCTTTCACGGGCATTCGTACACCGCCAATCCGCTTGGTTGTGCCGCTGGCATAGCCAGCCTGAAAATCTTCGATCTCGAGCCGGTGTTCGAGCGCATCGCGGCAATTGAGCGGGTTCACCGTCAGAAAGCCCCCGCAATCGCCGCGCATCCGGCCGTCGCGGACGTACGAACCATCGGCACGGTGATGGCCATCGAACTGAAAACGGACGATGCGGGTTACTTCTCAGGATTACGTCCCGCTCTTTATGACTTTTACTTGAGCAAGGGCGTTCTTTTGCGGCCGCTCGGAAATGTGGTTTACATTCTTCCACCATACGTGATCACCGCGGAAGAATTGCACTACGTCTACGACGTCATCAGCCGGTCGCTGGAGCATATCCCGCGGCTTGCCGCTCGGCGCGTCGCGCAATAGATGCGATCAGAAACATCCCGTCCGCAGCTTGGTCATGGCCCCGAAAAGCGTATGAGCCCTGAAATTCCGTTGCTTTTGCCGAGCTTGCCGCCGAACGCCAACGTACTCATCGTCCGCTTGCGGTCGATTGGCGACGTAGTCCTCACGCTGCCCGCGCTGCAAGCACTGCACGACTGGCGCCCCGATCTCCGGATTCATATGTTGGTTGAACCTCTCAGCGCGCCATTGGCGGAAAACCATCCGGCCATTTCCGAAGTGATCGTGCTACGAAAATTTTGGGACACCGTCCGCCAGTTGCGCGGGCGGCAGTTTGCGATTGCTTTTAATCTGCACGGTGGGCCGACCAGCGCTTTCCTGACGCGGCTCTCGGGCGCGCCGCTGCGCGTCTGCTGGGCGGGGCGGCAATATTCCTGGTGCTACAACGTGCATGTGCCGGTCCATTTCCCCGTGTTCGGCCGCACGTACCAGATGCACACGGCTGAGCATCGGCTCCAGCAGTTCCTATATACAGGTTTGCCGGAGCGGCCGCTCGGGCCAGCACAGGTTCCCGTCGATGCCGGCGCGGCGGATCTTGTGCGGCGAAAGTTGGCCCACAAGGGGATTGCACCTGAGCAGCCGTATGCGGTAATGCGTCCCGGCGCGAGTCACGCAACTAAGCGCTGGCCGGCAGAACGTTTTGCGGAAATCGCGCGATGGCTGCGCGAATCCTTCGGCATTGCGACTGTGGTCAACCTGGGTCCGGGCGACGAACTGATCGAAGCGGAGGTGAAACGCGCCTTCGCCGAAATTGCCGTCATCGTGAACGATCTCGACGTTCGCGGACTTGTCGCACTTCTCGCAGGCTCGTGTTTGTTCGTGGGCAACGACACCGGACCCACGCACATCGCGGCGGCACTGCAGAAGAAATGCGTGGTCATATTCGGCGCGAGCGACTCGAAAGTGTGGTCGCCGTGGAAAACGGAATCTCGTCTCATCGAGAACCCGTTTCCTTGCAGCCAATGTCCGCGCGGCCGGTGCGAATCCCTGGCAACTTCGCAATGCATGGACTCGATCAGCGTCGACCGCGTGCGGGATGCCTGCGCCGAGTTGCTGACAGAAAAGAAACTGCAGATGCCTCGCCCGGTTCAGGCGGATTCGCCTTGATATTCGGCTTCGTTAGGGGACTGGCTAACGCACCAGCGAGGGATAGAGCTTCGTGCCGATAGCGGCGAAGATTACAAAGATCAGGGCTACGATGCCGAAATTCATGGCAATGCTGTGCGAGCTTTGGCCCGGGCCGATCATCAAGCTACGCAGCGCATCGACCAGGTACGTCAAAGGATTTAGATATGCGACGATGCGCAGCCAGTGCGGCATGATGGAGATTGGATAGATCGCATTGCTGGCAAAAAATAGCGGCATGGTCATCAATTGCCCTACGCCCATGAAGCGCTCGCGCGATTTCACGATACAAGCCACGATGAACGACATCGTCGCGAAAATGGCCGAGCCGAGCATGGCTCCAGCGAAAACGCCTGCGATCGATAGCGGCGACCAGCGAATCTGGATGCGCAGCAGGGCTGCGACCGCATAAATGATGGTCGCCTGAATGGCTCCACGAAACCCCGCCGAAGCGGCTTTGCCATAAACCAGCGCGGCGCGTTGCGCCGGGCTTACCAGCAGTTTGTGCACGATGCCAAGATCGCGTTCCCAGATCACGGCGATGCCATAGAAGATGGCGACGAACAGCACGCTCTGTGCAAGAATCCCCGGCGTCATGAACGAGAGATAGCTGACGTTGCCGGTAGGAATCGCGCGCACACGGCTGAAAACATTCCCAAAGACGACGATCCACAGGACTGGTTGTACCGCCCGCGCCAAGACCTCCGTGGGGTCGCGGATCAGCTTTTTCAGCTCGATTTCGGCGATGGCCGCGGTCTGCTGAAAAAAGGCAAAGACCGGATTCGCCTCAGCCCAGACGGCTGGCTGTACGCCGGGTTGCGCGGACGTCACGATAGCTTCCCTCCTCCTGGATAGTGCCTCCGCTGAAATGCACAAACACGTCGTCGAGTGTAGCGCCCGGCCCGACGCTGGCCTTCAGTTCGGCGGGAGTTCCGATGGCGGCCACTTTGCCGAGATGCATGATCGCGAGGCGATCGCACAGTTCGTCGGCTTCATCCATGCCGTGCGTGGTGATCAGTACGGTCATCTGGAAATTGCGGCGCAGTTCCAGCAGCCGTTCCCAGACCGAGCGGCGCGCCACGGGGTCAAGCCCGATGGTGGGTTCGTCCAGAAACAGAACGGCGGGACGGTGGAGCATGGCTTGGGCGATTTCAAGCCTGCGGATCATTCCACCCGAATAGGTCTTCACCAGCTTATCGCCAAAATCGGTCAATCCCATGAACTGGAGCGCCTCTTGGATGCGGCTCTTGCGTTCGCTGCGCGGAATGCCGTAGAGCTTTCCTGAAAGCGACAGGTTTTCCCAGCCGGTCAATCCGCCGTCGGCAGAAAGCGCCTGGGGCACATAACCAATCATTCTGCGAACCTTTGATGGCGCCTGCACGATGTCGAATCCAGCGACTCTCGCCGTGCCTTCTGAGGGTTCCAGCATCGTCGTGAGCATCTTTATCGTCGTGGTCTTGCCGGCGCCGTTCGGACCCAGGAGCCCAAAGATCGCACCGTAGGGCACGTGCAGGGTCACGTGGTTGGCGGCGACCAGGTCGCCGTACCGGCGCGTCAGATCGAAGGTTTCGATGGCGAAACCCTCGCCGCCGAGACCCATGGCCTCGGTCGTATTTGTTATGGCGGTGTCAGAGGTCGACATAGCTGAAGTTCAGACCCGTTTGTATGTCACATGCTAGTGCGGACGGCGCAGTTTTGGAATCGCAACGTAAACAAGGACCTACCCCCCACCCTTTTTTGTGCAAGTGTTCATTGTACAGGAGTTCGACATCGACCTTGCACCGGTCGTCATTTTGGGCGAGTTCGAAAACCGTTAGATGCTCCGCCTTCGGAAGACCGGCCGTGAAACAAACTCACCTGGGGCAGAGCGGGACTGGAATCTGCCGACAGCTATTTGCGACACAAGCATGCCGACCCGTTGGCACGGGCTTGAGGCGGAGTACGCGAACGAATGAGCCGATCGGCCGGAAAACATGTGTAAGTGTAACATATTATCAGATGATTATCCGTTAAAATTTACGGGTTATCTTATAGTATTCGGAGTTGCTTTGGGCCGAGCGTCATTCGAACGGTGGTAGATCGCGATTCGAACGGCGTGGGTACGTTCGAACAAAATGGCAGCACAATGCTTCGGCCATCGCTGCGCTTCGATTTTCCAAAGCGATAGAGACACGAGGACACGGAGACGACAAGAATCGATCCACAGGCTTGAAGGAAAGTCCGACGGACCCAGCCGGCCTGCAGAGAAATGTTCGAACAAGCCGCAAGCTGCTGCGCCGCACGCGGACGCGCGGGCTGCACGTGCCACTCAGTAAGGCAGCGTGGACAGGCAGCGATGCCCAGCGGTAGCATTTCCGGAATCCGCAAGATCCAGATTCGGGGGTAACCATGCGCAGCATCGGCATTGCCGTCTTGGTATGCGCCGCATTGGCAGCTTGTTCGAATGCTCCGGCGCCCATCGGAAGTCCGGCCGACCGTGCGGCGATTCAAGCCGTGCTCGACGAACACGCCAAAGCCTGGAGCAAAGGCGATGCGGCCGCCGCGGCGGCCGTTATGACGGAAGACGCCGACTGGGTCTCCGGAGACGGCTCGATTTATGAAGGGCGCGCGGCCATTGAGGCTGCGCACCAGCAATGGCTTGCGGGATCGGCAAAGGGCAGCTTTCATTCGCACCCCGGTTTGCCGAAGATGCACTTCCTGCGCGCCGATGTCGCCATCGTGGATGGCGACAGCTACGTATCCGGCATGCACGACGAGCAGGGCAGGGAATTGCCGGCGGGGACGTCGAGATACACGGCAATGATGGTGAAGGAAAACGGCCGCTGGAAAGTGGGCCGCAGGTAAAGTCCAAAATCCCTGCCGATATCCACTAGGACAAAGGAGAGCATGTAGTAGCTCGTTGATTTCGGGATGCTGTTTATACTGACAAGGCCGACGGGCAGACGATAACGTGAGTTCGCTGCTCTAAGATACGATTACGAATGCTGACCAAGGCCGAAGCCGATCAGCTCATGGCCATGACCAAGCACTTTGTACGTAGTCCGGCCACGATTACCATTCCTCTGGGCGCGGATAATACGTATGAGCTCGCCGGTCCTGATGACCGAGAGACCTTCTTTCTCGATGTCTGGCGGGGAACGCTTCGACTTACGAAGCTTAAATTCCAGAATCGAGCACGAGCGGTGGTTGTGCTGGCACGGCTCGACATAGATGGTGCGCCTCACACCAATCCCGATGGGCAGCAGCTCTCGGGCACACACTTGCATTTATTCAAGGAAGGTTACGAAGACAAATGGGCTTATCCGGTCGATCCTAAAGTGTTTACGATGCCGAGCGACCCCGGCAAAACCTTCCAGGAGTTCTGCTCCTTCTGTAATATTGAATCGCCTCCTCCGGTCCAGGCGGTGATCTTGTGAACCGCGCCAAATGCCAAAAACTGATCGATGCGTACATAGATTGGTTGCGCCACGGACTCTCCGCCGAGAATGTTGGCGAAGTCTGCGAATTGACGACACCATTTCTTGATCGCCACAATGATCACCTGCAGGTGTACGCCACGCGACGGAATGGAAATATCATCCTCTCAGACGACGGGTACATACTTTCCGATCTGAGGACTAGTGGCCTCGAAATCGATACGCCCAAGCGAAAAATCGTGCTCGATAGCGTGCTCAAGGGTTTAGGTGTTCGCGCGGAGAACGGACAATTGTTTGTAGAAGCGTCGTCCGAGAATCTAGGACAGCGGCTGCATTCGTTGGTTCAGGCGATGTTGGCCATCAACGATATGTTTGTAATGGCCCAGTCTCGCGTTGCGAGCTTTTTCTTCGAAGATGTTCGCAACTTTCTAGACGACCACGATATTCGATATACGCCGCGGGTTAAGCTCGCCGGAAAGAGTGGTTACGACCACGGCGTGGACTTTCTGATTCCTAGATCCCGTAAACGACCTGAGCGAATCTTGCAGGCGATCGCGACTCCCAAGAAGGACAATATTTTCGCCTATCTATGGACGTTAAGCGATACGCGAGCCGCCCGCGAAGGTGCAGATGCAGCGGAGGCTTACGCGTTTTTGAACGACCAAGAGCAGTCGGTTGGGGGCGATGTTATCGAGGCGCTGGAAACGTATAACGTCATCCCGGCGATCTGGTCGCAGCGGTCCAATTTTGTCGCGGCACTAAGCCAATAACGGTGGCAACAATCGGGCCCCAACTGGGAGGGAGCGCCATTGCGATACGTCGAGAAAAGCCTGACCGAAGGGGAGCGCATTGTCTACACCACGCGGCGGCATTGGGTGGTGCTGGTCGGCCCCTGGACTCTTGCGACGCTGCTGATAGCGGGCGGAGCCGCTCTGCTCTTTCAGAAAGACTATTTCTGGATCGCCGGACTGATTCTGCTCGTGATTGCGGCGGGAGCATTCATTTCCGGATTGCTGCGGCGGTACGGATTCGAATTCGCGGTCACGAACAAGCGGGTGATCTATTGCCAGGGGCTTGTTTCGGTTTCGACTGACGAATTGTTTCTCGACAAGATCGAAAGCGTGCTCGTGAAACAAGGATTGCTGGGGCGCTGGTGGGGTTACGGCAGCGTCAGCGTGCGCGGCACCGGCGGTTCCTGGGAGCCATTCGCGTATGTCGCCGACCCGCTGATGCTCCGCCGGCGCATTCAAGAGCAGATCGAGCACCGCTCAGCGCCCGTACCCGCCTAGGTCACTTTCAAATCAACATCCAACTTTTTTGAATCAGTTCCGGGCTAAAGCTCCATCAGAGCACTTCGCATCAACAGGATAAATCGAGCTTTGCGATCTCGGGAAGGTGCTGGCCGAGTCGAGTGACCTGGTGTCCTTTGTGCTCCCAGAGATCGGCTAATCCGCCGCCGACATTGCCCTTGCCGTACATCGCGATCTTCATGGGGTCCTCCTCGTAATCTTCTCGTGATCGTTTCGAACTATTTTTAGATCACGGACCCTTAGCGATGTTTGATGAAAGCGCCGGTGTGCAGTTCTGCCAAGGCTTGGCGCAACTGCTCCTGAGTATTCATCACGATCGGGCCATACCAGGCGACCGGTTCTTCGATCGGCTTTCCTGAAACCAAGAGAAAACGGATACCGTCTGGTCCCGCTTGCACGACGATTTCGTCGCCGCGATCGAAAAGCACGAGCGAATGATTGCTCGCGTCATAGACAGGCTCGGCATTTGGGTTCGCGACGTTGTCGGTCAGGACGGCGCGCGGTTCTGAGGAATCGCGGAACGTGCCCGCACCGGCGAATACGTAGGCGAACGCGTTGCGTGTGGTCTCGACCTTGAGCCGCTTGCGATGATTCGGAGCGACCGAGATGTCGAGATAGCTGGGATCGGCCGCGACACCTTCAACTGGGCCGCGCTTTCCCCAGAATTCGCCACAAATGACACGAACATGAGTGCCGTCATCATCGGCGACTTCCGGGATCGCGCTGGACGGAATATCCTGGTAGCGCGGGTCGGTCATTTTTAGCGCCGACGGCAGATTGGCCCAGAGTTGGAATCCGTGCATTCGTCCCTGTGGATCCCCTTTGGGCATCTCCTGGTGCAGGATGCCGCTGCCCGCGGTCATCCATTGCACGTCGCCCGCGGTCATTTTTCCTTTGTTTCCGAGGCTATCGCCGTGTTCGACCGAGCCGGCTAGTACGTAGGTGATCGTCTCGATCCCACGGTGCGGATGCCACGGAAATCCCGCGAGGTAGTCCGCCGGATTTTCGTTGCGGAAATCATCCAGCAAGAGAAATGGATCGAATTGCTTTGTTTTGCCGAAACCAAAAGCGCGCTCGAGTTTTACGCCTGCGCCCTCGATGGTGGCCTGCGTGTGAAGGATTTGCTTAACTGGCCGGAGTGACATTGGCTGCCCCTTTCGTTTGCTGTTCTAATCTCGTTGTGCCGCGGTCATCACGAAGTATTTTGGCTGCGGCATATAGACCGAGCTTTTTCAATAGCGCGTGAAGCCGGCGCTTTTCTGTGCTGTTTAGAACTTGCATGGTCTCTTCGAGCACGGCCGCGTGATGATCGAATACTTTCCGCACCGTCTCACGGCCTTTGGGCGTGAGTTCGAGCAGCTTCGCTCTTCTGTCTGTGCTCGATGGCGTTCGACGTATGAAGCCTTTCTTTTCCAGCCGGTCGACAGCGGCGGTCATGGAGCCGCTGGCCAGCCCCACTTTGTCCTGGATCTGGGTGATGCTTAGCCGTCCCTTGGACAACAGCGCTTCAAGCGCGACGAAATCGGTCATACACATCCCCGCGGCGCGAACGCTTTCTTCGCCGACCTGGCCGACGGCCCGCGCGCACCTGGCTAAAACAATCGCGAGGCGAGGTGCGTCGATGTCTCCGGGCATTAACATGAGTTCGCGAAGGCCGGCAAACGGCGCTTGTACGGTAATAGATGCAATACCCTTATCTAAGGATTCATTAAATGAGGATATTTCGGCGCGAGCTGGTAAAACCTATTTCTCGGCGGGAGTTGCCTCGCGCCCATTATTGGCCGCGGAACGGGGTTTTAGCAGTTCGAGCATGGCTTTTGCGGAGTGCGAGAGCGGCTCGCGGCGGCGGTAGAGCAGATACAGATCCCGGGGCATGTGCAGTTCGCGGACTTTTACTTCGACGAGCAGGTCTTGTTCGATCTCCCAGCGCACGCACATGCGGGGCACGATGGCCACGCCGACATCCATTTGCACGAAACGCTTGATGCTTTCGATCGTGGGCAGCTCCATCGACATATGCAGCGGCACGTGATGCTTGGCGAAAAGCTGAATCACGCGCTGGCGAAACGGCGATTCCACGATGTGCGCCACGAATTGTTCGTTGCCCAAGTCGGAAAGCTCAGCCTCGCCACGTCTGGCGAGCCGATGTTTGGGAGAGACAACCAGCGCAAGCTCATCGCGGAAGATCTTCACCGCCGCCAGTTGAGGCTCCTGAGGGACGAATGAGGCGACACCGAGATCGAGCCGATAGTTCAGTAACTCGGTGGGGATATCGCGGGAAAAGGTGCGGCGGACCGCCAGATGCACCTGAGGGAAGAGCTGCCGATAACGGGCCAGAACAGGCAAAAGCGCGTGGATGGAACTTTCGTTTACACCGAGGGTGAGTTCGCCGCGGCCGCCGGCACGCAGGTCATCCACGGCGCGGCGGATTTCGTCGCGGAGGTTCAGAATCCGTTCGGCGTAACCGACCAGGAGCCGGCCCGCATCGGTAAGCTGGCCGGAACGCGCGCCGCGGGCGAAGAGAGGTTCGCCAACTTCCTCTTCGAGTTTGCGAATGGTAATGCTCACGGCGGGCTGCGTGCGGTAGAGCTTTTGTGCCGCGCGGGAAAAGCTGCGCTCGCGGGCGACGGTGAGGAAGACGTTCAGTTCCGATAAATCCATGGGATTCTGCTAAAATCGCAATATAAGCTGCTCTTATAATTGAGGCAAGAAGTATAAATTGGACTTCTTTGGGGCGCAGGCCCAAACTTTTCCATGGCGCGCAGACATGAGGAGTCTCTTAACGGCGCGTGCCCACTGGATGTCTCTGAAGTTCGGGTGCGTGCCGCGGCTATACGGAGGTAAATGCGATGGAGATGGTGCGAATCTTCGATACGACGCTGAGGGACGGCGAGCAGGCCCCCGGCTTTTCCATGAACACACCGGAAAAACTGAGGTTGGCGCGGCGGCTTGAATCGCTCGGCGTCGACGTTATCGAGGCGGGCTTCCCCATCGCGTCGCGCGGGGATTTTGAAGCCGTCCGCGAAGTGGCACGCGAGGTCAAGCACAGCACCGTGGCCGGATTGGCGCGCACGCGCCAGGAAGACATTGACGCCGTGCTGGGCGCCGTAGAGCGTGCAGCAAAGCCACGGGTCCACACCTTCCTGGCGACTTCGGATCTGCACCTCAAGCATAAACTGCGCATCTCCCGCGGCGAAGCGCTCGACTCGATCGGGAAGATGGTGGAATACGCCAAATCACGCTGCCCGGAAGTGGAGTTTTCGGCGGAGGATGCCAGCCGCAGCGATATCGAATTTTTGGCGCAGGCGTTTTCGATCGCAGTGGATGCGGGCGCGGCGATTTTGAACGCTCCTGACACGGTCGGATACGCGACGCCCGAGGAGTATGGCGGCATGTTCCGCGCTCTGCGGGAAAAAGTAGGCGACCGGCCGGGCCTGGTTTGGAGCGCGCATTGCCACAATGATCTGGGACTGGCCGTGGCAAATTCGCTCGCGGCTGTGCAGGCCGGGGCGCGTCAGGTGGAGTGCACGATCAACGGCATCGGCGAACGCGCCGGAAATGCGGCCCTCGAGGAGATTACCGTTGCGCTGGCCGTGCGGCCCGATCGTTACAAGGCCGGAACGCGGCTGAAGCTGCGGGAACTGTATGCGACCAGCCGTCTGCTTTCCGAAATTACCGGAGTGTCCGTGCCGCCCAACAAGGCCGTCGTGGGCGCGAATGCCTTTGCGCACGAAGCCGGTATTCATCAGGATGGAATCCTGAAGAATCCGTTGACCTATCAAGTGATCTCCCCGGAAGCGGTGGGAGTTCCGGCGCACAAGCTTGTGCTCGGCAAGCACTCGGGCCGCAATGCCCTGCGCGCGCGTCTTGCTGAGCTCGGGGTGGTTATCTCTGAAGACGAACTTCGCGAATGCTACCGTCAGGTGATGGCGCTCGCGGATGCGAAGAAAGAGATCACGGACGAGGACATCAAGCGCGTGGCGGCGCGGCTTTCCACCGAAGTAGCGGCGCAGGCGGGTGGCGTCTCGGACGTGGTTCTGTGAACCAGCCGAACTGGAACATCGCGGTTCTTCCCGGCGACGGCATCGGGCCGGAAGTGATCCGCGCGGCTGCGGCCATCCTGCAGGATTGTGCTCTTGAATACGGTTTCCAGGTAAATCTAGCTGAATTTCCCTTCGGCGGCGCCGCTATCGATAAAACCGGAAAACCTCTGCCGCAGGAGACGCTGGACGCCTGCTTGAAATCCGATGCGGTGTTTCTGGGCGCCGTCGGCGGGCCCAAGTGGGATTCGCAGCCGCTGGACCGCAGGCCGGAAGCGGGCCTGCTCGGCCTGCGTCGCGCGCTCGGCTTATATGCGAACGTCCGGCCGATTCGGCTTCGCGAACCTCTGCGGGCGCTCTGCCCCTTGCGTTTGAATCCGGCGACGAAAATCGATTTTGAGATTATTCGCGAACTTGTAGGCGACGTCTATTTTGGCGCGCATACGACCGAAGGCGAGGGCGCCGGCGAGCGAGCCAAGGATGTGGGCGCCTACAGCGCGCCGGAAGTCGAGCGCATCACGCGCTTCGCATTTGCGCGCGCCAGGATTCGATCGCGGCGCGTCACATCCATCGACAAGGCCAATGTATTGGCGATGTCGCGACTATGGCGTAAGACCGTATCGCGGTTGGCGGCCGAAGCGAGTGATATCACGGTCGATCACCTATACGTGGATAACGCCTCGATGCAGATCATCTTGCAACCGGGCCAATTCGACGTGTTGCTCACATCGAATCTCTTTGGCGACATTCTGAGTGATGAGGCTGCGGCCCTGGCGGGCTCCATCGGCATGATTCCTTCCTGGAGCGCCGGCGACGGTCCACCGCTCGTCGAGCCGATTCACGGGACTGCGCCGCAGCTTGTGGGCCGTGATATGGCCAATCCTTGTGGCGCGATTCTCTGCGTCAGCCTGCTATTACGCGAGAAATTCAAACTGCCGGAAGCCGCTGAGGCAATCGAGCGGAGCGTTGATGCCGTTTTGACCGATGGGCTGCGGACGGCGGACATCGCCGAGCGTGGGTCGCGGACGATTGGTGGATCCCAATTCGCGGCGGAAGTGCAGACGCGATTAGCCCAAGCGTTTCGGCAGCGCCAATCGGAACGCGCGCAACCGGCATAGTCACTTCCTTGTTAATTCTGACGGGCCGCGCATTGTGCCCTCGCACGCCACGCCGTGATCTATGTCATTCTGAGCAAGTAACCAATCTTTCTAAAGACCTATCCCACCAATCCAGAGAGATTTTTCATTGCTTCTCTGCTCAGAACGACGAAGATGGCCCGGCAGAGCCAACGAAAGTGTTTAAGCGGGCGTCTTGGAACGGTTCCAGCGGGCCAGAATCCACAGTCGTTCGAGTTGCTGGTCGAGCTCGCGGATTCCAAGCAGCTTGCCAATGCCAACCAGCAGCAGAACTCCTACGGCGGTAACCATGACCAGCAAAGAAAAGGCGCCCGCAAGCGTATGCCAGGCCAGGTGCGGTTCGAGAATCAGACGCAGCTTGTAGCAGACGACCCCGGCGACAGCGGAAGCCGCGCAGACCTTGACGAAAAATAAGACCAGCGCGCCCTCTTCGTGATTGTGCGTGCGTTTGCCGAGCAGCAGGAAAATGATCACCGTGTACGCGCTGATTCCAATCGAGCTCGCCATGGCCAGACCGAGGTGCTGAGCCTGTCGCACGAGCAGCCAATAGACGGGCACTGTCGCAAACGTGAGCGCCGTTCCGACTACAGCGGGGATCCAGGTATTGCGAGTGGCGTAGAATCCGCGCGCCAGGATGTATTGCGCGCCCCAGCCAAATAAGCCAAGCGTAAAGTAGACGAGCGTAGCGGCGGTCGCGTCGAGATCTGGCGGACGCATCCGCGTATGCGAAAACACGAGATAAACGACCGGCGCGCTTTGCGCAATCATGAGCGCGGAGATGGGGATCAGGGCGGCGATCAGGCTTTTGACGGTCGAGTTCAGCAGCCGGTTCAGTTCATCGAATTTTCCCTCTGAATAGAGCTGCGCGAGAAAGGGAAACGAAGCAACGCCGACTCCCTGGCCGACGACGCCCAACGGCACGCGCATGAGCGTCTTGGCGTAGTTGAGCCAGGTGATGGATGCGGGCTGGAGATACGAACCGAACCAGCGGATGATCCAGTCGTCGGTAAACGCCAGTGACAGTGCGAGCATGATCGGAATCGAGAGGCGGATAAACAACTTGAACCCGGGGTGGAGCACGTTGAGGTTGGGATTGAAGCGGGCCCCTACGGTCATGGCGCCATAAACCTGAAACAGAAAATTGCCGACAATCGCGCCGGTGACTACGCCTACCGCAAAACCGGTCATTCCGATGCGCGAGGCCAGCAGCATGCCGCCGAGAATGATGAAGATGTTGTAGATCACCGGAGCAAACGACGGGACGAGGAAGCGTCCCTTTGCGTATTGCACCGCGCTCAAAATACTGCCTTCGTAGAAACAGAATTGCGCCGGAAGCATCAGACGCGTGAGAAAAATGACGCGCGCACGTTCCGCAGGCGGAAATCCCGGGGCGATAAGGCGAGCGAGTTGCGGAGCGAAAATTTCGCCGGCCATGACGAAGGCGACGAGCAGCAGCCCCATAAACGTCATCACCGTGGAAAAGACGTGCCAGCCCTCGTCTTCACGCCCTTCGGCGGCATACTTCGTAAACACAGGAATAAATGTGACGCTGAGTGAAGCTCCCGCCACCAGATAGTTCAGGAAATCGGGAAGCGTGAACGCCGCATAGTAAGCGTCCGTCATGGCATTCGAACCGACCTGGTGGGCAACAACCCATTCACGCACGAAGCCTAAGAAGCGGCTGAGCAGGATTCCGGCCATGACAATGGCCGTCGATGCCACGACGCGGCGATTTACGCTCGGTTGAGCCACATAGTCATGGTAGAGGTTTTCGGGGAGCTTCGCCTAGTCGCTTCGCCGAGATTGGCGGAGCGGTGTAACGTCAAAGGTACGGAGAGTCAGCAGCCGCTTTCAGGCGGATTGAATGGCTTCCACCGGCTCTGGTGACCAGGTAGCAAGCAAGGTGATTTTGCGGCTCAGCGGCGATATGTGAATGTAAAAGACGTGTTCGTCCGCCTGTACTTCAAAGAAATTCGGCCGCCGCGAATCGGGAACAGCCGGAGCCCGCGAAATAAGGGCTTCGCGAAGGTGCCGAAGCGTGTCGCGCGAATGCCCTCGAGGGTCTTCGATTTGCAAATCTGAGGTCAGTTCCAGTTCGAACGACATAAATATTTCCTAAACAACACGGTTCTGGACTCCTGGAATATTAAATGCGCCGCCATGCAAAAAGTTTCGAGAGAGATGGCCGGTTATTGTTGAATCAGTTAAGTCTTGCGAGCGCGAGTGGAACTTGAGATATTTTTCGTACCACTACGGGACGAAACCCTTGAAGAAAACCAAGAAACGCACCACGTTAGGCAAAGACAAGCGTCGAAAGCATCGTCATTGGCAGGTAACTGTTTACTATGCGGATGGGCAGCGCTTTGCGCGCGTGTATACCGACCGGGCCAAGGCGGCGAGTTTCGCGCGCCGCCAAAAGAGATCGCCGGTAGTGAAATCGGCACGCGTGGTTCAGGTAGGCTAATTCGCTGGGAAACGGGTCATCCGCTAACTTCCTTACGCGGCTTGTGGTGTTTCGGGCAGCGTGTTATAAGTTTTTCTCTACCGCGGCCGTAGTATAGGGGTAGTACGGCAGCTTGCCAAGCTGCAGGCGGGGGTTCGAGTCCCCTCGGCCGCTCCATAACCCCCTCGACTTGTTGAATCTCGGACTGATTGCATCTTTTTTAGGTTCAATGCCTCCACGATGGAAACAATCATTGTCGCCGTTGGCAGCAAGCGGGCGCCGAAGATCGGCGGCGTGCGGGAGGCGCTTTCGGCCGTGGGGCCGCTCTTACAGCCCGAGGCGAACTTTGAGGTACGTGGATTTGAGGTTGAAACAGGGGTAAGCCATACGCCTGTCAGCAGTGCGGAATTGATGGCCGGCGCGCGTGGACGCTGTGAAGCCTTGATTCGTTTAGGTGAACTCGAAGACGAGCGCCCGAGATATTTCGTTGGCGTGGAAGGCGGATTGGATGTAGTTCACGACAATGGCCGGCGGCTGGCATTTCTCGAGAGTTGGGCTTTCGTTGCCGATGCGAGCGGACCTGGGTTTTATGGCCGATCGGGAGCGATTTTATTGCCCGAACCTGTTGCCGCTGAAGTGCTGGACCACGATGTCGAGCTGTCACGCGCAATCGAGGCATATGCGGGCGTTCAAGGTGTTCGCGATAGGCAGGGCGCCTGGGGCGTGCTGACCAGAAACCTGATCGACCGGCAGGAATCGTTTCGCATTGCTGCGATCAGCGCGTTTGCTCCATTTTTCAACGTTGAGCTTTATCAGAAAAGGTGATCGGGGATATGCATTCATGGCGTTCGCATAAGCGCGGTCATGGCAATGGCTCCAATCAACGAAGCCGCCAACGCTGTCGGCATGGCGATCGCGCCGATCTTCAAGAAATCCCAAAAGCTTACATCCAGCTTTTCGCGGCGAAGCGCGATCAGCCACAAAATCGTGGCTAACGATCCCGTAATCGAAAGATTCGGGCCGAGATCGGTCCCGATGAGCGCCGCGCTCGACATCAGCGTCTGCACGTGAACGGCTCTCAACGTAGTGGCGGCGATCAGCCCCAACGGAAGATTGTTTACGAGGTTATTGGAAACGCCCACAGCGAATCCCGTGACCAGCGCGCCCGCTGAAGGCGCCAGGCGATCGGCCCATGCGAGCCACCGCTGTGTGTAGTTGATTGCGCCAATACTTTCCACCGCATCGACCATAACAAATAGGCCGGCCACGAGCGCGAGTGTGCTCCAACTGACCTCGCGCAGCAGCGGAAGGGGATTGCTTCGCGTCCGCAGGCAGACAACCGACGTAACCGCCGCGGCGGTGAGGCAGGTGGGCCACCCCAGATTCCAGTTGAGCGCCGACGCGGTGAGCAGGACGGCGACGGTAGCGCACAAGGCGCCGACCACGAGTTTGCCGTTGGAGGTCAAGAAATGGTCGTCAATGCGGCCTTGGATTACGCTGCGGAGTTGTTGGCGAAAAATCCAGCGCAACACCAAAAATGTGGCGGCGATGGAAAGCGCGGACGGAAGCGAGAACCGCAGGAGCCATTCGCCGAGGGGCGGCATGTGATTTTGGAAAACCACGAGATTAGCGGGATTCGAGATAGGCAGGACGAATGAGGCCGCGTTGGCGATGAAAGCGCATGCGAATAAATAGGGCAATGGCTGTACTTTGGCTCTGCGCACGGCAAAGAGAATGGCGGGCGTAAGCACGACCGCGGTGGCATCGTTAGACAGGAATATTGTGACCACGATCCCGACGGCATAGACGAGAAGGAAAAGCCGCGAGTAGGACCCGCCCGCTGCCCGAACTGCGGCGGAGGAGATCCAATCGAAGACGCCCTGTTCGCGAGCTAATTCGGAGAGCAGCATCATGCCGAAAAGAAACAGATATACGTCGGTCCCTTCGGCGGCAGCCCGGCCCGCGAGCGAAAGCGGGATCAAGCGCAAAAGCAACAGCAGCAAGACCCCGCCCCCGATCCAATAAACCTCGGCAATTCGGCGTGGCTGTACCAACATCAAGGCGATGCTGATCGCCACGACCATTCCAATCACGATGTGACCAGCGGCAAAAGAGAACACTTCCTCTTTTCTCTTCTTTCCTCGCAGTTCATTCACGCACTCGTGCGTTGGCGCTGGTGCGCCATTCTTTCCGGAAGCTTCTGTGTGCACCAGGACTCGGGCGCCAGGACTTGGCGCACCCCATTGTACGGGGTACACCAGGCATACCGCAGACGGCGGAACGTGAGACACTCATGCGGCACACCATAAACAGGGGGTCAATATGAACACGCGCTTTCTCCTGTTCGTTTGGCTGACCGTCTCTTCGCCTGTGCTACTGGCTCAAGGCCTCAGCATGCCGGATCACAAATCAGATAAGCCGGCCCCACGAATGGCCGATGGGCATCCCGATCTCAGCGGCTACTGGATCGGAACCCGCGAAACAACACCAGTCGGCAATATCGGAAAAGATCTCCCCGGTTTCAAGCTGCCGCTCACCGTTGCGGGTGAAGCTGCATTGGAGCACAACGTCACCGCGACCATTGATCCCGAGAGCCTGTGCATCATGGGGGGAATCCCGCGCCACAATGCGAGCGCGCTGCCGTTCGAAATCCTGCAGGGAACGAAAAAAATCGCATTTCTCTACTGGTACAACTATTTCCGACTGATTCCTGTCGACGCCGCGCTCAAGCATTCGTCAAGTGCCGATCCGGCGTTTTTCGGCGAAGAGATCGGCCATTGGGAGGGCGATACCTTGGTCATCGATTCAGTCGCATTCAAGGACGATAAGGTCTGGATTGATGAAAACGCGAACCCGCACAGCGACGCATTGCACGTCGTCGAACGCTGGACGCGGCCCGATGGGGATCACATCCATGTGGACACCGTGATCGAAGACCAGAAATTCTATACGCGCCCTTTCACCTATTCGCGAACGTGGGTGCTCGGAAAACCCGATGACCAGATTCAGGAGTATTCCTGCAGCGAGAACAACATCGATGTGGGTCACCTTGATTTTGGGCCTGGACCGATCGGTCCAAACGGTCAGCGCGGGTACGTGGGGCCGACGCCGAGTACGCCGGGCAAGCAGCAGTAGGATTGCGCGCCATCGTATAAGGTGTCATCACGAGTCCGCCGCAGCGGACGAGGGATCTGCAGTCACATTCAACGTAGCGCCCGCAGCCGCGCGCGGATTTCGGCTGAAATGGCACGATGTTCAGCGCAGCCAATTACGTCACGAGAGGGTGCGGCTTTCGTCTCCATATCCGCCATGCGCTTCCGAAGGCGCGCGATGCGCGACTTGCTTTGAGATAAATGTAGACTAGTCCTTGTTTGCATTTTGAGAGTTGAAATCGCCTGCGCTGCGGCTTCGAGCGCCGGCCGCACGAGGTTCCAGTCGTGACACAGCATGACAATATCGCTTCCCGCCTGCAGGCTCCTTACGACGCTTTCAGTATTTTTGTGATACCGCGCGATTGCGCCCATCCCGAGATCGTCGGCCAAGGTAACGCCATCAAATCCCAATTGCTGGCGGAGAGCGGATTGCAAGAGTTCGCTTGAAAGCGATGCAGGCCATTCTGAGTCGATTTTTGGCAGCACGAGGTGTGCGGTCATAATCAGCGGCACACCTGCTTTGATTGCGGCCCGGAATGGAACGAATTCGCGCGTCATTAGCCGATCGCGGGTTCCTTCGAAGCGCGGCAGATCGAGGTGAGGATCGACGTCGGCGTCGCCGTGGCCGGGAAAATGCTTTGCGCAGCCGAGCACGCCTTCCTCCTGCAATCCGTCCAGGAACGCGCAGCCCATTTCCGCCACGCGCGTTGGCTCAGCCCCGAAACTGCGGCCCGATGTAACGGGGCTATTCGGATTGGTGGCGAGGTCCAGCATAGGCGCGAAATCGAGGGTGACTCCGGCGGCCCGTAATTCGCGGGCGATGGCGCGAGCCACGCGCCCAACGGCATCGATATCATCCACGCGCCCGAGTTCCGCGGGTGAGGGCCAGGGCGTGAACGGTTCGCCAAGCGAAAATTTCGTCCCTCCCTCCTGATCGATACCAATCAGAACGGGCCGCCCCGCCGCTCGCCGAACGGCCTGCGTCAACCGGCAGAGTTCGCTTAGATTGCTGAAATTGCGCGGATAGATCGCGACGCCGGCGAGGCCGCCCGCCAGTAGACCGGCGAGTTCCGTCGAAAGCTCGCGGCCGGGAAATCCGAACAGAAAATGCTGGAGCACCTCTTCGGAGTATGGGGTCGTGGATGGCAATTATTGGCTTTCCTTACCGAAGCCGATGTTATGATCCGCGATTCGCGCACCCAGCGGTTGGCTGATCTTGATGAGCTTTGCGTGTCGGCAAACATTGCAAAGCGGGCCTTGTTTCTCAGTTGCATCGAACCAGGATCGGCTCGCGATAACGACAATCACCGAAGGAGCACCCTTGCGAATCGAAGCGCGAGCTCCGACTCGAATTGATCTGGCAGGCGGCACGCTGGACATCTGGCCGCTCTATCTTTTCCATCCCGGGGCGCTGACTGTGAATTGCGCCATCACGCGCTACGCAACCTGCGTGATCGAAACGCAGTCGCGGAGCGGAGGTGAACAGCCGATTCGCCTCGTCTCGCGAGATACAAAGCGCCAAGAACGCTTTGCCTCGCTCGATGCTCTGGCACGGGCAAAAAGTTATCGCCTGCCATTGCTGGCGCATTTGGTTCGCTTTTTTCGTCCGCAAGCCGGACTGGTGCTGACAACGGACTCGCAGGCGCCCGCGGGCGCCGGCATCGGCGGATCGAGCGCCATGGCGGTGGCGATCTGTGCGGCACTCGACCGGCTCACGGGCGCGGAGTTGCGGTTGGAAGACTGGATCCACATCTGCCGCGATGCCGAGGCGATTGTCATTCGCGTGCCTACGGGTACACAAGACCACTATCCGCCCGCGTTCGGCGGGGTAAGCGCCATTCACCTGGAACCCGGAGGCGAGCGCCGCGAGGAAGTTGGATGCGATCTCGACGAACTCGAACAGCGGCTCGTGCTCTGCTATGCCGGAAAGCCGCGGCGGCACGGCATTAACAATTGGGAAGTCTTCCAGCGGCATATCGAAGGCGACAAGCGAATCATCAGAAACCTGGCTCAAATCGCCGACATCGCGAAGCAGTTGTTTGCCGCTCTCAGCCGAAACGACTGGAATCAGACAGGCAAGCTGATCCGAGAGGAATGGGAATTCCGCCGCCGAAATTTGCCTACGATTTCGACGCCAAAAATTGATCGAATTATTTCCGCCGCGCGCCGACAGGGAGCGCTCGCGGGCAAAGTGTGCGGCGCGGGAGGTGGCGGTTGCGTTGCTTTGTTGATCGATCCCGCGGCGCGGAAACGAGTGGAGGTGGCAATTGCGGCAAGTGGCGGCGACATTTTGCCGCACGGGATTGATCGCGAAGGCGTGCGGATCAGAGTGGGCGCCGGGGCGCGTTTATAGGTTTGTTGCCTTTGCTTTAAGTCATAACAGCCGTTGCCGCGATGGTGATTTGCCTCGCGATTTGTTTATTCAGGATGGGCTGCATCCAAGCTCAAAATGCCATGCCATCTGGACAGGGATTATTAAGTCTATTCTCCTGAAGCATTCTGCCTGTGCGAGTGCATTCGAAATGCCCGGATCCGGAAGCCCGCGATCGAGCTAGGCTTGCCAGTACTCCAGGGTGGTTTTCCTGGCATCTAATTGAGCGTAGAATAAAGCTCCGGATTACTTCAGAGCCATGTTTCGTTTGGGTCCGATTACATTTTCCAGTGTGCTCTTTCTGACGGCCGGAATGTATGCCGGCTCGCTGGGGGCATCACAAAATTCCCAGCAAGTCGGTGCACAGTCTGGCAGCCAGGATGAAGACCAGGGGCCCCCGCCGACTCTGAGGCATAAAGATGATCCGGTGCCTGCTGCGCCGGCGCAGCCCCCGACAGCAAAGCCGGCACGACAAGAGGCGCAACCCAACGCTTCCGCTGCGCCTCCCAGTGCCCCGCCGGTAGCTCCCCCGGCTCCAAACGCTCCGCCTCTGACGGAGCAATCGAAATTGCAACTGCTTCGTTACGTCGATGGCGAATATGCGAAGGTTTTGACTCCGCTGCCCGGAGGAAAGGCCGGCTACCACATCAAAGCCGGCGCTCCCGTGGACCAAGATTCGCTGCGAAATGCCCTCATGTCTGGCGGCGCGGCCTTGAACGCGGGCGATCAGGTACAGATCACGAAAGTTGAGTTTCACGATAGGGATATTCAGCTGGACATCAATAACGGACCCAAAGGAAAAAGCTCCTGGCGCGACAAAATTCAGATCCAGGGCGGGTTAGGCTTGCCAGTGGGCACGAGCACGACCACCACTCCGGAAGATGTCCCGGTCGTTCCGCAGAAGGCCGGTGCTACCATTTATCTCGATTTTGACCGCCCCGTTCCGGAGATGACAGGGGATCAACTGAAAGCATATTTAGCCCGAGTGCTGGATTTCTCGAAGAGATCCGCGGCCGTGCAATATGCGGATTCGCTTCCCCCGAAGATGCGCGAAGCTATCGCTGCAAAGCGCGCTGAAGTAGGCATGGATCATGATGAAGTGACCGCAGCTCTGGGCCGCCCGGAACGAAAAGTCCGCGAACGGGACGAGGAAGGGAATGACACCGAGGACTGGATTTACGGCAGGCCGCCCGCCAAGACAATCTTCGTAACGTTTCAAGGCGATAAGGTCGTCAAAGTCACTCAATATCCTTGAACGCCGGGGCGAAATGAGTTACCACCACCACTGCTCCGCTTTGTTTGACATCTGCGCGCACCCACCGTAGCATTTCTGGTTCGGTTGTACGAAAAAAGTTTCAAATCGGCTCAATTCCTGCGAACCTCGGGATCGGTTTGCAATATGGTATCTCGGTTGCAAGAAACTCTGAGCCTGCAAAATTAAGGTCTGGCAATTTTCCGGAGGGGACATGCCCATCAAAGTAGGCATTAATGGCTTCGGACGCATCGGTCGCAACATCATGCGAGCGGCACTGGGTGATCCGGAGATTCAGATTGTCGCGGTTAACGACATTACGGATGCGAGGACATTGTCGTACCTGCTGAAGTACGATTCGATTCTCGGCAATCTGCCGAACAAGGTGACGCATACCGATGATTGCATTTCCGTGGACGGAAAGAGTTTTCGCGTATTCAAGGTCAAGGATCCATCACAGATTGATTGGGCTTCAGTCGGAGCGCAGATCGTCGTGGAATCGACCGGTCTCTTTACCTCCGGTCCCGAGGCGCGCAAGCACCTTAACGGCACGGTCAAAAAGGTAATCATTTCCGCGCCGGCGACCGATCCAGATCACACCCTGGTGCTCGGCGTCAACGATAAGACCTACGATCCTGCCAGGCACAATGTGGTTTCGAACGCCTCCTGCACGACCAATTGCCTCGCTCCTGTGGCCAAGGTTATGCAGGATAGTTTCGGTATCGTGCACGGCACGATGACTACGATTCATTCCTATACAAACGATCAGAAACTACTCGACCTGCCGCACAAGGACCTCCGGCGCGCGCGGGCCGCGGCCATCTCCATGATTCCCACTTCAACCGGCGCCGCCAAAGCGCTGCATTTAGTGATTCCCGAACTGAAAGGCAAGCTCGACGGTTACGCCATGCGTGTGCCTACGCCCAATGTCAGCGTCGTGGATCTGACGGTCACGACCGAGAAGCCCGTGACTGTGGAGGCCATTAACGCGGCGATGCGCCGCGCAGCCGACGGTCCGATGCGATCAATTCTTCAGTACGAGGAAGAGGAACTTGTCTCCGTCGACTTTCGCGGCAATCCCCATTCTTCAATTCTGGATGCCGGTTATACGCGCGTCGTAGCGGGAAATTGCGCGAAAGTTCTGGCCTGGTATGACAACGAGTGGGGCTACTCCTGCCGCTGCCGCGATCTGATCAGGTTCATGGCAGCGAAATTGTAAGCGGCCGCGGAACGCGCTTAGGCCAGCCGTCCATCATGGCAAAACTCTCGATTCGGGATCTCGATCTCGCGGGCAAGCGCGTCTTCGTGCGCGTGGATTTTAATGTGCCGCTCGAAAAAGGGCACGTCACCGACGATACGCGCGTTCGCGAGACGCTGCCGACGCTGAAATTCGCCCGGGATCGCGGCGCGCGCCTGGTTCTCGCGTCGCACCTCGGCCGCCCGAAAGGCAAGCCGGACCCGAAATACAGTTTGCGGCCGGTAGTCGCGCGGCTGAAAGAATTGCTGGGCGCTCCCGTGGAATTTGCTGCGGATTGCGTCGGCGGCGAAGCCGAATCCAAGAGCCGTGCCCTCGGCAACGGCGGAGTGCTGCTGCTTGAAAATGTTCGCTACCACTCGGAAGAAGAGGCCAATGACGAGGGCTTTTCGAAAGAGCTCGCGGCCCTATGTGACGGCTTGTTTGTGTGCGACGCCTTCGGGTCCGCGCATCGCGCGCATGCTTCTGTCGTGGGCATCACGCGTTTCGTCCGTCAGTCGGCCGCCGGATTGCTGATGGAACGCGAATTGGCCTACTTGGGCAAAACGCTGTCTTCGCCGGAGCGGCCTTTTGTTGCCGTTCTGGGCGGCGCAAAAGTCTCGGACAAAATCGAAGTCGTCGAAAATCTCATGAAGATCGCCGACGCCATGCTCATCGGCGGGGGAATGGCCTACACGTTTTTCAAAGCGCAGGGAATCGCCGTAGGGAAATCGATTGTTGAGGCCGATAAACTCGAACTGGCATCGCGAGTCCTTGCTGACGCGCGCGCCCGGAACTTCCGGCTGCTGTTGCCTTCCGATCAGATCGCCGCTTCCGAATTCCGCGCCGATGCACAGAAACGCACGGTTGCGGTGGGTGAGATGCCGGATGGATGGATGGGGCTGGATATCGGCCCGGAAACGATAAAGCGATTTTCAGCCGAAATCGCTGGGGCAAAAACGATTGTATGGAATGGGCCGATGGGTGTCTTCGAGATGCCCGCATTTGCGCAGGGCACGCTGCAAATTGCAAAAGCGGTTGCCACTGCCACGTCGCGCGGCGCCACTTCGATCATTGGCGGCGGCGATTCCGTTGCGGCGGTGCAGCAGGCGGGGCTTGCCGATAAAGTCTCTCACATCTCCACCGGCGGCGGTGCATCGCTCGAATTTCTCGCCGGCAAAAAGCTTCCAGGCGTCGAAGCGCTTACCGACAAGGCTTCCCCTTGAGCTCTGCATATTATTGTGAAGCCTGCTTTCCATCGTCACTCCGAAGACGAGCAGCGCGACCTCCGCGCCCGGAGCCTCGGTTTGCGCGCAAGTCTCGCGATTTTGCGAGGATGAGGAATCTCCGTGCGGGGCGACGCATGCCGATTTTGCATGCGTTGGGGTGCAATCTCGGCGCCGGAACGGCGGGAAGCTCCCGGTCGCGTTCCAGCGTCACTATATTGTGTGAGGATCAGTAGATGCCAAGCCCCGCCGCACGCAGGCGCAAACCGGTGATCGCCGGCAACTGGAAGATGTACAAAACGCAGGCGGAGGCGCGCGAGTTTTTTGCCGCGCTCAAGCCTCTGGTGGCCTCGGCCGCTCACTGCGAAATCGTTGTTGCGCCGCCCTTCACGGGCATTGCCGCATGCGTCGAAGCGGCGAAAGGCTCCGCAATTGGCATCGCGGCGCAGGATGTTTACTGGCAAAACGAGGGCGCCTTCACCGGTGAAGTTTCTCCGCGCATGCTCGTCGAGGCCGGTTGCCGGGCCGTCATCATCGCTCATTCCGAACGCCGGCAGTTCTTTGGCGAAACCGATGAGAGCGCCAACCGCAAAGTTAAGGCCGCTCTGGCGGAGGGGCTGACGCCGATTGTGTGCGTCGGCGAAATGCTCGCCGATCGCGAAGCCGGAAATACGAAAAAGATCCTGGAGAAGCAATTTCGTGGCTCACTAGCCGCGTTGACCGGCGCGGAATTCTCGCGTATCATTTTGGCTTACGAGCCGGTTTGGGCGATCGGGACTGGTCGCACGGCGACGCCGGAAATTGCCGCCGAGGCGCATCAGTTCCTACGTCACTTGGCTTCGCTCGCATTCACTGCGGAAGATGCCGCCTCCCTGCGAATCCTCTATGGCGGCAGTGTCAAACCCGAAAATGTAAAAGGTTTGATGGCGCAGGCGGAAATTGATGGGGCCTTGGTGGGCGGGGCGAGCCTTAACGCACAGCAGTTTGCCGCAATCGTGAACTACTGACGCTCTGCCGTGGTCTATGGGAATTTCGAAACTTTGACGGAGTAGTGATGCCAAGAGAAGTAAAGTGGGCGATTTCGTTTTTGATAGGAGCTGTGCTGCTCTGGTTCGGCTGGAGGTTCTATGCCTTTCTGGTGGTGCTGCACGTGGCGGTCTGCTTCGTGCTAATGGGCGTGATCCTCTTGCAGAGCGGCCAAGCCGCGGATATCGCGGGCGCTTTCGGCGGCTCAGGCAGCCAGACTGCGTTTGGGCCGCGCGGGGCGGCAACTTTTCTTTCACGCGCGACAACTTGGTGCGCGGTGATGTTCATGTTCACTTCCATGGCTTTGGCCGTGCATGTCCGCACTACCAGCGGCGGCGCGGGCCGCTCGATACTCGAGCAATTCTCGCGCCCCGCGCCTAAATCGGCTGCTCCGGCGCCTGTGAATCCATCGCAACTTCCACCTGCTCAACCGGCGGCACCGCCGCCCGCTGCGCCAGCGCCATCGGCGCCCGGCCCAGCTAAGTAGCTTTACTGATACAGGCCAATCCTCATCTGCAGTTTGGCGGGAAGCTATTCCTTCCAGTACGAGTCCGCATTGCGGCATATTTCGCCTCGGAACCGTTCAGCGTGGATTTTCTTCCCTCGACTGCCAGCACAATAACCACATTAAAAAACAATGCCTTACGTTAGCCGGCGCCTCCGTTAGCGCCTGTGACCGGCATCACACCCGGTAGCAGCCAGGGTCACGGCGCGAATATCCCAGCCACGCAATTATGTCCTGTCGAACAGGTGGAGGTTATAACGATGTGGAACGCTATCCGGCAGGCGGTTGCGTTGGTCCTTTGTGATCTTCTTATCATGTTGCCGATGGCGGGCGATGTGCGGCCCCAGCCCGCCACAACAGCGACTCCAGTAGAGCCCACCACAGTTCGGGAATACCTGCAAAAGCCCTACATCGAGCTTTTTGAGCTCGCTCCCAAACTCGAATTCAGCTCCCAGGAAATCGAGAGTCAGCGGCAAGCGCTCGATAAAGGCAAAGAGCTTTGCGTCACGCGATTTAAGGATCACGCCAAAAACTACGGAAAACAGATCGACGTAGCGAGAAAGACCCTCAAAAGCAAGACCGGCACGATTAGCGAATCCGACCGCAAGCAGATGCACTGTCAGATTCAGAATCTCGAGCTCCTGAAAAGCGAAGCAGAAGCTTTGTCGCGCCAGGCTATCCCTACAGCCTATGACAATCTCAATGCCAAGCTTGACTTGATCGAGAAATGGCCGGCGCTGCGTAAGCAAGCGGAGCAGGAACTTGCCGATGGCTCCTACGTCAACCGCCGCTTTGGAGACGTAAAGGATATCGGATTTCGGCAAATTGAACCCGATCAGCAGGCAGACATCAAGACGGGACAAGATGCGCTCGAGGAAATGAAGCGCACTGGCCTGCTGCCCCCCGAAGTGGAAAGCAAGGCCATTCAGGACTACGTCAAGTCCATTGCCGAGCAGATCGCAGCGAAGTCAGACCTGAAGATTCCGCTGCACGTCTCCGTGCTGCAGTCCCGCGAGATCAATGCGTTTGCGCTTCCGGGCGGGTACCTCTTTATCGAACGCGGGCTGCTGGAAGCAGCGGATAACGAATCTGAACTGGCAGGAGTGTTGGCGCACGAAATGGCCCACGACGTGGCGCGACATTCGAACAAGCTCATGAAGAAAGCCATGATCAGCAGTCTGCTTTATCAAGCGGCCCAGGTCGCCGCCGCGGTGCTCACCGGCGGCGCCAGCATAGGCGTTTACTATGCGCTGCAATACGGATTCTATGGCTTGGGTTTTGTGCTCGACCTCAACCTGCTGGGCGTCAGCCGGGATTACGAGCTCGAGGCCGACCAGTTGGGCGTTCAGTATGCGTGGAACGCCGGCTACGACCCCACTGGCTTCATTCAGTTCTTCGACAAAATGGCCACGAAGCAAGGTTACGTGAATAGTGCTAGTTGGTTCCGCACTCACCCGCCGTTCCTCGAGAGAATGGTCGCCGCTCAGCGCGAAATGATGTTTCTCCCCCGCAAGTCAAACCCGATCCTCCAAACGGCTGCTTTCGAAGAGATGAAGAAGGAATTGGCGCCGATTGCCGCGAAAGCGGAAAAGGAAGAGGTCGGCAAGCCCAGCCTATTGAACAATCGTGAGGAAGGTTGCGAACCGCCGAAGAAACTCGAGTACACGCCGGGACAGCCGATCGAGCAAATCTGCTCGGCGTCTCCGGTGGCCGTATCGGGCGCGAATACGGTGAAGTGAACGAGCGCCAGAACCACGGCGCAAAGAATCGAGGAATCGCAAGGAGGTCACGTGAGAATTACAGGCGGAAGCAATACTGGGAGCGATCAACGACAAAGGCGACTGATCCTCGCTCTCATGTCCCTCCTTGCGTTAAGTTCCATTCCGCTACTGTTTGCGATACCCCGGCCGGCAGGTCGGCGCGCCGCAGTGAACAAGGCCCAGATCAGCACTGGTTTGGAACCACGGGAGCAGGCCGAGAATAAAATTTCAGTAACGACGCATGTCGTTAGTCTCGATGTTGTAGTGACCGATAAGGATGGCAATTACCTGACGAGCCTGAAAAAGGAGAACTTCCGCATCACCGAAGATGGTGTGCCGCAGAAGATCACATCGTTTTCAGCTACGGACTCCCCGATTACGGCGGTCCTGCTAGTCGAATACAGCCAAGTTGGGGGTGGTGCGTTCCTTTACAACGCGACTTCCTGGGCCGAGGTTTTTCTTCGCCAACTCGAGCCCGAGGATTGGGTCGCCCTCGTCACCTTCTCAATGCGGCCGAAGGTGGAGGTCGATTTCACCCATCGCTGGGCTGAAGTGAAGGCGGCTTTGGCTGGTATGGTCCAGCCGAGTTTCCGCGAAGCGAATCTTTTCGACGGGATCATCGACACGGTCGAGCGGTTGCACAAGGTGCAGGGGAAGAAATCGATCCTGCTCTTTGCCTCTGGCCTGGATACCTTCAGCACCGCCAATCTCGACGATGTCATCGCCAGCTTGCGTCAGTCGGACGCGGTCGTTTACTCGGTCGGCGTGGGCGAGCAGCTTTTTCTTTCGCTCGAAACGGCTAATGGACTTAGTGGAAGCGGAAGGCTCACTTACCTCCAGGCGCGAAACCAACTGGCGAGGTTTTCCGAAATTACTGGTGGGCAAGCTTGGTTTCCCCGATTTGAGGGGGAAATTCCTTCGATTATGAGCGACATCGCCGGGCGTCTGCGAAATCAATATAGCCTGACGTACACGCCGGCAAACGCAAAGCTGGATGGGAAATACCACAAGATTAAAGTGGAATTGGTCGCTCCGGATGGCGGCCCGCTCACCGTACTCGACCAGAATAAGAAGCCGCGCAAGTTTTACGTGTACACGCGCCAAGGCTATCAGGCAGCGAAGGCGGATTGACATGACAGGGAGTGGCCCACAGCAACACCGCGCCGGTGACCCGACAATCGCAACGAAAGGCGGAGAATCGTGGTTCCCGTAATCCTGGTATTCGCAATCGTTTTTCTGCTGAACGTGATCCCCGCGTTTGCGCCGCCGACGTGGATGGTGTTTTCCTTCATCGGCTTCCAGTTTCCCGACCACAACGGTGCCGAACTCGCGTTCGCCGGAGCACTCGCGGCCACTCTCGGACGCATCATGCTCGCGAAATTGTCGCGTGTTGTTATTCGCGGGAGGTTTTTGAGCGAAGATGCCCGCCGGAATGTGGACGCCATTCGCGAGGGGCTGCAGGGCAACACCAGGCTTACATTTGGATTGTTTCTCGTTTATGCCTTTTCGCCGCTTCCCTCAAATTATCTGTTCATAGCCTACGGCCTCACGGCCATGGACCTCAAGCTGATCGCTATTCCGTTTTTTCTTGGCCGCTCGGTCAGCTATAGCTTTTGGCGTCTTGCCTCGGTCGCGGTGGCGCGAAAAGTGGCCCTCGATGCGGACAGCATCGCGCCTTACATGAGCGGCTATTTCATCCTGTCTCAGGTAATTTTTCTTTTTCTGTTGTATGCATTTACCAGAGTCGATTGGCGCCTGCTGTTCCTCCAGCATAAATTGGGGTGGACTCATCCGCCGCTTCCAGAGCGACGGGACTCCCTGGGAAGTTCGCAGGCTCATAGGAGAGTTCATGGAGAAGATCAGAATCGAGCAGCATAGCTTCATGGGTGGCGTGTGGTTCGCGGCCTGGCTTTTTACGATCGGATTTCTGCACCTGGCGTTCTGGCGCGGCGTACTGGCCATCATCCTTTGGCCCTATTACATAGGCACAATGTTCAGCGCGCATTTGCGCTTGTGATCGCCGTACCCGCCAGCGGTGTCTGGCGAACTGGGTGGGTTAGGAATCATGAGCACATCGACTTCAGGGGCCGTCGCGTCGGTGCAATCCAGGCCGGCGAGAAAGAGATTGGAATGGCTTGGCCCGAGGGGAATCGCATTTTTCACCGTGGCAGCGCTTGCTGCCCACCTGGCGCTGCGCTATCTGGCGGGCGCACCTCAGGCGCTTTCGGAAGCTCCGCTGATTGCGGCGATTGTCATCGGCGGCGTGCCGATGATTGTGTCGCTCGTGCGAAAGCTTTTGCACGGGGAGTTTGGCGCCGACCATCTCGCGGCCATTTCCATCATCACAGCCGTCCTTCTGCGCGAATATCTCGTGGCCGGTATCGTCATTCTCATGCTCTCGGGAGGAACAGCCCTTGAGGAATTCGCCACGCGCCGCGCATCTTCCGTTCTTGACGCGTTAGCTAGGCGCGTCCCGCAGTTCGCGCACCGCAAGTCTGGAATCTATGTCGCGGATGTGAAGCTCGAGGAAATCGCTGTCGGTGACGTTCTCGTTGTTTTTCCGCATGAGATCTGCCCCGTGGACGGAGTCGTTCTCGAGGGCCGCGGCAAAATGAACGAAGCCTATCTCACAGGCGAACCATTCGAAATCGAGAAAGTCACAGGGTCATCCGTAATCTCCGGCGCGGTCAATGGCGATGCCGCGCTGGAGATTCGCGCCGAAAAATTGCCGGTGGATTCTCGCTATGCGCGCATCATGCGCGTCATGCAGGAGGCCGAACAGCGGAAACCGCGCATGCGCCGGCTGGCAGACAAGCTGGGCGCATGGTACACGCCTATCGCGCTCGTGATCGCCGGCATCGGCTGGGCCGTTTCCGGCCAGCCGCACCGCTTCCTCGCAGTAGTCGTCGTGGCCACGCCTTGTCCTTTGTTGATCGGTATTCCCGTGGCCGTGATCGGCGGTATTTCGCTGGCCGCGCGGCGCGGAATCATCACCAAAAACCCCTCTGTGCTGGAAAACATCGACCGCTGTCAAACGGTTATTTTCGATAAAACCGGCACGCTGACCTACGGCACTCCGGAACTCTCTGAAATCCTGTGCGCTCCGGGATTCACCGAGGATCACATCTTGCAGACCGTGGCCAGCATCGAGCGTTATTCGAAACACCCTTTGGCGATCGCCGTTCAGCAGGCGGCCGAGAAGAGGCATCTCGCGGCGGTGCCGGTCTCACAAATCAGCGAACCTCCGGGAGAAGGGTTACGAGGCATCGTCGGAGGACGAACAGTGTGGATCACCAGCCGCAAGAACGTTACCGATCCTGAAACGGTGCTGCCTCCAATGAAGTCCGGCCTGGAGTGCGTCGTCTTTCTCAGCGGCGAGTATGCAGCGACATTTCGTTTCCAGGACATGCCTCGAAAAGATAGCCGCAATTTCGTTCGTCACCTCCGCCCCCGCCACGGCGTCACCCATGTCATGATCGTTTCCGGCGACCGCGATGCCGCCGTACGGCATCTGGCGGGACAGGTTGGGATCGGTGAAGTGCATGCGGGTGTGAGCCCGGAGGAAAAGGTTACTATCGTCCGTGAAGAGGTAGGCCGCGCTCCCACTCTCTTCTTGGGCGACGGCATCAATGACGCACCCGCCATGCAGGCCGCGACTGTAGGTGTCGCTTTCGGCGCACAGAACGACATCACTACCGAAGCCGCCGACGCGGTAGTGCTTGAGAGTTCTCTGAGCCGGGTGGACGAACTGATTCACATTGCAAAACGCACGCGGCGGATTGCGCTCGAATCGGCCGTTGGAGGAATGGCGCTGAGTATTGCCGGGATGATTGCCGCTGCGCTCGGCTATCTGCCTCCCATTGGTGGCGCGGTCGCGCAGGAGTTGATCGACCTTGCTGCCGTGCTCAATTCCGTCCGCGTTGCTATATCTCCGCGCTCGCTTACCGATTTCGATTGATTTGGTATTAGCTTTTTTCGCCAGCAAAAGTCGCCGATGCGAGGTAAAAGTTAAAAAAAAGTGCAGCGATTTTCGTGTGGTAAGAACCGAACAATGGTGCGGTCGAGTGGATTCGAACCACCACGGTATTGCTACCGCCAGCCCCTCAAGCTGGTGCGTCTGCCAGTTCCGCCACGACCGCCCAGGCGAGCAGCGAAGTCATTATAAATGTCCGTAAGAAGTCCGCGCAACCGTTGCCAGCACGCTGCCAGGACGCAGATCTTTGAAGCCAATTGCCGACATTCATCGGGTAAGGATGTTGCCGAGTAGTGCAGATAATTTCAGGCGTGCCTTCGAACCAAAACACCCGCAAAGCTCAATTGTCACAGCTTTGCGACGGAGCCATCCAGCACTTCGCGAATCCTGCGGGCTAGCGCCTTGGGCCGATACGGCTTTTGAATGAACGCGACCGCCGGATCAAGCGAGCCGCGGCTGGCCAGCGTATCGCTCGCATAACCTGAGGTGAACATGATCTTAATTCCCGGGCGAAGCGATGCAACCCGTTTCGCCAATTCGGGACCATTGAGTTCGGGCATGACCACATCGGTCAAAAGCAGATGAATCGCGCCCCTGAACTCTTTCGCGCGCTGCAGCGCCTCGCTGCCTGACGCTGCGCTCAAGACCGTATAGCCGATGCTCTGCAGATACTCCGCGCCCATTTCGCGCAGGGATTCCGAATCTTCGGCGAAAAGGATCGTCTCCATTCCCCCAACGACCGGCAATTCTGCATTCTTGTCATCCGCAGGCCGCGAACTCGGCTCGATACGGGGCAGATATATCTTGAAGGAAGTGCCGTGGTTGAGTTCACTGTAAACCCAGATATATCCCCCCGTCTGCTTCACGATCCCGTAAACCGTCGCCAGGCCCAGCCCGGTGCCTTTTCCAAGCTCCTTGGTCGTAAAGAATGGATCGAAAATACGTAACTGTGTTTGAGGATCCATTCCGCAGCCGGTATCCTCGACCGTAAGCCGGACATATTTTCCTGGGAGCACAGGTTCGTGTCTGAGTTTGTACACAGCGTCCAGATCAACATTGCAGGCGCTTATCGTCAAATGTCCGCCCTTGGGCATGGCATCCCGGGCGTTTACCGACAAATTGAGGAGCACCTGTTCAATCTGCCCCGGATCAGCCTTGATGCTTCCGAGTGAATCTTCCACTGACAATTGCAGTTGAATATCCTCTCCTATGAGTCTTTTCAGAGTGCCTTGCGTCCGTGCCAGAATTTCTTTCAAATTCAGTACGCGTGGTTGCAGCATTTGCTGACGACTAAAAGCCAGGAGTTGGCGAACGAGGTCGGCCGCCGAATTGCCGGCGTTCTTGATCATCCGCACTTTGTCGTCCACGGGATTCCCGGGTGCAAGCGAGTCGCTAACGATGTCTGCGCAACCCAAGATGACCGCAAGCAGATTATTAAAATCATGCGCGATACCACCCGCCAGTTGGCCAATGGCTTCCATTCGCTGCGCCAGCCGGAGTTGCCGCTCGATCTTTTTCCGTGCGCTGATGTCTACAATTGTGCTGGCGATGGCTAAGCCTCTGCCGGTCGACATCGGGCCGAGACTTACTTCGACCGGAAATTCACTGCCGTCTTTGCGGCAGGCGACGAGCTCCATTCCAATGCCCCCCGGTCTGATATGGGGATGGGCCGCATATTCTTTTCGCTCCTGCTGGTGTAACCTGCGAATCCGTTCCGGCATGAGTTTTTCAATCGTCTGGCCCAGCAGCTCGTCACGCGTATAGCCGAACATTCTCAGCGTTTCGGCATTCACATCGGTAATCTCTCCGTTTTCGTTGGAGAAGATGATTCCCACAGGCAGCGTTTCGATCAGAGCGCGAAGGCTGTCTTGGGGTGGCGTGGCTGGCACGGAGGGCGGAACGGAGTGCTCACCATCAAGGACGGAAATATCGCGCGTGCTCATTCGTACGATAGAAACGCGGATCGCCGTCGTTGAGCCAGAAAAACACCGGCGATTTGTTCAAGCGCCGTTGACCACACGAGCTAACTCCAGACCATGGGGCGCTCTCAAACGGGGCTGGATGACCACCCCGCGGTGCTTCTGGTACTCGAGCGTGTAAAACAGCGCGCAAGTTCTGCAAAGCCAGAAATGCTGAACTGAATGTGGATTGGCAGGAGGCTGGTTTGGCTCCGTCTGCCGGTGAAATCGATAAAAACGAGCATGTTCCCAGGATGACACCGAACAATCCGGATTGGCGCACTTGGCCAGCATTTGTTTCTCCCCCCGACTCTGATCCTCAACTCATCCAAAAATTAACAAACTGGAGGCCAACCGGTAGGAGTCCGCCCCCTTGTCTTTTTTAGCAGTAGTAGGACTGCACGTCTCAAGCCAATGCAACTGCTTGGCACGAAACCCTTTACGGCTTCTGGGAGAGTGTGAGGGTTCCGAAGCGGACCGATCGCCTGTCCAATTTGGGAAACGTAAGAGCTACGCCAAAAGTCTGGTCACCCCGTGCGTGACAAGCCCGTACACAACGTGGCCCGCCAGTTCCGGCGCCTCCCTGACCGGGCCATTCTCGGCAGGACCGGGGGCGAGACCCAGCGCGGGCACAGCAAGCGCGTGGGCTCCTGCGTAAACCGCCACCCCAAAAAGCGCGCCCGCGCCCGCCCTCACCGGAGAGAAGTCTTCGGCAAGCAATCCGTAAAGGGCTCCGACGCCCGCTCCAAATGCAAAGTGCACGATCTGCCCGCCCTTTTTCCTTTCCGAGCGGCTGAGTCTTCGCCCCGCAAACTGTTTTGCGACCGCGTCTGCCACCTTTTCGGTAGCATCCTCACTCTGCTGTGGCTTTGGCTTACTCAGTTTGGCCGCAGCCATGTGTAAACGCCCCATCAGGGTCGCTCCGGCCAATCCCCCTAATGCACCAGCAATAACACTCTTGAGTCTGGCCATTGAATTCCCTCGTGTCTCTTCGCTGTTGTGCGATGCAGTCCTTTTCTGCCATTCAACAAGACTGGCGGCCAAGGGCGGCTTCCGGACGGTCAAACTGCAAAGGCCCGTTCGGGCCGCCGTGTGCAGTCACTCCCAGCTTGGGACATGGCCGCCGTCATTTTTTTGATGAGACGTTCCCTGTGGCGGGCGCAGAATCATCGGAGGCGTGACTGCTCGGGTGACACACGGCTTGCTTGGAACGGCCGTTACACGCGCAGGGGCGATGCGACGCATTTTTCTCCGTTTGCGGTTTCAAGGTGCTCAATGAGAATCAGCTTCCTTCTCGTGCTGGTGATGGCCATAGCGCCGTTTGCGACGGCTTTTTCGGGCGACGTCCTTCAATACCACGGCAATACCGCGCGTGACGGTCTATACATCGATCCGGCAATATCGAGGGCTGCCGCCTCTGGAATGTATCGCGATAAGTCGTTCGACGCGCCCGTACAAGGACCCATTTACGCGCAGCCGCTTTACGTAAACCACGGACCTGGTGGCAAGGCGGCAATTATCGTTGTTACCGAACGTAATGAGGTGCTGGCACTCGACGCCAGTACCGGTGCCAGACTTTGGACAAAAACGCTGGGCAATCCCGTGCCGCGATCCGATCTCCCCTGCGGAAATATCGACCTGCTGGGTATCACGGGTACTCCCGTGATTGACGCGAACTTGCCAGCCATCTACGTCGCGGCGATGACTACACCCGACAGAGGCAGGACCAAAGATCATCGGATTTTTGCCCTGTCGATCGACGACGGCTCTATCCGGCCGGGTTGGCCCATTAGCGTTTCCGGCATCAGGTATGGCGCATTTTTGTTCAACTCGAGCGTCCAGAATCAGCGCGGCGCTCTGCTTCTCAAAAATGGTGTCCTCTACGTTCCTTATGGCGGCCATTGGGGTGATTGCGGTGATTATCACGGCTGGGTGATCGGGGTTCCTGTTACGAATCCGAAAGCCGCGAGCGCGTGGGCCACTGAAGCGCGGGGTGGCGGCATCTGGGCGCCAGGCGGAATCGCGAGCGATGGCCGTTCTATCTTCGTCGCCACGGGCAATACATTCGGCGCGCGTAGCTGGATGGGCGGCGAAGCTATCATTCGGCTGACCTCACCCGTAAACTTCAGCGGCAACGCAACCGATTACTTTGCTCCTTCAAATTGGCGCCAACTCGACAGCGAGGATGCTGATATCGGCGGCTCCGGTCCGGTTTTGTTCGATATTCCTGGAGTGTCGCCTTCGAAATTGATCATAGCGTTGGGGAAAAACGGCGTCGCATATTTGCTGAACCAGGATGATCTCGGAGGAATCGGAAAAGGAAACGGCATCCAAGGCGAGGGCGTGCAAAGCAACAAGGTAGCGGGCGGCGAGATCATCAACGCTGCCGCCGTCTACAAAACGGCGGCAGCAACCTACGCGGTATTCGAAGCAAGAGGAAACGGTGTCGGCTGTCCCGGGCTTTCTGGAAATCTCGTTGCACTGCGAATCGGGATTTCCGCTCCGCCCTCCATGGCGGTCGCGTGGTGTGCCAACAACATGGGTGGCGGCTCGCCGATCGTGACGAGCACGGATGGCAATTCCGATGCAATCGTCTGGACCGTGGGCGCCGGGTCCAGCAATCGCCTGCACGCGTTCGATGGCGAAACGGGCCGGCTGTTGTTCGCCGGCGGCGGGCCGGATGAGCAGATGACGCGCGTCCAGAATTTTCAGACGCCGATCGTTGCCAATGGCCGTATCTTCGTTGCGGCGAATGATCGAATTTACGCATTTACAGCCGCTCGAAAATAGCAGCGGATCAGTTTACGGCTGCCGCGTCCCTAAGCCGAAAAACGACGGTGATATCTCGTACCACTTGTACGCCCTGATCGCCGATCAGCGTCGGCCGATACTGCCATTGGCGAACCGCGTTTACCGCTGCTGCGGCCAATAACGGAGGCCCACTCACAATTTCGACATTCTGCACGGTGCCGTCTTTGCCGACCGTCGCGCGCAACTCCACTGTGCCTTCGATTCCTTCCCGCTTGGCATCTTCCGGGTACACAGGCTCGACGCGCGAGACCGCCTCGCCGATTTGCAGGCTCGCTCCTGATTGGGCCGCTTCAATCTTCAATTCAGGCGGGACGCGAATGGACGGATAACGGCTGGCGTCGACTGAAACAGAGCCCTGGCGCATCCCGGGTGTTTGCAGTGCTGCCAGCGCGCGTGCCCCAGCCGCTTGCGATTTCTCTTTTGCTGCGGTTGCATCGGAGGGCGTGCTTTGCTGCTCGGTCGGCGCAGCTAACGGCGCAGTTAAGGGGGCACTTTGGATCTCGTCCCGCGGCTCTGTTGGCGACACTGCCGTTTGCGTCGCCTCGGTCGATTCCGCGCTTCGATCAGCGCTGACTGCGGGGTGTAACGATTCGTTACCGATCGTTGGCGGGGGAGTTTGTACTTCATCTACGGCTCGCGCAGCACGGTCAGAAACGATGCCCGCGCTGCCATTCATGGTTGCTGTGCCGGGGTGCGATGCGTTTGTTTTCCTGGCACCCGCCGCAGCGGTGACGGTGGCGGTCCGCGCGGGCGCATCGCTGTGCGAATCTGGAGAGAGGCTCTCGCTTGAGCTGGCCGCGCCCGCGGGTGGTTCGCCCAATCGTTCCGCAATTATCGACGGCGAGGTACTGGTTTCAGCTCTTGCTCTGAGCGCACCGATTCTCTGGACTTTGTTTGCCTCGCTTCGCTTTTGAATCATCCATCCCATTGCAACCGCCATGATCAGAGCGGCACAAACTCCCGCGGCGATGCGCATCCATTTACGTTCGTTTCCATGCGCGTCTTCTTCGTCCGCCAATTCTCCAGCACGAAAGCGTTGCTGGGGCCATGCCCCGTAAATCGAATTGAGCGCTTCCCGGAGCGCTCGAACTTCCGGCTCTCCCTCATCCGCGCCTGAAAGTTCCTGTAGGCGCTGAATAATTATTTTTTGAGCCGCGGCCAGCCGCTCCGGCCTTTTGTCGGGGTCTTTTTCCAGAATCGCGGCGCCGCACATCGCTTGCCAGCTGAAATTCATCCGGTCATTTCCTCGGTGCCGGGATTTGCCTCATCGCTCAGGGCGCAGTTTGAAATGATGCGCATTGCAAGCGCGTCTTCGGCGAATCACACCAGGGCTCGCCTATTTGATTCACCAAAAGCGCGATCTGATAGGGCGAAATGCGCATCGAATGGGCAAAGGATGCATAAGGAATTCACGCTGGATGTAAAGGCATCCCTCCCGGTCCTACTTCAGCATTTTGGTTGAGCTTTTTCCATCGGAGATCGCTATGCGTGTAAACGTGCTGAAATCACGGGGAATGAGCTGCCCATGCAGATTTGCGTCGCTGCGGCTTTTTGCGCTGCTCTCCATTATCTTCGGTTTGAGCTGCGGCACAGCTGTCGCGCGGGACGAAGCACGCCAGCGGCTTGGATCTCTCTTCACGAGTGGCGAAGTTTACGTCAACGACGTCGCCCCGCCGCATGAATCGATGGTGTTCGTCGGGGATATGCTTCGCACGGGCGGAACGGGAGCCGCAACGTTGGTCCTCGACGGCAAAGGCTCCTTCCGAATCTCTCCCCATAGCGAATTGATTTTCACAGGCGAACCTCAATACCTCGCGGAACTGAAATCAGGCAAGGTGGTGATGAACGCGCAAGGTGCGACTGGCATTAGCCTTCGGACGGGCAACTTCGTCGTCGCGCCACTCGCGGAAGGCGAGCCGTCCACTTCAACCGTGGAGGCGCCGTCGGATGGATCATTCCTGGTAACGTGTGAAACCGGCAGCATCAGCATCCTCCCGTTGCAAGGCGGTAAAGGCGTTTTTATCGAGGCCGGTCATTCCGCAAGCATTTCCGCGCAAGGCGAACTTGCAGTAATAAGTGCAGCTACGCCGCCGTCCACAACGGCTTCCATACAGTCTGCCGGAAGAGCCGAGCCCGCCGCGCGGCAGCGACACGGGATTCGTCGCTGGATTTTCATCGGTGCGGCAGCAGCGGGCGCAGGAGTGGCAGCGGCCATTCTGACGGCGAATGGCTCATCTTCCACGGCGACCGCCATATCGCCAGTAAACCCCCCATCTTCCCCCGCATCTGGCTCGCCGCCAGACCCTGCACCGCCATCCCCGCCGAGTCCGCCTTCCAATCCATCGCCACAGCCACCGGCGGGAAATCCGGCGCCACCCCCGGCTAACCCAGCTCCGCCTTCCCCTCAGCCGGCTCCGCCTGGCCATACCTGCGGCCCTCATAAGAAAAACTGCACGCCGCATGTGGTGATCGGCTTCGCGTTTCATTTCTAGCGGGATCGGCGCTGTACGCCGAAGCCGCGCCACGTAAACTGGTTCCCGATATATCGTTCGACTCAGCGGACAAGTGTCGCAATCGCACGCAAATCGTGTAAATTCGCCGTCGAGCGGCGAATCACTCGTTCTGACTGGAGATGCTCATGCATTCCTCACCGTCTTTCGAACCAGCGGGCTCTAGAGTCGCCTTGGTTACCGGAGCAGGCAGCGGAATCGGAAAGGCCGCCGCGATTGCTCTGGTTCAGAACGGCTATTCGGTAGTGCTGACCGGGCGGCGCCGAGACACGCTCGAAAAGACCGCGCTCCAAGCAAAAGAGGTGAATCCAGGCAAATTTGAGTCGCGTACCCTCGTTGTGCCGGCGGATATACGCGACCCCGCCTCGGTACGCGAGCTTTTCGCCAAGTCCGTTGACCTCTTTCGCCGCCTCGACCTGCTTTTTAACAATGCGGGCATTACAGGCCCGGGGGTCCCGCTCGAAGATTTGAGCTACGACGACTGGAAAGCGGTCGTGGATACGAATCTCACGGGCGCTTTGTTATGTACGCAAGAGGCGTTCAAAATCATGAAAACCCAGAATCCGCGCGGCGGGCGCATCATCAACAACGGTTCGATTTCCGCCCACGCGCCGCGCCCCGATTCGGTGGCTTATACGGCTACCAAGCACGCCATCACCGGACTCACGAAATCAACTTCGCTCGACGGGCGAAAATATGACATTGCCTGCGGGCAGATCGACATCGGCAATGCCGCGACGGAAATGGCAGCACGAATGAAAAAGGGAGTTTTGCAGCCCAATGGCTCCATCGCCGTCGAGCCGACCATGGACCCGGCCGACGTCGCGCGCGCCGTTGTGTACATGGCATCGCTGCCTCTCGAATCGAACGTGCAGTTCATGACGGTGATGGCCACAAAGATGCCGTTCATCGGCCGAGGTTAGTTTCCGCAATTCGGCCCTCGTGCACCAGACAAACGCGTTTGACCCTGACCGTGCGCTGCACTACTATCGCCGTCAATAAGGAGACCTCAAATGAAATCCGCTGATCGTTCGTGCCGCTTTGTATTTTCAGGCGCGCTTTTGTTCCTCAGTTTTTGCATGAGCGGCAATTTTGCGCGCGCTCAAGCGCCCGCCACGAGCAGCGCCGCGAATAAGCCGGTAGTGCTCAAAGGGGCGCTCCTGATCGATGGAACCGGCCGTCCGGCGATTGAAAATTCCATCCTCGTCATTCGCGGCAAGCAAATCGCTGCGATCGGGAAGGCCGGTTCGGTTGGCATTCCCAAGAATGCTGACGTGCAGGACCTCACGGGCAAGACGATCATGCCGGCCCTCATCAATCTGCACGGCCATCTCGGATTGACAAACAACGGCGCCGACTCCGCCGCCGGGCATTACACCGAAGAGAACGTCGCCAGGCAGCTCCACAAATATCTTTCGTACGGCGTGGCGACGGTGGCCTCGTTTGGCCAGGACGAAGACTTGATCTTCGCCATTCGCGACGACCAGCATGCTGGCAAAATTGGCGGAGCGCGCTTATTCACCGCCGGCCGTGGTTTCCTCGAACCCGGCAAAGCCGCTCCTTCCGACCACCGTTACCGCCCGCAAACTACAGACGAGGCTCGCTCCGACGTTCGTGAACTCGCCATGCACCATCCCGACTACATAAAGATGTGGGTGGATGACGGCCTCGGCCACGGCACGAAAATGAAGCCGGAAATTTATCGCGCCATCATCGACGAGGCGCACAAAAACCACATCCGCGTATTTGCGCATGAATACTACCTGGCGGACGCGAAGTCTTTGCTCGCCGCCGGCATCGATGGCTTCGCACACAGCATTCGCGATCAGCCTGTCGATAATGAACTGATTTCCGCGATGAAAGCGCGCGGCGTCTTCCTGATTCCTACGCTCGTGCGGGATGAGGTGCTGTTCGCCTATGCCGACCATTTGAAGTGGGTGGATGATCCTTTCTTCCAGGCAGGACTCGATCCCGGCGCGCTGGCCTTCATTCGGAATCCGCAATTTGTGGAGAAGATTCGGCAAGACCCGGACATCGCCAAATATCGCGCCGGCCTGGAAACGGCCAAGAAAAATCTGAAGACCCTGCACGACGCTGGCGTAAAGATCGCCTTCGGTACCGACTCCGGAATTCCGACTCGCTTCCCCGGCTACAACGAGCATCGCGAACTGCAACTCATGGTTGAGTCCGGCCTCACGCCTATGCAGGTCATCACCGCGGCGACGGCGACGAATGCGGAGATTCTTCGCGGCGAGAAAGAGTTCGGTACTTTGCAACCCGGCCGCGCAGCCGAATTTATGGTCTTGGACGCAAACCCGCTCGACGATATCCACAACACCGAAAAATTATCCGCCGTGTGGCAGGCCGGCAAACCCGTGCCCTCGGTCTCGGCGAACTCGACCTCGACCCACGCCAGCCGCTAACAGCAAAGGCATTCCGGATCGAGACGCACCGAGCAATCCGAAAGGTGGGTAATATGGGCAGAAGACCTACTACTCCAGCGCCACCTTCAAATGAAATCAGGTTTCGGAACTATTATCGATGCCCCTATGACGGTGCGTCGTGGATCGCCGAATGGAGTTGTCAGTGCGATGATAGGTGCCCGATCTGCGACGCCGAAATTGAACGACACGATAGCGAGGATATTGAGAGCTAAAGCCAACTCCTAATTTTTTTCAGAATGGACCTCCGGTGCAGCGCTGAATTAGCCTCAGCCTACAAGTCTGGCTCTCAAATCGCCCGCGTGCTCACTGAAGCGTGGTGCGTTCGCGAACTATATTGTCCCGCCTGTACTTCGGATCGTCTGTCCGCATCGAAGGTCAATACCCCAGCCATCGACTTTGTTTGCCCGGAATGCGAGCAGTTTTTCCAACTCAAAAGTTTAAGGAATTGGAATCCGCACAAGGTTGTCGATGCGGGCTATGAATCAATGATGCGTTCAATTCGGGCCGACAAAGTTCCAAACCTTCTCATTTTGCAATATACGGCTGACTGGTCTGTAAGAAATCTGCTTCTAGTGCCCAAGTTCTTCTTTTCGGAGAGCGCCATTGAGAAACGTAGGCCACTTGGAGCAGATGCTCGGCGCGCGGGGTGGGTGGGATGCAACATTCTTCTTGGCCAAATACCCATCGACGGAAAGATCGCGATGATATCCCTTGGGCTGCCCGTGCCGAAGTCCCAAGTCCGCGAGAGCTTTACGCGAACTCGCAGTCTCGCCAAAGTGTCACCCGCAGTAAGGGGCTGGGCCGTCGACGTCCTCAAAATAGTTCGTCGTTTGGGCAAACGGCGATTTGCACTCAAGGATGTTTACGAATTCGAGAATGAACTACAGGCAAATCATCCTGGAAATCGCAATGTGCGCGCCAAAATCCGTCAACAACTTCAGGTACTCCGAGACCTAGGTCTCGCGGAGTTCGTCGGTCGTGGGGAATACTCGCTCTCGGACTAAATTCCACAGTCGTACATTAACGCCTGCGGCTACTTTGCCAGCGGATTTGGCCGCAGTTGGAAATGCGCCGCAAGCGGCTTTGATCCTTTGCCGCCCTCGATCAGCCACGGAACCCGGTCGCCGTTCGCGGCCCACAATCCGCGTCCTTTCCAGCCGCCCTTTGGATCGTCGATGCGCCCATCGAATCCTTTCGCATAAAAGCCCAGCGGATACGGCACGCGCAACACGATCATGCGCCCGTTGGCGTAAGCAATCAGGCCGTCGTTGAGGTTGCCGGTGGACATCGGCACATCTTTGCCCAGGCCGAAGATGTCGTGTTGGTCGACCCACGTGTAGTAACTCGATTCCGCGCTGTTGTCCCCCAGGCCTTCGAAGCCCGGTCCCGGATACTTGTAGAAGGACCATCCTTCGGGGCAGTGATCGCCTGTCGCTTTGGGCCCGTTCAGCGGTCCCCTGCACTTGCGCCGGTCGAAACTGCCGAGATGTCCGCTGGCAAGCGAAACCCACACCACGCCCTGGCTGTCAATGTCGCCGCCGCGCACGCCAAATCCTGGCAGCGGCACGTTATAAACTTCGGCCAGCGTGGTTTCCGGCGGATGCGGACCCGGCATTACCCTCACCACTGCTCCGGGGTTTCCGCGGCTGGCGCCCCACACGGAACCGTCCACAGGACTGGGCATTACCGCGTAAAAAGGCGCCACGACGCGCTTGTCTTTCGTGGGATCAACTGGCTGATTCGGCTCGACGTAGTCGTCGCGCTTGCCGTTTCCATTCGTGTCGAGAACGAGCGCCGTCCAGCCCTGAGACTTGGCCGCATCGTGCGTCGCGTCCCACATTTTCGTATTCAGCCACCCCACGACGGGACCGCCGCCGCTCGTCCATAGCGTGTCGTTCGAATCAAAGCCAAACTGCAGATGGTGCGTGCCGAAGCACGTGTCGATGAACTGATAATCTTTCGTCTTCGGATTGAAAACAGCGATTTCGCGAAGATTTTTGTCGAGCGGGAAAAGCTTTGCCGACGGAAGGTCCGACCCCGCCTTGCAGAAATCAGGATTGCTCGGCCCGCGCACGGCCGCTGCCAGCCAAAGCCGGCCGTCCCGGCCAATCATCGAGTTGTGATTGTTGATTCTTTGCTGCCATATGGCCTCATCGCCCCAATAAGCCGAAGGCATCAACGGCTTGAGCGTCGCAACATGGCCGGGTCCCAGGCTGAGCGGCATGTCTGGGTCCCGTACGGGCGCGTGAAACGAAGTTGCGATGTTTTTGACAGGATCGAGAATCGGGATGTCGTCTGAACTGTATTCCGGCGATCCAAAAAGCGGCCCGTACGCATTGACAGTGGGATAGCGCTTGTCGCTGGCAATCAGATCGTGCAGGTAGTGCTGGTCGTCCATCCAGTCTCGCAGCGTTACGACAATATTGCGCTCGACTCCCTCAGGACGCTCCGGTTTGGCGTGCGGCAATTCGCCTTTCGCGACGCGGTCAGTCCAATCCGCCAGGTTTTTGATGGCAAGCGTCCCCATTTGCGTCAGTTGGCCAATCATGAATTGGCCGGCCTGTCCGGATTGCACTCGGCGGGCCCAGGCCTGTTCGGAATTAGCGAAATGTCCCAGTTCCGACTCGATGGTCCGCGTGGAACGCTGCCCAAGCTGGTGGCAGCCGACGCAGCCATTGTTTTTCATCTCGTTGAGCCACTCGGTTTGCGTCATCTTGGCAGAGATGCCTGGATTCTTTCCGAATTCATCGGCAGCCGGAATCTTGAGCATGGAATACCAGTAGATCGCCGGATAATATTGCGCGGCGGCGGCTTCGTCGGGGGCAACCGTTGCGGTGAGATTCAATTCGCTGCCCGGTTCGGCCGACACTTTTGGACTATCTACCAGCCCGTAGCCGCGCACCCAGACGTTGTAGGTCGCTTTGGGTAATTCGGGAATCAGGTAACGCCCGCGGTCATCGGTGACAACGATTTTTATGAATCGCACAGGAAGCTCGTGCGTCTCGGCGATGACCCATACACCTGCTTCCGGGCCGTTGGCGCTCGTGACTACGCCTCCGATATCGTCGCTATCGAGTTTCACGCCGAGCGCGTTGCCGGAGTCGCCGGGAGGAGATTGATCCGCGCGCTGTGCTTTCGCGACGGTTCGAGTAAACAGCAAGCCCGAAAACAAGGCCAGCGTGATCCCCAGGATTCGCAGGTTAGAACTGCGCAATGGACCGCACGGCGTCATATGTGCCTCCGTCAACCGATGAGCTATTTGTTTGTACCGTCTGCAGGTGCGGGTGCGACAGGTTTGCCGATCAGCCGGTTATATTCCGCCGTTTCCGTCGCTGAGCAGATGAATTCGCTAATATCGAAATCCTCCGGCAGGCGGTGCAGGACGAACTTATCCATCGCCTTCCAGGGGTGGGTATAAAACTTCGGGTCATCGATCGTTACAGACAGCTCCAGCGCATCGGCATTCATACGGTGCCATGTCTCTTCGACCTTCAGCGCTTCACTATGCGGACGGCCGACATTATCGAGCCACGTTCTCGGGTCCATTCCTACGTAGTCGGCGACAAACGTGTAATCGTCAACCCACTTTCCGACGGCATAGCCGTTCCATCTGGGTGCCGCGTCCTTCGGCAGTTCACGCCCATCGGTCCAGATAATCCGCCACGTGTCGTTGTGTTCGTTCAGGATCACCAGTTGATTCGACTTCTGCAGGATTTCGATTACCCGGAGCTCGAAAAGATCATTCCGTGGCATCCCCGCCGGGTCGCAATAATCGACAGGGTCGTTAACCTCGGCCACAGGGAACTGTTCTTTCCCCGTTCCCGGCTTATTTCTAGCACGCGCTTCTTTCCCCAAAGCCGTGTAAGGTACGTCAGGACCCTTGTACGCTGGATCGTCGGGATATTCGTATGCGCCATTTGGTTGGACCCCTTCCCGGACGCCTCCTGCATCCCAGATCCCCGAAATGTCACGCTTGGGAGCCGGACCTGATTTTAATTTCTCCCAATAAGAAGCGGGCGGCGAAGGCGTGCTCCATTTTTGATCCTTCCAGCCCTCGTCATTCGAATTCGCGGCGCCCGCCGTGGCGGCCGTTTGGGATCTGGATTGAGCAGCGGCAGCCGTTTGCGGGTTTCTGAGACCTGCGGCTGCGAGCAGCCCCGCCAGCGCCGCAATCGCAATGAGCACGAATTGCTTTGCCATCTTCGAATCCTTCATCTGGCGTGATGTGCCTTATCGAGGCGCATCCGACTTTGAATCGGCTGCCTGCCTCGGTGACAGTGGCACATCGTTCAACGTGGAAGGCAGGTGAGCATCGAGCAGCACGGTTCCGTCAGCGGCCAGGATTCGCCGAATGCGGCCGACGGGCGCGCCATTCTTCGCAGGCATCAATTCGACCGTGACCACGTCCCCGGGTTTGAGGTCCGTCTTGTGCCAGCCGGCGGTGTTGGTCGAGGCCGCATTCCCCTCGATGACCCACGGTTGCACGGTGCCTTTGTCGTCCTTAACGTCGATCTTCATGATGCTGTGTGGATTGGCAAAGATCCACGCCGTGACGGTGCCCTTTATCGTGACCGTCTTCTCATAATCGTAAGACGCATTGCCGTGATGTGCCGATAGGGGAAGCGCCGCCGCGCAGAGAAAGGTAATTAAAACCAGAGCCCTGGCATTCATCGTCTGCCTCCACTTTCGCCTGAATTCCTTGGGGATGATCGAGCCACTTTTGTGGCAAGCGCAACTGTCGCCGATTATACGCCCGAGCGCGCTCCACCCCGCGAGCGATTCCGCGATTCGTGATTCGTGATTACCTCTCTACGCCCATCAGTTCCCAGTAGTACAGCGGCAAAGTCGTTTTCAGCCGCTCGGGATGCGTGTAATTTGCAAATTCCGCGGGCACTTTGAATTCGTTGATGATCTGATCGAGCGTTTTCCCTTGCGCCATCATTGTGGCGACAGCATCCCGCATGGCGATGAAATAGCGCTGGTCCTCCTCGAGATCCTTCACGCCTCGCCCGATGTGCACAGGCCCATGCCCGGGAACGTACGTATCCACCGGCAAGCGTCGGTCCATGATATTTTGCAGCACCTTGATCCACATGTCCGGGTCGGAACCGTCTCCGGGCACCAGCGAACCGCCGCCGGCATGCATTTCGCTATTGAGCAGATCGCCCATCAGAAAGACGCGTTTCTGCGGAATATAAAGCGTGACGTCGCCCGTGCTGTGTGCCGCTCCTTCAAGGTTCGCTTCGAAAGTGATGCCGCCTACGCGTAGCGTGATGCTTTTTTCGAAAACCAGATCGGGAAGAATCAGGTCCTTGCCCTTGTAGACGGCATTGCGGGGATCGTTCGATTGCTGAAGTTCCTTGTAGATCCGCCCCCGTTCGCCGAGCATGTCTCGCAATTGATTCTTGCTGGCGATGTATACCGGATGATCTTCGCGGAACCACCACGCCCCGGTCGAGTGATCAGCCGCGGGATGAGAGGAGAATAGATACCGCACCTTCTTGTCGGTGAGCTTGCGGATAGCAGCCAGCGTCTGATCGGATTCGGTGACGTAATGATCGAACACCACAACGCCATCGGACGTAATGATGAAGGTCGAATTGCTGTTTCCGCCCGCTTCGACCATGGTGTAGACGTCGTCGGCGATCTTCACCATGTTCATTTTGGGTTGCTGGGCAAAAAGCGCCGCCGGAAAAAGACTAAGGAATATAAGCAAAGCCGCCGTCGCGGTTACTGCTCGATTCACTCTGATTTTCATACCTGGCCTCCCGATCGCGTCCGCCGCCATGCAGCCCAGCGACGGTAGCGGGCCGAACCGTACCACTGCCGGCACGCTGCTTCAACAGCATTATGATTTCGCCGGCAGCCAGCGCAAATGCCTGTTCGGCCTCGGGGTATCCGGCGCTCTTTACTAGCGCGGTAAAATGGTTATGCTGCTCGCGGAAGCCGTTGAACGCACCGTCTCGCCGGAAACGAAACCCATTTCGCGGCGAGCCCGATCAGGAAAATATTGTTCGAACGAAAGGACGACGCCATTGCAGGTGTGCGTGGTGTTCTCTGTGTCCTCTGCGCCTCTGTGCACTCCGTGTTGAATTTCTGTTGCCGTCCAGGAACCGCGGCGCACACCTTTGCGCCTGCAAGTCTTGCAGACGCAACCCCCTTGGAATCATATCGTTTGCATACTCTCGCGGCGTAACCCTCATCGATTCACATCCTTATGAAAAAACACCGGGGTAAGGCAGGCGTGGCGCATCCCACGGACCAGTTTTTTTTATTTTGCGTCGCGATGTCGCATTGGTTTCCAGGCCGACATCGGTTTAATCGGAGAAGTTGAGCAGAATGTGCACTTGCAAAAAAACAGGGAGGGGGGTACCCGCTCTTTTTGGGCCGCTCGGTTGACTCCACGGACGGGCGTGTGACACGCTGCGGCGCGACCATGGATAAGACTGAACCAGCGGAATCTCCACTGCGCGACGTCACGGTCCTCGACCTGACGGTTGCCCTCTCGGGACCAATAACGACACTTCTTCTCGCGGGACTCGGCGCCCGTGTAATTAAGATTGAGAATCCTGCCACGGGTGGTGATACCTCGCGGGAAAACGCGCCCTACTTCGGTCTGGGTGGGGTCAAGCTCGTGCGCGAACGCCCCGACGACATCTCAGTCACCGCCTACAATCGGCTTCGCAATAAGCTCGGTATCACGCTCAATCTGAAGCACCCGCGAGCCCGGGAAGTCTTTGGCGATCTGGCGCGCAAGGCCGATCTGGTGGTCGAGAACTTCACCCCCGGAACTCTGGACGAACTGGGCGTGGGTTACGAGGCGGGGCGGCAGGTCAACCCGCGGATTGTCTATTGCTCGATCTCGGGATTCGGCAGCGATGCCGGCCCGGGCGCGCCGAAAGCGCTCGACACGGTGATTCAGGCGCTCAGCGGCGTGATGTATGTTTCCGGTGAGGAAGGCGACCCGCCGGTGCGCGTGGGGTTGACCATCGCGGATTTAACGGCTGCCTTGTTTGGAGCGATCGGCGTGCTGGCCGCGCTGCATCAGACTCGCCGGACTGGCATGGGCCAGCAGGTTGACGTTTCCATGCTGGGAGCGCTGACCTCACTGATCGCCGCCGAGGCTTATGAGGCCATGGAACAAGCGGGCGCTTCGGTTCGCAGCGGCCAGAGCGTGCAAAGGCTGGCGCCCTTTGGGACCTACCGCGCGAAAGACGGAGACATCGCCATCTGCGCATATACAGACGCTTTTGCACATCGGCTCTTTGAAGTTATGGGGCGAAAAGATCTGATGGCAAATGAACGCTTCCGCACGCGCGACGCGCGGGTCCGTTTTTATCGCGAACTCGACATAGAGATCGAGCGATGGACGGACTCGAAAACGACGCTCGAAGCCATCACCATATTGAATGCGGCCGGAGTTCCTGCCGCCGAGGTACGCGACCCCAAGGTTGCGGTTCACGATCCGCGCGTCGTGGCGCGGGGGGAAACCGTTCCGCTGGTTCACCCAAAATACGGGGTAGCCGATGGCATCCGAGCCATGGGCTTGCCCATGCGTTTCTCGGATGCTAAAGCCGGATTCGATCAGCCGCCGCCCGCTTTGGGAGAGCATAACCAGCGCGTTTATGGAGAGATTCTCGGCTACGACGCGAAACGCATTGCTGAACTCCATTCTGAAGGTGTTATCTAGGAAAAAGGAACGACTATGAGCACAAGCAAATTTCTGGCCCACAGCGCGGCACTTTTTTGGGCGCTGCGCTCCTGGGTTCATCCGTTTTTGTCGTACCCAGCCGAAGGCCGCAAAGCGAAGCGCATGTGCGACGCGGCAGCACATTGCTGAAGCGCCGGACGGAACGGCATGGAGATTGCGATTGTCTTTTTTGAGCTCGACTACCCTTCGTTCTCTATCTGGCGGCGCTCGAGGTTTGCGTTTGCGGATGGAGGATGAGCTTTTGCACGCGCCAATTGGCTGTTTCCGCCGCGTATACTTCGTTTTCCGAAGGGCAGGCGAGCTGGTGAACGCCGGAAAACTCCTTTAGATTACGTCCCGACCGGCCGATCACGCCAAGGACTTTGCCTTGTAGCGAAACTTTGAAGAGGCGCCCTGGATAGGTGAGTTCCCCAACATAGAGAACCTGATTGGGTCCGGGCGTAATGCAGAGGGAATTCGGGGCGCCATTCACCGCCGCCAATTGTTCCCCGGTGGGAGTATTGCCATAGACGGCTTTCGTTCGCGGATCGGGCGGCACGTCGATGGTGAATTGCCGCAGGAATTTGCCATCGGTATCAAAGACCTGAATGCGGCGGTTGCTGCGATCGGCGACATAGAGATTGTTGTTGTGGTCGGCGACGATTGCGTGCGGCAGGTGGAATTGCCCGGGGCCTTTGCCGGGTTCGCCGAATGACTTCACCCAATTGCCGTTCTTGTCATACTTAGCGACACGGGAGTTGACGTACCCGTCGGTGATGTAGATGTTGCCTTCCGAGTCCCACGTGACGTCAGTCGGCTGGCGGAAGAGGCCATCGATGGGCGGCAGCGGCGGATTGACGTGCTCCCAGGGCTTCGCGCCGTCGGCTGATTCCATCTTGCGTCCGAAGACCCACACGACACGGCCGGCCTGATTGAACTTGATGACCATGTCGGAGCCTTTATCGATGGCCCAGATGTTGTCGTCTTTGTCGATACGGACGGTGTGAGCTTCCGACCAGGCGTAGAGTCCTTTGCCGATTTCGCGGATGAAGTCGCCTTTGGCGTTGAACTCAAGCAGTTGCGCCGCGGCTGCGCCGTAGGCCGGCCCGGTGGCGCTATTGGATCGCGTGAATACATAAACGTTGCCTTTGGAATCGACGGCAACGCCCGGCACTTCGCCGAAATTCATACCTGCTGGAAGCTTGGGGAAATCGGCAACAGAGTCGAAGGGGATCTCGGGAACGTTCTGTTGCGCGAAGCAAGGCATGACAAAAAAGAACAGCGACGCGAAGAGCACTTTCTTCATGACTCCTCCTGCCGGGCTCATTGGGTGAGGAGTGTTGTACCACTGCTTCTGCATGCCCGCACGCAAAACCACATCACGGCCCCGGAGCGCGGTCGCTTCACCCACAATCAGACCGGTAGGGCGGCGAAGTGAGCTGAGTTCTATAATAGTTACGTTATGAGAGTGCTTTTATTTAGCGGAAAAGGTGGAGTGGGCAAAACCAGTTTGGCGGCGGCGACGGGCGTGCGGCTCGCTGAACTTGGTTACCGCACGCTGGTGATGAGTATTGACCCGGCGCACAGCCTGGGCGACTCCTTTGATTTGGAAACGGAACTATTCCATGCACAAACTTCAGATCCACTGCAGAGTGCAGACCGGCTCTGGATTTTTGAGCTGAACATCCAGAAGGAGATCAGACGCCACTGGCAACAGATATCGTCCTACGTGATTTCGGTGCTGCGCACGACCGGGATCAGCGGTGTAGAGGCTGAGGAACTGGCCATTCTCCCCGGCATGGAAGAGCTTAGCGCCATGATGTACATCAACCAATACCGGCGCGAACAGCGCTACGACATCATTGTGCTGGATGCCGCGCCGACGGCTGAGTCGCTGCGGTTCATAAGCATGCCGACGACGCTCGACTGGTATATGAAGCACATCTTTCCCTTTCAGCGCAACCTGCTGAAAGCCGTACGGCCGATCGCCAATCGCGTAGCGCCGTTTGAACTGCCTACCGACAGCTACTTTGCGAACATTCAGGATCTATTCGCGAAGCTCGAGGGCGTGGACGAAATCATGGAGGATCCGAGCATCACCAGCGTGCGGCTGGTGACCAATCCCGAGAAGATGGTTCTTCGCGAAACGCAACGCGCCTTCGTCTATTTCTCACTGCATGGCTTGACCATCGATGCGGTGATCGTGAACCGTATTCTTCCTTCGGAGATCATGGACACGTGGTTCAACGAGTGGCACAAGTCTCAAGGCGAGGTGCTGCGGGAGATCGAAGAATACTTCGCGCCTGTTCCTGTAAAGCGCGTGCCGCTATTCGCGCGCGAAGTGCTGGGTAAACAGCGGCTGCAGGAATTGGCAACAATACTGTACCCTGGCGGAGAAGACCCGGCGGCGGTGACGCGAACGGAAAAGCCCTACACGTTCGAAAAGCAAAATGGTTTGTATGAAATTCGGGTGCTTCTGCCATTCGCGACCAAGGGTGAAATCGGGCTTTTCAAGAAGGGTGAAGAACTCGTGGTGGAGATCGGCACGCTTCGCCGTCATATCGGCCTGCCGCGTTCGATGGCCATGCTTACGCCAGGAAGAGCGAGATTAGAGAACAAGGTCTTGACTGTGGAAATGAAGGAGTCGACATGAGTGACCAACAAGCGACGCAGCCATCAGGCGAACGAGTGATCTACGAACGATGCTTGTGCCGTGAGGTGCTTGAAAAACTCGGCTTGCGCCTGGGCGTCTCGCCTGAGGTGCGGCAGCACCTGGTCAATTCGCGCATCGAACTTCTAAAGGCGATCCGTGAAGTGATCAACGACCGGATCGAGCATCTTTCGCGGCGTGCGGCGCCCGGCTCCAAAATTCCGGTCGAGTAACGCCGACTTATTTTGGATCACGCCCCGGCACGGGATTGTTCATCCTCGCGAAACCGCGCGATTTCCGTGCTGTCCGGGCCTTGAGGTCCGGAAATCGCGCCGCTCGTCTACGGAATAACAATCAGCTGTGGCAGGGTGTCACAATAGTTTGTAACGCCTCATATTGCGTTGAATGTGCTGGGTGTCTGCGGTATGTTTCCACCGGCCGCGGGCGTCAGTTCGATTGGGCTTGTGCGTTTCGAGGTGAGATATGAACCGCCGGGACTTCCTGATTTCGGGATTGGCGTCACTTAGCCTTCCTTCCCTTGGCTCCATACCGCTACAGTCTGCGGAGCCAAAAGAGGGCACGAACGATCAGACGAATGTTACGCTGCGCATAGCGCCGATTGCCCTCGAGATTGGTCCCGGGAAAACGATCCAAACTACCGGGTACAACGGTTCAGTGCCGGGCCCGATTCTGCGATTCCGCGAAGGCAGGCCGGTCACGATCGACGTGTATAACGAAACCGACGTGCCGGAAACCGTCCATTGGCATGGCCAATTGATTTCGTCGGCGGTGGATGGGTCAGTCGAGGAAGGGACGCCGGCGGTGCCGCCGAAGGGGCATCGGAGGTTCCGCTTCACGCCGAAACCCGCCGGGACGCGTTGGTACCACACGCACTCGATGGCGCGTGCCGATCTCACGCGCGCGGGTTTTTCCGGCCAATATGGATTCGTGATTGTGGAGCCCGCGCGGCATGCCGGCGACTACGATCAGGAAGTGTGCATCGCCGCGCATCATTGGGAGCCATCGCTTGCGCCGAAGGGGCCAGCGGATAACGGCTGGGAGATCGCGTACAAATCCGCAACTTTGAACGACAAGATGCTGGGCAAAGGTGAACCGCTGCGGGTGCGACAAGGGCAGCGAGTGCTGTTTCGGTTTCTGAATGCCAGTGCGACCGATGAGATCAGGCTCGCGCTTCCCGGGCACAAGTTCAACGTGATCGCGATGGACGGCAACGCCGTCCCGAAGCCTCAGATGGTCGATTTTGTTTATCTCGACATCGCCGAGCGGGTGGACGCCATCGTGGAGATGAATAATCCCGGAGTGTGGCTGCTCGCTTCGGCGAACGAAGAAGAGCGCAACATGGGCATGGGCATGATCGTGGAGTACGCCGATAAGAGTGGCGAGCCGCAATGGCAGCAGCCGACGGGCATCGTTCGAGGCCCGTGGGACTATTCCATCTTTGGCAGTGGGGGAGCTGCGCCCGAGCCGGATCACACGTTTGAGATGAAGTTTGAGAAAATTCCCGGCCACAAGAAGGATTTCAATCGTTGGACGATCAACGGCAAAGGATTCCCGGAAATCGAAAAACTGCGCGTCGAAAAAGGGAAGCGGTACAAGCTTTTTTTTGACAATAAAGAGACCGGCGATATCCACCCACTGCATTTGCACCGGCACACGTTTGAGGTGGTCGAAGTTGCGGGTAAGCCGATGGCCGGGTTGATGAAAGATGTGGTGAGTGTGGGGCCGCGCAACACGGCGGCCGTAACTTTTGTCGCTGATAATCCCGGGCTGACGCTTTTCCACTGCCATATGCAACTGCACATGGATTTTGGTTTCATGCAGTTGCTCGATTACGGAAGCGGCGCCGGTGCCCAGTCATAGACGAAAGACCGGCTTCCTACTTGCCCGCTCTGGCGCTATTTTTTTTCGGCTGCCGAACCCAGGAAGCCATTCCGCCGGCCTGTTTGAGGCGTTCGGCGGCCTCGCCGCTTGCAATTTCCAGTGTCACGTTGTGTTTGCGCAAGAGTTCGGGGAGAACCCGTCGCAGTGTGGTCGCGTCGCGCTTGCCGCCGCACGCTGTGCAAGCGGCGTCCGCGCTGCGGTCGATCCAACCGCATTCGCCGCATTGGTGCACGCTCGCCTCGAAATCAGCGGCGAGCAGCAGCGTGCGAACCTTGCCGCGCTGCAGTTGCGCGAGTGTCTCGTCGAAATCAGGAATCGTGCCTCGTTCCTGTTCCGTCACAGAATTTACAAGGGCGGCCTGATGATCGCGCTCCCAAGCCGCGAAATACGGATCAAGATGCTTGAGTAGTTCCTGCGGACTGGCTTTCGCGAGATCGTGGTCGATCCGCGCGATGGGGATTCGGAAAGTTCGTGGAAATTTTGCCTCCAGTGTTGCAATCAGTTTATTGGGGCCGACCAGGAAGATCGCGGCGACGTGTTTCTGCGCGAAAAGCGTGGAAGCCCGATGGGCAGCATCGCCGCACATGCGCGCGTATTGATTTTCCATGCGCTTTTCGAACACGTCCCGCTGGGTGCCGTGTGATTTACGTGCGGCTTCATTTACATGTCCCATATCCTTCTGCTTCCATGCGGAAACGTCGACGGTGAACCGTTGTTCTTCGTCTTCCTCAATCTCGCCCAGCGCCGCACGGAAAAAACGAACGCCTTTGTGGTCAACCTCGATGATTCCATATTGCTTGTGTTCGCTGGCCAGCCAGATCAATTGAGCGAGAGACGGTTTCCCCCAGGTAATCTCGGCTGTGACCGGGACCTGTAATGCCAGGGCTTGCCAGACGGCTGGTCCGGAGAAAATGGCGAAACTCCCATGTGAAGTCGGGACCGCTAAGAACTGATTGACTCTGTCGAGTTCTGCCAGGAAGCGATCTTTCTCCTCTGGCTTGAGATGCTCCGCAAGCGATTCGCTCCGTTCTTTCAGGGAGTGCAGATATCTCGGCGTGCCGCCTTGCAGGGCAGCATCCTGCGGGGTAGTGCTGACATAGGCAGTCAAAACAGGGGACGGCAGTTCGTACAATGACTGAACGAGACTGGTAGAGAGCATTCACATCTCCTTCTTTCTTTCTAATTGCATCGAGCTGACTTCTCACCTCGATCGGGATTCAACATCGCACGTCTGTCTTGTGCGGAGTGTGTGCGTGACAAAGTCTTGCTCCGCCGGTCTTTCCGCGCCACGTCAATGGCCACAACTCTATTGTGACGTGCTTCACATACACATGTGATTCGCGCCATCGCCCGGACGCGCCGCGTGTGCCGTAATGAAACCGGATGTGACGACGATCAGGAGACCGAAACGTGAATAAGCGAAAGAAATTGTTGATCGCGCTGAACTTCGCGTTTTGCCTCTTTGTGGTTGGCGAACCGATTGCGAATGCTCAGGAGGAGAGTCAAAACCCAAGCCATTCGGAGAGCCTAATCTATTCACTCAAAGGTCCCGATCTGTTTCGGGCATATTGCGCGAGTTGCCATGGCCTCGGCGGGAAAGGTGACGGCCCGGCGGCACCGGCGTTGAAAGCTAAACTGCCGGATTTGACGCTACTGGCGAGCAGGCATGGTGGACATTTCCCATCTGAGTTTGTGCGTGTGACGATCGCCGGGGATAAGGTAGTGGCATCGCATGGCTCGCGAGAGATGCCGGTCTGGGGTCCGATTTTTCATCAGGTAGAAGAAGACGTCGATTTTGGCGCTGTGCGACTGCAGAATCTGGTGAAATATCTGGATTCGATACAGGCAAACCGGGTTGCGACTCTTTCTTCCGGTTCAGGGTTGTACTCGGAGCGTTGCGCGGTTTGCCACGGATATGACCTAAGGGGAGGTACTCCGGCGCCTTCGCCGTATCGCATGCCGCCGGACCTGACCACGCTGGCGCGCCGGAACGGCGGCGTATTTCCGGACGCATATGTGTCTGATGTTCTGAAGACAGGGGTAATGTTGCCGGCGCATGGTGCGGCGGAAATACCTGTGTGGGGGACGGCATTTTCGGCAGAGGAACGGCTGGATCAAGCACAAGCCAACTCGAAAATCAGCGAGCTCGTGGATTTCCTACGATCCCGTCAGATCAGGTAAAGAAGCCTTCAGAAACCGCGGATTTTGCGATAAGTTCATAACACGTGAGTAGTCCATGCTATGAAGAAAGCCAAGAAGACCAGGCGCAAACACGTCAAGCGCGCTAACGATAAGATCGCAGGGCAAGACGCCGAGCGGGAAGCGATCCTGGACGAACGCGAGAAGCTGCGACGTGAATTCCCGGCGAGCTATTCGCCGGACGTAGGAGTTTTCAGAGACGGCAAGGTAGAGATCATGTTCAAGCTGACCTATAACCAGGCTGAAAAGCTTGCCCGATTACTGCGCGAGCAAAGAGAATAACGGCCGGTGGCTCACATCCACGGAATAGATTACTTGCGGTAAACGATCCCACCTTTCATTACGAAGGAAACGTGTTGCAGCACGCTGATATCCTGCAGGGGATTACCGGGGACGGCGATTACGTCCGCGAAGTAGCCTTGCTTTAAAGCGCCGATCTGGCCTTTCCATCCGAGCAGTTTAGCGCCATTGACCATGTCGGCTTGCAACGCCGCGAGCGGGGGCATTCCGTATTTCACCATCAGCACGAACTCGCGCGCCTGAGTGCCATGGGCAAAAGGGCCGACGTCGGAGCCGACCGCCATGGGGATTCCGGCGGCAAGCTGCTTGCGGAACTGCTGCGCGTGAAATTCGAGCAGCTGCCCCCAGGTGGCTTCCTCCGGGGAAGACGGATGCTGCGCGAAATATTCTTCGATGGTGAACGTGGGCACAGCGGGTATCTGTTTTTCACGCATCAGCCGCATGGTTTCGTCGCTCAGTTGATAGGCGTGATCGATGGAGGCTACGCCGGCCTGAGCGGCATAGAGCGCGCCAGGTTCGCCGGTGGCGTGTACGGCCACGCGCTTGCCAACGCGGGCGGCTTCGGTGACGGCGGCGGCGAGTTCGGATTCGGAATATTGATATGGAGTGGAGAATTCAGCGTTGGTGAAGGAATCTTCGCCGGTTTCGTAGATTTTGATGAAATCAGCGCCTTCCTTAATTTGCTCGCGAATGGCGGTAACTAACTGCGCGGGATTATTGGCGTAGGTCGCGTTTGGCAGGACGTGCTGCTCGGGGTTGTAGCCGATGGCGTCTTCATGGCCTCCGAGAATCGAAATTGCGTTGCCACTGATTCGGAGCCGCGGGCCAGGGATTAGGCCTTGATTGATGGCATTGCGGACGGCGGCGTCGGCCGAGCCTGCGCCTTCTGTACCCATATCGCGCTCAGCCGTGTAGCCGGCCATGAGATCAGCGCGGGCGGCGAGTGTGGCCGCGATGGTTCGCTGCGGCACGGATTCTTGTACGGTTTGCAAATCCTCGGCGCCCGGATGCAGGAACAGGTGCACGTGCGCGTCGATGAGGCCCGGCAATAATGTGGTGTCGCCCAGATCGATGAGTTGTGCTCCGGCGGGATGCATGACCGAGGTTCCGACCTGGGCGATGCGTTCGCCTTGAACGAGAATTTCGGCGGGCGAGGAAATTCGACCAGCTTCAACATCAAGCAAACGAGCAGCATGGAGCACAATCGCAGAAGAAGATGGCGACGGATTGGTTTGCGCACCTCCCGAATTGCGCGGCAACATCAGGGCGCAGCCAAAGAGGATGAAAATCAACAGACAACGTGGGAGCATGCCGTGGGCGATGGTAACACTTCCCGATGTTTATGGGGTTCGCAAGGCCGCGAGGTTGTGCTGACGAAAAGCGTGCGGCCGCGGACCAGTCTGGTAACTGGCCCGCGGCCGCACGCTTACAAACGTTTGCAACGATCAGGATGCAGGCATCGTGCCCGTGAAGTAGAAGAACACGTAGGCCTTGATACTGCCGTCGGTCTGCGGCACGCCAAAGACCTTCACAGGTGTGCCGCTGGTGAGGTTCGTTTTGACAACGTTTTGCCCGGCGGATGTAGTCAGGTCGATTGGGCTTACGGTGATGATTCCGTTGCTGCGATCAACCTGGTAGACCAGCGTGGCGGAGCCGGACACGGTGCTTGCGTCCACGGTGACCGGCAGCCCGCCAGGATTATTGGGGATGACGATCGCAAAGCTTCCGGTGTTTCCATTGAGAATCCATCCCGTGGCGACTGTAGCCAAAGGCGCGGGTGTGGGTGCCAAGACGGTCCACGGCGCGGACCAGCCGTTGGTCGCGGCCGCGTCACCCCAGATTGCGTAGCTGCCGCCGACCACGAGCATCTTTCCGACTGTTCCGCCGAAGTTCGCCGATCCCCCGGCTGTCGATACGAAGTCACCGATGGAGCTGCCACTGGTATTATTCAGGTTGCTGTCGACAATCGTGGGGAAAGCGAAGTTCCACCACTTGAAGCCGGTGATTTGTTTTCCGTTCAGGGGATCGTGGCCGTTGGGAGTCGAATTCGAAATGTACGGCAATACCCTAGTGTAGTTGTCTGTCGTATCCGTGAAAACGCGCGTGTAGGTAAAGTTATTCATGCCGACCGAGGAGATGGCACCGTCGAATCGCGCGATTTCGATGTCTACAGTTTGAGCTGCCAATGGAACCGCCAGCGGGTCATCAACTGTGACATGGACTTTGAAGCCCCGAACCAGATCGCCGAGGCAGGCCGTGCCGATGCAGAACGGCTTGGCGTCAACCGATGGGTTCGAGGGAGCTCGGAAGAAGAATTGCGTGTTGTTGTCGACATCTATCGTGACGGGCCGGCCGGCTTCGTTATCCACGACCAACTGATTGCTCGAGGTCAAGACGTGGCGGACGTGGCCTTCGGGGCTGATCCAGACGATGTTAAAGGAACTGCTGGCCCAAATGCGAACCGCCACTAAAGTGCCGTCGGACTGATATCGCGCGGCGATGCGCAGGAACTTGCCCGTGAGAGTAGAGCCGACCGAACTAAAGTTCATGATCGTGCTGTGCGTGTGAGCGTCCATATCGTAGAAGAGAGTTCCGTTGGTGGAGTCCGCCAGAATGGTGAGATTTTTCGATGAGGCGATGTCGGTTTCCGGGTTTGTCGGCGGTTCCACCGGAAAAACACGGTTTACGGTGATGGAAGCATTGTCGGAAGAGACAGAAACGAAGGCGCCGTAGAGATGACGCAGCACGAGCCTCGTGATGTCAAAAATTGGATGATGCCGCAGGGCCGGCTTGAAATTCACAGCCCAGATCGTTGACCCGCCGCCCACGGGAGCATGGGCAACGATGAATGCCGGATGGGCCAAATTAAATTCGAAGTCGATGCCGCCATTTTGGCCTGCGGTTACGGTAACCGGCGAGACGAAGGTTACGCCCAGCGGTACGGTAAGGTTGCCCGCGGTTCCGGTGGCGCCCACGATTTCGATCTGGCTTGAATTTACAACTTCGCCTGGAGTAAGCGCCGGTGAATCTGGATTGGACGAAGCGATCAGTGTCACATCGCCCGGATTAGCGCTGACGGTAACAGTCGCGCCGGTGTAGGCGCCGACGGGAACACTCACCGTATCCAGAATGTCTGCGAGTTGATCGAGTTCCACCAAGTTTACTGTAGGAGGCGTGGCGGGATTAAAGACAACAACTGGACTTCCCCCACTTTGAGGGGTCAATGAGATGCTGAGCACCTTGATGCCAATTTCTGACCAATCGTTGACGGGATCGTCGCTGACCATCATGGCCATCTGGCCAGTCTGATTGTTCAAAGATCCGCCCGAAGGAGAGCCGGAATTACTGCCGCACCCGGCCACCAGCAGTAAAAGCGCGCCGAGCGATGCCGCAAACACACGAGTAAGTTTCGAATTCATGAGAATTCTCCTCCGGGCCCGCGCGAATTCGCGAGCTCAATCTCCTGTTTTCTGGGCGATCCGCTTGTTAGCCGGACCGATTCAGGGACCTAGGATCTTTGCCCCGTCATCACACAAAACACGGGCCGCAAAAGATAGTTGCGGTCAGAAAGAAGATGGCGGATGGTACGAACGTACTATGCATCGACAATGGAGCAACTGTTTTTTCCGACGCAAATATACCAGGCGGGTGTGGTTCACAATTTCTTGACTTCGGGAGCTTGCGAACGTACAAGTGAAAGGCGATTGCCCTCGATCGGAGTATCCGTCACTTCCGGCGGCAGTAAGAGGACAGAAACGAGAGAAATGAGCGCCCGTATGTTTTTTAATTGTTGGCAGCATTGGATCGTGTGTAAAAGGGCATGAACCCCCACCTGTCTATCGTCATCCCCGCCTATAACGAAGCGGCAATATTGCCCGTGACGCTTGATTGCCTCCACACGTTCCTGACTCAGCAGTCATTTACAGCGGAGGTGATCGTCGTAGATGACGGTTCGCGGGATCGGACGCCGTCACTGATAGGGGAATGGCAGGCATCATTCGAGCGGATTCGCCTGTTAAGGAATCCGGTGAATTTGGGCAAAGGAGCCAGTATTCAGCGCGGCGTGCTGGCCAGCCGCGGCGAGTATGTGTTTGTGACGGATGCGGACTTACCCGGCCGTCCCGAGGACATCCTGCGGTTGTTGCGCGCATTGCGAGAAGGCGCGGCCATCGCGATCGCTTCACGGCCGCCCGCACCGATGCGTTGTGCTCCGAGCAGGTCTCGATTCGTTGCGAGCCTGGTGTACAGGGCGATGGTTCGGGCCATATTGAATTTGCCCTTGCGCGACACGCAGTGTGGATTCAAGGCATTTGTGAGAAAGCCTGTTGTGCCGGTGTTTGAGGCGTTGCAGTTGGGTGGATTTTCGTTCGATGTGGAATTTCTGTATGCCGCGTGGAAACGAGATCTGGTGATCCGGGAGATCGATTTCGAGGTGGTCGAACGGCGGGCCACACGTCACGCGATCCTGTTACATTCACCGCGAATGATGCTGGATTTACTGAGGATTCGATTTGCGTCCGGCCGAGGCCCAATTCAAGGACTGCCGGAAAGTGTCGAACTGAAACTCTCTGCGAATCCTTCCGAGCAGCACTACCTGACGCAGGACTACAATTTGCCGCGGCAGAAATGAGTTTGCTATCTGGTCTGTGCAAAAGCGGGATTTTGTTTCAAGCTATGAAAATTCGTTAGCCCGATCTTGAACATATCCAGGGCATGCTTGATTTCCGGTGAGATCAAGGCAGTGAGCTCCGATTCACGCTCGGCGGTGAGTTCGCCGCCGAATGCCGTTACATCCCGGCTGTTGTAACCTGGGTGACACATCAACTCCGTCGTTCCCTCGGGCACGATTGCAAGAAGTTTGAGCAAGCTTTTCCCATTCAGAAATCCAGTATGCGAGAGGCCCAAGAAAGCATCCGAGCAGGTTAGGCCAGCTGCGCGTAACTGGCCGCGTAAGGATTCACCAAAGGAACTCACGGCATAGCTAATGGCGGAGCGCTTCATTGCGGCAATGCCTGGTCCGGTCGTGCTCCAGAGCAATGGCAGCGCCGCGGCAACGTCCTCCACGGGGCAGCGAACATATTTAATACGAAATTCGCGTGCTATCGAAACCAGCAGCGACGAAAGTTGGGGCAGAACATGTACGTGGAGATGTCCATCCAGATGCGTTGGCGTTATGCCGGCTTCAAAGACTTTGCGGATCTGGGCCCGGAGTTCGCATTCAATGTGCTCAAGCCTGACCCTCCCAGTGAGGATCCTGATCCACAGAGGCAAAGGCGCAAGGTGGAGCATCCCTTTCTTGTTAAGGAGGGTGGAAACTTGAATTTCGGGCGAAACCGGTTTGCCCTGACTAAGATTCAGGTGCACTCCAATTGAGAGCCGGGGCAACTGGCGCGCCAAAACAGTCGCATGTTGAAACGCGCAGGCATTTGCAAGCAATGAAGCGCTTGTCAAAATGCCATCGGTATGGGCCAGCGCAATTCCGCGGTTGATACTCTCGGCAAGTCCAAAATCATCCGCATTAACGATCAGCTGTTTCATAACCTGTATTTCGTAACCTGCATCACAACGATGTGGATTCCATGGTTTAGTCGTAGAAGCATTCGGAACAGCCCGGCACGGGTATATATTCCATACTGCATATACATTGAGTAATTACGATACGTTCAAACAACAGGTCGAGAGCGCGATCGTGGAATGCCACTTCTTGTCACATTTGCAAGTTCTAACGCCATGATATGTCATTCCTCCTGACTTGGCGATTTTGGGAACAGTGCGAGCGGGCGAGTGGGGCCTGTAAGCACCCCATTTGCAATTGCTTCGGACGTGTGTCGGAAGAATAAAGAGCTTTTGATTCACATGGCCGCCGCCGTGCAATTGCACACAGGGACCAGCGATGTCTGGTCTCCTTGGAGGAAAACAAATCGATGCGTAACAAACAGAAGGGTTTCTCACTGATCGAGTTGCTGATCGTTGTGGCGATCATTTTGATCATCGCAGCCATCGCCATCCCGAACCTGTTGCGGTCCAAGATTGCCGCCAACCAAGCTTCGGCGGTGGGTTCGCTG